>NZ_BAAAFH010000001.1:0-68771 GCF_039523435.1 Wandonia haliotis
CAGAAACTTGCTGTGGAATAAATAAACCGGGTAGAGTCCGGAACAGGGTTGGTCACGACTGGTTGTTTTTGCTGTTCCGGCAGGCGGGTTCTCTTCGGGGAACCCGTTTTTTTTTATTGTTGCGGGGAACGCCTCTTTTACTCCCCTACTCCCGCAGACCTTGGATGTTGCAGAGTGACAAAAAGGAAATACAGCAGCTTTTACATTCCATGTCCACGTCAAAAACGGCATCAAAAGTTCGATTGTACTTCCGTCCAGACCGCTTTGAAAGATTTAGAGCCTTTTTTATTTTTATACGTTTTCTTAATTTGCGTTTGTAGAACAAATTACAATTCCCCCATATTTTTTTATGCTTTTTGTGTATTATTTATCATTAGTAGCGCATAATCATTTTTCATGAAAAATATGGAATCTAATCGTTTTTCAGTAGAAATAACTGTTTTTCACGGAAGGAAGCCACCGGAGGAAGGGACATTAGTAGGTTATGAAGCATTGATTCACAAATATGAACTTCAAGTACCAAGAACCGCAAATACACTACTGAACAATGGCAGGTATACACACCACACTATTTACCTGATGATAATTTATATAGACAGTTGGTATTCGCATTAAAATATGACGGAGTCAATCTATTGGTTCTCAAAAAATATTCGACCAACTGAAAGATAAAGAAGCGATAGACCTTCTACAAGAAGAACCTACAGGACAATAATTAGAAAAACCGAAAAACTTAAAAAGTATATAGCAGCAGACTTTGCTACACAGAAAAACGATTATCTGAAAAAATATTCGTAAAGAAATACTTCAACGTGCTTCAGCTCTCCTATTGCCAAAAGACTCCAAAGCCTCATTTACTATTGAAGGAGAAAGCCTTCTCATCTCTGAGAAGGCTTTTCAAAACAGTATTTCAGGATATGACTTTCTTACTGCGTACAACTAGTTTTTAACAACTCTGGAAGTATGAAGTAGAGCATCATTTTGTTTAACGACTACTAAATAGAAACCTGAAGGTAAATAGCTGGTATCAAGTGTTCCGGATTGATTCCCGGCTGTTGTCAGAAGAACACGTCCGTTGATATCTACAAGCGAAATGGCTACATCACTCGTCTGAAGTTCAACTGGTATTGACAGTGAAATAGACTCCTCAAAGGGGTTTGGATAGACTTTTATAGCAAGTGATGGTTCTTCTGTCTCTGCAAATGCTTCATCTTCTTCAACCGAAGCTTCCTTTTTCATGAGAACCAGTAACTGACATGAAAATAATTGCGAACCGGTTAAATACTGAGTATATCCCAATAACGGTCTGAATCCATTCCCCGTCTGAGCCACTGCATACATATTAGCACCACTTCCTCCATTTCCATTAATTTTTAAGACTTTATTATTTGCCAGGCAAATCATCTGGGTATTACCATAAAAATCGATATCTGTAACTGATGAGGCAAAATGTGCACTTCCTTCTAATTGTGTAGCATAAGCACCACTTGTCGTTACAAAACCATGTAGAACTTCTGTAGCATTAAACATATTAGCACCTGTTCCCCCACTATTAAATACTTTCATGATTTTCCCGTTTCCAAAGGTTATAAATAACCGGTTTCCGCTTGGATTATGCGTAATTTTATTGATCGCTGACGAATAATTACTGTAGCCCACATAATAGTTGTAAGAAGGTATACCACTAAATCCGGATGCATTTTCACTTACCGCAAACATATTAGCACCACTACCACCAGTACCATTAATCTTTAAAATCTTACCGTTATAAAAACCTAAAAACAGATATGTTCCATTACTATACATTTCAGATACAGGTCCCATAAATTTGGAGTGTCCACTATAAAAATTATAAGAAGGAATAGTACTATAACCGCTTGTTGTTTCAGTAATCGCAAACATATTGGCTCCGGTTCCTCCTGTATTATTAATCTTCAACAATTTGCCATCCAGGGTACTTACAAACATGAACGAACCAACTGAAAACACTTTATTAACAGGAGATAAAAAATAAGAGTGTCCGGAATAGTAATTATAACCCGGAAGACTGGAAAATGAAGTTGGCGTTTCCGTAATCGCAAACATATTAGCACCACTTCCACCAGAACCATTAATCTTCAACATACCTTTATTGATACAGGAAATGAATAATTTATCATCCTTGATAAATAAATCCGTAATGCCGCTCAAAAACTTATGATGCCCGCTGTAATAGTTATAAGGGCTTATGTTTGCAAAACCATTTGTAGACTCTGTTACTGCAAACATATTAGCACCGCTTCCTCCCGTTCCATTGATCTTTAGAATCTTCCCGTCATTGAACGAAATAATTGTTTTTCCATCACTGGTATACACCATATCTGTTATTGGTGTATTAAAATCGTTATAGCCAATTAAGTTCGAATATCCCGGAAGATTCGCCGGCGGATTAAATGATAATCCCCAAACATTATCTCCTGAAGACCCCAAACTAGAGAACTTATAGATCATTCCTGCATTTTTCTGAACAAAAAAGTACTCTCCCGGTACAAATTGATAAATTTCATTCACATCCTGACATCGAGAAAATGAATTATCGTAGTCACTTCCTGAGCATACTGAATACAGACCGTCATCAGGACGAGTTACGACTATTGTATTCGTTTGTTCCGTTACAAGTGTCTCAACATAAAATCCTAAAATATACCTACGAATAATTATTTTGGCATAATAATAACCGGATAATGGCTCAACATTATCAAATGTGTAGTATATGTTTGGACATATTATAAGCCCGGAGCAATTAATCTCCTGATCACCGGAGTTATACGTCTTTGAATCAATTTGATTACCATTTCGATAAAAATTGATTTCATACGAAAAACTTTGGGCACTTGAAACATTTGATTCGTATGTCCTGATTGAGTTAAAGAAAAAATTTATAGGCTGAATGGATGAACAAGTTGCAAAATTGATATTGTCTTGTGAGCCATTCACAGAAATAGTAGACAGAGTTTTAGTCTGCGCATTCGAAGTAATCGAAAAGAGTAACACAATGCATAAACATGCGATTTGTTTAAATTTAATCATAATTAGAATTTTTAGTTATAGGTTTTGAATTATTTACTGTTATCAAGATGTTATACAACACCTTTTTTCTTTTTACATATTCACCGAGAGAGTTATTCATTTCTCTCAATGATTCTGCACACATTCAGTAGATATAAAAATTTCCTTTGTGTCCTTCTTCCCTACTCAATTTTCAGGAAATTTCACTGTTATCAGAAAATTCAGTATTCAGAGTCGTTTACATACCGATAAGAAAACACGTGTAGTAGGCGTAAAATTCTTAGAGGCAGAAATCCAGAAAAGTAGTATATCCGTTATTAATATGCGAGTTGATAAGGTTAATTTTTTGTTTAGTATTCTGTTTAATTAATGTGAAAGCAATGTAGCAAAAAAATTGAACAAAAAATATTTTCTCACATTTTTATATTTCAATACTCATTAAAAAACAAGCTGTTAAGAATTAGCGTAAAGCTGTTCATACACTAAAAATTTTAGGAAGAGCCTTCAATTTCATATATACACATTCATCGTAACGCTGTAACACAAGCCTAAGCATTACACTACCAAAATAACAGGAGTTTGATACTTTGAAAAATCAAGAAGTAGATAAATTGCTTTTTAAAAGCAAACCCATATTACAAATGACATCAGAATAAAAAAATTCGATTTACAACTGGTTTATCCTCATTTTTTTTGATTTTTACGCAAAACTTGTCATTTAATTCAAATCCACTATTGTTTAACTGAGCATGAAAAGATTCTTCCTGTCTGCTTTTTTCAGGTACTTAACACTAAATTTCTGCCTTATTATTTTTGCAATTAAGGCAATAGGACAGACATCTGTTCTAGATAGTTTGGAAAATGAACTACAACTTCATACAAAAGAGGACACAAATCGCGTTAACTTGTTGACCCAATTTGCGCATATCGCAACAGACATTGATCTTACAAAAGCTGAAAAAGCTTGTCAGGAAGCAAGAAGAATTGCTCTAAAACTGAACTACGAAATAGGAATTGCCAATGTTTACTATGAAAGAGCATGGATCCATATTGAGAAATCAGATTATCAAAGTGCTATTGAAAATGCGAAAAAAGCACTTGAAATTTATAGGAATTCCAGCAGTTTAGAGGGAGAATCCTTTAGTTTAAATTGCATAGGTACAAGTTATTATTATCAGTCAAATTATCCAAAAGCAATTGAGTATTATTTAAAATCCGCAGAAATAGATGAAGCAAGAAATGATTTGAAAGGAATTTCCGGAAGCTACCTTAATATTGGGAATATTTATGCCGATCAGGGTGAGTTTGATCAATCATTATCTTACTATTTTAAAGCACTCGAATTAAAGAAAAAAGTTAAAGACGATTCTGGCATAGCTAAATGCTTAGGGAATATCGGAAGTGTTTACGGAGAACAGGGCAACTATCCGAAAGCATTGGATTACTTCAAAAAAGCTCAGGTGAAACATGAAAAACTCGGAAATTCAATCAATGCTTCCATCTGCCTCATGAATATTGGCTCGATCTACTTACATCAGGAAAAACTAAATAAAGCTTTTAGCACTTTTAATCAGGTTATAGAACTGAACAAAGGAAATGACAACAAGCGTATTCAAGCAATGGCTTTCAACGAAATAGGCAGTGTTTTGAGTAAGAAAAAAGAATATCCAAATGCTCTTGACTATTTTTCCAGTGCACTAGCAATCAACCGAGATGGTAATAACTTAAGAGCTGTTGCCAGTAACTTAAATAACATTGGAAGTATTTTATTACTACAAAAAAAATATAAAGAGGCTCTAATTCATTTTGAAGAAGCAAAACAAATAAATGAATCCAACGATTTAAAAATGGGTTTGTGTAGTTCACTCATCGGAATTTCGAAAATTTATCTTGAGCAGAACAATTATCAACAAGCATTGGAATATGGACTTTCTGCTAAACTAATAGCATACGCATCTGATCTATTAGCACACCAGCGGGATGTGACTGAAATACTTTCAAAAATCTACAATAAATTAGGTGAATACGAACAGGCCTTGCATTATCATCAAGATTTTAAACGCTATAGCGACAGCATTTTCAATAAGGAGAAAATCGAAAAAATTGCGCAAATTGAGTACGATTTTAAATTTCAAAAGGAGTTGGAGGTTTTCAATGCAAAGGAACAAAAATTGACCAAGAAGGTTGAGCTTACGAACAAAGATTTGGAGAAATCAGAATCGCGTCTTCTCATTGGAATCGTTGTTTTCTTAATCGTCTTATTAATTGCCGCCATTCTCATCTTTCAACTACGCCTGCGACACATTAAGTCGCAAAATGAAAACAGTTTGCTCGAGCAGAAACTGCTTCGTTCTCAAATGACCCCTCATTTCATATTTAACTCACTGTCCGTTCTTCAGGGTATGATTCTGAATAAGGAAGATCAGAAAGCCAGTCTTTATTTATCCAAATTCTCAAAACTCCTTCGGGTTACACTGGAAAGTTCCCGGGAAAAAATGACTCCCCTATCTCAGGAAATTATTGCGCTTGAAAACTATGTAGCTATTCAGAATATCGAATCAAATCAATCGTTTACCTTTACAATTCGTGTAGCAGACACTATACATTCAGGAAACATACTCATTCCCCCCATGTTGATACAACCGTTTGTAGAAAATGCGATAGAACATGCTTTCACGCCTGATCACCGGGAAAAGAAGATTGAAGTTGAATTTTCATTTCCTGATAACCAACTTATTTGTACAATTACAGACAATGGTATCGGAGTTCAGGAAAAGAAAAATCGTTCGGTGAACTCAAAAAAGTCATTGGCTACTTCTATTTCAAAAGAACGGATTCAACTGTTGGCAAGAGAATTGAAAACAGAAGGTTCCATACAGATTATAGATAGAAAAAGTAATAATGAGAACGGAACACAGGTAACGTTAGTTATTCCTTACAAATTCGGTAAACAATGAAAGCACTGGTAGTTGAAGATAAAGAATACATAAGAAAAGGATTGATCAACTTATTGGAATCAATTGATAGTGACATTAACGTTATTGGTGAGTGTGAATCCGTTGCTGAAGCATTGGTCGTTGCCAGAACCTGCAAACCGGAGTTGATTTTTTTAGACATTAATCTTACCGACGGAACGGCATTTGACTTTCTCGATCAATTTGAACGAATTGATTTCAAAATCATCTTTATTACGGCATTTGAAGAATACGCTTTAAAAGCACTGAAAATTGGCGCTGTTGATTATTTGCTAAAACCCGTCGATGTTGATGAACTTAAAGCTGCTTTGCAAAAAGTAGAAGTAACACCTATCGAAAAACATAGAGAGAAGCTGAGTACCGTCAAAAAACTGATGGGTAACGAAAATGAGACAATCGTTCTCTCCTTACAGGACAGTTATCAGGTAATTGACCTAAACGAACTCTTGTATTGTGAGTCGGATAAGGGCTACACCACCTTCTATTGTACGGAGGAAAAGAAATTTGTTGTTTCGAAAACACTAAAAGAATTTGAAGAAATACTCCTGAACAACAACTTTTTACGACCTCATCAATCCTATATGGTGAATTTAAAATTCATCGATAAATATGATAAATCCGGGGAAATTGTACTCAGAAATCAAAAGAAAATACCTGTTTCAACCCGAAAAAAAGAATCTTTCTTATCCTCCTTTCTTTCTGCAAATCGTTTTAAAAACAGCTAAGCTAAAAACGAATATATTTTCGTTTCAAACGGATATTCTTTCATCATAAACAGAAATTGAATCCCTGTTTCAGGAACAGCTTCCCTACTCTATTTTTACATGTATTAACGCGGTTTATCGTGTACAACAACAGTAAAAATTAAACAAAATGATGAAAGCTAACAACGTATTTGCATTCCTTATCTCCGGAGCATTAGTATTGTCTTGTGGTCAGAATAGCGGGAATGAACCTGCAAACGCAGATGGATTTGAAAAAATAGAGAACCAAATCAAAAGTGAATTTGGAAACGATGCCTATTTTACCGAAATAAGTATTACGTATAACGAATCCATTGGAAACATTGTTGGTGTCACAGCTACGACAGAACCGGAATCGATGCAAATGGGTCAATGGAATTTGACTAGCGGAGACTGGCAACAAAATTCGGATATCACCATCGAAATTCCGAAAGGAACCAAAGCTACCGATTTTATGTTTCAATTGGGTACTAGCGTTAGCCTCCGTCAACTAGGCGAGCTTGTAGAAAAATCGAAAGAAAACCTAAAAGAAGACAAACAAGTAGATAATCCCCGGCTGCACATGGCCTTCATTAAATATCCGGATACGGGAGAAGCTTCCAAAGCGGAGTATGTAGTAATGCTTCAACCCGAAACCGGTGGGACAACATTCACTTATTCCTACAAATTGGATGGCGAATTCATTGGAATGGATTATTAAATGTACCACATGATCTAAGTACTGAAAACAGCTTTATTGATAGTATTTACCTCTAAAAACAAAAATAATTAAACAGTAAACAATGAAAAGATCAATACTTGGAATAGTAACAATGACAATGATGAGCACGACAGTATTGGCTCAAAACGTCACTATTCCGGATGCAAATTTTAAAGCCTATTTGCTTGCCAATACGGCAATTAACACAAATAGTGATTCTGAAATTCAAATCAGTGAAGCTGCTGCATTTTCTGGTCAAATGGATTGCGGTTACCTCAATATTTCAGACTTAACAGGTCTCGAAGCATTTTCGTCATTAACAGACTTGCGTTGCTACGGAAATAGCATCGCTTCATTAGATGTTAGCCAGAATTCAGCACTGGAGTACTTAAATTGTGGATACAATGGAAATTTGGTTTCGTTAAATACGGGAGCATTGACTTCTTTACACACAGTAATAACAACTGATAATACCAGTATGTCCTCTGTCGATTTTAGCCAAAACACGGCGCTGGAGACCCTGGATGTAACATCGAATGAGTTGTTTAACCTGGATGTAGCTCAAAATACAGCTCTGAAAAATCTGACTATTAATTTTAACCACATTACTACTTTGGATTTGAGCAATAATCCAAACCTTCTTTCGCTAAGCTGTTTTAACAACACATTAACTTCCCTGGATTTAAGTAATTGTCCGCTATTAAGTAATTTAGCCTGTGGAGGTAATTCTATTTCCTCACTCGATCTTAGTGCATTACCTGGTTTGTTCAATTTTAGCTGCAATGGAAATAACCTAATTGCTTTAGATGTTTCCAATAATCCAATTTTGAGCGTATTACGATGTGAAAACAACAGCATTCAACAATTAGACGTAAGTCAAAATGTCGATTTGGCATACTTCACTTGTCAATCAAATGAATTGACATCGCTAAATATGAAAAACTTAAATTCAACAACGTTAGGGAGCTTTGACGCTACTTCAAATCCAAACCTAACTTGCATTGAGGTGGATGATGTAACAGACGCTACAACGAACTGGACAGATATTGATGCGACAGCCAGCTTTAGTTTATCATGCAGCAGCTTAGGAATACAAGAAGCGAATCTTCATGAAACTATTTCCGTCTCTCCCAATCCTACTTCGGGAGAAATAAGAATTAGGGAATTAACGAATCAGGCCGATTATCAAGTAGTAAGTTTATCCGGACAAATCGTTAAAAAAGGTGTCATTTTTCCTGAGGGGAAACTAAATGTTGAGGATATCACTCCAGGAGTTTACTTTATCCATGTTCAAACAGACAACAAATTGTTCACCTCAAAATTCATCAAAAAATAATTGATTATGAAAAATTTAGTACGCATCTTATGTGTTTTTGGATTCGCTTCTTTTAGCTTAAAATCCGCTACAGCACAATGTATAACAGCTGTTGACCTTGACGGAACCAATCAGTTCTTATATGGTTCTAACTTTTTACAGTATGATTTTTCACAGTTCACTATTGAAATGTGGATCAATTCCGATGATTATACAGCCAATGATATTTACGTAAATTGGAGGAACGGCTCTTATATTGCTCTCGGAGGATGGGCAGCAGATGGAAGCTTTAATACGTGGGCAGAAGGATTAAGTCCAAATTCAATCAATTCTGGTCCCGGAACGGCTCCAACCCCGGGGGAATGGCACCATATTGCCTATGTTTTTGACGGATCGAATCAAATTATCTACATCGACGGTACTGCAGTTACAACAGTTCCTACAACCGGGAGCGTTGACCTGAATGCTACAACCCAAATGATTGGTTTAGTAGTCGGTGCGCGCTTCGATCAAGGTCAACAATTCACGAACACAAAGTTTGATGATGTACGAATTTGGAATTCAGCCAGAAGTAGTACCGAAATCAATGCAACTATGAATACCGATTTGAATGGAAACGAATCAGGATTGGTAGCATACTACCGTTTTGAGGATGGTGTTGGTAGTACAATTGCTACCGATTTGACCAGTGGAGCGAATCACCTTACACTAACAAACATGGATCCTGCGACTGATTGGGTGAACGGCGTATTTTCTTCTGATGTACATTCAACAGCAACTATTGAAAGTTGTGGATCTTTGACCTGGATAGATGGGAATACCTATACTACAGATAATAATACGGCAACCTATCTGTATTCCGGTGGTGCTGTCGGAGGTTGTGATAGTATTGTCCACTTGGACTTAACAGTTCTGGATCCCGTCGATAATACAATTACAACAAGCGGTCCTTCATTTTCCGCAAACGAAGTATCTGCAGGTACACAGTACCAATGGGTCGATTGCGATAATGGTAACACTCCTATTCCCGGTGAAATCGCTCAAACATTTACTGCAACTCAAACAGGTTCGTACGCTGTAGTTGTAACCGGACAAAATGGTTGTAGCGATACTTCTGCTTGCTCAAACATAACGATTGTTGGATTAGATGAAATTAACCCTGACCATCTAAAAGTGTCTATCTATCCTAACCCGGCAAGTTCTGTTCTTTCTGTAAAAGGTTTAACAAGTGATGAAAACTTCACCATTCTGAATTTACAAGGTGAGACCGTGCATAATGGCACTACAAACACTACCATTACAGTAGATTATTTGGCCAGCGGTACCTACTTGCTGAAATTTGAAAACAGACCGGTCGTATTGTTTGTCAAAGAATAGGTATCACAGTCTTAAACTTGCAAAAAAAACCTCGCCACCCCGGACTTTAAACTACTCATTTACAGAATCAAGTATAATTAAAATTAACGGACAGGAAATTGACAATTTATGTCGATTTCCTGTCTAAATCAAGAAGCATCCCCCCTCTAACTACAACAATTCAGAGATTGATCGTGTAAAACTGCTTGCCAATCAGCTTATGGTTTATCTCAGAAATAATGTTAATCTTACAGAACAAAAAATTTGACACGAAGACATCCGGACAGATACAATCAATTACAACGAACAAAAAATGAAAACACTAATCAGTATAGCAATCGTATTTTGGAGTATTGGATTATATGCACAAAGCGACACAGCAACACACACAAAAAGTAGAATTACAGAGATTTATGATGTCGTTGCCGTTCATAAAGAAATACGAGACGGAAGAGGAGGAACAAGAAAATACACTTCAGAGCTAAAAGGAGAAATTCTGAATTACGATCAAAGTACCGGTGTACTTACCTTTAAATCTACGGATGGTAAACTGTATTCTTTCAGTAGTGATGAATACAAATATTTTGAATACGATAAAGAATTTATCACTAAAAACAAAGTATTTACACTAAAACAGCGGAAAGAGTCCGAATTTGAATTCTCGGCAGGGGTTAGAGTTTCCTTTCTCAATTTTAATGACCATTTTACTTCCGACACTTATTATCAGTACTCCGGAGGAGGTAATACAGATCTCCCTATTTCAATTTTTGCAGGAGTTGGAAAGTATTTTAGCAGGAAACATTATGTTGGAATAAATGGAGAAATAGCCGTGATGTCGTATGGAAGTAATTATTTCTCTGGAGGATTCAACTATCATTTTCAATACGATGCTAATAAACGAAATGTTGCATTCTACATCCCGATAGGATTAAACTACTTTACTTCCAAATACAATCAATCCTTTCAATTAACTGACTCCGTCGTTGCACAATTACAAGCAAACTCAGATACCTATTCCAATCATCAGACTGTGGATTATAAAATATCTGCTCTTTCATTGTCATTAGGACATGGTTTTTCCTTTATCTTAAATAATAAACACTCTATTTCTCTGGAATTAGCATTCATCAAATTTTTCCCATTGAGCACCTCATTTACAAACTCATTGGAACAAACACCCGATATTCGAATGACAGGGAGCGGGGTTCGTCTGGGCTTAGGCTTTAATTTTTAGGAACTTCTGAATAGAAAATCTTCGAATTAGTATACTCATTGTAAGTGATGTAACTCATCCTCCTTATAGGCCTACATAAAAATAGCATTAGCATTATTCATGATTAGATTATTCTATCTGATTTATTTACCTTTATAATGCGATTAACAACTTAAAAAGTAGCATCATCAAAATACTTAACGTGACGAAAAGCATCACACATAAAAGTTTCTTTGATAACTATATCAGAATGAATGCTGACCTTTTTAAATGGCAATCCACACCATTACAAATTTATCCTTTAGAAAAAATTTCTGATTACTTGGTTTTACCAACTCCCTTATTACGAACAGACTATAACTTCATCATTTACCTATATAAGGGTAGTTATTACCAACAAGTAGGCGTAGAAAAATATACAGTTGACCGCCCATCTATTTTGTATGTTACCGAAGGGGATGTTTTTGCTTTGCTATCAAAAAAAAGTAACTTATCCGGCTTTTTCATTCTTATGGAGAATAAAGTTCTCTCATCAGTACTTGGTAAAATAGAACTTGCTGATCTCCTGAATATCGAAACATTAACCCTATTAAACCACAATACAAATCTATGGTTCAATAATTTATGTCAACTACTCTATAAAGAAGTTTCGGCCAGCACTCCCAATCGCAAAGTTGGAAGTGGATTATTACAGGCTTTGCTTCATAAGTTGATAGAAATCAATGATGGTAAAAAAACGATCACCCGGCAGCATGAAGTGGCTAACCATTTTAAACAGTTACTCAACAAATCATATAAAGAACATAAATCAGTTACCTATTATGCCCAGGTATTAAATGTTTCCGAGAATTATCTCAACCGCTGTGTAAACAAACATTTTCAAAAAAGCTGTAAGCAATTAATTCAGGAAACAATTATTATCAATAGTCAAATTTTAATGTTTGAGTCTAATATGGATATTCGTGAGATCTCCTTTGAAGTAGGTTTTGACGATCCGTCCTATTTTTCCAGAGTATTCAAAAAAATTACTGGACAAACCCCTTCTACATTCAAGAAGAACATTACGCATGATTTGTCCTAGTTATTATCGGGTTATTAAAAATACTCCTCAGTTTCTCCCACTAACTTTGTTGTCAGCATAAATTGACAAAAAATGAAAATATTCTTATTGGGGGCAACAGGCGATACCGGATACGAAGTCCTAAAAAAACTCATCTCTGAAAATCATAAGGTAAAAATTCTGGTCAGAACCCCGTCCAAATTAAACACAGCAGATATACCCAATCTCCAAAAAGATCAGATTGAAGTTATTCAGGGAAGTGTTATGGAAGCTGAAAAACTCATTGATTTATTCAAAGACTGTGATGCTATTGTTTCTGCATTAGGAACAGGTAAAAACAATTCTTATACGGAAATCTACTCTAAAGGAGGTAGAAATATCATTGCAGCAATGCGATCCAATCAAATAAAGAGACTGATTACCATAACATCTGCTCTTATCGACATGAGTGATACATCAACAGATAATTTCTTTCTAAATCGTATTATTCGTCCTAATTTCAACAAAATATATTCTGACCAAACCCGATGGGAAACAATTTTGGATGATACAACTGATATTAACTGGACTTGTGTACGTCCTACTTATTTAGTGAACAAGGAATTTACCGGTAGATATCGAATCAAGAATCAACACTGCCCTCCAAAAGGTAGAAAAATAGGTCGTTCAGACCTTGCTGACTTTATAGTAAAAGTACTCTATTCAAATGAATATATTCATCAAAAACCGGTACTCGCCTATTAAAACCCCTGTAATTTGAAATAAGCAGTTATGATTGAAATATTTAAGACTTCTGTTAAAAGAAAGTCTGACAGCCACAAAATTGTTCAGGACTTAAAAAATATAATACCTGAAGCAAGAATTAATTTTGACCTCGAAGATTGCGATAATATTTTACGAATAGAAGCAAATCATTTTGATATAAAATCTGTTCAATCACTTTTACAAAAATACGGTCATGAATCTGAGGTATTAATAGGATAACGAAGAAAGAATTGAATATGAACAATCTAAAGTGATTTTACAATTCTTCACGTTCAAGCCACTCCAATTCCCCCGGTAGTTCCATCGAGCAAAACTCCAGGTGAATCACACGTCTTCGTTTTTGATTTTGCGCTTTGGAAGAAGCGTGTAATAAAAGTGGTTTCATCAACTGAACACCTCCCTCCTGCACTTCTATAGTAACAGGAGTAGCACTGGAAATAATAGCTTCTTTTTCTCCATCCGAATAACGCTGACTGTGAGAACCGGGTATAACCTTTAATGCACCATTTTTGACCGTAGCCTGATCCAGATGCACACGAATACTAAACGTACATTTCAGAATTTCCTCGGGCGGGCATACACTCGTAATTCCATTTCTGTTGGTCCAGGAAGAAAAACCGTCCGTCTCTATCCGTTTGTTTACATTGACCGGAACATCCTGATGCCAGGTAACATACCAATTATCCGTATCAGGCTTATCAAAATAGATGGCTTTCGTCAGAAAAGCATTCTCATCCACAACCTGTACAATTTTTCTCAGGTTCCTATTCAATACAATTTTTTTCAGTTCGGGAATATCTTTCAATAACGTCCGCTTTCCAAAAGTCGGCTCATCGTGTTTATCAAAGTAAATATAAATCTTCTTCCCTATTTCCCGAATTTCCTTCCGCGTATATATATCGTTCAAAACAACATATCCATTCCGCTCCAGTTTCCTTGAAGCGGCTACCAAGTTCGGTTGGTGTAAATGTGTTCTGTATTGATCCAGCGCATTTTGTAGCTGATCCTGTATCCTCCTCCGGAGTGAACTGGGTTGTAGCACCTGAACCGTATCACCAAATCCCAAAATCAATCGTTCCAATTCAAAGTTATGGTGTACAAAAAGTTCCAGAATGATTCCATCATCCGGCAACTGCTCCAGTACGCGTTGCGAATGGTGCAACGGCTTGGTTACGAGATATGGAGCATTTGAAGCATCTACTTTCAAAATCACCCGGTCAACATATTTCTCGTCCATTACTGTTACACCTATCGTATTTTTATAATACGCATCTCCATCAAAAGGCTCTTCTAAAGCCTCCTTTTTCAGATCATACTCAACAGACACTATTCTATCCAGAGCAAGGGTTATAATACTCCCATTGCGTTTGTTTTTTCCCACAAGAAACCACCTGTTGTTATATTCTTTCAAAATAAACGGATAGAAAGTCATTTCCGAACTCTCTTTAGCTGAAAAAGATTTGTAGCGAATCTTCAAAACCAACTTTTTCACAATAGCCTGGTACAGCGCGTCCAGATGTTCCAGTCCTTTCAATCGCTCATTTTTGTCTAAATGAATGACTGCCGGTTGATGTGTTTTCTCTGTATAAATCCGATCTTCCAGTTTTTGGATAATGTCCCCCAACTCCGAAAACAAAGAAAAATCTCTGAATTGCTTCAACATTTCCACCGATTCCGTAAGTACCTGCATATCTCCCTCATTCAAAGGAATATCTGTCATTCTGTAATCCGGGTCATCGTATTTATAATATTTCTTATCGTAAACCACAATAGGCGCATTATACCCTAGCTTATCACTCCTCATCAATTGAATATCCAATTGAACCGTCCGTTTACTCACATTAACATCCCTGCCTTCGTATTCGTACAAAGCATCAGAACAAGCCTCAATAAGATCTTCTAATGTCCACTTATGGTACTGATTTTGCAGACATTTATCAATTGTTTTGTAACGTATCAGTGCATTTTTATTCTGAGCCATAATCTGTAGTATCGTTCTAAAATGACTATTCGATAGTCAAAGTTAACAGCTTATTTCATTAAAAATAATGTCTCTCCTTTTGGAGAAAACAAATTTTACTCTACATTTGCAACCGATTTAAGTTTGAAGTTTACTATTAACAAATAAAAAACCAAAGCGAAATGTTCAGTTTAATTAACATATTCTCCAGCGAGCCAGGTCAGGGACGTGTGCTTTGCGTGCTTTGGAATTCATAGATTAAAATATTCTGTTATGAAAGTCCGAAGCAATAGTTTCGGACTTTTTTTTATCTCCATTTTACGGGTTGTAAGTTCGAAACATTGAATCCATCAATTTGTGTTACGTATTTACTTTAAAAAAATGTAAGTCAAAATTTTTGACAGTAGGTTAAGCTACTGTACTCTATTATTTTTTGAATATGAGATCTAACTCTGTAGAGGATTTTTCTCATCATTCACAGTATTTATTATTTCAGATAAAATGGGAAAGAAAATTAAAGGGAAAGATCTGGTTAATCTGGGTTTTCCACAAAACAATACAATCAATATCGCTTTGGGACAAATCAGCAGGTACCGTAAAAAGTGTGACAAACAAAAATTGCTGAATGAACTTAGTGATGTCATTGCCAATCAGGACTCTTATAAAGACGACCCTGTATGGGGAAAAATTATTGAAGCAATGACGGATCCGGTAGAACTCGAAATGCACACCTTACAATCACATCGTGTTCCTTTCGAAATATTCGGAGAAAATGAAATTGGCGATCTGGCAAAACATCAGTTTTATGGTTCGTTGAAACTTCCGATAGCGGTACGGGGTGCACTCATGCCTGATGCTCATGGTGGTTACGGACTACCAATAGGTGGAGTACTTGCAACAAAAAACGCAGTAATTCCTTATGGTGTAGGTGTTGACATCGGCTGTAGAATGGCGATGTCAGTGTTCCCCCTCCCTGCCAGTCATTTCAAAGGTCGAACGGATCAAATGAAAAAGATACTCTCCGAACATACTAAATTCGGTATGTACGAAACTCATAGGGTAAAACATGATCACCCCATATTTGAGAGAAGTGAGTTTCGCGAAATTCCGTTGTTGAAGCAGCTTTTCAAAAAAGCTTACCAACAGTTAGGAACATCAGGAGGAGGAAATCATTTCGTTGAATTCGGAGTAGTGACTATGCGGGAAGATCTCTATCTAGATGGTAAGCTTCAGCTTCCTCAGGGAGAATATCTGGCTTTGCTGTCGCATAGTGGTTCCAGAGGGTTGGGAGCCAATATCGCCCAGCATTATACGCATCTGGCAAAAAAGCAATGTCACTTGCCTAAACAGGTACAGCACCTTGCCTGGTTAGATATGGATAAACACGATGGAATGGAGTACTGGATTGCGATGAATCTGGCCGGTGAGTATGCCAAGGCGTGTCATGATAATATCCATTCCAGAATAGCCAAAGAGCTCGGAACTCAAATCACTGTAACCATTGAAAACCATCATAATTTTGCATGGAAAGAAAAAGTTAACGGGGAAGAGTGTATCGTTCACAGAAAAGGTGCTACACCTGCCGGAAAAGGAGTTCTCGGAATTATTCCCGGATCAATGACTGCTCCCGGATATATTGTAAGAGGCCTGGGAAATGAAAATAGTTTGAATTCAGCTTCTCACGGTGCCGGACGTATGTTCTCCAGAAGTCAGTGTAAATCCAAATTCACGAAGAGTGAGATCCAAAAACTACTCCAAACCAATGGAATAGAGTTAATCGGAGGGAATGTAGATGAAGCACCGATGGCGTATAAAGATATTCATACAGTCATGAACAACCAACAGGAATTGGTAGAAGTGATTGGTGAATTTCAACCAAAAATCGTTCGTATGGACAAATAACAAAAACAAAATGGACACACAAATTATAACCCTATCATCAGGAAGAGGCCCGGCAGAGTGCTGCTGGGTCGTTTCCCAGGTTCTGAAGCAAATACTGATCGAAATCAGGAGTATGGGCTATACCTATCACATTATTGACGAACAACAAGGAGACCTACCGGGGACGTATCACTCAGTAAGCCTGTCTGTTGCCGGAAATGAATTGATTCATTTGCAGAAATCATGGGAAGGAACAATCCAGTGGACCGGAACCTCTATGTACCGCAAACATCATAAACGAAAAAACTGGTTTGTAGCCGTACAATTCAGAAAAAATACTGATTTGTTAAGTATTGATTTGAATCAGTTAAAATTTCAAACCATGCGAAGCGGAGGAAAAGGCGGTCAACATGTTAATAAAGTCAGTACCGCCGTTCGTGTTACCCACACTCCTACCGGAATCAGTGTTACCAGTAGCACGCATCGTTCCCAGTTACAAAATAAAAAACTGGCATTGCAAAAGCTGCAATTAAAATTGGAGGAGCAGCAACTGGAAGAAGCGGGGAAACAAGCTAGTAGGAACTGGCAGGAGAAAATTGAAATTGAAAGAGGAAATCCCATCAGAGTGTTTAGTAGCCTACAATTCAAGGATTCGGCAAATAAAAACAATAAACAGTTTGGCTCCCGAAGACAGCTACTAAAACAGGATTTACGAACAAGATTAAACGAAACCAAAGATGAATAAATACCTTTTGGAGGCACTGGATGCTTACCCTTTTGATCTGGCGCAAGCTTTTGAAGCAATGGAATACGCCTTGAGTAGTGATAATCAATGTCCCCATACACTTTGTCTGTACGGAAGAATGTATGCAGAACAGCTACAGGACTACCCCAAAGCTATCAGTTATTTTGAAGAAGCACTTCAAAGTAATCTCTATGCCATTCAGGTCTATCCGTATTATATTAATGCGCTATTAAACTATGAAGAATTTGAAGCTGCAAAAAAATTAATTGACTTTGCCTTAGATGTAAAAGGTGCAGATAAAGGGGGACTTCTTCTTCTCAAAGCTTTGTATTTTGAGTATAAAAAGGAGTACAACGAAGCCCTCAACACACTAAAAGAATCAGAATCATTTAGTTTTAATCAAGACTTCAAAAACTCGTTAAAAGAAGCTAAGACCAGGATTGAAGAGAAAAAATCACCTCAAAAAGAAGTGAACAAAACGAAAAAAAAGAAGGTTACGAAAAAGAAATCATAATTCTTTTTGGTTCTACGCAAAATAATTGCGCACATCCAGTTAACCTTTGTCCTGTTCTTATATTCAACGATTCATAAATCCTCCGTCGGCAATAGGGCTGGCGGAGTAAAAAAGAAAAAAAATGAAAACAGACGGAAATACATTAATCGAATTAGGGTATCAACCAGGAAAATGGTTTGGAGAAGCATTGGATTATATCAACACACATAAACTGGAGGGAGAAAAACTACTTCATTATCTGGATCAGTTTAAATTACCTGAACCGCTGGCTTTGAAAAAACAAGCAACAGCATTCTCTGTTAATATCCGTGCTGAACATGAATCAGAGATCGAAAACGTTTCTCAGGTGATCTCTACTATGAATGAATTAATGAAAACTCCGACACTTGTAGGTGGGACGATTATGCCGGATGCCTGCCCTACCGGAGCAATCGGACAAATCCCAGTAGGAGGCGTTGCTGTCGCAAAAAATGCGATTCATCCGGGAATGCACAGTGCAGACATTTGTTGTTCGGTTATGTTGACAGATTATGGAAAAACAGATCCTAAACACATTCTTGATATAGCACACACCTCCACTCACTTTGGTCCCGGAGGTAGATTAAGAGGAAAACAATTTCCACTTCCTACTGTATTAAAAGAGCAGTTTATGTCAAACCCATTTCTACAATCCGATCGAATGCTATCATTAGCTCAAGAACATATGGGAACACAGGGTGATGGAAACCACTTTCTGTATGTTGGTCGTTTAAAGTCTACCGGAAATACGGTTGTTGTGACGCATCATGGTTCACGTGCTCCCGGAGCGTTGCTCTATAATCAGGGGATGAAAATAGCTGAGAAGTTCAGACAGGACTTGTCTCCTGAAACACTAAAGCAAAATGCGTGGATTCCGTTTGATACCGAAGAAGGTAAAAACTATTGGGAGGCCTTACAGATCATTCGTGAATGGACCAAACAGAATCATACAACCATCCATGAGTTGGTTACCACCGGAGCGGGGGCCTCTGTTACTAATAGATTTTGGAATGAACACAACTTTGTATTCAAAGACGAAGATCTGTTTTATCATGCGAAAGGAGCAACACCGTTGGATACCAAATTTATGAATGACGTTACAGGTCCACGATTAATTCCACTAAATATGTCTGAACCTGTATTGATTGTTGATGGAGAAACAACGGGGAATAATCTCGGTTTTGCGCCACATGGAGCAGGGAGAAACATCAGTAGGACACAGCACCGGAAAAACAAAGCTCATAAAACAAACGAAGAAGTATTTTATGAGGAAACAGAAGGTTTAGATGTTCGTTTTTTCTCCAATGAGATTGACGTTACCGAACTTCCGAGTGCATATAAAAATGCCGAAAACGTTAGAAACCAAATGAAGGAGTTTGGTCTTGGAAATGTGATTGATGAAGTAGAACCGTATGGGTGTATTATGGCAGGTGACTGGCAAAAAAATGCTCCTTGGAAAAAACGAAAGAAGTGAACACTTCACACGACAATAAAACAATCGTTCTTTAAAATATTGTGTCACAACACAAAAGAAGTTGAATAGGTTACCGTATAAGTCCCCGATTCTGGTTTCTGAATAACCAAATAGTCTGATTCAGCATTGCTGCTTCAGGTGCTACTTACACTTTAACCATCAACACCTATAGCTATATGTTGAAGGTTCGAGTCCTTCCTGACCAAAAGGTTAGTATCTCAATTGGTAGAGAAATAGCTTGAATTGTGTGGGTTCGAGCCCCACTCTGCAAAAGCGGATAGCTCAATTGGTAGAGCGCTGAATAGTGGATTCAGTTTTCAAAAGAAGTTGATTACTTCTAAAAATAATCACACGGGATGTTGTGACTTTTCAGTTTGTTCCTTTTTAGGACATGCAATCTGAAAATCGCCGGTTAAACAGGATATCGCCTTAATAAAATTTCACCAATCTAATTTCATTTTTATTTGAGATAAGTAGCGTAAAATTGAATCAAGGCTTAATGTACGATCCGCAATTGACAGGTGAAAAGTTCACAACATCTCTTGTTTGATAAACAATAAAAAAAGATAACATGAAAAGGGTAAAAATAAGCTCACTAAAAATTGGATTGATCTATAAAAATGAAAATTTTAACCGGGTAACACTGGAAGGAAATCATTGGCTAGGTTTCAATGAGACAATTAGATCTTATGATCGATTAAAAATTTATGAAACTCTTCCTGATATGGAGCTGGTATCTAAGAACAAGGTATTCTCGGAAAATACTTGTGAAATTAATGTAAGAGAGAATGAAATAGCCTTGATCTTTGTTCGAAATCATTTTAATCAGGTATTAACTACTGGGAGTTACTTTTACTTCAAGGGAAATACAGATATACAAGTACAGATTCATGATTTAAATTCTACAGAAGAAATTACTTCAATTGATACAGCCATATTGAGAAAACAATCCGTTATACATCATGTAGCAATTTACAAAGTAGAAAGCTATGAGAAAGGATTGTTATTTCAGAATGGAAAGTATATAAAAGAACTTTCCGGAGGAAGTTTCGCTTACTGGTTAGGTTCAAAATCACTTGAATTATTAAAAATTGATTTGCGAAATACACAAATGGATATTTCAGGACAGGAGCTATTAACAAAAGATAAAGCAGCTGTACGCATAAATTTCCAATTAGAATATCGCGTAACTGACTGTTTTAAAGCTCTACTCGAAAACAAAGATTATTTGAAACAACTCTACTCCAAAGGTCAGCTTGCCTTGCGCGAGTTTATAGGAACATTAACGCTAGATGAACTATTGGAATCAAAAGAAAAAGTTGCCACATCTGTTCTGGGGGCATTACAGCCAAGTACTGATGCACTTGGCGTTTCCATTACAGATGCCGGAATCAGAGACATCATACTTCCTGGTGAGGTACGAGAAATTATGAATCAGGTTTTGATTGCAGAAAAAAGAGCTCAGGTTAATGTTATAGCCCGAAGAGAAGAAACTGCTTCCACCAGAACAATGTTAAACACAGCCAAACTAATGGAAGAAAACGAAGTACTGATGAAACTAAAAGAAATGGAATACATTGAAAAAATAGCAGATAAAATTGGTGAGATCAAACTTTCGAGTGGAAGTGCAGTAATTGATCAACTTGCAAAAATTCTCACCAAATAAGTACAATCAGTTTCCCTACAATCACCCTCATATCCCAAGACCTTGCAGACTTCTTTACTGCGAGGTCTTTTCATTGATACACTTTTAGTAATTTAGCTCACTTTAGTATATAAAAACATTTGACAGAAGTATTCTTAAAAAATAACTATTAGAATAGATGCTTTTTAACTCTATAGATTTCGCTATTTTCTTACCCGTAGTTTTTGCACTTTACTGGTTAATTTCTGATGCTAATCTCAGACTACAAAACTTGTTAATTGTTGCTTCCAGTTACTTATTCTATGGTTGGTGGGACTGGCGGTTTCTCTCATTAATAATTTTCAGTACACTGATTGACTTCCTTATTGGAATTCAACTTAGGAAACAAAACAATATCTTGAAAAGGAAAATTCTATTATGGACAAGTATTTTGGTCAATCTGGGATTTTTAGGATTCTTTAAGTATTATAACTTCTTTTTAGAAAATTTCATTGCTTCTTTTTCATTTTTTGGGGTAAAAATAAGCGCTGAACCGCTTCACATAATACTTCCTGTTGGAATAAGCTTTTACACCTTTCAAACTCTTAGTTATACAATTGATGTGTATCGAAAAAAGCTTGAACCAACAAATGACTTAATCGCTTTTTCTGCTTTTGTGAGCTTTTTCCCTCAACTTGTTGCCGGTCCAATAGAACGAGCCACACACTTATTACCTCAGTTCTATACACGCCGCATTTTCGATTATTCCAAAGCAACAGATGGTTTACGCCAAATTCTCTGGGGACTTTTTAAAAAAGTTGTAATAGCTGACAGTTGTGCAGAAATCGCAGACTATATTTTTACAAATTATGCAGACCTGAATAGTAGTACTTTAATTTTAGGTGCCTTGTTTTTCACCTTCCAAATCTATGGAGATTTTTCAGGGTATTCAGATATAGCAATTGGAACTGCTAGGCTTTTCGGGTTTGACCTCATGAAAAACTTTTCTTTCCCTTATTTCTCTAGAGACATAGCCGAATTTTGGAGAAGATGGCATATTTCATTATCCACATGGTTCAGAGATTATTTATACATCCCGTTAGGAGGAAGTAAAGGTGGAAAACTGATTCAAATTCGAAATACATTCATCATATTCATTGTAAGTGGGTTTTGGCATGGAGCCAACTGGACTTTCATTGTTTGGGGGGCTTTAAATGCTGTTTATTTTTTACCACTCCTGTTAACAAATACAAACAGAAGAAATTTAGAGACTGTAGCACAGGGAAAATATTTCCCTTCTATAAAAGAACTATCTTCAATGTCTATAACATTTGTATTAACCGTTTTTTCATGGATATTTTTCAGGGCAGAAAATATAGATCATGCTCTTAATTACATTACCGGAATCTTCTCTACATCTGTTATGGAATATCCAAACCTTGAAAATTATGATTACCAGATCACCCTATTACTTCTCATTTTATTCTTGGTTACTGAATGGACTGGAAGAAACGGACAATATGCTTTGGAAAAATTAGGATTCAAGTGGCATAGATCCATAAGATATACAATGTATTACCTTCTTATTTTTTGTATTTTCTGGTTTAGCGGTAAAGAACAACAATTCATTTATTTTCAATTCTAACACAAGTGATGCGACGATTTTTAAAGAAAACCCTATTTTTCCTTTTGTTACCAGTTCTTATACTAACAGTAGCATATAGTCTCTTTGCATACTATGTTAACAACACATCTACTGCTTACTATCTGGAACCAAATGTTTCAACTATTTACATAGGTGACTCGCATATTCAAAAAGCAATCAATGATAATATCATACCCAATAGTATTAATTTGGGACAACCTTCAGAATCTTTATACTTTTCGTATTTCAAACTCAGAATGTTTCTACAACATAATCCCTCTATAAAACAAGTCTATCTGGGTGTTGGTTACCATAACATATCGGAGTATTATGATCAATTTATATATGGTGATTTATCTGCATCTGTAACCCCTAAGTATTTTCATCTTTTACCTGCTAGTAAACAGGCTAAATTATTATTTTTAAGCGGTAAGAACATTACTCCTTTCATGAAAAGCATTATTAATGAGGGTGTGAAAATCATTTATCCCGACACAAATGGTCTCAACTTTAAAGGGAAATATCAAAATCTTTACGTAAAAAAAACTAAAGCTGTTGACTCCTCAATGAACAAACGTATACAGCACCAATATTACGATAATAATAGACTATACCCATTCTCTGAGCTCAACCTTTATTATCTGGATCAAATAAAAAAGCTTTGCGAATCCAAAAATGTAAAGCTAACAGCTCTAAATACTCCATTACACGACTACTATAAAAATAAAATCCCCAAAGTGTATCAAGAGAAATTACTTGAAATACTTTCTAAAAGTAAAATTGATTATTTAGATCTTTCTGAACTTAAGCTGAATGAAAATTGTTACATACCAGATGGTGATCATGTTTCTGAATTAGGAGCTAAGATAGTATCGATCTACCTTAAGAGTATGTCTGACTAACTCACTTTCATTTCACAGATGAAGTAGACCTGCTTCAAAAACCCCACTATTTCTTTACAATAATGAGTTTCTCAGAAAACGAATACTGTTTCCCCGCTCCTTTTAATAAATAACTTCCCGGACTTAGTTTACTGACACGAACAGATTGTATATCATCACCTGTTTGACGGACTACTTCACGGCCTGATTGATCTGTTATTACAATAGTGTGAATAGGATTTCCTTCCGCTTTCAGATAAATTGCCTCTAAAGAAGTTGGATTCGGCCAAACTGTCACATTGCTTTCCTTAAATTCGGGAATTGAAGCTTGCTCTGCCCGTTGGTACTGGTTGAAAAAACGCCATATCTCAATCTCCGCTTTAAAATCAAGACAAACATTTCCCGTTGAACCCGGCACAACTGTGCCCGGCCATGTATGTCCTCCTCCTATTACTTTAAATAACTCAACTGTATGCCCATTTATACCTCCCGAATACACAACTCGTTGGGCTGTTGCATTATCATTTGTATTATTATCCGGAACGGAAGTAACCTCGGGAGTTAAATTGCAACCGTTTTGATTTGCCCAAAAGAGAACAACCTCTTCAATCCCTTTCATTGTTGAATTTCCTCCATAGGGATTAACTCCGTCCTCCGTTCCGTGAATATGAATAACAGGCATCGGGTATTGAGGCATACAATCATTGTACATTGTAACAGACATAGAACCTGTTACAGCGCCAATTGCTGCAAACCGATTGCTTTGACAGGCCAGATAATAGCTCATAAAACTCCCGTTTGACATTCCTACACAATACACTCTTTCCTGATTAATTGTATACTGAGCTGCTATAACGTCAATCAGGCTCTCCAGAAAACCTACATCATCAACGGTTGATCCCAGTACATTACCATAATTCCAAAAACGTTGACCAAATAAGGTAGAACCGTCTGGATGTACTACAATAAACCCCGCTGTATCTGCAATCGGTCTAAAATCACGGTATTGAGCCTGATAGGCTCCGTCAGTCCCCAAACCATGTAAGTTAATTACCAGCGGAGCAGGAGTTCCTGGAGTATAGGATGCTGGAACATAAAAAGAATAACTTCGCTCAATTCCTCCAAAACTAAGTGTTCCGTTCACCGTGTTCTGTGTCAGAGTATGCTTTAGCCCTCCTATCGAAAAAATTAAAAATAACACATACCGTAGTAGCATATTTCGTTTTTACTGCAAGATACACTATAGGATACGAGTAAAACAATAGAGTCCAATATATTAACAAAAAAATGAGAGATTGTAAATTAATACAACCTCTCATTTCATTGTAGCAGTTTAAACGAAAAACTTACATTTTTACAACTCTAGTAGTATATACATTACCTTTTACTTTCACTGAAACAAAATAGATTCCGGGTTCCTCTGGCAGTTCAACCGTATACGAACTAACTGAATCCAAACTCTTTTCTTTCACCTTTTTACCCAAAGCATCCATTACTATCACTTTAATAAATTCAGATTCCGATGAAATCGTAATCTGTCCGTTTGTTGGATTCGGATAAACACGTATTGTATTGAATACATTATCCTTTATTCCTACAGATGTAACCTGAATACAGTCAGAAATTACCATACACGTTCCATTATCAATCTCAACCGCATAACTTCCATTATCTGTAGCTACAAAAGTCTGATTTGTTTCTCCGTTGATAGGTGTATTACCATTGTTACAGTCCAACCATTGATAGGAGTATCCCGAAGCATTTGCGGTCAATGTTAGTGCGTCTTCCTGTGTTATGGTATTATCAATAGATGCTATTACAATATCTTGTGTTTGCACGGAAGTATTACCGTTTCCGTCATCATAGGTCCAGGTGATAGTGGTTGATGTAGTAATGGGGAGTGTAGCGTTATGTGTCCCGGTGATTGCTCCAGTACAATTATCAGTCGCTGTCGGTGCTGTTAAACTTGTTACTTCACATTCTGCTGTAATATCGGATAGTGCTGCAACATCTGCCACCGGAGAAGTTACATCGTCAATAATGACTTCCTGCGTTTGGGTAGTTGTATTACCATTCCCGTCATCATACGTCCAGGTGATAGTGGTTGTTGTGGTAATGGGGAGTGTAGCGTTATTTGTCCCGGTGATTGCTCCAGTACAATTATCAGTCGCTGTCGGTGCTGTTAAACTGGTTACTTCACATTCTGCTATAATATCGGATAGTGCTGCAACATCTGCCACCGGAGAAGTTACATCGTCAATAATGACTTCCTGTGTTTGAGTAGAAGTATTTCCATTCCCGTCATCATACGTCCAGGTGATGGTTGTTGTTGTGGCAATGGGAAATGTTGCATCATGTGTCCCGGTGATTGCACCTGTACAATTATCAGTCGCTGTTGGTGCTGTTAAACTTGTTACTTCACATTCTGCTGTAATATCGGATAGTGCTGCAACATCTGCCACCGGAGAAGTTACATCGTCAATAATGACTTCCTGCGTTTGGGTAGTTGTATTACCATTCCCGTCATCATACGTCCAGGTGATAGTGGTTGTTGTGGTAATGGGGAGTGTAGCGTTATTTGTCCCGGTGATTGCTCCAGTACAATTATCAGTCGCTGTCGGTGCTGTTAAACTGGTTACTTCACATTCTGCTATAATATCGGATAGTGTAGCAACATCGGCTACCGGAGAAGTTACATCGTCAATAATGACTTCCTGTGTTTGGGTAGAAGTATTTCCATTGCCGTCATCATACGTCCAGGTGATAGTGGTTGTTGTGGTAATCGGGAGTGTTGCATCATGTGTCCCGGTGATTACTTCTCCACAGTTTGTAGAAGCAGTCGGAGCTACCAAAGTACTAACACTACATTCATCACTGATTGCTGTTAGCGATGTAACATCAGGTGTTATTGTAGTTGTTATACAGGCTTGAGAGAGCATTAACTGATAATAGTCAAATCCTCCATTTGAAGTCATAGTATGCTCACCTGTCCCGGGATCAAAATCACGTATTCCCCTAAAAGATCCTACTACTAAAACGTTGTTATTTGCATCAACAGCGATACTTTCTCCATTTGCGGGCACCAGTCCTCCGGAATTAAACGCCCAAACAAAATCACCAGTTACATCCAGCTTTACTACAAAGTAATCCTCATCGGGTACGTCTAAAATATACTCACCTGCTCCCGGATCGAAATCACATGCTTCGTCAAAATCACCTGTTATATAAACATTATCATCAGCATCTATTGCAATTCCGGCACCTGATCCATGACCGCCAACCCCGCCAAAATTCTTTGCCCATAAGTAGTTCCCGCTGGCATCTAACTGAAGTACAAAACAATCATACGGAGATCCAATAGAAGTTAACTCTGAAACCCCGGCATTAGGATCAAAATCCACAGTTCCTCTGAATTCTCCCGTTACTACAATATCTCCTGCGGAATTTATATTAATATCACGCGAAGTATCACTATTAACCCCACCAATCGTTTTACTCCATATATAGTCTCCTGATGTATTCAATTTAAGAATAAATACATCTTTAAATCCATTCGAAGTATAAGAAACCGTTCCTACACCAGGATCAAGATCTACCGTACTTTGCACCGCTCCTGTTACGATTGGATTTCCAAGTTCGTCCAAAATCAAACTAACTCCTGTGTCATATCCCGCACCTCCTAACTGCTTTACCCAAAGGAAATCCCCATTGTTATCTAATTTTTGAATAAATACATCACTGTTTCCTTCGGATGACAAAGATGCAACTCCTGCACCAGGATCAAAGTCAACGGTCCCCCAAAAAGAGCCAACAGTATAGACAGATCCATCTGCGGCAACCTGAATTGATCGTGGTTGATCTCTATCCGATCCTCCAAACGTTTTCACCCAATCGAAAGCTCCTGACGCAGTTAATTTCAATATAAAGCTATCTGAATCACCTTGAGAAGTAGCTGATTCTACACCGCTGTTAGGGTCAAGGTCAGTAGTTCCTTCAAATTCTCCCGTAAGATAAATGTTTCCAGAAGCATCTGTTGTCATTTCAAAAAAACGAACTCCCAAATTACTTGTTAATGTCTTCATCATAAGCAGATTTCCAGCCGGATCCTTTTTATACATTCTTGCCGAAGGAATTGATGTAGCATTATACCTTGCAACTAGCATATAATTATTCCCTGCATTATCTATATGGACATCATATCCACCATCACTAGATGCCGTCCCATCGGAATAACTCCATTCATAGGTAGGTTGAGCAAAAGAAAAAGTGGTTAACAAGACAAAAGCTGCAAAAACCTGTAATCGTATTCGTTTATTCATTTTTCTGTTTTTATTCATTTTGGTTTTCAAATATATCGAAGTATAAACTCTATAAAAGTAGATTTATGTAGTTGGCAGTCTATTTACAAAAGTTGGTGGAATCTAATTATCAATCGGTAATTAACTAAATCGGGCTATGAAATCCTGTTTTCGGCTACGGCTTACTTTTAACTCTGATCCATTCACCATTTCCACATATCCATCATCAGCTTTTTTAAACCCTGTCACATGGCGCAGGTTGATAACCGTACTTTGGTGAATTCTAAAAAAACCCTGTTCAGAAAGCAAACGTTCATATTCACCCAGATTTTTACTTGTGGTTACTTTGGTTCCATCTTTCATTATAATATGGGTATAGTTTCTGTCTCCTTCCAGATGTATGATTGATTTAATTTCCAACACCCTGAAACCATCCACATTATTCACAACCAGTTTTTGAATTTCTCCATCAGCACCATAATTTTCAACAAGAATCCGTACCCGTTTATCCCGTTCCATCTTTTGTTGTCGTGTTTTTTCAGCCAGTTTTTCAACACTTTGGATAAGATCAACCGATTTAATGGGTTTCAACAAATAATCAAATGCACTGAATCGAAATGCCTTGATAGCAAATTCATTATAGGCTGTAATAAAAATAACCTCGAAATCTATCTGATCAAATTTTTCGAGCAGATCAAAACCTGTTCCCGTTTTCATCTGTACATCAAGGAAAACCAGATCCGGTTTTTTTTCCCTAATAATGGAATACCCAGTCTCGACATCATCCCCCTCACCAACAATAACCAGTGCTTCACTTAGTTTTTTTTGTACCAGATTTTTCAATAAAAACCGGGCATCTTTTTCATCATCTATAATTACAACTCGTATCATTATCTGATAATTGGTATGGTTAAACAAATAGTAGTCCCCCCCTCTTCTTTACTTTCAATCACTACTGCCTTTTCACCGCCTAGTCGTTGGGCGGTAATAGCCATTCCTTTAGAAGTATTTTTCTTATTCTCTTTTTGTTGAATACTGGTCGAATACCCTATTCCATTATCTGTTATTCTACAAGTAAAGATAGATGAATCGGGTTGTTCTATTTCAATCCGGATATTCCCCTTTTTCTTCTTATTAGGAAGAATTCCATGCCATATTGCATTCTCAACATAGGGTTGAATGATTAAAGGTGGAATTAGCTTTTTAGGATTAACATCAGGAGACAAGTGGATCGTAAATACAAACTGATTATCCGTCCGCATTTGTTCCAATTGAAGATACAATTCTGTAATCTGGATTTCCTCTTCGAGAGAAATTGCATTCTTCCCACTATTATTAAGTATTCCACGTAAGAGATGGGAGAAATCTGCCATGTAATCATTTGCCAGATCTTCTTTTCCTTCAATATATAGCCGTTGAATACTATTCAGGCTGTTAAAGATAAAGTGCGGATTCATCTGAGCACGTAATACTTTTTGCTCCAATTCCTGTTGTTTGACCTTAATTTTCAACTTGGATTGTCTGTTATAAAAATATACAAATAACAAAGTTGCGATCAATAAAAGAGAGGAAACGACAAACAAGGTAAACCGGAGTGCCGCATGTTTTTCCAGATTATCATTCTCATTCGTTAATTGCTCGATTTCAGCTTTTCGTTCGGAAGCCTGAAACTGCTCATGCAATCGATAAATTTCATTTACTGTATTCTGGTCGACAATACTATCACTATAAGCTGTAAAATATTCCAAAGCAATCAGGGCATTTGAAAGATCTCCTTTAGCTTTATAAACTTTATTCAGTAAAGAATATGTCTTTTTGATATCTTCTTTTGAATCACTTTTTTTGGCTAATACCAAGCTTTCTTTCAGTGTTTCTATAGCCTTGTCGTATTTTTCCATATTACGATACACTATTGCTATATTGTTCAAGATCCCTGCGGTTTCTTTATCTCCGTTTTCAAACTGCCGCACATAACTTAAAGCTTTCTGATACCCTTTTAGAGCTTTCTGATATTCTTCCTTTCTAAAGTGTAACGCTGCAAGGCCATTACTACAAGAAGCCAATGTCTTTATGTTATTAGTCCGAAGCGCATACTTATATCCCAATTCGAATTGCTGTTGTGCCTTATCCAACTTTCCTTCCGAGTAGGAGATTGCAGCTAATGTCTGGTAACTATGTGAAAGTGCATCTATCTTATATTCCTGTTGTTCGTAGATAGCAATTGCTTTCTCCAGATACTCTTTTCCATTCTCAAAATCACCTTGACGCATCGCAATGACTCCCAGGTTATTATAGTTCACTCCCATGAGTCGCGTGAACCCGTTTTCTTTGGCCAGTTTTATTGATTCTAGAGAATATCGGGAAGAATTAAGATAATCCGCCTGTTGTAAATAATACAAGGAATAGTTTCTGTAAGCTAAAGCTAACTGGTATAAATTATTGTATTTCTCAGCCTGTTTTCTATGTGCTTCTAAAGTTAGTAAAGCCTGATCCAAATCTGTATCAATCTGTTGTTTAGCCAAAGAATCCAAAACAGAAAAGATGGAGTCATTCACATGCTGTTTCTGCGCCGTAACTGTATTTATAGTAATTGGTAAGATGAATACAAGCAGTAAAAAAAAGATGGTTTTTATTAAATGTAACAAGTCGTTTCTTTTTGGCGCACCAAATATACTTATTCTCATTTTTTTAATCCCTTCCAATGTACATCCAGCCAGAATAATCTGATTATCGGCAGTGTTCATTGACTAAATGGTAAAAATACAGCTTACGTAATTTATCTCCTTCTCCCTCTTGGATTATACTTCTCTATAGTTACCCCCAATCGTTTACTAAGTTCTTTAGCCTGATTTTCTATCATTTCATGATTTTCAGAAGAATTGATATAAAAACGATACGTTTGAGTAGCATTCATCAGATACAACTCACTAAACCCACCTTTTGTTTTCAACGAAGAAGTCGCTAATGTACCTGTTGTTGTTTTTACACCCCTTTTGATCATTATCACCAGATGCATCCCCTCTTTTATAGGTTTCCAATCCCCCTTCCTTGTATTTAGAAAAGATGTGTATTTTCTGAACTTCTTATTCTTCACATCCAACTCTACTCCTGTCGTTCTTGTCAACAAAAGAATGACCAACAAAAAGCCAAACAATCCCCAAAGGCTGTAAACTGATAAGAAAAAGATAAAAAGAGCTACTACACTGCTGGCTATAATCTGTAATTTATAAATTTCTCTGTTCCGGATGGTAATATACTGCATGTTTGTTGTGTTCGGTATTTACTTAACAAGTGTAAAGTTACGAATTAGTTCAACCAACTCTTTCTTAACTTCAACTGTTCCGGAGTAGGATGATCCATCTCTACGATTTTTCCTTTGTTTAGTGTATACCCTACTTTATTCAAAACATCTTCAAGAGGTAACGGTTCTGTACCTTCAATGTACTTATTGATAAACTCCCTTACCCCATCAAACCCGGTTACACTTATAATTTCCTCAAAAAAGGTATCATCTTCAAAAGGCTGGTCTTTTCCGTATTTTCGCATTAATTGCATCACCATATCCTTCACTCCGTACTTTCCTTTCGACCACTCTCTCAGGTACACGTCGAGACACAGGTTCAACAAAGCTCCTTTTAGATAAACATTGTAGTATTGATCCTGATTTTCCATAGGGTTACGACTTAAACTCGTAATAGATAGTTCCGGATCAAACTCTTTCATGGCATCCGCTTTTACGGCTACTTCATCCAGAAATTCCTGAACACTTCCAAGACCTGTCCAAACCGGCATGTGTATAGTAAAGTACTCTGTCATTCCTTCGTATAACCATATATGCTTTGAAAATTCCGGTTCATTATAATCGTAATTCTCTATTTCATGGGAATGTAACCCTAACGGCATCAGTGTATGGAAAAACTCATGGCTTGCTATCCCGTATACATTTTGACGAATTACCTCCATATCCAACGGCATAAACAGTAGAATCAATGTCGAATTAGAATGTTCTAATCCGTCTCCCAATATAGAAGTCGATCCTGGTCTAAAGTTGTGATAAATAATAAATGTGTACTTATCAACTGGCAATTGGTTATCCAGATATTTTGCCTGCCCCTGTAGCAGGGGACGTATATATTCTGCAATGGCTCCTGAAATAGATCCCCCCGAAGTTGAATAACAAGCCACTTCTACAGAAATACCGGGAAGTTCGATACTGGTTGTATCCGGTTTTGCATATAAAATCGGGTTATCTACCAACTGATGATAGTCCTCTGCAAAAAACACATCTTCCTTTTCTGCCATCGTTTTAGTCAGACTGGTAGCCGGATAAATCCCTTTTTTCTTCCTTACTTTCACCTCTACCGCATGGTCTGTATACCCTCTGAAATACCCGAACAAGCTGTGTGGCGTGATAACATATACACTATCTCCAAAAGAACTGGCTGCTGAACGATAAAACCCTCTTTCCATGGTATCATCAAACTTCTCCCAGGCATCGTCCACCAGATAGGACAAAGAAGCTATCTGATTTGCTTTGGTTATTTCCCAGCAATTCTCACCCGTTTTCTGAACCTCCATCAATTGCCCGGCTTTATCATACACCTGAAATGAGCTAATATACTGACCAAAATTCATGGCTCCATAAATCCCGGGAATAATCTTAGGAAAACAATACGTTAGCGTCTCTTCTGATAGTCCACCAATTGTCAATTTGACCTGTAACTTATCATCTTCTACTTCCTCTATATTAGTTTCATACTGATAAATCACGTCATTACCCTGAGAATAAGACGGTAAGCCTGAAGAACAAATAATGATTACTAGTGTACTAAAAATCCGGTTCATGTTTTTCTGATTTGATCGTTAACAAAGAAAGTACTTTCATCAGAAAAACAGATACCACTCATGTATTAATAGTCTCTACTCTGAAGCAAGTCCCAGCTCTTTTGCTGCAATCTCCCTCATTTCTATTTTTCGGATTTTCCCAGAGACTGTCATAGGAAAATCTTCCACAAACTTCCAGTACTTCGGTACTTTGTAATAAGCAATGTGTTCCTTGCAAAATGTTGCAAGTTCCTGTTCTGAAATAGGTTCTCCCTGTTTTAGTTTTACCCATGCCATCACTTCTTCTCCGTATTTTTCGCTCGGCACTCCGATTACCTGAACATCCTCTACGGACGGATGTTTGTAAATAAAATCTTCGATTTCCTTCGGGGAAATATTTTCACCACCCCTGATGATCAGATCCTTTATACGCCCTGTAATCGTTATATATCCCTCATCGTCCATTGTTGCCAGATCTCCTGTATGCATCCACCTAGCATCATCCAGTACGGAACGGGTAGCTTCGGGATTATTCCAGTACTTCAGAAGAACTGAATACCCACGGGTACATAACTCGCCCGCGACACCTCGTTGAACAATGTGCCCGGTTTCCGGGTCAATTATTTTTATTTCAAGATGATCGTGTACTGTTCCTACCGTACTTACTTGTTTTTCCATAGGAACACCAATTTTTGTCTGTACAGATACCGGGGAGGTCTCTGTCATTCCATAACAAATGGTCACCTCTTTCATATTCATTTTTGTCTGCACCTGTTTCATTATTTCTACCGGGCAAGGAGAACCTGCCATAACACCGGTTCTCAAAGACGATAAATTATAGTCTTCAAAATGAGGGAAATTAAGTTCTGCGATAAACATAGTAGGTACCCCATATAATGATGTGCACTTTTCCTTCTCAACTGCTTTCAGTGCACTCTCAGCAGTAAAGCTTTCTGACGGAATTACCATACAGGCTCCATGTGCTGTACAACACAGGTTACCTATCACCATACCAAAGCAGTGATAAAAAGGAACGGGAATACAAACCCTGTCTTCACTGGTGTAATTCATCCGGATACCGATAAAGTAGCCGTTGTTTAGAATGTTATGATGAGACAATGTAACGCCTTTAGGGAACCCTGTTGTTCCTGATGTGTACTGAATATTAACCGGATCATCAAACTGTACTGCATTCTCAACTGCAAACAACTGATCATCATTCACCTCACTGCTTTTCTCTACTAACGCATCCCAATCTCTGTCCAAAAAGTAAACTCTTTTCAGTGTTTCACTTTTCTTGCTCACTTCATTCAGCATACTCTCGTAATCACTGGACTTAAATTGTGTTGCAGCAATCATCGTACTTATCCCCGATTGATTAATAACAAACTCTAACTCACCAATACGATAAGCCGGATTTACGTTTACGAGGATTACCCCAATTCTCGCTGTGGCATACTGAATAAGTACCCACTCTGCACGATTCGGACTCCATATTCCGACGCGATCTCCAGAATTAACACCTACAGCCAGTAGTCCTCTGGCTACTTTTGTCGTTTCCGCATAAAACTCACTGTAAGTATATCTACAGCCCTGTTCCACACATACTAAAGCATCATGATTCGGATATCTGGCTACAGTGCGGGCAAGGTTCTGCCCGATTGTTTCCCCTAATAATGGAATAGTTGATTCACCAGTAACATACGACAATTCTGATCTCATTCTTTATACTATTTATCAAAAAAATTATAACTCCTTATAAGGAATTACCCGTTGTTTTTCGATAATAGCATAGCACACAATTTGTAACAGTTATTGCTCAGCAAAAGTTGTTACCACACAGTAATCCGCAGTTGTCCGGTTCTAATATACCTGTTTTCTAATTCAACGCCAATAGTCTTCGGTTTATTTTATCTTGCTTCAGAATAAAGTCAGTTGATCACCTTCCTGTAAAGGTGGACAAAACAAATCAGTTCGTAAATGATTGGTCTGTTTTTCAGAAAAAAATCGCTTTTGTGCAACTGCGAACTGTTGGCGGATGTTTTCAGCAAAATGTCCTTCCCCTCTCATCCTTTTACCAAAAACAGAACTATTCACAGCATCTCCATGCATAGAACGCAGTTGATTCAGTATTTTTTCAGAACGATCCGGATAATGATGCGAAAGCCAGTTGGAAAAAATAGCTTCGTTCGGACCGTTTAATCGCACAATCTGATAATGGACACTAGTGGCTCCATGCTCCGAAGCAGCTTTGCATATCGAAAATATTTCTTCCTCATTCAGAGCAGGAATAACAGGTGCCAACATAACATTTACAGGTATTCCTTTCTCAGCCAGCAATTCAATAGTCCGAAGTTTCTTTTTTGCAGAAGCAGTTCTGGGTTCCAGCTTTCTCCGCAAATCCTCTTTGAGAGTCGTTATGCTGATACTTACGCCCACAAGTTGCAACCGGGCTAACTCCTGTAAAATATCTGCATCTCTTTCAATCAATGCATTTTTGGTGATCACTCCGACAGGATGTTTAAAATCAAGTAAAACCTGTAACATTTTACGCGTCAGCCCCAACTTCTTTTCACAAGGTTGGTAGCAATCTGTATTACCGGACAACATAATTGTCTTCACTTCCCAATTTCTTTTTCGCAGAGTTTCCTCGAGCAATTCAGGCGCATTTTTTTTCACCAGTACTACCCGTTCAAAGTCAACACCGGCACTGTACCCCCAGTATTCATGTGTAGGGCGTGCATAACAATAGGTACATCCGTGTTCGCACCCCTGATAGGGATTCATGGAATAAGATAACGGGATATCAGGACTTTTAACCTTGTTTATAATTGTTTTCGGGTATACTTCTATGAAAGTTGTCTTACGATTTTCAACTTCTTCAAACTGCAAATCATCAAATGCGTCACCATCCCTGTTCTTCAGAAATCGACTTTCAGGATTTATAAAAGCACCCTGCCCTTTTGTTTTTTGCTGTCTGTCGGACATTCAACTAATCTTTCAGACAAAAATACAATTATTTGATTAAAAAATAATCAAATAAAAATTTAAATACTAATCATTAAAGATTATTGTTTCACGTATTTCGCTAAAAATGAGTCTTTATAGGCTCTTCCTATAGGGATAGGGCGATCTCCCTCCACAACAACCTGACCTCCGGAAACCTTTGTTATCTTACTACTATTTACAAGGTAAGACTTATGAACCCTAATAAATCCAAGATCTGCCAGTTTACCTTCCCAATACGTCAGTGTCTCAGAAGAGAGCAACTTTTTATCTGAAAAATGAAATTCTGTATAATCCATATCCGAACAGATATAAGAAACGGAACTACTCCTGATCTGAACATATTCATGTCCCGTTTTTATAAAAAACAGTTTTCCATTATCAATAGATTCCTGCTTTTGTTTGGCCTTTTCTACCGCTCTCGTAAAACGCTCAAATGAAAAAGGTTTTACCAGGTAATCAATTGCATCAAAATCATAACTCCGAACGGCATAATCCGAAAAAGCGGTTGTAAAAATAACTGCAGGAGGATTAGTAAGAGCTTCCAGAAAATCTATTCCGGATAGTTTTGGTAAATGAATATCAAGGAAAATCAGATCAACAGTTTCATTGTCAAGATACTCTAAAGCCTCAACAGGATCTGTAAAAACTCCTTGCAGGTTCAGGTTACCATAATCCAAAATGTATTTTTTTAGTACACGCTGCGCCGGTGCCTGATCTTCTACTATGATACAATTCATTCTTTTCCTTTTTTCAGATCCAAGCGAAGATCAACCTTATACCATTCTTCTTTTGCGCAGATATCCAACTCATAGGCAGCCGGGTATAATAAATCCAGCCTTTTCCTTACATTCTCCAAACCAATCCCTTTGGATAGGTCATTAGTATTGGATTGCTCCGAAAAACTGTTTGTACAGGTAAACCATAAGTGTCCACTCTCATCCACCTTAACATGGATAGCTATCTTTATATTCTTGCTTTAGCTGGATAAACTGTGCTTGAATGCATTTTCAACAAAAACGGATAATATCAACGGAGCAATTCGATAACCGGCAGGTAGTGGGCGCGTTACTTCAAAGATCACTTCTCCTCTCTCTTCAAATTGCAATTGACTCAGATTAATAAAATTCCCCAATTGCTCTAACTCATTTTTCAATGGAACGAATTTCTCCTGACATTCATAAAGCATATAACGTAGCACTCCTGACAATTCAAGAATAATACCGGGTGTTTTTTCCGATTTTTCCAGAGCATACGCATATAGATTGTTCAGATTATTGAATAAAAAGTGTGGGTTAATCTGAGATTTTAGATAAAGTAGTTCACTTTCTTTTACCGCTACCTGTAACTGCTCTAATTGCTTTTGTTTGGTAAGAGCATCCCACGCAAATTTAAACCCGGTTAAGATTGTGATTGTTGGAAGAGCTCCTACTAAATTGAAAAACACTCCGGGAAAATGGGTTCCTCTAGTATCCGGATAATAAATTTTCTCCAGAACACCTTCCTCCATAACAATTACAAAAGTGATCACCAAAACGATCCAACCGACAAACAACAGATATTTTTTGCGGTACAAATAACGTGGTAACAAATAATAATTAATGAAGAAAGCTGCCAGAACGTAATTCAGAAAGAAAACAAGTTCCTGAATATCCACTCTGAAATCCCGTCTGCGGTGGTCAAATGAATAAAAAATGAAAACCACTGTCAATAAAATACACTGGAATAAAAGCTCCTGTATTCTGGGGTTACGAATTCTTTTTACCATTTGCATCTCTGTAAAAATACGTATAAGTAGTAAGCTTCTGAAACAAAGTTACTCCAACGACATGATTAAGGGGGTGTACGACCAATACACTCTGCATATTCTGTCGTTGAGGGGAAAAAATATGTCGTTGAACCAACCCCTCTTTTTTACCAGAAAGATTATCCCCTACTTTGTAAAAAATTAGAACCAGTAAATCGTATTTATCATGAAATCCCTGATCAAATTGTTTGCTTCAATTGGTATCGTTGTTCTTTCGGGAAATAGTTTGGCACAAAGCGAAAAGTGGTTAATCAGCGGACAATTAACGGATGGAGAAACAGGAGAGGCTGTCCCCTATGCTGCCGTTATTGTTCATTCGTCAGTAACACATACTATTCTCAACGGAATAACTACAAACGATCAAGGAAATTTTAAAGTAGGAACCGATTCGTCTGCCGTTTATCTCGAAATTAAATCTGTCGGTTATATTCCGGATACCATCCGTACGATTCGTTTCAACACGCCCCATATTAATCTTGGTGAAATCAAATTGTTCCGGGATAATCAAATTCTGGAACAGGTGCAGGTAACAGCCGAACGTTCTACAATGGAATTTAAACTCGACAGACGTGTTTATAATGTAGGTTCAGACATCAGTAGTACAGGAATGGGGGCCCTTGAAATATTAAATAATATTCCTTCGGTGAATGTGGACATAGAAGGTCAGATTAGCTTGCGGGGAAATACAGGCGTACAAATTCTGATTGATGGAAAACCATCTGTCCTTGCTGATGAACAGGGAAATGCACTTGGTACAATTACAGCTGACATGGTAGAGCGAATAGAGGTGATTACCAATCCCTCTGCCAAATACAATGCTGAAGGAACATCCGGAATTATCAATATTGTTCTTAAGAAGGAAGAAAAAAAGGGAATCAACGGATCTATCTCTCTGAATACAGGTTACCCAAACAATCATAGTATTGGAGGGAGTCTTAATTTGCGAACGGAAAAATTCAACTTCTTTACACAATTTGGCGCCGGTTATCGTTCAATGCCCTGGGAAAGTAAAAGTACCAACCGGAATATTACTTCCGGTGATCGAATAGAAAGCGAAGGTAACAGTATCAAAAACGAAAATTTCTATAATATTACCATTGGTACCGACTACCACATCAATGAACGCAATGTCTTGACATTATCAGGGAACTTCGCTTATGAACTGGAAACCAATCCTACTCAAACAGCTTTTTATCTGTACGACGAAAATCAGGAACTTTCTTCAAGTTATAACAGAACGGAAAAAACAAAAGCTACGAACCCCAAATGGCAATATGACCTGCAATACCAGAAAACATTCACGAATAATAAAGAACACATTCTTCAGTTCAGTACACTGGGAAGTTTCTTTGGCAAAGACCAGTCTTCAGATTTTGAAAATGAGTACCTGACCGGAATAGCCAGTGATCCCAGCCAACGAACAGCAACAGATTTCTATCAGGCAGATTATACATTTAAACTGGACTATACCAACCCGCTTACCAAAACAATTACATTAGAGACAGGAGCATTGTATGAGATTAATGATGTTGGAAATGATTACTCTGTAGACAATCAGTTAGGTGACTCCTGGATACCGGACACCAGTTTGACAAATAACTTTGAGTACAATCAAAAAGTTTTAGGGATATACACCACCGGATCTTATGAAGGTAAAAAATGGGGGGTAAAGTTGGGAGTACGTTTAGAAAATACAGACCTTAAAACACTTTTGACAAATACAAACGAAAGAAATACACAAAACTACACCAACTTCTTCCCTTCTTTACACACTTCCTATAAAATTTCGAGAGCGTTTTCTCTTCAGGCGGGTTATTCCCGACGCATCTTCCGCCCACGTTTGTGGGATTTGAATCCTTTCTTCAACATTCGCAATACATACAATATCCGAACCGGTAATCCGGATTTGCAACCTGAATTTGCCGATTCGTATGAACTCACCGGGGTTTTCCTGTTTGAAAAATTATCGCTTAATATAAGTGGCTATTATCTTTACACGACTAATGTTACAGAACGTGTTTCTTATTTTGAAAACAATGTAAATATCACAACCCCTATTAATGTAGGAATCCGGCACAAAACAGGGGGAGAAATTAATGCGAAGTACACCGCTACGAAATGGCTTACGCTGAATGGAGAAGCCAATTACGGGTACTTTTTACGTAAAGGTGTTTTTGAAAATCAGAATTTCGACTTTGAAGGAAGTCAGTGGTCTGGTAAACTAACTGTGAAATTTAAACTTCCGGCAGACATTGATCTGGAAATTAATTCCAATTATCAGTCAGCTTACAAAACCGTACAGGGAAAAGTTTCCGGATTTGCGTTCGTTGACGCTGGTATTCGTAAAAGGCTCTGGAAAGGGAAAGGAGTTATCAATCTGAGTATCCGGGATATCTTTGCTTCAAGAATTCGTGAAAGCATTGTGGATCAACCCTCTTATTATCTGTATAGTTTTTCAAAAAGAGGACGTTTTATCACACTCGGATTCAGCTATAGCTTCGGAAAAGGAGAAGCTATGACTTATAGTGGAGGAAAAAGGTAAGATAATCAACTCTTAAGCTGAGTAACTAAAAATTACTCAGCTTCAATAATCAATACCTCTCCAATGATGAAAGCTTTCGTTTCTGTTAGATAAAAGTCACGTTTAACAGGAAGATCCTTTACTTTTACTCTAAACTCTGCACTTTCGTACCCTAAAAACCCAGCCTTGAGGACTACTATTTTCATCTTCAGCATTTCGGGGACCTCCATTTCAAACTCTCCTTCAAAGGTTGTTTGAACGACGATATCAGTTCCTACTAATTCTACTTTGACAAAAGGAAGTGGCTCTCCTGATTCATCCAGTATCCTCCCCCTGATAATCCGAAGTGAATCCTGAGGTTTCCGTTCATCTAGATGGTTCTTTCCAACCTTTACAACAGTAAACATTCCCTGTTGTAAAGCAGCCCTATCAGGTTTCATCGCAGCACCTACATTCCCTGTCATTAAAAAACTTGCAATCACTGATTGAATGATCGGATAGAAAGAAGTTATTCGTCTGTTACTCCTGTTTGTATTCAGTTGTTCGACACGAACTCTTCCACAAACTTTTGTACTTTTATTTTCCAGATATTTTACAATCTCTTCTTCCGAACAGTTTGTCAAATCAAGTACTTTATAATCACAAACACTACATAACTTTCCTTTTTCCAACTCGGTCATGAATTCCCACTGCTGATTGCAAGGGCTTGGAATAGTTATTCTTTTCTTCTTACTCATCTTTTATCCTCTTTTACATTGAGATTGTTTTTCCTGTAAATTTCCATAAATTCACAGACTATATTTATATATGAAACAATTTATACTACTATTTATTATCGTTTTTACCTGTAAAATGATTCTTTCTCAAACAAAAGTAGCTATTGTTGGAGGAGGAATAGCAGGTGTCGCCAGTGCCTACTATATTCATCAGTTTGACCCCTCTGCTCAAATTACTATTTATGAAAAAGAAGATTTTCTGGGAGGAAATGCCAAGACAGTTGAAATTGTAAATAAAAAAGGTATTACTTGTAATGTGGATATTGGTCCTCAATATTTCACAGAAGGTCCCTGGGATAATTACCTGAAATTCCTCGACGATGTAATTGGTTTGGAATCCATCGAAACCGAATCTGTTCAAGGGTCTCTTCTTATAAAAAGGGAGGATAATAAAACTCCTACACTACTTACTCCCATCGATAAAAAATTACGTGGCGAAAAACTGGGAAAACTATTACGATTAAAAAAATTTAACACAGCAGCTTTCAATGTTTATAAAAATCCGGAACAATGGATAGACAAAACAATTGATGATTGGGTGGTCTCTTTAAAGTTTTCACTTTCTTTTAAGAATGAGATTATTTATCCTTTTCTGGCTGCAACTTTAGGCACTGATATTCAATCTATAAAAACAACTTCAGCAATAGAAATTGTTAATTTATTTGCTTTTCGAAAACCAAAAGTGTCTAACAGTTTTAGTATTATGACAAAGGGTATGGGAGGACTTATCCAAGCAATCGGAAATAAACTGGAACAATCTGGTGTTATAATAAAAACCAGTTCCCCCGTACACTCTATAACCAAAGAAAAAAATAGATATACAGTTCTCTTTCAGGAAGGCAATAAAAAGAAATCGGAATCAGTTGACTTTATTGTTATGGCCGTGCATGCTGATATAGCAGGCGAATTGTTGCGCCAAGATCCTGTTTTTGACAAAATCAGTCAACTACTAATTTCTCGGTTCCCTTATTTTAAAGCACATATTGTCCTTCATTCAGACGCAAATTACATATATTTTGCCCAACCTGCATTTCTTAATATTTTTACAAATATCACTAATGAAGTGACTTCATCAACTATGAACTTATCTATGATTTCACCACGATTGGAAGGAATTTATAAAAGTTGGATGTCAGAAAAAGAAATACAACAGATAAAAGAAAAGGGATTATTTCTTCATGAAACCACGTTTTATCATCCTCTCATTACCCCTTCATTTGTAAATAGCTTAGATGAGCTTCATTTGCTTACTGATTCAATTCCTGGAATTTGTTTTGCCGGCGGATGGACAGAAGGATTAGAAACACAAAACAGTGCTGTTCTTTCCGGAAAGCGTGCTTTACAACGCTATCAACAAATAAAAAATGACTAGACCTGTTCCCTCGAATAAGAGGGAATTTTTCTCTGTCTCCTTTCCCAATACGGTTCATTTTCCCAACGTTTTTCCATTGCGTAAAACAGGTTATAGTGTTTTAGGTAATGTAGCCAAATATTTTCTGAGCTTTCATAAAAGGATGTGTAAAACCGGGTCACTTTTTCTCTTTCCGGATCACAAATGAAATCTATGGAACAAATTTGTTTTGCTGTTTGAGCAGCCATCACCATTGCATTGTACATTCCCTGAGACGAAAGCGGGTCAAAACACATAGCTGCATCTCCAATTGCTATCCAATTCTTCCGACCAATATTTTCCAGCCTATTGGTTCCGGCAGCTCTTGTTCCTAAAAAGCGAGGATCAATTATTCCCTTAATTTCTAATTGTGACTGAAGAAGCGTATTCGATTGTAATTTCTGTAAAATAAACGCAGTATCTTTCGTTGCTGCTTTATCAAGTAAATCTGCATCTGTATAAAAAGAAACCAGTATTCTGTCTTTATCCGGAAGCGGACTGCAATACCACCAACCAGATGCTTCGGGAAGAATCGTTGAAACCATTCGATCATCTGTTTTTTTTACGGTTACGCTGATACAAATTTGCTGATCTTTTTTCACCCTGTTCAAATTCAACTTTTTCCTCAGAACGTTTGTTCTACCCGATGCATCAATCAGAAATTTTGCTCTTATTTTTCGTTTCTCATTTCCACTTACATAAACTTCCCAAAAATCTTCTCTTTCATTTAATTTGTGGAGCCTCCCCTCCAGCCATTGAACAGGATATTGATTTGTTATCTTCCTCAGCTCTCTCACGAAAGCAGGTTTATCAATACTCCAACCTTCTCCTTCCGGGTTTCTCAGTGCATCGGAATACACTGGATTTTCACTCCCCCAATACGACTTCACTCCTATTGAAGGAGTGCAAATGGTTGTATCAAGAGCACAAATCTGATTGTAAATCCCTAATTCTTTAAAAATTCGTTTACTGGAAGGAACTAACGACTCTCCCCATACCCCAACCTGCTGATCCGGTTTATCAATAATGCAAACAGAGTATTTTTCACAAAGAAACATAGCCGAAATACATCCGGCTATGCCTCCTCCAATTATAAGAATATCCGTTTCCTCCGTCATCTATCTTCGTGCATTCAGTTGCTGTCGGAAACGCTCGTGTATGGTAATCACTTTCTCCCCTGGTTTTACATATGTTTTCTCAGGAAGTTGTTTCACCGGTTCTATAATCTGTTCTGTTATCGCCGTTCCCAGCATTGTTGTTTGCAGATTAGTATCGGCTTTTACCCAATTCTCACTTAAACTTTTCGTTGTTTCACTTACTGTCTCACTTTTCAACAGAACTTCTTTTTTCCTATCCGAAAGAATACCAACGATATAGTCGATCATATCCCCGATCTTATCCGTATCATCCTGCAAGAGATTTTCCAGAACAGGCCGGATTCTATCAACAGGTATAGTAATCCGGAAATGTTCTCTAAATAAATCGTGAATGGCCTGACAAAGATGGCCCAGCGTTTTAGGGTAAGCAACCTGTATTTTCTCCGGTAACTCCGGAACGTCCAAATCTTCCTGTAAAACGACTCCTACCCGATCAAAACTCGTGACCATCTTATTAATAACCTCTCTGTAATCTGTATATCGTGTCGGATGCCCCGGAAGATCGGACAACCACTCCTTCCGATATCTGAATTCTTCCATTTTCTGATCTGCGGGTATCTCTTCGTCCATTAACTGCTGGTATTGTGTGTACCCCAGAATATTATTCGGAACTCGTGCCGGCCAGAATGTAGGTAAATAGGGATCGTAGGTTGTATCATATCCATCCCTGCAACTGGATGTATCCGTTTGCCATGGAATAGCCATCCAACGTGTTATTCCTCCTGCTACCTGTCCCCCAAACGGATTTATGTCTGCCGTAACAATGCTGTAATCAATAGTTGCTCCATAATCAAGATGATCGCTTATCTTTTGGTTCTTATCGTGTGCAAACCTGAATGGTCCGCGATACATAGCTGGCATACGTACCGGCCACGTCATTTCACAACCCGGGTGAAAAGCATCCGCTAAACAAAAATCGAGTGCGGCTCTTGTTAACAGATCAGGTTGCTTACTTACCGGATACTCATCTATTGTACGATGTACTGCTTTTTCATCCAGATCATTTACAAAATCTCCCTGAACCCATTGCTCCAGAAATCGAAGCTGTAGAGAAGTTAATGTTGTGTGCTGTCTTGGTGATCCCTGAGGGGGTAATTCAATTGCATCACCGTACAACCAGGGCCACAAAGCCGGAGATTGTGATCCCGGAAGTTCAAACTGTCTGAACTGGTTATAAAGTGTTCGTCTGAACTCTAAATTAGTCATCGACTGATCCGACAACCTCTCTATCCATTCCTCATTTGTAAAGTTAAACGGACCGAGATAACCAAACATTTCTGAGAACCCTCTGTTTACCCATTGCAAATCTGCCATTCGCATAAAAATCGGCAGAATATCATCCTTTAATGATGGACGCTGCGGACAAGGCAACATCTTTTGCGAAACAGCCAAATCACGCATTAAGTCCCACATGGTACGAACTGACTTCTGCATCGGAGCATAGTCCGGTGGTCCGCAAATCACCCAGGCAGGCTCAACCTGAAGCTCTTCACCTTTGTAGCTTACTGTAGCGGTAACGGGTCCATCCGAAACATCATCATACCATCCTTCATTATTTGCAAAAGTGATAGCAGGTTCTCCGTTTATATTTTCTGATTTCCCCTTTCCTCCTACAAGATATAATCGGTTGGATTCAGGTTTCACAAACATATCTCCCAAATACACACTTTCATCCAAAAATGTACCCGCAAATGACTCTACATGTTTTGCTCCGTATTGTAAATCATTTGTTGCCGTGTCAGCGGCTATACAGGAAATAGATTTCTCTCCTCCGTCAATTACCAACGAATCCCTATTCTTTATATTCATATTTCTGGGATTTGAAGCCGGATATTCTTTTGCTTCCGGAATATCAAGAGCAATGTTAAAGTCGTACCAGGCTGCTTTTTGATTCGCAAGATGACATGACCATGTAATTTCAACATCATCTACTTCTGCTCCGGTCAATTCTCTTACTGCCTCTCCCTTAGCATTTAATCCATAAATACGAAACTCTGCAGTTTGTCTTTTTAATCTCCCGTATTTATCCCTGTAAAAATCGTCTCCATTCGGTATTGGATCAGGTACTAATGGTCCCGGATATACCTCATCACTGTTTCCTATTCGCATAATTCCGATAGGCGGATAAATTGCAGCTCTGACTATACAGTCATCTATATTTTCTGATTTGGCATGGTATGGGCAGGGAGTAGATTCCGGTTCTCTCATATTCCAACCGTTTGCACTATAGCGTGTTTCAGCACTGTATTTATAGACTTCCCGTCTCGCTTCCGCTAATGTACCGAATGGTAAATTTTGGGTAGGAACTCTCCAAATATTAAAATTCAGATAATTCCCGAATTCAGGAAGCCCTTTCTGCATCGTATTCTGTTGTGGCAACACAACTTCTGCAATAGGGTAAAACGGTTCTTTCCAGGTATGTTGCAAGTCCTCTCCTGCAGCTGCATCATACTCTTTCACCTGAATTTCAAAATGGAATCGATAATCTCCATTCAACAATCGGCTATGTAGATCTTCGGACAAGTAATTCTTATCCTCAAGAGGGTTTGAGCTTTCAGGATTAACAGGACGAAGACGATACTTCACCATGTATCCATCTCCGAATTTAAAAGGAATTATCGCCCAGTAATTCGCTGTCAGGCAACTTCCTTCCGGGTGACTCATTTCTCCCAAAATTACTTTTGTTTCGGGATGTTTTTCAAGATAAGTATCCAGATCTCTATCTATCATCGAAGCAGTTGTGAATTGACACATCTGATCCGCATCCTTCACAAAAAATCGATCAATATTCTGGAAAATAAAATCGGTATTCGGAGCGGAGAAAAAATCATTATTACTCTCTTCTCCAAACAATTTCATCCCTATTCCGATGGTAGAATTTAAATCTGCCTGATTAGGTGCTATATCACTGGAAAATCTCAGGATACATTCAAACGAGTTGTCCTTTGATGTATCATAATTAAACACTCCCAAATCCTGTCCTTCGAGAAATTTTAATTCATCCGGGAGAGGTAACACTGAAAATCTTCCGGTTGCTATACCGTGTTGTTTTCTAAAAACAGCCCTCGGAGCAGGAGGTTTACCATTTGCAATCAATTTTTTCTGGTTAATGTCTACAAACATTTCCTTTAACCGTTCTATTGATCTTTTACCATCCGGATTCCAACAAGGGAAATCATTCACTGAATCATTTTTCATAGTTGTTTAGTTTAAAAAGATAAGTAGTTCAAAATTAGTCCATACTCAATTACAAATGCAATCGAGGAACATCAAAGTAACCCTTTTATTCTCCAAAAAAGAAGAGGGTTTCTACCTGTTTCAGCAAGTAAAAACACCTGTTTTTATTTAAACGCTTTACTTCTGTAGATCAAGTATATATTTCTACTGTCGAATCATTTTTTCCACCCAAATTCCTTCTTTTGTATATACCTCTATGGTGTACATTCCCGACGAAAGAATAGAAAGGTCAACTGTAGTACCATCTGACTCTATTATTTTTTTCCCTTGCATATCTATAACACAGACATGAACTTCTCCTGTTACATTACCAATTGTCACAAGCCCACTAGTCGGATTCGGATATATTGAAATGTTCTTTATCTCCTCCGAATCCATTAGATCCAATGTTGTTATACTATAACAAGATGAAGTATCCGTACAGCCCTCATTGGTTGTCACAATCACTGCATACGTCCCGTTCTCTTCAGGAGAAAAAACTGCAGTTACAGCTCCCTCAATAGGAGTATTTCCGTTATCACAATCAATCCATTGATAGGTATTTCCAGAAATTGCTGTTAATGTTGCTGCTTGTAAAACGACAGTTGTATCAGGCAATGGGTTCTCTGTAATATAAAATTCTTGTGATCTGGCATAACATTCTTCATCTTGTATGGCAACCACAGAGTAATTACCCGATGAATTGACGTAAATGGTTGTATTGGTAGTATCTCCGTTGCTCCACAAATAATCATATCCTGGCGTTGTTGTAACATTTAACATTGCACTATCTCCCTGACAAAATTCCACCTGAGAAGCAACCACAGTTGGTTCGGGCGTATTACACAATCCATATTGGGCAATAAAACCTCTATAATTACCAGTACCATCTGTAAATGAAGTGGAGTTATCAAACACGATACGTTCCTTAAAACTCCCTGAAACAATGATATTCCCCCCTTCTCTTGCCAACCTGATATTTCTTCCCAAAACCCATGCAGCAGGAGCTCCTGAAGAAGGCGGTGGTCCGGTTTCTATGATTTCTTCCCAAATTTTTGTCCCTTCATTGTTATACTTTATAAACAAACAATATACATCTCCTCCTAAACATGCTTGATGCCCACCAATCACATACACATTTCCTATTTCATCAACCTCTATCTGCGAATAATAATCGCATTGTGCATACTCATACCTATCAATCCAATTGAGATCCCCATTTGAGGCGTTTAATTTTACTATAAAAGCATCTTTATTGTTAGAATTACCATAACTCGTTATTGTTGTTCCATCAATAGTAAATGATCCTCCATAAAATGATCCAGCCAAAAAAATGTTTCCCCAGGGATCAATACTCATTCCTGAAACATCAACTGTTCCTAAAGTCACAACTCCTAAATCTTTTGTCCACAAAACTTCTCCCAACTCATTATATTTAGTCAGAACATGTTCTATTCTTGTATATCTGTATAGATTACTTTGACGATCCATCCCAAAAAATTCATAACCAAAATCATCAATACCGTTACTAATTACACCTAAACGCTGAATGGTTTGGAGATTTCCTAATGTATCATATACAGCTCGGAATGCATCTACACCTTGTTCATTATCTGTATTTATTGTATCTCCATTATCAAAAACCAATGTAGGTGTAAAGGTTGCTATCGTATGTATATTATCCTGTTGATCAAAATAAATTTCAAAATTGTCAGGGGGAATTGTTACAAAACTATTAGGACGAGCAATTGTACGTATCCACTGAGCGGTTCCATCCTGAGCATCCATCTGTATCAGAACCAGATCTCCAGCACCAACAGAACCTGACTGGTGAGGAGGAAATGCAATCCCATCCACTATAATATTTTGTTCTCTAAAACACGTAAATAAGTATAATCTGCCTTTATGATAAAAGAACTTATTTGGATTAGTGTTAGCATACGTTAGAAAGACAAATGGTATTTCTTTGATCCAAACGCCATTGCCATTAGAATCATATTTAATCATAATACATTTACCATTAGCCCCAGCACTTACTGTAGTTCCATTTATAGTCAAAGAGGTTTGGTTTAAAACGCCTAATACATATATATTACCCTCACTATCATTTGTTAAAAGACCTACATTCGATGCTCCAGAATTGCCTATTTTTTTTGCCCATGCAAAATCAGGTGTACCCTGAGCCTTTGCACCTTTTATTGTCAAAACAACAAGCATTGCAAAAAACAAGAATATGTAGTAGTTCTTTTTCATTGTATTAGTTTGAGAATTTAAATTTACATTTTTCACACTATTTTACCAAATTAAAAACTATCGCTACTCCAATTAAGCAGCAGCGATAGTCAATTTTGTCTTCGATCACGTGTTCAAGTAGGTCATTATTTCAGGACCTGCACCTTTTCTGCATACGTTCGGTTATCAACAGTAATTAAGATTACATAGGTTCCTTCCTGTATGCGTTTTTCTGATATCTGGTTCGTTCCTTGTTTCAGACTTCCCTGAGCAACGACAGCCCCCTTCATATCAATAATTTGAAAATCGGCTGACTGTTCTATTCTTTTTCCTATCTCTATGGAAAACTGTCCACTATTCGGATTTGGATATAGTCGAATTTTGTCATTCGAAGTAATTCCTATATCGTTATTTCCTCCCAATATCATGGCACTATATGAGCCTCCTCCTGTACACAAATTGGTTGTACAACCATTCGTATCCATTACTCGTACACATACACTATCCGGAGGTGTAGATGTTCCATAAAGACTTAACGTAGGAGCTGTATTTGCATTTTGTACACCGTCCAGGAACCAGGTATAGCTTGACGCTCCGGGAACCGCAGGGTTTATATAATACAGATCACTTGATGGAAGCGGAACGAGCAATAAACTTGAACCTGACCCCAGTGAAACAGGTACATTTAGTGTGCTACTTGTCCCACAGGGAGTCTGATGAGCTATATGTAACGTATAATTCGTAGAACTTGCAGCTCCTGATGTATTTAACGTAATTTGTCCTGTAGAAGGATTAACACTATAGCTCAACAACAAATCAGAAGGAGTTGAACTGACAGTATAGGTTCCGGTAAATGGTGACGGAGCATTGTTAATTACCACAGATGTAGTACCGTCTATTCCCACATTAAAACATCCAACTGTAGCCGTATCCGGATCTACAGGATTGAAATTGATATTCCAAATTGCCGAATTCACACTGTTACACCCCATACCAGAAGTATCAACACCTGTAGCCGTAATAGCTCCTATGGTTACTCCACTTGGCGTAACAACAATTGTTTCTGTAGAACTGCTACCTGTCCATCCGGGAGGCAGGGTCCATTGATAATTCCCCGGAGGGCTTACCGTATAGGTCAGATTACCCGTGGCACCATGATTAATACATGTACTTCCTGCAACAATTGTTGGATCATCAGGTCGTACACGCACTGTAAACTGTATCGTATCACTGGGGCATTCGCATGAATACGCCTCAAGTGTATACACTCCTCCCGGAGTTCCGTTTGGAATGGTAATATCCAAATTCGATTCTGTGTTATTTAGCGCATTAGCTGTCCAACCCGCTGGTAGATTCCAACAAGTTTGATTCCCTTGAACTCCTACAGGATAGATTTGATAATTATGAGTTGTACTATCATTTACACATGTATCTCCGACAATAGATACCAATGGTGTTGAGAAACTTCTTCTAATAGTATCTGTAACAGTTACAGAACTACATCCTCCATTTTTCACTTCCAGAGATAAGATACCTCCGTTATAACCAATTCCTGAAACCGTTGCTCCTCCTGCATTCGGAGTAATCAACCATTGTGGATTATTGGACGACCATTCATAAGTATATCCGGGAACATAAGGAGTAACTCCAACTGCGAATGATGTTGCAGTCACGTCCAAGCAGCCCGGAGAACTCAATACAGGAGGAGAAGGACTAGCTCCCACTACTGTGGTAATACAGGTTGTATGCATGGCTCCGGAAACATCTCCATCCCATGGGTTCGCTCTCCCAAAACAACATTGAATGGTGTAAGGAGCATTTAATGTTCCGGGAGCAACAATCGTCACCGAGCTTTTATCAGCAGAAGTATAGACCTGATTTACAATTGTATCTCCGTTACTATCTGTAATTGTCCAGTAATAACTATCCAGTCCTATTCCATCGGGTAAATTATCACTAGCTATTTGATCTACAGAGTAGGTATAAGTTGAATCTGTTAACCAGCAATCAGGCCCTACAATATTCGGAATTGGATTACTGTAAACTTTGTAAACTTTAAAATAAATACTATTTGAACATCCATTCAGTGTATCATCGTATGGGATCCGTACTTGCCCGATACTCCTTGCTAAATTTGGATTTACCGATTGTTCAGATTGTCTTACATCTTTGTTGTAAGACATTATATCAGCTGATCCTCCAATAGCTGATACAATAGGGTCTCCATAAGGATTCACATTAGGTGCTATTGACAAATCTCCCAAAAGATACCAACCATTAGTCGTATTTCCATTAGGATTAATAGTAAATGTCCCTCCAATATATGGATCAGGCATGGTTACAATACCACCATTTCCAACCACTCCTCCAAAACCCGTTGTACCGCCGACACCGGCAACAACAACATTACATACAGCAGGCACATTGACTGTAGGTTGTGCCAATAACTCGCCGGAGATAATTAACATCACTCCGGTGAATAAGAACCCCAAAAAGCCTCCTTTTCGGTTTGTTATTATATATTTCATAGTAAAAAATTTGAGCCTGTATATCTACAGGCAGGTTTAATAAAAAATACAAGGTGCATTCTTCTGTAGGTCGAACACGTTTATCTCAAACAGAAGCAATTTAAACTTTTTTTTCGAGCTAAAAAAATAAACACCAGATTTTGAACAACTTATATTACACAACTGGCACCTCATGCACCATTCACCACCTGATCCCGCTACAATGGTCGATCTTTTTACTTCACCAGTCGATTTCTATTTTTATCCATTAGGTTAACGACAAACTATCTGTACCTTTGCAAAAAAATTTGCGTGGGGTATTCATCCAATTTTTGGGCTCTTAGTTTTTCCATGTTTTTCTTCATGGTTAGTTTTAACCTGATAATGCCTGAGCTGAATAATTTCCTGACACAACTTGGCGGAGAAGATTATAAAGGATACATCATTGCACTGTTCACCCTTGCAGCAGGATTAGCTCGTCCTTTCTCAGGCAAATTAGCCGACAAGATCGGACGAAAGCAAGTTATGTATGTAGGTTTACTTGTCAGTATTCTATCTAACTTTGTATATCCTTTTGTTTCTGTAATCTGGCTATTCCTTCTGCTTCGCTTCTTTCACGGTTTCTCTACAGGATTTCACCCAACAGGAGCTACAGCGATGGTTTCAGATATTCTCCCGGAGAATCGACGAGGGGAAGGAATGGGAGTATTCGGCACGTCAATGTCACTGGGTATGGGACTGGGACAATCACTTGGGACTCCCGTAGCAAACTGGCTGGGAATGAACGGACTCTTCTTATCAGCAGCCGGCATAGGGGTTATTAGTGCTGTTCTTTTACTCCGAGTAGAAGAAACACTTTCAGAAAAAGAGCGGTTTAAAAGAAAAATGCTTTTGGTTAAGAAAAATGAGATTTTTGATCCTTTAGTCACACCTGTTGCCATTACGATGTTTCTTTCTTCTTATTGTAGTGGTTTGATCCTTGTATTAATGCCGGATTTATCAGGATACCTGGGAATAGGAAACAAAGGTCTCTTCTTTATTTTTTATGTTGCATCTACGATTATGGTGCGAACATTTATGGGGAAACTATCTGACCGTATCGGACGAAGGCAAACCTTGTTTTATGGTATGCTTATTCTGTTAGGAGCAATTATTTTACTTGCTTTTGCCGGAAATCTGGTTCTCTTCATTATTGCCGCTACAGTATTTGGTATTGCTACAGGAATCACCAGCCCTACTCTGTTTGCATGGACAGCAGATCTCAGCAATCCCTCCAATAAAGGACGAGGTACCGGAACAATGTTTATTGCACTTGAAATGGGAATTATGTCCGGTGCATTATCTACACTGGTTTTCTATACAAATAATCTGGAAACCCTTCAGACCTGTCTATATGTAGGTGCTATCATGTGTATCCTTGCCCTTGGTTACCTTCAGACAATTAGAAGTAAATATTAAACGATTATTCTTTGTCTTCCCGTCGAATATAATCAGCAAGAGAAGTTTCTGATAAAATAGATAATGTAGCGTCCCGCACCTCGAGCATCACGTCTCTAAGTCCACAGGTTTCTTCATCTATACATTCTTCACATCTTTCGTAAAAGTTAAGACTCACACAAGGAAGCATGGCAATAGGCCCTCCTGAAATACGTATAATCTGACTGAGTTCAATGTCTTCCGAAGGTTTTGCCAGATAGTATCCACCAGATGCCCCCAATTTAGATCGAACCAATCCATTATTTCTTAGTTCAACTAAAATTGCTTCCAGAAATTTGCGGGGAATTCCTTCTTTTTCAGAGATCTCAGAAATACGCAATGGTTTCTGTGATTTCTCATTTCTGGCTAACCTTACAAGGGCTTTTATGGCGTACTTAGACTTCTTTGAAAGCATCGTTTGATCAGTAAATTCTTTGGTTAACCAAAGGTATGAATTTTAACAAAATTGTAATTCGTCAGAGTAAGCCTCTGGCTTTTATTTCAAGGTATTTATTTATCGTTTCCATTGTCAGGTTTTCAGGCTCTGTCAAAACGGAATAAATACCATGTTTCCTGAGTTCGTTCACAATTAAGCGTTTCTCAAACTCATATTTCTCAGCAGTGACTTTTTCAAAAACCTCAAACAAATCAGAAGATTTTCGTTCAATGATGTGATCCAGTTCGGTATTTCTAAAAAAAACAATAACCAGTAAATGACTTTTTGCCATTCCTTTCAGATAAGGCAATTGTCTTTTCATACTTTCTATTGTATCAAAATTTGTGAATAACATCAATAAACTTCGCTGTCTGACTGTTCGTTTGACATCTACATATAATCGACTAAAATCACTTTCTTTAAAATCCGTCTGGATGGAATACAGATTTTCTGTAATCAACTGCATTTGCGTCTTTCTTCTGTCCGCTGCAATGATATTTTCTACTTTTCTGGAAAAAGTAAACATCCCGGCCTTATCACTTTTATTGATAATTACATTTGCCAGTACTAATGTAGAATTTATTGCATAGTCCAGTAATGTCATCCCGTTAAAAGGCATTTTCATCTGACGTCCCTTGTCAATAACCAGATAGATTTCCTGTGCTTTCTCGTCCTGGTATTGATTCACCATCAATTCATTCCGTTTGGCCGTTGCTTTCCAGTTTATCGTACGGATATCATCTCCTCTGACATATTCTTTGATCTGTTCAAATTCAGTTGTATGACCTATTCTTCGGATCTTTCGCAATCCGAAATGCTTAAATTTATCATTAAATGCTACCAGCCCATATTTTCGTAACTGGATGTATGAAGGGTAGACAGGGACCATTTTATCTGAATCAAAACGATACCGTTTTGCAACCAAACCAATAGCTGAACTCACATAGCAATTTAAAGCTCCAAACTGATACTCACCTCTTTCTACAGGGCGAAGAAAATAAACAAATTCATCACTCTGTCCGGACTTTATTGTCCGAATTACCGAAAAGTCACGTATCTGAAATTGCACCGGGATTTCATCTACAACTTCAATACGTGTTGTAAACGAATAATTACTTCTTAGTTTTATCAGGATCTCATTTTGATCTCCATTTGACAATCGATCCGCAGCAATGCGCTCTCCCGTGATTCCGTTTTTCATAAACAGGATCACACTGTCTATTAATGTAGCTGTTAGTAACGCTACAAGACATAGTTCCGCAACGACAAATAACCATCCAAAGAAAAAAGACACAATGAACAAAGCTACAATTCCCAACAAGGAATAGAAAAACAATGAGTTTATATAGAGTGCCTTCGCTACTTTCATGTTACTTAACGGGGAATTTCAACACTATCAACAATCTGTCCGATAACCTGAGAAGCAGTCAATCCCTCCATTTCTCGTTCCGGAGAAACGATGATTCTGTGTTGCAGAACCGGTACAGCAGCATCTTTTATATCATCAGGTGTAACAAAATCACGTCCGCGAATAGCTGCAAATCCTTTCGCTGCATTCAAAAGAGCGATGGAAGCTCTCGGTGATCCTCCCAAATATAAAAACTGATGTTCCCGTGTTTGCATAACTAATCTCGCTATGTATTCAAACAGGTGCTCTTCGATCTTAATCTTTTTCACCAATTCCTGATATCCTACTAATTCTTTTTGCGCAATAACCGTATTGATCCCTTCCATCTTATCCTTGTTCTCAAGCTTGTTTTCTTTCACAAGAATATTAACCTCTTCTTCCAAAGATGGATACCCAACATTGATTTTAAACAGAAAACGATCAAGTTGAGCTTCGGGTAAACGATAAGTACCTTCCTGTTCAATCGGGTTTTGCGTAGCAATAACCAGAAAAGGTGGATCCATCAAATACGTAGTTCCGTCCGCAGTAATCTGACGTTCTTCCATTACCTCAAACAAAGCAGCTTGTGTTTTTGCCGGAGCACGGTTAATCTCATCAATCAGTACAAAATTAGCAAACACCGGTCCTCTTTTGAATTCAAAAGCAGACTTAGACACATCAAACACAGATGTTCCAATAATGTCTGAAGGCATTAAATCCGGTGTAAACTGAATCCGGCTAAAATTCAGAGATAATGTTCTTGCAAGTAACTTGGCTGTAACTGTTTTCGCAACACCGGGTGCACCTTCAATGAGAACATGTCCGTTTGCAAGAATTGCTACCAGTAACTGATCGATCATTTTATCCTGTCCGACAATCACCTTTCCGATCTCATTCCGTACAGCATCGACAGCAACCTTTAAAGGTTCAAGGTTGATACGCGACTCGAAGTTTACCCCTCCGTTTTCTTCCAACTCTTTATTTTCTTCCATAACTGTTATAGATTCATTTTTTCAAGTAACTTATTCAAACCAATAACATCATATTCCGTCGCTGTTGTTCGGTTATAGTGATGCTTAATGATTTCATATAACTGGTTCACATCTTTTTCAGCTGCTCCTAAAACCTGAAGAAGCTTATCCCTAAAACGATCGTCTATCTCACGAGTATCTATCCTGTGATCTTTTCTCATCTTTTCAAGGAAAAACATGATTCGTTTATCCATTATTGTATAGTAATCCTTTTCCCTGTAATGTAAATCAGCAACCGTTCGCACAAACTGAAGCGTGGTATTCGCATGTGGTATTTTCACAGGTATTACTCGCTGTCTTCGCTTTGCCCTGAAAATCATAAATAAAACTCCCGTTATCAAAAGTAATAACCACGCCCATTTCAACGAGCGCTTCGACATAATGAAACGCAATGGGGTATTCCCCAGGTTTTCATTGGACAAGTTTCCATTGGAGTAGAAAAAGACCGTTTTTTCATTGATATATCCTGCCAGATATTCGGTATATTCTCTTTTTTCCTTTTCCAGAAGAAAATAGTTAGAAAAAACTTCCGGGTTCAGATGCAAGAATACTGTTCCATCTCCATACGGAAGCCGGATAAAATTGACTCCTAATTCATCTGTATCCGAATAACGCAACCCCAATTTGATTTGATCAGAACTATCCGGCAAAGAAAAATATTGATTCTCGTGCCAGACAGGAAGTTCAAACTCATTATCCGTACTTCCCGGGAGTAATAGCTTCATTGTATCCCCTATCCAGGCTCCAGACTCCAACTCTACCTCTAAATCTTCCAAAAAATCATACGGAAAATCAGAACAACTCAAAAAGACGGTATTTCCGAAAGAAGCAAAATCAAGAATTTCTTGCTGGGAATAGTTATCAAGCGAAAAATCTCTTGAAATATACAAGAATGTCCCCTTTACCGAGTAGTTCAACTCCTCAGTATCGAACTTGTCTATAAAAAAATTATACGGCGTCTCTGAAAATCGGATAACTTCAGACTCATCTAATAAAGCATCTACTTCCTGATTCCACACATACAACCCGAACGGTGTTTTTTTTGCCGTTTTGTAATACGGGTACCAGTCCACCGGTTTAGGTCGCGAAGCTTCAAAAATAACCAACCCTATTACGATTAGCAGCAGAAAGCCTATGTATATGTATAAACGCCTACTCATATTTCGTTCTTACTGCTTTTTTAAACTGCTCTTCTGTTTTTCTGAATTGCTCTGCATCCAATTCGAACTCTCCATACCAGCAATAATCATAGATATAGGACAGATATGCGAATTGATTCCGGGTTGTCTGATCTTTTATCTCGTACAGGTATTCTGTGTTTGTTTTATCCTTATGCCAGATAATTACGTTCCCCGCAGAAAGTTGTTTTAACAACCACAAATAATAATATCGTACAGCCAATCTGAAATCTTTTGCTTCAATGGCTTTGGCTACCAGTTGCTCAAAATCAACCTTCTGTATATTCTCAGCGATGACTTCTGAAACATGAATTTTCCGCTTTCTTTTAAAGATCCCTGAAATCTCATCTCTGAAGAAAGAACGAAGAATAAGAAAAACAAGTCCTGCAATAGCTAAAACAGCCAAAATTTTAAATATCAGATTCCAGTTTGTCGGTTCTCCGTCAGGTGTGTACAAGATCTCGCTTAACCACTCCCAAAATCGTGCCCATAACCGTTCGAAAAAAGACATCTCATCATTGACTACTATTTCTCTGGAATAGTTAAATTCATCAGAGGCATAACGGTCATTAAAGCCTTCTTCAAATTGTTTTTTTTCAGGTGCGACAGGAAATTCTTCCTTATTAATTTCCCCGGACGAAAACACCAGAAAAGGTAGAAGAAAAAACAACCCCGCAAGAGCAAAAAAAGAAAGATTACGATATGACAGCTTATTCTTCTTCACTTAATCCGATAGCATCAATTTCACTGTTTACACTGATATTGTCTCTTTCTTCGAGGTTAGAATAATAAATAACTCCCTGATTCACCAACATCAAATTCTGCATAATAATACTTATTAAGCTTGTAAAAATGATAATCAGAGTCATAACAAAGAACATCGTAGAGGCTGTATCTCTCATGTCCATAGAAGACTGACTGGCAGATTCTGCTGAAGCAATAAAAGACACTATCGTTATTAAATACGGTATAAAGAAAAGAATCGATGTTACCGCATTAATAATCATGTAGATGATCAGTGTAGAACCGACAGTTGGCCAGAATTTTTTAGTCGCAAAATGATACCCCACTCCGACAGATTTCAAAAAGCCGTTATCCGTTGAGATATAATCATAAAAACTAAGCATTACCCATGAAATCATCATTGGTGTCATAATAAATAGCAGTGGAATTCCAATCAGCACCATTGCTAAAAGAGAGATCAATGAAAAAGTAACAATGAAAATAGGAACGAAAGTAACCAGAGAAGCCAGAAAGAAAAGAATGGCTTTTCCTACTTTTCTTTTAATAAATCCAAACAAAGCATCATTCGTAATCTCCTCTCCTTTAGCAACTTTATTCAAAAAAGCAACCGGATACAGGTACAGAACCAACGTCAGAATTATTAGAACGACGAAAATGAGTAGTACTAATCCTATGTACAAATTTTCATTAGCGATCAAGTTCTGCTCAAGAACCCGACTACTACTATACCCTCTTTCCATTGAATTAAGCACGTCATCCATGAACACTCTTGAAAAGAAGAATGTTGTAACCAATAGCAACAGGATTACAATTCCGTTAATAACGAAGAAACCTTTTAAATACGATTTCCCATAGGCTTTAAAGAAACCGAATGTGTCAGAAATAAGCGCATTAAAGTCACGCTTCTTGAGTAGCTGGTAGCTCATTTGTTTTTAATTTTCGTATAACAATAAAAGGATAGATCAAATAATAGAAAGCAATTAAACTCAACGTTGACAGGATAATAAAGAAGGCCAGAAAAATCGGCATTTCCATAGCATATCTCGTTATATATCCTTCCAAGAATCCTGCAGCGATGGTAAAAGGCATGGTACTCAAAAACAATTTAAACGTATTTTTAAATCCTATTTTGAATGAATTTAATCGAGAATAGGTTTGCGGGAATAATATGCTGGCACCAAGAGCAAAACCTGCAGCAGCTTCAATTACGATTGCAAAAATCTCCATAGATCCGTGAATCCATATTCCGCGAACACTTTCCCAAAACACTCCCTGTTGATAGAAGAAGAACTGAAAAGACCCTATCATAATACAGTTATTCAAATAAATATAGAAGGTACCTACTCCCAGAAAAATCCCCCAGAAATAAGCGAGTACCCCCACCCTAAGGTTGTTAAATGTAATACCGATAAAACTTCCCCAGTCACTTCCTGACTTATACACGGCAACCGGATTACCGTCCGCTATGTTTTCCAACGTCATGTTTACATAACTATCACCAAGAATCAAACGTACAAAACTCTGATCGTAAGCGGCTGAAAGAACTCCGATTGAAACCAATACGGCAAACAAAGCAAAAGAAAAATAAATATACTTTCTGTAATTATAAGCGATAACAGGTACTTCTACCTTGAAAAACTGAACCAGTCTGTTCGAATCCTCCCGCTTACTTCCATACACCTTCTGGTATATTCCCGAAGCCAGGTAATTGACATATTTAGTTGTCTTACTTTTGGGGTAATATGTTTGCGAATATGCCAGATCATTCAAAATCTCTACATACAACGAAGATAGCTCATCCGGTGTACGTGAGATTTTTCCGGATACAAGTTGTTCAACTTCTAACCATTTTTCTTTATTTTGCTTTATGAATGCTACTTCTCGCATGGGGAGCTAAAATAGAAATAATGTCACAATTACCAATAAATACAACTCAAAATGTAAACGTTGAATTCACTTTAGCTTCTGTTGGTTCCCGAATACTGGCTCAAATTTTGGATTTAGTTTTCAAAGCGTGTTATGTAATTGTACTTTTTATTATTCTTGATCAATTCAACTCTCTGAGCCGATTATACTGGATGGACCAATGGTCCTACATTGCCATAGTACTCATTTTGTCTATTCCTGTTATCTTCTATACACTTTTCTTTGAATTCATTTGGAAAGGTCAGACCCCCGGAAAAAGAATTCTGAAAATTCGTGTTATAAAAATCGATGGATTTAATGCCGGTTTTGCTGAGTATCTGGTTCGATGGCTATTCAGAACTATAGATACTACTATCGGTAATGGTATAATCGGCTTGCTGACTATCATTTTCAATCCTAAAAACCAACGTTTTGGCGATTTGGCAGCCGGAACAGCTGTTATTACGTTAAAACAGGATGTTTCGATCAATCAAACCATACTTTTAAAGCTACAGGAGGATTATAAACCACTTTATCCCTCTGTTATCAGGCTATCAGATAATGATATTCGGATTATAAAAGAGTCCTTCCTTGCTTCGGTACGATCTAAGGATTACAAAACCGTTTCTAAACTTGCGCAAAAGATCAAAGATGTCACGGAAATACAGGAAACAAAACAAAAAGATGTTGACTTCGTAAAGACGGTTCTGAAAGATTATACTTTTTTCACACAGGAAATGTAATTTACAGTTCAAGCTCAATAGAAGGATCCCAGAATATCTCCTTAAAGTTTACAATACGATCATCTTTCACCTGAATACCTTCTGCTTCCAATAATTCCTCCATTTGAGTTGGTGTAGAAAAATGAGCCTTCCCTGTAAGCAGTCCATTTCTGTTCACCACCCGTTGTGCCGGAACTCCAGACTGTGTATGAGCAGCATTCATTGCCCAGCCCACCATCCGACTGGAACGTGGAGCCCCCAGGTAACGTGCTATTGCGCCATAACTCGTAACACGACCTTCAGGAATTAAACGCACCACATCATATACTGATTGAAAAAAATCTATGTGTTTGTCGTTAATAGAAAGCATAGTAATCACTTCTTTTTTCTTCTAAATACTCTTTCTACCCAATCGAATTTTACTTCACGATCTCTGTTAGGATCACTCAGAACATAACCACACACCAAGCATTCTGTTTTTTCTACCTTACCCGATTTTCCAGAAAAAATATAGCCTATAGCTTCCATTCTCCCCGTAAACTTCTTTAATTCACTAACTGTACTCAACTTAAAGCTACCACACCTCATACACTGATTCAGAGAGGACACATCACCACCAAAAGGCGAATCTTTTACCAATTTACTTAAAGCTAAATTGGATAACCCTCTTTCATCCACCTCTTCTAAAATAAGTTTCTTAGAATTATTTAAATACCCAGAGTACTTAAACTTAATTAAAAAAGCCAACTCCCTATCGCTTAAAGACTTCAAAAACTCCCTTACTCCAGACATTTATGATGATAATCCTTCTTCTTAAAAAGAATAAAATTAATGAATCAAAAACTTACTATACTTAATTTTGAACCCTTTAGCAGAAAACAGAGTTTCGTAATGTGTTTTAATATCCAGAATTTCGCGGGTTTCTTCATCCAGATTTTCAATCAGTTCTCCATACAAATCCCATGTAGATTGGATAGGCGTATATTTTTTTTCTTGTATCTCTTCTTCTGTAAATTCAAATAAAATATCACTATCCGTCTTCACATGAACTATTCCTCCGGGTTTTAAAAACTTTCTATACCGATTTATAAACAATTCCGAAGTAAGTCTTTTACGAGGTTTAGCCGGTTGCGGATCAGAAAATGTCAACCAGATTTCATCAATTTCATTCTCTGCAAAAAAAGCATCAATAAAATCAATACGCGTCCGGAGGAATCCCACATTCTGCATGTTAGCATTCAATGCTTCTCTGGCGCCTATAAACATACGCGCCCCCTTTATATCAACTCCTATGTAATTTTTATTCGGGTAACGTTTGGCCAACCCAACCGCATACTCCCCTTTACCACACCCCAACTCAAGTACGATAGGATTTTCATTTTTAAAAAACTCACTTCTCCACTTCCCTTTTAAATGAAAATTTCCCGACTTGATATCTTCCATTGTAGGTTCGACAACATGATCAAAGGTTTTCATTGCCGCGAAGCGTTCCAGTTTACGTTTTGCCATAATCTTTATGAATATTGAAGGAACAAAAGTAGGGAAAATTAACTGTTTAAACTTTTATCCGTAAATGAAAAAAGGAAGCTAATTAGCTTCCTTTTCGTGGCGCGGGGGAGATTTGAACTCCCGACCTCAGGGTTATGAATCCTGCGCTCTAACCAACTGAGCTACCGCGCCTCAATCGTTTTGCGGGTGCAAATATAACAGGTTTTTTCAATCATACTATAGATAAATGAAAATATTTTTCTCCTGTTTCATCAAGCAACTGAAAAACAAAACTATATTCTCTTATTTTATGAACGATCTTCCTCAAAAAGAAGTTTGGTTTTATGCTTTACTGTACGTAGCACCAATGAAATCAGAAGTGCAATCCCAAAAACGATTCCATAATACGAATGATACGTAAAGCTTCCACTGGTTACTGCGTCCCGAAAAATATCCACAAAAAGAAACCCAATAATCGTAGCAGAAACACCTGAATACTCTCTTCTCAGAATAGTTTTCATTGAAAAAGGAATCGGACTTTTTTCATAATTCCTGAAAGAAGGTATAAATGCAGGTACTTTTAAAGACCAGTTCAGATAATCTTCTCCAAACTTTCTCTCCAAAAAACGTTCCTCTGCAAACATTATTCGCTCGTAATACAACCAAAAAAGCAAACTGACCAACAATAAAAACCAAATATTTCCGGTGTAAATAACAATACCAATCCACATCAGATAGTTCCCCAGATACAACGGATGTCTTACAGTGGAATAAATACCCTTTGTATTCAACGCTTCAGCAACCTGCTCTTTTGTATTTCTACCCGAAGTATTTTTATTGGAAGTACCGATTGCTACAGCACGTACATATTGTCCCAAAAATGAAACAAGAGCGGCAACTCCAAGCAGAATATAGTAGTTAACCTCATCATTATCCATCCACGAATAATCTGTAAAATAGATTACCGGGATCGCCGCTAAGAATAGAACAACAGGGATTTGACCTCTGTACTTAAACAAAAAATTTCCTGATTTTTCAAAAGAATGTATTAATGCCATCTAAAAGTTTTTTGTATATTTCAGACCTACAAAATAATGCTGCGAAGTTATAAATAATTAATTCGTCCAGACATGTCGGAAAAAAAGAAATATGAATTAGAATACCTTTTGAAGACTTCTCCGAAAGTTCTTTATAATCTTGTTGCCACCCCCAGCGGTCTTAGCGAATGGTTTGCTGACAACGTAAACGTCAACAAGGATAACATTTACACATTTATCTGGGACGGAGCAGAAGAAGAAGCTCGTTTGATTACAAAACGAAACGGAGAATGCATAAAATGGATTTGGATGTCGGACGAAGAAGAGGGTGAAAATACATATTTTGAATTCAAAATAGCCACCGATCCCATGACAAAATCTACTCTTTTCTATGTTATTGATTTCGCAGAAGAAGACGAAGTTGAAGAAGCAACTGAATTGTGGGAATCGCAAATCAACGAATTAAAACGCATACTTGGGGCGTAACTTTGGAAAGTACATTAAATTTGTGCTTTCGAAATTTGTGATGTGAAGAAACTGTATCTTTTTAGTCTGAAGTCTTTCATCGGACCTTTTTTTATAACATTGGTAATATCAATGTTCATCCTTGTTATGCAGTTTTTCTGGAAATACATCGACGATCTTATGGGAAAAGGGTTGGAGATTTCCATTATTATTGAATTAATTGTTTACCTCTCTGCCCATCTGATTCCATTAGCACTTCCTCTTGCTGTTCTTCTCTCTTCGATTATGACCCTGGGGAATCTGGCAGAAAATAATGAACTTACCGCCTTAAAATCTTCGGGTCTTTCTCTTTTCCGAATCATGCGTCCACTAATGACGTTCATGATTATACTCGCACTGGTAACCTTTTATTTCTCCAATTATATTATTCCGGTATCTAACCTCAAAATGCGAACTCTGATCTACGATATCCAGCAAACCAAAGTTGCACTGGTACTAAAACCTGGGTCGTATACAAGAGAATTGACCGGGTTTAGTATAAAGGTCGGAAAAGGTGAGGAAAACAAATTCGAGTCGGTAACGATATACGATGAAACCAATCCACAATTTGTTCGGGTTATAAAAGCAGACAGTGGCGAATTATTCAAATCACCCAAAGGAGATTTTCTTTTATTCAAGTTGACAAACGGTTACATGAATGAAGAGCTTCCTACTCCTCCACCAAGAATCAACGCAAATGGGATTCCCGAATATAAAGAGTATAAGCCGGCGCGTAAATCAGAATTTGAAACTGCGACATTAAAAATTGATTTATCAGGGTTTAAACTGGAGCGTACAAACGAAGATTTGTTCAAGAATCAATTTGAAATGATGAATATCTTTCAGCTGGATAAGGCAATTGATTCATCCATGAATCAATACAGGGATATTGCAGGAACACTTTCGAAAGGAGCATTAAACGACCATATTTATTATCTGGCTAAAGATTATAAACGTTCTTTAGAATCGGAATCAACGGAAAAAAGAGATTCGATGCTCCCTGTTATTTCTGATAGTTCGGTAGTACGACTAGAAGCATTAAACGACTCTCAACTGCGGGTTGCTTATAATGAGGCCATCTCAAAAATCCGTAGAAGGATGCAAAACTTCGAAAGTCAAAAACACCTTCTAAAAACGAAATACGAAGAACTTCTAAAAATTGATTCTGAATTCCACAAAAAGTTCGCCCTCAGTGCTTCAGTACTGATTCTGTTCTTCATTGGCGCACCACTGGGAGCTATTGTTCGAAAAGGAGGGTTCGGAGCCCCGGTTGTAATTGCGGTTTTGCTTTTCATGATCTATTATGTCATCTCCATTTCGGGAGAAAATATGGTAAAATCACAAACAGTATTACCCTGGGTGGGAACCTGGCTGAGTTCATTTATTCTCGCACCTTTTGCCATTTATCTGAATATAAGAGCCGGAAATGACCAGCCGTTAACCACAGTTGATTTTTCTTTTCTTAAACGACTTTTCAGAAAAAAATGACAAAGGTGTTGCACATAACACCCAAACCGTTTCTCCCCAAAACAGACGGAGGATGTGTTGCTATGTCAGCCTTTCATCAATTGTTAAAGAACGCCGGATACACTGTATTTTGGGCTACTCTTTCAACAGAAAAACACCCTTTATATCCTGATCAGTTAACCAATGAAATATCACTCACTCCTGCACATGTCCGGGTAACTACAGCTCCCCGTATAACAGGACTGATCCGTTCTTTATTTTCGGAAACACCTTATTGGTTGAAACGATTTTATTCAATTGATTTTCAGAATAAAATTCGTAACACAATAGCTACATACCAACCGGACATTGTTATTATCGAGGGACTTCAATTAGCCCCATATCTTCCTGCGTTGAAAAAAAGTGGTTGCAAATTATTCCTGAGAACTCACAATATCGAATCCGATTTATGGGATGAGCAGTTGAGTACTATGGGCGGGATCAAAAGACTCTCAGCTCAACTATCCGTAAAAGGACTACGGAGTTATGAAAACACCATTTTTAATGAGGTAGACGGAATCATTGCTATTTCTCCCAAAGAAGTAGAGTATGTAACTACTGTTGCTCCCAATACCCCGGTCGTTCATATTCCGACTACAATTCCAACCCGACAGGAATCTTCTCCCTTTTCTCATGACTTCTTTCATCTTGGAGCTATGGATTGGGAACCTAATAAAGCAGGTGTTTCCTGGTTTATTAATCAGGTTTGGACCTCATTTATACATACAGAGTCTTCTTCCGTTTTACATTTGGCAGGAAGAAAACTTGCTTCTGACTTATTTTCTTCTGTAAAAAAAGTAGTGAATCATGGAGAGGTAAATGATTCCTCTGAGTTCATGATCCGACATGGAATCATGATTGTACCCGTTTTTCAGGGAAGTGGAATCCGGATCAAAATTCTGGAAGCAGGAAGTATGGGAATTCCGGTAATTGCAACCCCTAAAGCAGTAGAAGGCCTGGGGCTAATCCCCGATAAACATTTTCTACAAGCAAGTACGGAAGCCGAGTTTATTATGCAAATGAAACGACTTATCGCTTCTCCTCCACTCTATACAGAGTTGGGACTTGCCCTGAAAGAATACTTAAACAAAAATTACTCAGCAGACGCTTTGAAAGAAAAACTTTATGAATTCATCGGAAAAGCATAAACCACGTTTAGTTGTTGTTCTCTCCCGCTTTCCTTTTCCAACGGAAAAAGGAGATAAACTTCGCGCTTTCTACCAAATCCGAGATTTAAGTAAAGACTGGGATATTTATGCGATCTGCCTGAGTGAACAAACGATTTCAGAAGAGCATAAAGCTAAAGTAAATGCGTACTGTAAAGAGTTGCATATTTTCCAACTCGACAAGTGGAAAAAACTTTTCAATACAGGTTTACAGTTTTTTACGACAAAGCCCTTTCAGGTAGGTTATTTTTATCAGCATTCTATTCATCATCAAATTGATATATTATTAAAAAGAATTGAACCTGATCATATATTTTGTCAACTAATTCGTGCTGCAGAATACGTCAAAAACTACCATTCCTGTACAAAGACCATCGACTACATGGATGCTTTGAGTGCCGGAATAAAAAGACGCATTCCTCAATCTTCTCTGCTCAGTCGTTGGTTATTCCGTTCCGAATGGAAACGCTTAACGAGATACGAGAACATTCTATTTGACTATTTTGAGTACCATACAATCATCTCAGAACAGGACAGGGACTTAATCGCACACCCCCAGCGTGCAAAAATTGACATTCTTCCCAATGGTGTCGGAGAACATTTCTTTAACTATAGTAAACCTGTACAGAAAACACATGACCTCGTTTTCACAGGAAATCTGAGTTATCCTCCGAATATAAATGCAGTACATTATATTACTCATGAAATATGTCCTGTATTGAAAGCTTCCGGTCGTAACGTATCCGTGCTTATCTCCGGTGCAAATCCTGTCTCTGAAATTGAACGGCTTCAGGGGAAAATAGACCTGACCGGATGGGTTGAAGACATCAGAGACAGTTATGCAAAGGGCATTGTTTTTGTTGCTCCTATGTTTATAGGAACGGGATTACAAAACAAACTTCTGGAAGCAATGGCGATGGGAATTCCCTGTATCACCACTCCTCTGGCAAACAATGCCCTCGGAGCGGACTCTTCATCAATACTGCTTGCTGAAACCCCCGAAGGCTTTGCTGATAAGATCCAAATGCTCTTATCTGATGAAGAGCTCCGGGAGCGTTATGCTACAAATGGTCAGAATTATGTCAAAGCTAACTTCAACTGGAATAATCTTACACAAAAACTTTCTGACAAAATGATGGCAATAAGCCGTTGAAATATCGTTAACTTTGTAACCCAATTCAAAGCAAAATGAGCTATAAACTAAATACAGTAGAAGAAGCTCTGGAAGATATCCGGGCGGGAAAAGTAATAATCGTTGTAGATGATGAAGACCGGGAGAATGAAGGAGATTTTATAGCTGCTGCTGAAATGGCTACTCCTGAAATGATTAACTTCATGGCAACTCATGGTCGTGGTCTAATCTGTACACCTCTTACAGAGGATCGATGTGACGAGCTGGATTTAAACCTGATGGTTACAAACAATACGGTTCTTCACCATACTCAGTTCACTGTATCGGTAGATCTTATCGGGCATGGATGTACTACAGGAATTTCAGCTCATGACCGGGCAAAGACCATTCTTTCTCTTGTAAATCCGGAAACAAAACCATTCGACCTTGGACGTCCGGGACATATTTTTCCATTACGCGCAAAAAAAGGAGGTGTCCTTAGAAGAACAGGACATACAGAAGCTGCTGTAGATATCGCAAGATTAGCTGGATTACAACCTGCAGGAATACTTGTTGAGATTCTGAATGAAGATGGTACAATGGCACGTCTTCCACAATTAATGGAAGTAGCGAAAAAATTTGACCTTAAAATCATTTCCATAGAGGACCTTATCCAATACCGTTTACAAACCGAAACACTTATTGAAGAAGAAGTTGACGTTAAAATGCCAACTGTCTACGGAGATTTCCAACTTCATGCATTCAAACAAACTACTAATGGACAGGAGCACCTGGCCTTAGTAAAGGGAGAATGGGACGAAAACGAACCTATCTTAGTTCGCGTTCATTCCTCTTGTATGACGGGTGATATTTTCGGTTCGTGCAGATGTGATTGCGGGCCTCAGCTTCACAAAGCAATGGAAATGATCGATAAAGAAGGTAAAGGAGTCATTGTCTACATGAATCAGGAAGGACGGGGAATCGGTTTACTAAATAAACTAAAAGCGTATAAACTCCAGGAAGAAGGATTGGATACTGTAGAAGCTAATCTTAAACTCGGATTCAAAATGGATCAGCGGGATTACGGAATCGGCGCACAAATCTTACGTGCTCTTGGTGTGACTAAAATGCGACTTATGTCCAATAATCCTAAAAAACGTACCGGATTAACAGCTTACGGGCTTGAAGTAACTGAAAACGTTCCCCTGGAAATTGAAAGTAACCGTCACAACGAGTTGTACTTAAAGACTAAACGTGATAAAATGGGACACTCCCTGAAACATTTGAAATAAATTATTTCTACAAAAAAAGAGATGCTCAATAGCATCTCTTTTTTATTTTCATATAGTGTCTAGTCCTGAAATAGCGATACACAAAAAAATCGTTATGAAAGAAGGTCAAAGATCAGATTATGTAAAACGAACGCAGA
>NZ_BAAAFH010000002.1:0-60567 GCF_039523435.1 Wandonia haliotis
TCCCAGCAAACATGTGTTTGCTGGGATATAATTATTGTTTATTTTAGTCTAAAACCTGTATCGGTTATTTAGGACTAGTCATGGGGTTAATCCATGTTTTTTACAGAAATAGTTTTCCTGTTGGCTTCAGGCATTGTACCAAATACTCTGTCCCAAAAAGAAGTGGTTACTCCAAATGCTCTGTCGTGTTGTTGATAATGGTGGATATTGTGATGTCTCCACCAGAAATTAAATCGTTTTGGCGCCGGAACTTTGTGAATGGTATAATGCACTGTCATATAAGATACATATCCAATCATAAATCCGGGTCCGAAAGTGTACGCGTAATTTCCGATAATCAGGTAAAAAACACCAAAGAAAATGGCAGCAATCAGCAATGAAGGAACCGGAGGTAAAACAAGTCGATCCTTATCATTCGGGTAGTAATGATGGATTCCGTGAAAAAGGTATTGAATCCCTGAAGAAAAAGTGGCATCACCAATCTTATGATATAAAAAGCGATGCATAAAGTACTCAGCCAACGTCCAGGAAAAATAGCCGGTAAAGAAGGCCAGGATAATTGATGTTGCACTTGGATTGATATTCAGGTAATAGTACCTTATCAGGAAAAATGCGATTACAAAGTACATCAATAAAATAACGATTGGATGGGTTTTGGTTAGCAGCTCAAGAAATTTATTTTTAAAGAGCTTTGGCGATTTACTATTCGGGTAAACGGGTATTTCGTATTGGCTCATGACTAGTTATTTTTGCAAATGTCTTAAAAAAATGGAAAACAATTCCCTTAAAATATATTAAAAAAACAATATTTTAACATAGGATAAGGAGAAATGTTTAGATAAATTTTTTTGAAATAAAAGTATGATGCGCATAATATAAGGTGAGAAGTACTGCCTGTTTTTATTTTTATAAGGGGTTGATTTGTAGCTGTGAAAAAATAAAGTGTTACAAAAAGAGGAATCAGAGATTGAAAAACGGGAGGTAAGGTGTAGTATACGATACAGTAGAAACTAAAGTGCAGATAGGAAACTGTAGGGGACTGTATTTTTGAGAAGAAAAATGAACGGATAAAATATAGCTTGAGATAGAAATGTTTCAGGAATACATAAACAGTGGTGATTGGTTCATTTCGTGTAAAAAATAGGATCATATCTTCACATCCAATTAGGGGTACTTATCCGGAGATGTAGTGAAATTCGTTATCTTTGCAGGCTGTAACACCACAGAAGTAGAATGGTGTAAGAGGCTAAACGAAAAAGAAAACAATGTTTAGACATCAGGGCAAAAGCAGAACACTTACACATAATCTACAAATCGCTACCGTTCTGTCTTTTGTGGCTGGAATCGTAAATGTTACTGGTTTTTTAGCATTTCAACAGTTAACAACAAATGTAACCGGACATTTTGCATTATTTATCAATGATATAGCCAATGCAGATTTTTGGAAAGGAACCATCTATTTTCTCTATATTTTTTCTTTCTTATTTGGTTCATTTTTATCGGGCTTTCTCATTGAAATGTTCCGGGAAAGTAAAAAACTAAATATTTTTCTGGTTCCGATGATACTGGAATCATTGATCCTGATTTCAATTGCATTGGTTGGTAATATTGCAGAAATAATGTATCCTGATAGTATTGTTTGCCTGTTACTTTTTGCAATGGGATTACAAAACTCATACGTCACAAAAATTTCCAATGCTATTGTTCGGACGACGCATCTGACCGGACTTTTTACGGATTTAGGAATTGATATATCACTATTATTTTTCCCTAGATCACATCCGAACAGAGAGAAGTTAAAAGCAAATATCAAACTTCGTTTATACATTATTTCATTCTTTTTTGCAGGCGGGTTGATTGGTGGTTTTCTATACTCTGAGATCGATTTGAAACTGAATACCTTGTTCTTCGGAGCTTTTATATTGCTAATGAGTCTATTCTATGATGATTTCCGGTTTAAACTGATTAAGGCTAAAAGGAAATATGCCAGTAAGAGAGTTCTATAATCAGTTTTTGAAAAATTCCAATTAGTGATAGTATATTTGTTCGGTAATCATAAATAACAAAATCAACCGTTTTCAGAGTGATGAGGTATTTAATTAATCATCTATCGGGAACATTAATATAATGTATATGAATAAGGTACTACTACTTCTTCTGGTTCAGTTTATAGTTGTTTCATTTTTTGCGCAAACAGATCAGGAAAAAGCGTTTGAAAAAGCGAAAGAAGCGATAAAAATGATGGATGCAGGGCAAATTGATGAAAGTATACAACTGTTGAGGGAATGCGAAAAAATGGATCCTGAGAACTATCAATATCCTTACGAAATAGCTTATGCGCATGTTTTGAAAGAAGAGTATGATAAGGCTGCAAAAATTCTAAAGAAAGTAAAAAAGTATAAGTTTATAAATAGTCAGGTTTATCAAATGCTAGGGAACTGTTACAGTTTAATGGGAAAACCTGAAGTAGCCATAAAAGAGTATGAAATGGGGATGAAAGTCTTTCCTAATTCAGGTAATTTACACTTGGAAAAGGGTAATATATACCTTGGACAGGGAAAGTATGATGAAGCTGTTGTTAATTATGAGAACGGAATTGCTGTTGATCCGACATTTACATCGAACTATTACAGACTCGCGAAGTTGTTTTTAAATTCAAGGGATAAGCTTTCAGGGTTAATTTATGGTGAGATATTTATGAACTTAGAACGAACTACTACAAGGACTCAGGAAATGAGCGAGCTTCTTTATGATGCTTATCAGTCATCTATCACGTTGGGAGATACGATGAGAGTAACTTTTTGTAAGGTGATTATTGATGCTGCTACAATTGTTTCGGGAGAAGAATTTCGTTTGCCTCTTTGTGCTGTTTTTGAAAATAACTTCATTTTAGCCTTATTAGGAGAACAAACACTCGATTTGAATTCTCTCGCCTCAATTCGAAAAAAATTCATTGAGAATTATTTCAAAAAAGATGCTGAGGAATATCCAAATGTGCTTTTTCAGTTCCATAAGCAAATGCTTGATAATGGTGTTTTTGATGCATATAACCATTACCTGTTTCAAATTGGTAACCAGGAAGAATTTAACCAGTGGAAAGAAAGTCACCAAAAAGAATTTGAGGAGTTTGTGGTTTGGTATATTCAGGAAGAGAATAGTTTGAAAATAACGAATGATACTAAGTTTATCAGGTCAAGATAGGTAAGTGGGGGAATGGTATTCTATCGGAAAATACTGAATTGTCAATTGATAATTTGTAGTGTGCTGATGGTCAGTTTTTCTGATCTTTACAGTCAGGGGTTTGATTGTTCTGAGTTTTATCGTACATATTGTAATCAAGTAGGAGTTGATTCGATACAAATCCGCAAGAATACAATAGATTTTACTGATAATGGAGGAAATGTAACTGTAAACTCTATATTGGGGTGCATAAATAATCTGGATGCTTTTTGCGCAGGGATTCAACAGGCTTTAGAAAAAAAGGAACTCTCCATTCGGCAAATAGGAGATCCGGGGCATGTTAGTGTATGCCATTACTTGTCGTATGAGGAGTATGGTATTCATTTAGTAATGACTGGAGATATAATAATGGATTCAGGTGTTTTTGATGAAAATGCAGGATTTAATTTTATTATGAGTCAGCGCATTAAGGATAGTCTTGGTAGAGTAGTATTTGAGAGTCTTGGAAAAACACACACAGGTAGGATTGATATTGATGATTCGCAGCTTCAAACATTATTTACGTCACTGTATGTAGATAATAAAACAGATTCGACACTGTATGTGAAAATGAATGAATCCAAATTGCTTCAAACAGCATTTAAACATCTCAGGGGTGTCATATTTATAGATGCATTAACTAAAAAACAGTTTTCTTATTCTGAATTGTTACAGGGAATAGAACTAAAATGTAGAGGGGATCGGGAGCGAAGAAGTTATTTGAAGATAAACTTCAGCGAGTATGAAAACCCAGCTTTTTGTACCAGAGATGACTTGATATGGATTCTACCAATTAACTTTAGAGAATAAAAATTGGGAATGAATACTTCTGATAAAAAATTCTGGGAAGAACGTTACGACGAGCAAAATACAGGGTGGGATTTGGGACAATGTTCACCACCACTGAGAGATTGGTTTGATAGAGAAGAGAACAAGCAACTGAATATTCTGATCCCCGGAGCCGGAAATGCGTATGAGGCAGAGTATTTATACAAATCAGGCTTTACCAATGTGGTTGTACTTGATTTTGCAGAAACACCGATTTTGAATTTCCGGAAAAGAGTAATTGATTTCCCGCAGGAACAATTGATCTTGCAGGATTTCTTTGAGCATGAAAAAAAATATGACCGTATTGTAGAGCAAACATTTTTTTGTGCTATTCCACCCGATTACAGAGAGCGATATGTGGAAAAAATAAAAGAATTGTTGGTGCCGGGAGGTAAACTGATTGGGGTTTTGTTTGATCGTGATTTTCCTGCAGGTCCCCCGTTTGGAGGAAGTGCAGTAGAATATAAACAACTGTTTGAAACCCACTTTTCTTCGGTGAAAATTTATCCGTGTTTACATTCAGTTACTCCCCGAATGGGAACAGAAGTATTCATTGAAATTGAAAAGTGATAAAATAAATACGAAAAAATGAAACCTTTACGGGAAGTTGCCGTTATAAGTTCATAACGGATCAATTATTAACTTCTACAGGTTAAGGATAACGGGATGTCTCTGGCATCCCTTATTTTTTGTTTAAAAAAACAATACGATCGTCTGAGATGTCGGCTGAAAACACAATTTTATTTTCCTGATAAAAATCACTCCTGACATTCGACGAATTGATTAACTTTAGCGGCTCAAATTTGATAAAGATGACACCAAAATTCCATACACTGAAAGTTAGTGACATTCGAAAAGAAACACCGGATTGTGTATCCATTGCCTTTGAGGTGCCGGATGCCTTAGTTAGTGACTACGTGTTTCTGCCCGGACAGTACCTGACATTAAAGCGCGATTTTGAAGGAGAAGAAGTGCGTCGTTCGTACTCCATTTGTTCAGCTCCGTTTGAAAAGGAATTAAGAGTGGCGGTAAAGCAGGTTGAAAATGGTAAGTTCTCAACGTATGCGAACCAGGAATTAAAGATTGGTGATTTATTGGATGTTATGACACCGGTGGGGAGATTTTGTCCGGAGATACAAGCTGAAAACCATAAACACTATGTTTTGGTTGCAGCAGGATCAGGAATTACCCCTGTTATATCAATTGCGAAGTCGGTTCTTAATGAAGAGCCTGAAAGTCAGGTGACATTGTTATATGGAAATAAAGGGGTAGGTTCTATTATATTTAAGGAAGAACTTGAAGCGTTAAAGAATAAGCATCTGACGAATTTGAACCTGATCCATGTGTTGTCCCGGGAAAATTTAGGGAATGACATTCAGCGAGGAAGAATTGATGCGGGAAAGTGCGATGCTATTTATGATTCATTCTTGAAAAATCAGCAGGTAGATGAAGTATTCATTTGCGGACCTGAGAAAATGATTTTGGATGTGAAAGATCGAATGGATTCGTATGGTATTCCATCATCACAGATTCATTTTGAGTTGTTTACAGCAGCTGTTCCTAAGAAAGAAGCTTCTGTAGCAAGCGGACCAAAGATTGAGTCGAATGTTACAGTGATTCTTGATGGCGTTGAAATGGAAATACGTGTGAATTCGGATGGTGATAATATTCTGGATGCTGCGTACAATGCCGGTGCGGATGTGCCTTTTGCCTGTAAAGGAGGGGTGTGTTGTACCTGTAAGGCAAAAGTTCTTGCAGGAACGGCGAAAATGGATGTTAATTATGGATTGGAACCGGATGAAATAGAAGCCGGATATATCCTGACCTGTCAATCGCATCCGACTTCGGAAAAACTGGTCGTGTCATTTGATGACTAATTTTGATAGTAGAAAGAGAAAGATAAGAGAGAAAGAATGGGATTATTGGGTAAGTTATTTGGTAAGAAAACGGAATCATCACTCAGAATTCCGAAGGGATTTGTACTGACAACCGTAGAGAAAATACAACGGGAGACACCACTTTCTGTAAGTATTCAATTCCGGATTCCGGAGGAGCATAAAAGTCGGTTTAATTTTATTCCGGGGCAATACATAACTGTTTTGGTTACTGTCAATGGGAAAGAAGAAAGACGATCATACTCACTTTGTAGTTCACCCGAAGAAGGAATTCGAATTGGTGTAAAAGAAGTAGAGGATGGTATTGTAAGTACTTTCCTGAACCGGCAACTGGCCGAAGGACAGGAAATCATGATTTCTTTTCCCGAAGGAAATTTCCGATTGAAGGAAAAAACAGGAAATTATGTAGCTTTTGCAGCAGGAAGTGGGATTACACCGATTTTATCTATTGCTAAAACACTCGCTGGAGCAGGTGGAAAACTGAATTTGTTTTATGGAAACAGAACGCAGGAAACAATTATGTTCAGATCTGAGTTGGAGCAATTATCTCCGGCTGTTCAGGTGAAACATATATTGTCGGGTGAAGAGCTTGAAGGATTCGGAACGGGGCGGTTGAATAAAGACAAAATCAGTGAGATTATAAAACAAGATCTTGCTATGCTTCGTGCTGATGGTTTTTTCATTTGCGGACCGGAAGAAATGATCGTTTCAGCAATCGAAACACTCAAACTTTTTGGCGTACAGGAAGATAAAATCATCTATGAGCTGTTTACAACACCTGTTCTTATGAAATCCAATGAGAAAAAGGTTGTGGCAGAACAATTTGAAGGAGTTTCTCACGTCGAAGTAGAGATGGATGGTGAAATGATTACTTTCGATTTGGCTACAAAAGGAAAAAGTATTCTGGATCATTTGACAGATATGGGAGAAGATGCTCCATACTCTTGCAAAGGTGGAGTTTGTTGTACATGTCGCGCAAAAGTAACGGAAGGATTAGCCGTAATGGATTTGAATTACTCCTTGACGGATAAGGAAGTTGAAGAGGGGTATGTGTTGACTTGTCAGGCACATCCTGCCAGCGAAACGTTAAAACTGACATACGATGAGTAAACAGGTCGTTATCATCGGAGCAAGTAGGGGAATAGGGGAAGAGTTGGTACATCAGTTTGCTAAACAGGAGGATTGCCAGGTTTTGGCTTTATCCCGAAACAGTAAGCAAATGTCAGAGGTGTTTTCAGAGTATCCATCTGTTACTTGTGTCACATTCGATCTGGATGGAGATAAGGTACGTGAAACAGCAGAAAGGATCTTTGCGGGAGTAGATAAGATTGATATTATTATCAATAACGCCGGGAAGTTGGTAAATAAACCGTTCCTTTCTCTGACAGCCGAGGATATTCGTTCGTGTTACCAGGTAAATGTGATGGGAGTATTTTCCGTTATGCAGGCGGCACTCCCTAAAATGTCTGCTGGCGCCCATTCCGTTATGATTTCGAGTATGGGAGGTTTTCAGGGATCGGTTAAGTTTGCCGGACTGAGTGCTTACAGCACATCGAAGGCCGCATTAGCTTCACTGACGGAATTACTGGCTGAAGAATACAAGGAAAGTGGAATAGCATTTAATTGTCTTGCATTGGGAGCAGCTCAGACAGAAATGCTAGAAGAAGCTTTTCCAGGGTATCAGGCTCCTGTTTCAGCTTCACAGATGGCAACCTTTATTGCTGATTTTTCCTCCAGTGCACATCAATGGATCAAAGGAAAAATCATTCCGGTTTCGCTTAGTACTCCCTGATAAAGAGTAGTAGAGAGAAAGCTACATAGCTGCCAATAAAAGTTCAATATCCTTGTAGGGTAGACCGAAAACCTTACCGAGAATTTCACTCGTCAGCGTTCCTTTGTACATATATACGCCACTTCTGAATCCGGGATCGTTTTTAATCAGCTCTTTACAGCCACCCTGATTCCCCATTTCAATAAGAATAGGAGAAAAGATATTGGATAACGCAAAAGAGGCCGTACGCGATACCCGTGATGCAATATTGGGTACACAGTAATGGATAACCCCATGCTTGGTAAATGTTGGGTTATTGTGATTCGTAACTTCAGAAGTTTCAAAACAACCACCCTGATCGATGCTTATATCCACTATAACGGAACCCGGTTTCATTTCTGCAACCATTTCTTCCGTGACAATACAGGGAGTTCTTCCAAGCGGTGCCCGCATAGCTCCTATTACTACATCTGCACGAAGAAGAGCTTTGGAAATTAGTTTCGGTTGAAGTACCGAAGTGAAAATTCGTGTTCCGATATCGTTCTGTAAGCGACGTAGTTTTGAAAGTGAGTTATCAAAAACTTTTACCGAGGCTCCCAGTCCGATGGCGGATCGGGCAGCGAATTCCCCTACTGTTCCGGCACCAAGAATTACTACCTCGGTGGGTTGGACACCTACAATACCTCCTAGCATCAATCCTTTTCCATTAGGATTGGAAAGTAATTCGGATGCAACCAGAATGGCCGTATTTCCGGCAATTTCTCCCATTGTTCTGACTACCGGGAAAATTCCCTGATCATCCTGAATATAGTCCCAGGCGACAGCAGTTATTTTCTTACGGTACAATTTTTCCAAAGTGGCTTTGGGTTGTACAGACAACTGCAAGGCGGACAAGAGCGTTTGTCCCCCCGGCATTAATTCAATTTCTTCTTCCGAAGGAGGGGCTACCTTCAGGATAATGTCACACGAAAAGACTTCCTTTTTATCATAACAGATTTCAGCACCTGCTTCAGAGTATTCATTGTCCGAAAACTTTGAATGCTCCCCAGCTTTGGATTCGACACGGATTCTATGTCCGTTTGCTGTAAGCAGGGAAACGGCCTCAGGAGCCAGTGCTACCCGGTTTTCCTGAAAAGAAGTTTCTTTGGGGATTCCAATAAAAAGTTTCCCCCTTTTTCGGCCTATTTCCAGTGTCTCTTCCTGCGGAGATAGTGATCCTGCCTTAAGCAGATGTTTCAGCGTTTCCGGATCTGTTATCATAACTCTACAATTAGCGTGCGTGATTGATCTTCATTTACTTCAATTTTCACTTCTACGTAATCTTCCGGTAAAAGGTTTAAAATTTTATCCGGCCATTCGATAAAGCAGATGGAATCCTGATAAATAATCTCTTCAATACCAAGATCAAGTGCCTCTTCCATACTCTCAATGCGATAGAGATCAAAATGAAAAATGGGACCGTACATGTACGAGGAATACTCGTTGATAAGTGCAAATGTGGGGGAGGAACCATCATCTCGGGCATCCATAGCTTTCAGGAGGGCTTTCACGAAAGTCGTCTTTCCGGCTCCCATCTGTCCGTTAAAACAAATGATTTTTCGATCCTTGATGAGTTCCAGAAATTCCTTCGCGGCACCGATAAGATCTTCAACCTTTTGAACGTGTATTTCTTTTTTGGTTTCCATTACAATCATTTGGCCTGCAAAATTACGAAAGGTATAAGAATTTCTTCAAGAGAAATTCCTCCGTGTTGAAAAGTATTTCCGTAGAATTTTACAAAATGATTGTAGTTATTCGGGTAAACAAAGAAGTCTTCTTCTCTGGCAAATACGTATTCGCCTGAAACGGATGTTTTAGGTAGAAAAGCATCTCCCGGATTTTTGATACTGAAAGCATCCTTATCTTTGTAACTGAGGTTACGTCCTACCTTATATCGGAGATTCGTATTGGTACTTCTTTCTCCTACAATCTTTACAGGGTTCTTCACACGAACGGTTCCGTGATCGGATGTGATAATAAGGCGTCCGTTTGTTTCAGCTATTTTCTTTAAGATGTCTCTTAGAGGACTGTGTTCAAACCAACTCATCGTAATGGAACGGTATGCAGCTTCGTCATCAGCTAATTCCCGGATGACTTCCATGTCTGTGCGGGCATGGGAAAGCATATCAACAAAGTTATATACGATAGCCGTGAAATCATTGTCCACGATCTTATTAAACTGATCTGCCAGTTTTTTCCCGGCATCGTAATTGGTGATTTTATGATAGCTCCAACGGATATCTTTACCCAATCGTTTTAGTTGAGCTTCAAGTAACTCATTTTCGTGATTATTCTTACCGCCTTCGGCATCTTCGCTGACCCAAAGTTTAGGAAATTTACGTTCAATTTCTCCCGGCATCAACCCGGCAAAAAAAGCATTTCTCGCATATTGGGTAGCTGTCGGAAGAATAGAGTAAATAATAGAGTCACTTTGAATGCTGAATTGTTCTGTAATCAAGGGTTGTAACACCTTCCACTGATCGTAACGCAGGTTGTCAATCACAAGTAGAAACGTTTTCTCTCCTTTATTGATGTGGGGAGCTACACGATGTTTAAATACCGTATGAATCATCTCGGGAGAATCATCAGCTCCGTTTAACCAGTCCGTATAGTTATCCTCAATGAATTTGCCGAACTGCTGATTTGCCTCTTTCTTTTGCATTAGCAGAATTTCATTCATACTATTGTCACGAGAATTAGCAAGCTCAAGTTCCCAGTACACCAGTTTCGCATATAGTTCAGCCCATTCTTCTGCATCTAAACGATCTCCCATTCGCATTCCCAGATTTCTGAATTCCTGTTGATACGATGAATTCGTTTTTTGCGAGACAAGTTTTGAATGTTCCAGTGTCTTTTTCAAACTGAGGAGAATCTGGTTGGGATTGACCGGTTTGATCAGATAATCGGCAATTTTAGCTCCGATCGCTTCTTCCATAATATGTTCCTCTTCACTTTTAGTGATCATAATAACAGGAACAGAAGGTCTGCGTTCTTTTATTTGTGTCAATGCATCCAGTCCGCTGATTCCGGGCATGTTTTCATCCAGGAAAATTACATCAAAAGAAGTCTCTTTGTTTTTTTCAATGGCATCCCCTCCGTTATTTACGGTTTCTACTGTATATCCTTTTGATTCCAAAAAGAGTATGTGAGGCTTTAGTAAGTCAATTTCGTCGTCTGCCCAAAGAATTTTTGTACTCATTCGTTTAAATATTTGTTAGTTTTGACACCAGATATTAAAAATAAGGTTTTGCAGTCAAATTCCCTAATTAATAACAAGAAGAAAATAGTTAACGATCCGGTGTACGGTTTTATTTCCGTTCCGGGATCGTATTTTTTCGACCTGGTGGAACATCCTTATTTTCAGCGATTGAGAAGGATCAAACAATTAGGGTTGACAGACCTTGTATATCCGGGAGCTTTGCATACCCGTTTTCATCATGTTCTTGGTGCTATGCATCTTATGGATAAAGCATTGACAACCTTGAAACGAAAAGGTACTGTAATTTCCCCGGAAGAAGAAAAAGCCGTTTTAACGGCTATTCTCTTGCACGATATTGGCCACGGTCCGTATTCACATACACTTGAACATACCATTATCAAAGGTGTGACGCACGAAGAAATATCGGGTGCGATTATGAAACGTCTGGCAGAGGAGTTGGGAGATGAACTGCTGCGGGCCTTACATGTATTCGAAAATGATTATCCGCGACCGTTTTTGCACCAGTTGGTTTCCAGTCAGCTGGATATGGATCGGATGGATTATTTGAATCGGGATAGCTTTTACACAGGAGTTTCCGAAGGTAAAATTGGTAGTGACCGGATCATTGAAATGCTAAATGTGCATAATGAACAGCTTGTTGTAGAAGAAAAAGGAATTTATTCGGTGGAAAAATTCATTACTGCCCGTAGATTAATGTACTGGCAGGTCTATCTACATAAAACAGTTGTGGGAGCTGAGTTTATGCTGATTCGAATTTTGGAACGGGCAAAGGAACTTGTGCGATCAGGAGAAGAGATCTTTGCCAGTCCTGCTTTACGGTTTTTCTTGGAAAATGATATCTCGAAAGATGAATTCCTAACCAATCGGGAAGTTCTGGAAACATTTACGCGGTTGGATGATTACGATATTATGGGCGCCATTAAAGTATGGTGCAGTCATAAAGATCGCATTCTTTCTTTGTTAAGTTCAAAACTGGTAAACCGAAAGCTATTAAAGGTAGAGGTATCTAAAGAACCCTTTAGTCCGGATCGCCTGAACCTCGAGCGGGAAATGGCAGCAAGTCTTCTCGGAATCTCATTGGAAGATGCTCATTATTTCGTTTTTGCGAATAGCCTGACAAACAATGCTTACTCCAGCGATAAGCAAAATATTAACCTGCTCATGAAAAACGGAGAAGTTATCGATTTACCGCATGCTTCCGATAACCTGAATATTTCAGCGTTATCAAAACCGGTTAAAAAATACGCGCTTTGTTACCCCGTAGGGTAAGTACCCGCATGTATAGTACAGGTACTTATTTTGGTTTAGATTTTTGCTACAGGCCATTCATCTCCGTCAGGAAATTGATTTTCCAGATAAAGAGAAATCTCTTCGGGTGAACAAATACAGCTCTCCAGTTGCTTCAGGATTTGCTGTTGATCCATATCCTGTCCGATGAAAACAAGTTCATTCAAGCGATCTCCAAAGTCTTTGCTCCATCTTTTTTCAATTTCTTCATGATAATCTAAGAAAGAGGCTATCGTATTCTTTCTTCGTAGGGCATACTCGCCCACCAAACACCGGCACTGTCTGCCCGGAGTGCTCCTCCTGCCTGCGACCAGTTTATAGCCTGAGCTGGGCGGGAAGCCATCCAAAGTAGTCCTTTACTGCGGATAATGGTGGAAGGAAACTCTTTTGTCACAAAATGCCATGAACGATGTGGATGAAAAGGCCGGTTATCACGAAAAACAAAGGAAGAAATTCCATACTCTTCTGTTTCCGGAGTATGATTACCTTCCAGTTCTTTGATCCATCCGGCAGCATTTTCTGCTTTTTCATAATCGAACAGCCCCGTATTAAGTAGTGTCGAAGGAGCAATTTTCCCAAATTCAGAAGTAAGAATTTTTGCTTCGGGATTTAGTTTTTTCAGAACTGCCTTAAGAGTTACGAGTTGCTCCGGACTAATGAGGTCGGTTTTATTAATCAGAATAACATTTGCAAACTCAATTTGATCAGTCAGGAGATTAACGATTGTTCGGAGATCTCCTTCCATGTCTGTAAGTTCCCGGTCGGACAAATATTCATCGCTGCCAAAATCCCTGAAAAAATTAAAGCCGTCAACGACTGTAACCATACAATCAATATAACTATAATGACTGAGGTCAATGCTTCCGTCTTCACTCACAAATGAAAAGGTTTGTGCAACAGGAACAGGTTCACTGATTCCCGTACTTTCGATAAGTAAGTAATCAAAACGGTTAGATTTGGCTAACTTTTCTACTTCAATCATAAGGTCTTCCCGAAGCGTACAACAGATACAACCGTTTGACATTTCTACCAGTTTTTCATCTGTTCGGGAAAGGGTGTATTCCTTTTCCACGAGTTTCGCGTCAATATTAATTTCACTCATATCATTTACAATAACAGCAACCTTCAGGTTTTCTTTATTATGCAAAATATGATTGAGAAGAGTGGTTTTTCCCGCTCCCAGAAAGCCACTAAGCACTGTTACCGGAAGCTTTTTTCTATTTTGAATCATGTTGTTATTTTACCAGTTTAAAAAATTCTTCCCGTTCTTTTACGGAATTAAAGATTCCAGAGTAAGAGGTGGTAATCGTATCACTTGTTGGATCTTTTACACCGCGTAAACTGACACATAAGTGACGGGCTTCTACATAGATAATTACATCTTTTGTGGATAAAACTTCTTTTAGTTCCTCTGCGATCTGTTCGGTGAGTCGTTCCTGTACTTGTGGGCGACTGGCATAATATCTCACGATACGATTGATTTTTGACAGCCCGATTATTTTTCCCGTTGATTGATAGGCAACATGTACTTTTCCTATCATGGGGAGGAAATGATGCTCACAAAATGAAGTGAAACTGATATTTCTTTCAATCAGAAGCCTGGAGTAGTTATAGGAATTGGAAAATATAGAAACAGAGGGTTTGTTTATGGGATTTAACCCGGCGAATAACTCCTTAACATACATTTTTGCAAAACGATAAGGAGTTCCTTCCAGACTATCACTTGTCAGGTCAAGTCCTAGCGTTTCCATAATCTTTTGAAAATGAAAAGCAATTTCAGTCATCTTCTCCTCGTCACTTTTCTCGAAAGCATCCTCTCGGATCGGATACAATAATTGTGAGAATTCGTGATGATCTCCCTGTTCCTCGAATCGTTCTGTTTTATTTGTTTCTAAACTCATTTTTAGTGGCGAAAATAGATAGAATATTCCATTTATGCAACTTAGTTGCATAAATGGAATGGTACAATTTGAATAAGCAGGAGAAACAAGTAAACAATAAAGAAGTACTTTATTACGTTATATTACTGTTGTTGACTCTGTTGATTGTTTCTTTATGTTCCATCTGAACTAGCTGATAAAGAAAAGTCAAAATTCCCTGTAACTTTTTTGAATTACTTACTTATAGAGGTAAGGACCAGTTAAAACCAAATAAAACCAATAAGCTATGACAGTTAACCCATTGTATCACCATACTCCGGAGAAAATTCAGCGTGAGTTGGAGTGGATACAGCATGCAAAGAGGGACCCGGAGAGGTTTGCTCCTTTGTATGACAAGTATCATGAACAGATATTCAGGTACATCTATCAGCGGATGGATGATATGGATATGGCAGCAGACGTTACGTCTCAGGTTTTTTTGAAAGCAATGAAAAATCTGCACAAGTACGAATTCAGGGGGGTTCCTTTCGGATCGTGGTTGTACCGGATTGCAAAAAGTGAATTGTATCAATCGTTCAGAGAGAAGCAGGCTATAAGAACGGTGAATGTAGAAACAGTACATTTGAGCGAGATGATGGATGTTTTTAGTGAGGAAGAAAACGAAGTCAACAGAGCAAAATTATTTGCCTGTATCGCAAAACTGAAAGAAGATGAGGTGCAATTACTTGAAATGCGGTATTTTGAAAAAAGACCTTTCAGGGAGATTGCCGAAATTCTTGATGTAACAGAAAATAACGCTAAAGTACGCTGCTTTAGAGTCGTAGAAAAATTAAAAAAACTCTTTCATAAAAAGTAAACTATGGAAAAATTCAAAATGAATCTGGATCGTGAGCAGGTTTCCAGGGAACAGATTCAAGGTTATCGGAATTTTAACCAGCTGAAAAAAGATTTTGAGTTGATAAAAAAACCGATTTGGAAGACCCCCTGGTTCTGGGGAGCCGGGGGAGTAGCTTCCACCACTATACTAGTCACCATTTATCTATTAACCCAGTCAAAAAACATAACGCATGAAATAAACTATACTCAGGCAAATCTTTTCCAGTCTACTACACTAATTGATCAGGAAAAAACGGAATCTGAAACGGTAACTATTCAGGAAGAATTGGTTGCTGAGTACCGTAAGGAAACCAAAGAGCAGGGTGCTTCTGAAACGAAGGCGAGTATGCCGGATCAGGAAAGTAGCTCGGATAAGACTATTTCTTCCACTCCGGAGAAAAGTGAAGAATCATCAGGTAATCGTCCTGTTATCCGTTTGGATATTGTAGAGGAAGAGTTTCCGGAACTGGCAAAGTTGTCAGGCGCATCTCTTGAAGTACTGAAAGGTTCGCGCTTCGATCCTTCCTGGTTTGAGCAAACCTGGGATGATGTTGAGTTGATCAGTCTCGCTGAAAATAAATTCGTATTGAAGTTCAGTTCAGGAAAAGAACTGAATAAACTCTATGTTCGCAAGCTATAAGTAAACAGGAGTTATGATTCGAATAAGTGTGCTGCTTTTTCTTTTAGTGGCGTTTATACCTGTCGTATCTTCTCAGGAATACACCTTGAAGATTCGGAAAAAGATTAAAGAATCTGATTATTATCCGCATTTTGATCGGGTTATGGATGGAGATATTGCTATAGACAGGTTGTGTTCATCAGTTCTGACTAATAATTTAGGATGGAAAGTAGTTTCGTATGCGCTTTCTTATGGTGCGGACACAGGAAGTAATATCCTTTTCATGGAAGGTGACAAAATTCCGGCTGATTTATGCAGAAGATGGAAAGCGGGAGGTTACGAAAATCTGGCGTTGTATTTTACCCGTATTACAGCGATTGATAAGGAGGGAAAATACTATACATTGAGTAACCTCAGGTTAATATTAACGAATGATTAAAGAAATCGGTCTAATGGCTTGGTTTTTATGTTATTGGTTTAATTAAAAAAGAGGTGTGTATAAAAAAAAACGTGTGTTTTTTTCGTAAAAAGTAAAAGCTTTGTAAATTAGCGTTTTAAAATGAACTGGTTAAACAGTAAAATTGAACCACACTATGCAAATATTAACTAAAGTTCAGCATGTTATGCTGGCAGGTCTGGTGCTTGTCGGATTTTCATACACGCTGAAAGCTCAACCTACGAATTTTAATACTTCCCGAAATTGGGCGCTTCATAAAAAAGAAGTCTATTTTGGTTTAGGTGCAACCCAGTTCCTAGGAGATGTCGGAGGTGGAAAAGGTGAAGGTCGTCAAAAGACATTCCTTGATCTTAACTTTCCTGCTACCCGTATTGGAGGACATGTAGGATTCAGATACCGCTTTCACCCGATGTTTGCAACAAAAACACATTTGAATATCGGTATGGTTAGTGGTGATGATGCGCTTTCCAAAGATGAAATTCGTTTTAACAGAAATCTTCATTTCAGATCAATAATTATAGAGCTTTCTCAACAGTTAGAGTTCATTTTGTGGTCCAATGAACAAGTAGGGCGCCGTTACCGCGTTCCGGGGTTGAAAGGTTTCAAAAATAAAGCATCTCAGATTTATCTTTTCGGAGGAATTGGTATTTTCTATTACAATCCTCAGGCACGTTACAACGGAAGCTGGACAAGTCTTCGCCCATTGGGTACGGAAGGACAAAACTTCGATGATGGAGCAAAAAAGTATGGCCCGGTGAGTGTATCTATTCCTATGGGATTAGGATTTAAAGTGGGGATTGGAAGAACCTGGAAACTGGGAATGGAGTTTGCGTATCACATGACATTTACGGATTACATTGATGATGTTTCTACAGTATATTACAACGAAGCTGCATTGGCAGCTCAGGATCCTGTTGCAGCTTCATTGGCAAATCCTACACTTCGTCCTGATTGGTTTAATTCAAATTCAGGTTCCAATCAAAGAGGAAACTCAAAAGATCGGGATGCACTGTTCTTTGTTAATGTAACATTGATTAAAAATATTACTTACTCGAATAGAACTGTTGGAAAAACCTCTGTTCGTTGGCGTTCGGTTAAGGCGAAATTCTAAAAAATATTTTTCGAAAGAACCTGTTGATTTGGGTGTAAGGTTTTTAACTTTACACTCAAATTTTTTTTATGTATAAGTTAATTCGCTCCTTCCTGTTTAAGGTTGATCCTGAGAAAGCACACCACTTTGTCTTTACTGCATTAAAAACGCTTCTGGCTATTCCCGGAATGAAATGGCTGTGGAAAAAATTATATGTAATCGAAGATAAGCGGCTGGAAAGGGAAGTGTTTGGAATTACTTTCAGGAATCCGGTCGGACTGGCAGCCGGGTTAGATAAAAATGCCGAATTATTCAATGAACTTGATTATTGTGGATTTGGATTTATAGAAGTAGGTACAGTTACACCCAGGCCACAGGACGGAAATGAGAAACCCCGTTTATTTCGATTGCCGGAGGATAACGGGCTGATCAACCGAATGGGCTTTAACAATGGTGGAGTAGAGGTAATGGTAGAACGTTTGAAACAACGAAAGTCAGGTCTGATCATAGGAGGAAATATAGGGAAGAATAAAGTGACTCCGAATGAAGAAGCAGTGAGTGATTATATATATTGCTTCAATGCCCTGTTTGATTCTGTTGATTACTTTGTTGTTAATGTAAGTTCTCCAAATACCCCTAACTTGCGTGAATTGCAGGATAAAGAACCTCTATTAGCCTTATTGAATACCCTGCACGGAGAGAATAAGAAAAGGACTTCCCCAAAACCAATTCTGTTAAAGATTGCACCGGACCTTAGCGATTCGCAGCTTTTGGATATTATAGATATAATTAAAGAGAGTGGTATTCAGGGCGTGATAGCAACCAACACTACGATCTCACGTGAAGGTCTTACAACCGATCAGAACCGTATTCAGGAGATTGGGGCAGGAGGATTATCCGGAAAACCGGTAAAAAACCGATCAACAGAAGTTATTCGTTTTCTATCTGAGAAATCAGGAAAGGCTTTTCCTATTATCGGAGTAGGTGGAATCTTTACTGCTGCTGATGCTATTGAGAAGCTGGAAGCAGGTGCAGACCTGGTTCAGGTGTACACCGGATTCATTTATGAAGGACCTGCAATGATTAAAAACATTAATAAAGAGATCCTTCGGAAATACAAAAAATAATTAAACAGAAATCTCGGATACATTATTTAGAATATCAACAAATATTCATTATTTTTAGCCATGCAAAGCTTGAAACTGATCGAATGTCCGCGTGATGCCATGCAAGGCATCAAAGAGTTTATTCCTACGGAAAAGAAAATTGAATATATCAACTCACTACTTAAGGTAGGGTTTGATACGATTGACTTCGGGAGTTTTGTAAATCCGAAAGCGATTCCACAAATGGCACATACGGAAGATGTGTTGAAAGGTCTTGATTTGAGTTCGACAAAGTCAAAGCTTCTGTCTATTGTAGCGAACAAGCGTGGTGCGGAAAATGCGTCAGTTTTTGAAGAAATAGATTACCTGGGGTATCCGTTTTCTGTTTCAGAAACTTTTCAACAGCGAAATACGAATGCTTCTATTGAAGAATCTTTTATTCGGGTAGAGCAAATCCAGAATATTTGTAAGAAATCAGGGAAAGAGTTGGTTGTGTATCTTTCGATGGGGTTTGGAAACCCTTATGGTGATCCATGGAGTCCGGATCTGGTTACTGAATGGTGTGAAAGACTATTTTCACAGTTAGATATTCGGATCATGGCCTTATCCGATACGATAGGTGTTTCAAATGATGAAACAATACGCCAATTGATGACAACTGTTATTCCTGCTCTGCCTGAAGTGGAGTTTGGTGCACATCTTCATACGACTCAGGAAACTTTTGCCGAAAAAGTCAAAGCTTCAGTGGAAAGTGGCTGCTTCAGATTGGATGGCGCAATAAAAGGTTTTGGAGGTTGTCCTATGGCTAAAGATGACCTTACCGGGAACATGCCAACTGAGAAGATGGTACATTGGTTGCAGGAGAATGGATATGAAACAGGGTTGGATATGGAAGCGTTTAACAAATCGCTTACATTGAGCGGAACCGTTTTTCCCTTGTAAGAGTATCGAAACAAATGTGAAAAAGTCAATTATGAAGTTAATTTCTTCCTTTTTATGTATTTGTTTACTCGTTTTGGTCTCCTGTGGAGAAGATCAGACCAAGAAGACTTCCTGGGAATCGGGAGATGAAGAAGAGATAGAAATTCCAGAAGACTTTGTAGCGGACACGATTGCTATCCGGAATTTATTTGATGAATTGACATTCCCGGATACGGTGATGTATGATTTGTTGGCAGAATTAGGTATTTGTGATACGGTTAAAGGTGCTGAATTCAATATCCATAAACCACCCTGTGAGCCTCGGTTTTATAAGTTTTTCCGGTATAAAAAAGACATGCCCTGGAAGGAAGGATTTGCATTGGAGATCAGAGCAGGAGTAGAGGAGTTCTATCTAAGACGTTTTATCTTATTTGAACGAATAGATGGAAAACTGACAAAAATTCAGGGGTTTGTTGCAAATTTAGTGGAGCAACATACTACTCACACAGGCTATTATGATTTGATGTTACTGTTCAGGGATGAGGAAGCAGGATCCTTTGTAGTGAAATATTCATGGGATAAAGATCGGTATGTTTACCGTTCTGTAGAGGCCATAGATGGTTATCTGGTAAAAGAAGAAAGAAAAGATTCCATATCAAACGTCGTACACCAGAGATTGGAAGAAAACAGTATGTTCTTTTGACAAAACAACTAAGATTCATATTTTTTACTCCTTTACTACTACTCGTATTAACGGGGTGTATCCCGGAAGGAGATTTACAACCGATTATTCCAAAAGATTATCTCAACGATAACAGTTCTAAAGTCTGGTTGGTTGCTGAAGAAACAGAAGGGGGAAAAGATTACTCTCCTTTCAAAAGAGAAAAGAAACAAACCTTTTTATTTTTTGATGACGGTACTTTTTATGTACAGCAATTAGGAGATTGGGGAACAGGTAAGTTTTATTCGGGAACTTATATTTTTTCTATAAATAACAGAAATAGTGAGTTGCAGTTAGATCTGGATTACGGAGGCGGTAATAAAGTCGGTTTTTGGGTACTTGAATCTCTACGAAATCGATTTGTATTAGAGTACAAAGATATTCCGGAAAGGAAAATTGTTTTAACGACAATAACGAAGCCGGAGCGATAAATCTTAGATCATACTGAAAATGATTTGTGTAGCGCCGATTTGATCGCTCATAAAATTGCTTACCTGATTTCGTAAAGTATCACCTCCCGATAGAATCGATGAATACGCATTCAGAAAAGTCGTTTCGTCAGAAATAGAAAAACCGATTCCAGCTTGTATAAAAGTTTGTGCCTCCGGAAACTTAGTGTGGTTCGGACCGAAAATTACCGGAAGACCGAAAGAAGCCGGTTCTAAAATATTGTGAAGTCCATTGCCAAAGGCTCCTCCTACGTAGGCATAATTGCCATAATAATAGGCACTGGCCAGCAATCCGATACAATCGATAATCAATACATGGGTTTGTCCGAAATCTGTTGAGGAATCACATGAAGATAACCGTAGAAAAGGCACAGATAACTTTTTTTCAATAGCTGTTATATGACTTTCGTGTACTTCGTGTGGTGCAATAATAATTCGTTCAGGAATAGCTCCTGAATTGATAAGTGGAAGCAGTAAATCTTCATCTACAGGCCAGGAACTCCCAACCACCATAACCGCATGGTTTGAAGAAAACTTACTGAGAATGGGGTGGGAAACAATGTGTTTTACATTTTCGGACACTCTGTCGTATCGTGTATCACCACTTATGGTAACATTTGAAATGCCAATGCTATTCAATAACTGTTTACTGCTTTCATTTTGTACAAAGAAATGAGTAAAACAACCCAATACTTTCCTGAAGAATTGATTGTTCTTTTTGAAAAAACGTTGTTCTTTTCTAAAGAGACCGGAAACATTATATACCGGAATTTTTTGTTGTTTTAGTTCAAAAAGATAATTAGCCCAGAATTCATATTTGATAAAAAAAGCTTTGTCCGGTTGTAATATGTCTATAAAATCCCGGGCATTTTGGGGGGTATCCAGAGGCAGATAGAGAATACAATCTGCTCCTTCGTAATTTTTACGAATCTCGTACCCGCTGGGACTGAAAAAAGTAATAACAATCTTTTGGTCAGGATTTTCATGTCTGACACGTTCCAGTAGAGGTCTTCCTTGTTCAAATTCACCCAAAGAAGCACAATGAAACCAGTAACAGCCTTGTAAAGAAGGTTGGTTATACAGTTGTTTACGCCAGTTTTTCCTTCCGGAAATCCATTTTTTAGCCTTTGGAGTAAAAGGTTGGGCAAGCCATACTATAACTCCATACGCCCGGATTCCGAGATTATAAAAAATACGCATTAGTTAAAGTAAACAGATTTAGCCTTTCGTTTATAAATCGGAATGTACCAACCGCCTCGGATACCTAACTGGAAGTCGTACAGAATTCCCTGATACGACGGAGCTCCCGTGTCATAAAAATAACTCCTGCTGTATTTGGTGAATCCCTGATTGGCGTAGAACCCGACGTAGAAATGAATTATTCCCCGCGTACTGAGGTGTGAATATCCTACAAACTGATGAAGACTTAATCCTACTGCCTGTCGATCATATCCTCGTTTATTTTCTGTTTCTATCATCGGAACAACGTCGTATGTTGTTTCAATTCTGATCTTGGACAATGTATATCCGGCACCGAGGGAAACATATAATCCCGAATTGGGATTCGGACCAAACCATGGGAAGATCTTACCGGCGTGGGCATTTACATTAAATCCACGTTGGAATAGCTCGACTACAGCCTGTCCGCCTCCAACTTCAGTAATAAATCCCTTGTCATCTACCAGGTGATCAAATAAACCTTCTACACGGATGGAATTCCCGAAATTGAAATTACCTTCTACTCCGTATACCCAGTTCTTTTTCGTTTTATAACCGGCTGTAAGCCCGATCTGGTTGGTATATCCATATCGTTTTGCCAGATCCATCGTTGGAAAGACAGCTGTGTAATGAATCCCTACCATTGGAGTACCAATCGCCTCATCTTTTAAATTACGCTGCCCGAATGTGTAGGAAGTTGCTAAAAGAATAATAAACAGTAACCGAATCTTCATAATTACAAATGTATAAATCAGAAACGTAAACTATTCCGATTTCGTACATATTTCTATATTTACCTAAAAATCACTAGATGAATACTATTTTCCCGGTACGCTCAGTTATCAGCCGAGAGGAACGAACCCGTCAAATGAAGCAAAGACCACTTATGGTTTGGTTTACAGGTTTGTCAGGAGCTGGCAAAAGTACGCTGGCAGCCGGATTGGAAAAGGCGTTGTTTGAACGCGGGTTTAAAGTGTATCATCTGGATGGGGATAATATTAGAAATGGTCTCAACAAGAACCTGGGTTTCTCGGAAGAAGACCGGACAGAGAATATCCGAAGAGTAGGTGAAGTAGGTGCACTAATGACAGATGCAGGTCTAATCGTATTATCAGCTTTTATATCTCCTTTTCAACGGGATCGCAACAAAGTCAGGGAAATTATCGGAGAGGATAATTTTATAGAAGTTTTTGTTGACTGCCCACTGAATATCTGTGAACAAAGAGACGTAAAAGGTCTTTACCGAAAAGCAAGAAGGGGAGAGCTAAAGAATTTTACAGGGATTGACTCTCCGTATGAATCTCCCGAACAACCTGATATTCATATTTTTTCTGACAGGGAGAGTATTGACGAATCAATCGAAAAGCTTTTGACTTCTATTTTACCTAAAATTTCAGGTTCTTGATCTGTCAAAATGGAGAGAAAGAATTTTAAATAGTCAAAAAGCCTTGATTTCATTGCCTTTCTACAAAGATTTACTAAAAAAAGCAAATTTTTTTTGTTAAAAAGTCAACCCTTTCCATAACTCATACGTCTTATAAATAGGAACCAGTAACCCAATAGCTTATGAGACAGTTAAAAATAGCCAAACAAGTAACCAACAGAGAAACAGCTTCCCTTGACAAATATTTGTTAGAGATAGGTCGTGTAGATCTGATTACTGCCGAAGAAGAGGTAGAGTTGGCACGTCGTATTAAGCAAGGAGATCAGCGGGCATTAGAGAGGCTGACCAAAGCCAACCTGAGGTTTGTTGTTTCTGTTTCGAAACAATATCAGAATCAGGGATTGTCGCTTCCGGATCTTATTAACGAAGGAAATGTAGGGTTGATCAAGGCAGCTCAGCGGTTTGATGAAACACGCGGATTTAAGTTTATTTCGTATGCTGTATGGTGGATTCGTCAGGCAATTTTGCAGGCATTGGCAGAGCAGGCGCGTATTGTACGTCTTCCGCTAAATAAAATCGGGACGATCAATAAAATTAACCGGGCTTTTGCGGAGTTGGAGCAACGATATGAGCGGCCGCCTTCAGCGGAAGAGTTGGCTGAGTTTCTGGATTTAACTACTGATGAAGTAAAACAATCACTTAATAATTCGGGGCGTCACATGTCTATGGATGCACCTCTGAAAGACGGAGATGAATCTTCTTCCAGTATGTTGGATGTTATGGAGAATGAAGATCTTCCGGGACCGGAGAATGAGTTGATGAAAGAATCGTTGAGAAAGGAAATTGAACGTTCACTTTCTACTTTGACGCACCGTGAGGGGGATGTGGTTCGTTTGTATTACGGATTGAACGGTACTCCTCCGATGACACTGGAAGAAATCGGAACTCAGTTTGACCTTACAAGAGAGCGTGTGCGACAGATTAAGGAAAAAGCCATTCGGAGATTGAAGCATACATCCCGGTCAAAGATTTTGAAATCGTATTTAGGATAATTGAGCGTTAATTAAAATACACTAAGGTAAAACGAACCTGAATCATTAATGATTCAGGTTCGTTTTGTTTTTAGAGGAGTGAATGATAAATTTGAGCTATTTTAGACCGGATCAACATCAATACTTATACGAACCGATTTGTTTACAGGGCTAGAGTAGAACTGGTTAATGATTTCCTGAAGTCTTCCTTTAATTTTTTTGTGAGAAGCTTCACGCTCCATTTTAATGCGTATTATTTTGATATACGAGTTTTGTATTTTACGGACTAAAGGATATTCCGGACCAATAATTCGGCTTCCGAATACGGCTTTTAATTGCTGTGCCAGATCGGCAGCAGATCCCTCCAATTGTTGTTCTGACTTGTGTTTTAGAGTAAGATAAATCAGCTTGGTATAGGGAGGATACCCAAAGTTTTTTCGTTCGATAAGTTCCTGTTTATACATGGTAACATAATCATGGTGCATAACTTGCTGTATAATCCAGTGCTCGGGAGTTCCGGTTTGAATAATTACTTTACCTCTTTTATTCCTGCGTCCCGCTCGCCCTGCTACCTGAGACATAAGTTGAAAGCTGCGTTCAAAAGAACGAAAATCAGGGTAGCGCAACATCATATCCGCATCAAGAATCCCAACAAGAGAAACATTATCAAAGTCAAGCCCTTTTGTCACCATCTGTGTACCTACAAGTACGTCAACTTCTTTTTTTCCAAATTGTTCCAGAATTTTCTGGTATCCGTCTTTGGAACGTGTAGAATCAAGATCCAATCGGCTGATTGTAACTCCGGGAAGAAGAAGGGACAATTCATCTTCAACCTTTTCTGTACCAAACCCATGCATGTGTAACCGGTTACTCCCGCAATTGGAGCACGTCCCCACCGGAGGAATTGTGTAACTACAGTAATGACACTTCAGCATATTGGAGTGCTTGTGATAGGTCAGAGATACGTCGCAATTTTTACATTTTGGCGACCAGTTACAGACTTCACAAATCCATATTGGTGTATAACCTCTCCGGTTCTGAAAAAGAATAATTTGCTCTTTATTATCCAGTGCTGTTTTCATTTCTTCCAGCAGAAAAGAACTGAATAGCGAGTGCATGGTTTTCCGCCGCCGCTCTTTTTTCAGATCGGCACATTGAATTTCGGGCATTTGAATTCCTCCGAAACGCTTTGAAAGTTCTACAAAGCCGTACTTTCCTTCTTGGGCATTGAAATAGGTTTCTATGGAAGGTGTGGCAGTACCGAGTAATGTTTTAGCACCATGTAAGTGACTTAGAACAATAGAGACATCTCTTGCGTGATAACGGGGAGACGGGTCATATTGCTTAAATGTATTTTCATGTTCCTCGTCAACAATAATAAGACCTAATGATTTGAATGGTAAGAATACACTGGATCTCGCACCCAAAATGATCCTGAATTTCGTCGGATCATCCCGAAGTACTGAATTCCATATTTCAACCCGTTCATTCTGATTGAATTTGGAGTGATATACACCGATCAGATCACCAAAATAAGCGGAAAGACGATCAATTAACTGGGTGGTAAGAGCGATTTCAGGGAGAAGGAAAAGAACCTGACGTCCTTGTGCCAGTTGTTCTTGAATCAGTTCAACATAAATCTCTGTTTTTCCCGAACCGGTGACTCCGTGTAAGAGACAAACGTCTTTTTCCTGAAAGTTTTCTCTGATTTGTTGAAGTGCTGTCGTTTGCTCGGGTGATAATTCTTTAGTTTCTGTCAGGGTTGTATCCTCCGAATTCAAACGGGAAATTTCGAGGCGTAGACTTTCGAGAATGCCGTTTTTTTCGAGTGTATTTAAAGCGGATAATGAAGCACCGGCATCCACAAGTTCACTTCTACGAACTGGAGATGCAGTATTTTGAGCAAAACCTCCGGCTTTCAGGTAATGCATGAGGGCTTCAAATTGTTTTTTCTTACGTCCATCCTGTTCCAGCTCATTTACCAGTTCTGAAAGCACTTCTTCCTGCGAAAATTGACTGTTAAGTTGAACAAAAGTTGCTGTTTTTGGAGTGTATTTATAGCGCATCTCTTCAACCGACATGACAATCCGTCTGTCAATGAGCTTTTTGATCAATGCATGAACAGATTTTTGTTGGAGAATCTGAGAGATTTCTTTCAGGTCTAACGTATCCTGAACATCAAGAGCTTCAACAATCAGATATTCTTTATCGTTGAGTTCATCATAGTTTCTGTCAAAGTCAGGGTGAAGAACAATTTTTGTCTCACTGGCAAGCTTAAAGTTGCCGGGGAGTGCCGCATTCATTACATCTCCGATGGGAGCCATGTAGTATTCCGAAATCCATTTCCAGAGCTTGAGTTGTTTTCCCGTAATAATAGGAGACTCATCCAAAACATGCTCAATGTACTTTGCCTGATATTCTTTGGGGATTTCTTCATGTACACGGACTACAATTCCCGTGTATAATTTAGATTTTCCAAAGGGAACAACTACTCTGACGCCATTTTTTATCGTGTCATTCAGTTCGAAAGGGACGCGATATGTGAATGTCAGGTCAACCGCCAGCGGAAGAATAATATCTGCAAAAAAAGTTTTTCTTTCGGACATGGATGTAAAGATACCAAAAAGGAAACGTGAAGAAGAGATTGATTTTTATAAAAAAAGCCTGCTCTTTTTAAGGGCAGGCTTCATACATAATATAGTATTCAGCTTACTGACATCGGAATGACATCGGATTCAGCGGATTGTTATCAATGGGATGATTCGAACAGAAATCCAGCTCATACGTGTACGGACCTTCACACAATTCACGCATTGAATTCTGATCCAGCGTACGGTAATTGCCGTTCACAAATAGTTTATCAAATCGGTGGGTATAACGAGCTGAGAATAAACCTATCGCCCCTTCCAGATTCGTATACGTTGGTTTGCTCTGCGCCAATGACGACGAAGGCTGTGATGCCAACATATAATTGGTTAAGTCTTCAGCTCCGGCGGTAAGAATAATCTCTACTTTTGTGTGCAAACGACGTTCTACAGACGGGTCAATTGGAATACGGTCACGCACCATTTGGAAGAATTGTTCTCCGGGAACAGAAACACTAATAGTTCCTCCCGTATAATTCTCACCACTTAACTCAGAAAGATTCCAGGTAAACGATTTGGACGTTGGAATACCTCCGGTGTATTCATCCCAATGAAAAACAAACTTAACATTGTAGCGTGAGTTTCTTCCTCCGCTTCCGGAAGCAGTTGTCCAAATAATTGGGATTCCTTTATAGTCTCCCGGTTGTGCACCGCGTAAGGCAAATGTTGTTTGTTGAATGGGAGATTGAATAGTTACGTTACTTACCACTCTGGTTTGTCCTTTAACGATATGCTCTCCATTGTTGATGTTGGCTTCCAGACGATAAATTGCATCAGGATATAATGTATCAGCATAGAAGTAATACAATTTATGTTGCGGTGCATAGAAAGCTCCATTTTCACTCTTATTCTCCAGAATAGTATCGCGAAGAGGCCATTCATTCTGTATAGATCCATTTATTACTTCTACTACTTTTGCATCAACCTGATCAAAATAGCTGGAATCAGCTACTTTGGCAAAATCATAGGCATTTCCTTGTCCCAGGAATGTTTTATTAATGCGGATGTACTGAAACTTCTCTCCTTGATCCAGAAGACCAAAAATAATAGGAGTTACCTGGTAGTCTGTTGTGACATCAAATTCAGATTTACACCCTGTCACCAGTAGGAATGTAGCTATACCGGACAAAGCTAGAAATGAATGTTTTAGTTTTTTCATGATTTTAACAATAGAACCCAAATGTATGTAAAAATATTGAAAGTAGACGAGAGGAAGAATCAACGGATTGTACCGTTTAATCAATTGACGGGTAAGTAAGTCGCTTTGCCAGAAGAAAACGCTGCTTATAATATGGCGTTTGGTACTCATCAATTCGAACACCACCACTTACGGAGGCATGGATCATTTTAAAACCGCCGGAATTTTTCTCGATTACCAGCCCTACATGCCCGACTGTTTTGACAGAAACTCGTCTTCCCGTAAAGAAAACAAGGTCTCCGGGCTCAATATCATGTAGGGGAATTTTTTCTCCTGACCGGGCTATTTCTCTTGAAGATCGTGCCAGATCAATTCCGAATTTTCTATGGATGTAGTTAATGAAGCCACTACAATCGAATCCGGAGGGAGAGCTGCCTGAGTAACGATAAGGAGTACCCTGAAATGAATAGGCATAATCAATGATCGAGTCTGTTGTGCACCATCGTGCCATAAGGGAGGATTCGTCGGAGGGAATACTGTCTTTTACCACCATAAGTGTATCATTTCCCGCAAAAAGTATCCCGGAGAAAAGCTGAAAACAAAAACTTAAAACGATAAATAGCTTCATTTTTTTAATTTCCGCACCGAATTTATGACTATTTTCGTTCATAACAAGTGTTTTTCGGTATGAAGCGGATTAATTATGAAAAACTTAACAAATTATATTATTCTATCGGTGAGGTAGCCGAAATGTTTGATGTAAATACTTCATTGATTCGTTTTTGGGAAAAAGAATTTACTGTTCTGAAACCGAAAAAAAACACCAAAGGAAATCGTCAATTTACTCCGAAAGACATCGCTGCTATCGAAAAGATCTATGTGCTTGTGAAGGAAAAAGGGTTCACATTAGAAGGAGCAAAGAAGGCGATGAAAAAATCAAGTGGAATAGATCCTTTGGAACAAGAAACACCTTCGGTTGATAACGTGATCAGTCGATTAGAACAAATCCGCGAAAAATTAATCCGATTGAAAAAGTAAATGCGACTGATGATCAGCCGCATTCATGGTGATTTACTGTATTCGAATTACTTTTTTCATGTTTAAAAATTGGGGAGGACATATCCAATTTCCTTTTTTATCAATAATACCCCATTTTCCGTTACTTTTTACCGAAGCATATTCACAGTTAAATTCATGTGTACTTTCAAATTGAGCAGGGATAGCCCATTCTCCTTTTTCATTGATGAAACCAACCAGTCCCTCTGTAGTTTTTGCATACGCGAGTCCGTTTGAGAAATCACCGCAAGATTTTACGTTTTCGGGTGTTATCAGTTTACCGTCAGGTTGTACATAGGACCAGTTTGCTCCCTGTTTAACACGGGCTAGTTTACTCTCTACACTAAACTCATGAGCTGCATCAAATAAAGGTTGAATCACCCATTCGCCCTTTTTATTGATAAACCCTACTTTTCCCTCTTCTGTTTTTGCCCAGGCAAGTCCAGCGGAAAAGTCTCCGGCAGATTTGAATGATGGTGCGATGTGTACCTTACCTTTTTCATTGAGAAATCCAACCTTTCCATCCTCTAATCGAAAGGCGGCTAATCCTTCTGAGAAAGCCTTGATAGTAGCTGCTTGCACAGAATTGATGCGCGTTGTATCTCCGGATTTAGTAAGAATGAAATGATCCGTTCCCAGGGTAGCTACAGCGTAACCTTCTGTAAAACGGGTTACTTTATCATATTGAGGTGCAATAACGATTTTACCTTGTTCGTCAATAAATCCCCATTTTTTAGAATAGGAAACTGCCGCCAGACCGTCCGAATAACCTTTTAGGCCAAGTCCGAATAGGTTCATAAGTACAAAACCACTTCGTTCAGGTGTAATCGAAGCTCCGTCTTTTCGGATAAAGGTGTGTTCTCTTGTTTTAGGATCGTATACAGGGGCTGTTCCGTTTTCTGAGAATTCAAAACATTTTTTGAATTGAGGAGCGATAAGAAGCTCTCCTTTTTCATTTGCATATCCCCAAAGTTTTGAATTTTCAGGGAGAACCTGCACTCTGTATTCTTGTGCTGAAACCGTTGAAAATAGAAAAACGGTAAGAATGATGAAAAGGTTTTTCATGGTGTTTTTTTATCAAATTTACAAAATATACCAAATAAAGAAGGGCCTCATCTGAAGCCCTTCTTATTATATATTATTTAGGTTACCATTTATTTTTTGTACACCAGGTGGAGATACGTATTTCCTTTTATCTCTTGTCCGTCCATATCAATGATAACATATTGACAGAAATAAACACCTTCTGCACAGAGTTGCCCTGATGATTGGTCTTTACCGGTCCATCCATCCTGCGGATTTACATCTGTTATGCGTCCGACAGTATTTCCCCAACGGTTCATAATGGTAGCATCAAAAGAAGCTGCATTTTGAAGATTGAAGTGATAGGTATCATTGATTCCGTCACCATTTGGAGTAAATACATTGGGGATCACGTACGACAACGGTGCAAAAAGAGCTACTTCGATGGAAGAATTATAAACATCACTACATCCGTTCGCATTGGTGACAATCAGCGTAACAGTATAAGTTCCGGCGTCAGTATATTCAGAAGTCAAACTTGCATCAGATGAATTACTGGTTTCTCCGTTTCCAAAATCCCAGTTATAATCCGTAGCTCCTGAGGAAGTATTGTCAAAAGTAACGACAAGAGGGGCGATACCTTCTGAAGGAGAAGCTGTGAAAGACGCTTCGGGATTAGCATCAACAACAATCGTTACCTGGTCGGTATTAGAGCAACCGTTAGCATCTGTCCCGGTAACTGTATACGTAACACTTCCGGGTGGTTGTACAAATGCCTGTCCATCCTGAACACCATTGTCCCACGAATAAGAGACAGCACCCGACCCTGAAAGTATAATATCACTTCCTTCACAATACGTTTGGTCATTTCCGGCATCAACAACAGGTAAATTATTTACAGTTACGGTAATTTGAACAGGACTGGAAGTACATCCTCCGAACTGTTCTGTAACATAATAGGTGTGTACTCCCACTGCAGAAGATGGGGTGAAAGTAGTTCCGGTAGCAATACTTGTTGTCAGAGAAGGATCATCGTACCAGTCCAATTGACCTCCGGCTGAAGCAGTAGCAGTCAAATCTGTTACATTATCTCCCAAACAATAGCTGGTTGTACCTGTTACGGAAGGAGCAGGTGCAGGATTGATTGTTATAAGGAATGTTTCCGGTGTTCCCTGACAGCCGTTTACATCCGGTGTAACTTCAATTTGTCCTGATATAGGTGTGTTACCGGTATTTGTTCCGGTAAAATCAGCAATGTTTCCATTTCCTGAAGTTCCCAACCCTATTGCTGCATTTGTATTCGTCCAGCTGAATGTTGTTCCGGGTAGCGATCCGCTAAAATCGGGAACATCTACAAGACCATTTGCACAAACGGTAATGTCTGAAACCGGGTTGACATCAGGAGCAGGACTGACTGTAACAGATATAATTCCTGATGAAGTCCCGCTACAGTTCTGGTCATCAACGGAGAGTATTTCATAAGTACCTGCTCCGGAAGGCGAGTATGTATAAGGGGATGAATTGATAGTTATAGTTTGGGTATTACTTCCGTCAGTTAGTTGGATGTCCCAGGGACCGGTTCCCGTTAAATTGATCGTAAGATCGGGTAGGGGATCTCCCTGGCAAGCCGTTCCTCCTCCTGACAGGGTTGCGGTAGGAGCCGGAAGAATGGTTACCGGACTCGAATGATTTGCTGCCGGACAGGCACCAGAAGCAGCAATATCGTTAGTTACAGTATAGGTTCCGGGTAATGAGTTTTGTAAATCAATTTCTCCGGTACTGGCATCAATGGAAAGATCCGTGGAAGATGCGGTGTATTGTCCGCTGGAAGCACCCGGTACAAGTTGAGGTACAGGATTAGTTCCTCCGGCACAGAATGGTCCGGAATAAGAAAATGTAGCATCCGGAGCGTTGGTTATCGTAATGGATTGTGAATGTGTTCCTGGACAGGGACCGTTAGTTGTAAAGGATATGGAATAGGTGCCTGGTCCTGTAGCGGCCATGTCGATTTCTCCTGTCGTAGGGTCAGCAAAAGTGACCCCTGTTCCCGTAAATGTACCTGAAACAGATGTACCATTTGTTATGACAGGGACTGGATTGGGTGATGATAGACAGATAGTGGATGGAGTGTATTGAAAATCTGCATTTTCACTTGGGTTTACCACAACTGAAGCAGAATTCGATACCTGGTTTCCACAGGCGTCGGTTACAATGGAGTAAACAGTTTGTGATCCGGATCCGGTGAAGTTGATTGAAGTAGAAGCTCCGGTTCCTACTGAGGGAGTTCCGGATGGATCCATACTCCATTCATACGTGTATGGAGCAACTCCGTATTGAGCCGTTGTCGAAGCGGTTAGAGAACCTCCTTCACAGACTGTATTGTTGGATAGTGTTATCGGGTTGGTAGGCGATTGGTAATCAATAGTTTCTCCCTCTATAGTGATCGTCCATGGAGTGGCAGCGCCAATACAGCTGCTGTTACAACCTGTAGCTCCATAACAGGTACGGAAAAACTGCATTGTAAAGTTTGCGTTTTGCGGTGTACAGGATGGAGCAGGGAGACAACTCTGAAGGTCTGAAAAGATAGATATGTTTACACCGTCACAAGTTCCGGTTCCTATACTGTTACAGAACCAGTAGTATCCTGCCTGGCTTGGACTTACACAAGATCCTGTTGCAAATCGGACAGCACCGTCTTCCATCCAGCAAAGTCCCGCTGCTGTATAAGAGAACGTCCATAAAACATCCGTTAATTGTGCATTAGCCGGAGTAGGAACAGTGAGGTTGTAATCACAGGAATTAGTGAATCCACAACTGGAATTATACATTGATCCTGTAATGGATGCTTGTGCAAGACTATTGGAACTGGAAACAAGCGGGTCAATGATTAATTCTCCGTATTGTGCCAGTTTTTCTTCAATCCATGCGTCACTAACAGCAATTCGCAGATGGTTGCCATTTAGTTCGTATGGAACTTCAATCAATTCAGATTTTGCTGCATTTCTTGGGTAGAGAATAGGCTTTCCGATTTCCAGAATAGAAGTCGAATTGCTTTTATACAATACACGATCGTTTGCAAAACTTTGACCAGGGAAAGATTCAAACTCAAGGTTACCGTTTCCACCAGAAAATTCGTCAGAGAAAATCAGTTTATCATAGTTGTTGAAAATATGTTCCTTTATAATGAAATTAGTTTTGACAGCTCCTCTCATTACAGCCATTTCAGCGTCAATACCCGGAAATACGGAATGTACACGAATTCCTTCCGATCCGACGGTGTAATTACTCCAATCTGCTGTAGCCAGTAATGTTTCGTCTCCGTTTACGACTCCGAATAAGGACCAATTGTTAAATGTGATTTTTCCGGATGGAGTTTGAATAAAACTGTGTTCGGAATGAGAATCAAAGCCTACAGGATCTGTTTGTAGAGAGGCAATGTACTGACCGTTTCCGACATCTGCAATACGATGATCAATGGTTTGCCAGAACTTTCCGTTTTTCTGATGTAATTGACCCATTGCCTGTTGGATATAAAAAACACTGGTATCCTTTGTGCTAACAAAGTACCGGCTTTCAGAAGTTCTTTTTTCATAAATTTCTACACATTCTTCGCAGGGTGTGTTATACGGGAGTTTTCCGAATTCAGGATGTGAATAATAGGTTTCTGAATTCAATACTTTCCATAATGGATTATGATTCTCAATGCGCTTTTCAAAAGAAGAAAAATTGTATTCCTTTGATTGCATTCCTTCTTTAGCTTTTTGTTGTGCGGAAAGAGGTGCAACCCCTAAAAAAAGAAATGAACAAACAGAAAGCGTCGGTAATATATGTGCTTTAAAAGCAGAATAATTGATTCTCATAGTGTTTACAGTAATAGTTCTTAATCAAATCAGAGAGTAGATAACTCTCACTCAATTCAGACGATAAACATACTTCTTTCGTTGCATATAGAGGGCTGGAAACAATAAATAAATATGAAAGTAATTGATTTGTAAATAGTAATGGCAGAACTACGGTACGGCAGAAAAGTGTTTTATCGGTTCAACATTCTTATTAACTTTGCATCCTAAATTTTTTAAAATGGATATTCCAAAGACGTACGAATCAGGTAAAGCAGAGGAAAAGTGGTACAGCCACTGGATGAACAAAGGATATTTTCATTCGGAGCCGGATGAAAGAGAGTCTTATACAGTCGTCATTCCTCCGCCAAACGTGACCGGAGTCTTACACATGGGGCACATGCTGAACAATACGATTCAGGATGTATTAGTACGTAAAGCCCGCATGGAAGGAAAAAATGCATGTTGGATTCCCGGGACGGACCATGCATCCATTGCTACTGAAGCTAAAGTGGTAAATAAACTGCGGGCGGAAGGAATTAAGAAGTCAGATTTGTCAAGAGATGAATTTTTGAAACATGCCTGGGAATGGAAAGAAAAACATGGTGGTATTATTTTGGATCAGTTAAAAAAACTGGGGGCTTCCTGTGACTGGGAGAGAACACATTTCACCATGGATCCGGAGTATTCAGAGTCTGTACTTGATGTATTTGTAGACTTGTATAAAAAGGGGAAGATTTATCGTGGAATCCGGATGGTAAATTGGGATCCTGAGGCTTTGACCGCACTTTCTGACGAAGAGGTAATTTATAAAGAAGTCAACTCAAAGTTATTTTATGTTCGCTACAAAATAGCAGGATCAGAAGATAGCTGGTTGACGATCGCCACCACACGTCCGGAAACAATTTTGGGAGATACGGCAATTTGTATTAATCCAAATGATGAGCGATTCAAACATTTGCATGGAAAGCAAGCTGTTGTACCGGTTGCTAACCGAACGATTCCAATTATTCTGGACGAATATGTAGAGATGGATTTCGGAACAGGATGTCTGAAGGTTACACCTGCTCACGATGAAAATGATTACGATCTTGGAAAGAAACACAATCTTGAAACGATAGACATTCTCAACGATAACGGAACGCTTAATGCGCATGGTCTGCATTATGAAGGGAAAGATCGTTTTGAAGTACGTAAACTGATTGAAAAAGAACTATACGATAAAGGGTATCTGGTAAAAACAGAAGATCATATCAATAAAGTTGGTTTTTCAGAACGCACGGATGCTGTTATTGAACCTAAGCTTTCTCTTCAGTGGTTCGTGAGTATGAAAGAACTTTCAGAGCCGGCGTTAGAGAATGTAATGAACGGAAAGATTAATTTCTATCCGGAAAAAATGAAGAATACGTACCGCCACTGGATGGAAAATATCAAGGATTGGTGTATTTCCAGACAGTTATGGTGGGGGCATCGTATTCCTGCCTGGTATTATGGTACAGGGGCAGATGAATATGTGGTAGCCAAAACAGAGGATGAAGCTATCGCTTTGGCTGGTGAGAAATCAGGAAAAACGTTTGAGAAAGGAGAATTGAAACAGGATGAAGATGTTCTGGATACGTGGTTCTCTTCCTGGTTATGGCCTATTTCGGTGTTCAATGGATTGACACAGCCCGGTAACGAGGAAATAAAGTATTACTATCCGACAAATGATTTGGTTACTGCTCCGGAGATTATGTTCTTTTGGGTCGCAAGAATGATTATTGCAGGATACGAATACATGGGAGACCTTCCGTTTAAAAATGTATACTATACAGGAATTGTAAGAGATAAACTGGGACGTAAAATGTCCAAGTCGCTTGGGAACTCTCCTGATCCGATAAAACTGATCGAAAAGTATGGAGCGGATGGAGTTCGCGTTGGAATTCTGATTTCCTCTCCGGCAGGAAATGACTTGCCTTTTGATAGTTCGCAATGTGAGCAAGGAAGAAATTTTGCCAATAAAGTATGGAACGCTTTCCGTTTGGTAAAATCCTGGGAGGTGAAAGACATGGATCAGCCGGAAGCTTCCCGCAAAGCAATAGAGTGGTTTGAAGCCAAGTTGAATCAGGGAATTGCAGAAATTAATGATGCATTTACCAAATTCCGTATCTCGGATGCTTTGATGACAACCTATAAATTGGTTTGGGATGATTTCTGTTCGTGGTATCTGGAAATGATCAAGCCCGGATATGAACAACCGATTGACAGCAAAACGTATGAGATGACACTTCAGTTCTTTGAACGATTGTTGAGTCTGATGCATCCGTTTACACCATTTGTAACAGAAGAAATCTGGCACCTGATTCGAGAAAGAAAAGAAGGTGAAGATATTATGTTGGCGAAATGGCCGGAGCAAAAGTCTTCTGATGAAACGATTCTGAAACAGTTTGGGAAGGCGGAGGAAGTGATTACAAACGTGCGTAATATTCGTAAGCAAAAGAATATTGCCAATAAGGTTAAGATCGATCTGAAAGTGAAGGTGAATAACGCTCCGGATAAATCGTTTGATCCGGTTATTTCTAAAATGGGAAATATAGCAGCGTATGAATATGTAAGTGAAAAAGTAGACAACTCGTATTCGTTTATCGTGGATTCCAATGAATATTTTATTCCTTTCGGAGAAGATATTGATGTGGAAGCAGAGATTAAAAAAATTGAGGAGGAGTTGCAGTATACGAAAGGCTTTTTAACCAGTGTTCAAAAGAAATTAAGCAATGAGAAATTTGTAAGTGGAGCACCTGAGCAGGTTGTGATGAATGAAAGAAAGAAAGAAGCAGATGCACAAAGTAAAATCACAATTCTTGAAGAAAAACTGAAATCACTCAAGTAGACTGGTCTAATTTTTTGAAATAGAGATCCTCTTTGGTTTGACCGGAGAGGATTTTTTTTGTAAGATTGACTCTATGAAAAAGAAATTTACACTATTCCTGACATTCGTTTGTTTGGTTTTGACAGGATTTTCGCAACAATGGGTGTCTGAAATGTTGGATGGGAATACGAATTTTTATGAAGTTCGTCAGTCGTTTGAAGAAGAATGGAGTGGAAGTGAATATGTAAAAGGAAAGGGCTGGAAACAATTCAAAAGATGGGAATATTTCATGGAACAACGGGTTTACCCTTCGGGAGATCGAATTCCTGTTCATGCAGCCTATTTTGAACGAAATAACTTTGTTACATCAGAACAGCAGGTAGCGAAGTCAAGGTCAGCTACCTGGCAGCCAATGGGACCATTTGAATGGAGTTCTACATCCTATAATCCGGGATTGGGTCGGGTAAATACGGTTGCAGTGCATCCCGGTAATAATCAGGTGATTTATGTAGGTACTCCAAGCGGTGGACTCTGGAAAACTACAAATGGAGGAACTAGCTGGGTTCCCCTTACAGACGATTTTAGTGCCATTGGAATATCAGGAATAGTTATTAATCCCTACAATCCGGATGAGGTGTACGTTGCGACAGGGGACGGAGATGGAGCAGATACCTACAGTATCGGGGTTTTGAAATCGACAGATGGAGGAGCAACATGGTCGGTTACAGGATTGGTTCATACAGTAATGGACTATATCGTTTGCCGGAGAATGATCATGCACCCTACAGATCCGTTAACAATTTTAGTTGCTACAAATGTTGGTGTTTTTAAGACAGTTGATGGAGGAAATAACTGGTATTTGGTAGCAACTGGTTCGTTTCGGGATATTGAGTTTCAGCCGGGAAATGCAAATCGTGTATATGCATCTTCTAACAGGTTATATATTTCTGAAAACGGAGGAGAAACTTTTGCTCCTTCTTCTGCTGTTCAGTTACCGCAGGCATCAGTGGTGAATCGAATGGAAATTGCTGTGAGTCCTGATCAGCCGGATTATGTTTATGTACTTTGCGGAAAAGAATCTGACGCTTCATTTCTGGGATTGTATCGTTCAGAAAACGCCGGGACTGGTTTTTCTCTGCGTACAAATTCGCCTAATCTGTTTACGTATGATGAACAGGGGCTTGAATCCGGAGGTCAGAGCTGGTACGATATGGCAATAGCAGTTGATCCGGATAATGCTGACAACGTATTTGTAGGAGGTATTAATATTTGGAAGTCAACAAATGGGGGAAGTAATTTTCAAATCAACACGCACTGGATCTGGCCGGGAGTATATGGATATACGCACGCAGATATTCATTTTCTGGCGTATGATGGTTCCGGAATATTTTGTGGGAGCGATGGCGGTATTTTTTACTCCGGAGATCAGGGAGCAAGCTGGGAAGACCTTTCTTCCGGAATGCAAATATCGCAGTTTTACCGATTTGGAAATTCACCCCTTGATGCGGGACTGATTATAGGCGGGACACAGGATAATGGATCCAAGTTAGGTGTTGATCAGACCTGGACGCATGTAATGGGAGGAGATGGAATGGAAGCGGCTGTGAATCCTACAAACCCGCAGATTTTATTTTGTACCCAGCAGTATGGGTACCTGAACCGAAGTTTAGACGGAGGAATGAGCTGGGAACTGGTTATGACAGGTAATGGTGAAGAGGGAAGGTGGGTAACACCGTTTGTTGTTCTCCCTGTCAATAAAGTGATCATGGGCTACGAAAATGTCTGGTTAAGTCAGGATAACGGCAGTAGTTTTACACAGATTTCTAATTTTAATTCAGGAGAGACTATCCGTGAAATTGCGGTAGCGGAACAGGATCATAATGTTATCTATGCAGCTCTTCCGGGGCATTTGTATAAAACAACGGACGGAGGAACTACCTGGACGGATGTGATGTCTAATCTGCCGGATTTGGCAATTACAGATATTCAGATTCACCCATTGGATAGCGATGTTGTTTATCTGACCACATCCGGATATAATCAGGGAAATAAAGTATTTGTTTCAGATAACGGTGGAGTGTCCTGGCAGAACATTTCAGGAAACCTGCCTAACCTGCCTGCGAATACACTTGTTTTGCAACGGGAAACCAATGGAGGTGTGTATGTGGGAATGGATGTAGGGATTTATTACATTGACAGTACACTAGGTAACTGGGCTCCTTTTGATGACGCTTTACCTAATGTAATTGTGAGCGAGTTGGAAATTCATTATCCGACTGGAAAAATTCGTGCAGCTACTTTTGGAAGAGGGGTTTGGGAGTCAGATCTGTTTAGTGTTCCTGAGTTAGAACCCATTGCTGATTTTTCATATTTACCTGAAGGATATTGTGTGTCTGACCCAATTGTCTTTTATGATGCTTCGCTGTATGCTTCACCTTCCTGGCAATGGTATTTCCCGGGAGGTGTTCCAGCAACAAGTACAGCGCAATCTCCTTCCGTTCAATATACTGTTTCGGGTGAATATATAGCTTCATTGGTGGTTCAGAATCAGTTTGGAACCGATTCGATAGCCAAAACAGTAACCGTTATAAGAGGAGAGAATGCGTTACTGGTAGAATTGGTAACAGATGATTATCCGGAGGAAACAGCCTGGACCATTACAGATAATCAGGGACAGGTATGGGAAAACCAGTCCGGATATTCGGATGCCAATACAGCTTTTCAGTATAACTTATGTCTCCCGGCGGGATGCTATACATTTCGCATCACGGATGCGTATAGTGATGGAATTTGTTGTGATTTTGGAACGGGATCTTATTCTTTGGTGAGTAGTGAAGGAGTAATCGCTACCGGGGGAACATTTGGTAGTGAAGATGTCGTTACTTTTTGTTTTGACGATCATTCAGGAGTGAAAGAAGAAGAAATAGAGACGCTTTTAGTATATCCCAACCCGACGAACGAAAAAGTGATGGTGGTAAATCCCGGAGGTAGTTATCAGGAATTATATATTCTGGACTTGCTAGGACGTAAACTGGCGACCTTCCCGATTTCAGGAAAGGAAAAACTAGAAATTGATCTTTCCGTTTTCTCAGAAGGTACCTATCTTTTTGTTGTGCATAGCAGGGATAAGACAACTAGTCATAGAGTGACGTATACCGGGAATTAGGAGATCGTGGTTCCTGTTTTGTGATTTGTTTTTTGGAAGTCAAACAAATATGGGGTGGAACGTAGTATATCGTTAAATAAAGTTTTTCACAAAAGAATGAATTCATTCACAATGCTAAATTTCGTTTGCAAAATTGACGTAATTTAGTAGCTGCGAAAGACGATGTTCCGTTCTTTCGATTCATCAACAACAAACGATAATTTAAGATGAAACAGTATCACGATTTACTTCAGCATATATTGGATAATGGTACAGAAAAGGGAGACCGGACCGGTACAGGTACGTTCTCAACTTTCGGATACCAGATGCGTTTTGACCTTTCGGAAGGTTTCCCGGTAGTAACGACTAAAAAATTACACCTTCGTTCAATAATCCACGAGTTGTTGTGGTTTTTACAGGGAGATACAAATATTAAATACTTGAAAGATAATGGTGTGAGTATCTGGGATGAGTGGGCAGATGAAAAAGGGAATTTAGGTCCTGTATATGGATACCAGTGGCGTTCATGGCCTACACCGGACGGAGGGAAGATTGATCAGATTAGTAAGGTGGTAGACCAGATTAAAAATAATCCGGATTCCCGCCGCCTGATGGTAAGTGCCTGGAATGTGGCAGATGTGGATAATATGGCGTTACCACCCTGTCATTGTTTGTTTCAGTTTTATGTGGCAGACGGAAAATTAAGCTGCCAGCTATACCAACGCAGTGCGGATACCTTTTTAGGAGTACCGTTTAATATTGCTTCGTATGCTTTATTGACGATGATGGTAGCTCAGGTGTGTGATCTGGAACCGGGAGAATTTGTACATACACTAGGGGATGCACATTTGTACTCGAATCATATTGATCAGGCTAAGTTGCAACTCAGTCGTGATTTCAGACCGCTTCCTGAGATGAAAATAAATCCGGAGGTGAAAGATCTCTTTTCTTTTACGTATGAAGATTTTGAACTGATAAATTACGATCCGCATCCACACATTAAGGCAGCTGTAGCTGTTTAAATTTTTCTGGAAAATGAGTAAAAAAGTAACGCTGATCGTTGCCGTGGCAGATAATAATGTTATTGGTAAGGATAATGACCTGGTTTGGAGATTGAGAGATGATATGCGCTTCTTTAAAGAAACGACCACCGGTCATATTATTCTGACAGGACGGAAAAATTTTGAATCTATTCCCGAAAAATTCAGACCACTTCCGGATCGGTTAAACTGTATTCTTACGAGAAACCCGGAATATGATGCTCCGGGGTGTGAATTGTTTTCTTCTGTTTCCGGGTGGTTGGAAACGTATCAAAATGATGAAAGAAACCTGTTCATTATAGGTGGAGGAGAAGTGTACAGAGAGTCTTTGGAAAAGGGATATGTTACTGAAATGTTCATTACCCATGTTCACGGAGAACCGGAAGGTGATACCTTTTTCCCGGATTTCGATAAAGAAGACTGGACAATTTCAGTAGTCGGTACTGGCGAAAAGAATGAGAGAAACGATTATAGTTTTACGATAAAAAAGTATACCCGAAAATAAGATATGAAGGTTTGTATCGCAGAGAAACCGAGTGTGGCTAAAGACATAGCGGAGATAATCGGAGCGAAACAACGCAAAGACGGTTATTACGAAGGGGGAGGATACCAGGTCACCTGGACGTTCGGGCATCTTTGTACCCTTAAAGAACCCAATGATTATCTTGAAAAATGGAAATACTGGAATTTACGGGATTTACCTATGATTCCGTCGCGTTTTGGCATCAAATTGATTAATGATGAAGGCGTGAAAAAACAATTTCATGTAATCAAACGTCTGGTTCAGAACTGTGAAGAGGTTATAAACTGTGGCGATGCCGGGCAGGAGGGAGAGTTGATCCAGCGATGGGTACTTCACAAAGCACAATGTAAGGTGCCTGTTAAGCGCCTTTGGATTTCTTCACTTACGGAAGAAGCGATACTTGAGGGATTTAATAAGTTAAAGGACGCGAATGATTTTAACCGATTATACGCGGCAGGAAGTTCGAGAGCAATCGGAGACTGGTTGTTAGGTATGAATGCTACGCGCTTGTTTACCCTAAAATATGGAAGTGGTAAGGGCGTATTGTCTATCGGTAGGGTACAGACACCTACTTTGGCAATGATTGTGAACCGTCAGAAAGAAATTGAAGCATTTGTTCCTGAAGATTACTGGGAAGTGAAAACAGTGTACCGTGAGACTGAATTTTCAAGTAACCTGGGCAAGTTAAAACAACAGGAGAAAGCGGATGAAGCTGTAGCATCCATAAAAGAACTTCCTTTTGAAATTGTTTCCTTTGAAGTGAAGGAAGGAAAAGAGTCTTCTCCGCGCTTATTTGACCTTACAGCCTTACAGGTTGAGTGTAATAAGAAGTTTGGATTTTCTGCGGATGATACGCTGAAAATGATTCAGAATTTATATGAAAAAAAGCTGGTAACCTATCCGAGGGTAGATACAACCTATCTTTCGGACGATATTTATCCGAAAATTCCCGGGATTATGAAAGGGCTTACTCACTTGAGCGCATTAACAGCTCCGCTGCTTGAAAAGCCCATAAAAAAGACAAAACAGATCTTTGATAACAAGAAAGTAACGGATCACCATGCGATTATTCCTACCGGAGTTGCTCCCGGGGGAATTACTCCTGACGAGCAAAAAGTGTACATGACGGTAGCCAAGCGGTTTATTGCAGCTTTTTATCCGGATTGTATTGTATCTAATACGACTGTTTTGGGACAGGTAGGAGAGATTGAGTTTAAGGCGACCGGAAAACAAATTTTGAGTCAGGGGTGGCGTGTTGTGTATGAAGGCGAGAAAGCGGATGAGAAGGATGAAAAAGATAAAATCATGCCGACGTTCGAAGAAGGAGAGTCCGGACCTCATGAGCCGGTTATTATCCAACGACAGACCTCACCTCCTAAACCTTATACAGAGGCTACGCTATTGCGGGCAATGGAAACAGCCGGGCGACAGATTGACGATGAGGAGTTACGTGAAATGTTGAAAGATAACGGAATAGGTCGTCCATCTACACGGGCGAATATTATCGAAACATTATTCCGAAGAAAGTATATTGAACGGAAACGAAAGACCATTTTTGCGACGGAAACAGGTGTACAGGTAATCGAAACTATTTCCAATGATTTGTTAAAATCTCCGGAATTAACCGGGGATTGGGAGAAGAAATTGCGTTTGATCGAAAAAGGAGAATACGACAGCGAGATTTTTAAAAAAGAGTTAGTTGATATGGTGGTTGACCTAACGAATGAAATTCTCTTTCCTGAACAGTTTAAAATGCAAAAGGCTATTCGTGAAATGGGAGACGTAGACTGTCCGAAATGTAAAGAAGGCAAGATCATCAAGGGAAGAAAAGCGTATGGTTGCAGTGCGTATAAATCGGGATGTAATTTCCGTGTTCCCTTTGAGCAGGATGGAAAAGAAATCGGACAGGAAGAATTGGAGAAAATGATTGCAGATAAGGTTTGGTAATATCAGATAGATGTATCTGAAGCTTAGATAAATTAATGAAATTTATAGATAACATAATTCAAATTCATAAGAATCATTTTTGATTTTTACTTTTTTGAGTTAAATTTGAAAAAAAATAAAAAATATGAAAAAGGCTTTTACAATTTTGGCGCTAACAGGATTAACACTGGTTTCCTGTACAAAAGATTATTCTTGTACTTGTGAGCAGAAAGAAGTTATTGGTACGGATGTAGAAAACTCAGAGTATAAATTTACTGTAGAAGGAGCTACTAAGGTTCAGGCTCAGGCAGCTTGTAACGAAGCAACAGTGAAAGTAGAAGAGTCTGGTTATTCAATGGAGCAAACTTGTACGCTTACAAAAAAGTAATTGAAATAATTTCAAAAAAAGCCGTGTCACACTGTGGTACGGCTTTTTTTATGGTTTACTTTAACTAAAGAGAAAAGTTCCAGACTAATAAAACTTTTTCTACATTTGATAAAAAAAGATGAGAATATTTGCTGCTCTAGTAGTACTTCTGTTGTCAGTACTGCTGATAATTTTCCCCGACGTATTGTATAACTATGGTATATCCGGAGGATGGTCCTGGACATTTTCGGCTTTATCGCATTGGATTGGGATTTTTGTATTGTCAACTGTTGGTGTGATTCTCCTTCCTTTTCAGATGAAAAAAATCTATGCTACGCTCTTAAAGATAACAGTGGTTTTAGCTCTTTTGGGAGGATATTTTTTTGTTCGACCAATTTATCAGGGAGATTATAAGAAGGCGGATCGCGAATTAAATGATGCGACTAATTCTGTTTTAACAGAAGTTCTTGCTGCTAAACCCGGATTTGAGGGAGTAATTTGTATTGCAAGTCCCGGATGCCCGTTTTGTAAAATTGCTACAAGATATCGCTTAAAAGAGATCAAACGAAGAACAAATCTGGGAGTAGGAGTTTTTCTTGCAGCCAAAGATAGTTCGGCTATTACAGCATATAGCGAAGAAACAGAAAGCCCGGAACTGGATTATTTTTTGGTAGAGAATACTGATGGAATGAACCAGATGTCAGAAGGAAGATACCCTACTTTTCTGTATATTAAAGATAAGAAGATTATTCACAAATGGTCAAATGATAATCTGGGGTATCCGGCATTAGATTGGATTGAATCGGGAATGGAATAACGAATCGACATAAGTTTATATTTAAAGAAACCTTCTTAGGTTTTGGTTTAACCTATTATTGTAATACATTAAAACAATATAATATGAAATTAAAAATTACTCTGGGTCTTTTTGCTTTGGCAGTTTTTGGGATGACATCTTGCCGTAAAACACGTTATTGTAATTGTTATGATAGTTACGGAGACTTTCAAATAGCAGATACGTACTTGTTCGCAACAAAGAAGCAGGCAGAAGTGAACTGTAAAAATACAGCTTCGATCTCCGGACTGAATTGTAAATTGGACTAGCAGAACATAAGACTATACTGAAAGGGGAGACGGGAGTCTCCTTTTTTATTTAAAATATATATAATTGATCTTTATTGATTAACAGTTGGTTAAAATTAAAAGCTGAAAAAAAAGTAAAATTTCTTCGAAAAATGTTTGGCGAAATGGAATTAGTGCCTATCTTTGCACCCGCAATCACGAACGAGTGAGACCAAAAAAAATAAAGATTCCGTAGCTCAGCTGGTAGAGCATTACACTTTTAATGTAAGGGTCCTGGGTTCGAACCCCAGCGGGATCACAAGGGGAAGCAGTAGCTTCCCCTTCTTTTTTGTCAAAACCCTGCAAATTCTATGATTGCGGGGTTTTCTTTTTTACACAAAACTCCTTGTCTGTCTTTACAAATTCGCCCTCCGTAACCGATTTTTAGATTGAGTTCATTTTTCTGCTATGCTTCATTTAACAAATCGAAATAATTGTTTACATTGTTGGAACTGTACAAGAGAGATTTGCAGCTCTTATTAGAACCTGATTGTTAGCTTAACCTCTGACAACAAAATATAAATTATACTATGACCGACTATTATTCTCCCGACCCAATTTGGTCATCTTTACAAGTAAAAAATAAAGAAGATTACGTTAAGAAATATGTAATCAAAGGAAATTTTCATACTGGTGTTCATGAAGACGTGATCAAGAGCTTCAAAACAGTTGAATACCTGATGGCTCACGCATACTACCATTGGGAAATGTACGACCAAGTATTGGTGAAACTTCTATCCATATTTGAAATGTCCATTAAGTTAAGGTCTAAGGAGTTAAAAAATCCATTGCAATTTCAGACTAGAAACGGAAGATCTCAAGATAAGAAACTGGTTCAATTGATTAACGAATTGAAGAATTTTGGATATCCAGACTATTTGATTCGGGATTTACATTGGTTAAGAACATTAAGAAACATCGAATCACATCCTGACGGTCATCATATCGCTGGAGCGATGAAAAAGAAAGCTGTTATACCTGGTCTCAATATGATCAATCGGCTTTTTATTGATCCTACATTATTGACTCTCCAAAACGAGAACAATACCGAGTTATTGAAAAGTAAGAACATCTTTTCCAATGATATTTTTATCCATTCATATAAAGGAAAAAATGTCTTGGTCCACGATTTAGAGTTTTTGGCAAATGTCGATTTGAAAACAAGAAATTGTGAATACTGGAAAGCAAACCCAATATTGACAGATACATACGAATCATTCAGTGGAATGAGGTTCTCAAGCCCATTCACATTCTTCCTGAAGAACGTACAAATCGAAAACGGTAACCTGATAGCAAGAGACTTTCACACCGATGAAACAATAACACTAAATAAGACCACCGCTGAAGTAAATCTCAAAATGTATCAAACTCATGTAGAAGCCATAAATAAACTTGAACACACGCCAAAATCTGGACTGGAAGCATCACATCGGAATCATCTGAATACGCACTTAGAAGAATTTGTATATACTAATTGTTGGACTTATGAAAAAAGTCAATAATTAACTGAAAGACAATCTTAAAAAAGTGCAATCATTCATTTTTTAACCAATTCTTTAACCATATCAATGTACGATCAGGATAAAATATAGCCCAATAGGTAAAGCTGTCTTCCTCCTTACCCTCACAGCTTCAGAAAAACATAAAAACAAGGGTGTAACAAGCTCCGTTGCTCTTCGCCCTTGTTTTTTGCGTTCACTTAGCCAATCGTTCAGAATTCTAATCAAATAAGACTACGTATGTGAGAGCATATAAACATGCTTAAAAGCGAAAAATGATATTAAAAACAACGGTATTTTATTCCATCAAATTTGATGTGTTTTATCGCTATTGATTTTGAGTAAGCCCCTAACACATTGTTAAAAAAGGTTTTTAGGATGTACAAAAAGGTTTAATTTATTTGAAATACCCGTCTGCTTTATCTCAAAAAACTATATTTGAAGTCAAATTTTGTAACGCTCTCAACAATCGTTACTTATTACTACAGATTAACTTTAATTTACTACATGATGGGAAAACGAACGCGTATTGTTACTAGTAGCCTGTTTTTATTTTTCTCTTTGTCGGTTCAAACCGCCTTTACTCAAATGGACAGTGTATCCGTCTCAATTTATGAAGAAGGAGAAGTTACTTCCCCTTTGGATTCTACACAGACAATCCCCTTACTGAAGCTCAGTTTATACGTAGCGGATTACGATTTTTTCGGAGAACTGTTTGTGGAAGTATTGGAGAAAACCAGCCAGCACCCCATCTATCGGGTAAAGTATGACCTGGCACGACTGGAAACGGAAGCGGCCAGTTTTACAGATAATCAATTTATCCTGGACTTCATCCCTTTCATGAACGAAGTTGATTATACGATCCATGTACGGGTGAAGGATTACTTATTGAATCCGGAGTTGTTCAGTACGTTTGAATTTATCCATTAACTGCTAATACAAGAAGTATACTATGTTTGTTGATCAAAACTGTTTACCTGTAAGGGGGCGATATGCTTATGTCGTAGCTCTGATGGCTTTGTTGCTTTCAATCCGACTGACTTCAGCACAGACTACAGTCACTATAGAATCATCTGCCGACGTGTTGTTGACATCATTAATGCCAACTACCAACTTTGGGACTACGACTAATATAGGAGTTAGCAGAAGTACAATTTCTTTTAACTTCAATACTAAAAGTCTACTCAAATTCGATTTATCCTCTATCCCAGAGAATGCAATTATCACATCAGCGGAATTAATACTGGAAGTAAACAGTGGAACTCCCTTTAGTTTTTTATTTCAGCAATTGACAGAAGATTGGAGTGAAACAACGGTTACCTGGAATACTATTCCAACGGAAACTACACAATATGAATTTACAGAAATACCAACAGTAAATAGTTGGCCCTGGGATACAAATGTTAAGTTTCATCATTTTGATGAGCTGAATTTAACTACTATGGTACAACGCTGGATCAATTATCCGCACCTAAACCATGGTATGCTTATTGATCGGGATCCGGCAGCCGTAGCAGATAACTCGAATTCGTACAAATCAAGAGAGGCCGGGACTTCTTATATAGAGTTGTCTGGAGGATTTGTTATCCCATTGTATCATAGTCCACGGCTTATTGTACGATACGTATTGCCGATTGAAATCGATTTGGTATCTGTAATACATGCTTCAGGAACAAGTTCAGGAGACGGTTCGATTACGGCTTCTGCCAGTGGGGGAAATGGAGCATATACCTATCAATGGTACAACAGTTCAGGGAGTGCTATCGGAACGAACTCTCCGACAATAAGCGGATTGAATTATGGTTGGTACGGTGTAAAGGTGACAGATGGTCTTGGCGTGGAGAGCTATATGTCTTTTATCGTTGGTGTGGAATGTGAGAAGGTAAGTATTTCCTATAATCCGGGTCCCAATTATGTCAATGATACTTATATCACCAATTTCCAAACGATATCTTCGGATCTTAGAGATGTGAATTATGGAAATACTGCATCATTTCTGGTTAGGAGACGATACAGTACGAATGGTATTGTAGGATACTTTGACTATAGATCACTACTGCGATTTCTTTTGACGAATGACCCGAATTTAAAGATAAATAAAGCCGATTTAAAAATACGGGTTTCCAGTAATTCAGGAACCGGAAACAATCCCTTTCTACGCTTGATTGCAGAGGATTGGCAAGAACATATTGTTACACACAATCATCAACCTCTTTTTTCTAGTTTTATTGAGAAAGCAACAGGAATTACCTCTACAGGAGATCAAGTTATTGATGTGCAGGAATATTGGGAGTATTGGCGAACAAGTTCGAATTATGGTTTTTTATTGGAATTGGAAAATCCGGCTGTAAATGCGAATAGGATGGTCAATGTGTATTCATCGGATTATACTGCAAACATAGGATATAGACCTCAAATGGAATTTGAGGTCACGCTTACTTGCCCGGAATATGTCACATTGAAAGAGAAACCCGATGGTGGAGTCTATCTTTTGTATCGTCCGGTTATCCGATTTTATTTTAATGAACTGGAGGATGCCGAAACCGGAGAACAGTTGAAATTTGAGATCAGAAATAGTTCAAATACCATAATCGCTTCTTCGGGACATTCTGGAGCTCCTACAGGTATCGGGTCAGCAGTGATTCACCGAACAGATGGCAATTATCACATTTTTGATTTATCAGGAATATCACTGCCTGTTGATGAACCTCATACACTTACTATCTATAAAATAGATGGAACGAAACGCTATCTGAATTTTAAGAAAGTTAATTAATCAAAGTCATTATGATACAACAAATTCGCAAACATCCGGTAACGAAAGTACTTAGTGTACTGTTGATTTACTGTATACTTCTTCCGGTTGTGCTTGTTCAACAGCCGGTCTACTCACAGGTAGGGCCTTCGCAAACAGAAACTTCCGGTTATACTTTGGGGTCTACAGCAGGAATGGTAGATGAATTTACCGGAGATTTTTCGTATTCGATTCCTTTATTAGATGTAGATGGGTATCCGATTACGATCTCCTATAACTCAAATGTATCTATGTTTCAGGATGCTTCCTGGGTAGGTTTAGGATGGGATTTAAACGTAGGATCTGTTTCGCGTGATATGAGAGGTATCCCAGATGACTTTAACGGGGAAGATAAAGTGGAGCGTTCTATCGGGATGAAAGACTATGAAACTGATGGTAATAAGTTGGGAACCCGTTCAGGTATTTCAGTGAGTTTTGCAGATGGGGCAGGAGGTGGACTGGGAATGAGTTTGTTATACGGTACGTATATGAATTCATATAATGGAAAAGGTACAACCTGGGATTTTGGATTAAACGGAACATTGAATGTAGGGGATCACCTGAACTTTAACTGGGGAGTTGGATTTAGTATGGATTCGCAGAATGGAGTGGGAAGAAATAACTCCATCGGGATAGGCGGAGATTATGCTATTAATGGATTTCAGGGGGGGGGAGGATTTACTGCTTCCAGTAGTTTTTCCAGTAGACAGGGGTTGAAGTCAACGCACTTTGGTTTGTCTCATTCCTTTTCGCTGAAAGACAAGGAAGTTACGCAAAACGGGAATACGGAAAAGTTTTCGGGAGGTGGAATAGGAATGTCACATGGATCGTCGTATTCATTAGGAACGATGACTTCTGTACCTAAATTTGATCTTCCCCGTTTAGGATATAATGAAACGAGTACGAATAGCTTAAAAGGAGTGGTGCGGTTAACGGCGATTCAATTTTATGGATCATTTATTTCTACGAATTATTACTTCAACGACCTGATCACGCTTAACAAACAAACAATAAGTTCTCCTGCATATGGTTATTTCCATCTTGGAAAAGGTCAACAGGCAAAAGCAGCTACTTTACCTATGATGGATTTTAATCGTGAACGTGATTCCGAATTTTCGGAAGAAATGGTAAAACTTCCTTTTTCTGCGCCAACGTATGATTTTTTTAATGTTTCTGCAATGGGAATTGCCGGAAGTGTAAGAGGACATCGAAATGATGTCGGTACACTCAGAGATCCCCTTGTGAATATTTACAATGAAGGAACGAATAAAGAAGTAGAGGTGACAGGAGGTTATTCAACACCTAATGGCTTAATTCTGGGAGCGACATATTCGCAGGGAGATGTTGCTTCTGCCGGAAAATCAGGGGTCTGGGATAATTTATTAGGAGTGCTGTTTCGTTGGAATGCAGAAAACAAGAACGGAATTGAAAAGGAAGTCTTTTTTAAAGCGGTTGGAGAGCCTACTCCCCGGGATATGGAAAGATGGGGAGATTTTGCGGGGGAAGAACCACTACGGGCAAAAATGTACGCAGCCGGCGATAATATTTTTATGGATTCTGAGTTAGAGGCTCCTTCTAGTAATCAGAGCCTGGATGTAGTCTCCTTAATGAATGCACCTAGTCCCGAACAGGTAAGAGCCAACTATTACCGACCTTATACCGGAGATGTATATGTTTCGACTCTTCAAAAAGACAAGGTTCGGTATAAAGATGAAGGGGATTGGATAAATCCAGTGGATATCGAAATAAATCGTGTCGACGGAACACTTAGAAAGGGACATCATATTTCAGCTTTTGAAGCTACAGCGGTAAACGGATTACAGTATTATTTTGATGTACCGGTTTATAATATGGGGGAATCAGAGATTCGTTTTAATGCCGGAGGTTTGGCAGGAACCCAGAATTTTTATGCAACTACAGCTACCGGTAATGTAAGCTATGTCCCGGGTGTAGATAATTCATGGAATAACGCACGGGGCAGAAACGGGTTTTATGAAAAAACAACTATCCCGGGGTATGCACATTCCCACTTATTGTCATTGATGACCAGTTCCGATTATGTAGATCGTTTCGGGGATGGTCCTACTGCTGATGACATGGGGAATTACTATAAATTTAATTACACACGTATTTATGATGCGACAACTCCTTATAAATGGCGTTTTCCCTACGAAGCGAATTCTGCCAAACTGAATCAGGGACATTTTTCTACACCTTTTGATGATGTAGCGAGTTATAGTTTCGGTGAAAAAGAAGTTTGGTATGCCCATTCAATTGAGACAAAAAATTACATAGTTGAATTTCATTTGAACGATCCCAGATCCGTTAAACGAAAAGATGGACATGGCGTAAATGATGAAAATGGAGGTTTGGATTCTGATCAGGATTTACGTTATCTGGAAAAAATTGTTTTGTATAACAGAAGTGACAGAACCGAGAATGGAACTAATGCGATTCCTCTTAAAGTAATTAGTTTTAAGTATGATTATTCACTTTGTCCCGGAACTCCTTCCAATAGTAATACAGCAAATGGTATTCCAACGGATTCAGGAAAACTCACATTGAAATCGATACACTTTTCAGGAGGGAATTCAAATGAAGGAAAACTGGCTCCTTATGAGTTTGTTTATGATCAGGGAGGAACGTTTGATAATCCGTCTTTCTCCTACCTTGATATGAACCGTTGGGGTGGTTATAAACCCAATAATTCTTCTGAAAATAATCTGGATTATCCGTTTGCAGAACAGCAATTGAGTTTGGCTAATGCTTACGCAAAAGCCTGGAAGTTGAAAAAAATCATAACTCCTTCGAGTGGAGCAATTGCTGTAGAATACGAGGCGGATCGTTATACCCACACACAGGATAAAAAGGCAATGCGAACCTTTAAGGTTTTAGGAATGACTACTTTTCCTGACTTCCTGGTGAATGGTTTTGCCAATGCTGATGAAAAGTTGGTTAATTCTTCAGATCGTAAGCAGCCCTTTACAATTCTGTTTTTTGAGTTGGATAATTCAATGGGACCAATAACAGGTACAGCTGCGGAAAAGAATCAGAAAATAACTGATCTGTATTTTAGAGATGAAACAACCGGAAAACTTCTCAATGAGTTGTTTTTTCAGTTCCGTGTATTTGTCAATCCTTCCGTTAGTGACAGTTATGAGAATATTCTTGGATTCGCAGACATTATCAAATGGATGGGAGTGACAGAGTACGGAGGTAACCAGATTGGTTATGTTCTTCTAAAAGATGAAGACATAAAGGATAAAGAAGGCTCTTCCAACTACAAGGTAAATCCCATTCAAAAAGCAGCCTGGCAGTATGCCCGTTTGAATATTCCGGATGTAGTATACGGGAATTGTAATTTTAACTGGTCGAATCCTCAGGTAACCAACTGCGATTATTCAAATGATATTGATGCATCAGTGGCTTTCGGATCAGATTTGAATAAACAATTGAATAAAAAAGGATACTGTCATTCGTTCGATTCGGACAATAGTTTTATCCGGTTGTATGATCCGAGGGGATATACAATAGGAGGTAATTCCAGAGTGAAATCAATAACCTATTCGGATAACTGGGAAAATATGACCAGTTCGGAAGATGCATCAGAATACACCTGGGAATATACGTATGATCATGCGGATCTGGACAATAATGATGTCGTTAAGAAGTACACAAGTGGAATTGCGGCTTATGAACCGGCTTTGGGGAATGTAGTCAACCCTTTCTATAGTTGGTCCGTGTATAAAAATGAAATTAAACAATTCCCCGATGAAACGCGCTTTACGGTTGAACCGGTGGGAGAATTGTTATTCCCTGCTCCTGTTGTCGGGTATGAACGTGTTCATATCCGATTTAAAGAAAGAGCCGGAGTTACACAGAATACAGTCGGAAGTCAGGAGACGGTATTTTTTACGGCAAAAGATAAACCTACGCGGGTGAGATTTACACCTATTGACAGATCAGCAAGAGTAAAGAGAAACAATTTTTTCACTTCCGAAGAAGTACTGCTGCAAGGTTTGAGTCAGGGCTACACGGTTGTGACAAACGATTTTCACGGAAAAGTAAAAAAGGTAAGTGTTTATGACCGGGACGATAATCTCATCCAGTTATCAAATTATGTGTATGATGCCGATAACAGGGTAAATATGCTTGATCGGTCAGGTGGTATGAACGAGGAAGCAATAGCGATGGAGTATGATATTTATGCGGATACTCGTTTTATTGAGCATGATGCCTCTACAATGACCATCGGAGGGGGGATTGATCTTACCTGGTATATTCCTTTACCGATCTTACCGATGCCTATTTTTAACTTTTCTCAGGCCAAAACACGAAAAGGTTTTTATGCACATACGATTAATAAACACCTGAACAGGTCTGCCATACTCAATAAAGTAGAGACGACGTATCTGGGATCCAGGAACAGTGCTGAAAATCTGGTATGGGACAGGTATTCCGGAATGGTAATAGTCTCTTCACTGAATGACGAGTTTAATGATAAACTGTATTCTGTTTCCTATCCTTCTCACTGGTATCATACGAATTTTGAGAATCGATACAGTAATGAAACATTGACGCTCAGTAATGTAAATCTTAATAATGGTACATTGACTTTCAGCGGAACCATTCCTCCTTTAGTGAATGGTGATCTTGTACAAATTTCTAATGGGGTTACAACAGAAACAGGGTGGGCATTAACCGGAGGAAATGGCGGAAATATAATCAACGAAGACGGTGATCGCTTCAATACAACGAGCGAACAGGTGGATGTAAAAATGATGGTTTCTGCCCGAAAAAACCGTCTGACAGAGACCATGATGCAGGTAACGACGAAAAAAAATCCTGTAGTAGGATCTTCGTTCCTATTTCCGGACGAGGATATCTTATCGGTCAGTGCTGTTGAATATGATTTTAATTATGATGTTCCCTGCCCAACAGATGCAGGGTGGCCTTTGATCAACCCGATAAAAATTAATCCGTTTAATCAATATGGTGTATACACAAGTCTGTATCCTGTTCGTCAGTTGGCTTTTCAGGAAGAAAGAGAAAGTGTAACGGACGGTATCCATAAAGATGCTGAAATAGAGAATTACAAACCCTTTTACGCGTTGAATAATGGTGCATGGCACAAAATTTATGAGACAGGACATCCGGATCTGACAACAGAAGGTGATTATCAGAGATGGAGAGAATTACAGCAGATTACCAGCTTTGATGAGTTTGCGAAACCCGCCAATGTAAAAGATCCGTTGGATGTTCATGCTGCTGTTTTGTATGGCTATAATAAACTATTCAAATTAATTCCAGTGGCCAGTGCGGTAAATGCGCAAACCAACCAATTGGTATTTGAAGGTTTTGAAGAATACGGATACCTTGTTTCAGAGTTGGTTCCTTCTCCTGCTAATTTTGATTATTATCACTTTGATTTTACCGTTTCGAATGATTCTCAGGTAGAAATTACCAAAGAAGAGAAACATTCTGGATTGTACAGTATGAAAATCGAACCGGGAGATTCAGCATACGTTTCACGATGGAGAACTTCATTACCTTGCGAGGATACTGTAAACCGGATCGTTGAAGGAGAGTATATTGCTCCGGTTTGTGATTGCATCAAACGGTTTTCTCCCTATCCGGGCGAGTATGTGTTAAGCACCTGGGTGAAACAGAATACCGGTGCGCCGGATTATACAGACGTAGAGGTATATGTGAAGATCAACGGTACAACCTATACAATGACTCCGTCAGGCCCTGTCATTGATGGATGGCAGCGGGTAGAAGGACGTTTTACGGTTCCGGCCATAGCAACAATACCCGTTTATGTGACCATACCGAATACTACTTCCGATAATTTGTATGTGGATGATTTCCGGATTCATCCGGTGCTTTCGGAAATGACGACAACGGTCTATCATCCGGATCATTTATTACCGATAGCTACACATGACGGATACAACTATACGACGTTCTACAATTATGATGAGAACCGGCGACTGGTTCGCGTTCGGGTTGAGACGGTAGAAGGGGTCAAAACGATTTCGGAAACGGAAACGGGGATTCGCAAACGCTATACGAATAACTAACTGCTAATACGAAAAGAAATGAAGATATTACAAGCTCTATTTTTCTTAGTTACGTTCTCGCTTATTACAAGTTTTTCCTTCGGACAAAAGGAATTGTATACCAATGAGCTGAGTGGAGTACTTAGCAGTGGCATGCAGGTAACAACAGCCGATGAGAAATTTGATTATATGGAAATGAATCCGACTACCTGGGAGGATGAGTTTAAGAATCTGCGGGTAGAAAACCGGGTAAGTTTGTTTTACGATCCGACGGTTCCATTGACGGGGGTGTCGGCAGGTAATACACAGGTTACTGTCGATATTACCTGGCAGGACGAATTGTTTATAGTGCATACTACGCAGGAAATTCTGGAGGTGACGTATGATCCGGATGGAACAATAGTTGTGGATGACAGAGCTACTTATCTGTTCTCAGGAGGTCATGTTGTTGATCTGGAAGTAGTGAGCGTGGGAGGAAGCTTATCGGCTGCAGCCGTTATTCTGCGAAGTGAAATTGAAGTTGACAGAGGGTATACCTATGCAGGAACTCCGTTAACAGGAGTGGGAATAGATGCAGTAAGTGAAACGGAGTATATTACTTTTTACTGGCAGGGAGATCAGGGAGCTGTAAAATATGAACTGGAGTATGTACATATTAATGACTATACGGATGAGGATGGTGTTTATGTAGCTCAGACAAGTCTTCCGTATGATTTTTACCAAAACTCTACACGTGTTGAGGTGTTGGGAACTACCTACCGGTTACCTAAGTTGTTTGATCATGGATATGTTATTTTCAGAGTGCGTGGAATTGGTCGTCAGGGTACCAATTTTGAGTACCGCAAAGAAGGAGCATGGAATGCGAATGAAAGTGGTATGATATCCGGTCTTCCGGCAGCGCATAAACTGGCGGTTAGCGGTGAAGTGGAAAATGGCGAAAAGAACTGGTCGCATTCGGTAGGATATGCGGAAGAAGGGAAACGTTTTGAAAGTATTGGCTTTGCGGATGGATTAGGCCGGGGAAGACAGCAAGTGGTAAGAAATCCGGAGACGGAACAGGCTGTTGTATCCAATGTATATTATGATTATCATGGTCGCCCGGTGGTCAGTGATTTAGGAACTCCTGTAGAAGGAGAAAGTCTTTCGTATTACGAATCGTTCAACCGTCCCGAAAGTAACCCTTTAGTAAATTATGGTCCGGCATTTTTTGATGAAGATACAGATCCTATGATTGCGTGTATTCCTCAAAGTGAAGGATTTTCCCAAAACCATGGCGCTGGGCAATACTATTCGGATAATAATCCGGATAAAGAACGGGAAAATGCGTATATCCCCGATGCAGACGGTTTCCCTTTTGCACGGATTCAGTATATGCCGGATCAGACGGGACGAATCAAGCGTGCTGGGGCGTATGGAGAGGAATTCCAGATTGGTAATGGACATGAAACAGAGTTCTTTTATGTGATTCCTTCACAAGAAGAACTCAACGTTCTTTTTGGAACAGATGTGGGGATGAATACACATTATCAAAAACGGGTAATGCGTGATGCGAACGGACAGCACTACGTCGAATATTATGATATGGCAGGACGCGTTATTGCGAGTGGGTTGATAGGTAATGCGCCAACAAATGTGGATGAAATTCACGATGTGGGAGCGGTTACGATGACGGTTTCACTGATTGATGGTGTTGACGAAAATAATCCTCCTTCGGACGGAATCAGTCGAGAGACCCAACACGTGTTCTTTGATACTGATGCTGAAGTAGCCTTTAATTATGGATTTACTCCGGGGCATTTTGATACTTTCTGTGCAGAATCCCAACTGTGCTTTGACTGTATTTATGAGCTTACGTTGGTTGTAAAAGATGATTGTGGTGATATCGTACAGGATGAAGCGCGGTATATAAACGGAAGTGACCTGGCGGAACTTACAGGTTATACTCTTGATGGCTCCTGCAGCGAAACTCCACAGAGCTATGTTTTCAGTGAACCTTTTACGGTGACTGCAGGTGTTTATGTGATCACAAAGGAATTACGTGTTGCACAGGAAGTGCTTCCGGTGTATTGGTGTATTGAAGCCAACGAAGGAAATTGTTCCTCCAGTTATTTTGATTTTTTTAATACACTTTATGAACAGACTGTATTTGACGTTTGTGAACAGGTGGAAGAAGGTCCTTCATTGATTAGTGAAGGGATGACATGCGCTGATTATCTGAGTATCCTGAAGCGGGATGTAAGCCCGAACGGACAATATGGTGAGTATCAGTTCTGGTCAGGGGGAGTACATACACAGGATCCTTCTTTATTTGATTTGTCCGTATTCAATACAACAAATAGTCTGGGAGGAAATTGGAAAAGCCCGTCCATTACATATAAGGAGGCGGATGGTGTTACGGTGTCCTATATCGAAATTTTTGACGATGGTAGCGGAGGATATATTCCAGCTGTAGATAACCCGGTTCTGGTTACGACTAATGCGAGCGGGCAGCACCTTACAACACCACAAAACCTTTCCTTTTTCGAAGATTTTATACTGTATTGGCGTTCGGGTTGGGCCAATGCGTTGGTAGAGTTTCACCCGGAATATTGCTATTACTCCTTTTGTACTTCGCAACAGGATTCGCGGGATTATGATGCACAAATGGGAGCCATTACGTCCCATAGTGATGCCTGTTCCGGTGACTGGTACAATCCGTTGGGTGTGACTACGGGTATGATTACCAATTTCGGTCATGCGTATACAAGTTATACGTTTACAGCGGGGTGTGGGACAGGTGCAACTGCGCTGGATCCGTTTTTTCAGACCGGGGGAGCGGGAGCTTCCTATTATTCGGATATGCTGAATGATGCATTGAATTACTACGATGTGGGAGGCGGATTTTATTACACATTACTGGACGTAGCGATCTGGTCGGTGATGTTCCCCGCTTATAGCATGGATGCTTATAACTGGAATGAAATAGCCAGAGTGAGCAATTTTGAATGCTATGAAGATTTGATCTGGTTAAAATACGTAGAGTTATATAAAAATCTGAAGAAAAAGTACTATTACCTGGCTGAACAGGAGTATGCCTTGAGTAATGGTTGTTATAACGGCTGTATAGGCAATGCAGCGTTTGATCCGAATGCGGTAATTGATGGAGGGACAGGAACATACAACACCCTGAAATCGGGGAGTCAGCCTTGTGACAGCCCGGCAGATTATTCGGACAAACAACCCCGTTTTGAAGGAAGTCGCTTATTACCGTATTTACTGGAAGATGATATGAGTGATTTGCTAACTACTGTTCAGGGTGAGGTTGGAGCAGCGGGAGATGCCTACTGTGACAGTCGAGTGGAAGAGTGGGTCAATCAGCTCTCGGCGTGCGGTTTTACCCCCGTTCAATTGACACAACTGGAACTGGAACTTGGGGACCTGTGTGCAGAAGTGATGGAGACGGATAACACCGGGTTTACCTATGCGGGCAATTTTTACGAAGATGTACATACGATTCTCAATGGAATATTGGGGTCAGGGTATGCAACGAATTTGTGTAATCCGTTGTTGATGAGTGACATGGGGGTTCCCGGCGCTGTTAGCGAGTTTGGAGCCGCAGAAATGGATAGTTGTGCCTGTGATATGCTGGAAACAGCGTCCGATATTTATAAAGCGTCTCCCGGAGACTATTCCAGTATAGAGGATGTATTGCTACAGGAGTTTGGTATAGGGATTCCGGATGCCGACTATCTGCTGTGTCAGTGTGATAAAATTTCTTTTGGCGCGCGGGCTGCAATCACAATCCTTGTTCCTGCTGAAATGGCCTGTGATCAGTGTATCGGTTGTGAGTTGTTTACTGAAGTAGATAGCCTTTTTATGGACCGCATAGGACCGATTATATCAGAAGGAGATGTGAATTACGAAAAAGTGTATACCAATTACATGAATTACTACTTCGGAGAGCACTATACATTCAGCCAGTACCAGGGACTCAAAGAACAGTGTACTTCAGAAACGGAACCCTTTTGTGAATTAAGCGAAGCTGCGGAATTGCTAGCGCCTATTCTGAATCTGATTGCGCGCAGAGGACAACTGATGGCTCCGGATACAGCTCCGGTGAACCTGATTGCGGATAATATCATTTTTGCGCAAACGCTGGCACAAAATCCGCAAGTACCTTTCCGTGAATTCTATTCCGAACCGGGGAGTACTTCTGATGAACGCATTCTGTATTTTGAAGATCCGGTAACCCAGATTAATTGTTCCATTACACTGGAATTACCCGTAGATGCTGAGTTTGGGTTTGAACAGATCGTAGGGTTTGCGCATTTGCAACCTACAGGGGTGCAGGATTGCTCGCATGATGGAAGTTTTGAAGTACAGGTGTATTACCTTTCCTGCGGACAACTGTTCCCGGGAAAAATACAGGGAAATACGACGTGCCTGTCTCTGCTGGATTGTGTGTGTTCGGGATCTCAGGCGCAGTTATGCCGTACGGATTTACCGGACTGGACGGATGGTATGGCACTTCGTCCACCTTGTTATGAGCCGGATCTGGGGATGATTATTTACGAAACCAATCAGGCGTATGCGCGACATATTGAAACCCAACGGGTAGCTTTCTATGAGCAATACATGGCAACCTGTTCACAGGCGTTTGAAACAGAAGTGATGGAGTATACAGCACCCTTTAACATCTATCAACACACTTTGTTCTATTACGATCAGGCGGGTAATCTTGTACAAACAGTAGCTCCCGAAGGACGTGATCGCGATTTTATTCTAAACGATGCGACTACCCAGTCTGATGTAAATACGGCCCGACTGGCGGGAACACCTCGTGTTGTTCCGGATCATTCGTTTATTACTTCGTATGGATATAACAGCTACAATCAGTTGGTAACCACAACCAACCCGGATCAGGAAGGAAATACCCGGTTCTGGTATGATTTCTACGGACGTATTGTGGTCTCACAGAATCCGCATCAGGCAGATGCAGGTATATACAGCTATACGTTCTATGATGCATTGGGACGTCCCGTTGAAGTAGGGCAGGTAGTACGCCCGGCTGCACCATCCGAAGCGATGCTTAAACAGGATGATAAAGGTGCCGGATTTGAAGCCTGGGTAAGTGTCGGGACACGTACCGAAATAACACGCACCTATTACGATGCGCCTCTGGATCCTTCTATAGAAAGCAAGTTTGCGAACGGGCAACAGGAGAACCTGCGTATGCGTGTAGCTTCAGTGGTGTATTTTACAACGTATTCAGCGAGTCTGCTTAGTTATCAATCGGCGAACCATTATTCGTATGATGTACACGGTAATGTAAAAGAAGTGATTCAGGACTTTCCGTTCTTTGGGTTGCCCACCAATGAGATGTCTACACAATATGAGTACGAGCTGTTGAGTGGAAATATGAAAAAAGTACGGTACCAGGCCGAAAAAATCGATCAACATACGCAAGAGTATACATACGATGCCCTGAACCGTCTGAGAGCGGTGTACAGCAGTACGGATGCGATTCACTATCACCGGGAAGCGGGGTAT
>NZ_BAAAFH010000003.1:0-436613 GCF_039523435.1 Wandonia haliotis
TTCTGCGTTCGTTTTACATAATCTGATCTTTGACCTTCTTTCATAACGATTTTTTTGTGTATCGCTATTTCAGGACTAGACAATTGACACAATAAAAAAGTCGGTGGAATACTCCACCGACTTTTATTTTTCTCGTATATCTAATCAATTACTTGCGTACCAGTGTTAAGTATCCATGACCGGAAACTTCCTGTCCGTCTAGTCCCAGAACTCTGTATTTAAAGAAATAGACTCCTTCAGCAGCCTCTCCTCCTGACGGTGTTCTTCCATCCCAACCCGGAGACTTCACATCTATAATCTCTGCCATGGTATTTCCCCATCGATTGAAGATATATAATTCTATCTCCGCCGCGTGCTCTATTCCCAAATGGAAATAATCGTTACTTCCATCACCATTTGGTGTGAATACATTCGGAACGTGATATACTAAAGGAGGAAACTCAACAATAATACTGAAAGACGCTGTATCTGTACACCCTTCATTAGAAGCAACAACAGTCACCGTGTACTCTCCTTCATTATATATATTCAGATAAGTGTCAAAATCTTCATCCGAGAAAGTTCCGTCTCCAAAACTCCACTCATAATCTGTAACATCACCGGTTGTTTCATTAAAGATTGTCGCTTCCAGAGGAGGGTATCCTGTTTGAGGATCTACTGACAAACCAGCTTCCGGGTAGGAATACACCGTTACAGAAACCACAGACGAATTCTCACAACCATTTGCATCCACTCCTGTCACCGTATAAGTTGAAACACCTACTGGTGGCGTAAACGGAACACCATCCTGGACACCGTTATCCCACGTATAAGAAACACCTCCTGTTCCGGACAAAGTAACTTCTTCTCCTTCGCAAACTCCAGCACCTTCCGCAGAAATCTGAGGTAAATTATTTACCGTCACAGTTACCTCGTCACTCGCCTGACAACCATTCGGGCTTGTATAGGTAACCGTATATGTTGTTGTTTGTGTCGGTGAGAAAGGAACACCATCCTGGACACCATTATCCCACGTATAATTAGAAGCTCCTGAAGCAGTTAACGTAACCGATTCTCCTATACAGATCGTTTGATCTGCTCCCGCATCCGGTTCATCAATTTCATCGACAAAAATTGTTATCGAATCCGTAGCTGTACAACCGGTTGGACCAACTCCTACAACTGCATAAGTTATTGTGGTATCACCAATGGCTATTTCTACACCGTCTACCAATCCCTGATCCCACGTATAAGAAACACCACCCTGTCCCTGCGGAGTAAATGGTTCTCCGGGACATAAAGTCAAATCGGGTCCAGCAGAAATCGGAGGTGCAGGAGAAACCAAAATTTGCTCCGTAGCTGACGCCGCACAACCTGCATCCGATGTTACTGTAAGCGTTGCAGTAAAATTCCCGGACGTAGTATAAGCGTGTGTAGGATTGTCATACGTTCCTATCGTATTTGTTTCCCCGGTAATCGGTCCACTCGCTGATTGTGTCGTAATCCCATTGCCAAAATCCCATTGCCAAAAATCAATACTACCTGAACTTATCGTAGAATTATCCGTAAATGTAACCGAATCATTTTCACAAATCGATGTTGGAACAGCTGTGAGGTCTGCTACAGGATACGGTGCTGTTCCAATCGTTATGGAAGCAGTTATCGAACAAGAAGACCCTGTAACCGGAATCATTTCCACCTCGTAATAACCTCCTGCCGTAATGGTAATAGCCTGTGTGGTTTCTCCTGTGTTCCAAAGATAAGAACTGGCTCCCGGAGGTGCAGTTAATACCAATGGATCGTTACCACAAATAAAAGCATCACCTGTCGAAGTAATGATCTCTGATCCACTGCATGAAGCATCCACATAAGCATATCCGTAATGTCCTGACTGAGAACAGTCGGCTACACGGAACTCAACTGTAACATTCTGGCCTATGTATGCTGTTAAAGGGGCAAAAGCTGTTCTCCAGGTCTGATAAAGTACATCATTTCCTGCACTGATGAAATCAGGGTTACTGGCAGTTGACTGAACACTGTAACTTCCACAAGGTACATCATTACCATTCTCGTCGTAAACTCTAACCACAAAATAAGGTTGTTCTGCCAGTGTATGCCCCGGTTCCTCAACAATCACAGCGTAACTATAAGTAAACAAATCATTTGTAGCATCGACCAAATACGTTTGTCTTAACAAAGAAACATCTGCTCCACTCACGTTTCCATTTCCCAACAATGCTGAGTATTGACCTCCATCGGGGTTTACACGTGGAATACCTACAACCCCGTCTGTACCACCAGACATGATTGAGTGTTGCAAACCAGGTGTTACTGTACTAACTCCTGTAACGCCATATGCATTACCCGGATGAGATCCAGCGGACAATTCCCAACCGTTGAATGTACCATCTTCGAAATCCATATTAACGCATGGTCCGTTCAGAACTCTTGAAGTACGTTGATTTGCCTGTTCATCCTGATTTTCTTTGTCCAAAGGAATCAGCTCTACCTCTTCCTTCAGTTCTTCGATCCAGTCTCCATACATCTTATATACCTCTTCCAACGATTGTACTTTTCCGGACTTCAACTGTTTTGCAAGATTTCTTGCAAATTTATGCCTACTATCCAAAATAAAGTCGATTGTTTTCTGATGACTTTGTTTGTAAAGATTCAAGCGGATATCATCTGATATTTTCATAAATGATACTTCAGAAGTGATATAATCTACAATATCACCAACACTTGATTTTTTAATAAACGAGGTGAGTTCCTCCTGACTGTGAATATGTTCATGCTTCTCCTGAGAAAAAGTTTTAGTAGTAGCCAAAAGAAACAAAACCAGTAGATAAAAGCTATACTTTTTCATAACTAGTTGTTTTAAATTAAATAATGATTAGATCTTTTCTTTAACGCAGCGCGACAACATCACGCCCGGATTACCCCCTGTATCACAACCTGTTAATTGAATAACATCCGAGTAGCAACTATGATAAGAGATATCTGAAGAACCCGCTCTCGCCTGAGCAAAAAATAAGAATTGCACGAAAGGAAAGAGGAGTATAAAAACCACCTTTTTCATAATAAATAGTAATAATAGTTAGCGATCAAAACGTGGTTTTCAGGAAACCACCTTTGACTAGACAACAAATGTAACCAAAAGGTTGCACTAAATGTATTTTTTTATTTTTCCTAACAAAACGAAAGTAATTTGTTAGGAATTGTTTGATTTTCAATACCAAAAGCAACAATAAGAAAATAAGTCAGGTTAGCGTTTGAAAAATTCGATTCTATAAACAACTCCTATAAAGAGCAGCAATAGTATATTATGAACAAAGAACTGAACAAAACCAAACTCAAGATTTAACAACCTTTTTATTATATAAATTACAAGTGCCAGAACAAAATAAAACCCGGCCTTTCGTAAGTTGTATTTAATCGGGTAATGTTTTTGCCCCAAAAGATATGAGGCTGTCATTTGTCCACCATACACCAAAAGTGTAGTCCAGGCAGCAGCCATATATCCAAAAACCGGAACAAGTGAAACCAAAAGGACTACGGTTGCGGTAGCACCTACAATAGAAATGTAAGCACCGTATTTGGTCTGTCCCGAAAGTTTGTACCAAATAGACTGATTCATATAAATACCCAGAAATATATTGGCGATCAGAAGCACAGGAACAACCTTTAACCCTTCCCAATAAGCTTCATTCCGGATAAAATATTTAAAAATATCTATGTTTAATGTTACTAATAAAAAGAAAGCAGCCAAAGCAGCAATCAGGTAATTCATAACCCGACCATATATTTTTCGTTTGGGATCATCTTTTGCCTGTGCAAAGAAAAAAGGTTCTGCCGCATAGCGAAACGCCTGCAGGAAAATGGTAATCAGCATTGCCAGTTTATAATTGGCGCTGTATATTCCGACCTGACTCTCTGCATACCGCAAAGCACCTCCTATATAACCATCGGGAACCAGCTCCACATTATTCAGCAGCTGCTTGATCAGAATTCGGTCTATCGTTTCGTTAATGATTCCGGCAAATCCGGCAATAACAATAGGAAAAGCGTACCACCACATCTTCTTTAGCAGTTCCGGATCCACTTCAAGTCGAATCGACAAAAATTCTCTCCAAAGAAGCACCGGGCGAATTAAAGATGAAACCAGGTTAGCAATAAAAATATACAATACTCCCATAGCCGGATCATCCGTCTCCGGATCGAACAAAACAAGAAGAAAGAATAAGTTGAGAACAATATTGGTAAAAATAGAAGCCAGTTGGACTATGGCGAATTGCTTAGCCTGTTCTTTTGCTCTCAAACGGGCGAGTGGCAAACTGGACATTGCATCTACAGCAACAATGATAGCCAGAAGTGCGATGTACTCGGAATGATCCGCATATAGCATTGCTTCTGATATAGGTCCCAGAAATACAAGAACTACCAGAAGGAATAAAGCATTAATCCCGGTAAGTGAGACAAAAGCGTTACTAAAAACTTTATCCTGATTCTGTTCATTATTGATGAAACGGAAAAATGTTGTCTCCATCCCGAAGGTTAGCAGGACAATAAAGAAAGCAACATAGGCATATAACTCCGAAACAACCCCATAATCCGCCGGATCGGTAAAAACCATCGTATAAATAGGGACCAGCAAATAATTCAACAACCGACCTACGATACTTGACATACCATAAATCGCTGTCTGCCCCGCTAATTTCCTGATAGCACTCAACCTGTATTCCTTCGTTTAATTTCAAAAGTAGTGAAAGAATCCGAATCGAAGTATGTAATCACCTTATGTTCGAAATTTGAAAAGGGTTCGTACCTTCATCCTGAGAGTCGCTTGCACTGAAAAATCAGATACGCAAACACACTTAATGTATCTTCATTATCAATAACCCATTCATCTCACATAGGTATGCAACATATTTTTCATCCGGAGAAACAGATAGACTATGACAGTTCTCTCCTTCTGATTTCCAAAGTACTTCTGGTTTCTGCCCCTTTTTTGTTACGACTAACGCAACTTGGAATCCATCCATTCTTAACTCAATCTTGATCCCGTCAGAAGTAATTACTTCTCTGGGATGTAACTCGGACACTTTCATAAACGCCTCTATTTCTTTCTCCGTCATTTTACTTACGGCGTTTTTTGTACTTATAAAACCAATTGTTTGATTTCTCCAGGTAGCCTCTCCCAAGCGAATATTTGTCAGCCTGATTTTAAACCACTTTCCCATTACGTTACACCCAACGTAATCAGATTCTGCTGACCATATCGGGTATTCATCAATTGCTTGTGATTGAACAACAAGAACTGTCCCCGTTTTTATGCGAAGCATCTCTGCCTCCAACGTCTTCTTTTGAGGTTTTTGAGCAACGGAGCCAATTGAAATTATTAGGGAAAGTATAACTACTAACTGTTTCATAGTAAACTAGGTTTTGAAATTCAACGATTCTGTATTTAAATTATTGTGGTTTTATCTCTTAAAAAGCAATCCGTGTTACGTTGTTCAGGATATTTTCTGCTATGCATCACTGTCGGTTAATACAATTTGTATCAACCATTTTTTTGATGAAGTAAACAAGCATTTTTGAATCGAAAAGGTTGTTACTAAAATTTCTATCTTTGCGACTTCTAATTAACTGAGTAAAATGAGCGCAAAATATCAGGAGTACAAAGGGTTGAATTTGCCGCAAATGGCAAAGGAGGTGATGCAGGAATGGGAAAACAACAACATTTTTGACAAATCTATCTCAACACGGGAAGGTAAGAAGCCTTTTGTCTTTTTTGAAGGGCCTCCTTCGGCAAACGGACTTCCGGGAATTCACCATGTTATGGCGCGCTCTATTAAAGATATTTTTTGCCGCTATAAAACGCTTCAGGGATTCCAGGTAAAACGTAAAGCAGGTTGGGATACGCACGGGCTTCCTGTTGAATTAGGTGTAGAAAAAGAGCTGGGAATTACCAAAGAAGATATCGGAACGAAAATTTCCATCGAAGATTATAACAAAGCCTGTCGCGAAGCGGTGATGCGTTATACTGACATCTGGAATAACCTTACCCGCGATATGGGATACTGGGTGAACATGGATGATCCGTATATTACGTATGAACCGAAATACATGGAATCTGTTTGGTGGCTGTTGGGTCAATTGTACGAAAAAGGGTTAATCTACAAAGGATATACGATTCAACCGTATTCTCCGAAAGCAGGAACTGGTCTTTCTTCTCACGAATTGAACCAACCCGGATGCTACCGTGATGTAAAAGATACTACGGTTGTTGCCCAGTTCAAAATGGAAGACGGACAAAATACACCTTTTGGGGTAACGCACGACCTTCATTTTCTGGCCTGGACAACCACACCCTGGACGCTTCCTTCGAATACGGCACTTGCTGTAGGGCCCAAAATTGAATACGTACTGGTACAATCATATAATCAATATACCTACGAGCCTATTCACGTTGTACTCGCCAAAAATCTGGTTTCGTATCAGTTTGCAAAAGGATACAAAGCTGTTGAAACGGCAGATGAACTAAAAACATACAGTAAGGGAGATAAAACCATTCCTTACTTCATAGCAGGAGAATGTACCGGATCTGATCTTGTAGGTCTGAATTATGAACAATTGTTACCGTATGCTCTGCCTTACGAAAATGCAGATCAGGCGTTTCGTATTATCCCGGGAGATTTTGTTACAACAGAAGACGGAACCGGAATTGTACATATCGCTCCGACTTTCGGAGCAGATGATGCCAAAGTAGCTAAAGACGCTGGTGTACCGGCCATGTTGGTTCTTGATGACAAAGGAAACCCTGTTCCACTTGTTGATTTGCAAGGTCGTTTTCGCCCGGAAATGGGAGAGTTTGCAGGTATGTATGTAAAAAACGAGTACTATGCAGATGATGAGGCTCCTGAAAAATCAGCGGACGTTCAGATTGCCATTAAGCTCAAAGAGGAAAACAAAGCCTTTAAAGTAGAAAAATACGAACACTCGTATCCACATTGCTGGCGTACAGATAAACCGGTATTATATTATCCGCTGGATTCATGGTTTATCAAATCTACAGAGAAAAAAGACCGTATGATTGAACTCAACAAAACGATTAACTGGAAGCCCGAATCAACGGGAACCGGTCGTTTTGGAAACTGGTTGGAGAACCTGAATGACTGGAACCTTTCCCGTTCACGTTACTGGGGAATTCCAATTCCAATCTGGTCTACTGCAGAAGGGGACGAACGTATTTGTATTTCTTCCGCAGAACAGTTGAAAGCAGAATGTGAAAAAGCAGTTCAGGCCGGAGTTATGGACACAAACCCATTGGCAGATTTTGTACCGGGTGATATGTCAAAAGAAAATTACGACAAAATCGACCTGCATAAAAACTATGTGGATCAGATCACACTGGTTTCCCCTTCCGGAAAACCAATGAAACGAGAAGCAGACCTGATTGATGTATGGTTTGACTCCGGATCAATGCCCTATGCACAATGGCACTATCCATTTGAAAACCGGGAATTGATTGAAAACAGAACCGGTTATCCGGCAGACTTCATCGCTGAAGGTGTCGATCAGACACGCGGATGGTTCTTTACCCTTCACGCAATCTCTACGATGGTGTTCGATTCGGTGGCTTATAAAAATGTTGTTTCCAACGGGCTGGTTCTTGACAAAAACGGACAGAAAATGTCCAAACGTCTTGGAAATGCAGTCGATCCGTTTGAAACATTACCCAAGTATGGCCCCGATGCGACACGTTGGTATATGATCACCAATGCACAGCCCTGGGATAACTTGAAATTTGATGAAGACGGAATTGTAGAGGTACAGCGTAAGTTCTTCGGAACCCTGTACAATACCTACAACTTTTTCGCACTTTATGCAAATATTGATGGGTTTACATACAGTGAAGCGGACATAGATTATGCAAAACGTCCTGAAATTGATCGCTGGATTTTATCAAAATTGAATTCACTGATCAAAGAAGTAGAAAATGCCTATGATCAATATGAGCCGACCCGTGCGGGACGTTTGATCCAGGATTTCGTAAATGACCAATTATCGAACTGGTATGTACGTCTTTGTCGCCGCCGTTTCTGGAAGGGTGATTATACAGAAGATAAAATTTCAGCGTATCAGACTTTATACACCTGTCTGGAGGTTGTCACTATTCTTTCTTCTCCTATTGCTCCATTCTTTATGGATAAACTTTTCAGTGATCTGAATAAGGTTTCTGGCAAACACGACGCGGAGTCAGTTCACCTGGCATATTTCCCGAAAGCAAATGAGAACTTTATTGATCTCAATCTGGAGGAACAAATGGATATTGCTCAACGCGTTTCTTCACTGGTGTTGAGTCTCCGTAAAAAAGAGAAAATAAAAGTTCGCCAACCCTTACAAAAAGTAATGGTTCCAATTCTGGATCCTACGTTTAAGTCCCGTATCGAACATGTAAAAGACCTGATACTGGCGGAAGTGAATGTAAAGGAAATGGAACTGTTGGAGGACACTACCGGAGTTTTGGTAAAGAAAATCAAACCCAACTTCAAGACCATCGGCCCGAAGTATGGTAAACAAATGAAAGCTATCTCGGCAATGGTAAACGGTTGGGATCAACAAGCCATCGCGGAAGTGGAAACGAACGGGGGCTGGAACGGTGAAGTGGATGGTGCTGCTATCGAATTGACGCTGGAGGATTTCGATATTCAGGCAGAAGATATTCCAGGATGGCTGGTAGCGTCCGAAGGAGGAATTACAGTAGCACTGGATATTACCATTTCAGAAGAATTGCGCGACGAAGGAATTGCCCGCGAACTGATTAACCGCATCCAGAATTTCCGTAAAGAAAGTGGATTGGAGGTGACTGATAAAATCAGATTGACAATCGCTTCCACAGATGAAATTCAACAGGCTGTGGCAACCAACAAGACCTATATTTGTGAAGAAGTACTCGCAACAGATATTGTTTTCGAAGATACATTGAAAACAGATGCATTGTTGACGGATATTGAATCGGAAGGTGATACGCGGATCCTATTGGAAAAAGCGTAACTCACGATATCTATTGTTTATTAAGGCTGTTGCACTCTGTGTAGCGGCCTTTTTTCTATCCACTAAAAAAGGCGTGCTCACTGCACGCCCTTCAAAATATCGTATGAAATGCTAGTCGCTAGTTAAACGCTGCTTTCCGTTTTTCGATAAATGCAGTTGTACCTTCCTTAAAATCAGGTGTACCGAAACACTTTCCAAACTCTTCTACTTCGACTGTATAACCGTTTACACCTTCTTCGTAGTTTGCATTAATAGAACGAATCGCAGAAGCAATAGCTGTTCCTGAGTTGGCTGTGATTTTACCGGCAATTTTGTGTGCCAGGTCTAACAATTCCGCCTGTGGTACTACATGGTTTACCAATCCCCATGATTTTGCTTCTTCAGCAGAGATCATTCCCGCAGTAGCCACCATTTCCATAGCTTTGCCACGACCTACCAATTGTGCTAATCGCTGTGTCCCTCCGTATCCCGGAATAACACCCAAAGAAACTTCCGGTAAGCCCATTTTTGCATTATCCGAAGCAATACGGATATGAGATGACATGGCTAACTCCAATCCGCCTCCCAGCGCGAAACCATTCACCGCAGCAATAACCGGCTTTGTCATATTTTCCACATAGTTAAAAAGTAACTCGTGCCCTTTTGCGCTTAATTCTTTTCCTTGCGTTACATCAAAATGAGCAAACTCTTTTATATCTGCCCCTGCAACAAATGCCTTTTCTCCGCTACCAGTCAGAATAACTGCACGCACGCCTTGATCCGTATTCGCTTCCGTAAGTGCTTTGTTCAATTCTTCGATTGTCTCTTTATTCAGTGCATTCAACTGGCTCGGGCGGTTAATCGTAATTACCGTTGTTTTCCCGGTCTTTTCTACTAAAAGATTATTGTATGACATGTTTTTCTTTTTTTCGTAAAAATAACGTTTTTATGAGAGTAACAGGAAAGTTCTTCCTGTCTACTTTTCCTCTTTACCGGATTTGGGCTTGGGTTCTCTTTTCGCTTCCTGCAGAGCTTTATGAATAATCCACTCCAACTGACCATTAACACTTCTGAATTCATCAGCTGCCCACTTTTCCAGTGCTTCGAATTTATCGGTATCAATTCGCAGAAGAAATGATTTTTTATTTGCCATTACTTTTTCACTTCACGTTCCAACAATACGGTAATTGAACCATTCGTATCCGAAATGGATATTGCTTTCCATCCGCCAACACATTCTTCATTCAAACGCTGTTCGAATTTCTCAAGCGATTCAAATGCTCTTTTTCTAATAAGTCTATATTTCGGATTCATAATCTGCCGTTTTCTAATTATACAATGTTCCCGTATTCACAACAGGAGTTGCCTCTTTGTCTCCGCACAGCACCACCATCAGATTGCTAACCATTGCTGCTTTCTTGTCCGCATCCAGTTGGATATCTGTTTTCTTGTCCAACTCTTCAATAGCCATCTCAACCATTCCTACTGCTCCCTCAACGATTTTAAACCGGGCAGCAACGATAGCCGTAGCCTGTTGGCGCTTCAACATCGCCTGGGCAATTTCCTCCGCATAAGCAAGATAACCGATTCGCGCTTCCATCACTTCAATACCTGCCATTGCCAAACGTTCCGTAATTTCATCTTCAAGAGCTGTATTTACCTCATCCATTCCGGAGCGTAAGGTAATTTCAGACTGGTCATCATCAAAATTATCGTACGGATATGAACCCGCCAACTTTCTGACAGCCGCATCTGTTTGTACCCGTACAAACTCTTCGTAGTGATCAACCTCAAAAGCCGCCTTAAACGTATCCTTCACCCGCCAGACCAGAATTACATTTATTAAAATCGGATTTCCTACTTTATCATTCACCTTCACACGTTCACTGTCAAAATTACGTGCCCGAAGTGAAATACTTTGCTTAGAATAAAACGGATTCGCCCAATAAAAACCATTCGCCCGTACAGTCCCTTTATAAGACCCAAACAGAACCAACACTTTTGAACCGTTTGGCTGTACAATAAAAAAACCAGGAAGAAGGAAGACCGCAAGTACGTCCAGCGTAATAAATGCAACCTTATTGGTCAGGGCAATACCCGCAATGCCTCCTGCAATTAAAACCAACACTGCCAACAGAATAAAATATCCATTAAAAGCAGACACATTCTTTTCTTTCTCCATAATGATATTGTTTTGATATCACTAATATATAATAAAAAATGAAATATCTTCCGAATTTTTCAAAAAATCGGAAAACAGTCTTCCTACTGTACACACTATAGATGGACAGCAAACTTACTTTGTTCCGTAACAGAATTTATGATTTTCTAAGCCGCTTGTAGAGCTTTATCCCCATCATCAGACCTATGGCAACGGCAAAAAAGCCAACAGTACCCCAAATCCAGTTCAGGGACGATTTCAGAACGACAATAAACACAATGGCCACCAGTAATAGCGTAGCTACTTCGTTCCAGATACGTAGTTTTCCGGACGACCAGTTAAAAACACCTCTTTTCAATTGATTGAGAATACGCTGACAGGCAAAATGGTATACCAAGAGTACCACAACAAAACCTAATTTCAGATGCATCCATCCCTGCGCCAGGTAACCGGGAACGAGTATCAGCATCCAGATACCGAACACAATTGTTAATACCATGGCCGGCCAGGTGATAATATACCACAGTTTACGTTCCATAATTTCAAACTGATCTCTGAGTATTTTGCCTTCCGCTTCAGGTTTTTGAAGCGATTCCGTATGATAAATAAACAACCGGACAATATAGAAAAGTCCTGCAAACCAACTTACTACAAAAATTATATGTAAGGCCTTTACCGTTCCTAAATCCATGTGTCCAAATGTACGCATTTTCACAATTCTGCTTACCTTTGTGCAAAAATTCAGAATAATGAAGGCAAAGAAAGCTTCTGAGACACTGGCAATATCAACAAAAGTTGTTTTGCCCAATGATACCAATACATTAGGAAATTTGTTCGGTGGTCAGTTACTGGCGTGGATGGATGTAATTGCAAGTGTTTCAGCGCATCGTCATTGCAGAAGAGTTGTGGTTACGGCTTCTGTTAATAATGTTGCTTTCAATGCTCCCATTAATCACTCATCGATTGTAACACTTGAGGCAAAGGTTTCCAGAGCCTTTAACTCGTCTATGGAGGTGTTTGTGGATGTTTATGTCGAAAATCCGGTTACGGGAAATAAATTTCGTTCGAACGAGGCGATTTATACATTCGTTGCTGTCGATCAGAACGGAGGCCCGATCCAGGTTCCGGAACTGATTCCTGAGACACAAGAGGAAAAAGAACGCTATACGGCTGCTCTGCGAAGAAAACAGCTTGCATTGATTCTTGCCGGAAAAATGAATCCAAAGGATGCAAATGAGTTGAAAAAGTTGTTTGTCGATTAGTCAAATGCTTTTCTGACTTTGGTCGCGATTTCATCTATATTTTGATCATTCATACACTTAAAATGTCCTTTTGGGCATTTTTGGTATCCGATTTTACTGCACGGACGGCAAGAAAGCTCTTTTTGCTCGAACAATTCGCTTCCCTCACCGGGAAGATAGGGATACATTCCCAACTCCGGAGTGGTATTTCCCCAAATAGAAAAGATTCTTTTCTTAAAGGCACTTCCGATGTGCATTAACCCCGTGTCGTGTGTGACTAAACAAACGGATTGTTTCACCAGTGAGGCACTTTGACCAAGTGTACATTTCCCCGCAGCATTGAACACATTGGACGAAGCGATTGCTGCCAATTGATTCCCCGTAAGTTCATCTTCTTTTCCTCCCAGCAGAACAACCGGAAGTTGTATTTTATGCACCAGTTCTTCGAGTTTTTCCAGAGGCAATCGTTTTGTAGCAAACTGTGCTCCCATTGCAATAGCAATATAACCCGTGTGGAAAATCTCCGGAAGAAAGCTCGTCACATCCACTTCTTCACTTTCCGGAATAAAGTAATCCAGTCCTTTTTGATCGTTGTTAACCCCCAGATGACGGACTGTTTCAAAATAGCGGTCGACAATGTGGAGATCCGGCATCATCTTCCATCCCAACCGCACGTACAGAAACTTTTGGATATTTAATTTTGGAAACGACTTTGCTGGTCTTTTCAACTTGCGCTTTAGTCGTAGTGTACGTAAATTGTGATGCAGATCAATTATGTAATCGTACTGTTCGTTCTTCAATTCTTCGACTACCTCGTCTATATCTTTTTGAAAGGTAATGACCCGATCGATATACGGATTAGGAGCTACTATTCCTGTGAAGGGTTGTTTGGTAAGATAATGAACTTCTGCTCCGGTCTGTTCTTTGACAGCCCGTACAACTGGTGTAGTAAGAACAATATCCCCTATGGAGCTAAAACGAAGAATCAGAATTTTTTTCATCCGCGACAAAAATAGAACAACTCGTTGACCTTACAATAGAATCTTTTAATGGGCATCCAGCCAGTTGTGACCAAACTCAGCTTCTACAGTCAGAGGTACAGCAAATTCTATCGCATGCTCCATTTCTTGTCGTACTAACGCTTCCATTCGCTCTTTCTCCTCCTTCACCACATCAAACACCAATTCATCGTGTACCTGCAACAAAAGTCGGCTTTTCAGCTGCTCTTTCTTCATCGCATTCTGCACACGGATCATTGCCAGTTTAATGATGTCCGCAGCTGTACCCTGTATAGGTGCGTTAATCGCATTTCGTTCAGCAAATCCCCGTACTACTGCATTATTCGAAGTAATATCCGGTAGGTATCGTCTTCGCTTCATGAGGGTCTCAACATATCCATGATCTCTTGCAAACGCAATAGATTCCTCCATGTAGGTTTTGATCCCCGGGTATTGTTCAAAGTAACTATCGATAATAGTTTTCGCTTCTGTTCTGGATATTCCCAGATTCTGCGCCAGTCCGAAAGCACTTTGCCCGTAGATAATTCCAAAGTTTACCGCTTTTGCATGGCTTCTTTGTTCCCGGCTGACTTCTTCCAGAGGAACATTGAAAACTCTTGCCGCAGTGGCTGCGTGAATATCTTTCCCTTCTTTAAAAGCCTCCATCATGTTCGGGTCTTTACTCAATACCGAAATAATACGCAATTCAATCTGGGAATAATCGGCAGCCATCAATTCAAAATTTTCATCGCGAGCCACAAAAGCCTTCCGGATTTCACGTCCTCTTTCGGTACGAATCGGGATATTCTGCAAATTCGGATTGTTGGAGCTCAATCTACCCGTTGCTGTAACCGTTTGCATATAGTTCGTATGAATTCTCCCATCTACAGGATCAGCAAGTGTAGGCAATGTATCTACGTATGTATTCTTCAACTTACGAAGTTGTCTGTATTCCAAAATCAACGGAACAATCGGGTGATCATTACTGTGTTTGTTCAGAATATCTTCACTGGTTGCATACTGACCGGTCTTGGTTTTCTTTGCTTTTGCAGAAATTTTCAAATGCTCAAACAGGACGTCTCCTAATTGTTTCGGAGAGTCAATATTGAACTCCATTCCTGCCAGTTCCAGAATCTCTTTTTCAAGTCTGTCGATGTGTTCCCCCAACTCCTTAGAATAGGTCTTTAGGTTTTCTATATCAATTGATATCCCTTCTTTCTCCATCTCTTGCAGAACCAATACCAAAGGCATTTCAAGATCATAGAACAGATTCTTCAGATGCGGTTTTTGCATTTCCGGCTCAAACAGTTCTTTTAGCTGCCAGGTGATATCAGCATCCTCACAGGCATAATCTTTAACCTCAGCCGGCTCCAAATCCCCCATAGAACGCTGGTTTTTACCTTTCTTCCCGATCAGATCTTCAATAGAAACGGGTTTATAATGCAAATAATACTCTGCCAACTGATCCATCCCGTGTTTACTCTCCGGCTGAATCAGGTAATGTGCCACCATGGTGTCAAAAACCGGACCTTCGATGGCAATTCCATACCGATCCAACACATGTGCATCGTATTTCATATTGTGTGCCACCTTCTCAATAACAGGACTTGTAAAAAAGTCGGCAAAGGGAGTTAAAATTTCTTTTGCTTTGTCAAAATCCTGCGGAATCGCTACATAATAAGCTTCTCTCTGTTTCCAGGATAAAGCCAACCCGACAATATCTGCATGCCGCGCCTCCAGCGATGTGGTTTCCGTATCAAAACAAACGGAAGGTTGTTTCAGCAATTGAGCAAGTAATTCTTTTCTCTCTTCCGGTGTGGTAACCAGATGATACGATGGCTTTTCGGTTGCTATTGTTTTCAATTCCGCCGTTTCAGTTGGTGCCTGATTCTCTACCAGGGATTGGGTTCCGAACAGATCCAGTTGCCCCTCATCATTAACAGGAGCTGCAACAACGATTTCTTCACCGATCACCCGCTTTGCCAGGTTACGGAATTCCAGCTCAGTAAAGATCTCCTTAATCTTTTCTTCATCGACCGGAATAACCCGCAAATCCTCTTCATCCAACTCCACATCCACGTCCGTGATGATCGTCGCCAGCATTTTGGAAATCATCCCCTGCTCTGCAAAATTGATGACATTCTCTTTTTGCTTTCCTTTCAATTCATGAGAATGTTCAATCAGGTTTTCTACCGAGCCGTACTGGGCAATCAGTTTTTTCGCAGTCTTCTCTCCGATGCCCGGAATACCCGGGATATTGTCCACCGAATCGCCCCAGAGCCCCAGGATATCAATTACCTTTAAAGGGTCGTCCACTTCGAATTTTTCGCAGACTTCTTTCACCCCCAGAATTTCGGGACCATTCCCCATCCGGGAAGGTTTGTACATAAAAATATGCTCCGACACCAATTGACCAAAATCTTTGTCCGGTGTCATCATATAGGTAACAAACCCTTCCTTTTCTGCCTTTTTTGCCAGTGTTCCTATCACGTCATCCGCCTCAAAACCATCTCTCATCAGGATAGGAATATTAAACGCATCGATAATCCGTTTGATCGGTTCTATCATACTGCGAATATCTTCCGGCATTTCCTCCCGGTTGGCTTTATAAAAACTGTGTTCCTCTGCACGATTCGTTGTAGTCGGAGCATCAAACACCACCGCAAGGTGAGTCGGCTGCTCTTTTTTCATTACATCAATTAACGCATTTGTAAACCCAAAAGCCGCACTGGTATTCTGCCCCTTTGAATTTACCCTCGGGTTCTTCGAAAAAGCAAAATACGCTCTATAAATCAATGCAAACGCATCCAGTAAAAACAGTTTTTTTTCTGCGGGAGGAGTCATAATTTATCTTTCAATTTGAATCATTTCAAAGGTAGTGAAAAATTATTGTAGCAGAAGAACAAGAAGATCCGGGCAAGGAGTCCGGTAGGTTTGCATTGTGGTATTTTGGTCAATAGTTTTGCTATCTATATCTGCTAATTAATTATATGCAGGATGTTTTTCTCCTTGCACGCCGAAGGTAAGTATATGCAAAGTAGGCGATTTCGGGCTTCAGACTTATCAAACTGTTACAGTTTTGTAAGAAGGAAAGAACACCTGGTAACAGTATGTATACTTTACATTCCTACTTTCCGCAAATACGCAAAACATAATTGCTAACTTGCGGGAGCAAACAAATAACACAAGCTTTTACGGAATGGAAGAGTTCACAACAGAGAAATTAATTCGGAAACTTGGTAAATCAGAAGGGTTTTCTATTGTGCTAATTTGCTTCGGTATATTTTATTTGTTTCTACAAAATTGGTCTGCTATTTATAATTTCCGTAGCCTTTTCAACTTTTTAAGTGCATTTACTCCTCTTTTATTCGGAACTGTCATATTAATTAACAACGCAAATAGAATTAAAAAATTAAGAGGATCGTACGTCAAAATATCTAATCAAAAGATTGCTTTCAAATCAAGAGGAGTAGAATACCACTATGATGACTCCAACTCCCTGGAAAGTATTGAAATACGGCTTTATGAAATTGTGTTTACAGAAACTGGCGGAACAAAAGGAACTCTCTATTTAGAAGACTATATCGGAGACGGAGAGCAAAAGAAAATAAAAGAGTTACTTGCCCTTAATAAAGAAAATCTAAAGGCTAGATAATTGGTCGCAAATAAATTGAAAAATAATTTATCCAATGTATAGAACAGAAGCACGCACCCTGATTAAACGTATAGTAATCGCATCAGCAACAGTATTTACACTAGTAGTTCTGACAGGCTGTAAGACAACTAAAACATATACTGATTTTCATGCCCCATTACAGCCGGATAAGGTTGTTAGAGTTACTATCGAAATCCAGACTGATACAATAAGAATTCACTCTATTACAGCCCAACAGGAAATACAAGCGTTTATAACGGACCTGAATAGCGCACAAATTAATGGCATCTGGAAAGGCGCAAACTGGTCTAAGATAGTGCTACACTACAGTGACGGGGAAATGGTCTTTAACACAAACGGAAAAGTATTCGGACCACAATCAAATGGACAATTTTACGAATTGAGTGACAAGTATAATCAGTATTGGAAGTAGTTCATGTTTATACAGATTCAGGAAGTAAGAAATCATGAAATGGAGTACCAATTGCTCTCCTTTCTTCAATGCCGGAAAGGAATGGTGGGGAACTTTCTTCTGGACAATCTATAACCCCGAGAAGAATTGGTATATTGGAATCTGTGGATCAGAAACCGATTAATTAAGAAAAATGGCAAAGAAAATTCAATTACTATTCCTCGCAGTCGTATTGACTGTAACAGGAGTATGTGCACAGACCATCGAATCGCTGCGAAACGACATTGAACAAATTGTACGTTCGAAAAATGCAATCGTAGGTGTTGCTATTAGCGGAGCGAATGGTGATGATACCCTAAGTAGCAATGGAACTGAGCATTTTCCAATGCAAAGTGTATTCAAGTTTCCGATTGCTTTAGCTATGCTGTCAGAAATAGACAAGGGTCGTTTTTCGCTTGACCAAAAAATTGATATCAAAAAAAATGAACTGCTTCCTGGTCTCTGGAGTCCCATCCGAGAAAAGTATCCCGACGGGGTCACCCTGACTATTGCCGAAATCATTGAGTATACTGTTGCTTTGAGTGACAATGTAGGTTGTGACGTTTTACTGAAATTGCTGGGGAAACCCCAAAAAGTTGAAACCTACCTGCTGAAAAATGGTTTTAACGATATTTCTATTAAAATCAACGAAGAGACGATGCAGAGTAATTGGGATTTACAATTCCAAAACTGGACAACACCCCTGGAAGCCAATAGAATTCTACAGGTATTCTATGAAAACAAAGACAACCAGCTTTCTCAAAAAAGTTATGATTTTGTGTGGGAAACCATGAAAACTACTCAAACAGGGAAGAACAAGCTGAAAGGTCAACTACCTGAAGGAACTATTGTTGCACACAAAACCGGTTGGTCCGGACAAAACAAAAGCACAGGAATTACTGCAGCATCTAATGATATCGGAATTGTTTTTCTGCCCGATGGGAGCTATTTTGTCATCAGCATTTTTATAACCGCATCAAAAGAAGATGAGGAAACCAATGAGAAAATTATTGCTGATATAACAAAAGCAGCCTGGGAGTATTTTATAAAAAAATGATAACTCTAAGAGAGTTATTACTGATAGTATAAGAGCTTTTATCATAATACGAAAGGGATACGTAGCAAACCGTAATATTTGCGCAAATCCTAATCAACAAAATATAAAAAACTACAATCATGTCATCAAGTATTCAATTTGTCAGAAATGCAACCTTTGTACTACACTACGCAGGAACATCTATTTTGGTAGACCCTCTGTTTGCTGAAAAGGGAAGATACCCCGGGTTTCCCGGAACAGTTAACTCAGAGTTATCGAACCCTCTGGTGGATATGCCCATAAACCCGGAAAGTTTACTGGATGGAATTGATGCGGTTGTTGTTTCTCACTTACACCCTGATCATTGGGATGAGGTAGCCGTTCAACTCATTCCGAAGGACTTGAAAATCTATGCTCAGAATGAGGAAGATGCGGAGATCATCCGATCACAGGGTTTTACGCATGTTGTAGCCATGAAAGAAGAGAATGATATCAACAGAATTAAACTCCAAAAGACCTATTGCCAACACGGAACAGATGCAGCGTATTCCATTCCTGAACTTGCAGCAATTTTAGGCAAAGCTTCCGGTTGTTATTTTACTGCATCAGGTGAAAAATCGGTGTATTATATAGGCGATACGATATGGATAGAAGAGGTGGAAAATAATCTGAAAAAATGGAAACCTGACATCGTACTTGTAAATGCGGGAAAAGCAACTTTACTCGATGATCGTTTGGGAGCCATTATCATGGGAAAAGAAGATCTTTTAAAAATTCACAGGATTCTGCCGGAAGCTACAATCGTAGCCATTCATTTGGAAACTGTAAACCACTGTGTCCTGAGCCGACGAGAATTACGACAGTTTACTGAAGAGCATGGTTTCTCTGATAAAGTCCGGATTCCGGAAGACGGAGAACAATTCAGCTTAGAATCGTAACATTTTCATAGTAAAGACCAACTAACAAACCAGAGCTGTTCTTTTGAAAACAGCTCCGGTTGAAAACAAAATGTCTACTTCAACTTCGCAAAAACAGCATCTAGCGCTTCGCAGAATGCAGGAAAAGTTGTATCCAGAATCTCCTTTGTATGTGCTTTTGAAATGAATCCTACCTCATAACCACTTGGCCCGATATAAATACCTCTGTTTAATAATTCAGAGTGCAGCATCTTAAAAGGAGTCATATCACTATCAATTTCGTCAGCTCGTCGAATAGCTACTTTGTCGGAAAAAGCAATCCAGAAAATAGACCCGATCGAGAAAATTTCAAAAGCATATCCCTTTTCACCGGCATACGCATTGATTTTATCAACCAGATAATTCGTTCTCTCTTCCTGATCCTGATAGAACCCGGGCTGCGCGCACTGCTCCAATGCCGCAATTCCTGCCGCCATAGCTACAGGATTCCCTGAAAGCGTCCCCGCCTGGTAAACCGGACCATCCGGAGAAATACACGCCATAATCTCCGCTTTTCCTCCATACGCACCTACCGGAAGACCTCCCCCGATAATTTTACCATACGTAACCAAATCAGGCGTAATTCCATAATATTCCGCTGCTCCTGAAAAAGCAACTCTGAAACCGGAAATTACCTCATCAAAAAGCAGAAGAATTCCGTATTGCGTACAAATTTCACGCAGTTTTGTTAAAAACCCTTTCTCTTGTAAAAGCAGTCCGTTATTTGCAGGAATCGGTTCTATTATCGCACAGGCAATCTCATTCCCCAATTCACGTACGCAGGCCTCCAATGCTTCCGGATCATTCAAAGGAAGGACAATCGTCTCCGCAGCAAATGCTTCCGGCACTCCGGCACTCGACGACTCTCCGAAAGTTACCAGTCCTGAACCAGCCTTTACCAGTAAAGAATCGCTGTGCCCGTGATAACATCCTTCAAACTTGATAATTTTATCTCTCTTCGTATATCCTCTTGCCAAACGAATCGCTGACATAACAGCTTCCGTCCCGGAACTTGTGAACCGAATCTTATCCGCATACGGATTGCGGGAAAGAATTAATTCCGCCAATTCATTCTCTAACTTCGTAGGAGCTCCAAAACTCGTTCCGTTTGCAAGTGTCTCTTCAATTTTCTTACGTACTTTTTCATTGTTGTGACCAAGAATTAATGGTCCCCAACTACAACAAAAATCGATAAACTGGTTATCATCTTCATCCCATACATACGCCCCGTCTCCTTTCTTAATAAATAACGGAGCCCCCATCACCGATTTAAAGGCACGTACAGGCGAATTTACTCCTCCCGGAAAATAGGTTTTCGCTTTTTCAAAAAGTTGTTCGGAATTCTTGCGTGAGATCATATCAGTATACTATCTAAATTTTGTACAAAAATAACAGCTTTAAAGGGATTCCCCCCTCTTTTTTACGAAAAACAGCTACAAATTCATTACGCCCCGATACAATTTTAGGAAAACACTATCAATACTCTTAATCAGAAGTGTTTCCTACAAGAATTTCTCAGCATTTCGTATTTTCGTCACATGGAAAACACGAGGAACATTCGACCAAACGAAATAGAACTGGTACACTTTTTATTGGAACAGCTCGGGCTTTCTCCCGAAAACTATCCGTTACCCGACACGGTTCATGAATACGAAGGGGGAATTATGGGTAGTATCAGTTTTCAGTTAACCGACACCCCTCAATATGCAGGAGATCTTATTCAGGTGAAATATATTGATACAGATGAAGTTCCTGTCGTAATAACTCTGACACAAGACGTAAACGGAAAGTTACTCGATCTTGACTTCTGGAAAGAAGATTTCAGCAAACTCCTTGAGTACCCTGTCCCTCAAAAAGTAGAGCGACTTTAAACCAACCCGGACAGATTTCATTTTTAGGTACGGAATCCTCGGGTTGAGTGGGTTTACAATGAAAAATTTATACTAGTTTTGTTATTGAATCCGGCAGATACTAACCGGATTATTTTAATTAACAGAATATGACGCGCACAAAAATTGCATCGCTATTATCCCAGTATGAGCTGGGACAAGAAGTTTTGGTAAAGGGATGGGTACGTTCGTTCCGCAACAACCAGTTTATTCAACTGAACGACGGGTCAACGATAAAAAATATCCAGGCTGTCATAGAATTCGAGAATTGGAATGAAAATGAGTTAAAGCGCATTACCACCGGAGCTGCTTTGGCAATCAAAGGAACAGTTGTTGAATCCACAGGTGCAGGACAGGCAATCGAGATTCAGGTAAAAGAACTTGACATCCTGGGAGATGCTAATCCGGAAGAAGTTGCTAAAACAGTAATGCAGCCCAAACGTCACTCACTTGAATACCTCAGAGAGCAGGCACACCTTCGTTTCAGAACGAATGTTTTCGGAGCTGTTTTCAGAATTCGTCACGCTGTTTCGTATGCGATCCATCAGTTTTTCAACGATCGTGGATTCTATTATCTGCATACGCCTATCATTACAGGATCTGATGCCGAAGGAGCGGGAGAAATGTTTCGCGTATCTACGCTTGACCCAAAAAACCCACCACTGAATGAACAGGGAGAAATCGACTGGTCGGAGGATTTTTTCGGAAAACAAGTTAACCTTACGGTTTCCGGTCAGTTAGAAGCCGAATTAGGAGCACTCGCTCTTGGACAGGTATATACGTTCGGACCTACTTTCCGCGCTGAGAATTCAAACACCGCTCGTCACTTAGCTGAGTTCTGGATGATCGAACCGGAGGTTGCTTTCAACGATCTGGAAGACAACATGAATCTTACGGAAGAATTCCTTAAACATATTTGTAACTATGTATTGACCAACTGTAAGGATGATCTGGAGTTCCTGAACGAACGTGAGAAAAACGAGCAGAAACAAAAACCACAGAACGAACGCAACGAGCTGACATTGGCAGAGCGTCTGGAGTTTGTGGTTGCGAATTCATTCGAGCGGATCACTTACACAAAGGCAATTGAGTTATTACAAGATTCCAAACCGTTTAAGAAAAAACAATTCAAATATCCGGTTGAATGGGGAACAGATTTGCAATCTGAGCACGAACGTTACCTGGTTGAAAAACATTTCAAAAAACCGGTTATCATTACAGACTATCCGGCAAGCTTCAAAGCTTTCTATATGCGTCAGAACGAAGATGGAAAAACAGTAGCGGCAATGGACGTATTGTTCCCTGGAATCGGTGAAATCGTAGGAGGATCGCAGCGGGAAGAAAGACTGGACGTATTGAAGAAAAAATGTGCCGACTTTAACATTCCCGAAGAAGAAATCTGGTGGTATCTTGACACCCGACGATTCGGAAGTGTCCCTCATTCCGGTTTCGGTCTTGGGTTCGAACGAATGGTAATGTTCGTTACGGGAATGACTAATATCCGCGATGTTATTCCTTTCCCGAGGACCCCAAAAAATTGTGAATTTTAAATAGCAGATTAAACAATATTTTAGTACCTTAACAAGGAAACAACAAGCGTATGGCAGCAATGAAGCAAATACTATCGATGAAACTGGAGCAGCGACTTTCTCCGCAACAGATTCAATTGATGAAATTGCTCGAAGTTCCGACAATGGAACTGGACCAACGCATTAAAAAGGAGCTGGAAGAAAACCCGGCACTGGAAGAAGGAAAAGAAGAAAATCCGGATGATCTTTTTGAGGACAGTGAACCTGATTATGAAGATGATACCCGTACGGAAGCAGAAATGGAATTTGATGTTTCCGAGTACCTGGACGATGATGCAGATTATAAAACGCACGTCAACAACAAAGGGAAAGATGACGACGATGTCTATATGCCTTTGGCACAGGGGTCCAGTTTTCAGGAACGCCTGATGGAACAAGTCAGTCTCCGCTATTTATCCGAGAAAGAAGATATTATTGCGGAAACCATAATAGGAAACCTTGATGAAGATGGCTACCTGAGCAGAGACATCGAAAGTATTGTTGATGATCTGGCTTTTTCACAGAATGTTTCGGTTACCGAAGAAGAAGTAGAAGCCGTTCTGGAAATTGTTCAGGATTTGGAGCCGGCCGGAATCGGAGCCCGAAATCTTCAGGAATGTCTCCTTCTTCAATTGAAAAGAAAACAAGACGGAAATATAACCCGGTACACAGCTAAGATTATTCTTGAAGATTATTATGACGAGTTTACCAAGAAACATTACGACAAGATCAAAAGTAAACTTGAAATTGAAGAAGAAGATCTTAAGGAAGCAATTGCTGAAATTGTACGTTTAAATCCAAGGCCCGGAGGATCCAGTAAGGAGGCAGGGAAACCACTCGGCACCATTACGCCTGACTTCATGGTGATGGAACACGAAGGGAAACTGGAACTTACATTGAACGGACGAAACGCTCCCGAATTGCGGGTAAGCAGAGGTTATGAAAATATGCTGCGCAGTTATGCAGAAGGAGCCAAGACTTCTAAAGGCGATAAAGAAGCCGTTCTGTTTGTTAAACAGAAACTGGATGCCGCCAAATGGTTTATTGATGCAATGCGCCAACGTCAGGAAACGCTGTACTTTACTATGCGTGCCATCGTCGAATACCAGAGAGAGTATTTTCTGACAGGAGACGAATCCAATCTGAAACCAATGATTTTGAGAGACATATCGGAACTGGTTGGTTTAGATATTTCGACCATTTCACGTGTAGCCAATAGCAAATATGTACAAACCAATTACGGGATTTTTCCGTTGCGACACTTTTTCTCCGAATCCATTGTCAGTGACAGCGGTGAAGAAGTTTCTACACGAGAGGTAAAACAGATTCTGGCCGAAGCGGTTGAAAATGAAAATAAACGTAAACCACTTACGGACGATAAACTTGCTGAGATCATTAAAGAGAAAGGCTATACTATCGCCCGAAGAACAGTTGCAAAGTATCGGGAACAGATGAATATCCCTGTTGCCAGATTAAGGAAAGAACTGTAAACAAATCATGAAGCAACCAGCAAATTTTCTTTCTTACATTTTTCATCCGCTTTTTGTACCCATTTATGGATTACTGATCCTGATGTACACATCGAGCACACCCGAAAGCTTTTTAATAAAAGACTCTTTGTTTCATATTGATCCTTCTATCAAACACATTTTGCTTTTCCTTTTCGGCATCTTTGGTGTTATAGCTCCCGGAGTTTCTTTATTATTATTCCGGTATAACAATACCATCACAAGTCTGGATCTTGAAATCCGTGAAGAAAGACGAATGCCTATCTTCATGATGGCTGTTTACATGGCCATATTGTATGGTTTCCTCTTGTATCAGGTCCCTCAGGGAGCAATTCCCCCTGCAGTAGTTGGCATAGCGCTTGGAGCAGCTATAGGCATTGCCCTGACAGGCTTGCTGAACAATTATTTCAAAATCAGTCTGCACATGATTGGAATGGGGATGCTTAGTGGTGCCGTTTATTCCTATTACCTCTTTCAGGTTGTTTTCCCAACATGGGTACTGCCTCTTATTTTTATGATTTCAGGAATTGTAGCTATGTCAAGGCTGGCTTTAAAGGCGCATACTTATCCTGAATTAATCTCCGGGTTTTTACTCGGATTTGCTGCTCAGGCTATTTCCGTTTATTTTTATTTGAGTTAACTTTGTAGCATTGATATTTATCTCTTAAACAGAACGAAAATGAAACATTTACTTGTTCTTTTGCTTGCAACACCACTGTTTCTTGCATCATGTGGAAGTTCCGGGAAACTATCCGGAAAAAATATTAACCTTTTTACCATAGACCAGGATAAAGAACTGGGTGCTCAGGTTGATTCAGAGATCAGATCCAACCCACAGGAATATCCAATTCTGAATGAGATCCAATACAAAGAGGTGTACGACTATGTCTATAGTATTAGAAACACCATTCTGAACTCCGGAACGGTTGAACACAAAGATGACTTTGAATGGAACATTAAGATTATTCACGACGACAGCACGTTGAATGCTTTCTGTACTCCGGGAGGATATATCTATGTTTACACAGGTATTCTTAAATTTCTCGATTCGGAAGATCAGTTTGCCGGAGTTCTGGCACACGAAATTGCACATGCTGACCTGCGTCACTCAACACGCCAGATGACACAAATGTACGGTGTTCAGGTATTGTTAAATGTACTTGCAGGTGATCGCGAGATGTTGAAGCAAATTACTGGAGGTCTTATCGGATTGAAGTTTTCCCGTAGTCACGAAACAGAAGCAGATTACAACTCCGTAAAATACTTATGTCCTACATCCTATAATGCTGCAGGCGGCGGTGGTTTCTTCCAGAAAATAACAGAAATGGGGGGAAGCCAGACTCCGGAATTCTTAAGTACACACCCCAGCCCGGACAATCGCATCGAACAGTTTAATACCAATAAAGAAACAATGGGTTGTTCGGGACGCGAATCTTACCAAAGCCGATACAAGCAGGTAGTCGCTAAGTTACCTTAAGAGATAACAATACTAGATGAAATACAAAAAGGAGCGCAAATGCGCTCCTTTTCAGTTTATAATAATTCATTTGCAAGATTAGCCAGCTCAGACCGCTCTCCCTTCTCCAGTTTAATGTGTGCAAAGAGTTCCTGACCTCTTAACCGGTCAATCAGATAGGTCATTCCGTTACTGTGTTCGTCCAGATACGGAGAATCAATCTGATGAATATCTCCCGTAAAGATGATCTTCGTTCCTTCTCCTGCCCGGGTAATAATCGTCTTGATCTCGTGTGGTGTAAGGTTTTGTGCTTCGTCTACAATAAAAATGATATTGGACAAACTTCTTCCCCGGATAAACGCAAGCGGAGTTATTACGATTTTACCACTCTCCTGCATTTCGACGATCGCCTTATGCTTCTTTTCATTCTCTCCAAAATGCGATTTAATAAACTTTAAATTGTCCCACAGTGGCTCCATGTAAGGTCCGATTTTATCATTTGCATCTCCCGGCAGGAAACCAATTTCTTTATTACTCAATGGGACAATCGGGCGCGCCAGAATAACCTGATGATATAATTTATGCTGTTCGAGCGCACAAGCAAGGGCTAAGAGCGTTTTTCCCGTTCCTGCCACCCCCTGTAGGGTTACCAACTTCACATTCGGATTCATCAAGGCATTTACTGCAAACGCCTGTTCCGCATTTTTGGGTTTAATTCCATATACAAACTCCTTTTCTACGCGTTCAATTCGTTGTGAAAAAGGATTAAAATAGGCCAGAGAAGATGATTTACCATTCTTCAGAACATAGTATCCGTTGTTTTCTTTGTGATTGCCCAAAACATCGAGGTTTTCTGTAAATCCTTTGGTAAATAATTCACGGATCAATTCCGAATCCAGTCCGTCAATTGTCTTCAGACTTCCCTCTACGATATCGACATCCTCTACCTTATCCGTTTCATAATTCTCAGCTATAAGTCCCAAAGCTTTTGCTTTAATCCGCAAATTCACATCCTTGGAAACCAGGATAACATCCTTACGGGGCTCCTGCTCTTTCAATGTAAGCCCTGCATTAATGATTTTGTGGTCGTTCTTCCCGACAGCATAAATTTGCTCTGCATCCAGTTCCTGTTGCGTATTGTCGAGGACAATTTTGAACATTCCCTTATTCTTCCCGAGCGGTATCCATTCCCGGAGACTCGCACTTCCCGATAATTTATCTATAAAACGAATGACTTCCCTGGCGGAAAAGTTCTTCGTTTCATTACCTACTTTAAATTTATCCAACTCTTCCAGAACAGTAATCGGTATAGCAACCCAATGTTTATCAAAATTTGAAATTGCCTGGTGATCGTGTAACAGCACTGAGGTATCCAACACGAAAATTTTCTGTTTTCTTGCCATAAGCCATCCTTTTTGTTTCTTAACAAGGTAATCAGTTTTTACACCTCACCGACCCGGCAAAAATTCAACTATACACAAATACATGTTAATACATCAACTCAAATAACTGGAAAAAAGGAGGTTGACTAATTCTGTAAAACAATTTAATAACAATTGAGTAATACTGAGCAAACAGAAGGTCTGCTCCCAAAAAACACACGAATTTTTCTTATAACTTTTCGACCGATCGGATCGTTTTGACCATGGTCTCAATAATCGGTTTATGGTATCCTTCATCCCGACTGCGCAGCACGTAGGTAATTCCATCTATCTCTTTCGTTCCGTAACAATGATATGTGATATGCTCTGCTCCTACTGCCTCAGCTTCTGCTGATGATTTTCCGGAATAACTTAACGTGCGTTTATACATAATCAAGTCCGGCTCGTCGATACTGTACTCTATTGTATAAAAACGAATACGCGAAAGCCGGTCCTTCTCTTCCTGCACCATGCTTTTTTCATTTCCGTAATCTTCGATTTGCATAGTAAAATTCGGACCAATGATAATCTCCCACTTAAAATCACCGTCTTCGTGCAGTATCTCCGGTTCAACAGCAGCCCCGATATTTGAGGTCTGATCCGGTAACATAATAAGAGCAGGAATTCCATAGTCGCGTAACGATTTCCCCTCAAATTCAGAGTAATCAATCTCATCCGGATTGGTTTCAATTCTCTCTCCCGAATTATCAGCATCAGCAGTACAGGAAAAAAAACCGAACAGGAGAAGCCCTAGAAAGACACTATGGATTAGTGATTTCATAGTTTAACATGTTTGTACAAATATAAGCTATTCCACTTTTTTTCCAAACAAGTTCAGGAAAAACTACGAGCCCTTTGCCAAAGCAAACTTTTACTACAGACGATTCTCTTTTTCGTATATTTGAAAATATGCCCTGTACTTATGAAAGATTCCCGAAAACTCTTCCTGTCAGTCATTCAACTGAACTTATTGGTTCTACTCTTTCATTGTACGATCAACGCTAACGCACAATCTGACACGACGGATCGCAGTTTCCTGTTGGAAACCTCCGGTATTCGATCCACCTATCGCGATTTAGCAACTTCACCTCTCTATTACACCGGTTATGGGCTTTCCCTCGGACTGGGATGGGATTGGAAAAAGAAACAAAGTGAGTCTTCTGTCTTTTTTGATCTTTCAGGAAGTATACTTCGTTCCGTATCACCGGAGTCTAACCTCATTCCTTCTATCACCAGAAGTTACATGGCTTCCGCAAACTTCTTTACCGAGTATCTCAGAAGAATTCCTCTGCAAAACAACAGGTGGCGACTATTTTTAGGTGGTTCTTCGAACCTTTCACTTCCATTCAGGTACAATCCGTCACTTGGAAACAGTGCATTAGGAGCAGATCCCCTGCTCAATCTTATGGGAGCAGGAAGAGTTCGATTTGATGTTTCACGAAAAGAAGAACGAACCTTCTCTTTCTGGTTAATCTCCCGACAACTTGTCCCGGTACGGAGGTATTTTCAATTGGATCTTCATGCTGGTCTGTTCAATTTTAACTACAGACCCGGATATGCCTATACGTACGATGCTTCCATTCAGGGAAATGATACCCGCTTATTAAATTACTATTTTGATAATTACAAGTGGTCACTCAACGGTTGGCGCATACAAACCCGGCTTTCTTTCTTTCGCGAATCCCAAACCGGGAATGGTTTTCAGCTCTTTTATGCCTGGGAGGCTACTGTAGCCAAAGGAAGATTTGAGCCTCTGGCTCTGGCAATACACAAAATAGGTATCCGGTTAAATGTTCAACGAAAACCCCGAATAAAATGAGTCGATTAGCTATTATAGTAGTATTCACACTTGCAGGGTTAACTTTCTCCTGCGAAAAAGTGCTGTTCGGGCCGGATAAAGCAACAACGAATCCCTATGCCAACTTCGATTACCTTTGGGACGAAGTAGACAAAAAGTACAGTTATTTTGTATTGAAAAGTGTAGACTGGAATGCCATCAGAACACATTACCGCAGTCAATTGTATGAAGGAATGGGAGAAGAGGAACTTTTTTCCGTGCTCGCTTCTATGCTAAATCAACTCAGAGATGATCACACCAACCTTATCTCCCCTTTTTCTGTTTCCGTTTACACACAACCCCAACAAGCCAATCTTAATTTTCACCCGACTACTGTGTGGGAAAATTATATAGATGAACGAATCCTGACCGGATCATTTCAACATGGTAATATTACCGGGAAAAACATTGGATATGTTCGTTATTCTTCCTTCTCCAATGCTGTTTCCAATGCACATCTCTATTATATTTTCAATACATACGCCAATGCCAGGGGAATCATACTCGATCTGCGGGAAAACGGTGGGGGGAACAGCCTCAACGTGGGAACCTTATTGAGTGCCTTTTCCTTATCTGAAATACAAGTAGGTTCTTTTATCACCAGAAATGGTCCTGAGCACACTGATTTTAGTTCTCCGGAACCCTTTATGGTCTCTGCCGGAAGCATTGTATATACCAAACCTGTTGTCGTACTCATTGACAAAGGCTCCTATAGTGCTACAACCATGTTTGCCCTTGGAACAAAAGCGATGCCGGGCATCACTCTCGTCGGAGATACAACCGGAGGAGGTGGAGGACTTCCGAACGGCGGACAACTCCCGAATGGCTGGAGTTATCGCTTCAGTATTAGTCAGCTTCTGGATCTTGTAGGCAACAGCTATGCTGAATCCGGTGTTCCTCCGGATATACTTGCAGACTTTGACTGGTCTGATCTTTCTAAAGATGAAATCCTGGATCAGGCAATTCTGACTTTTGAATAATCACCTGTAAACTGATAACTTATGATACGACTTTATCTGACTTTTGTACTGCTTGTAAGTTGCTTTTCTTTCGGACAAACGACTTCTCTTCTGGAGGAAATCAACCAACGTCAGGTACAACAAACCCGTAACGGTATGATCTCATTAAACGCATGGGCAGGAGCAAATTTGCTCTCCGGTGGAATTGGTTTTTACACAACTTCAGGTGATACCCGATATTTTCATCAGATGAATGCATTCTGGAATGTTGTGAATCTTGGAATTGCGATACCCGGAATCATCGGAACCTACAAAAAAAGTTCGGAGCTAACCTTTGAATCTGTTTACAAAAGACAAAAACAGCTGGAAACTATTTATCTGTTTAATGCCGGATTAGATGTTGGTTATATGGCAACGGGCTGGGCTTTATTCAATTTTGGAAACACAAAAACCGGTGAGCTACGCCATCGTTTCAGGGGATACGGACAATCACTTGTATTACAGGGTGGATATCTCCTTATTTATGATCTGGTTATGTTTGCTCTCTTTAAAAAATCAGGTAAAAAACTGGATACTGTGTGGAAAAATGTCACAATAACACCAACAGGTATGGGAATGATTATCTCATTCTGACCTTTCTTATTTTTTAATGATACGTGCCACTTTTGTTTCTTCCTCTCCCTTGAGGTAAATAGTATACGTCCCTTGTGACCAACTGTCCGTATTTATCGTAAAGGTTGTCAATCCTTCGGGAAGAGATGCGTTATTGACCAGGCGATACACCAATCTACCCCCGGCATCGTAAATAAGCAGATCAATTACTTCTTCTGCCGGCATAATTACCTTTACAATAAGGTCTGTCTCAACAGGGTTTGGATACGGTAACAAAAGTATTGCTTCCTCACCTAAAACATTTTGACACAATTCATTATTCTGCGGTCTTTCATCTTCAAGCCCCGCGGGAAGAACAATGCGGGCTTCTGCACAAATGTATCGCTCTGTTTCAGTATCCATATTAACCGGTTCCGAACTTGTTGAAGGGAAAATGAACATTTCTGTTTCTCCGGGACGCAACTCGCCTACCCAAACAGCCTTCAAAGGTAGATTATCTGTCATTCTTACTATTACATCAGAACGTGTGATCGTAGAAGAACCTTTGTTGCTTAATTCCACACCTATAGTCTGATCACCAAACTGATCTGTATACGTATAGAGGTTAGTAACCGCAAGATCCGTTATGGCTTCATAAATACGCATACTATCCACCAATGTGTCTGCACAACCAAAACTGTTGGTTACAATCAGAACAACTTCGATCGTATCGTCAATATAACTTTCATCAAAGGTTACTACCGGGTTACTATCCGATCCGGAATAGAAACCTCCTATTGTCCATGTTACTCCTTCGTCACCTGTGCTTTCATTATTGAACGCTATCGGGAGTCCTGCTAAAAGAGGTTCAGGATTTGTACTAAAATCAGCAGCAAGCGCCGGATTCGTCGTGATCGTAGTAATCTCAGTGTGCTGACAACCAAACTGAGAAACAACTGTCTGACGTACCTGTTGTGTTCCTGGGTTGACAAAAGTATGCGCTACTTCATCACCATTCACCGGATTTTCGGCATTAAACTGCCAGGTTACAAATGCAACGTTTCCGTCCGGAACAATAGACTGATCGGTAAACACCGTTGGCAATTGCGCACAGGAAGTCCCAAGTGTATAATCCGGCTGAGGTAACGCATGGACTTTCATTAGTTGTGTAAGCGATTGCTGACACCCGTTATTGGCATTTACGGTAAGTGTAATATCAAAACTGCCTGCGTTAACATACAAACGGGAAGGACTAAATTGTGTTGATGTAGCTCCCGCCCCTAATTGCCATTGTGCTGAAGAAATCAAATACGGAGTTTCTATCGTGCTCTGGTTGGTGAACGTCACTGTTTGTCCCTGGCAGACCTCGCTAAACGTAAAATCCACCTGTGGCGAAGGAAGTATCGTGATCGCTTGTTGTATCGTATCCCGGCAACCATTTACATCCTCTCCTCTCAACGTTACCGTGTAATTACCAAATCCGTCAAAAACATGTGTTGGGTTTTCTCCTGTCGCTGTATTATCTGCACCACTTGAAGGGTCTCCAAAATCCCATTGCCAATCACTCATCAATGTAAGGGACGTTTGTGAAGCAGCAAAAGCAATCGGATCGGATTGACACTCATTCGTACTTGTAAAATCCAATACCGGCTTTTGATACACTTCCACAGCAACCTGTCCGGTGTTTTCACAACCTGCATCTGTTGTTACCGTCAGTATTACGTCAACTATCCCATAGCTCGAATACGCATGCATTCCGGATGATGTAACCGATCCTGTTGCATCACCAAAATTCCAATCCCAACCGACAATCGTCGAACCATCCGTAGTATAACTCTCATCTGTATAGGGAAAATCCTCTAACTCACAATAAGACGGATCAACTCCAATTTGTACTACCGGCGCATCCCCCACAATCGTTACCGTGATATTATCTGTTGCAACGCATCCGTTAGCGTTATACGAAGTAAGACTATAATTTCCGGTAGTATTTACTACAATAGACGGGGTTGTCTCAGAAGTATTCCATAGATAGGATTCTGTTTCAGCAGTTCCGCTTACCAGACCTATACTATTTCCTGAACATAGGCTTACATCCGGTCCAAGGCTTACTGTAGTAGCGTATGTGTCTTCCTCAAATTCGATAGAAGGGAATGTTTTCGAGCAACTATTCGTATCAGTTACGGTGACAAAGTATGCACCATGTGTGTTAACATCAATACTTTCCGTTGTTTCTCCTGTTGACCACTCATACGTATAATACATTCCCAGATTGGCGCTCCAAGTTACGGACGAACCAGGGCAAAACAATGTAGAATTTGGTTGTGAAATTGTAGGATAAGAAATTTCAAACGTGTCTCTATCAACATAGCCATATATGTTTGTAGCTTCTACCCAATAAGTCCCAGGTGTGTTAAAAGTTGCTTCATGGGTTGTAGAACCATTACTCCACAAGTAATCTGTGTAGATATTTGGAATGAAAACTGTTGTATCACAAAACCCATAATCAACCTCTATATCATCGATATCAATGTAAGAAATATATTCGCTTGGAAAATACCTGTATCTAAAATAATTTTCAACTTCAAATTGTTCCTGATTGTTTAAATATCGATTATATAATAATAATTCAACAATCTCTCCATTAAGTGTTTGGACTGCATCACCAAGGGCACCAACTGTATATCCATTAGCAGTATGTGTATTAACAAGGTTGTTTGTTGTGCCTGTTTGAATTCCATCAAAAAAGTAACGGGTTACCACAGATGAGTCATTACTTGTTAAGACAGAGTAGTAATGATATTCATTATTTTGAACGACTGGGTCAAAAACAACGGAGTTTGAAGTCCCTTGGGGCCAATATCTAAATTTACCGTCACCCTGACCAGACAAACCAAAAGAAAAATTATTTCCAATAGGAGTATTTCTATAGATCCAATTATAACTCTTCCTGCCGTTTATACGAATAACACACATCAAGGTGTAGTCTGTAATCTCACCCAAACTACCCGTACCATTCATAAAATCATTGAACCCATCAAAAATAACTGTGGGATGACCAGTAATTGCAGCTTCGCTATTGTTATAAAGAGGTCGCTTATCATTTACCGATTGATTAGCATGGTACTCGTTCCCACTTAAATCATAGAGCTGAATAACCCGTGTTTCAGACACATCTAGTTCTACGCTATCAGATCGCAACCATAAAGTTAGGCTATCAATGGTAGAAGGAATCATATCGTTTTGACCGAAACAATTAACTAAAGCAAAAAAAATAGTAATTAGAAGAAAGACGATTCGCATGATAAATGACTATTGAAAAGTAAAAATATGGAATTTATGCATCTGTTGCAAATGTTATATTAATCAAACATTAACAAAAGAATTTTGTAGTTGAATATTGAGTTTTAGATTTTTGCTTATAGTCAAATTATACTACATTTGGAGCAACTATTTATTGCAACGCTGTGGAGAATTCAATAATATCAATTCAAAATGTTTCAAAAGAATATAATATTGGAAGCAGCAAATCAGCCTCTCTAAGAGAGTCATTGAGCCAATTTTCTAAACACAAATCATCCAAAGAGACATTTTTTGCCTTGAAAAGTATTAGCTTGGAGATACAACAAGGAGATGTTATAGGCATAATTGGTAAAAATGGTGCAGGTAAGAGTACACTTTTAAAAGTTCTATCACAAATTACTAAACCAAGCAAAGGAAGAATTGAAATTTCTGGACGCGTTGCATCACTACTTGAAGTTGGAACGGGATTTCACCCTGAATTAACCGGACGTGAAAACATTTTTCTGAATGGAACAATTCTGGGAATGACTCGCAAAGAGGTAAAGGAAAAGTTTGATGAAATTGTTACCTTTTCTGGTGTAGAACAGTTTATTGACACACCCGTAAAGCATTACTCATCAGGAATGTACGTGCGATTAGCTTTTGCTGTAGCCGCTCATTTGGAGCCAGAGGTATTAATCATTGATGAGGTTTTGGCTGTAGGTGATGCCGAGTTCCAAAAAAAGTGTCTCGGAAAAATGAAAGACGTGGCTAAACATGGTCGCACCGTTTTATTTGTTAGTCACGACCTTGGTGCAGTTAGCTCACTATGTAATAAAGGTGTATATCTAAAAAATGGTACCATTGCTTTTAAAGGTGAAATAAATGATGTAATTAGCGCATATACAAATGATAGTACTAATGATGCGTTAGCAGCAAAAATATATTCCAAAGAAGATAAGTTTGTCGAATTTGATGGCTCTGTTGATCTACTAGAATTGTCGCTGATTAACACGAATCTAAAAACTATTACAGCAGCAAAAATTGATGAAAAGATAGGTATTAAGATTAGATACAAACTTAACAGAGATTTTACACATCAACCCATTCCAAATATTCACTTTAGTCACAATTTAGGCGGAAAGTTATTTGTTTCGATTGCGAATATTGATTCGGAGGCTAGTGACAGTTCAGGGATAAAAGAAATGATTGTGTGGATACCGGCAAACTTTTTAAATGCAGGTTATTACAGCGTGGGGGTAGCTATAAGCACTCTTAATCCGGTAAACGTTCATGTGGCAGATTATGAGGGTATTTCTTTTGAAATAATCGATGATCTAAATTCGGAAGTGCGGAATGGATACACAGGTAAGCTTGATGGTTATTTACGCCCAAAGCTTGAATGGGAAAAAACGATTATCTAGAAAATGAAAGTAGTAATATTTGCCGGCGGGCTGGGAACGCGATTAGCAGAAGAAACAGATGTGCGACCTAAACCAATGGTCGAAATCGGGGGACAACCAATTTTGTGGCATATCATGAAGCTATATGCAGCACAAGGATTCAATGATTTTGTTATATGTTTAGGGTACAAGGGATATGTTATTAAAGAATACTTCATTAACTATTTTTATCACAACTCCGATGTTACAATAGACCTGGCTAATAATCAATTAGAAGTGCATGATTCGAAAGCAGAAAACTTTAAGGTTACATTAGTTGATACGGGTTTGAATACGAAAACCGCGGGAAGATTAAAACGGGTTCAAAAACACCTTAACAACGAACCATTCATGTTGACTTACGGAGACGGATTGGCAGATATTGATCTACAAAAACTACTGAAATTTCATAACGATCATGGTAAAATTGCTTCAGTAACAGCTGTACAGCCAGAAGGTCGATTTGGGGGCATGGAAATACAAGAAAATGGAAATGTATCAGCTTTTAAGGAAAAGCCTGTAGGAGATGGTCATTGGATAAACGGAGGTTTTTTTGTTTTACAACCTACTGTTTTTGAAATACTACCAGATAATTGTGATCACATCATGTGGGAAGAACTCCCAATGGATCAATTGACTTTCAAGAATGAACTCGCTGCATTTAAACATCACGGATTTTGGAGGTGCATGGATGCATTGCGTGATAAAGTTATTTTAGAAGAAATGTGGAATAGCGGTGTTCCAAAGTGGAAGCTATGGTAAAGAATAAACTCATTACATCCTACTGTGGAAAAAGAGTTTTTTTGACTGGTCATACAGGTTTCAAAGGTTCTTGGATGGCAAAATGGCTCGACATGCTTGGTGCTGAAGTAACAGGGTACGCCTTACCACCTCAAAATGATGAAGTTCATGAACCTTCTTATTCTAAGAACTATAAATCGATTTTAGGTGATATTACTAATTTTGAGTTCTTGAGAAAAGCAATAGAAGAAGCTCAACCGGAGATCGTTTTTCACCTAGCCGCACAGCCATTAGTTCGATATTCCTATCGTGAACCATTAGAAACATACGCAACCAATGTTATGGGAACCGCAAATGTTTTGGAGGCAATACGTGGTTGCGATAGTGTTCGAGCTGTGATTTGCGTAACCACAGATAAAGTTTACCAAAATAAAGAACGTCAAGAAGGCTATCGGGAAGAGGATAGACTTGGAGGGTATGACCCATACAGCTCATCAAAAGCATGCTCTGAGATGGTTATTGAGACATTCAGGAATTGTTTTTTCTCGACCGACAATTCAGAAGGTAAACATAAAGCATTAATTGCCAGTGCTAGAGGTGGTAATGTAATTGGGGGGGGAGATTGGTCGCAAGATCGAATTATACCGGATATAATCAGAGCAAAAATCAATAGCGTTCCCTTGGAAATTAGGAATCCAAATGCCGTTCGACCATGGCAACATGTTTTGGATTGTCTACTTGGATATTTGTCATTGGGAACGCACCTTTTGGATGGTAAGGCAGAAAATGCCTCAGCATATAATTTTGGTCCACTACCAAATGAAAGACCGTTTACGGTTAACGAAATAGTAGAATACGCCAAGAATCATTGGCCTTCAATTCCAGTTATTTCACAACCATCCTCTCTCCACGAAACAACATTTCTGTCCTTGAATTGTAATAAAGCAGTTCAAGAGCTTAAATGGAATCCTTTTTTGTCAACAGAAGAAGCGGTCAATTGGACGTTTGATTGGTATAATGCCTTTTTTCAAAATGAGTGTATTACAGAACAACAAATCAATACATATCAAAATCTAATGGGGTAAATGACATTTGTTGAATTAAACATATCAGGTGTAGTTGAGATCATTCCGGATGTAAAAGGTGACGAAAGAGGCGGCTTCTTTCGCTCCTATTGTCAACAAGAGATGGATAAAATAAACATGAAGCCAATTGTTCAAATGAATCATTCATTTAACGTTCAAAAAGGCACATTACGGGGGCTACATTATCAGAAACCGCCACACCAAGAGCAAAAATTAATTCGCTGCGTACATGGGGCTGTTTGGGATGTATTTGTGGACCTGCGAAAAAACAGTCCGACATTTCTGCAATGGGACAAAGTAATCCTATCTGCCGAAAAGATGAATAGCATCTTTATCCCTGAAGGTATGGCACATGGTTTTATCACCTTGGAGAATAACTCAGAATTGATTTACGCACATACGGCTTTTTATCAACCACAATTTGAAGCAGGCCTGTCATTTGATGATAAAATGTTGAATATTACATGGCCTACAAAACCAACTATTATTTCGGATAGAGATCGTAATCACCCGCATCTGTCTGACGAATTTAAAGGAATTGAATTATGAATTGTAGACATTGTAATACCCCGTTAATTCATGTTTTTTGTGACCTTCAAACATGTCCGCCAAGCAATGCTATGGTAAATCAAGATCGATTACTTGAGCCGGAAACCTATTTCCCACTCAAAACTTTCGTTTGTAATAATTGCTGGCTAGTCCAAGTAGATGAACTGGAAAAGGCAGAAGCGATATTTAATGCCGAATACACTTATTTTTCATCTTTTTCTACCAGTTGGTTAGAACACGCTCGACGCTACACGGAGCAAATGATAGATCGCTTTGGATATGATGACTCCTCCATGATTGTTGAGATTGCTTCAAACGATGGATATTTATTACAATATTTTAAAGAAAAAAACATACCTGTTCTGGGTGTTGAACCGACTGCAAATACGGCCGCAGTTGCTAAAGAAAAGGGAATAGATTCTATAGTCGATTTCTTTGGCTCCCATTTAGCCGAACAACAATTAAAAGCAAAAGCAGATTTAATTTTAGGTAACAATGTACTTGCACATGTGCCAGACATCAATGATTTTGTCAAAGGTGTTAAATTAGCACTAAAACCTAACGGGGTAAACACATTTGAATTTCCCCACTTGTGTAAATTAGTCTCAGAAAATCAATTTGACACAATTTATCACGAACATTTTTCTTATTTATCTTTAACCGCTGTAAAAACAATATTCGAGGCGCAGGGATTGACAATCTTTGATGTACAAGAGTTACCTACTCATGGAGGTTCATTGCGTATTTTTGCAAAGCATTCGGATTGCGTTTTGCATAAAGTTACATCCAACGTACAGTATATACTTGACAAGGAAAGAGACTTAGGAGTCACCAACCTATCCTATTACCAAGGTTTTCAGACTAATGTGGATCAAATTAAATACCAAGTTTGGAGCTTTTTAATTGATGCAAAGCGAGAAGGGAAAAAGGTAATCGGTTACGGTGCTGCAGCAAAAGGAAATACGTTGTTGAATTACGCAGGAATAAAAGGTAATGATTTAATTTCGTTTGTAGTAGATGCTTCACCCTACAAGCAAGGTAAGTTTTTACCAGGCTCTAGGATTCCAGTTGTTGGAAAAGAACAAATAGACCAATTTAAACCTGACTACATCCTTATTTTTCCATGGAACCTGAAAACGGAAATTGCTACTCAGCTAAACTACTGTAAGTCTTGGGGCGCACAGTTTGTCGTCTTCGTACCGAAGTTATCTGTTTTTTAACTCTTGGAAATATGAAAGAAGTTACTTATTTCCAAAACCTTGACTCGCTTCGGTTCATTGCATTTTTTTTTGTTTTTCTTTCTCATTTAGGACCACAGTTTCATTTTGATCAAACGGATAGTTTCTCCTTTTTAAATGTGGTTTTCCAACACGGAAGGACAGCAGTTTCTTTCTTCTTTGTTCTGAGTGGGTTTTTAATTAGTTATTTGTTGATCAAAGAGCGGTTTGCAACAAAATCATTAAACATTAAAGCCTTTTTTGTTAAACGGATTTTTAGAATTCTACCCTTGTATTTCATTGTGTGTATCATTGGCTTTATGGTTATTCCAATCATTTTTGGTGAGACTACAAACGAAAGTGTTTTACAACATCTTTTTTTAGGCGCTAACTTCAACCAAATCCAACTAGCATCCAGTGGCATAGAAAATTCAATGATTTTAGCGCCGTTATGGTCTATTGCAATTGAAGAACAATTTTATTTGGTTTGGCCGTTCTTGTTGTTGTCTTTAAAACCAAAACGCTATATATACTTGTTCGTATTCATTCTTTTGGTTTCTTATAGTTTTATCTATTTGAACAGGCATTCTTACATCGTTCTAATGTTACATACAGTAAGTGTTTTGCCCGAATTTATGTTAGGCGCAATTGTGGCCTATTGGACGTATTCATATGCAAAACCTATTCAAATAATACAAGAGCTCCCAAAATGGTTTTTAATTGTAGCTTATATCGTTTCGATTTCGCTGATCTTATATTTACCACCACCTTATTCTTATATTGCTAACCCGTTGATTTTCACTTTCATCATGCTAGAACAAGTTTTTGCAAAGAATTCGTTATTCAAAGTGTCAGCGATTAAAGGATTAGATTATTTGGGTAAGATATCATACGGTTCTTATATGTATCATTCCATTGTAATATTTGTTGTGATGTATTTTTTTACTCAGTGGGACTTATTCTCGTGGAATTCACTCTTGTTTAAATTACTATTTATAATACTCAGTTTTGTGTTAACAATTGGATTGAGTTACCTGAGTTTTAATACTATCGAAAAATACTGTTTAAATCTTCGTAATCGCATTTTGAATAAATAGAATATGAAAGTAGTTGTAACAGGTGCGACAGGTTTTATTGGAAATTATTTGATTCGTGATTTATTGGATCGAAAACTTGAAGTATTTGCAACTTCAAGTAATTGGGGAAGAGCAAAGGAAATGGACTGGTTTTCACAAGTCAGCTATCATGCATTTTCTATAGGAGACGACATGGACGAAAAGACTGTATGTTTTTTTGAGGACGCTGATGTGGTAATTCACTTGGCCTGGCAAGGATTGCCCGATTTCAAATCTGACAATCATATACACCTATACCTCAAGCAACAAAAAAAATTCATCACACAACTTACAACATTAAAAATCAAACGATTAATCAATATTGGAACATGTCTCGAGTATGGTCTTCAAGAAGGTGGTTTGTCCGAAGAGATGCCAGTTTGTCCTGTTGTAAATTATGCCATTGCAAAAAATGAACTACGATTGTATACTGAACAGATCGAATCCAGTTTTGTAAACAGAACCTGCTGGATAAGACTATTTTATATGTTTGGAGAAGGGCAAAGCAGGAAGTCTTTTTTACCCCAGCTGCATCAAGCAATTATCGAACAACGCGAGACTTTTGATATGTCAGATGGAGAGCAAGAACGAGATTATTTACCTGTTCAAAAAGTTAGTGAATATATTGCACGCATTGCTTTAAATCAAAATGCACAAGGAATTATAAATTGTGCTAGTGGTAAACCTATCAAAATTCGTACTTTAGCGGAAGAGTTTATTAAAAAAATGGATTCATCTATTCAACTCAATTTAGGTGTCTATCCATACCCTGATTATGAACCAGTATGTTTTTGGGGTATTAATAATAAGATGAGAGGGATTTTAAATGAAGAAGTTTGAGGTTGACCTGTTAAAAACGATTCGTTCATTAAATAATGAACAGTTAGCAGTGTACATTACGCAACAATTGAATCATTTTTTTCCAGACAACCAACCTGTTTCTGAAAAGGAGGTTCTAAAAGCTATCCAAATTTCAGAAGAACGTATTTTTTACTGTTTTCAAAATATCCGAAAAAAGTATTTTCACACTGACGGGGTTACACAATTTAACCATCTCATAAGTGACCAATACTGCATGTATTTGTATATGCTTTCCAATTTCTATTACCGGGAAACAAAAGAGGAGCATCTATCAACTAAGTTATATTATTTAAATAAAGCGTTACATGCTGTAGATATTTTTTACACGTCACATTTACCTGATATTTTTCTATTAGTACACCCACTTGGCACCATTATTGGCAGAGCAACATTTTCGGACTATTTTATTGCTTATCAAGGATGTACGGTTGGTTGTCTAAATAAAGGAGTATTTCCGACCTTTACAGGCAAAACAATCATGTACGCGAACTCAAGTGTTCTTGGTGATTCAATTATTGGAGACAATGTATGCTTTGCGGCTAATTCAACAGTTATAAACACAAATATTGATGCCAATAAAATAGTAATTGGGTCTACCCCTTCACTATTTACAAGACCTAATACAAAAAGTATAGAAGAAAGACCCCCATTTGTTTATGGCTAATCAAACTCCTTTTTTTAGTGTTGTCATACCAACAAAAAATCGCCCTGTGTTACTTCGAGATGCAATACTGAGTGTCCTCTGGCAAGATTTCACAGATTTTGAATTAATCATTTCGGATAATCATAATGACGAACAAACGCAACTTGTTTTGCAAGAGTTTGAGTCCGTACCTCAGGTGAGAATTATTAAGCCTAGTGAGGAAATGAAAATGATAGATCATTGGGAATTTGCAACCAGTCACTCATTAGGTCAGTATGTTATACTGCTTGCAGACCGAAAAGTTTTGTATCAAGGTGCTTTGAAAAAATTAAAAAACAATGCACAAAAATACCCCAATATCAATGCTTTTTCTGTTGGTGTTCAAATGTACGATGAGGTCAATCATAAAATGGGTTGGTGCAATGCTATTGGTAAAACCAAACAATGGAAATCAAGTGATTTGGTGTCTAATTTCGTGAACGAAAATCTATTTTCTAAAAAGTCATATGATATTTTCTTTCCAAAGACCTTAAATGGGATGTACAAAAACTCATTTGCCAAAAAGGTACGTGATGAATTTGGCCACTATTTCAACACAAAGGGTGTAACAACACCAGATTATTCTTCGTTTTTTATCAATACAGCTTTGAATGATGAGATCGTGTATATAGGCGAAAAAATCATACTTACCCAAGGTGAACGAAGCAGTAACGGTAGAATTTTTGGGGCAGGGAAATTTCAATCCTATATGGATTCATTGGGGTATGAGGATCCGTATAAGCATGTGCCGATAAAAGCTCCGGTTATATATAACTTGCTTGTTATAGATTATTTAACAATACAAGATGTTGTAACCAACAACCCTACACGAGGTAACCTGAACTGGTTTAATTATTTCAAAGTGAATTATTTTGAAATCTTAACTAAACGCAATCAAGGATTAGACGATGAAGGCTTCAAATATTTTACTGATGCCTGGGAAGAAGGTCTTCTAAACACTCCTGTAGCCTTAGATATGGGAACAGTCAAAGAAGCTGCTCTGAATGAATTAAAAATCAATAATGAGGCTATAAAACACGATAAAATTAAACGCTTATCGCATCATACCCGTGATTTTTTAGCCGTGCGTTTTTCGAAGAAGAGTATCATGAATAAAGTATTTCCTTTTGTATTTAGAGATGTATTTCACGCAGCAGGATTTAATAAAACATAATACAAATTATGCTTTTTAGTTAGCTACTTTTCTTAGGTATTATTTCCTATTGTTGAGACTTGTATTTTTCGCTTTCACCAAAATATCATTTAGCCCCTTTACTTATTGCAAGTTATATTTTTACATGTCATAGAAGCCGGAGTATGCCATTCTAATTTTTCTTTCAATAATTGATGATTATAGAGGTGCAAATATATGAATCAAAGAAATTAGTCATTATTATAAACATAAGCACTTTAAACCTTAATATTGCACGTCAAATAATAAATGAAACTTACTAATTAAGTGGCTTTTCGTTTCGATAATCTAGACAGCATCAGAACCATTGCGTTTCTATCAACGTTTATGGCACATGGGTTTTATTCGGAATCACCTGAAATATTAAATCACGAAGTATTTAAAGGGGTCATCAAATTTAATGAATTATTTAGTTTCGGTGTTCCCATTTTTTTTGTTTTGAGTGGTTTTTTAATTACTTATTTAATGTTTCGTGAAGTAGAAAAAAACAATCGTTTTAGTATAAAAAACTTCTATATAAGACGTATTTTAAGAATTTGGCCGGTGTATTATCTTGTACTTGTTATTGGCTTTATTGTTTTCCCTATAGTCCGAAGTGCATTAATTGGTTCTGAGTACCCAGAAACAGCCAATCCATGGTATTATACCTTCTTTTTAAGTAATATTGATCAAATTCAAGCTAGCACTTTACCCTTCGGTATTGGACTTGGTCCAACATGGTCTGTAAGTGTTGAAGAACAGTTTTACCTAATTTGGCCTTTAATATTTGTCTTGTTACCAAAAAAAAATTTTCTCTGGGGAATATTACTAATAATTACAAGTTCTATTTTCTTAAGTTCATTCTTTGAACTTTCTAATAAAAATCTTATATATTGTATTTCATACTTGGGAATAGGAGCACTTGCAGCATATATTGCTTACCATTATGAGGGTTTTGTCCGAAAAATAACCAATATTTCCGTTTTTACATTGTTACCTGTATTTTTACTCCTTTTATTAACTATATATACATCATTGTATATTTATAGTTCATTTTTATTTATCCCTATAATTGCTATTTTGATCTCATATATTATTTTGCAGCAATGCTATGGTACTAAAGGTGCATTAAAAAAAATACCTCTACTCGAAAGAATGGGTAAATACACTTACGGTCTCTATTTATACCATGTGATTTGTAATTTTGTTGTTTACACACTTTTTGTAACCATCCTAAAATTTGACGAATCAATTTGGATGGCAGTTGTTTTTCGACCAATAATCTCTTTAATTTTGAGTGCTATTGTTAGTATCTTCTCATACCGTTATATGGAAAGTTATTTTTTAAGATTAAAAGAGCATTTTTCTAAACAATGAAAATATTACATGTAATTCCTAACCTCAATAAAGGAGGTGCCGAGCGCTTATGCCTCGATACCTGCCGAGCGCTTCAGAATATACAAGGCGTCGAGGTATTACTCATTAATCTATATCCAGAAAATGCTTATTCTTTTCTAACCAATGCGCTTAACCGAAAGGTCATTCCGGCTAAAGTAACTCCCTCTATTAGCGGAAAATCGACTATTGAAATCAATCACTTACAACAAGAATTAGAAGTCTTTCAACCCGATGTAATCCATGTGCACTTATTTGAAGCATTAATGGTCGTGAGTCACCTGCATTTTTCGGCTCATTTAGTTGTGCATTTTCACGACAACATGGTACAGTTTGAAAACTTTTCGTGGCGCACATTACTCCATAAGCAAAAGCTGACCAGTTTTTTTGAGAAACGAATCATTCTTAAAGCATTAAAACAACATAAAGTTAGTTACATCGGGATTTCGGAACATACTTATCAATACATGAACAAGGTTCTTCCAAGGTCGGTACAAAAGGTTAAACTACTCAATGCCATAGAGACCAATCGTTTTCATGCTTCTCCTGAAAGTCAGCGTTCAAATGAACTTACTATGATTGCAAGCTTAGTACCGAAAAAAGCACAACACATTGCAATTCAGGTTGTGGCAGAATTAGTTCTACGTGGAATTAACATCCGGTTAAATCTATTGGGAGACGGGTCAGAAAAAGGAAAGCTTCAAGAATTAACTAAAAAGCTGAACCTTGAGCAACATATTCTATTTCATGGTAATGTAGATGACCCTGAACGATTTTTGAAAAACTCCGTCGTTTATATCCACACAGCTCTTTACGAACCATTTGGTTTAGTCATCCTGGAAGCCATGGCCGCCGGTCTTCCTGTTGTGTGTACAGATGGCGGAGGTAACCGTGATCTGATACACGATGGAGAAAACGGATTCCTAGTGACGTCCACCAAACCCGAATATTTGGCTGATAAAATTGAATACCTGTTGAAGCATGAAGATAAACGAAAGCAAATGGGAAAACAAGCGCAGCATTTTGCAAAAGAGTTTGATATCGAACACTATGCTACACAGTTAATGATCAAATATTCTGCTATGTAATATTTTGTAACGTTTTAACAAACTCCCTGTAATTAGCATCCGCATTATACATTTCCTTCCAGGTCAAATAAGCCGCTTCACCTTTAGCTTCAGCTATACTGGAATCAAAAAACTCACAAATAGCTTCAGCGACTTCTTGTGTGGAAGGATGATCTGAGAGTAATTTGCCATTGGAATCATTCACTATCTCCCCGTTTCCTCCAACATTCGTGGCAATAACAGGTATCCCAAAACTCATCGCCTCCATAATGGAAACAGGAATTCCTTCAGAGGAACTAACATTAATAAACAAAGAAGGACTGTTTTCTCTGTACCATTCCATCAATGCCTCATTCGATATATGCCCTTTGAAGATGCACGTTATGTTTGGTCTCAACTGTTCTTTCGCTAATCGTTCTAATCGCTCCCCTTCTGGACCGTCCCCAAAATGCACCCATACTAATGAAATATCATGGATATAACTTAATGCTCCGACAATCAATTCAACACGTTTAAGTGGAATAAGATTCGAACAACTTACCAACGTAAAAGTCCCGGAAGGTATGACTTTGCGCTGTGCTGAAACACCAAGACGTGAGGGAATAAGATTGCTTGGGTTTGAAACCTTCCATTTTTCAGTTATATAATCCTTTCCTTTTTGAGAAATAGGATAAACAGCATTCAGCTGGTTGGTTATATAATGCCGAAAAGGTAAATAGTTTAACGCGTGAACATTAAAGTACAAATCCCACCCATGTACACGTGAAACAGTTACCACCTTATTGTATTTATTGAACATGGCTATAGCAAGCGCAGCATCGTCGCACCAATAGGAATACAAAACGGTGTTATGCTTAAGTAGGATTCGTTTATTCAACTTGCGTCGTATCTTTTTTGCTCGTGCTAAAGAAATGAGCATAGTCTTGAGTTTACCTAACGTTAAACGTTGATGGTAGATGTTGTTGATAATGTTGAATTCTTGCCACACACATCTGTTTAGTATACCTAAGATACTCAACCATTTTTCAACCCCTGATAATTGAGCAGTCAAAGCAACAACATTACAATTGGATGGTACTGGTCGTTGTTCAGTCGAAGTAGCGTCGACAGTAACAATTGTCACCTGTTCGAAACCCTCGGACAAGTATGCAATTTCAGTTTCCAAAAACGTTTCGTGTGTTCCAAATGGAAATCCGGCCGTAATTAGCACCAATTTTTTGTTCATCTTTAGCCTGATGTTTTACCTTTGTAAAGGTAACCAAACTAATTTAGTCGCTTGAAAAAAATTCTCCTCATATCCTATTTCTATCCCCCCTGTAACCTAACGGCAGCGCAACGTGTCGCTGGATGGGCGAAGTATTTGCATGAGAGTGGATATTATCCAATTGTGGTTACACGGAATTGGGATAAGCGCATAGAGCAATCGGAAGATGTATTGTATTCTAGCGGCACCTCATTACAAGTAGAAAAAAGAGGGACACACGAGGTGCATTATGTTCCCTACAAACCCGGGCTGAGAGATCGAATTTTCACACGCTTATCAGGCACTAAGCTTCAAGGATTAAGCAAACTCTTCACGGCATTGGAGCTGATCATGGAGAACTTTTCAATGCGCTTTATTCCACACCGAAACATATACAGACATGCGGACAAGTTACTGTCCGAAGATGGATCCATTCAACAAGTCATTATCTCAGGAAATCCCTTCAACCAATTTTCATTTGGCTATCATCTAAAAAAACGACATCCCATTCAATGGATTGCCGATTACCGGGATGATTGGAATACATCCGAATTGGAAGTCAAGCCGTATGCTTCGTCACGACTTATTGCTAAACTACAAGCACACAGCGAAAAAAAATGGGTAGGTACAGCGGTCTGTATTACCTCTGTTTCTCAATACTATGTACAAAAAATCGAGCAGTTTGTAAAACGTCCAGGTTATGTTGTTCTCAATGGTTATGATTTTGAGTTGCCAAATCCCTGTCCACAACCCGAATCAGATATTTTCCGTATCACTTATAATGGAAGTTTATATGCCAGTCAACCAATAGAAGTCTTTTTGGAAGCTGTCAAAAGTGTGATTCGTTGCAACGATAAGGTATTACCCATTGAAGTTCATTTTCCCGGATTGGCATATGATCCAGTCCAAAAAATGCGAGTAGAAGCATTGACCAAAGACATTCAAGCACACATTTTTATCACCGCTCGTTTACCAAAAGAAGAGGTAATTGACTTGCAGTTGCGATCGGACGTGTTATTAATGGTTGCGCATAATAATATTAAAGGAATACCTTCCAGTAAGTTATTTGAGTACATTGGGTTGGAACGTACCATTTTGGTTTGTCCCACAGACAGCGACGTTATTGAAGAAATGGTTACCACAACTGCTACTGGTCATACAGTGCAATCAATAGATGAATGTATTTCTGTTTTGACAGAACTCATACATAAAAAGCGGATGAACGAGACCTTAACTACACACACTGGCACAATTGCAATGCGTAACCAATATAGTCGTCGTCACCAAACGAAGGTATTGGGTGAGTTGTTGGACAGCATTACATCGGTTTAATTTCGGTTTTGATCAGCTCTCTTTCGACAAAGGCTACAGTACCAGAGCGGAGTTAGAGATAGAACAGCTCTAAAACTCATACTACCCACTCACAATTACCTATCGCCATCCGAAAAACGAAATAGGATACGGAAATATTTTTTATACCTTTTCTAAAGAACAAAAGGGTTTGTCTATATCTCTCACAAAAACTATAACCAGAGTCCATATCAGGTTTATCAAATTTTCACTTCTCGGATCAAAGAACAACACCCCAGATAAAACAGGGCTTCTACCCGATAAACTCCTTCAATCTTATGTTAAAATTAATTGTTTATTAAATTAATTGTTAAAAAGCTTTGTTAGAAAAAAATTGATTTCATACCTTTGCACCGCAAAAATTTAACCACCATGAATCAATTGTTTAAAAACTTACTGGTAATAGCTATTTGTATGCTGCCGCTTTTTTCTGTTGCGCAATACAAATATGAACTGGAGTTATCATCTTTCAATGAATCAAGCCCTAAGCAGGCCTATTCATTTATCTCTCAAAAGTTGACTTACGGAAAACGAAGTATTGAAAACAATCGTTTTTACTTCGAGTCTTCGGAATTGTACAGTGAAGAGAAAATCAATCAAATTGTAACGTTCTTCGATTACGAACTAAAGAGCTTCCAAATACTGGATCGTCCGGAAGAAGAACAAGAATAATCAATCATTTAAAACAACCATCATGAACATTTTTAACCGATTACTTTTAGTAATCAGTCTGGTTTCTGCGATCCTTTTTGTGCCTTCGGAAACAGCTTTCGGGCAATGTCAGAACGCAACTGCATACGGGTCTTCCGCAGCACCAACAGAAAATATCGAAGTTCAAATAAGTAGTAACCTTTGGCGCGGATACGAGTACAATACCTTAACAGGTGTTACCAGTGGTCGCACCTATCTTTCGGATATGAGTCGATCCGGATATATTACCGTTAGATCCGGATCTCCCGGTGGCCCGGTTGTTGCCTATGGAGCTGCACCTTTAAGCTGGACAGCAGTAGCAAGTGGTACACACTACATCCACTATAGTTCGAATTCGAATTGTGGGCAAAGTGACAGGAACACAAGAACTACCATACGTTGTACATCCTGTCCGACTTCTCAACGTGATTGTGAAGGGGCTCAGCTGGTATGTAATAGCTCTACTATTAATGCCAACTCGAATGGTGCAGGTATACAGGAAATTTCGGGAGCGAATTCAGGATGTGACATGGTAGACGAGAATCAATCTACCTGGTTCTATGTCTATATTCAATCAGGAGGTACGTTGGAGATGACCATCTCTCCCGAAGACCCGAGTGACGACTATGACTGGGCAATCTGGGGACCCTATAATGCCGCAACGGCTGCTGCAAACTGTAGCCCTACAGAAGCACCATTGCGTTGTAATACTTCAGCAAACGCACCGTTAACAGGTATGAATCCATCTGCTACGAGCGACTATGAGTTTCCAGGATATTCAACCAACCGATGGTCGAACCCTATCCAAGCAAATAGTGGTGATGTATACATCCTATTGATAGACAACTGGTCAAACAGTGGACGTCCGTATCAATTGAACTGGAGCGGAACCTGTGCATTGGGGTGTACAGCCATTGAACTCCCTGTTGAGTTGATTAGTTTTCAGGGAGAGAGCTTTCCGAATGAAAATATTCTTACCTGGAAAACGGCTTCTGAAAAAGACAATGCTTATTTTGTCCTGGAAACATCGGCAGACGGATCAGTCTGGACAGAAATTGATCGCATTCCGGGTGCAGGAACCACTTCTACGAAACAAACGTATACAAGTACACATCGCGTTCAGACGACGACTGTTCAGTACTACAGATTATTCCAGTACGACTATGACGGTAGCGAAGATTTTCTTGGAATCGTATCACTGAATAATCAGGAAGAAGCAAAGACAATTACCAAGAGAGTTAACCTGTTTGGTCAGGAGGTAAACGAAACTTACCGCGGAATGGTAATTGAATATTATTCAGACGGAAGTATTCAAAAGAAAGTACAATAGTACGTCTATAAATATACTCTTTTACACCACCTTCTAAGTTATAGAAGGTGGTTTTTTTTATTATATCCGATTCCTGTAAGAATCTTCAGCCAGACCAGCATTATCAGGGCATAAAGGTTTATCTAAGATCAAACGCTATCTACTTATAAAACAGAAATTTGTTAAAAAATTTGTTCATAATTAATTAACGTGTTAATTTAGCCTTAACACCACGCTAAAAATTATTATGCCCCTGTACTATTATTTATGTAAAATGAATTGACTTGACCTTTTAAGGTTATGCTACTGTTTACCAAAATTTATTATTGCTATGGGAAAAAACATTACTTCAGTGTTTTTACTGGTCTTTGTATGGACCTGTTTTAACGTATTCGGACAGGATGAAAAAAAAGCGCACGGGCTTGTATCTAATTTCGAACAATCATTTGATTTTCAACCCGAAAAAAAATATTCGCGAGAAGACGGTCTGAAATATAATGAGGCAGAATACACAAATCACCCCGACTTCGGAAGGCTACCTGTTGATGCTCCATACGGGAAAAGGGTCGTGGAAGATCTTAGTAAACGAACCGCTGATGAACGCTACTACATTGATTTGGATGACCCAACTTTTTTCTATGTGCAAAAAGCTGCAACACCAATTAATTTCGAAAAAGACGGGTATCTTGTTGCTATCCATCCTTACCTGAGTCCATCGCAAAACGGAGTATATAAAGCCGAGCGACAACCGTATCCGGCAGAACTGAATACACTGAATAAAAATGCTGTAATTTACATTGACGGGCAAGAATTCTCTTTCAGTAACTATTCGCTTGTTGCTACGCTACCTGATGGGACTCAAGAAACATTTAGTGCAAACTGGGAAGCTATTCAGGTCGGTAATGAAGGGGCTCTGATCGAGAATATCTTTCCAAAGATAGATTTACGTATTCTATTCAGTAAAGGACAAATAAAAACAGAGTTTATTCTTACGGAACAACCTGTTTACACAGAACTGGAGTTTACAGATGAAATAGGCTTTAACAATGATTTCGAATTAATTGAAGATACAGAAAACCATAGAGGGAAACTACTCGTTCGTTCTTCTGATCAAACTCCTTTCTTAAAAATTGGTGCTGTTAAGTCTTTTGATGCATCTCAGGCAAAAGAACTTGCCAGTATTCATCCCTACATTAACGATGAGAACCATCTTAAATTTATCTGTGATGCAACTTTTCTTCACAATCCTGAACTTACCTACCCATTACTAATTGACCCACTATTTACAGCTGTAGGTCCTGTGAACTCAGCTGTAGGCGTAATAGGTTCATTAGAATCTCCTGCATCGTGTAGTTCAACACTAAATGTAAACTTTCCGGGAGGTTCTACTCCATGGGATTTTTCCGCAGCATGGTCTATCTACGCTGATGAGTGTTTCTATAATTGGTATTACTATGGCTACTGGCCTTGCTATACAGGTGAAGCGCAAGTGAGTATCACCAGCAACTGTGGAGGAAGATCTCCTGCTACCGGAATCTGGAACTGTTCACCCGGGTGCTCAAATCCGGGAACATGGAACCCGACACTTCCCTTTGCTGCGTCAGGAACACAAAGTTTAGCACAATGTTATACACCTTCCTGCTCCAACCAAACCCTTTCTTTTTCCTTTAACCTCGATCGAAACTCCGGATGTCCTAGTTTTGGTGGAGCAGATCAATGTAACTGGTCTTCCAGTTGGTGCATTACTCTTAATCAATGGCAGGTAACTGTTCAGGGAAGATCTCTTGAAACACTAGGAAATACATCCACGGGGAATGGATATACCGCTGTCGTATCATCCAATTGCCTTGGTAATTCAACATTAGATCCAACTGTACAGTATGGAGTTCCCGGGTATTCCTACTCCTGGAGTACAGGAGCTACAACTCCAACCATTACAGTTAGTAATGCAAGTTCCGGTGCTACCTATACTGCAGATGTTACCGACGCTTGTGGAACAACCCGAACAGCGACTTTTGATATCACCTGTCCATTAGCTGTAACACTTACAAAGTTCGATGCTGTAAACCTGGAACGTGAAGTCCTTCTCGAATGGGAAACAGCTACTGAACAGGATAATGACTATTTTGTTGTCCAGCGATCAACCGATGGTATACACTTTGAGAATATCGGAATGGTTAAAGGTGCCGGAAATTCAAATACAACACGGTATTACCATTTTTCAGATCCCGAACCATACGCGCATATCAGTTATTACCGCCTTGAAATAGTAGATTTTCAGGGAACCAGAGATTACTCCTCTACCGAATCAGTCGTTCGTAATAATACAGACGGATCAATTCAACTGATACCCAATCCGGCAAAAGAATCAGTAAACGTCGTATACACAGCTTCAGTACAGGATGAGTATACGATTCTAATCAACTCTTCCAGAGGTGAAAGGATGCTGGAAAAAGTCGTAGAAGTTAAAAAAGGAATGCAAAGCACGCACTTTGACGTCTCAGGACTTGCCTCAGGTATATATATTGTTCAGATACTTACAAAGCATGAGGTCTTTTCCGAAAGACTGATTATCGAATAGAAAAAAAGGGAGGTGAATGATCACCTCCCTTTTTTGAATCCCGGTTATATCTATCTTATAACAAACTTTTTCGTTAACGTCAGCTTTCCTGTCGTTATACGTGCAACATATACACCAACTGATTGTTTTTGAATTTCATGCTGCGAGAAATTCGTCGTTGCAGATTTCCTTTCCAGCACCCTTCCTACTGGATCAATAATCTCCACCTGATCTCCTTCTGTCAAACCAACCACTCTGAATGTTCCGTTATTCGGATTCGGAACAATTTCAATCCCATCGCTATTATTACAGGTCACAATTATTGTTTTAAGAACTACGTGTGTTCCATCATAATCCGTCTGGGACAAACGATAATATCCAAAATCAGAAGTTTTCCTGTCCAACCAACTATACTCCTGCGTATGATTGGTTGTTCCTGCTCCCTTGATTGTTACTAGGGTTTCCCAACTCAATCCATCTTCACTATACTCAATACTATAATAATCATTATTCAATTCTGTAAGAGCCGACCAGGAAAGTAGAACTCCTTCTCCCACACATTCACCACTAAACGCATGTAAAGCAACCGGAAGAATGTCAGGAAGACCTGCCAACCCTGTAACATAAAATGGTGAAGTTGCTCCTCCATTACCGTCAATTACCAGATAATAGGTCTGACCCGGAGTAGCTGTAAAACAATGCGTCTGGTTTCTGTTTGTTCCGGTAACAGCCGAATAAATATTATCCCTCGGGCAGGAAACTACATTCCAGTACATCCCCCCATTTGCTCCGGTACAAGCATTTCCGTCTCCGTCTGTATTTGGGTCCTGAACAACAATAGACTGTTGGTTGTCAGTCAGACCACTTAAATTTACACAGACTTCTGTTTCTGTCGGCTGAAATGCGACCCAAACCGTATTATCATTCGAATTATTCCAGGAACAACCAAAAGAAGAAGAAAATGAACCCGAGGAATTCATTCCCGGGATATTCGAACTTCCGGACATTCCTGAGCTTGTAGAACAAAAAGGACCCCCTGTCCAATTTATAGCATTTACACATTGATTACCCAATCCGCTTGCTTCCTCATACGAAGGATCACCAAATACTAACTCCGCTAATGTAACACAAGGAGCCGAGGTCGTACTTTCTGCAAAATAAATCGTCCAAATACCATCTGCATTCTGACCGGCAAAAGCTGTTTCGATATCTCCACTTGTAGAAAAGACCCCAAATCTACCACTCCCGTTTGAAGCTGTAGCTGTGGAACTTGGAAAACTTGAGTAATCCGGAGCTTTATTTAAACAGGATGACTGGTTCCGAAACTGGTAATCTATGCGGTTGGTCGGAGCAACCGTATAATTGGATGTTGTTCCCATCTGTGGAGCAATCTGTACACAAGTGCCGGAAGGAGACTTAATATAACAAGAGACAGCACTTAAGTTTCCACCACATGTTGCACTTAACCTAAGACGTATTTCTGCCAGTTGAAGATCTGATGTATTCAAAACACCAACCCCTGTTACTGAAAAATTGAATGCTTTGGTTCCCGGTGTACCACATCCGGAATAACTTGTACCATTATCAAGATCAATCGGTAAAGAATTTGTTGCAGGAAAAGTCTGACTAGTAGCAAGTGCTGTTACAAAAGCACATAAGAGTAAGCTGATTAAATGTTTCATAAAATTAACCTGGTTTATTATCGTAATATTATCAATTATTTACGCAAAAATAATTTTAAAAATCACTTCACTGATTCTACAGATAGTTATATCTCCTCTCTCTGGACAAAAATTTCTCACTAATAATCTAAACGTTAACAAATTAACAGATTGTTACCTTTTTGTTGAAAGCCTGAAATATTTATCGTAAAAAATAACATTTACATCTTCTACTTAAGAAGATAAGACGAAAAGAAAGATTAAGTTTTATTAATGCTTTTAGAGGAGATAAAGTCGGGTCGTAACTTTGTCAATCAAAAGCTCTGTCATGTCAACATCTATCCATTCAAAACTGATTTACAGCCTATTATTATGTATTCCGCTGTTCATCAAAACCACTTCTTTTTCGCAAACGTATGCATCGGAAGAACTCCGTCAGCAAGCAGAAATATCGGAACGTAAGAAAGCCCACTTGTTAGAGAAAGAACCTCTACCAATCGAATCAAAACATAAATCAGCTCTTCCTGATATATCCCTTGACGGATATATGTCTACGTACGATGTTACTATCGTTTCGCTTATGGGAGAAAAGCTAAACAATTCTGATCTGGAAGAAGAAGCTGCCAATGAACATAAAATATGGCAGGCTTTTCTTCATCCTGAAAAAGAAATGCTTGTTTTCAAGAATAGAGAAACCGGGCACATACGACACTATTCCATCTCAATTAAAAATAACTACCTCTACATTCTCTGTGAAAGTTGCGATTTTCCTCCATCGAAAATTACCATTACAGAAAACGGAGGCTGGCTTATGGATATACCTTCTCAGGACGAAGGTGTAAACGCTTGTTTCAGATACCACTTTAATCCTTCCAAATAATGAAAACACTATTTATACTAGTAATCGCACTCAGCATGTCCGTCATCACGCATGCTCAGATGGCAAATGCAACCTTTACCGTTCGGTTCAACACGATTACTTCTTACGAAGACGGAGGATCAAACAACTGTTATGAAGCAGGTGACGAAGAGTATACACTTGCCTATGCACGCTTCTTCGACAATGTAAACGGAGCAACTTCAGGCACCGGATGTTTCACTTGTACGCAAAATGGAACCGGTTGTACCTATGGTTCGGTTACTACCATGGGTACACGAACCAATACTTCAAACATTCTTACAGCGCAGGTAGATGCATTTGAAGACGACATAGGAGACAGATGCCAATTTAACACTTCCTGGTACAATGACGATGACTGTCGCTACAATGGGAATGTTGCTTCTATTGATTATAGGGTCGACAGCTATCCTTCTAACGGCACTTACAGAAACTGGCAGTTCGGAAACCATAATCACCGATTGACGTATTCGTATACCTGGCGCTATTCCGGTTCAGCGAATCAAATCACTCCTTCCTGCACCCAACAGGTTGTAAATTATGCTGCCGGAACTATACGTTCCTGGTCCGTTTACCTTACGGCCGGAGTCACCTATAATTTCAACACTTGTTCCAGTGGGACTGCCCATGACTCATATCTTCGTATATATGCACAGGACGGATATACAATAACTGCTCAAAACGATGATAATTGTGGGGCGCTTTCATCTATTGACTTTACACCTACAACATCGGGGACATATTATCTGGAGGTTTCCAGATTTTCCAGACAGGCATTAACTACTCCCGGAGTACTTTCTTACAGTATTGTTACCCCTACAACATCTACCAATGGAGGAAACGTAACTGCGTGTGCGGGAACAAATTCTCCAGTTTTAAACGGAAATAATCCGGTTATCGGATCGGGAACATGGACAGCATCCCATCCATCCGTAACATTTTCAAACGCAAGCAGCCCTGGCTCAACACTTAGTTCAAACACACCGGGAACCTATACTGCGACCTGGACAATAAATAACGGCGGGTGCCTAAGCTCAAGCAATCTTACAGCTTCTATTCAGCCGGCTTCTGTAGCACCTTCAGGAATTTCAGGAACAGGAAGTGTTTGTGTTGGAAATGCTGCAACTTTATCTGTAAACGGAGGAAGCCTTAGTACAGGAGCTCAATGGGAATGGTTTACCGGATCCTGTGGAGGAACACCAGTTGGAACGGGATCTTCCATTACTGTGAACCCAGGAACTACTCAGGCCTATTATGTCCGTGCTTCTGCAGGAAGCTCCTGCCCCGCAACAGCTTGTGCATCAGGAAGTGTTTCTCTTCCGTCTATCTCCGGGAATTTATCTATTGATGGTGAGTCTGCAACCTGTGTTGTTCAGGAAAACGGATGGGTACATTTTTACAATACCTCATCAGGACGTTTATTGTGTGCAATCAATTCCAATGGACAGAACCTGGGAAGTGTTTCAGTAACCTCTTATGTTCAGACAGCTCCTTTCAATGTGGATGCCTGCGCTGACCCACAACCTCAGTTTAATACGGCAACACTTGGAAGACGTTGGGTCATCACACCACAGTATCAACCGACCTCTGCTGTTAGTGTACGGTTGTATTTCCACGCCAACGAATACAATGCATTATCTCCGGTAGCTAATGCTAATGCAAACGGCAACGATAATACGGTTGGCTACTACGACCTTTCACTCAGTAAATACACGAATTCCGTAAATACAGCTCTTGTCAACAGCACTCCTTTTGACAACTGCGCATCTGGTTCCACTACATTACACGGACCTGCCGCATCAGGAACAGCAAACAGCATTATCAGTGGTTTCGATGCCAATGGTTTATACACAGAGTATAGTATCGGTAATTTCTCAGAATTCTGGTTACACGGTAGTACAATTAACAGTCCTCTTCCGGTAACACTAACTCATTTCACCGCCGAATGTACAGAAAGTACCATCGACATCAATTGGGTAACGGAAACGGAGAAAAACTCCGCTTTCTATCGTGTTGAAAAAAGTAGTGATGGTATTAGTTGGAGCCTTCTTCAGGAAGTTACAGCTGCCGGAACCACACAAATGCAACAGAACTATAGTGTTACAGACAATCGAATTAATGCCGGTTCGGTATACTACAGACTTCGACAAGTGGACACAGACGGAACAGAAGAATTGTACGGCCCAATTGCTGCAAATTGTCAACTGCCAACTAATGAAGTAGTCGTTTACCCCAATCCAAGTAACGGGTCATTTACACTAGAAATTGTCAGTTCAACAGAAATACAATCTGTAACTATCGGTATTTATGATTTAAATGGTAAACTGCTTCTGACAAAGAAAAGTCCCGTTGTACAGGGAGTCACTACGATTCACTTCAATGATTCTCAACTGGCAAAGGGCACCTACATCATCAAAATACCTGGTGAAGAGAATTACTTGTTTGTTCCGGTAAAACTGGTTGTACAATAAAAGGATAAAGCAAAAGCACAAACATTCAATGATTATAAATCCGGTACATTTCGCTTTGTAATAATCGCTTTTGCTTTATCCTTTTTTATTCTTCCCGCTGCTAATACAATAACTAAAAAAGGAAGTATTGGTGCTTTAAATCTTACTAATACTCCAAAAAGGATCGCCGTAAACCCGACCGAAAATCCAAAAATCAGAATAAACAGTAGTGAAAACGTAAGTAATTCGTTCTTTCTAATCAGACGAATTTTTCGGAATACCCCACCACCTGAAAAGACAAATTTTAAGGTAAAAAAAATAAAAAGCATACTTTCAATACCACTCACCATTAAAAAAATGCTACCTGATTCCCAAAGAAAGGGGCGATAAAAAGCAGCAATCAGGGCTGCCGGGAATGTTTTAATCATCCCCCACAATGAATAATCCGTAACCCCCAGATCATATCTTTTTCCCGTATATAAATGGTTTTGTGCAAAATCCTGCTGAATTAATGCAGCCTCTTCCAGATAGGTTTCCGGTCCTAATGAACCCAAACTACCCTGCGATTGAAAGTAGACAGCTATAACACCTAATGTAACAATTCCTACCACCGTTCGGAAAACCAGTATCAGCATTTTATTATCACTCATTCTCCTCACAATTGCTGAACTAAAAGCCAGAAAGAGAGGTGGTAGTATAGCTATCAACATAAAGGGTCTTACATGATAAAGAATAAATAAGTAGAAGACGATTACACATGCACCATACCCTGATAGTTTTTGTTTCCCTGAAAAAATACCGAAGAATCGGTATACTAAAAACAGCAGGGAAATGTATATAAAGGTATCTTTAGAGATACCACTACACCAAATGGCAACTGTCGGAATAAACAATGTTGCAATTGCTGTGTATAATGGTGAAAGAATCGAATACGACCGTACAGTTTCAAAAAGACGCCAACTGGCAAGTGCAGATAAATAACTCAGAATAAGTGTTATTGCAATGTAGCTGTTAAATGTGAAAAAAGCCAGTATTGAAATCAACTTGGAAACAAACCAGCTTTCAGGCTCGCGATATATCCAGCTGGGTGGGTATCCCGTATGTAGATTAAATCGCTGAAACTGCATCCCGTGTACGGGCGTTGTAAACATTTCTTCAAAGTATGCCGAGGGATTGTCCCAGAACAGCCTGTTTAGATTAACTGCACCTTCCCAATATGCTACAGTATCTCCTCCCTGATAGTACAGTACGTAAACCGCAGCAAAAACAACCCCAAAGAAGAGTTTAAAAAGCACACCCGGAATGAAATACCTGCGGTCTTCACGATCAGCAATCCTTGCTCTTTTTCGAAAAGCAAAAAACAAGATCAGTAACAGCCAGACTAATCCAACACCCAAATCTACTATTCCGAACAGTTCGCCTTTCACAAAGTGAAGTTAATTAAATTCAATAAATGCGATCTATAGAGCTCCTGATTTAAGGAACCATGTTTTACGCAACCTGAATACAATAACTAGGATTACGAAAACAAAAGTCATCAAAACAATCTTAAAGAAAAAAGTATGGGTTCCGAAGTCCAAAGCTAAACGTGAAGAAGTGGTAAATAGTACGTGTACACATGCCACTCCTACCGCAGCCATTACTGTGAAAGGTTTTACTTCAAACGTATAAAACCGGCGGGAAATAACGAAAACAGTTGCATAATTTACGATACTTGCTCCCAAAGTAGCCAAAGCGGCCCCTTTGATCCCGAAAACAGGAATCAACCAGATGTTAAGTCCAATATTTAATATAGCCGCAACAACAGAAACACCTGCTATCCATTTTGTCCTGTTCTGTAAATTCATTCCTGGCGCAAACATGGATAGTCCCGAAAACCAGACAGAAAGATACAGCATCGGCATTACATCTGATGCCTGATAAAATGGTTTTTGTGTAAACAGTATTATGGTTTCTTCTGCAAATACAGACAATGTCGTAACAGCAAAAAGTCCACCAAAAACATACCAGTTAAACAAAACAGACATGTCTGTTTTCGTTTCTTTCTCTTTGTAACGCTGATACAATAGAGGTGCCATTGCCGTAGAAAACCCTGAAACAATCAGTGAAATGGCAAATGAAAATTTATACCCGACACTGTATACTCCAAGATCGGTTTTTGTCAAAAAGTAGTTGATACAAATACGATCCGTTAACGTCAGAAAAACATAGGCAACAGCGGCAGGAACAAGCGGCATGCTATATTTCAGTAATTTTTTCATCAATTTTTCACTGAAAAAGAATTGGTAATCCTGCTTAAGTTGGAAAAACTGATAAAGTAGTACAACCGGAACAATAGCGATGGTTGCATAAAACACCCCGTTTATTCCTTTATCCAATACAATGACAAAAAAGTAGGTGGCTAAAATTCCTAGAAGAGCATGTAAAAAAGAGGCTATAGAAAACTCTACCTTTCTCCGCAATGCCTGCAGGTGTCCACTGAAAAACAGAAACATTCCGTTCAGAATGATCGAGACAACTGCCAGTATATAGGTTTTAGTATGGCTTGGATGGGTAATTCCCAACACATCAAGTATCGGCTTTCTGAATACAATCGCGACCACACCTCCTAGTAACAAGGTTGTGATAATAAACACTAAAGCGGTAGATGAAAGATTTCTTTTCCGAATACTATCCTGATGTGATTCTCCGAGATACCGGGTTAATCCCTGTCCGATCTGAAAAGAAAATACCGCAGCAAAGAACATGCTGAATACATACAGCAAATCAAGGATTCCATAATCATTGGGAGAAAAATAGGTTGTAAACACGGGAATCAGTGCTAAACTGATTCCTTTTGCCAGAAAACCGGCCAATGTGTATATTGTTCCCTCTTTTAAAAAGTCCCGGATCACAAGTCTGGTAATTAGGATGAAAGGCTGAAATTAACCAATTATCACTGATTACGAAGAAAATCTATTAATTTTTGTACTGCTCTTCCCCTGTGGCTCATAGTATTCTTCTCTTCAAGACTCATTTCAGCAAATGTTTTTCCACAGTTCTCCGGTTCAAATACAGGGTCATACCCAAATCCATTTGTTCCGGATCTGCCTGCACGAATTATCCCCTCAACGATTCCTTCAAACTGCATAGGCTTCCCTTCCCAAATCAGATGAATCACAGTCCTGAAACGAGCTCTCCTGTTGGATTCTCCTGACAGTTCTTGCAGCAGCTTATCGATGTTTTTCTCATCTGACTTCTCCTCCCCTGCATACCGTGCTGATTTTACCCCCGGAGCTCCCTGTAATGCTTCTACTTCCAATCCTGTGTCGTCAGCAAAACAGGCTTTACCGAATTTTGAATAAATTTCTTCTGCTTTAATACGTGCATTCCCTTCCAGTGTTTCCGCTGTTTCGGGAATATCATCGTAAAACTCAAGATCGGCGAGTGACATTACCTTCATTCCATCAGGCACCAGAGATTGAATTTCCTGTGCCTTATTTCTGTTTCCCGTAGCAAATACTATCTCCATTGTTTTCTTTTTTTACAACTCCTGCACTAAGTACTATCAGGAAGAAGGCAACAAAGGTAGCACCTGTTTGTGTTTCCAGCGTGTCTTCCGTCAAATAAGAGGATACGACCACTATACCAAAAATAAAGGAATTAATCAGGTTCGCTTTCCATACCTGCACCAAAAATACGATATGCAGTATCAGAAATAATGCTATACCCGGAATTCCAAAAGTAACCCACATGGTCAAAAACTGTTGGTGTGTCCTGTGCCTGTTTTCGGGCAGAAGGCGTGTCTCCCTGACGTTATAATATTGCTGAAATGTATTTTGAATATCCCCAGTTCCCACTCCTAAAAGCGGATGGTCGCCAATAATATCCCAACCAGTCTCCCAGGACTCCAGCCTTTCCAGTACCGTTGAACCATTCGGATCACCTCCATCCCAATACTTTTGTAACTCCAGAGATACTATTGCCAAACGGGAACGCAAACCTCCGTAGGTATATACGACAGAAGCAACCCCCTGCTCAATATAACGGATATCCTCTTTGGAGAGTTTCTTTAAATCTGTAGCGTCCTTTCGCAGTCCTTTGGATGCCATGTACCTAATGAGTGTTCCATATATTTTATTTCCTTTAGCATCTAAACTGTCAATAGGAACGGAGGAATACTCGGACCAGTGTTGACGTAGTTCTTTTTTGCAGATATAATAAAAAACAAGGTTTCCGTTTTCTGTCAAATCACTTTCCAGTATATGTGTATACGTATTTCCAAGAGGTGTTGTGTATTCCAGATCTGCCGGAACCGGCCTTGTTTTTTTCTCCGGTAAAACGGCAAAAACCACCAGTGTTGTTACACTTACTATGATTAGCGGGTAAATAATCATTCCAACTATTCTTTTAGTTCCCGAATAGTTTTTTGACAAAAACCAGAATAACAGTGCTACTACCAGCAAACCGATTGCAAGAAATCCCGACAAAACCTGTGAGTACCAAGTATAATATAACAGCCATATTCCAATTGGAAAGAGAAGAGCTTTCTTCCAGCCTTCCTTTGCAAAACCAGAAAAGGCCAATACCAAAGCAACGAAACTGGCAAACACAACCATTAATCCGAAACGGATATGTGACACGAACAAGGATAAATCTCTAAGTTCTGTATGGCTGCCTGTCTCTCCACCCCGGAAAACAACCCAGTTGATGAAGGATAAAAGAGTAACAACAACAGTAAAAATAAATAGCAGGTAATTTATCCGTTTTTTATTCAACCCTTCTATTCCGGGAATGACTACCGGAAATAACAATAAGGGAAGCTTAATTCGTATATCTCGGAGGGCGTATTCGAAATCTGTTGTCCAGATGAGTCCGAAAATATGCAGGAAAAAAATCAGGAAAAGTAGAACCGCTACTTTATTCTTTGTAAAAAGAAGTATCTTCTTTTTGTAGTGTCCTTCAAGAATCCAGTTTACAGCAAGTAACAATCCCGAAAGACTGAGAACGATCTTATTAAGCGGCAAACCAACCGTTATTCCTGTTAACGCAAGAAAGTATAAAAAGCGATGAATCTTTGATCCAAACATGGGTTATTCTCCCGCAAGAATGGCTTTGTATTTTTCTGTATCCCCTAAAACCTTTACTGCCTCCACAAGTGCCTTATCACGTTTGAAGCTATTGATAATCCTTCCGTTCTGGTAATAGTATCGAGAAACAATTTCATTCTCCAGTAATTCCTCAATTTCTTCTCTGAACATATCCAAATCCCGCTCTTTAGAAGGGTGTACAAGTTGATATACCGACTTATACTCGGCAGACGTTGTGTCAAGGTATCCTTCCCGTTCAGCTACCTCCATAAACCTGTTGAGCATTTCTTCACTTGCTGTTGAGTAGGTAAAGTCCTTGCCTAACGCGAACTTCTTGAAAGCATTATAGGTTTCATCCGCTAGCTCAAACTGATCCGGCTTGGCAATTGTCGGATTATCAATTACAAATTGTGTCGTAAAATCAAAGATCACATTTTCGATCACCAACATGGCAGTTAATCGGCTGTACTCCTCTTCTTCTACCTTAACGTCCGGTTCAATACCACGACCATCCATTACTTCACGTCCATTTTTTGTAGTAAACGTCGCTAACAACGTCTCGTCTATTTCTTTTGCACGTTCTCCCTCTTTGCGGCTGGCATAATCCAGTTTTTGAATACATCTCCCTGAAGGCGTGTAGTACTTAGCAATAGTCAGTTTTACTTTCGATCCGTACTTCAAATCCATTGTACGCTGCACCAGTCCTTTTCCGAAAGTCGTTGACCCTACAATAACAGCCCTGTCCAAATCCTGAAGAGATCCGGAAACAATCTCACTTGCTGAAGCAGATCCCCCGTCTACCAATACCGCAACGGGAATTTCAAGATCAGTTGGTTTGTCCAATGCGGTGTACACCCGGTTTTCTTCCTGAATTCGTCCTTTCGTACTCACCACTTCCTGTCCCTTCGGAACAAACATATTGACTATTTTAACGGATTCGATCAGTAATCCCCCGCCATTTCCTCTGAGGTCAAAAATTAGTTTCTCCATCCCCTGACCTTTCAATTCATCGTACGCTTTTTTAACTTCGGCATACGCAGATTGTGTAAAAGAAGTCAACTTAATATATCCTATACCATCTTTCACAATCCCATGATAAGGAACATCCGGAATCTTTATCTCATCACGTGTAATTTTAATGGTCTTTTTTCCAACTCCGGGACGCTCTACTTCCACAGAAATAGAAGAGCCTTTTGGTCCTTTAAGAGCCGCACTTACTTCATCTGATGGTTTGTCCTTCATCGAAACTCCATCAATCGCCAAAATAACATCTCCAGCTTTCACTCCGGCTTTAAATGCCGGGTTATTTTCGTACGGTTCTGTAATAACAACGTGATCTCCCGAAGAACGAATCAGAGCTCCTATTCCTCCATACTGTCCCGTAGTCATCAATCGGTAATCTTCAATATTTGACTCCGCTATAAAAACCGTATACGGGTCTAATTCGCGCAGCATAGCATCAATACCGGCTTTCATTAATTTTCCGGGCACCGGCTTGTCTACATAGTACATGTCCAGATTCCGATAAATCAAATCGATCAGCTCCAGATTTTTAACAACTTCAAAACCATCACTCTGTGCTCTTGAAATCAGCGGATTCATTACAACCGCCAAAGAACAGATCAGGATCGATACTCGTATGTTATTCCAAATTGATTTCATGTACTATCCGTTTATACAGTTTCTTTATTTTTCGTTCAATATCGTGAAAATTCGGCTCCCTGTTACCTACATACAACAGAAATAGTGCCAATTGTCTGTTTTTCTCATTCAGCACCATTTCCAGTTCCTGCTTATTCAGTCTCAGGGCTTCCCGAATATAACGTCTTATCTGGTTTCTTGTTGTGGCTTTTCTGAATTTACGTTTGGGTACGACGATCACTACCTGAAAAGCAGCAGCATTTGGGTCACTTTTGTCTATATACTTAAGGATAAAGGGGATTTCTTTTACCTCCGTTCCCTTTTCATACACTTCCTGTAAGGTGCGTTTTGAACACAGTTTATATGCCTTGCCAAACGAATTGTCCACGGGGTAAAGGTAGTGAGAATTGGCATATAGCTTAATACCTTACCAAAAACAACTCTTGTTTTACCCCAAAAAGGATTTCCATTCTTCCAATTGCTCCGGCTTCATTACTCTTGGGAATTTATTTTGTCCTCCCAACTTCCCTTTGCGGGCGAGAAAATCAATGAAATATTCCTTTGGTAATAGTGTAACCGTCGGCTTGTCCAATGTATGTTTTCGTACTGACGCATAATCATCATTGATTTTTTGGAGTTCCTGATCCAGTAATAATGCCACTTCCTGATCCGAAACAATTTTATCTGTTCCAAGGTACCAGTGGTGACGAATTTTACCGTTCTTTACTGCATGTGCCGTGTACTCCGGGATATGAATACCGAGTTTTTCTGCTGTCTGCTGAATCCCTTTATTCATGTTATCAACCGAGAGATGTTCGCCACATATACTGAGGAAATGCGTAATTCTGCCCGTAATTCGAATCTCATAATCCAACAGACTGGTGAATCGTATGGTATCACCAATCAGGTAACGCCATAACCCCGAACAAGTTGATACAACAAGCGCGTAATCCACCCCTTCTTTTACCTCATGTAATGGCAACGCCACAGCTTCCGGACGCAACTTTCCGGTTTCGTCAAAATTGTTCCTGTCAAATGGAATGAATTCAAAATAGACACCGGAATTCAATAAAAGTCGCATACCTTTTCGGTTCCCTCCCTTCTGGTAAGCGAAGTACCCTTCACTCGCAAGGTATGTTTCCTGGAAAAAGACTTCCTGCCCGAATAACTTCATCAACTCCGGTTTGTAGGGATCAATTGCCACACCTCCATGTGCATATACTTTGAGAGAAGGCCAGATGTCATGAATCGAATTCAGATTATAGGTTTTAATAATGGATTTCAGCACCATCTCCACCCAGGCCGGAACCCCCGAGATAATACCAATATTCCACTTTGGAGCTTCTTTTACAATTGCACCCAACTTCATTTCCCAATTGGGTAAGCGGCTAATCGTTTTTCCCGGTTTCGAGAATTTGGAAAACCAGAAAGGAATTTTTCCTGCTAATATACCACTCAGATCACCTTCCTTGTATAGCTCCATGTCCTTTAACTGGCTGCTCCCCCCTATTATTAGTAATGATTTTTCGTAAAAATCCGTTTCCATTCCATAATCGTGCAGAGTCAGCATTTGCGTCAGGCTTACGCGCTGGAAATTTTTGATAAACGTTTCGGAAACAGGTATTCGTTTTGATGGAGATCCCGAAGTTCCGGATGATAAGGCAAAGTACTTCATTCTTCCCGGCCAGATCACATCTTTCTCTCCCTGCAAAGTCCGGGTTAACCATTTTTCGTAAAATTCTTCGTACGTTGTTATCGGAATTGCCGAAGAAAATTCGTGCAAGGGGGATGTCGATTGTAATATTTCCTTAAAGTTATATGTCCGTCCAAAATCAGTTCCTTTTGCTTTGTCTAAAAGCTTCTGGAGTACTTTGGTTTGCAGGGAATAATCAAACCGCTTCTTTTCCTCAAACTGGTTTCCCAATTTCGCCGTTCCCTTTAATATTGAGCCAATTAACGCCATAGGTTTAAATTTACAAAGAACGCCACATAGCCAGAACGTAACGTTATTACATAGTTAAGAAATTTTTATTTTCGATTTTCTTAAGAATTTAAAAAATTTTAAGCATATTAGTATCGCTAAAACTGGTTAGGTCAAGCTATTTATATGTATTTTTGACCTGACTTATAAAAACCAATAATACCCTGTTATGCAAAGGAAAAGCTTTATAGTGCCTCATGATTTTACCAGCGTTGCCAACTGCGCTCTGAGTCACGCACTAAAAACCGCAAAGATCGTTGACGCAGATGTCTACCTGTTACACGTTGTGAGTAAAGAAAAAGCAATACGAGAAGCTGAAGAAAAATTAGGACAAATTGCAGAAGAACACAAAGGAGAAGGTGTTACTATCCTACCTGCCGTTCGTGTAGGTAATATATTTGAAGATATAGGAGATTTTGCTGCCGAGCATCATGCACAACTCATTTTCATGGGAACACATGGCGCACATGGTTGGCAACACGTTACCGGAAGTCATGCTCTCAAAGTAGTTACGCACTCTTCGGTTCCGTTTGTTATTGTGCAGGAGAAAGAAGTAAAAGATACCGGTTATGATGACATCGTAGTTCCTCTTGATTTCAATAAAGAAACAAAACAAAAGCTTGTTCTGGTAGCCAATATGGCGACTTATTTCAATTCGCGGGTACATGTTGTTATTCCTGACGAAACTGATGAGTTTCTTCGCAATAAAGTTCTCGGGAACATTCAGTTCGCGAAGAAATTCTTCTCGGAACGAGATATCGAATTAACCATCACATTGGCTCCTAGTTCAGGATTCGATAAAGAAGTAGTTAAATACGCTGTTAAGAATGATGCTGACCTTATTGCAATCATGAACTTGCAGAAAAACAGCTTCCTTGGAATTCTGGGAGCAAATTACGAGCAATACATGATTACTAACGACGCACAAATTCCGGTGTTGATGGTAAATCCTATTGAGTCTGCATACGGGCAGAGTGTTCTTTTCTCTTAAAATAGAAGAAAAAGCTATATGAAAAGCAGTCTGTGTTTCAGGCTGCTTTTTTAATGCCCGGTATTTTCATTTTCCCAAACGGTGTCTGCCTCTTCCATCTGTTTGTAAAATACTTCTCCGTAGGCACGAATTAACGGCTCCTTAAGGAACTTATATACTTTTACGTTTAATTGCTCACCAAATGTACAGGCAGGCGCGCAAATCGACCAATATTCGTAGTTCAGGATCTGGAAAGACTTTGTCTTCTTCACCCGTATAGGATACAGGTGACATGAAATCGGTTTTTTGAAGTCCAGTTTTCCGTCATTATGAGCTGCTTCGATTGCACACTTTGTAATTCCCTTTTCATCAAAATACACAAAGGCACATTCTTTTCCATTCACCAATGTCGTAACCGGCTCATTAAAATCATCCGGATAACTTACTCCACTCTCTTCAACGGCTGCAATGCCTTCCGGTCTCATATACGGTTTGATCTCCTCAAGATGTTTCTCAATAATCTTCACTTCTTCTTCCGTAACAGGAGCTCCTGCATCCCCTTCAACACAACAAGCCCCTTTACATGCGTTCAGATCGCATACAAACTTCCGCTCAAAAAGCTCAGAAGCAACCAGTTTATCTTCTATCTCGAAAATCATAGTACAAAGGTAGAGAAATACTTTTTATCAATAACTGAATTAGAACATCTCTAATAATTGGTATTTTTAACCGGAATTCATTTTTACGAATGACTATAACACACATATTTCTGGCATATAATTTGAATTATCACTTTTAAACAAACATTGAATTATGAAGAAGTTATTTTACCTTATGTTTACGCTCGGTCTTACCACTACACTAAATGCTCAAAAAGCCCCTAAATATGACAAAATTTATTACAAGCCTGTTCATTTTGAAAATGAGGTAGTGAAGGTTGAAATTGACAATATTGTTTCTCTTCCGAAAGAGACAAAGTTTAGAATGAGTATAACCAATAAAACCGGAGATTATCTGATCTACAATTCGGAAGAAAGCAGCTTTACTATCCCCGATCAAAACGTTAGTGCTAAAGATAAAAGCTTTATTATTGAACCAAACGGGTCTAAAACAAAGGTATACCGTGCTTTCGGTGAAAACCTTAATACCATAGAGAGTTTCACGTATGTTTGTGAGGGGTTTTATCAGGTAAAAATGCAGAACCCTTTAGAAGCTGAGAATTTCCGTCTGCCTGTGGCGAAAAATAATTTTACCGTTGGTCCGTATTCTGTTTCACATGTTGGTCATAAAAAGGCGACTGGGAAAACAGATATAAAATTCACTGCCAATTATCAGGGGGACAATCTGGGGTTTATTTTCCCGGTCAATATAGCTGTCATAATGCCTGACGGTAATTCATACGCTACTGCCAACTCCAAAGTAAATCCGATCATTCTCAAAAAAGGCGAAAGTGATTCATTTTCTGCTTACTGGAACCGAATGCCCGGAGGAAGTAAAAACGACATGCAATTACGCGAAATGAACATTACCTTTCTGGGGGTTTTTGTAGAAGGAACACCTGTTAAAGTTGCAGGAAAATCAATAAGCATTGAGTGGGACGAGGCAATGACGGATGGAAAGAATTAATCCTCATTTTTGATATAAAAAAAGGGATAGCGTTACTCTATCCCTTTTTAGTAAAATTTTGTTTCTACTCGTTATGCTTTCTTCAAGATCTTGTTAATCAGAGCAGCTAGTCTTTTAGCAGAGATAGCATACGATTCTGCTATACGCGTCCCCGTATCATAATCAAATCCCATTGCCTGAGATCCCGGTGCTCCTGTAATCGTAAATTCAGCAACAATAGTATCCGGATTATCTACTTCTACAATTCGAATAATTGAGTTGGAGCTCGCCGGTTTTTTCATTACCCCAACATTGAAGCCAGGTTCAATAAAAGTTGTAACAACAATCATTTTATATTTTGCATCATCTGCATTCGGATTTACTTTAGCATACTGTGATCCTTTGTTGTATAATTCTATAAATTTCTCAGGAAAGCGAACTTCTTTGTCTCTTTCCCAGGATTCAGACCAACTGTCTCCTCTCCCGGATTCTTTTTCATTATACTCTTCAATTTTTTTCTTCTTGTAATCTTCTTCATTCTTAAATTTTCCAACAGAAAAATCGGAAAAATCAAATTCAAGAAGCATTTCTTTTTCGTTCTTTATAGCAGCCGGATTTCCTTTCGTTAGCTTCAGTTTCTGAGCGACAACACCCATTGGCAACAGAAAAGCCACCATAAGTACAGCAAATAACTTTTTCATAAGGTTTCTTTTTGCCTACTAAAATAACTGATTTTTAATACAAAACAAGAAAAATACAGTGAATAGGAATAAGAGTAGGTAATTCGCCCTACAAAAGCTACTTCGTACAATAACCATCATGGTTGTATCTTTATTACAAAAGACTCTTCAACGGATCGTTCTGTGGTTAAAGAAAACCAACGCATTTAAAGCTTTCCGTTAAATTCCTCTCACAAAAAAAGGAGCACCTAGCGATGCTCCTTTACTCTATTTCAATACTATACTTACGAATTCAACGCTTCAGCACCACCAACGATCTCAAGGATCTCAGCTGTAATAGCTGCCTGACGTGCCTTGTTGTATTCAAGTGTTAATGCACGTTTCATAGCTCCGGCATTGTCCGTTGCTTTGTGCATCGCTGTCATACGTGCACCATGCTCAGATGCCCATGAATCCAAAATGCCTTTGAATAATTGTATACGAATCGTCTTTGGAATAATATCCTCAACAATCTCCTGTTTATTTGGTTCAAAGATATATTCTGTCCCCAGGTCTTTTGCCTCTTCAGCAGGAACAATAGGCAAAAGTTGCTCTATCGTAACCTTTTGTACCGCTGCATTCACAAACTGGTTGTATACAATAACTACTTTATCATAGTTTCCGGCAATGAACTTGTCTGTCAAAAGATCAGCTAATTCAGCAACACGCTCGAATGTAAGATCATTGAATAACTCTTCAAGGTTATTCGGAAGTTCTTCATCCTTATTGATAAAAGAAGAGTTCTTGAATGCGTCCTTTACCTTCTTTCCTATCGGAAGAATAGTTACAGCTGCAGTACCATTGTGTTCATTCAACAATGCGTTTACACGCTTGATAATATTGTTGTTGAATCCACCACACAAACCTCTGTTAGATGTAATCGGAACGATCAATACATTCTTTTCTTCACGCACTTCCGAAAAAGGATTCTCGGAAAGGTCAAGTGTTGCACTCAGATTTCCTAAAATATCTCTCAGCTTTTCAGCATAAGGTCGCATCTGAACGATGGAATCCTGAGCCCGCTTCAATTTCGCAGCAGAAACCATTTTCATAGCAGAGGTAATCTGCATGGTCGAACCAACCGACTGGATCCTGTTACGTATTTCCTTTAAGTTTGCCATTTATCTGAAACTTGATTACTTTACCGATTAGTATTTTTCAGAAAGTTCAACTGCAACTTTCGCTAATACATCAGTCAAATCATCATTGATTTTACCTGCCTTCAACTGATCCAACACATCTCTGTGTTTTGCATCAAGGTAATTCAGGTACTCGTTTTCAAATTCTTTTACTTTGTTAACAGGTACGTTCTTTAACAACCCTTTTGTTCCAACATAGATAATAGCTACCTGCTTTTCTACTGACATCGGGTCTCCTTCTCTTTGTTTAAGGATCTCAACGTTTCTTGAACCTTTGTCCAACACTGATTTTGTAGCAGCATCTAAATCTGAACCAAACTTAGCGAATGCTTCCAACTCACGATACTGTGCCTGATCCAACTTCAATGTACCGGATACTTTTTTCATCGACTTGATCTGCGCAGAACCTCCAACACGTGATACAGAGATACCTACGTTAATCGCTGGTCTTACACCTGAGTTAAACAAGTCTGTTTCTAGGAAAATCTGACCATCCGTAATCGAAATAACGTTTGTTGGAATATACGCCGATACGTCACCCGCCTGTGTTTCAATTATCGGAAGTGCTGTAAGTGATCCTCCTCCTTTTACTACACTCTTAAGTGATGCAGGAAGGTCATTCATTCTCGCAGCAATCTCATCATCGTTAATCACCTTAGCAGCACGTTCCAATAAACGCGAGTGAAGGTAGAAAACGTCTCCCGGATATGCCTCACGACCCGGAGGACGACGAAGCAATAGTGAAACCTCACGATAAGCAACTGCTTGCTTTGAAAGGTCATCAAATACGATCAATGCCGGACGTCCCGTGTCACGGAAATACTCTCCGATCGCTGCACCTGCCAAAGGAGCATAGAACTGCATAGGAGCCGGGTCAGAAGCGTTTGCAGCAACTACTGTAGTATATGCCATTGCTCCTGCATCTTCCAATTTCTTAACAATTCCCGCAACCGTTGAACCTTTTTGTCCAACTGCTACATAAATACAATATACAGGTTGACCTGCGTCATAAAATTCTTTCTGGTTGATGATTGTATCGATCGCCACAGTAGTTTTACCTGTTTGACGGTCACCAATGATCAACTCACGTTGACCTCTTCCGATTGGAATCATCGCATCGATTGCTTTAACTCCTGTCTGAAGTGGCTCGTTTACCGGCTGACGGAAGATAACTCCCGGTGCCTTACGCTCAATAGGCATTTCGAACAATTCACCAGAGATAGGTCCTTTTCCGTCTATCGGATTACCTAATGTATCTACTACACGTCCAACGATTCCTTCTCCCACATTGATAGAAGCAATACGACCCAAACGCTTAGCTGTGTCACCTTCTTTAATTGTAGTGGAACGACCCAAAAGTACGGCACCCACATTATCTTCTTCAAGGTTCAACGCAATTGCCTGCAGTCCACCGTCGAACTCAATAAGTTCTCCGTACTGAACTCCGTTCAATCCGTAAATACGTGCAATACCGTCACCTACCTGTAGTACGGTACCAATCTCTTGTAGTTCCGCTTCTGAGCGAAATCCTGAAAGCTGTTCTCTTAAAATTGCAGAAACTTCTGCCGGTTTTACATCTGCCATATTACAGTTGTTTTAAAACTTGAACTCCGGTTTTCGGAGCCTTTAAAGTCTTTAATTATCTTGTTAAACGTTGTTTCAAATTATTCAACTGGCTCGATACACTTGCATCGATTCGTACGTCTCCCATCTCTACTACAAATCCACCAATCAATTCTGGATCAATTTCCTCTCTCAGTTCGATGTCGCCCTGTATAGAAGGCTTTATTTTTGCCAATATCTGCTCACGAACAGCATCATCCAGCCTGGAGGCAGTCAGCACTGTAACCTCAACGATTCCTTTATGTGCTTTATACTGCTCGATAAAACTAGCCGCGATGAAAGGAAGTAAATTCTCTCTGCGGTTTGCCGTTACCAAAGCTATAAATGAAGAAGTCAGCTGAGCAAAATCAGGAAATACTGCCATTAACACGTCCTTTTTCTTAGAACTGTTAATCACAGGGTTATTCAAAAATAACTGGAACTCCTTTGTCTCTTTCACTGCCTGAGCAAAAGTTATCATGTCAGCATAAACCTGCTCCAGCTGATTCTGTTCAATCGACAGATCCAAAAGGGCCTGCGCATATCTCGAAGCTGCTTTTGTTCCTTTCATCTCTTTCGATTAGTTTAAGCTGATATCTTCAGCAAGTTTTGAAGCCAATGTTTTTTGTTTCTCGTCAGAAGCTAATTCTCCACGAACAATCTTCTCTGCAATTTCTAACGAAACAGAAGCCACTTGTGTCTTCAATTCAGAAATAGCAGCAGCTTTCTCAGCATTAATTGCTGTACGTGCATTTTCCAATTCTTTTTCAGAAAGAGTTTTTGCCTCAGCTTTAGCTTTCTCAATCATTTGGTTTGCTGTTTCCTTCGCTTCGCGAATGACTGCATCACGTTCAGCACGTGCTTCTTTCATCATGCTTTCGTTCTGCGCCTGTAACGCTTTCATCTCAGCTTGTGTTTTCTCTGCAGCACTAATAGCATCCTGAATTTTATTCTCACGCTCTTCAATTCCTGAAAGGATCGGTTTCCAAGCAAACTTTTTCATCACAAGAATGATGATAAGAAGCAAAACTGCCTGCATCGCAAACAATCCAATCGAAAAATCATTAACTAATTTATCCATGTTCTAGGTATATCTTGTTCAATTATTTGTTCTGAAATAACCTTACCTTACAACCAACCGTTGCAAGGTAAGGAATTTTGTTTGGATTATTGTCCAAGGATCAAAGCACCAAATGCAAGACCTTCCAAAAGTGCACCGATGATGATCATCGCTGTTTGGATTTTACCTGCTGCTTCCGGCTGACGAGCGATACCTTCCATCGCTTTGCTACCGATCTGACCCAAACCGATACCTCCTCCGATAACGATTAATCCAGCTCCAATTAAATTTAGTGACATACTATTTATTTTGAACGGTTAAAAAATACAACTTAAATTAATGATGGTCATGATCTGCAACGGCAACACCGATAAACAGTGCCGACAACATTGTAAAGATAAATGCCTGCAGGAAAGCAACCAACAATTCGATTAAAAAGATGAACAAAGAAAGTACCAATGACATCCCCGTAGAACCAACCGGTCCGAAGGAAGCTTTCATCAACACCATCAAAGCGATCAAACTCATCATTACTGTGTGTCCTGCCGTGATGTTGGCAAAAAGACGAATCATAAGTGAGAAAGGCTTTGTGAACATCCCCAACACCTCAATTGGTGCCAGAATAATTTTCATAGGAACAGGAACACCCGGCATCCAGAAAATATGTTTCCAGTAATCCCCGTTTCCGGAAAACTGAACAATAAAGAAGGTAAACAACGCAAGCACCATTGTTACTGCGATATTTCCTGTAACGTTAAACCCTAGAGGAGTCAATCCGACAAGGTTCAGGATAAAGATGTAAAAGAATACCGTCAGCAGGAATCCCATAAAACGCTTATACTTCTTTTCCCCGATATTCGGACGGGCAATCTCATCACGTACGTATAGCACCAAAGGCTCAAGGAAACGACCTACACCTGTAGGTATCGGACCTTTTTTATACGATTTGGCAAGACTTCCGAACAACAACAACATCAACACAAACGCAAAGATAATTCCTACAACATTCTTCGTAACCGAGAAGTCCAAAGGCTTTGCATTTGTAACGTGACCTTCATCGTCATAGTCCACTGTTCCCAGCTCGTCTGTCTTGTAGATTTTCCCGTGGTACAGTGTATAGTAATTTCCTTTACTTTCAACGATCTCCTCTCCGTGATGGAACTTTGAAGACATGAAAACATGAAGACCGTCATCCCACAAAATTACCGGAAGCGGAAAACCATAATGTTTCCCGGTCTCTCCATCCGTAAAAAAGATAAAATCATGAGCATCCTGTAAGTGGTGATCAATATAATCCTTTACTTCCTCCGGCGTATCTACCTGTCCGCCACCTTTTCCGTGATGATCTTCTGAACTCCCCGCATACGCGAATCCTCCCGTTACCATCAACACCAAGGCTGTTAAATATCGAAATGATCTCAAAATGACGCCCATAACAATCTATAAACTATGTGTTATCCAAAAATTTGGTGCAAAAGTACACATTTAATTGTAATTACAAACTTTTTTATCGAATGAAGCGTCTTATTTAAACTCCCCATCCGGCAACAAACATTTCACCTGCCTTTGACTCACGTAATTATTGTTTGTTTAAAAAACGAAATACTGCAGTTGACTCTAAAATCATAAAAAGGAATAACGGTACTATTATCCCCACTTTTCCTGCCATCGCTATTCCTTCTGTTCCCAATGTTGTTTTGTAAAAAAGTAGCAGAAAAAAGCCTAGCTTGACCATAATCAATGCTAAAAAAGCCAGGCCTGTTTTATCCGGAACCATTGTACTTACAAATAATACTATTGAAAAAATAAAAATCGCAGACAGTGCAAAAAACAAATAAACTGCAAATAAGCTATAGTTCACAACTGTCTCTGTACTTTGTAATACGTACTGGTGTGTAAAAAACCCCGCTAACAGAAAAAAAACGGAAATAAGACTAAAAACCAGAATCTGCTTGATTTCTTTCGCCTGCATCAGTTATTCATTTTAATTACTTCCCGAATTACGGAAACGATAGCAATAAAAACTGCTATAAGTGTTACTATTTTAAAATATGAAAAAGACTCTGAAGGATATTTGTCATCGAGCCACTCTCCCAACAAACTTCCCAAATAAATCGTAATCCCCATCTGAAGTCCAAGCGAGGTAAATTTGATCCATTGCTTCCCGTTTCCAGGTTCTTTGGGAGATTCCATGTCTATACTTAGTATACCAGATCCTCTTCACGCTGTTCCTGAAGAACTTCATCTTCCGACTTTGCCGGTTTACGGTTTTCTTCTCCTTCACCCATACGGCAGGCTCCGTTAAACTCCGCACCATCTTCGATGATTAGTTTTTTTGTTGAAATGTCTCCGTTTATCTTGGCTGTCGCCCGTAAAATCAATAACTCCGAAATAAAAAGATCTCCATCTATGGTCCCTTCTATCTCTGCCTGTTTAGCATTTACGGTTCCTTTCACCACTCCTTTTGTGCCTAAAACGAGTTTAGCTCCACAATCAATTGTTCCGGTAACCACTCCGTCCAACCGGATACTGGTCAGTGTTTTCAGGTTTCCTGTAATCTCCGCCCCAATTACTAAACGATTCAGGTTCTCCGGCCCGTCTAGCATCATCTTCTCTTTCTGTCCCTTAAATACCGCCATAACTAATAAAAATCTTTATAGAATTTTAAATAACCATCCAGGTTTTTGTTGCCTATAAGTTTTACAAAATTATCATTCGTAATCAAAAATATCTGTCTGTCCTGTAAATCCCCAATATGTTTTTTCGTACGCAGGAAAGAAGTCAGGTATTTATTTCCTTTAGATTCATTCTCGAATTCGCGAACCATAAGGAAAGGGCGGTTTTCATCGAATTGTGACAATTGGACTTTCAATTTCTCTGAACTGAAAAACTCACGTCCGAAATTCGACACATTGGTCTTTGCTTCGTTTGTATTGTCGTCTTTCTCCAAAAGGATTATTACCATCAGCGGAGAAGAAGGGTTGTATTCAAATTCAGACTCGGTAGCACCAAAGTCGGCAATGATATCTTCTGAATATCCGTTTTTAATAATATCAATCATTAGTTGTGCTCTCTCCGCCTCAGGTGTACCCGGGAAGGACTCTATAACGAGTTCAAAAGCAGGAATTGTTTCTTCTTTCTCCCGGGTTAGCGCTGCCTGTGACATTGCCGACAGCAACATATAGCCCGATCGGTAAGCATTCGCCGGGTCATTCTCAATAATGGAATTCGCTCTGATTTTAACAATGGAATACATTCCCTGGCCAAAACGATCGACCACCTTCAGGTAATCATCCATGTCCAGTTTTTCCCGTTCCTTTTTCTTTATAAAGAAATTCGGATCACGGATAAAATTAGCGTAATCACTATTCGGATAATTATTCAGGATGTAGTTTTTATGCTCACTTACTTTCGCTTCATCCTTGCCCTGGTATAATTGATAGAGTTGGAAAGAAGAAAGTAAAATGTGTTTATCTTCAATCTTTCTTGAAATAATGTCTTCGTATTGCTCAATTGCCAGCTGGTCTTCTTCCAGTTCACCCTGATAAATTCGCCCTGCTTTGTATTTAGCTTCCAGCATCTCTTCCTGAAGAGCCGCTATAGAACTATCACCCTCAGGAATTCCGGCAAGTAATGTTTCAACTGCAAACGGATCTACAGGCTCTGTCTCTTCAGCAAGGCTGTCTGCCAACTCACCTTCTTCGGAAGTTCCGTCACCCATATCAGCAATTGTCGGCATTTTATTACTTCTTCTCCAGTCATCTTCAAACGTTCTTTGTCCCCAAATACGCTTAAAGTCCTCAAAACCTTCGGTTCTTTGTTTCTGATTATAGAAGTACCATTTACCTCCTGAACCGCCCTGGTTAGGCCCTGAAGAAGATGCTTGCATTGCTTGTATTTCAGCCAATCGTCTTGCTTCTGCCTCCTGTCTGATGCGTTCTTCTTCTTCAAGCTGTTTCTTTACCTTTTCTACAAATGCCAGTCTTTGGTCCTCAGGCATCGCAGCAATACGCAACAAACTATCATTGTGTTCAGCTGTCTCAATGGAAACAACAAGATCTTTTAATCGCATTGCCCGGGTACGAACCAGGTCATAGTTTTTATAATCTTCGGAAACTACCTGAACACAACTATCATAATACTTTTGTGCTCTGATATAATCCCGCTGTCCAAAACGAATGTCCCCCATTCGTTCATAACTCGCTCCTTTTTGACGGTCATTACTTACCGAATAATAAACAGATTTTGTAAATTTTTGCATCGCCAGATCAATCTCTCCTCCGGACTGATCCATATCTCCCAATGCAAAATAAATCTGATCTTTGTATTCTGCATTTTTCGAATCGCGCAGCATTTTGTTCAATTCTTTCCGCAGTTTCTCCCGGTTTGCTCCGGAAGAAGCCATAGCGCGATTAAGGCGAGCAGAAAAGTGCATATTAAACTTGGCCGTTTTGCGCAATGTCATTGTATAGTTCTCAACTCCCTGCGAATTGTTTCCATTACGAACTGACAATTGTGCCAAAATGTAATGCATACGTGCTGCTTCTTTTCGGTTCTTACAAGTACGAACGACTTCTACCATCGCCTTCTCCGCTTCTGCAAGCTTACCGGTTTCAATGTACAGATCCGCTTTGGCTTTGTTAAATTCGTACTCAAAATCTTTTGGGAGCTTTAGCGGTTTCTCCTTCTTTCCTTTTTTCTTCTTGTTTTGTTTTCGGATGATCTTCGACGAACTCTTTTCAGAGGATTTTTTCTCTTCAAGTGCCGTTTTCACCTTTTCACTGTCTCTTTCAATTTCTTTCAACAGAAGTTCCGCTGAACGGTAGTCTTTTAACCGCACATGTGATTTAACAATCCAGATCTTCGCCGTAAATTTGCTCGGTTTATTTTTGAAAAACTTGGTAACATATTCAAACTGATCGATAGCATCCTGATATTCTCCTTTGATGTATTTCGATTTGCCAATTGTCAACCAAACACGATCAATCCACTTATTATACTCTTCCTTTTTAGAACGCCCCTCCATTGATGGCATACTATGCCGGCTGATCACATTAACGCACTTCGAAACAGCCGTGTCTAAAGCAGGTGTCATCCCAAGAGCACTCTCTTCATCCGGCAAAGGTTCAATCGGCAAAATTTCCGTAAAATCCTCTTCCCGGTTCACCAGGTACCCCCGCATGGCCTCATTAATCAGTTCATTTGCATTAAACCATCCGTTGTATTTTGTAGTCGTCTGGTGATAAAACCGATTAAGCGCAGCATCCTTCTCTGTAGAACAGGCAAGGACTAAAGCAACCAACAATACAGCTGAAAATATATGTAGTTTCAATCTTGTCATGAAAAATCAAGCAACACAATGTTGCTTAGATAACTTAATTTGAACAAAATTATTTTAATTTCTCAAACTCAGAACGCAATTTAAAAGAAAAGCGAATAAAAAAACCCGAAATCAACATTTGATTCCGGGTTTTCAATTCAACAATAAATTAATTACAATCCATGTTCAGTTTTGTCTCAAAGGAAACATCTATAACTTCCCAAAGCTTAGATACTCCATCCGCTCCAATATGCAAATCATGACAAATCTTATTCAACTCCTCCACTCCGTTTAGCGCTTCAAAAGCTGCCAAATCAACAGTAGCCATAAATTTGAAATCTCCCTCTACTAATGTGTATGTTCCTTCCACCACCTTCTCTCTATTGTTAATTGTCATAACAACTTCGGCCTTACCATCATCTTTTAGTGATTGAACTTTTCCTGTCAGTACAGATGTATTCTCAAGCACCCCGAAAAAGGAATTTTTAATTTTTTCGTCACGTTCCGGGTTTTGTGTATTAATCGTCGCAATTGGAATGGAAAAAGACAAACCTTCCAATAGTGCGATAGGGTCATTTAACACTTCTGCTCCCTCGATATTAACTTCGTTGAACGTACCACTTACAGGTGTTTTCTCCGTAAATTTATACGCCGTCCACGTCATTTTGGAATTTGCCGGGTTGTAGGTATAGTAACATTCTTTTATTACTTTCTCCTCTACTTTTTCTTCTTCAGGTTCTGTTGATCCTCCGCAAGATGAAAGAATTACGGCTGCAGCTCCAAGTACTAACCAATTTATTTTATTCATTTTTAAAAATTTTTGCAATTAATTCTGTCCGAAGTTACAATTTCCTGCTTTGAAATCATAACTATTTATCGCTAAGTTCCTCTTTATTTCCAGTGAAACACATGTTTACTCATCATCTGCTTCAACCCTGATTGTGTCTCTGAAAAAAAGACAAGCTGTGCTGGCATTTCCAACGAATCATAGGTAAGATCAAAAACCTGTTTTCGGATAAACTCTCCTTCCGACATCATTGAGTCAATACATCTGTCAAATCTACCTGTATTGTCGTACAAATAACTGCGTTTTACTCTATTCCCATAAAACAAAAAATATTCTTCATCCGGATAACCAACCGGGTGTCTTTTTTTCTCATGGATTGTTATCCAACCCAATCCTGGAGTGTTGATTAATCTTTTATGCCAGTCTTCCGGTGTGCCTAGCGAAACTACTGTTCCAAACGGAAATGTATCCTTCACCTGTTCCGATTGTATAAACCACTCCTCTCTTCTGTCTTCCGGATCCATCTTTTTAAGTTGTATAACAGAATCTGAAATAATCCGGAACCTATTTTCACTCAATCCCGCATATTCAATTGCAACAGCACCCAAACCAAACAATTGTTGTACAATATCACTGGATTTCTTTTTCTGATTTGTAATAACAGGTGCCAAAAAATAATTACCCGAATACCGGAATCTCCTTTTGTGAATACTCTTTCTGTTATACAACAATTCTTCATCCAGATACCGTAGGGCATTTCGATAATAGGTATAATCCAGATTGCGCTCCAGTCGATATCCCGGATCAAGATTTAACAGACTATGCACCAATACGGAACGAATAGCAAGGCTGTCTGTAGCTTTTGCTGTGATCAGGTTTGGATTATAATAATCCGGTTCTCCCGATAAAAAAACAAGCTTTTCAGGCATAAAAATCTGAAAATCAGAGGGTGCATTTACAGGTTCCGGCGAAATAATTTCCGGAACGGGGGAAGAACAGGCTGTAAGCACCAAAATGAAGATCAGAAATACTTTAAACATGAATTTCCATTTTAACAATAATACGAATTTTTTGATGTACTCTGCGAGGAATCCTATTGTCTCCTGCCTTCTCCCGAAAAACAACTGATAAAAATTAGTCCGAAAACCTGACAATCGTCATATTTTAAACTATATAGCAAATGTAATTTCGCAATATGATTCTTAATCATGATTTAATAGCGAAATACAACGTCCCCGGACCACGATACACTTCGTATCCCACGGTACCACACTGGGAAACAGCACCTACACAGGAGCAATGGAGGAAATCTGTTCGTACACGTTTCGAGGAAACCAATGATGAGCAGGGTATTAGTATATATATCCACCTTCCTTTCTGCGAAAGCTTGTGTACGTATTGCGGTTGTAACACCCGGATTACTGTAAATCACGGAGTTGAAGTACCCTACATGAATGCAATTCTTAAAGAATGGGAGTTGTATAAAGAAACGTTTGGTGGCACGCCAAAAATTAAGGAGCTTCACCTTGGGGGAGGAACTCCTACCTTTTTCTCACCTGAAAATCTCAAAATTCTGGTTGAGGGGATTCTTAAAGACAGCCTGATCGCTGACAATCATGAATTTAGTTTTGAAGGACATCCCCGCAACACAACTGCTGATCATCTACAAGTATTATATGATCTGGGATTCAGAAGATTAAGTCTTGGGATACAGGATTTCGATGAAAAAGTTCAGATTACCGTCAACCGGATTCAGCCGTTTTACATGGTAAAAGAAGTAGTGGATGTTGCCCGAAGAATCGGTTATAAGTCTATTAATTTCGATTTGATTTATGGTCTTCCTTTCCAAACACTGGAAAGTATCGAAAGAACATTTTCGCTTGTCAACCAACTTCGTCCTGAGCGAATTGCTTTTTACAGTTACGCTCATGTTCCCTGGGTTAAACCCGGACAACGCCGATTTACGGAAATGGACCTCCCTTCTGATTCGTATAAGCGTGCCCTTTATGAACTCGGAAAAGAGCTTCTTGAGAATGCCGGTTATATCGAAGTAGGAATGGATCACTTCTCACTTCCAGAAGACGATTTATATATTGCCCTGAAAGAGCACAGACTGCACCGCAATTTCATGGGGTACACTACTGACCACAATGAGCTGATGATTGGTCTTGGAGTATCCTCTATCAGTGACTCATGGGACATGTTTGCTCAAAACGTTAAGGTAGTGGAAGAGTATTATCGTATTCTTGAAGAAGGTGATTTACCAATATACCGGGGGCACGTATTAAATCCCGAAGACCTTCTGATCCGTCGAAAAATACTAAATTTGATGTGTCACTTCGAAACGGATGTTGCAGATTTGATGCGGTACGAGCTACAGTGGATTATGATCAGGAACAAGTTAACTCCTCTCATTAAAGACGAGTTGGCAGCGATCAACGGAACAACAGTTTATATTCTGGATGCCGGTCGCCCGTTTGTCAGAAACATCTGTATGGCTTTTGACTATCGCATATCTGATCCGCGAAGTATGACAAATGTTTTTAGTACAACGGTCTGACATCCCTTTTTTATGGAAAAGTGTTATCACTGCGGGGACGATTGCGGAAAATCTCCCCTGATTTTTGACGGAAAGCCTTTTTGCTGTTCCGGCTGTAAAACGGTCTACAGTATTCTTTCTGAAAACGGAATGGGCACTTACTATTCCATTGAATCGGCTCCGGGAATCAAACCAAAAGATGCCGGTGGTAAATACGCCTTTCTTGATAATGAAGATCTTACACGCGAACTGGTTAATTTCAAAGAAGGAAATTTAACTAATTTCACCGCTTTTTTACCTGAGATACATTGCAGCTCATGCATCTGGTTACTGGAAAACCTTCATAAGCTTCAACCTGGTGTAAAATCTTCTCAGGTTAATTTCACAAAAAAGGAGGCTACTATTACGTTTGATCATTCTGTTATTTCACTTCGAAAGATGGCTGAATTAATGGACGCAATTGGCTATCCTCCTGCTATCGGCAAACCCCAGGGACAAAAAAATAAGATCATCAACAATCATTTTATTATCCAGCTTGGAGTTGCCGGTTTTTGTTTTGGGAATATTATGCTGTTTTCCTTTCCCGAATACCTCAATGTGGATGATACCTTTGATGAATACCGCAATTTTTTTGCTTATCTGATCTTTGCGCTTTCACTTCCCATTCTGTTCTTTTCAGCAAAAGATTATTTGATCTCTGCATATAAAGCGTTGCGCATAAAAGTTCTGAATCTCGATGTACCAATCAGTTTGGGGATTCTCGTCCTGTACGCGAAAAGTACGTATGATATTTTTTCAGGACTCGGTCCGGGATATATGGATTCTTTTGCCGGTTTCATATTTTTTCTTCTGGTCGGTAAATGGTTTCAGAACAAAACCTATCAGGCACTTTCTTTTGATCGGGATTACACTTCCTATTTCCCGCTTGCTGTTACGCGATTTACAGCAGACAATAAAGAAGAAATTGTACAAATTGAAAAAATAAAACCTGGCGACGAGCTTCTGATTCATAATGAGGAAATTCTTCCTGCCGATGCCATTCTCTTGGATAGTGAGGCGAGGATGGATTATAGCTTTGTCACCGGAGAGTCCGACCAGATAAAAAAATCAGCGAATGCTGTTTTGTTTGCAGGCGGAAAGTTAATTGGTAAATCTGCCCGGGTAAAAGTCAAAGAACAGGTAAAGCGTAGTTATTTGACTGATTTGTGGAATAATGAAGTTTTTAAACGTGAAAAATCAGGTCTGTCGAAAATTCAGGACACTGTTTCACGTTACTTCCTTCTTGTACTGCTTATTATTACCTGTATCATTGCCGGTTTCTGGTTGTGGATTGATCCTTCTATGGTTGTCCCGGTTGTAACAGCAGTATTGATTGTAGCTTGTCCCTGTGCGTTGTCGCTCTCCTATCCTTTTACTTTTGGCAATATCCTGAGAGCCATCGGACGCAATGGTTTGTATTTAAAAAACACCCGGGTAATAGAAGACCTGGATGAAATTACGGATGTTGTATTTGACAAAACCGGAACACTAACCCTTGGTTCTTCAAAAGATGTAACGTATGAAGGAGAGCTACTAACTCCGGATCAACTTGCTTTAATTGATTTTGCAACGCGCAGTTCAACACACCCCATGAGTGTTGCTATCCGTTCTTATATTCAGCACAACTACGAATACGAACCTATTTCAGGGGAGTTTGAAGAACATGCCGGATTAGGTATTGCAGCAAGTACTTCTTTGAATCAATTGAAAATCGGATCTTATCGTTTTGTTGATACAGAAAAAATTGATGAGGAAACCACTTCCTTTATCCAATGGAACGGTTACATTATCGGGCGTTTTTACATTCGTCAGGTATTCCGACCGCACATCGAAAACCTCATCAGTACGTGGCAGAAAAAAGGGTATAAATTGCATGTTTTGACTGGCGATAATGAGCGCTCACGAGACTCCCTCGAAAAGCTTTTCTCAGAAAGTTCTCTCCTGAATTTTCATCAGAGTCCGCAAATGAAACTGGAATATATCCGTTCGCTACAGGAAAATGGAAAACGTGTACTTATGTTCGGTGATGGGCTTAACGATGCGGGAGCACTGAAACAAAGTGATGTCGGAATTGCCGTTTCAGACAACATCTACCAATTCTCACCTGCATGTGATGGTATTCTGGACGCTGGACATTTTTCTAAACTTCCCAATATCATGGAGTTGGCCGCATACGGAAAACAAGCGTTAAAAATCTGCTTTCTGTTTTCCCTGCTCTATAATATCATAGGACTTTCCTTTGCCGCTACCGGAATGCTTTCTCCATTAATAGCTGCAATACTTATGCCGCTCAGTTCGATTACCGTTGTTTTCCTGAGTTTTATTCTGGTAACATTACGAGCAAAAAGAACAGAGTTGTTATAGCAGAATTAATTCAATACTTCCAGTATTTCGACATCAAAAATCAGGACTGTATTCGGAGGCACAGTGCTGTTTCCGTTCGGACCATAGCCCAATGCCGAAGGAATAAGTAACACTCCGCTTCCCCCCTGTTTGAATTTTGGAATTCCTTCCGTCCACCCTTTAATAACATTCTGCAGATTGAAAGTAACTCCGGAAACTGAACTTTGATCAAACGTATTCCCATTGGTATAATACCCGATATAAGCAACAGTAACGTCACTTGTAGATGTCGGATTCGAACCGCTTCCCTGCTGGTTGACAATATAATATAACCCACTCGCAGTTGACTCAGCTGTTAGATCATTATCCGCCAAATATTTTTCTATAATCTCTTTGTCTTTTTTCAGTTGTTCTTCAGCATCAAACGTATCTTTTTTACATGCACCTGTCAACAACGCAACTATTGAAAATAAAAGAAGTGTTCTCATGTCTCTTTTTGTCAAAAATAGTAAAATCAACTTATTCTAATTAAACCTCCTTTCGAGGTATTCATATGCCAGATTGATCTCTGTAAAACGTTCATGCGCCATTTCCTGCTCTTCTTTAGACATTCGAACAAATCTATCCGGGTGAAAGCGACGTACCATTTTCCTGTACGCCTGTTTTATTTCTTCAAAATCGACTGCCGTATCCAGCCCCAAAACTAAAAGATTCTTTTCCACTTCGGATTGCCCCTCTTCTTTCGGAACCTGTCTTCTGGTCTTGTTATAATACCGTTCCCGAACGCCTATAATTACTTTAAGCTCCTCTTCGGAAAAAGAAATTTTGCTCGCAACCCTAAATAAATATTCCATCTCCGATGAATTGACCTGTTGATTATAATACCCAAGATCAACCAACAAGTCGATAAGCTGCGTTTTTTCATCCTGTGTAAAGCGTTTTCTGACAAATCTTAACACACCTCTGGTATCTATCCCCTTGCTTATATAATAGCGTATGGTCTGAACAATCTCTCTTCCCGACAAAGAACTTTTCTCCTTTCGCAAAAAATACTTTGTCATATAAATCCGCTTCTCTCTCAGATCGTCCCGGTCTCTAATCAACATTTGTACAGCAATCATAACCGACACCTTAAAACGGGTTCTTTTGGTTTTGAAAGGTCGAAAAACAAAATTTTTATAGGCTTTCCTCAGCTGATAAATAGCAATCCAAGTACCTATGAAAATAAGTGCAAACACATTTAAACCAGAAGAAAGAATCAAGTTATCTCCAGCTGCAGGTTCATCTGTCAATGCAAAAAAGGTATCAATAGCACTCATTCAGGTAACATATTCAATTAAACCTTCCTTCCAGGTATTCGTATGCCAGATTGATTTCCGTAAATCGTTCGTGTGCCATTTCCTGTTCCTCTTTTGACATTCGTGCAAACCGATCCGGATGAAAACGACGCACCATCTTTCTGTACGCCTGTTTTATTTCTTCAAAAGAAACTAGTTTCTCCAGTCCAAGAATGCGGAGTGAAGCTTGTATCCGCTCATCATCTCTAACAGGCGTCTTTCTTGATTGTTGTTTTTCATAACGTTGAAAACGAATAGATAAAATTGCCGTTACCTGTTGCCGGTCTACTTCCAGAATATCTGCTACACGATTAATCATTGCAATCTCCCGAGGATGCGCCTGATGATCATAAAAAGCTAAATCTGCCAGAAAGTCAATCACCTGAATCCGTTCTGCTTCCGGCATTTTCTTTTGCAACCACGCCAATGTTGATTCGAGTGAAACATCCAATTTCAACATGTTTCTCAAATTCTCAAGGGAATAATCCATATCATTAGCAAACCTGTTCTTAAGATAGGATCTGAAATAAGTTGTTTGTTCCTTATAGTCCGAGATATCTTTCTTCATCATGTGAATACCCAAAACCACATACGCATCAAACAAGTTAACTTGATTGTAAGCTAATCTTTTCGGAAAAATTCCTTTTTGCCACATTCGGGTAGTACTAAAAAACAAAAAATACAACCCTATTATTATTGGTACTAACAAGAAAAGCATCGCCCACAAATTAGGGCCTTCCTCCCCCTGAGAATAAACCACTTCACTAAAATTCATTTGCTGAATAAGCCGTTGAATAGAATCATACGTAATTGTTTGTGGTATGTCGCCGGAATCTATCACTCTTTACTTAGTTTATCCGGTTCAGATCTTCTATCAATGTTTTCCCGTCAATCAGGTGCATACATGTAGCAAAGGCACTTACTGTAACACCAATAATACCATGCAGGTTTATGCTTTGTCCCGTCAGAAAAAAGTTCGGAATTTTTGTTCGTGGATCAACCATTGTCGCCACCGGATTGTCGGCATTTTTCTGAATACCGTACATGCTACCTGTCAGATCACCAATGTAGTTCTTATACGTCAGGGGGGTTGAACTGTAAACCGATTCTATTTTCTCCCTGATTTCCGGGAACACAACCTCCAGTTCATCCAATACTCTTTCTTCACATCTTTTTTTAAAACGATAATACGAATCGGGACGTTCTCCCGGAAGCGCAACCGTATTAAAACTCGTTTCCCATGGTTTTACTTCCGCATAATCCATATAGGTTAGAACAGACGCCGCTTCGGCATAGTTGGAATCGGTATCCGGCACTGTCATAGAAACCATTAACGTACAGGGCCAGGATTCATCAACCTTACCTTTTGCTTTCCACACCCCCTCCGGAGTTTTATGATGGTATATATTATAATTCAGATAAGGAAAACTTCCTGGTTTAAATTTTATATGCACAGAAAAAGCAGACTGCGTATCTGTCAGGGTAGTAATTCTACTGACAAATGCCTTTCGGAAGTTGGCTTCTCCTACAAGGCGGATACTTGCCTTCGGATGAAGACTGCTAATAAAGTCGAGGCCCTTTATTCTTCTACCGTCTGTCAAACAAACAGCAGCTACCCTTCCCTGTTCTATTTCACATTTCTCAACCTCTGCCCGCTTTAGTACTTCACCACCATTCTCCCGGATATTTTTCACAAGCAATTTGGCAATTTGGGAGCTTCCTTTCACACAACGGTGTGCACTTCTAATGTACCCGTCAACGACCAGTGCATGTACATAAAAGGGTGTTATTTCAGCGTTTGCACCGTATAACAAGCTATTTCCTGTTAACACCTCTCTGAGACGTTTATTACTAATCGTTTTTTCTAACATTTCCTGTAGAGAAGTCGTGAAGAAATCGCTAGAAAAATAGTCGGCCTGATCGTACCTGAGATTATACAATGGAAAAGCAGAACAAACGTCCTGAATCAAGCGACAATAGCCCTCAATTTCTGCTTTGCTCTCCGGAAAAACAGTTGTCAGTTGCTTTGAGAAATTATCATACCCTTGTGCTATCGGGTAGAATTTATCTTCGTTTCCAAAATGAATCCGATCTGCTGCATCTACATCCATACGAACAAGATTTAACCCCTCTCGAATTCCCAAAAATTTAAAAAACCGATCCAGATTGTTTCCTTTCGCAAGCGCTCCTATATAGTGAACACCTGTATCAAAGATTACCTTGTCACGGCTAAACACTTGTAAATTCCCTCCTATCTGGTGGTTTTTTTCAAGTACAACCACCCGTTTCCCATAACGCGAAAGCAATGCTCCACAGATCAATCCACCAAGCCCCCCTCCAATTACAACAACATCATATTCTGCTTCTCTACTCATTTTTGTTTTGAAGAATAAAGAGGTGATTAGATGTTGTTTTAGAGTGGGAAACCATCTCTAACTGTAACCTGTGCTTCTCCGCAAAGTCCTTCATAAATGTACTGGTAAAAAAGTGGAGGTCTCCCACCGTTTTATTGAACCTGACAATCTGTGTCGACAACACTTCGGTTCGCTCTGTATTTTTATGATGGTCCGGATCATCTGCAATACCATCTCTGACAAATAAAATACCGTTTTCATTGAGCCCCTTCAAACAGTTCTCCAGTACCTGAACCTGCTTTTCTTGCGGCATATAGTGTAAAACATCCATCAGGAAAATAGCGTCTGCATTTTCCGGATATACAGTTTCAATAGCAGCACAGGAAAAATGAATCGAATCATCTTTCAGATAACAGTTAGCAGCAATTTCTATTTTTTCTTCATCGTAATCATAACCATGAATGGTTCTTCCGGTGTCTGCTACTTTCAGGTAATAACTCAGAAAGCCCAATCCGCAACCTAAATCATATATGTTTTTTCGGTCATCGATCATTTCGTGATACAACTGATAGTTTGCTTTTTCAAGGCGGTATTTGATTCGGAAATACCATTCAATAGATGGTGTTTTGTAAAGATAATTCAATACTAAAACCTGCCGGATGTATCTTTCGTTTTTTCGCTCCTGTTGCAGACGCTTATATTCTTCCTTAAAATAACGACTGATTTTTTTCGTTTTTTCTGCATAAGTGGTTCCAAAACTTGTATCATCATAAGCGATTCTTGGAAGAGCCTTGACAGTGATCTCCCCATTCTTCAATAGAAAGTCCGACTTGGACATAGCAAAGTGGAATCCGTGCAATACAATCGGTTGAATGTCCAGTTTAAGCTCTTCCGCCAGATAAAAAGCACCTTTGTGAAATCTACCAATGTCTTCACTTCTGCTGCGTGTTCCTTCCGGAAAAATCATGATGGAATACCCATCATCAACCAATTGTCGGATGCGGGGCATCATATTTTCATACCCGTCCGAAGCCGGCAGGTAATCCGCATAACGCACTGCTGCTCCGAAAAAAGGAGAGTTATAGACCCATTTGTTGGTCATAATAATCACACGATGATCCAACATGATCATTACCAGAATATCTACAAATGACTGATGATTAGCAATAATCACTGCCGGTTTTTTATAATCCAGAAGGTCCCGGTTAATGATTTTTTTACGCAGGTTTACCATGACATACACCTGCGCCCAGGTAAACGCCTGCAGGATTCTGTGCATGGTTTTCTTCAGTCCTTTTTGCCCAAAAGGAATTATCTTAAAAATCAGGAGTGCGCCATAAATAATAACACAACCAGAAAGAAAAAACGAAAAAGCAAATACAGAAATGAAAAAACCCGACAGTGTTAACGGCGCTTTCCCTTTCTCTGTTCGTCCCGAAATGAAAAAATCAAATAGTATGGGCTGAACGACAAGGGAGATAAATAGAATAGAAATCAATCCGACAATACTGATTAAACCGATACTATGTATTGCCGGGTGTTCTGCCAGAACAAGTACACCCGTACCAACAATTGTTGTAATAGCTGAAAGGATGATTCCTGTTCGGAAAGAAGCCATACTGTTACTTCCTGTTCGAAACTTATTCAGCTTTCCTTCTGTAACAAAAATAGCAAAGTCATCTCCCAGTCCAAAAATAAAGGTAGTCACCACCACATTCACCAGGTTAAACTTAATGTCCATCCACCCGGCAAACCCAAGAATCCACAACCAACTTAGAATCATTGGGAGGTAAGTAATTAACGTCAGCTCAATCCGACCGAAATTAATCAGCAATACAACAAATACGATTAAAGAAGATACATATAGGATGTAATTGAAATCAGACTCTACAGCCTCTACCATCTTCGACGCCAGGTCCGATCGGTCTAAAACAACAAAATCATTGTCTGATCGCAAGGAGTTCTTAACCTCTTCCAGGTTTTCCCGCGAAGCAGTTATCACCGTTAATACAGTCGCTTCATCATTTTTTGAACTGACCAGCTTATCAAACAACTCTCCCGTAATCACAAAATCCTTTGGATCTATATCTTCCGGACGTTGTTCAATACGTTCCTTAAACTCGTTAAAGGCAATCTCCGAATATCCTGCTTCATCTGAAAAAACATCTAGTAATTCATATAGGTTTTCCTTGACCGGACTCCAATACCCCAACCATTCCTGCCACTTTCGTTCTTTTTGCTTTTCTGAAAAAAGATAGGAAGAAACACTCAAAAAACTACGAATCTCCCCCCTGTTCTCTGCTTTTATTAATTCTTTTGCCAGTTTTTCATTCTTTACAAGAGCTCCATCCAGATCAGCATCCCGAACTGCAACAAAAAGCCGTTTATCCTCTTTTGCCAGAAACCCGGTATGACGGGATTCTGCTTCACGAATTTCCTCCGGATAAAAATTCAGGGCATCCAAATCCCCTTCAAAACGCACTCGCGAAATTCCGGAAACCGCAATTATGGTCAGAACTACAGTTATTGCAATTCCCCATTTCCCTGAAATCTTTCTGCCCTTGAGAAAAGAACGTTCTTTTTTGCTTTTGGATTTTTCCTGTGCAAACTTCTCCACCCACTTGTCTGTCAACACAATCGGCAAAACAGACAACACTCCCAGTAAGGTTCCTACCAGGGAAAGTGCTGCGAAAAGTCCAAAATCATTGAGAATAGCCGAATTGGTAAACAAAAGAGCCCCGAAAGCTAATACCGTAGTGAGACAACCTATTACCAGTGGGTGAGACACCTCCAATATAGTCTCACGTACTGATCCCGTATGTTTAAGATGTGTAAAAAAGTGAAAAGAATAATCCATTATAATCCCAATCACCACTGCACCTGCCCCCAGTGCCAGGCCGGTCACTTCCGGTTTAAAATATCCCATCAGACCAAGACTGACAAGCAACCCGATCACTCCGGGGGTAAGGAAATAAAAAGGAATTGACCACTTGCGATAATACGAAAACAGCAAGAAGAAAATGATCAGTAAAGAAACAACTAATGTTAGCGTTGTATCCTTTTTCACTTGTCGGGCATTTGCCAGAGCTATTCTTGAAGGCGTAAAGTAATCAATTGTCAACCCCGATTGTTCTGACCTAGCATGTAACCAGCTCTCCATTTCCTCCAACACGGTTAACTTTTCAGGAGAAGTCAGAAAATCATTACTTAGTTTTCCTTTCAGGATGATTGTTGTATCCGCTAACGCATAACTGCCTTCTATTACTTCAATGCCCCCCTGAGAAGAACGCTTTCTGAACGCTGACAAAACAGGCGGGACCAGTCCCAACGGATCCTTAAAGAGGTATTTTTTAAAGAAGAATCCTTCGGGTGTATATAAACGATCATGATTCTCCTGCAATATAGCAGTGACTGTATCTCTATCAATCCAGGCCAGTTCACCCGTGTCTTTCAAATACGGTAACTGTTCATACACCAGGTCGTACAATTCACTGACATCAGGAGCTTCGTGCGTTAATTCCGTCAAATACCCCGGAAACTGTTGCAAAAGATCGTTGGAAACAGACTCTGCAACACGTTGCAGACTATCAAAATCAACTTCATCCGATGCAATTGAGATCAGCAGATCCTGATTTAACCCTTTGTTATTTAACAGGTCCGAATACTCCGCAAAGACTTCACCCCCATCGACAGACTTGGTGATATCCTGTAAAATCGTAAGCTTCACTATTCCATTCACTAGAACCGATGTGAACAGTACTGAAAGCAGGATAAAAAGCCACTTTCTAGACTTCCAGAACTTATACCATTTCACAAAAACTTTCCCCATGAATCTGCTTCAATACGACAAATGCCCGATTTCTATCTATCAATGGGGCAAAGTTAATTTTTTTATCTAATTTTGGCCTTTGTATTTTTGGGAGTCTTGTGACTATAGAATTGTGGAATTGAATCGTATAAAATGAGTCTTAATTTAACCGACTTAAAGTCATTTATTGATAAAAATCAACCGGTAACTTTAACTGAAAATCAGTTAAAGAATGTCCATGAATCATACGCTTTCTTAAAAGAATTTGCATCCAATAAAGTAATATACGGAATCAATACGGGGTTTGGTCCGATGGCTCAGTACAAGATCAGTGAAGAACACCTGAACCAGTTACAATACAACCTCATACGCAGTCACTCCAACGGAACCGGAAAAGCACTTTCTGAAAAACAGGTAAGAGCCGTAATGCTTTGCCGGTTAAACTCACTTTCTTTAGGAAAATCCGGGATCAGTCCGGGGGTTGTAGAGAAAATCACTGAATTTCTAAATGCAGATATCTATCCTGAAATTTTTGAGCATGGTGGTGTTGGAGCGAGCGGAGACCTTGTTCAGCTGGCTCACCTTGCTTTAGGATTGATTGGTGAGGGATATTCCTATCACAAAGGAGAACGTTTAAAGACCGCTGAATTACTTGCTCAAAAAGGAATAACACCTCTTGAATTACAACTTCGTGACGGACTTGCCATTATTAATGGTACTTCCTGTATGACCGGGGTGGGTGTTCTCAACTATTTTAATAGCAAGAATCTGTTGCATTTGTCGATCATTGCTTCTTCCATGTTGAATGAGATTATTTCGTCCTACGACGATTCTTTTTCACTGGAACTTAATGCAGCTAAAATGCATGCCGGACAGCAGAAGGTTGCAGCAGAAATGCGTGCAGCAGTATCAGGAAGTAAATTGATTCGAAAAAGAGAAGATTTTCTTTTCTCTGATACGGAGGAAAGCCGACAGAATATTTTCCGTGAAAAAGTTCAGGAATATTACAGTATCCGATGTGTTCCTCAAATTTTAGGCCCGGTTTGGGATACACTGGAAACTTCAAGAACTATTCTTGAGCAGGAAATTAATTCGGCAAATGACAACCCTATTGTTGATCTGGAAACACAAAACGTGTATCACGGAGGGAATTTCCATGGTGACTACATTTCACTGGAAATGGATAAGATGAAAATCGTTGTTACGAAATTAACCATGTTGGCAGAACGTCAGCTGAATTATATGATGAATGCTAAAATGAACGAAAAATTCCCACCGTTCCTTAATAAACAAACCTTAGGTTTGAATTTCGGTCTTCAGGGAATGCAGTTCACAGCAACATCCACAACAGCCGAAAATCAAACACTTGCCAACCCGGTTTATGTACATTCTATTACCAATAACAACGATAATCAGGATTTGGTTTCGATGGGTATGAACTCAGCAATACTGGCAGAGCGTGTAATAGAAAATGCTTATCAGGTTATGGCTATTGAGTTCATTGCAATCTGTCAGGCGGTAGATATTCTTGAGGTGGCACAGAATTTGTCAGAAACATCACAAAAATGGTATTCGGAGATTCGCAACCTGGTTCCTGTTTGTGAATCTGATGTACCTCAATTTGAACAAATTAATAAGCTGATCGGTTTTCTTAAAAGCCGAGTTTAATTTTTGATATCAGTTATGAAGTGTGCGCTAGTTACAGGAGGATCACGAGGAATAGGAAGGGCAATTGCCATTACCCTTGCTAAAGACCACGGTTATCATATTTTGGTGAATTATGCCAGCAATGCCGCAGCGGCAGAAGAAACCGTTACAACCATTCAAAACAATGGAGGCTCAGCTGAAGCTCTGGGATTCAGAGTAGAAAATTTTGAAGAAGTAACTACTGTTTTGGGAACATGGTTGGAAAAGAACCCGGAAAGCACCATTGAAACCATTGTGAATAATGCGGGCATCACACGTGATAATCTTTTACTGATGATGACCGAGAAAGATTGGGACGATGTGGTGGATACATCTCTCAAAGGAATGTACAATGTTACAAAAACGTTGATACAGCCATTACTTCGCAACCGATACGGAAGAATTGTTAACGTCGTTTCTCTGTCGGGATTAAAAGGGAACCCCGGTCAAATGAATTATTCTGCCGCTAAAGGAGGAATGATTGCGGCTACTAAAGCATTGGCACAGGAAGTTGCTAAAAGAAAAATCACAGTTAATGCGGTTGCTCCCGGTTTTATTGCAACCGACATGACTTCAGAGCTGCCTGTTGACCAACTAAAGCAAATGGTTCCCGCTAATCGATTCGGGGAGGTACAGGAGGTCGCTGATCTGGTGAGTTTTCTTGTTTCTCCAAAAGCTTCATACATTACCGGAGAGGTTATCAACATTAACGGTGGTTTGTATTCTTAATATATGAGAAGAGTCGTAATAACCGGAATTGGAATCTATTCTTGTCTAGGAAAAAACCTTGACGAGGTACGTGATTCTCTTTTTAAAGGGAAAAGCGGAATTATACTCAGCCAGGAACGTAAAGAGTTTGGTTACCGATCAGGGTTAACGGGGCATGTCGAAGAACCAGACCTGAAAAACTACCTTTCCCGTCGCCAGCGGCTGGGTATGGCTGAGCAGGTAAAATATGCATACCTGGCAACTCTCGAAGCATTGGAGCAGGCTAAAATTGATCAGGATTACATCGATGCCAACGAAGTAGGTATTCTGTATGGAAATGATTCGTGTGTACAACCTGTAATAGAAGCTATTGATACAATTCGCGAGAAAAAAGATACAACGCTTGTAGGTTCAGGGTCTATTTTTCAGTCCATGAATTGTACAACAACCATGAATCTTTCAACGATTTTCCGTCTGAAAGGAGTCAACTTTACCATCAGTGCTGCCTGTGCATCAGGTTCTCACTCTATTGGAATGGGATACTTTCTTATTCAGCAGGGATGGCAGGACACGATTATATGCGGAGGAGCACAGGAACTAAATGTATACTCATTCGGAAACTTTGACGGACTGGGTGCTTTTTCGATTCACGAAAGTGATCCGGCAAGCGCATCTCGTCCCTTTGATCGTGATCGCGACGGGTTGATTCCCAGCGGTGGTGGAGCAACCGTAATTCTGGAGTCATACGAATCGGCAGTAAAGAGAGGTGCTCCGATATTAGCAGAAGTGGTCGGATACGGGTTTTCATCAAACGGAGAGCACATCAGCAATCCCAATAAAGACGGACAAATTCGTTCACTGGAAATGGCTTTACGCCAGGGCAATCTTACTCCAAAGGATATTGATTACATCAATGCTCACGCAACGTCAACTCAGGTGGGAGATTATTTCGAAGCTCAGGCCCTTGGAGAAACATTCGATGGTTGTAATACCCCGGTTAGTTCGACAAAGTCCATGACCGGTCATGAGTGTTGGATGGCAGGGGCAAGTGAAATTGTTTATTCACTATTGATGATGCAAAATGATTTTATCGCGCCAAATATTAACTTTGCAAACCCCGATGAAGCATCGGAAAAATTAAATATTATTGCAGAAACCAAAGAGCAGAAGCTGGATACAATCCTTTCTAATTCTTTTGGTTTCGGAGGAACAAACTCTACACTAATTATAAAAAGATTTAAGCCATGACAGAACCAGAAATCGTTGAACGGGTAAACAGCTTTCTTGCAGAAGAATTTGAGGTGGATGCATCTGTTATCACGCCTGCAGGTTCGCTTAAAGAAACGCTTGACCTGGATAGTCTGGACTACGTTGATCTGGTAGTAGTCATTGAAAGTAACTTCGGCTTTAAAGTGAAAGGTGAAGACTTCGTGGGAATCAAAACATTCCAGGATTTCTATAACTACGTCTCTGCTAAGTTGAACAATAACTAATGTCATCGTGGGAAGGAAAAAGTAAGGGTTCAATACTCGGCTACCGGATTTTTGTCTGGTCGCTGAAAATTTTTGGTATCCGATCCGCTTATGCACTCCTTGTCCCGGTCACATACTTCTACTACCTGTTTTCCAAACGAGCCTCCAGTGCTCTTCGGGAATTTTATCAAAACATGTATCAGGATAACAAGAGTCACACTAAACTGATTCGCAAGACCTTTTTGGTTTTTGGAAGGACACTTGTTGATCGCGTTGCTCTAGGTATGGGTATGTATGAAAAATATAAATTCAAATCTACTGGAAGAGAATACATGCGGGAATCATATGAACAGGGAAACGGAAGTCTGTTGATCAGCGCTCACCTAGGAAACTGGGAAATAGCGGGAAACCTGCTCGAACAGTTAGAGATGCCTGTAAATGTTGTTATGTTGGATGCGGAGAACGAACAACTTAAATCCTATCTTCAGCAACAAAACAAACAGGCTACATTCACCGTTATTCCTATTAAGAACGACATGTCCCACCTGTTAGCCATACGCATTGCTTTACAAAAAGGAGAAATTGTTTGTATACATGGTGATCGGTTTGTTCCGGGTGCGCGTACAATGACAGCTGACTTTTTTGGAAAAGAGGCTCATTTCCCGCAGGGACCCTTTCAGGTGGCAGCAAAGTTCAAAGTACCCTATCATATTGTATTTGCCTTAAAAGATGGTAAGTACGGGTATAAATTTTTCTCTACACCTGCCCGCATATCGAATGATCCGAACAAGATTGTAGGTGATTTTGTGGAAGAACTGGAAAAACAAGTCTTATCCCATCCCGAACAATGGTTTAATTTTTATAACTTCTACGCTCAAGCTTAAAAATTATGACATTAATCGCACGAAATTCGATAGAAAAGCTGGTACCGCAACGCGAACCTATACTAATGGTTCACGAGCTTATCAGTCAGGAAGAAAAGAAAACAGTCAGTCGTTTTCACATTGCTGCGGACAATTTGTTTGTAGAAAACGGACAGCTTCAAGCTCCCGGGTTAATAGAAAATATTGCACAAACGGCAGCAGCACGAGCCGGATATGTATCTTTTTCCACAAATGAACCTCCAAAAATTGGTTTTATCGGAGCGATTTCAAAGCTAATTGTTCATGAGCTCCCTCAGGTGGAAGAGGAAATTGAAACGACTGTGGAAGAAATCAGCAGTTTTATGAATGTGTCCGTCATCAAAGGCAGTAGCGTACGCAATGGTCGCGTACTGGCAGAATGTGAAATGAAAATTTTTATCCAGGAAGATGTCTAAAATGCATAAACGGGAAGTGATAAGTCTGGAAATTGAAGGTGATATCCGATTCAGTGAGGTAGACTCCATGAATGTGGTCTGGCACGGAAATTATCTGAAATATTTCGAGGATGCCCGTGAAGCTTTTGGTATTCACTACGGAATGGCATACATAGATATTTATAACAGCGGATTTCTTACTCCTATTGTGAAAAGTGAAATTGAACATAAGTTTCCCCTGAAATATGGCGATAAATTCCGCACAAAAATAGCACTGGTAAAAACGATTGCCGCTAAAATAGTTTACGAATATGAAATACTGAATGTAACGACTGGTAAGATTAGTGCTGTTGGAAAAACAATTCAGGTTTTTATTGATAACCAGGGAGAACTTCAATTGGTGAGTCCCCGATTTTATAAAGAATGGTTCAACCGGATTCAATGGGAGAAAGAATGATTTATATAGGTGCTGGTAATATCTACAGCCCACTGGGTAAGTCCCTCAGTGAAAACTGGGAGAATCTGCTTGCGGGGAAAACAGCAATCCGACCTTATTCTTCCTTGAAACCTGAAGATCCACCTCTTTATCTCTCCCGGTTTGAAGAAAAAGGAAACTTTTACACCCGAATTTTTGACTGTATTGACACGACTCTTCTTTCGCTTGTGGGTCAAGAACCTGACTGGTCGAAAACCGTACTTATTTTTTCAAGTACAAAAGCAGATATAGAACAGTTAGAGTCCAGAAATATTGAACAATCATTGTTGGATTACACCTGTACTAAACTTCAGGAGAAATATCCTGCCAAAACTGCGATTACTGTATCCAACGCCTGTATTTCAGGTATTACAGCCCTTTTGTTAGCACACGATCTGATAAAAACAGGACAATATGAAAATGCCCTTGTCGTAGCCGCAGATAATTGTTCCACATTTGTCTCGGAAGGGTTCAAATCGTTTTATGCCATTGCTTCGGACTTCTGTAAACCGTACGATACCAACCGACAAGGCATTAATCTTGGAGAGGGTGTTGCTTCTGCATTTGTCAGCTCAGATCGTAATATATTTACGAATACACCCACGGCACTTTTAGGAGGAGCTTCTGCAAATGATGCCAACCATATTTCGGGACCAAGTCGTACGGGAGAAGGTTTGTTCAGAGCGACAAAACGTGCATTGGAATATGCCGGAAAGTCACCTGAACAAATTGATTACATCTCTGCACATGGTACAGCAACCCGCTATAACGATGACATGGAATCTATGGCGATTGACCGCCTGAACCTGAATGAGGTTCCCGTAAACAGTCTTAAAGGTTATTTTGGACATACTTTAGGTGCTGCAGGATTAATAGAAACACTTGTTACCATAGAACAAATGAATACGAATCTGATTCTCGGAACAAAAGGATTGGAAAACCCGGGAACAGTAAAACCCATTAACGTATTCCCAGATACTATTGAAAAGCATCTTAATACTGTTCTCAAAAGCGGATCCGGTTTCGGGGGATGCAATGCAGCAATCGTATTGGAAAAATTAAAATGATGGAGAGCCAACCCACATATTGCCGGATAACCGATGACCTTTGCAGTAGTAACGGACAAAAAATCCACAATACCCAAAAACTGCCAGCTCAGCAATGGTTTCGTTTTCTCTTTGACCATTTGGAACTGGAGTATCCTAAGTTTCATAAAATGGATGGTTTGTCCAAACTTGGCGTCCTTGGAGTAGAGTTTTTAAAAACAGTCGAATCACTTCCGACGGAAACAGATGAAATAGCGGTTGTATTTGTGAACAAACACTCCAGCCTTGACGCTGACCTTTCCCATCAGGAACAAATAGAAAAAGGAAGCGCCAGTCCGGCTATGTTTGTATATACCTTACCCAATATTGTGTTGGGTGAAATTGCTATTCGTAATAAATGGTATGGAGAACAACAGTTTTTCATAAAAAACGAATGGCCCCATGAATTGATACACGAGTATATTGTAACTATATTTGAACTGAACAAAGCCAACCGCATTATCATAGGTTATGTCGATTATTTCCAGGAAAAAACGGATGGTAAATGGGTCATTCTGACTCAGGATCAGTTCAACAATGAAAAAATACGCGAAGAAATAAACACTTTTTTTGATAAATAATTTTCCATGGAAGCATTAAAGGAAACCTTAAAACAACAGATTATTGAGCACCTGAACCTGGAAGAGCTGACAATAGCAGACTTCCCGGATGACGAACCGCTTTTCGGAGAGAATATCGGTCTTGATTCTATTGATTCTCTTGAATTGATTGTACTTCTTGAAAACGAATACGGTGCCAAATTATCCAGTCCTGAAGAAGGAAAGCAAGTATTTCATTCTGTGAATTCGCTGGCTGAGTTCATCTCCTCGCACCGCACTAAATAAACCTACAGGAATAGACGATTCACGACCTTCTGAATTGTTGTGCTCCGGCATTTGACAATTAAAAACGAGACGGATGAAAATATACATAACCGGTTTAGGAGCTGTTTCTGCGATTGGAATGTCCGTTGCTGAGCACCTGAAATCATTATTGGAGGAGAAACATGGCATTTCTAAAATTGAGCTTGTACGGGAGCTAAAAACACCCTATACAGGTGGTGAAATCAAGTTCAGTAATGCTCAACTCGCAGACCTGTTAGAGGTTTCGGAAAATGGTTATTCCCGAACAGCTCTTTTGGCTATGATTGCCGCCCGCGAAGCATTCCCCGTTACAGCACCTCCCTCCGACCGAATCGGGGTTATAAACGGAACCAGTGTTGGGGGAATGGATCTTACTGAAAATTTTTACGAAGAATATCTTCATGGAAATCTGGCTAATGCGTCTGTGATTCTTTCTCACGAATGCGGAACATCAACAGAGAATATCGCCCGGCTTTTAGGAATAAATGGCTACAAAACGACATTGTCCACCGCTTGTTCTTCGGCAGCAAATGCTATTATGCTGGGAGCACGACTGATGAAAGCAGGAAAACTCGATGCTGTTCTCGCAGGGGGAACGGATGCTCTGTCTGCCTTTACCGTAAACGGATTTAATTCCTTAGGAATTTATGACAGTGAGCTGAGTCGCCCGTTCGATAACACCCGTAAAGGGCTGAATCTGGGTGAAGGAGCCGGTTTTATTTTCCTTGAAACAGAAGAAAGTATAAAGAAAACAGGAAATCCTGTTCTAGCAAAGTTGATCGGATGGGGAAATGCCAACGACGCATTCCATCAAACCGCCTCATCTCCCGAAGCAACAGGTGCTAAGCTGGCTATGCAAAGTGCAATGAACATTGCGGGGATTCTTCCGGAAGAAATTGATTACATCAATGCGCATGGAACGGGTACAGAAAATAATGACAACACAGAAGTCAAGGCTATTTCTGATCTTTTTCCCGGAAAAAAACCTCCCTTTAGTTCTACAAAACAATATACCGGACATACACTGGCAGCCGCAGGCGGACTGGAAGCTGTTTTTTCGGTCTTATCCATTCAACACGGTATTATTTACCCGAATATGCGATGGAAGAATCAAATGGAAAACACTCCATTGACACCATCACAAACACTAGAACGTAAAGAAATACGTTGTGTTTTGTCTAATTCTTTTGGGTTCGGAGGAAATAATTCAACTTTGATTTTCAGAAAATAAAAAGAAATGCGTTGGCAAATTACATTTCTTAGTGCCTGTTCTCTCGTTCTTTTTTATTCCTGTACAGCTTACAGGGAAGATGATCAGAGACAAATCGTCTCAAAAGAAAAAATATGGATTGATCTGAATAAAATTGTTGGAACCTGGCAAATTATTGATGCCAAAGTCATCGATAAAGACAATCAATTTCTTAAGGAATGTAAGAAAGAATATGGATCCTACTGCCTTGCTCTTTTAGATTACTACAAACATGCATTTATTGGTTGTCAGCTGATCTTTAAAAGCACTTATGCAACAGAAATCTTGTACGTGAATACGGGAAAACAGCAAGAATATAAATTCCCAGATATGGAATATGGATCGTATGAAGCCTATCAGAACAACTCAAAAAGTAGTTCTTTTACACTATTTATCAATGGTTCTTCTTATTTTACAACGAATGATACCTCACACAATAATTATATAGAATATCAAGCCATCCCTGTAAGTGACACAGAGCTAAAGTTAAAATTTACAGAGGCTTCCAGCTTGCTAGAAATTAATTTTCTACTAAAAAAAGAACTCCAATGAAAACATACATTCACTCATACGCAACCATATCAAGAGTAGACTCTTTCGAAAACGGGATTGTATCCGGTGAATCCATAACTGTACATCCGGAAACTGTACATCCGAATTACAGAGAGTATATCACTCCTGCCCTCATTCGTCGCATGAGTCCGGTTGTAAAAATGGGAGTGACCGCAGGACTAAAATGTATTCAGGAATATTCCGGTGAGTTGGGAGGAATCGTTGTTGGAACGGATTTAGGCTGTTTACGTGATACGGAAAAATTTCTGGGAACAGTTGTCAAACACGAAGGACTGGCCATATCTCCCACTGCTTTTATTCAGTCTACGCACAACACGGTTGCAGGACAAATTGCTCTGACGATTGGAAATAACGGGTACAACATGACTCACTCGCAACAGGGAATTTCCTTCGAGTGCGCTCTGTTGGATGCACAATTACTCTCTTTTGAGACCAACCTGCCAACACTGGTCGGTGCTTGCGAGGAAAACATCCCTTTTTTAGGAGAAATGGCAAACGAATTTGGGCTTGAAAACACCGATCTTTCGGAAGGAGCCTCTTATTTCATGATTTCATCCGAAAAAAGAGAGGCAAAAGCAGCCATTACCGCTGTTCAAACCGGATTACATAAAGAGGAATTAGCAAACTACCTCTCTGACAAGTCGGTCGATTTTGTGCTATATGCTTCGCAGTTTGATCAGCTTCCTGATTTGCAACAATCTTCATTTGATTTTTCCGAATACTGTGGTAATTATGGAACAAATACAGCTTTCGGAACTCAACTTGCAGTAGAATTGCTCGAAAAACCCATCCAAAAGTTGGCAACAATAGAGTTGACTTCAGTACATCGTATCGCAGTGTTAAACCTGCACCGCAACAAAGAGGTAAGCTGCATTCTCGTAGAACGAGAAGCCTAGCCGATAAAGTTTATAATCTTACATAGTTTCTGTAATGAAAACGTTTCTAGCACTTTTTACTTTAGCACTTTCGGTTTTAGGTTATAGTCAGGACTATAACTTCAAACCAAACTGGAATGAAGGCACTGTTAAACACATTAAAATTGTCCGGATTGAAAGAACGTATGAAGATGAAACGTTAATTTCAGACACAACTCTATATAACGAAGCTCAGATTAAAGTTCTAAAAGATAACAGAAACGATTATACACTTGAAGTTCTTTTTGAAAATCAGGCATTGAGAGCAGCCGTAAGACTTTATGAAAAGCTCGGAGAAGAACTAAAAGATCTTCAGGACTTAAGATTAATCTTTTCCGTAAAAAAAGAAACCGCTGAATCTACATTACTAAACTGGAAAGAAGCCCAACGGTTTATGAATACCAGTTTTGACCAAATATATTCTGTTATCACCGATAAAGTTCCAGATGCTTCGCCTTATATTGAATTACTATTTTTACCATTACAGGAGATTTTCGACAACAAAGAAAACCTCGAAGAATACATGCAAACAAACATTGGTTATATTTTAATTCCTTTCAACAAGAACTTTCAGATTGGGAAGACCATTACCCACACAGAAACCCAAAAGAATCCTTTCGGCTCAATGCAAGAGATTTCTGCTACAACTTTACTAACACTTGAATCAGTAAATGAACACTCAAAAACCGGTACAATTCATCAGGAAATTAAACTCGATTTAACTGAATTTACAGAAATGATAAAGAGCATGGTGAGCAGAATGTCACAATCTGTTTCTGATGAAGAACTTAGCCCCGAAAAAATAAAAGAAATTGACGCATTTGAAATTGATGTTAAAAATAATCAGGTCATAATATTTAATTACGAAACAAACTGGGTAACTAAAGTAATTAGAAAAGAAGTTGTTTCTGGAGTCAACCCTAAAAAGGCGGTAAAAACAAAAAAGGAAACAATTACAACAATAGATATACAGTAAAGATACAGGCTTAATACATCTCTTTCGTTTTATTACTTTACTGAAATACTCAAAAGGTTGTTTCTATTCAAAACGATATAACTAATTCAATATCAGAATGAGAATATTCCAAAAAAAAATAACAACCCTTGCTCTTTACATAGTGACATTAGCTCTACTAACCAGTTGTTCAGTAAAAAATGATTGCAATAACCAATTTGAATTTGTTTCATGCAATATCGATTCTATTCCAATCCTGAATCTGGACATAACAAAACATCCCGATACGATTCGTAAAGAAATGAACAAATTGTATAACTCTGATCTCTGTAAAAATTGCTCTCTAGTAGACTTTAGGTTACCTTTTACGATTGATAATCAAAAAGGATATCTAAAAATTATGACAGATTTTGATTTTCCCGTTTGTGAAAATTGTCCTATACCCATTCGTCGAAGAAACAATTTTTCAATAATGATTAATTCAAGAAATCAATTGTCCGCGGGAGGAAAACTCATTCCACTTGATTCTTTACAATCAGAAATTAATAGATACTTAAGTACTGTGGGAATTGACAAAATGGGTCCTGAAAATTTTGGACAAGTAAACTTCAGAATGTTTTGGGATCAAAGTTCATCTATTGAGTTTTTAGATTCTGTTCTTATCTCCTTGTATTCTTCACATCTTTCATTTGTTTTAGCAGAACTAGAAAAAGAAGGAATCGATTTTTGTAAATTAGAAAAAACTACTATCAAACAATTGAAAGAAAAGTATCCGCTAAGAATAGAGTTTGATTTAGGGAAAATCGAAAAAAACAGTCCGAAACGTTGAAAACAGAAAAATAAACACACGTAAAATGGAATCATTCATCTCTTTTATCAGTCAACTCAGTGCTCTTGATGAAAAGGTAAAAGAAGAATTGTTGGAGATCGTAGAAACAAAGACGATCGCAAAAGGAAGAACCGTTTTTTCTCCTAACAGACGTTGTCAGGAACTCTTTTTTGTTAATTCAGGGCTGGTAAAAATGCTGTTTCATTCAGATGGTGATCAATTCATTATGCGCTTCTTCGAAGAGAACACTATGTTCACAGATCTCGAAAGTTCTAACACAAAGCGGCATTCAAAGTATGAAGTTATTGCTTTAGAAGATACCGAATTGGTTGTAGTCCCCTTTTACCCATTTGAGAAACTTTGCCTAAAACACCATGCCCTCGAAACTTTCTACAGAAAATTTCTCACCATTGCCAACCTCAATATGATGGCAAGAATCAAAGAAATGCTGGAAGAAGACGCGAAGAAAAGGTACGAAAACTTTGTGCTAAATTACCCTCATATTGTTCAACGAATAAATCTGGGTGACTTATCCGGGTATCTTGGAATTACTCAGGTATCATTAAGCAGAATTCGTGCACAGAAATAGCGTTTTTATCATTTGTTAAAAGAATTAGTATTTCATACGTCTAATTTTGCTCGTAATTACGCAAAAAGATTATGGAATCAAACAAGGAGATATCGGCCTACAATTACAAGCATTTTAAAGCAACGGATTACGATTTCACGAATTTTAAAGGACCAAAACCGGGCGAAAAGTACGTTGATTTCAAGGCAACTACTTTGGATGGAAAAACAGTTCGTCTGTCGGATTACCTGAACCAACCAGTTGTTTTGGATACAGGCAGTATTACCTGTCCTATGTATGCCAACTCCAAAACATCTATGATCGTTCTACAAAAAAAGTATCCCACCATACATTTTTTGCTCCTGTATGTTAGAGAGGCGCACCCCGGAAGCAGAACAAACGGAGTTACCTCCTTTCAGGAAAAAATGGTAAATGCAAAATCTACACTTAAGCTGTACAATGAGAGAAGAACTGTTTTGGTTGACGATCTGGAGGGCACAGCACATCAGCTGTATGGCGCAATGCCAAACATGACATACTTAATCGGAACAGATGGGATTATAAAATTCAGAGCGAACTGGACAAATATAGAAGCCTTAGAAAAAGCCATTGTAAACCCAACAGAACACTTCGTTGAAAAACAGGACTTCTATCCTGTTACAAAACCACCAATAAGTGTCGTTCTAAGGACGCTAATGGTTGGCGGTTTCAGAGCATTATATGAATTTCTTATCAGTTTACCACAATTAATTAGACAACACAAAGAAGTCGATTCCCTATAAAATCTTACGATATGACCAGTATGCTTTTTTACAGCCTTTCCTTTCTTTCAGTCATCATTGCATTTGGAGCCATTTATATTACAATGGTAGCAGCCTTCCCCACACAATGGACGTACTATCACTATCATTTTCGAAAACCCATAAACTGGTTATTATTTACCGGTTTGCTTATTTGGACAATTAGCATTTTTCTTCAGACAGACACTTTTCCCTTTTGGACAATAATCCCTCTCATTATTTGCGCACTGGGGCTTTTTCTAACGTATAAAATACACCAGGAGGTCTTTTTTAAAGCTGTCAATTTTCCGAAAATGACAACCAACCTTACCACTTTACCTATTAAAGAAGACATGGAGCTGGCAGTAATCGAATATGATGGAAAAACAAAATGCTATCCTCTGGATTATCTAATTCATCATCACATTCTGAACGACTCGTTCAACACAAAACTCGTTTCATTAACCTACTGTGCCATGTGCAGGAGTATCATTCCGTTCGATGTCACCGAAACAGGCCCCTTATTTGTGGGGTCCTTTAAGGGAGGAAACATGATTGTGGCAGACGTAAAAACAAAGACCTTTTTTCAACAGTCTACCTTTCAGTCAATACGTGGAAAACTACACCCCTCAGAGCTACAAATGATTCCTTTCCAGATATTGACATGGAAAGAAGTTAAAACCGCTCTCCAGAATCCGGAAGTTGCGATCGTAACATCCGATGATTTAAAAAAGTTCGAACTCCCTGTTCCCGGAATCTGGGACAAATTAATCAACTCAGAAAAAACACCGGGTGTTTCAAATAAAGATAAATCATTCCCTTCAAGAACACGGGTTATCGGAGTTAGAAGCACACCTCCCGGGGAAGAAGTTGTCTATCTGAAATCTGAAGTACTCGCCCAAAAGACGGTCAGGAATGAACAGCATAATTTCATATTGATACGTGTCGAAAATACCGTTGTGGGATTTACAACCAACCTATCCCTTGTTTATGAAAGACAACGGCTAATAGACAACTCTTCAAAAACAGAATGGACAATTAACGGAACGCACATAAAAGGTCCAGTTAACGAAAATCTATCTCTCCTTTCAATGTCTGATGAGTACTGGTTTTCCTGGAAAAAATTTCACCCGAAAAGTATTTTAATCCGGTTAGGTGGAAAGTAATACTCTGCGCACCCTTTCTTCTTAACTACATAAATTTGAACTATTTTTCCATTATAAAAAGAACAGTACGCGTTAATGGGTCACAAGAAGAGAACCTAACAACACACAAATACAAGAGAAATTGTGTTTTCTCTTGTATCACCTTTTGAACAGTTCTTTCACAAAAAAATTATCCCTTTATCTCCTCTGTTCCATCCGAATATCTGGCAAAGCGTCCTGATTTTCTATCATGTACCTGATCGTAACGACTCCAGGGCCATCCCCCGAATTGAGTCCGTTGGTATTCCATAAAGGCCTCCTGAATCTCTTGCCGGGAATTCATTACAAACGGACCATGTTGGACAACAGGCTCGTTAATGGGTCTCCCCTGTAAAACAAGTATTCTAGCTCCGTTTTCACCGCTCTCGATCTGTAAGTCTTTTGTTGGCTCAACATCAACAGCGTGATACTCCGGTATTTCTTTATCCGCTATACGGAGGTTCTTCCCATCATAAAAAAACAAGGTTCTGTTCACTCCCTCCTCCGTTGCGGGTAATGTGAACTCAGTATTGCCGTCCATTCGAATAACATAAACTCCCACATGATTATTCCTGTCAAATGCCCAGGATTCCTTTGGTGGAACAGGTGCCTTTTTTCCAAACAACTCTCCTGCCATTACTTCGATGTAAACACCTTCTTTGTGATAGAAATGAGGTATTTCTTCATTCCAGAACATCTTATAATCCGGTTCAGCCATTTTACTTTTTGCCGGTAAATTCAACCAAATCTGAAATAGCTCTAATGGATTTCTCTCCCCCTGCTTTAACAAAGGAAACATCTCTGAATGCATCAGTCCTTTTCCTGCCGTCATCCATTGTAAATCTCCGTTTCCATATCTTCCTGCTCCTCCTGCAGAATCAGCATGGTCCACCATTCCTTTTCGAACAACAGTTAGCGTTTCAAACCCACGGTGCGGATGTCCGGGAAAACCAGGTACTCTTTCACCGTGGTACATTCTCCACCCGTCTTTTATATGAAAATCAGAACCAATCTGTCTCCCTTCAAGGGAAGCCTGAGGTCCCATTTCCGCATTGCCTTCCGGGAAATCATCTTCATGATGCACACAAAACAAAAATGGATCCTGCGTTTGCCACTGAAAACCTAATGCCCGTATTTTTTTAATTGCTTCCATATCTCTATTTTTTTCAGAAGAACCTGAAGAACGAAACGCTCCCAAAACCGGGATAGCCGCTAAAGCCGTTGAACCCAACGCTATTTTCTCAAGAAACTTTCTGCGATCATTCTCTTTTCTTCCCATAGTATACACTTCTTTTTATTTACCAAGGTAAATATATGGTTTTTTACGAATTCTTCCAACAGCAGAACAAAATATTCCCCGGGATTGTTAGTTAAATACTCAAGAAAGGCCGTAAATTTGTATAGATTAAAGCCGTTAGGATGACGGAATATAAAACTGGTACATATCTCTCTCAAATTACTATTCCGCAGGATATGCGGGATAAATTTGCTTTGGAAGATCTTCCCCACATTTCAGAAGATGTTCGTCAGTACATTATTGATGTCATCTCCGAGATTGGCAACTCCCATTTCGGCGCGAGCTTGGGAGTAGTAGAGTTAACAGTTGCTTTGCATTATGTGTTCAACACACCTTATGACCAGCTAGTATGGGATGTTGGGCATCAGGCCTATGGACACAAGATTTTAACCGGCAGAAAAGAAGTGTTTCCCACCAACCGTACGAAAGGAGGAATCAGTGGTTTCCCAAAACGCTCAGAAAGCGAATACGACACGTTTGGTGTTGGTCACTCCTCCACCTCTATTTCAGGAGCATTGGGAATGGCTGTCGCGAGTAATTACAAAGGAGAAAAAGAGCGCCAACACATTGCAGTAATCGGAGACGGAGCGATGACTGCCGGACTCGCTTTTGAGGGACTGAACCATGCAGGTATGCTCAATGATGCCAACTTACTTGTCGTTCTTAACGATAATTGTATGTCCATTGATCCAAATGTCGGCGCTCTTCGTGAATATCTGACGGATATCACTACTTCTCACACGTACAATAAGGTAAAAGACGAAGTGTGGCAGTTACTTGGAAAGATATCAAAGTTCGGACCCAACGCCCAGGCAGTCGCTTCAAAAATTTCCTCCGCACTCAAAGGGTCACTCCTCAAGCAAAGTAATTTGTTTGAATCACTGAACTTTCGGTATTTCGGTCCAGTAGATGGTCATGACAGTATAGCTCTTGCCAAAATTTTAAACGACCTGAAAGACATACCCGGACCCAAGATCCTTCATTGTATCACAATGAAAGGAAAGGGGTATAAATTTTCGGAAGAAGGCGACCCTACCAAATGGCACGCACCGGGAATTTTTAATAAAGAAACCGGAGAAATAGTAAAAGTTGTTCCCAGCTCTCCACAACCTCCAAAATACCAGGATGTTTTTGGACATACCATTGTTGAGCTGGCTGAACAAAATGAAAAAATCATGGGAATCACTCCCGCCATGCCTACGGGGTGTTCACTGAACATTATGATGGAAGCCATGCCTGATCGTGCTTTTGATGTCGGTATTGCTGAGCAGCATGCCGTTACTTTCTCAGCAGGTCTTGCCACACAAGGTATGATTCCATTTTGCAATATCTATTCCTCTTTCATGCAGCGGGCTTATGATCAGGTGTTGCATGATGTTGCTCTTCAGAATCTGAATGTTGTATTTTGTCTGGATCGCGGTGGTTTAGTCGGTGCTGACGGAGCTACACATCATGGCGCTTATGATCTTGCCTATATGCGGAGTATTCCCAACATGATCGTATCCGCTCCCATGGACGAAATAGAACTCCGCAACCTGATGTTTACCGCCCAACAGGAAAATATGGGACCTTTCTCTATCCGCTATCCACGTGGTAAAGGAGTTACTACTAACTGGAAAAACCGAATGAAAGCTATTCCGGTAGGTCGTGGTCGTAAAATCTGCTCAGGAGAAGACATTGCCCTTTTATCCATCGGACACGTTGGTAATTTCTGTAAAACAGCCGTAGAACAGTTAAAAACGATTAATGTTTCAGCAGCTCATTATGACATGCGTTTTGTCAAACCAATTGACGAAACAATTCTACATGAAGTTTTCTCGCGATTTGATCATGTCATCACCATAGAAGATGGTTGTCTAATGGGAGGAATGGGATCTGCTGTTTTGGAATTTATGGCAGATAATAACTACACATCACGCGTTGTCCGGTTGGGGATTCCGGATCGGTACATTCATCAGGGAACACAGGAAGAATTATGGGCAGAATGTGGTTTTGATACGCAAGGTATCATTTTAAAAGTCTGCTCCGTTCTGGGAGTAGAGCCTCATCTTAAGAATAGGCTGGCAGGAGGAATGAAATAATTCTATTCTCTTATACTTCCCGGTTCATCAAATACTCAGCAACTTTTAAGAGAGGTTTTTTCTTTTCAACAGAGGCCGTAACAAGTTCCATTGACTCAAGCGCAAGAGCATAATGACGTTCCATCTCAATACGCGCCAGCTCTCTCACACCCAATTGATCGAAAATCTTTCGGGTTTCCTCAACTTTCATTTGTTCGTCGACCTCTTCTGATAATTCTTGCAACTTTTTCTGCTGGTCATTATCGGCTAATTCAAACGCTTTTAATAGTAAAAAAGTCTTTTTATTCGCCAGAATATCACCCCCTACCTGCTTTCCGAACTTATCCGGATCCGCATACAAATCAAGAATATCATCCTGCAACTGGAATGCGATACCTACATTCTCACCAAAACTATAAATCCGTTGTACATCATCTCTGGAAGCATCAGCCACTATTGCTCCCATTTCCAGAGCAGCACCAAGTAAAACAGATGTTTTCAGACGGATCATTTCAATGTATTCATCGATCGAAACATCGTCACGTGTTTCAAAGTCCATATCCATCTGCTGCCCCTCGCATACTTCCATAACGCGAACACTGAACGTATGCAAAAGCGTATTCAGATAAGTAACCGTATTCTGTGCCAGATAGTGATAAGCTACAACAAATAACGCGTCACCGGATAGGATTCCCGTCTTCTCAGACCATTTCGTATGTACGGTAGGATATCCACGCCTCAATGGAGCATTATCCATTATATCATCGTGAATAAGACTAAAATTGTGAAACAATTCGATCGCCAATCCTGAATTAAGTGCTTCTTTCGGATTCCCACCAAACAATTCAGCACTCATCATACTCAGAATAGGACGCATTCGTTTTCCTCCCAAACCAAGCAAATACGTAATCGGACTATACAGACCAGATGGTTCATCTTTGATCTTTAGCTCCGTAATTTCTTTTTCAATCAGCTGTTTATAAGCGTCAATGCCTTGCATCAGTCCTTTATTAAATTCAACAGATAATTGCCATATCCGCTTTTCACAAGAGGTTGTGCCAACTCTTTTAATTGCTCTTTATCGATAAATCTGTTCCGATATGCGACCTCCTCTATACAACCTATTTTTAACCCTTGTCTATCCTCAATGACCTGTACAAACTGACCTGCCTGCATCAAAGAAGGAAAAGTCCCCGTATCTAACCATGCTGTTCCCCTGCTAAGAACAGCCACTTTGAGTTTTTCTTCTTTAAGATAATGCGCATTGACATCCGTTATCTCATACTCCCCCCTGGCCGAAGGTTTTAACTGCCGTGCGACCTCAATAACCGAGTTGTCGTAAAAATAAAGTCCGGGAACAGCATAATTGGATTTCGGTTGCTCCGGTTTCTCTTCGATCGAAACCGCATTCATATCCTTATCAAACTCAACAACACCGTATCGTCTGGGATCAGAAACGTGATATGCATAAACAACTCCTCCCTCCGGATCACTGTTTTCCTTTAACAGTTCATCCATTCCGACACCATAAAAAATATTATCTCCCAGAATCAGTGCAACTTTATCCTCCCCAATAAACTCTTCTCCAATAATAAACGCCTGCGCCAATCCATTCGGTTCTGGCTGTTCGGCATACTGAAAATTACATCCTAATTGTGAACCGTCTCCCAATAATCTCTTAAAATGAGGAAGATCATGCGGCGTTGAAATAATAAGTATCTCATTAATTCCTGCACTCATCAAAATAGACAGGGGATAATAGATCATCGGCTTATCATAAATAGGCATCAATTGCTTACTGATAGCCAATGTAAGGGGGTGTAGCCTGGTTCCGGATCCTCCGGCTAAGATAATTCCTTTCATTATAGCGTCTTTTTATGCTAATTGCGCATAAAGTTCTCAAAAAAATAAGAACAAATGATTTCGAATCTTAGTTTTTATCCACATCAGTTGTACCTTCTGATTTCACCTGAAGATCATCCAGTTCAATATCTTCTTCCTCGTCCAATAATTCGAAATACGGTTCTTTAAATGACTTCGTACTTAACTTACGTTGTAGAGACAATAACAAGGAAGGAAGCACAACAAGATTGGTAATCATGGCCACCAAAAGGGTTAAGCTCACCAGAAGTCCTAATGCTTGTGTTCCCCCAAACTGTGATAAAGAGAACATATTAAATCCGAAGAACAGAACGATAGAAGTATAGAACATACTCAAACCTGTTTCCCGAAGGGCGCGAAGTACACACCCATTTAAGTCCCAGGCTCTGTTTTTGAGTTCCTGACGATACTTGGCAAGGAAGTGAATCGTATCATCTACCGAGATACCAAAGGCAATACTAAACACCAGAATTGTCGATGGTTTAATCGGAATATGAAAATATCCCATTATCCCGGCAGTTACTAGCAAAGGTATAAAGTTCGGAACCAAGGAAATTATTACCATTTTCCACGATCGGAAAAGGAAAGCCATCAAAATCGAGATAATGACAATTGCAAAGAAAAGACTCGTTAGAAGGTTTTTCACAAGGTATTGTGTTCCTTCAGCAGCCACAACCGAGGTTCCGGTAACTGTAAAGTCAAAGTACTGATTACTAATAGCCGACCGAAGCACCTCATCAAAATTATCCTTTTCGTAATATTCTCGTATCAGCTCTGGATTCATATCAAATTCCAACTGCTTATCCGCATCCCCTCCTGACAACAAATCTGTTGTTGCCATGTAAATACTATTATTACCAAAAAGAATAGAATCCGCGTACGTCGTTTCTCCTTCTTTGAATTTTACATAATAGTGCTCCAGTTGTTTTTTATCCGGGTTAAGAATACTGTCCAAAACAGGTTTGAGACTGTCTACCATTTCCGCAATCTCATATGACCCTATATCCAGGATTTGAAGGCGTACACGGAGTGTGGTATTGGTTGTATCTACTAATTCCTTTAGTGTAAATCCGCCCATACCATCCGCAGACTCCCGGAAATTATCAAAATAGGGCTTCAGAAAGCGACGATCCTTATTCGCAATTAAGCTATACTGATCGGGGTTATTCCCGTAATACGCCATATTAATGGCTTTTACAAAGTCGACCAAAGAAAGAGACTTGCTGAACAACGTATCTGCTTTGAAATACTGCTGCATTTCTTCTACTTTCTCCAGAGTAGACCGGGCAAAAAGTCGTCCGGGCTCTTTATAATTTACCATTACCTCGAAAGGAATCGCTCCCTGGAAGTGCTCCTGAATGAAGTTTACATCTTCCAGAATCGGATCTCCTTCAGGTAAATCACCCGTCAGATTTCCGGTTGCTTCTATCTGCGTAATTCCTATCGCACTAATCAGGATTACAACTCCTGTAGCTCCATAAACCCACTTTCTTTTATTGGAAACAAGAAAGGTGAATTTATCTACCAAGGTCCCGGTATATCTATTTTCAAGGTGCTTAAGGTGTCTTTCCTTCGGATTGTTTGCTAAAGAGAAAACAATAGGAATGATAGTAATGGAAAGCAGGAATACCATTAGAATGTTCACAGATGCGACAATTCCGAACTCAATCAGTTTTTCAGAGTTGGTGAAAATAAATGTTGAAAAACCAAGTGCTGTTGTAAGGTTGGTCATAAAGGTCGCATTTCCGATCTTTACAATCACCCGTTGCAGTGCTTTTATTTTATTCCCGTGGTGCGCAACTTCTCTATGGAATTTAGTCAGCAGGAAAATACAGTTCGGGATTCCTATCACAATCATGAGTGGAGGAATCAGCGCCATAAGAATAGAAAGGTGGAAGCCAAACAAACCAATGGAACCAAGTGACCAGACAACCGCAATTATCACAACAAGATTACAGATCAATACGACCCGTACCGAGCGGAAGAAAATGAAGAGTAAAAGAGAAGTAACTCCGATTGCCAGCGCAATAAAAATATACATTTCATTCAGCACCCGTTTACCAATTACAACGCGAATGTGCGGAAGTCCGGCAAAATGTATTTTTCCAAAATTGTGTTCATACGTCAATGCCAACTCTTCTATATCCAGCACAACATTTGCTTTCTTCTGATCAGATAAAAAGCTTTCGTCGACGGAAATAAGCATCAATGAAACACTTGTAGAATCATTAAACAGGATATGATCATACAGAGGATTCGTTCGAATTAACGTTTTAATTTCATCGATACTTTTTTCAACGTAATTCGTATCAACAAAAATAACTTCCGTTTCAAACTTTTTCTCCTCTTTGTTATTGACCAGCTCGACAAGGTTTGCTTCAGAGATAACCGATTCCACTCCCGGAATGTCCCGCACTTTATCTCCAAGTTCCTTCCATTTTTTAAAATTTTCCTCGGTATACAGTTTCTCGGACTGGATGGCAAAAACAAGGGTTCCCCCGTCTTCACCAAACATACTTTTAAACTTCAGGTAATTCCGCTGCGCCGGAGAATCTTTCGGGAGCATGTTCCCGTATTTGTTGTCCAGCTTTAATTTTGTAGTCGCAAAATAAGCAAACCCTCCGGTAATAAGGAGAATAACCGTTACGATTAACAGCCGGTTTCTAAGTATAATCTGAGACAGTGTTTGCCACATAGTTCTTTACAGTTCAAACCTACAAAGGTAATCAAATTGAGGTAGTATAGAGTTCCCTTTAGATTTTTTTGACCAAAGGCAAAACTCTGTCAATCATTCGGCTAAAAACGGGTATGAATAAAACACGGGCTATCTTTTGTCCTTTAACTGTCAATAACTCGTTTCATCCATTTTAACTTTACCACGAAAAGTGTAGTACACAATGGTTGTATAAGTGATAACCAAAGGCGTACCTATTGCTGCCATTAGCAACATTATGCCCAGTGTTTTTTCAGAAGCTGCTGCATTGTATATGGTAATGTGATACTCCGGATCAAGTGTAGAAAAAAGAAGGTTTGGGTATAAGTTTACTGCGACGATCATAAACATGAAAGCAGTAGATAGAGACGTAAAAATAAAAGCATACCCATATTTTCTCCGGGAAGCAAGCCTTGGAACGTTAGCAATACTCAAAAGAGCCAGAACAGGTACAAGGAACCAGGCCGGGTTTTCTTTAAAGACTTCCGTCAGGTGAGGAATAAATACCAGTGCGTATACCGAAGCAAAGGCAAAAGCAACCAGAAAGAAAACAATTCCTCCTTTTAAAAGTCGTGTCAATTTTGCGTACAATCTTCCTTCTGTCTTCAATAGCAAATAAATTGCACCATGCGTCATAAAAAGAGCGAGTGTCGTTATTCCAACTAATACCGGAAATGGTGTTAAAAATCCGAAAAAGCTGTCTCCACTGTAAGAAAAATCCGGACCTACTTTCAACCCCTGTAAGACATTGCCCACCACAACTCCTAACAAAAATGATAAAACAATACTTGAAATACTGTAGACAAAGTCCCACATTTTCCGCCACCATTTCATTGGCTCCTTACTCCTGAACTCTATTGAAATAGCTCTGAAAATAATGAACACCAAAAACAACATAAAAGGGGTGTACATAGCAGAGAAAAGAGTGGCATACATCACCGGGAATCCGGCAAACAGCGCTCCTCCTCCAATCACCAGCCAGACTTCATTTCCATCCCAGACAGGTCCTATCGCGTTCAAAGCAATTCTACGGCTTTCTTCTTTTCTGAAAAACAAATGCCATGCCCCTGCTCCGAAATCAAATCCGTCCAGAATGGCGTAACCGGAAAAAAGTCCACCAACCACTAAAAACCACAATGTAGGATAATCCAAACCAAACAGTGTTTCCATTTCAGTTATTTTTTTGATTCAAACAAATGCGCCATCTCCTTCTGGTTAGGTCGTACAGTTTCTTCTTTCGGATCGTATGGGCCATGTTTGATCTTTTTGGTAAGCAAATAAATAAACAGCAGGAATAGTATAAGATATACAATAAAAAAGAGAACCAACGAAAACACGATCTGATTGGCACTAACGGCCTGCGAAAACGCATCGGAAGTACGAAGAAGACCGTAAACCACCCAGGGCTGTCGTCCCATTTCAGCAGCAAACCAACCTGCCTGATTTGCTATCTGCGGTAAAATAACTGCAAGTGCAAACGCAATAAGCAACCACTTACTTGTAAAAAGACGTCCCCGCCACCATGCCCAGATACCGACAAGCGATAAAACGATCAACAACATTCCGATTGCTACCATAATATGGTAAAACTGAAAAACAGCATTCACCTGTGAGGGTCTTTCATCCTCGGGAAACGCATTGAGTCCGGTAACGTTCGATTCCTGATCACCGTGGAGTAAAAGAGACAATCCGCCAGGCACTTTTACGCCTGTCACTTCTTGTTTTTCCTTATCCACCCAACCAAAAAGATACATATCCGCAGGGGCAGAAGCCTCAAAATGCCCCTCTAAAGCAGCCAGTTTAGCAGGCTGATTCTTTGCTACTCCTTCTGCCGAATGATGACCTGTAAATAATTGTCCCAGTGAGAACACGGCGGCTACTACAAGAGCAATTTTCATCGCTTTCTTCGAGACCTCTACATGCCTGTTCTTTAAAAGATAGAAGGCGTGAACACTCAGTACGAGAAAAGCTCCTGCCAGAAAAGCACCAATCCAGACATGCGTCAATCTATCTACACTGGACGGGTTAAACACCATTTCCCAGAAATCTGTAATCTCCGCTCTTGCATGCATTCCCTCCCCAACAATTTTATAGCCTGCGGGAGTCTGTTGCCAACTGTTTGCTACAACAATCCAAACCGCAGAAAATAGAGACCCTAAAAAGACTCCGATAGTTGAAACAAGATGTACCCAGGGTTTTACACGGTTCCAGCCAAAAATGAGAATTCCAAGAAAACCACTTTCCAAAGCAAAGGCAAAAATACCTTCTGCTGCAAGTGCACTTCCAAATATATCGCCGACATACTTGGAATAGGTTGCCCAGTTTGTCCCAAACTCAAACTCCATTACAATCCCGGTAACGACTCCTATTCCAAAAGTAAGCGCGAAAATTTTTGTCCAGAATCGGGCAAGTATTTCGTATTCTTTATTTTTTGTATATAAAAAAAGGGACTCCATGATAACCATCAACAGTCCCAGCCCGATACTCAAAGGCGGATAAATGTAGTGGAAGGCTACGGTAAAAGCGAATTGAATTCGGGCAATTATTTCTACATCCATAGCTCCTGTTTTTTGACAAAGTTAGGTACCATATCCCTGGCTTTATGTAACAATTAGCACAGAAATCAAGCAAAAACAATTAGCTCACCGGATGAATACGCAAATGACCGGCAATATCTCCTGCCATAACAGCGTTTTCTCCCAACTGAGCCGCTGCCGCATCTCCTGCAAGTCCATGAAAAAATACCCCAATTAAAGCTGCGTCTTCAGGCGAGTAATTTTGTGCCAGCAAACCTAACAGTACTCCTGTCAACACATCGCCCGACCCCGCCGTCGCCATACCCGGATTACCCGTTGTATTGAAATAAATTCGGCCACCCGGAAGAGCAATGGCCGTAACCGCATCTTTAAGCACAACTAGTACATTATATTCTTGAGAAAACGCTCTTAAAAGCTCCAATCTTTCTAAAGAGTTATCGCTTTTTCCTACCAGTCGTTCAAATTCTCCCGGATGCGGAGTAAGAATACTTTTTTCCGGAATTTTATTCAACAAATCTCTGTTTAGTGCTAATGTATTCAACGCATCTGCATCCAGCACCATCGGTTTATCATATACCTGAAAAACGGACGACAACACTCGTACAGCCCCCTCTCCTACTCCAATTCCCGGTCCTACAGCTATTGCAGAATAATTCGAACCAACAGTCACACTTGTAACCTGATTTTCATCCGGGTCTACTGTACACATTGCCTCCGGAAGCGCTGTTTGCAGGATTGTATACCCACACCCTGGTATATGAGCTGTCAACAAGCCTGCTCCGCTTCTCAGAGCTGCTTTTCCAGCCAACACGGCAGCCCCCATTTTCCCTTTACTTCCCGCGATCAACAACCCGTGTCCGTAGGTCCCTTTATGCGAAAATTTCCGTCTGGGAAGAACCTTGCACGAGAGCATTCCCGAAGAAATATAAAACTCCCGATTCTCCATCCGTTCAATGTAATCCTGATTCAACCCAATCGGAATAACCCGCCAATCCGGAACGAACTCTGAAGACTCCGGTAAAAAGAAAGACAATTTGGGTCGTTCAAACGTACCCGTAAAATCAGATCTAACGACTGCCCCCTTTTCAAAAGGAATCCTATCGCACGGCAACCCGGAAGGGACATCTACCGACAACACAAAAGCGTGTGACCCATTGATCGCAGTAATCACTTCAGCAGCAATTCCACTAACTGGTCGTGAAAGACCACTCCCAAACAAAGCATCAACAACGACGTGCTCGTGATGAATTACCGGAATATCACCCTGATCTTTAATGATACAAACGTCTTTGATTCTCGAAAGGTTAATTTGTGTATCCGCCGCCAACATTTCGCTGTACCTTACCAAATACACATAAACCGTACACCCTTTTTCGCGTAACATGCGTGCAATCGCCAGACCATCTCCCCCGTTATTTCCGGTTCCGCAAAAAACATGAATCGTCTTCTTACCATGTATGTAGGGGATAATGGATTTAACAAACTCAGCGGAAGCCCTTTCCATAAGATCGATGGAAGAAATAGGTTCATTACGTATCGTAAAACCATCCGCAAGTCGTTGTTGTTCGGCTGTCAGTATCTCATTCATAACCCGGTTTCTTTTCGTTCTGAATTTAGGAAATAATTCGTAAAAAGACAACAAAAATCCGGCTGTCAGGTCTTCTTGACAAAAGAAAAAGCTATGCTTGAATGAATTATATTTGCAATGTGTCATTACTAGCAGAAAATACCCGTTTCATCAAGTCCCGTGCGCAGGAACTCGGATTTTTCTATTGCGGGATTTCTAAAGCAGAATTTTTAGCAGAAGAGGCTCCCCGACTGGAAAAATGGTTAAAAGCCAACATGAATGGGAAAATGAGCTACATGGAAAATCATTTTGACAAACGACTGGACCCCCGGTTGTTAGTTGAAGGAGCAAAATCAGTTGTTTCTCTGGCACTCAATTATTTCCCCGAAAAAGATCTCGCGGAAGACGATAAACCTAAACTGTCAAAATATGCCTATGGTGAAGATTATCATTTTGTGATAAAAGAGAAATTAACCGCGTTTATGCGCTCCATCCATGAAGAAATCGGAGAGGTAGGCGGGCGAATGTTTGTCGATTCTGCACCGGTTCTTGATAAAGCATGGGCCGTAAAAAGCGGAATGGGCTGGATGGGAAAACACACCAATATAATTACCCGTGAATCCGGTTCGTTTTTCTTCATTGCAGAGCTGATTCTTGATCTCGACCTTGAACCGGATGGACCGGTAAAAGATTATTGCGGAACCTGCACAAGATGTATTGATGCCTGCCCCACAGATGCAATTGTTGCTCCTTATGTAGTAGATGGCTCACGCTGCATTTCCTATCTTACCATTGAACTAAAAAATGAAATCATTCCCTCCGGATTTAAAGGTAAAATGGACAACTGGGCCTTTGGTTGTGATGTATGTCAGGATGTGTGTCCCTGGAACCGGTTTTCAAAACCAACAACAGAAGCCAGCTTCTTCCCTTCCGAACAATTAAAGAATATGCAAAAGGAAGACTGGCAGGAACTAACCCGGGAAGTCTTTTCCTCGCTGTTTAAAAACAGTGCTATAAAACGTACCCGCTATAAAGGTTTGATGAGAAATATAAACTTCCTCCAATAATTTCTGTTCCTTTTTGTGACTCTCCTTTGTGCGTGCTGCTGAATTGAACTACCTTTGCCTTTTCTAATTACAAAAGCTGTCTAGTTGACATTTTATTCAAAAAAATGAAGAAGTATTTCAATCTTTTTGATCTTTCACAACGCGTTGATTATAAAACAGAGATTCTCTCCGGGCTTACCGTAGCGATCGCTTTGGTTCCCGAAGCAATTGCTTTTGCTTTATTAGCAGGTTTGTCTCCCATCACAGGGCTGTATGCTGCCTTTTCTATCGGTCTTATTACATCCATTCTGGGTGGAAGACCCGGGATGATCTCAGGAGCGACTGGTGCCATTGCTGTTGTCTTTATTGGGATGACGGTCGAACTAAAAGAACGCCTGAATGTAACCGGCGACGATGTTGTTCAGTATATTTTTGCGACAGTAGTTATCGCCGGAATACTGCAAGTTTTAGTAGGGGTCCTGAGATTAGGCAAGTTTATTCGCCTTGTCCCTCACTCCGTTATGTTTGGTTTTGTTAACGGTCTGGCAATTGTCATTTTTCTTTCTCAACTGGATCAGTTTAAGATTAAAAACCTTGCAGGAGAGGCTGAGTGGATGACAGGTGCTCCACTTTTTATCATGCTCGCGCTCGTATTACTGACAATGTTGATTATCTGGGGACTTCCAAAACTGACAAAGGCGATTCCCAGTTCGTTAGCAGCTATCCTTATTATTTCGGCAATAACCATCGGTTTCGGGATCGATACTTCTACCGTAAAAGACGCTTTGGACGGAGAAACCATGAAGGCCGGATTCCCTCCTTTCAATATTCCACAAATTCCCTTTACGTGGGAGACCTTCCTCTTTGTGCTTCCTTATGCGGCTATTGTAGCGGGAGTAGGACTAATTGAAAGTCTGTTAACGCTGAATCTTATTGATGAAATTACACAAACGCGAGGTCGTGGAAACAAAGAATCTATCGCACAGGGAACAGCGAATATTGTTACCGGATTGTTCTCAGGAATGGGAGGCTGCGCGATGATCGGTCAATCACTGATTAATACCTCAAACGGTGCACGCGCTCGTCTTTCGGGAATTGTTGCGTCCGTTATGTTACTAGTATTCATTCTTTTCGGATCAGGACTGATTGAAATGCTACCCATGGCAGCACTGACCGGATTGATGATCATGGTTTCCATTGGCACATTCGAATGGGCGAGTCTTAAAACATTTAACCGAATGCCTCTGACAGACATCATTGTAATGTTGGTTGTAATGGTCATTACGGTTGTTTTCCACAACTTAGCTGTTGCCGTTCTTGCCGGAGTAATCATAGCTGCACTTGCTTTTGCATGGGAAAATGCCATGCGTATCCGGGCACGAAAACACGTCGACGAAAACGGAGTAAAGCATTACGAAATTTATGGTCCACTCTTCTTTGGTTCTGTAACTGCGTTTAATGAGAAATTTGATGTTCAAAATGATCCTGAAGAAGTAATTGTCGATTTTGCCGAAAGTCGTGTTGTGGATATGTCCGGGATAGAAGCTCTCAATGCGCTTACGGATCGATATGAAAAAGCAGGAAAAACAATTCATTTGAAACACCTTAGCCCGGATTGTTTACGCCTTCTGAAGAATGCGGAAAAGATTATTGATGTAAACATAATGGAAGATCCCACCTACAAAGTTCTTTCGGATGATATGGCTTAGTAAACAACCGCTTATCGATTGATTCAGATTCTATTAATTTTTACAGTCAAATACTAAATTGATCTTCGCGAAGTTTTTTACTTTTGGTTTAAGAAATGGAAGAAACTAAAGAAAAACGAATAGAGCTGGCTGCTTTCATTCGCTGGATAAATGAGAAAGGGTGGTCTCCAGGAACCTCCACGAATTACTCGTTTCTACACCCGGAGCAAGAGGACAAAATTGTCATTTCCAGATCGGGTATTGACAAAACGTATTTTTCAGAAGATGATTTCATGGAAATTGACCGGGAAGGAAAGCCAGCAAAAGGGTCTGAAGGTATAAAACCTTCTGCCGAAACACTAATTCATTGTGAATTGTATAATCTGTTTCCTTCTACGAGATACATTCTACATACACACTCCATGCCCGGCACCCTACTTTCCGGAAAGAAAGAATGGGAAGAAGCGATTACTTTTTCCGGATACGAAGTACTCAAAGGACTTCCGGGAATCTCTACGCACGAATCCGAGGTCGAGCTTCCTATCTTCGCTAACGATCAAGACATGGATCGGTTCCGTTTACTGATCAGGGATAATCAAAACCGTTTGCAGACAGGTGGTTTTCTGATGGCTAAACATGGATTATATGCCTGGGGAAATTCGCTTCAGGAAGCAAAAAGACACCTTGAAATTTATGAGTTTTTATTAACTTGTGAACTAAATTTATTGCAAATCAGATAAAATGGCAGTTTTAAGCATTCCGTCTACCGGTCAGGAGATCAAAGACCCTGCGGAAATTAAGCAATACCTCAATCAACGGGGTGTTTTCTTTGCCCAGTGGGAGGCAAGTGTTGTTTTTGAAGATACCGCTTCTCAGGAAGAAATACTGGAAGCCTATCGACATGAATTGGAGCCTTATATGTCAGCAAATGGTTATACCACTGCAGATGTAATCTCCATTAACAAACTAACTGAGAATTATGATGCCGTTCGGGCTAAATTTCTCTCAGAACACACGCATAGTGAGGATGAGGTGCGTTTCTTTGTAGATGGACAGGGGCTTTTTTGGTTCAATCTTGATGGACACGACGTTTTCAATGTCCTCTGTCAATCAGGGGATCTGATCTCTGTTCCGGCAGGAACCAAACATTGGTTTGATGCGGGTGAAAAAAATCCTTTTGTAAAGGCTATCCGCATATTTATTGACACTTCGGGATGGGTTCCCGAATATACCCACTCCGGTATTGAGCAAAAGTATATCTAGTTTACCATGAGTCATATCAAATGTATCTTAACTGACATTGAGGGAACGACAACTTCCGTTTCTTTTGTCTATGATGTCCTGTTTCCCTATTTCCGGGAACATATTCAGGAAGCATCTTCACTTCCATCTAACCTGATTAATCCGATCATCAAAGCAACGATGGATCAGGCCCATCAGGAAGGCAAAAACCTTACGACATCCGAAGAATGTCTGGAACAGCTGCGTCAATGGAGCATAGAGGACCGAAAATTTACTCCGCTAAAAACCCTTCAGGGATATATCTGGAAAAAAGGATATGAAGAAGGAAAAATAAAAGGGCATATTTACCCGGATGTTCTTCCCGCTCTTGAGGAATGGAAAGAGGAAGGAATTGATCTTGCTGTGTATAGTTCGGGTTCCGTGCAAGCTCAAAAACTTATTTTTGGTTATAGTGAAGCAGGTGACCTTACTCATTTGTTTTCCCGTTTTTTTGATACGAAAATGGGAGGAAAGAAAGAAACAAGATCTTACGAAAACATTGCTGAAGAACTTGATCTACAGCCGGATGAGATCCTGTTTCTCTCCGATGTGCCCGACGAACTGAAAGCTGCACGAGAAGCCGGGTATGAAGTTATTCAGCTCGTGCGACCGGGAACAAAAGCCTCGACACACTTTGACAATGTAGATGATTTTTCGCAAATTACTTTTTAAATGACACAAGAACGATTCAGAACGATTTGGTTAAAAGATGAAATAACCGTTGAGGTTATTGATCAACGATTTTTACCTCATCGGTTTATAACTGTAGAGCTTACTACCTGTTTTGACGCGGTAGACGCTATAAAGAAGATGATTGTACGAGGTGCTCCACTTATCGGTGCAACGGCTTCGTACGGTGTTTATCTTGCTTTGCTGGAGATTCAGAAAGGGGATAAACCTACAGAATACATTAATCAGGCATTTGAAGAACTGGCCAACTCCCGCCCGACAGCAGTTAACCTTTTCTGGGCTCTGGATCGAATGAAAAAAGCGGTTTTCTCGCAAAACACACTTGAAGAACAACTAAAAAGTGCTTTCGCAGAAGCCAACCAAATTGTTGAAGATGACGTGGAAACCTGTCGGATGATTGGTGTTCATGGTCTACCTCTTATTGAAGAAATTTGGGGAAAAAACGGACATCAAACAGTTAATATCCTTACTCACTGTAATGCCGGCATGTTAGGTTGTATCGAATGGGGAACGATTACTTCTCCGATATACCAGGCTAAAGAAAAGGGTATTGACATTCATGTCTGGGTGGATGAAACCCGCCCCAGAAATCAGGGAGCAAATTTAACTGCTTTTGAGCTTACCAAACATGGTATTCCCCACACGCTGATCGTCGACAACACAGGAGGGCACCTAATGCAACACGGTATGGTTGATCTGGTAATTGTAGGGACAGACCGAACAACCCGTCAGGGTGATGTTGCCAATAAAATTGGTACGTATCTTAAAGCTCTGGCAGCAAACGATAATAATGTACCTTTCTACGTTGCTCTTCCCTCCACAACTCTCGACTGGACCATTACCGATGGATTAAAAGAAATTCCCATTGAGCAACGTGATCAGAATGAAGTAAAAACCGTATTCGGGAAATTAGATACCGGTGAATTAGCTTCCGTACTTATTTGTCCTGAAACAACTCCTGCAGCCAATTATGGATTTGATGTTACACCAGCCCGATTGGTGACGGGTCTCATTACAGAAAGAGGAGTCTGCCCGGCATCGGAAGAGGGATTAACACGTCTTTTTCCGGAACACAAACGATGAAAAAATGCGCGGTCATAGGCTCGGGAATAGCAGGCTTGGCATCCGCCATACGCACTGCCAAACAAGGCTTTGCGGTTACTGTATACGAACGCAATGACCATCCGGGAGGAAAAATATCCCAATACATAAAAGATGGCTTTCGTTTCGATCTCGGCCCATCGGTTTTTACGTTACCCGAGCTTATTGATGAATTATTTACGCTTTGGGGTAAAGACCCAAGAGACTATTTTAGTTATACCCGGCTAGACCCTGCTTTTCATTACTTCTTTGAAGACGGAACCTGTATTGTTGCCCACGCAGATACAGATGAGTTTGCACGCGAAATAGAGGAAAAGACCATAGATAATGCTCAACAGGTAAAAACCTATTTAAAAGATGTGGCGCGGATCTATGACATTACCAACGAGGTATTTATTGAACAGTCACTTCATATTGCAACAAACTTTTTGAAAAGAAAAGTTGTCTCCGGAGTTCTTCGTTTCAGGCATATTCATGCCTTTCATTCTATGGATGCCGGCAACCGAAGATTTTTTATGGACCCAAGGAATGTACAACTATTCAATTACTACGCAACATACGTCGGTTCAAATCCACTGGTCGCCCCTGCAACATTGAATGTAATCCAGCATCTTGAGATTAATCTGGGAACGTTTATGTGCAATCAGGGAATGTATGGAATTGTAGAAGCACTCTACCAATTAGCTCAAGATGTGGGCATTAAGTTCGTATTTAACTCCGTAGTAACTAAAATACTAGTTGAAAATAACAGGGCGACTGGGATAGAGATCAATAAATCCGCTTTCTCTTTCGATATTGTGATTTCCAATATGGATATTCACAACACCTATGACCGATTGATTCCCGAAATAAAACCTCCCCGCCTTTCCTTAAACCAGCCACGCTCCAACTCGGTTATTGTACTGAACTGGGCTATGGACAAAACATTCCGCGAACTTGGTGTTCACAACATCTTCTTCTCACAGGATGAAGAAAAGGAATATAACACGATTTTCAACTCAGCCGAAGTGTGTGACGACCCAACTGTATATGTATACATTTCCTCTAAAATTGCTGAAAAAGACGCCCCTGAAGGATGTGAAAACTGGTTTTTACTGGTTACGGTTTCCTACGACAAAGGACAAGATTGGGAAACCCTGGTACAACAAACAGGAGAGAATATAAAAACCAAGTTATCCCGTATGTTAAAAACGGACGTTTCCCGGCATATTCTATTCGAAAACCAATTATCCCCACGTGATATTGAAAGTCGTTATTTAGCCTATAAAGGTGCTGTTTTCGGAAATAGTTCGAACGGAAAATTCGCCGCATTTCTCCGCCACCCCAATTTTAAACGATCCGTTAAAAACCTATACTTCTCAGGAGGAACAGTTCATCCCGGAGCGGGAATTCCAATGTGTCTGAATTCGGCAAAGATTGTAGAAAATCTTATTGAACGACATCATTAACCTTTCGTTTCTTATAATATGCAGCAAGATACTCTTGCTCTGACTGTCCGGGTGTTGGCGTTAGAATCCCTCTCACGTTAAGTCTCTCAAGATCCATCAAAGTGGAATATCCGGATCGAGAAACCACCGCTTTGGAAGACAGGAGCATTTTAGTTAGTTTTTCAGTAGGAATTTCTTTGTAAATCTCCACTTCTCCTATCTTCTCTTCCTTTGCCCGGTGAAAAAGAATAAAGGTTCTTTTGCCTTCTCTCTTAAATTGCTCCTTTACTTCTTCAAAGAATTGAAAATTATACGGCTCCGGACCTGAAATAATGGCAGCATATTCATATTTCTTTTCCCCGACGTGATAATAAGAAAACCGTGAAAGCCATCCGATATATAAAGCGTTCTTCCTTTTCGTTTTACTTAGTCTACCCGCAAGGCTCTCCTCCCCTTTCTTATCCGGAATCCAAATGAAATCAAACCTACTTAACCAGTAACCATATATCCACTGCGCCGGCATTTCCCACCACATCAAAGGTAAGTGCACCTGATGTGTTAGCAGAACAGAAGTGCATTTACGACTTCTGAAACCCATCCGCTGATCAGAAATAACAAGTTGAATGCCTAATTGTAACACTTTTTCGGTCACCCATTTCCTTTCATACTTCACCATTCGATCCAGTGATACAATGGATTTCAGAAGATCACGGGTAAAATTACCCTTTCCTGAAAATACAAACGGATACCCTTGTATCCTGATAAATTCAACCCCACTTATCTCTTTTCTAAACACCGCTTCCTGGTATTCATCACAAGCAATAAAAATTTGATTGTTCTGTTTCTGTAACTGAGCCAGCAAAGGAACACTACGCATAACGTGACCCAACCCCCAGTTAAGTGCCGAAAGCAATATACGCTTATGATTTACAGACGCAGGATTCATTTGTCAAAAGTAGGAATAACGCTAAAACGTACAAAAACAATGTGTTATTTCAATGAAAATTTTGTTCGAATTAATTTTTTATTAAATTTATGCAATCCTAGTATTACAGTCTTATGAAATTACGGTTAACGGTTTGTACCACACTACTTATCCTCTCTTCTTCTGCCATCAATGCACAAGGATTTCAGGTTAATTTTCAGGGTCAGAAACAACAGGGAATGGGATTAGCAGGAACGGGTCTTTATGTAGATGGTTCCAGTTTGTTCTACAACCCCGGGTCTATTGCCCTATCTGATGAAAACTCTTTTAATGTCAATTTTACCCCGATTTTTGCCAACACACTGTATGTCGATTCGGCAACAGGGGATGGGTACAGAACAAATTCCCCAATGGGAACCCCCTTTTCTGCTTATGGCTTATTCCAGTTTAAAAAAGACGCCCCTTTAAAACTGGGAATCGCTGTATATACTCCTTTTGGAAGTACTGTTGAATGGGAAGATAACTGGATCGGAAGATTTGCTCTTACACGGCTTCAGTTATCGTCTGTTTTCATTCAGCCAACCGTTTCATACAGAATTACAGAAAAACTAGGTTTGGGACTTGGATTAATCGTCAGTACAGGATCTGTCAACCTTCAACGGGATCTTCCTGTACAATTTGCTGATGGAACGTATGCAAGTGCAGAACTTTCGGGAAAAGCTCTCGGATTCGGACTTAATGCAGGTATTCAGTTTCAGGCAACAGAAAATCTTGGTTTCGGTTTTACTTACCGATCGCGAATCAATATGTCTGTAAAATCCGGTAGTGCTGATTTTTCGGTTCCCGGTTCATTGGAATCTAATTTTCCGGACGGACCATTTGAGGCAACACTTCCGCTTCCGCAAGTATTTACACTTGGTGCTTCGTACAAATTCGGAGAAAAGTGGACTGCCGTTCTTGACATTAATTACGTAGGTTGGCAGGCTTATGACACTCTTGCTTTTGACTATGAAACCAATACTGCTTCTCTAACAGACACCCGGTCGGCCAGAGATTACAAAAGTATTTTTGCTTTCCGTGGAGGGGTTTCCTATGATGTTATAAAGAGTCTCACTTTACGCCTTGGTGGAGGATTTGGTTTTACGCCTGTTCAGGACGGATACCTTACTCCTGAAACACCTGATGCTAACCGAATATACGGTACTTTCGGAATAAGCTACAAAATAGGAGAACACTTCTGTATTGACGCTTCACTGTACTATACACAAATGAAAAGAGGAGATACAAATCAGGAAACAAACCTGAGCGGAACATACGCAACCAAAGCCATTGCTCCGGGAATCGGTCTCATTTACAAATTGTAAGCCTATGAAAACAAATACGCTATTACTTACATTGTTTACAGGTTTAGTCTTCGTTTCCTGTAAACCGAAATACGAAGCCGAAGAAAACTCTCCCGGTGAAATGAATCCGGAAAGGTTTGTAATGATTGGTGGTGGAACGACTGCAGGCTATATGGATAATGCCCTTACAGCCAAAGGTCAGGAGAATTCTCTTGCTCAACTTATTGCAAACCAGTTGTCTCTTACAGGCGGAGGAGATTTTCGTCAACCTTTAGTAAGTTCAGGTTCAGTTGGGATTGGCTTACAAGGAAATTCCGCGTTACAACTTGGTTATAAAACGGATTGTAAAGATGTGACCTCTCTTTCCCCTGTTCCATTGGCAGAAAACGGAGATATCACTATTTTTCAGGATCAACTTTACCAATCCGGAAGTTCGTTTGGTAATTATGGTATTCCGGGAATGCTGATTGACAAAACAACCCTCTATGGATATAGCAGCGAAAACTTGTTCTACGCCCGGTTTGCCTCTGAAGCCAATGCAACCGTTTTGGGAGACGCCGTAGCTACATCTCCTACCTTCTTTGCTTTGTATCTGGGGGAAGAGGATATCCTTTACTATGCAAAAACCGGTGGTCTGACAGGCTTGATTCCTCCAGCCAGTTTTGAAAGTGTTTATCGTGCCGTTGTTACTGCACTTACAGGTACAGGAGCAAAAGGAATCGTCGCAACCCTTCCGGATGTCACGCAAACTCCTTTTTTCAGAACAATTCCTACAAACGGCTTAACACTGGACGCCCCTTCTGCTGATCTGTTAAATAGTATTTATTCCACGGTGGGTATCTCTTTTCAGGTGGGAGCCAATGCATTCGTGGTCAATGATCCGGGTGTTAATGCGTTTAACGCCAGAAAAATACTTCCTGATGAGTATTTGTTACTTAGTCTTCCTTTGGACTCTGTAAAGTGCCATCAAATGGGATCTGTATTTCCCATTAAAAATCAACATTATTTATCATTAGATGAAATTCAGAACCTACGGGATCATATAACTGCTTATAACTCCATTATCAGAGAAATAGCGGCTGAGTACGGTCTTGCTGTTGTTGAAACCGGACCTTTTTATGAAAATCTCCAAAACGGATTTGTTTACAATGGTGTTACAATGAGCTCAACATTCGTTTCAGGAGGAGCTTTCTCCTTGGACGGAACGTCTTTAAACGCAAAGGGGAATGCGCTCCTGGCAAATGAATTTATAAAAGTTATTAATGCAAAATTCGGGGCAACAATCCCACAAATCAATGCCGGAAACTATACTGCAGTACTGTTTCCATAATTAATAAAAACCATAACATATGAAACGATTTCTATTACTACTTTTTGTTGGCGCAAGTTCTATACATGCGCAGACACCTTGCGAATCAGGAAGGTACGCAGAAGATGTTTTCGCAAACTTTGTCGTTACGAGCGACATTGAATACGGATCAAACACAAACGCGGCCGGGAATACGACCACCCTTCTTCTTGATTTTTACGAGCCTGAAAACGATACGGAAACCGAGCGTCCTTTGTTGATTTGGGTGCATGGGGGAAGTTTTCTTGCTGGTTCAAAAACAGATATTGATGTAAAAACGTTTTCGGAACGTTTTGCCAAAAAGGGGTATGCCTGTGCCAGTATTAACTATCGCCTGGGATTCTTTCCCATTGATTCAACAAACGCGATAAAAGCTGTTGTGCGTGCTGTACAGGACTTAAAAGCAGCCATCCGTTTCTTCCGACAGGACAATGCAACAACCAATACCTATAAAATTGATCCGAATCGAATTTATATCGGGGGAAGTTCTGCCGGTGCTATCACCGCTCTTCATGTTGCTTATTTATCAGATGAATGCGAGATTGAAGATTACCTTGATGCTTCAGCTTTATCCGCATTAGGTGGATTAGAAGGAACAAGTGGTAACCCGGGGTATTCAACCGAGGTTTCTGCTGTTATTAACGGCTGTGGGGCATTAGGTAGGTACAGTTGGATGGAGGCCGATGAGGTTCCTTTATGCTCAATTCACGGAACGGATGATGGAACGGTAAAATACAACCGCGGTCTGGTTAATCCAGGGATTCCGATTATGTACCTTGACGGAAGTCGCATGCTTCATGAGCGAGCTTGTGCTATCGGAACAGAAAACTCCTTTTATACCTTTCACGGAGCTCCACACGTTCCTTATGCAGGTACCGGAGCTGCACAACTGGCGTACATGGATACGACGGTTAATTTTATACGAGACTTTCTTGTGAAACAACTTGGGTGTACAGAGACAGAGCTTCAACCGGCTAACAACTGGGCAGAATCAGCTTACTTGTATCCAATCGACTACTGCGACGGAAGCCCGGTTAATGAAGTTTGTCCGTTGGCCGGACTTCCTACAGCGGAGCTTACACAGTGGAATATGTATCCCAACCCGGCATCTAATCAGGTAACAATAGACCTTGAAGCAACAGGAAGCTATTCTGTTGCTATCTATGATTTGACGGGGCGAATCGTCTATCGTTCGAAAGTAAGCCAGGGAGCACACACAATTGCAACCGATCTGTTTAATTCAGGTAATTATTTTGTTCGTATAACCGATCAACAAACATCTTTGTCTGAAACGAAAAAACTTATAATCCAGTAAAGTAAACTATTCTTTTCATGAATAGAAAAAGCCGGAAGACAACAAATTGTCCCGGCTTTTTTCATTTTTTACGCGCACTCTTAAAACGACCAGTCGTGTTGATCTATCTCCATACAGCAAGCCGTCAATAAATCTATTGAAGCCTGGATATCCGCCTTATGTGCCATTTCTATTACCTGATGCAAATGACGTGTAGGAATAGAAACAGCTCCTGCAATAGATCCGCCCTCTGTCATCCGCTGAATTCCTGCCGTATCGGTACCACCTGCTGTTAAAATTTCGGGCTGCCACTTGATTTGTTTAGCATCTGCGGTTTTCTTCATGAAATCTACCATTCTGTAGTCACAAATTGTGCTCGCATCCATAATTTTTATCGCTGTACCCTCTCCCAGTTTCGTGATCATTTCATGAGGAGCCGCTCCCGGCAGATCAAAAGCAATAGTCGTGTCCAGACCAAAGCCAAAGTCCGGTTTTATCCGGAGAGAAGCTACATTTGCCCCACGAATTCCTACTTCTTCCTGGACAGTGAAAACTCCATATACATCGTAAGGTACTTCCTTTCCTTTTAGCTGACGCAATGTTTCAAGAAGAATAAACACAGCCAAACGGTTGTCCAGCGATTTAGAGTTTACGCACTCACCCATTTCAATAAACTCCCGTTCGCGGGTTATAGGATCTCCTATTTTTACATACTTTTCTATTTCTTCTTTTGGCAATCCGGTATCAATGAAATAATCAGACAATTTAGCCACTTTATTTCTTTCCTCCGGACTCATTACGTGTATCGGCTTACTTGCCATAACACCGATGATGTCTTTTTTTCCGTGAATAATCACCCGCTGGGCTGTGAGTGTTTTGGGGTCAAATCCTCCCAGTGTATGAAAGCGAATAAAGCCTTTGTCATCTATGTGCGTAACCATGAACCCTATTTCATCCATGTGGGCACCAATCATTACTTTTTTATCGCCTGTTCCCCGCTTGATCGCGTATACGTTACCCAGATTATCCGTTTCCACCTCATCAACTAAACCTTCCAGTTCCTGAAGAACCAGTTTTCGCACTTTTTGTTCAAAACCCGGAGCTCCTGGTGTTTTACAAATTTCAGCCAGTAATTTTATATTTATTGCCATATTTTTGATCTGCTTAATACTATTGCGAATTTAGTCAATTTTCTATGGTTTTGATTACGCTCTTTTGAGGAGACTATTTATTTTGCACTGGTAAAATTATGAGGTTATGATACGTATCCGACATCGATTCTCAAACAATAGTATTCATCCGGAAACGGAGATACTGATCCTGGGAACCTTTAATCCAGACACACCCGGAAACGCGGCCAATTTTTTCTATAGCCGGAGTAGAAATCACTTATGGAAACTCCTTCCCATAGCATTTAATGAACCCTCTCTCAAACAAGCAGAACGGAACGAAAAGCAACTTTTCTGTGAAAAACACCACATAGGTTTTACAGATCTTATTGAGGAAATAGAAGTAGAACCCGGACAAGAAGTCAATTATGCGGATGAGTATATTGATGGAAAAGTAACCCTATGGCAAGATGTCCTTTCGGTTATGAAGGGGTTAGATCGTTTAAAAAAAGTAGGCTTTACACGAAAAACGTTCGCCAAAATACCACACATCCGACAACAACTTGTTCCTGTTTCGGATTATTGTACAACCAATGGTATCTTTTTCTCTCATTTAACCACTCCGGCTCGTATATACAGTAAGGAAAAACAAGATGAATGGACTCGTTTTCTGACTCAATAAATCGTAACTTACCTGTGCTTTTTTGTACATTTGAATAACTGGGTTTTGTGGCACCAGACGTGCTATTCCAGAATCTTTCCAGTATTTGCGTTTAAAATTGCAGGAATGAAAATATTGATCGTTGAAGATGAGAAAGAGCTGTCAGACGTTATTGCCGGTTCATTGGAAAAAGAGCACTTTGTAGTTGAAACGGCTAGTGATTTTCATTCGGCATCTGAAAAAATTGCGTTGTATGAATATGATTGTATTCTGCTTGATATTACGTTACCGGGAGGAAACGGATTACAATTACTGGAAGAAGCAAAACGAACAGGAAAAGAGGAAAACATCATCATTATTTCTGCCAAAAACTCTTTAGAAGATAAGATTTCCGGACTTGCTTTAGGTGCAGATGATTACCTGACAAAACCCTTTCACATTGCTGAACTTAATGCCCGGATAAAAGCTGTTCTCCGCAGGAAAAAACTGGATGGAAAGAACATTATTGAAATTGCTAATCTGTCAATGGATATTAACGAACGACTCGTAACTGTAAGTGGTCATACACTTCAGCTTAACCGGAAAGAGTTTGATATTCTTAATTATTTCCTGTTCAATAAAAACCGACTTGTGACAAAAACTGCACTTGCCGAGCATGTTTGGGGAGATAGTATTGATAATGCTGACAACTTTGATTTTATCTACTATCAGATGAAAAACCTGCGAAAAAAACTTCAGGAAGCAGCGGCGGCAATAGAAATTGAGTCGGTGTATGGTGTGGGGTATAAACTCGTTGAAAAATGAAACTACTCAATCAGTCTCTAAAATACCTGTCAATTTCCATCCTGCTGATTGTAAGTTTCTGGTCAGTTATTTTTTATGTAAATATGATTGACGAAATTCACGACAGTATAGACGATGGTCTGGACAATTACAAATTATTGATTGTTCAGAAAGCGGATACGGACTCTACATTGTTGTCAAAACGTTATTTTGACGAGAGCAATTATGCAATCCGGGAAATCAGTCAATCTGCGGCAATCCGGGTGAAGGACACCTATGTTGACACACTGATGTATATGCCGGATGAAGACGATCTGGAACCGGTTCGAATGCTGACTACTGCTTTTGAAAATAATGGTCACTATTACGAGCTTAAAGTCATCAATTCGATGGTGGAAGAGGACGATCTTATTGAAGATCTTTTCTGGGCTGTTTTCTGGTTGTATATCATCCTGGTAGTAAGTATCATTCTGATCAATAATGTTGTACTTCGTCGTTTATGGAAGCCTTTTTATAATTTACTGGATCAGGTGAAGCATTTCCGGCTGGGGCAAAGCCGCAACCTTCCGGCTGTTACAACAAAAACAAGAGAATTTAACGATTTACAACAAGCCGTTAACACACTGCTTCAACATAGTTTGGAGACATTTGAACAACAACGACAGTTTATAGAAAATGCTTCGCATGAATTACAAACTCCTTTGGCTGTTGCTACCAATAAGCTTGAATTACTTTTGGAAAAAGGAACTTTGGAAAATGAGCAGGCTGAAAATATCTCTCAGGTTCTCCAGATGATTGAGCGCCTGGTACGTCTGAACCGATCTTTGTTACTACTTGCCAAAATAGAAAACCGGCAGTTCTTCGACAACCGAACCGTCTCTGTAAACGAAATAATTCATCAATCCGTTGAAGATTTGGAAGACTTTTCAGCATTTAAAAATGTGAAAATTACTGTTAGTGAAACAACAACAATAGAAGTCTTCGCTGATGTGGCTTTAATAGGGATCATTATCTCCAATCTCATCAAAAATGCAATTTTTCACAACGTTCCTGACGGGCAGGTTTTTATTTCTGTTGATGCAAACAAAATCCGGATTTGTAATACAGGCAAAAACGAGCCGCTAAATGCCGAAAAAGTTTTTAACCGGTTCTTTAAGTCAGATGCTGAACAAACCGGAACAGGTTTGGGACTGGCAATTGTAAAAGCCATCTGCAAGCTGTATGATTTCTCTGTTCATTACTCATTCGAAGGAGGTTTACACTGCTTTGAAGTTCGGTTTAAGTAGCTTTTTCTGACAGTTTCTCCTATTCCAGAATGTTTACAGATTCGTTTTGTTGTTTTGCTCCATGAAAGGATTAACGACAGTGTATATAAAGGAACTTGCCGCCCTACTCTTTCTATGTATTCCGGTAGTGGCACAGACACAAACGGACACAATGCAGCAAGCACGTCCCAAAGTAGCACATGCCGAACCGCTTTATGTGGATTTAGTGAGGGATCTGGGAGCCCGAAAAGGAGAACGAGAAATTAATGTCGGAGCTGAGTTTTCAGCAACCGGAAACTATAATGAATACAATCTGTTTGCCGAATACGAATGGGCTCCTGTTCATCGTTTGGGGTTTGAAGTTGAAGCGGTATTTTCCTTTTTTAGCAGGACGAACGAAAGTGAAGAAAACGTTCCCGCAAATAAACCGGATCGGTTAAAGCTCGCTACCCAGTATTCGTTCTTTGTTTCTGAAACGTATAAAACAACTCTTGCCCTGGGATATATGCACGAATTTGAATTAACTGACTACCAGACATTCAGTAAAGGCACGTGGGTTTCAGGAAATGTCTACAGTCCGTTTTTTGTTGCTGCCAAAAGGTGGGGAAACCATTTTCATACACTGTTGTACACCGGTCCGCAGTTTCATCAAAATTTTGCTTCAGGAGCCCTGACAACCACCTGGCAAATAAATACCTCTTTTCATTATATGCTTACCGGCACAAAGCACTTTATTGGGGTGGAAGTAAACAAAACAATTGGTCAGGGACACTTTGATGTATTTATTCACCCTCAACTAAAATTGAAATTATCTGACCGTCTGGCTATCGGATTTGTACTGTCCTTTCCGACTAACAAACGCACACATGGATTCGGGTCTTTTATGCGGATAATCTATGAACCCTAGTTTTCCAGATTGTTTCCAGATTCTCCATTTACCTTTGCTCTATATAAAAACAAAAAGATATGAAAAAGTACATGATGCTATTGACAGTAACCCTGTTACTCGCTGCAAACAGTAGTTTTGCACAGGATATTCCACAAAATCAGGTTCCTTCAGTAATTGTCAATAATTTTCAGAAAAAATTCCCTAAGGCATATGATATCGAATGGGAGCTTGACGGAACACTTTATAAGGTTGAGTTTGAGACCGGACGTATTTCAAAAGATCACGATGCCTGGTATGACAAAACAGGAGCACTGGTGCGTCTTAAAGAGGAAATAACGAAGGAAGAATTACCACAAAAAGTGCTGGAGTCTATCAAGCAGGAATTTAGCGGTTATCGAATGGATGATATAAAACGAGTTACCGAAGGAAGTGAAGTTTATTACCGGGTTGACCTGGAATCTTTTTCGGAAGAATGGAAAGTTGTATATGCTGAAAACGGTAAACTCATCAGTAAAGTAGCAGATTGATTTATTCAAAAGTCATAGTATCTGTTGGTATTGCTGTTATCTGTTTATTCGGCACAAAAGGACTCTCACAGATCAGCTCGCCGGGAATGGGAGATGCCAAAACGGCGAGTTGGTTTGCGCTGGGTCTGAAACAGGATTTTGGCCGGGAAAAGAAATGGGAATCGGTCTCATATATTGGATTAGGCAGAAAAAGCAATCCGGATGAATACAACCTGGTACACAAACCCTCTATTTTTGTCATAAACCAGGAATTTTTTCACCAATTTCATAATCGTTGGCAGTATTCCCTTGGTTTCAGTTACCGAAAACAGCATGAGTACACCTCAACGTATCCTTATGTACACAAAAACCCTGAATTCCGGCAGGAACTCCGGTCTTATGGTAGAATCCGTTATTCGTTAGGAAACGATCCGGTAAAAGCGACTTTTCAATTCAGAGAAGAATTCCGAAAATTCTATGGCCCCCGTTTCCGGTCTTTTTCAGAAGATTTACAATTCCGTTCCCGTTTACGAATGCAACTCACATGGAGTATCAATTCGACAAAAACACATCGTCTTATCGCCAGTGCTGAAGCTTTATTTTCTATCAGTAAAAAACATGCTCCGGAACAATGGACAACATTTGCATATCGCGAAAGCCGTTTTTCACTCTATTATTCACTACACCCCTCATCAGTTCCGATTACATTCAATATTGGTTATATGAACAATCTTTTGGGCAATCATTCTCCCCATTCTGTTCACTACCTAGCATTCGACATTATTTTTACAAACGTATTTTCGTCTCAAAAGGTAAAAAGTCAATAGTTCATTTCATCCATATAAATTGATTATTCAGAATCTTTATTCAACCATCGGGTTTCTTCTAACACCCCTGTTCTTGAGAATATTCTTAACGAGTCACTATCATAATCAATTATAGCCTTAAGTTCTTGTGTCTCGTAGTACACCCTGTGTTTACCAATTGGAATCCCATTTTTATCAATTGTTCCGATCAAAAGTGTTTCACCAGATACATACGGGACTATAATCTCTACTTCTTTATTGGCGGTATTTATAAAACCTTTATCAGGCAGAAAGTTGTTTTCTATAAGGTTTGGAAATGTTGCCCACATTTTTTTATTATCCTTCCAAAACGTTACAAATTTAGCTGCAGAAGAATTTGGTGAATACAACATTGCATACCCTTCTCTGTCCCCATTTTTATATGCAGTTTCTAATACTTCTCCATTTGCAAAATACTCAATACTTTTCCCCTCAAGTTTATTATTTTCATAAAACTCTCTTTTTACGAGTTGGTCTTTGGAATAAATCTTCCACTCTCCCTGTTTTCTTCCCAAACGATCCTGGTAATTGATCGAGTCTGTTTTTTTCTCTTCTTCTGAATTTGTATACAGCGATTTAGATTTCGAACTGACGACTTTAATTTTATCCTTTGTTACTTCCTCTGCGCAAGAAACAAAAAAACAAGTTAGTAAAACACAAGCTGTTACCCAATAGTTTCTCTTCTGGTTTTCATTTAATACGCTATTATCCATTCTATGCTTAAATTATGAAAAGACCTTTACCTTTTTCCCATCACAAAACGATACAAACTGACCGTTAATAAAAAGAATCCTATTTTAATCAATACTACTAGTAATAGAGCAAAAAAGCCATCCTCGAAGTCACTAAATAACCCCCACATATCAGGCAGATAGTCGCGATGAAATAATGTCAAGAGTATTACAAACCGTTCTACTGTTAGCAAGAAAAGTAAACTAATAAGTATTCGAAACACCAAAAACCTCCTTACGGGGTTTATCCGATATAGTTGGGTAAGCAAGAACCAAAACATTGCCTCTATCCAACCTACATGTCCGGAACATTTCACCCTATTAATTTCAGATTCCAAATAGAAAAAACCCGTTTTGGTTAACCATAAAGTAAGCCATATAAAACCACCATAAACAACTAATTGAACGGCACTTTTGTCAAAGTCTGATATAACTGTTTTGTCTTTTACTACCCATTTCAACAAAAAGTAAAGCATAGAATACCAACCGAATCCAACGAAAATATCAATTCGTATAAAATCTGTTAGAAAGTCAAGAATCTCACTCAATAGTTCATTTTTTAGCCTGTTTAATCTGACACGTTTTGCAAGAGAAGGTACTATTTTCTATCGAAACTGCTTTGGTTTCATTCCCTTTTCGGCAAGTTCGGAAATTTCATCTATTCGCTTTTGCCGGGTTTCCGGTCGCTTCGCAAGAACAATCCAGTGCAGGAGAGATTTTTTGGATGATTTACTCAAACTTAAAAAATAATCTTTCGCCCCTTTCCTACCCGCAAAAGCGTCCTCTAAATCATCGGGAATAATCAGCTCTTCAACCTCATCCAACAATGTCCATGAACCATTCTGTTTTGCTGTTTCAATGCTTTTAAAACCTGCCGGTGTCATTTCCCCGTTTTTAATCAAAACCTGTACTTTTTCCTTATTGATTTTCGACCAGGTACTTTTTGGCTTTCGCTTGCTAAAATATTGATGCGAACAGGTTTCGTCAATTTTTACTTTCTTACTGTCTATCCATCCAAAACACAAAGCTACATCAACAGCTTCACTCCAACTGATTGTCTTTTTCCCCGAACGCTTACTGTAAAACACAACCCATACACATGGTTCCGATTGATGGTTCTTTTCCAGCCACTTTCGCCAATCTGTACAACTAGTTGGATAATATATTTCGATCTCTTTTTCTGCCATTTATTTTGTCAAACTCCAGAAGTAAACATCCGGTTATTTTACTTCTCTGCTTTGTACATTAAACACGGTTCCTGCCGGATCCTGAATCCAGTGCATATTAACCGGAAGTTCCTCCAGTTCGTCACACGTATTCACACCTTTTGATTGCAAATAATCCGTCGCTTCTTCTACATCCGGCACAACAAGCTGTAACCAGGTTTCTGAATGCGTGTAATTGTCCACACAATCCAACCATAAAATGTTGTTGCCGAATTTTACAGCATGTGTTCTGGAAATGGTCGGATTGTTTATTGTTTTCTCTTCTACCTCCAACATCAAAACATCTCTGTAAAAAGCAACTGTTTTTTCGTATTTACTCTTGGGAATCTTGATTGCAATATTGATTCCTGCTTCAAATTTCACACTCATTGTATTTTTTTTGCGTTTATCATTTCGGATCGTTCAGAGAAACTACTTGATATCTTACCAATTAATACCCTGTAACCGCGTTACAGAGAAAGCTCGATCTTTTGTTAAATTTCATAAAGCATCTGATACAAATCGTCATACGCCCTTTGAACGAATACAATATATAACAAATCCTTGTCTTATTAGAACTGGAAATAAATAAACGGTTGTAGATCGCTTGAAATAAACTGGATGATAACGAACACTGTAATAACAGCAACAATTGCTTTAACAGGCATTGGAGAGGCAACAAACAGTTCTTTATACCAATCTTTGACTCGTGTCGGTAACCAATGAACGATAAAACCAAATAACATAGCGAAAAAGACCCATTTGTAGCTTGTCAAAATTTCCCAGGCAAGCCCCAACTGAAAATTGGTCTGCATACTGTGCCACATTTGCTCTACCGTTTCCAAATCTTCCGCCCGGAAAAAGATCCGCGTAAACGTAATAAAAACAAACGTGAAGGTAATAGCATAAATACGTACGAGAATTCCACTCTTATTCTTAAACGGGCTGATCTTCGACCAGTATTTGTGCCAGACAACACCCAATCCGTTCAGTCCTCCCCAAATGACAAAATTCCAGGAAGCTCCGTGCCATAATCCCCCGTATAGCATGGTAATCATAAGGTTAATATCCCTGATAATCGCTTTTTTCAGCCCCGGGAACAAATGGGCTAACCCGACGATTAAAAGAGCAACTCCCGCAAAAATAAGGAAGAACCACATGTTTCCGCTCAACAGAACAATTACCGTAAGAATGAGTGTAAGCGAAATCCATGTTCCCCAGGTTGAGTTCCTGTTTCCTCCCAATGGGATATACAGGTAATCTTTTAACCAGGTGGACAATGAAATGTGCCACCTGCCCCAAAACTCTGATGTACTCTGTGCTTTATAAGGCGAATTAAAGTTGGTCGGCAGATAGAAGCCCATAAGCATGGCTACACCGATTGCAATATCCGTATAACCGGAAAAATCACAATAGACCTGTAAAGAATACCCAAAAAGAGCCAGCATACTCTCAAACCCGGTGTACATTCCCGGATTATCGAATACCCGGTCAATAAAGTTGACGGCTATATAGTCTCCCAACACCATTTTTTTAACCAGTCCGTTAAGAATGAGGAAAACAGCCATTCCAAAAACACGCTTAGAAATGGAATACGGTTGATAAATCTGCGGAACAAATTCATTCGCACGAACAATCGGACCAGCAACTAATTGCGGAAAAAACGAAACATAAAACCCAAAATCAATCAGGTTTTTAACCGGTTGTATCCGCTCACGGTAAATATCAACTGTGTACGAAATCGTCTGGAAGGTGAAAAAAGAAATTCCTACCGGCAATATGATTTTATTAACATCAAAACCAGTTCCCAACCACTCATTGGACCAGTGTGCCAGGTGGTTAAACACTTCATAATCGGTATGGAACACCTGATTATAGCTTTCGGTAAAGAAATAAGCATATTTAAAATACACCAGTACCCCAAGGTTGATCGTAACACTGAGAACTACCAACCAAAGTCTTTTGCGCTTAGAAGTACTCCTGTACACTGCATTTCCGATGTAAAAATCAGTAACGGTACTGAAAAGCAATAAAAAGAAGAAAAACTCACTTGTTTTGTAGTAGAAAAACAAACTGATCAGAAACAAATACCCGTTTCGAAGCGCAATTTTCTTATACACGATGGCATACACTGCATAGGCAATTATGAAAAAGCCCCAAAAGCTAAAACGTGTGAAGATCATCGGTGCAGAGGGGTTGTAACTCAGCACATGGGACAGATAGTTCCAAATTTCATTCCAATTCAGCCAATCCATTAGTTTTCTGCTATTAAGTAATTTTCATACGCTTCCATAAGCGCGTTAAAAAGCAAATCTCCGATCAGGTTATATCCCTCCCGGGTAAAGTGTATTCTGTCTTTTTTCAATAAATCACGTGCTTTCCAGATGTTTGCACTTTTCAAACCTCCCATTACAGCAAACATGTCCCACACAGCTCCATTGTGTTTCTGGGCTAACTCATACATTGCTTCCTGTACGATGACTCCGTTTGTATTGAGTTTTTTATTGTAGCCGTAACTATCATTATTGGTCAGGAAAACAAAGAATGTATTCGGGTTGGCTGTTCTGATCTGCCTGATAATTTCATCATAATTGGCTATAAATCCTCTTTTTGTAAAGTTTGATCCGTGTGCGTCGTTAATTCCGATTCCGAAAAACACAATATCCGGATTAAGTACCTGCATGTGTTGTTCAAACAGCTCACATTTCAGAAACGACCCTGTACTTGCACCATTTACGCCTATCGAATTATACGTAAAACCCGGTTCATCATTCTCCAGGTAAAACCCATACAGAATAAACCGGTTTTGCAGTGAATCTGTCTTAGTAAACCCTAATTCCAGCGTGTCCACCGGGGTAGTAAGTTCTATAACTGAAAAACCTGAATCCGGATAGTGATGGATTTGTGCCGAATCACTTCCCAACCACTTCATTTCATAAGAAAGACTGTCTACTTCGTGCAATACTTTTATTCTATTGAAACGGTGTGGCAGGTTCTTTTTGGTATCAAAAGTAATCTGAACAGAGGCGGTTGTGTCAGAGGTATAAACACTAATACCCGAAGCGCCAAGTTTTGTATCCAGTGTTCTGCTTACATTTCTGACATGCGACCAGTCTCCTGTATAGTCAACACGATAGTCGTAAGGGCCGTTGGTTCTTGCAATACGAAAAGGAAACACGAGTCCTCTTGCTCCCTGCTGGTTGGGAATATAGCCCCCTAACCATTGACGCATGCGGTTCGAGTAAATATCTGCCTGAATGTGAGATCCTCCAAAATGAACAACATTTATTTTTCCTTCACCAAAAAGCATCAGGTTTTCCATCTTTTTGAAAAACACATCTGCTGACTCTGTTGAACCGGGAAAATGCAACTCTGCCTGATCCGTATGGATATAATCCGCATCCGGAATTTCAGCACGTATCGGCTGCCCGTATACGTTAATCATTACTAAACAAAACCCTATCGCTACAATCCAATCTCTCATTTTTCCTTTTTCTTTCCTTTCTGTCGATTCAGATAGTGCTCATAATCCAACATGAGCGATTCGTAAAATATCTCTGCAATTTTTGACGCTCCCCGTGGTGAGAAGTGGATATAATCTTTTGCTGCCAGCGGCGGGTCCGAATCTACCCAACTTAACATCGAATTTTTCCCACCCATAACCTCATACATATCGAAGTAGGCACCGCCCACCTCAAAAGCAGCTTCCTTAAGCGCGTCCCTTACATCCGGCAGGTTCGGATAGGTTTGCATTTTCCCATTAATGTTTTTTGACATATCTGAAGGACCTATGACAAGTAGGGAAGCTTCCGGACAAAGGCTTTTTATTCGCTTCATATTTCGCAGAAATTCTTTTCCAAAGTTTTCGGCCTTTTTCTTCGTATCTACATACGGCATAACGTTTCCACCAAACTGAAGAATAATAAGTTTCGGATGCAGCGCATCGTACATTTGTTTCGTCAACTGACCATTTAATTTGTAGAAAATAGTTCCGGAACCACCTCGCATGGAAATATTATCCATGTGGATTCCTGTTGGAGTCTCCAGCGAAATACCGTACACCTCAGGGCTGGCAGCTCCTCTAAAAGAAACCGTAACCGAAGAAGGTGCTTTCTCAAGATCAAAAGAAACAATCTGTAGAGAAGTATTAGCTTCAATCTGGCGACTTAGCTCCTGTCCGTCAAATGACAACACCAACTCTACAGGCGCGGAATTATGTCCCATAAATACCCGCACTCTATTAAAATTTCGCACAGTAGCGTGTGTATTCTTTCGTGGAGAGTACGAAACATAACCACTTGAAAATGTTTTCTCAACCAAAACGCTATCCAGACTGTCTGCCATGTAATTATTGTACTTACACATAACAGCCAGAGCTCCGTATCTTCCGTCTTCGGCAAAAGGTCCTTTTCCTCCGAAAGCGGTGTATCTTGTCCAGTTTTCAGACGCAGACTGGTAAATTGTCTGACTATGTGTAATAGCTCGAGGAACTAACATTCCGACACCACCACCACCAAAACGAGCCTGTAGTTTTTTTCTTACGAACGAAGTAATCCGGTCTTCTTCTATCTGGGAATCTCCGTAATGCAGGATGCGGACACCCTGATCATTACTTCCTATCGTTGCCAAAGCATTGAAAAAAGCATCCAGACCATCTCTTTCTTCATTTCCGTATTGCAACCTTGTTGGATCTGCCTTCGCTAACGCAGCCGCAGCGTCAATACTATCCTGAACCGATTGATAGTGGGCATCCCGAAGTTGATCCAAATGTGCCTGTAAACTATCTTTGCGCGCTTGTATTAATGCTTCAACATCAATCTTTTCGTCCTCATTATTACCCAAAGCATCCTGTAGACTTACAAAGTAAAAATCCTTACCGGCAACCCTTACCCCTTCCTCAGGAATAAAAAAGGCTATTGCTCCCAGCATTGCAAAAACAAGCGTCAAAAAAAGTAAGACCTTGTACGGAGGGAATTTCTTTGATTCTTTTTCCATTACCGCGTATAAATAGTTAATTTCTGTCCGGGTTGTATACGACTACCAATATTATTCCAACGCATAATATCGGTATCACTTACCTTATACTTCTGACCAATCGCCCACAACGTATCACCGGATTTAACAACATAAACAATTTTTTTGGCACCGGTCGGAACAGCCGGTTTTTCGGCTACCGGTTCTTTGTTCTGTTTTTGAGTTGAAACGTCCGGTTTAACCTCCTCTCCCTTTGCCGCCGCATCCTTCTGACTTCGTGTCATGTGATCAAATGCAGCGAAATAAGCACTGTCTTTACACGGAACGCGAAAGAAAACATCCCAATATTTAGGAAGAACATTACTGGAGAAATCATTTATTTTCTTGATTTCTTCCAAGCCCGGACCAAACCAACGGGTTAAATCCCTGAAATACTCACCCCTGTTTGTTCGGTAAAAAACATAACAACTATCTTCTTTCTCCGGAAAAAACATCTCTCTTTTGTAGCTGCTGATGGAATCTTTCATCAACAAAAAGCTTTCTTTTTTATTGACCGGAATAACCAATGTATTTCCCGGTAAAAGGAACTCATTATAGAACTGAGGATTATAGGCTTTTATCTCCTTTTTATCCAAATTGAGAACAGCAGCCACTTGTTCCAAATAAACCGTATCGTTTACTAAAACCTTTTCCGTTTCCCATATTTCTGAAAACGGATATCCCTTTGCTTTCCATTCCTCTTTTTTACCCCAGACAAAAGCAGCAGCGCACATTGCCCAATAAAAATCTCTGGAAGGGTGTTGTATGTTCGGATAGATCTGTTCAAAACGGGACGTCTGTGGCGTTGCATTTTCTGCCTTTCGAACGGTGGCCGCCCCCAAAACAAAAGCAGCTAACTGAAACGAAGGTTCGTCAAAATGATTCTTCAAATCAGAAAGATAACGTTCCGCAACACGTAATTGGCTTTCAAGAAAAAAACGGTCATCTATTGTTTTATCTATCTGACAATTATAACGTTGTGCAATTGGTGATGGGATAGAAAGTGGTGTACTGCTTTCTTTTGCCTCGTAGCTTAACAGGAGTACATTGGAAAAAACTAAAGAACGTAACACATTACGTAGTTCAGGAGAAACCGTCTTAATCTTTTCTTCCTCGGATTCCATAAGCCCTAACCAGGTTCGGGTATATTGGTCGGGTTGTGTTGTATAAAAATCAATATACTCTGCTATAGTCTTGTCGTAACCGTCATACCAGTTACCCAGATATTCCTTCAGAAAAGTTTCAACTTCTTCCCGGGAATATTCCGGAAATTTTTTGAGCGGAGTTGATTTTACCAATTCATTATCAAGCTTGTACTTATAAAAAACGGACTGTGCCTGTTCGGCAAAGCGAGCCTTTAATTGCTGCATATACTCCCTATCCGCTGAAAAAGCAGTAACAGAACACAATAGCAATACCCACACAACCTGTTTACCAAAAGAAAACTTCATAGAGTAAAAGTAACGTGAACAAGGCGGCTAATTGTACATTGTGTCTTATTTTTTTAACGGAATACTGTGGAAAGCAATTACAGTTGTCGATAACGAACAAAAACCGCTAACTTTGCAGGGTTGATCGGGATGAAAAAATATTGCGATAACATGGTCTCTTACAGACGTTTCCCTACAACAGAAGTTGCTGTGGGAGACATTCGTATTGGGGCAGAGCATCCGATTGTACTTCAGTCGATGACAACATCCGACACAATGGATACAGAAGCCGTTGTTCGTGAGTGTATTCACATTTATGAGGCGGGAGGAGAGCTTGTGCGGCTAACTACTCCATCGGTTAAAGAGGCACGTCATCTGGCAGTTATTGCTACCCGTTTAAAAGAACTGGGATACCTGATTCCCCTAGTTGCCGATGTCCATTTTACACCAAATGCAGCAGAAATTGCTGCCGGAATCGTTGAGAAAGTACGAATCAACCCCGGAAATTACGCTGAAAAAAAACACAAACTACAGAAGGAATATACGGAAGCTTCTTATCAACAAGCCTTATCGGAAATAGAAGAGAAATTACTTCCCTTTATACAGGTTTCTAAAGAACACCAAACAGCGGTTCGGATTGGAACCAATCATGGATCACTTTCAGATAGAATTGTGAACCGTTTTGGTGATACTCCGCGCGGTATGGTAGAGTCAGCAATGGAATTCATCCGCATTTTTGCAAAACACGATTTCCATAACCTCATTATCTCCATGAAAGCAAGTAATCCGCTAATAATGATTCAGGCGTATCGCTTACTTGTTGCAACAATGATCGAAGAAGGATACGCCTACCCTCTTCACCTTGGTGTAACAGAAGCCGGAGACGGAGAGGACGGAAGAGTAAAATCCGCAATTGGTATAGGAACACTTCTTGAAGACGGGATTGGCGACACGATCCGTGTTTCCTTAACCGAAGCTGCTCACAAAGAAATTCCTGTTGCAAAAAAAATTGCAGATCGTTATTCTCAAAAAAAAGTAAGTCCGTATTCAAATTACGAACTTTACTATAATCCTTATGAATATTCCCGAAGAAAAAGTGTACTTATTCACAATATAGGAGCTGACAAAGTTCCTGTTATTATACATGATTTATCATCACTGGAATCACTAAAACGCAGCCATTTATTTTCTATAGGCTATCAGTACAGCGTACCGCTTGACAAGTGGGAAATCAGTGACCAGGCCTGTGACTATATTTATACAGGAGAAAAAACCATCGATTTTGAACTCCCGGGAACACTTCAGGTAATTCAGGATTTCAACGCCTGGCTTTCTAAAGGAAAACATCCGACTCACTTACCTTTATTAGACATCAAAACATACTTATCCGATAAAGAAAAAGAGCTTGGTTCAACTAATTTTTTCGTTTCTATAAAACACGATGAGATAAAGTATTTACAACAGATTAATTCCTTTGAAAGTCAAAACAGATTGGTGTTTCTCTTTGAACCACATCCGGAGTTTCCTGTTTATTCTTCCCGTCTTTTTTTCTCAGAACTTACTAATTACAAATTAGAAAATCCAGTAGTCCTTTCTTCAATAAACCAACAAACTGAATACGAAACCTACAGAATTCACACCTCCATTGATTTCGGAGCATTACTCATTGATGGTTTCGGAGATGGTCTTTGGATAAACAATATAGCCATTCCTCTTCGCGAAAGAAATGCCAATGCTTTCTCCATTCTACAGGCTACCCGTACGAGAATATCACAGACAGAATATATTTCCTGCCCCTCCTGTGGACGAACTCTATTTGACTTACAAAAGACCACGGCAAAAATAAAACAGGCCACTCAGCACCTCAAAGGAATCAAAATCGGAATTATGGGGTGTATTGTAAACGGACCGGGAGAAATGGCTGATGCTGATTACGGATACGTTGGATCAGGACCCGGAAAAATAAATTTGTACAAAGCGAAAGAAATTGTAAAGCGGAATGTTCCTTCCCAAAATGCGGTGGAAGAATTGATCACCTTAATAAAAGAAAACGGAGATTGGCGAGAACCGCGATAAAACCAGAAAAACAAGCAAAAAAACACCCCGTTTATTTACACTCTAAGGCAAGATCAAAAAACCTCAATGTGATTCCTTTTCAAGAACAAAAACAAGCGCTTAAATCGCTTTAAAAACACACATCAGGTTCTTCTACTATTTTAATCAAGCTTGAGATGTTTATAAGAAAAAAACAGTAAACAACTGATTAACAGTCAATTACTTTTTAAATACATAAATTTGGCTCGAAAAGCCATTTTCATCAGCTTTACGGTTGGACTTTACTCCATTCATAAAAGCACGCATCAAAGAACCGCCCTTATATTTCTCGGAAAGCATACTTACATAGTACGCATCAAATTTCATTGGTGCTATTTCTACCAATTCAAGTCCAAACGATGTTGATAGATTTTTAATATCTGAAGGGGAAAAATGATACAGGTGTCTTGGTAAATCATACGCGGCCCAGAGCTCCTTATAACTTTCCGCATCAAAAGACATACGATTTGGAACAGCTATAATTAAATAGCCGCCTGGTTTTATACGATCTACAATGTTTTCAAAATCACGTTTCAGATGATATACATGTTCCAACACATGCCACATAGTAATAACGTCAACACTCTCCTTTGGTAATTCAGAAAACTTATCCAGAGGCGATGTTTGTATTCCAAATTCTTTTCCTGTGAAACGTCTTGCATCATCATCCGGTTCAAAGCCTTTTGCATCATATCCCGCTTTCTTTAGAATATTCAAAAAATGACCAGTCCCACACCCATAATCTACAACAACTCCTTTTTCACAAAGTCCCTGAACAAGTTTAAGCTTCTTCTTAAGCGTATAGTTCCGAACCCAATTATAGACACTATTTATCAGTCCTTTTTTGGAAGAAGAATGTGAAACATAAACATCACTTTTATAGTATTCTCCTATTTTATTTTCCGACGGAATTGGGCTTGTAAACCAAAAACCACAAGACGAACACTCAACAATAGAGAACTCCTCCCCTGTTATCATGTGGTCTTTACTGATCATTACTTTTTTAAAATCTGTAGCATTACAGATTGGACAATGTGCTATTTCGACTAATTGTTTCACGTGAAACTACCTTCCAAGATAAATTAATAAAACACTAATATCGGCAGGAGAAACCCCACTTACCCTTTTAGCCTGACCAATTGTTGCCGGCTGAATTTTACTTAGCTTTTGCTTTGCTTCTGTACTCAAACTAGAGAGCTTAGAATAATCCATATCTGTAGGAATAGATACTTCTTCGAGGCGACTTAGTTTTGCGGCCATCTCCTCTTCCCGATTTATATATCCCTCGTATTTCATTTGTATTTCTGCTTGTTCAACAACAGAAGCATCTACTATAGCGACCTCCTCTACCAACTTTATTGTCTTTTCAGAAAGAGAAACAACATCTTCTAAACTAATGTTCGGGCGGGTAATTAATGAAGATAACTTTACTTGCTGACTAACCGGAGAGCTATTACGCTCTTCTAATAAAGGATTCACTACCTCTGGCTTTATACCTTCCTTATTACAAGAGTCAATAATACGTTTTGTAAAATCGTTCTTATACTCCACTTTTCTTAGTTGTTCATCTGATATCATACCCAGAGAATAACCAACCGGGGTTAAGCGAATATCTGCATTATCCTGACGCAACAGGATTCTGTATTCAGCTCGCGAAGTAAACATACGATACGGTTCCTCCGTTCCTTTTGTGATCAGATCATCAATAAGAACACCAATATAAGCTTCTGAGCGACTTAACACAAAAGCATCTTCTCCCCTAACCTTCTTGTGTGCATTAATTCCCGCCATTAATCCCTGGCAAGCGGCTTCCTCATAACCCGTAGTACCATTTATCTGACCCGCAAAAAACAAATTATCAACCAACTTCGTCTCCAAAGAATGCTTCAATTGTGTTGGTGGAAAATAATCATATTCAATCGCGTATCCAGGTCTAAACATTTTCACATTCTCAAAACCAGGAATTGTTTTCATGGCTTCAAACTGAACTTCTTCCGGTAAAGAAGTACTAAATCCATTTACGTATATCTCAACCGTGTTCCACCCCTCTGGTTCAACAAAAATCTGGTGACGATCCCGTTCTGCAAAACGATTTATTTTATCCTCAATAGAAGGGCAATAACGAGGACCGGTACTCTGTATAGCACCATTAAACATTGGTGAACGATCAAAACCCGAACGCAATATTTCATGCGTAGAGGTGTTTGTATATGTTATATGACAAGCCCTTTGAGTAGCTAACGGCTTGGTGTCCCAAAAGCTAAATTTTGCAGGTACTGCATCCCCCTCTTGAACCTCCATCTTCGTATAATCCAAAGAACGCCCATCTACACGTGGCGGTGTTCCGGTTTTCATTCTTCCGGACTCAAAACCTAGCTTAACCAACTCTTCCGTTATACCAAATGAAGCACCTTCTCCTGCACGTCCACCACCATATTGCTTCTCACCAAGATGTATTAACCCATTAAGGAATGTACCATTCGTCAAAACAACAGAACGAGCCTTGATATCCATACCCATTCTTGTTTTCACACCAATAACTTTACCACCCTCAACAGAAACACTAACCACCATATCTTGCCAGAAATCCACATTGGGATTCGACTCCAAAAGCCACCTCCACTCAAGAGCAAATAGCATTCGATCGTTCTGCGTTCGTGGAGACCACATAGCCGGACCCTTACTTCTATTCAACATTCTAAATTGAATAGCACTTTTATCCGAAACCAAACCCGAACCACCACCTAAAGCATCAATTTCACGCACAATTTGACCCTTCGCCACACCACCCATTGCCGGATTGCATGACATCTGAGCAATTGTATTCATATTCATTGTCACAAGCAGAACCGAACTACCCATTTTAGCAGCAGCATTCGCTGCTTCACAACCAGCGTGTCCTGCACCCACCACCACTACATCATATTCTTTTAACATAACCAATGTTTCACGTGGAACAAAATTAAGAAGAATGTAATCAATGTTTCACGTGAAACACTATCGCTTACCCAAATAATAATCTTCCTTCTCTCTCATAACAAGCTCTTCCTCGTCCGACTTATCTTTATAACCACACAAGTGCAACAAACCATGGACAACCACCCTATCTAATTCTTCTTTAAATTCAATCTCTAACCCCTTCGCATTATCAGCAACACGATCCGAACTCACGAATAAATCACCAGAAACAACAGGCCATTCAGAGTAGTCAAACGTTATTATGTCCGTATAATAATCGTGATCCAAGTGTCTTCTATTCACATCAAGAAGATAATCGTCAGAACAAAAAACAATTGTAATATCCCCTAACACTTTCTCCTCCTCTAAGGTCACTTTCTCAAACCACGAAACAAAAAATTCCGGATCTAATCCCGGAATTTCAACATCTTCGTAAAACAACTCAACACTCATCTTATTTCACAAAATATAGTAATACTTTACTTCCATTATCTTCAAAAACCACTTCGTCTGCCAAAGACTTCATCAAGAAAACTCCTCTTCCATTTGGCTTTTCAATGTTTTCAGGCGCTGTAGGATCAGGCAAATTCATAAAGTCAAATCCTGCTCCTTCATCCTTTATGGCATAACACACCTTATCACCATTTGATAATACTTCCAGGATGATTTTCTTCCGTTCATCATTCTTATTTCCATGAACAACAGCGTTATTTATAGCTTCAGTAACTGAAATTAACACATTCCCGAAACTATCCTCTGATAAGTTCAAACTATCACCTATCTTCTCCACCAACCCTTCTACGACATGAATACTATCCAGGTTTGTATCTAAAACCATACGCTCCACAAGATCATTTTCGCTATTTATCATCTAACAAAACCTTATTAAAATATTCCGCAGCTTTGCGTTTATAATAATTATTTAATCCAGGAGTTTTCAATCTCAACATCTCTATTTCACGCTCCTTTCGCTTCTTATACTCCGCAAATTGAATAAGGTTACGGTTTTCCTGATTTTTTGCTGTTTCGCTTTCTCGTTTCTCCTCCCATTCACGTTCCTGCAACGCTTTCTCACTCTCCAACAGTCTTGTCAAAATCTCTTGTTGACGTTCGACAACAAACTTATCTCTACGATTCACAAGATCTTTTTCCTGACGTTCTAACTCTTCAATCAACGGATTAAGTGCATTTCCAGATCCTTTCCCATCTTTATTCAACTCCTGTCGTAGCTTCTCAAGCATCTTACGCATAGCCGCCTGCTCAGCCGCCATCTTGGCAACTTCCTTGGAACTCATACCTGGCAACCCCATACCTCCCTGACCTCCGGGTTGATTTCCTGGTTGTTGCCCAGGCTCTTCTCCACCGGGATTAGATCCTTTACCCTTCATTTTCTGAAGTTGCTTCTTCAACATTTCCTTCATGTCTCCCATGCTCATTCCCTCAGATGGTTTACCTCCCGAACCACCGGGATTTTCACACTGCCCTGAACCTTTCATCATGCTTTGCATTTGCTGCTGCATTTGCTCTAATGATTCATTCAGTAACAACGCAAGGTTGTTATAACCAGTCATAGCAAACTGCTGTTTAATCATTAGTTCATTCAACAAACGATCATGCATCAGAGGCGTTATATCCATAAAGTTTCTATCAATTGATTTCAGTTCTGTATCTATTATTCCAGCAACCTGAGGAACTCTTTCCGCCAAAGCAACAAGACTGTCTTTTACCACAACATGATCGTCCATAAGCTTTCTTTGTCTATGGTTCAATTTAGTTACTTTCGGATCCTCTGCAGACAAAGCACTTAACTCATTCATAATAGCTTCCTGATCGAAAGAAAGTCGCATCAGATTTTCTAATAAAGCACGAAGCGCTTCCATATCTTCTCCCTGTTGCTGTTGTTTTTGTGCCTCCATTTGAGCTTGTATACTATCCTTCATTTCTTTCATCTTGTCAGATGCGTTCTTTTGATCCTCATTTGCCTTTTCTCCTTTATTCTTCTCAAGTTTGTCACTCGCTTTCTGCATATCATCAGAAGCTCCCTCTTGTAGTTCCTTTTCCTCGTCTATATCAAAAGGTCGCTTCAAATCCTCATTCTTCTCTTTTATTTCCTCCAAATCATCTAATAGTTGCTCAAACTCCTCTTTCAGTTCTTCTTGTTCCTCCTGTTCACCTCCTCCTTGCTCTTTACTCAATTCCTCTTGTTTCTCCTGTAACTCCTCCAGATTGGAAAGAAAGTCTTTCATTGCTTCCTCCACCTCCATCTTTTTCAACATTTCCATGGTTCGATCCATCTGACGATTCATTTCTTCTTTCGTCAGTTCCATGTCTTCCATTTTATCTTCGACACCATTCATGTCGTTCTTCTCCATCAACTCCTGAAGCTCCTTCAGCAACTCCTTCATCTCATCATCCAGTAGTTTATCTAACATTTCCTCCAGTAGTTTCTGCTTCTCCAATAGCTCTTCGTCTACTTCGTCAAACAGCTCCTTCTCCTCTATTGTCTTTTCCAATTCCTCTTTTGCTTTCTCAACACTATTCTTTAAGGTCTCTTGCTGTTCCATAAGTTGATCCAGCATATCTTTCTTCTTCCAAGAATCCATTTTTTTATCCAGATTCGCCTTTCGAAAAGACTCCATATTCTTTTCAAATTCTTTCATCTCCTTCTGCAATTCGGACATCCCGCTTTGCGCATTAGAATAGGCTTCCTTTCTTTTTTCTTTCAACTCATCCTTTGTCGGCACCTTGTAGATAAATGTGTTACTACGGCTTCGTTTGGGTCCATTTACCCCATCATTATCATACACCTCAAAGTAATAGGACAACTCCTCACCAGCCTCCAAGCCGATATTTCTTAGATCCAACATATGAAAGAATCTGCCACCTGTAAATGACACTCCAGGGATACTCACACGAACAACAGAATTTTCTCCTTTCACTTGTGAAACAAATGTTACCCGAGAAATACCATAATCATCCTTTACTGTTCCTTCAAAAAACCGCAATAACTCAGATAAAGAGTCTTTTGTTTCGCTTACTTCGATAGAAGGAAAAGCGTCCTTTATGACATCCACTTGTTTTGAAATTTCCTTATCATCCCCACCAAACTGATTCTCTAAAAGCACCGTAAAACTTTCACTATTCATAAAAGAACGCGAAAAATCAATTGCTTCTGAAAACGAGTAAACCGAATCCGCAAACCGGACTTCTGTCGAAACAACATTATCCATTTGCCCTGTAAACCGAATTTTTGCACCCTCAGGAACTGTTAAAACAACCGGATTAGTAATGGTTTCATTTTCCTTTCCCAAATAAGTTGGGTATTCAATCAACGCTTTGAAGTTGCTCAATTTCGAGCTTCCAAAAACATCTACCTGATAATTAGAAGACCTGTAACCATTCGCATCAAAATGAAACGTAACATCTTCCTTTACTTTTGGTAAAGTATATTCGAAAGAGTTCCCAGAAACTTTTCTCATTAGAAAACGACCGTAATTAGAGTTCAAAAACACTTTCTCCGGTAACTCTTCGCCTTTTGTTACAACATGTAATACAACATCTTCGCCTTCCTCTACCTCTTTGCTCAGGTCGGCTAAAACAAAAGAAAAAGGTGCCGGGGGAATAAACTCTTTATCATAGTTTACAATTCGTTCCGAGCTTTGAACAATAATTTGCGGCTGAAAGATCAAAACCGAAACAAAAACAAGTAAAACAGGTATTACGTAACGCAAGAACTTTCTGTTCTCTTTAAAATCAATCGCTGCCCCAAAAGAAAACCGCGACAGCTGTACAGACTTCTGACGTATGGCTGCCTCTAGCATCTCTGTATTTCCTGTGTCAGATTTTCTCTCCGATAATTGAAGCGTGTTAATAATCTTGTCATCAATATCCGGGATTAATTTTCCAATCAGTAAAGCAGCTTCTTCAGCATTCATCCTTTTACCGATTTTATTCAATTTTAATAACGGATCTATCAAATAAAACCAACCCAAACCACTGAAAGAAAAAACAAGAACAAAGAACAAAGTTGTTCTAATAGCCGAATTAAAAGAACCAAAATACTCAAGGTTAGCAACGATCAGAAACAACAGCAATGTGATTCCGACAAAGAGCATAACTCCACGTATCAAACGATTTAAATAAAACCGCCTGATAAATTCCTCAACCTGATTTAAAAGTCCTTCGTATGCATTCATATTACAATCTCTACTCAATAGAATAACTTACTAAGGTAGTAAATATTGCTGAATCAATCTGTTTAAGCCGTCTGTAGAACGTTACAATGTTTTATCTTTGCACAAAAAAATTATTATGTCAGATACACCTGTTCGCGTTCGATTTGCGCCGTCACCCACCGGACCACTTCACATGGGAGGAGTCAGAACGGCACTTTACAATTATCTACTGGCTAAAAAAAGCGGTGGTTCTTTTATTTTGAGAATAGAAGATACTGATCAAACCCGCTTTGTTCCCGGTGCGCAGGAGTACATTATTGATGCACTTAACTGGTGCGGTATTATTCCGGATGAAGGTCCGGGCATAGGTGGAGAATACGGTCCTTACATCCAGTCTGAAAGAAAACCAATGTATCGCCAATATGCTGAAGAATTAATCCAAAAGGAAATGGCCTATTATGCCTTCGACACAGCAGAGGAATTAGAGAATATGCGTGAGCAGGCAAAAAAAATGGGAATGCCCAACTGGCAATACAATTGTGTCACCCGAACGAATATGAAGAATTCGCTCACTCTTCCTGCTGATGAAGTACAAAAGCGTCTTGAAAACGGAGATCCTTATGTTATTCGTATGAAAATGCCGCGTAATGAAGACATCCGTTTTGAAGATCAAATCCGTGGGTGGGTGGTTGTAAACACCAATAACCTGGACGATAAAGTTTTATTCAAAAGTGACGGAATGCCGACGTATCACCTGGCAAATATAGTCGATGATCATACAATGGAAATCACGCATGTAATACGTGGAGAAGAATGGCTACCCTCTGCTCCACTACACATGTATATGTACCAGGCTTTCGGGTGGGAAGCTCCAAAATTTGCACACCTTCCCCTACTCCTTAAACCGGACGGAAACGGAAAATTATCCAAACGTGACGGAGATCGATTAGGCTTTCCTGTTTTCCCAACAAACTGGGAAACAGCAGAAGGAGAAGTATATACTGGTTACCGTGAACAAGGTTATTTTTCAGGAGCTTTTGTAAACATGCTTGCGTTTTTAGGGTGGAATCCAGGTACCAACCAGGAAATTTTCTCAATGGAAGAGCTTATTAACGCATTCAGCATTGAGCGTGTGGGTAAAGCAGGAGCTAAATTTGATCCTGATAAGACAAAATGGTTCCAGCAGCAGTACCTAAGAAATACGGATAATTCGAAACTCGCTGAAATCCTTAAAAAAGAAGCTGATCTTTCCTCGTATTCTGACGATTATCTAGCTCATGTTTGTGAGTTGATGAAAGAACGTGCCACTTTTGTAAAAGATATCTATACAGAAGGCGCTTATTTCTTCGAAAAACCTCATTCTTATGACGAAAAAACCGTTAGTAAGAAGTGGAAAGAAGGAACGACCGAACTCATGCAGGAATGGAATACCCGAATGGCTTCTCTTCCAGGTTTCACAGAAGAAACAATCGAGGTAGCTTTTAAAGCTTTCCTTGAAGAAAAAGAAATGGGAATAGGAGCTGTACTTCCTAATTTCCGCGTTCTGATTACCGGAAAAGGAATGGGACCAAGTATGTTCTCCATCTGCTCTCTTTTAGGTAAAGAAGAATGTCTTTCTCGCATGGAAGAAGGTATTTCCAAAATAGGAAAATAAACAATGAAGCATATTATAGAAGTCAACGGTATAAAGCTTTACACAAATCACGGCTGCTTGCAGGAAGAAGCTGATATTGGCGGGCACTATACCGTTGATGTTTCCATGACAACTGATTTTTCACTAGCTGCAAAAGAGGATGATCTAAGCAAAACGATTGATTACGTACTTATTAATCAGATCGTTCACGAGGAAATGATGCAACGCTCCAAACTAATTGAACATGTCGGACAGCGCATTATTGATCGCATAAAAAGAGAGTCTAAAAATCTATTTTCCGTACGTGTTAAAGTAACAAAAATCACACCACCCATAAACGGTGATGTGGATAATGTGGCGATAATTATTGAAGAATAGTTTTTCTTTACTTTTTTTTATTAATTTTGTGACCCGCATGGAAAATGGTCCTGTGGCCGAGTGGCTAGGCAGAGGTCTGCAAAACCTCGTACAGCGGTTCGAATCCGCTCGGGACCTCATACTAACCCTCTGATTTTCAATAAGTCAGAGGGTTTTTATTTTCTTCAATTCCTCTTCTCCTGAAATTCGTTAACTTTGAACGCAAATCCCATTTGTATGAAGAGTATCAAAAATGGCTTGCTGCTTCTCCTTTCTTTATTCCTATTCAATTCCGCAAAAACACAATTGAACTATGAAATCGGTGCAGAAGTTACTGCAGCCAGTTTCTCAACGTTCGGTGGAAGTGCAGGTGGTGGTGTAAAGTTTTCTATGGTCACTGAAGGAGGACTTGCTTTTGGTCCCTCTTTCCGCTATCAACACTTCTGGAGTAAAAACAACTATACAGGAGTAGGAAACTCGGGTTCTATTTATGGTGGCGGTCTTTTCCTTCACTATCGTTTTTATGAATGGTTCTTTGTTGGTGCCGAGTTGGAGATGCTTAAGAATCCTTTTGGATCAGTTAATCAAGGTGTACGTCCCGAAAAATGGACTCCAACTGCTTTTCTTGGGTTAGGTATGTCGAAAGAATTCCTTATTAATGAATTTCCGATACGTCTAAACGTTGGTATTCTATACGATGTTTATGATGGTGTCAGAGAAGATTTAAATTCACAACCTTCCCCACTCCGCAATGACTATTTTATCAAGTTGGCTGATCCTATTAATCCGAATCTGGGACGCTATCTTCCCATCATATACAGAATTGCATTATTCATTCCTCTTAATCGGAAAAAGGCTGAAAAAGAAAACGAGGAAGAAGATTATTGATCTTTTCCCCGTTCACTTTTCTTTGCATATTCTGTCCGCTATTTTAATTTTTCCAGTGCAATCCGCAAGGAATCCAGAGCGTCATTTACATCTTCAAGAGAAGCAGTCCCTACAGAAAGTCTGAACCAGGGTGAGTCTTTTTCAGCTCCAAAAGCATAGAAAGGAACCAAAGCTATCTTCGCTACATCCAAAATATACTTTGTAACATCCTCCATTGATTCAAGTTTCTTCCCCTCCTCTGTCGTTTTACCACGTAAATCCAATTTCACTGTTAAATACATGGCTGCCTGCGGTCCAATTGCTTCAACCGGAAAACCTTCTTCCTGAAGTTTGCACAAACCTTCGTAAAAACCATTCAAACGTTCGCTTATACGCACTCTAATTGTATCCAGAAAGTGTTCGTACGTTTTCCCGTTTTTTAAGTAACGAGAAGTCGCTATTTGCTCCGCACGTGGTGCCCAAGCACCCACATGACTCAAAATTGATTTCATTTTTGAAATGATACGTTCCGGACCAAACGTCCAGCCAACCCTTACTCCGGTAGCCGAGAATGCTTTTGAAATTCCATCCACAAAAATGGTGTAATCACGTAATTCCGGATAGAGTGAAACAGGATCAACATGCTTAATATCTCCATACGTAAGCGCTGAGTAAATCTGGTCATACATAATATAGACCGGTTTCTCCCCTTCCCCTCTTCTTTGATTTTCAGCTATAACCAATTCACAGATATCCCGCAAAGCCTCTTCTGTAAAAGTGGTACCTGTAGGATTCAGAGGAGAGCATAATGCCAGTAAAACCGTATCCTTAATAAATGGTTTTATGTCTTCAGCTGTCGGCATAAAATTGGTCTCAGGTTTTGTCTGAACACAAAGAGCTTTTGCTCCTGATAAATGGCAATAATGGTTATTATTCCACGAAGGAACCGGAAAAAGGACACCATCTCCCGGGTCAATAATAGCTTTGTATGTAGCATAAATTACCGGGCGCGCACCACCAGCAATCAGAATTTCATCGGCACTATAATTCAATTTCTGCATTCCAGAAATATAGCTTGACACAGATTCCCTTAACTCTGCCATTCCGTTTCCTGCCGGATAATTTGTCTCTCCGGACAGATATGCATTAATAATTTCCTGCTTTAGTTCTTCCGGAATTGGAAAAATCGACGGATTAAAATCACCTATTGTAAAATTGTAGATTTTTTCACCGTTTCGAATTTTTGTATTCACCTCTCCGGCCAGTTTTATAATCTCTGAACCTATAAGATTTTCAGCCATTTGCGAAACAGGAAGATGTTTCGATGCAGTTCCTTCATTCATGATAAAAAGAAAATAATTTGTTCATCAAAAGTAAGAAACTAAAACTGTATAGTTTAGAATTTGTTGTACTGAAATTAAAAAAGCGGGATCTGTTAATAAGATCACCGCCTTTCCTTTTGTCTATGAAATTTTCTATCGTACTATTTCAAGAGATTGAACAAACGGTTTACCCGAATTGTTCACCGCTGTCCCAACTTCGATCTGATATACATATCTTCCTGCCGGAGCAGGCTCCCCATCTGGTAAAGTTCCGTTCCATCTAAAATCAGGATCTTCACTTCGGAACACAACACGCCCTCTTAAATCATAAATTTCTATTTTGAAATAAGAAAGTATCTCCTTCGCTTTAATAACAAGGAAATCATTATCTCCATCTCCATTTGGCGTAATAATATTTGGCAATTTCTCAGAGAAAATTGTCGCTGATTCCTCTTTATGATGAACCAATATTTCATCATTTGTTGCCTCATCTATGACTGGAATTTCATTCTCAGCCGAACTCTTACTAGCGGAATCCCTTCCATTATTCACCTTCTTATCTTCCGTAACCGGATTACCCTTACTATTTGCTGTCGAAGTCTCTTTTAGCTCTTCAACAAGCTGATCTAAATCAACCATTTCGGTTTCCTCTACAGGGGATTCAGAAATATCAGTTTTAATTTCCTCTCCCTCCTTCTGCATATTATCCCGTTGTGCTATCTCACTATCTGATGAACTATTCTCTGTAACAACCAACGTCGTTTCATCTCGTACCAACTCATCATCAGTAGCAGTACTTTCAGGATTGATTTTTACCTCATCAGAAGACTCTTCTATGAAGTTTTTCGTGTGTAGTTCTTTAGTTTTCTTAGTTGAAGAACCCTCAGCAACAAAGTAAGAAATCAATCCTATTGTACCGATAGCAGTAGCAGCTATAATGAGTTTTGATGCAATACCTAATCCGGCAGAACCTGAAGCAGCAGCATTTGCTCCGACCTGTTGAGAAATAGAGCTCCACAGATCAGCATTTACGGGAGCTTCATAACTCCCCAGCTCCTCTCTAAAAAGCTTCTCTATATTTTCAGTCTTCTTCACGTTTTATCGCTCTTGTTTCTAATTTTTCAATGCAATCACGCAAATACGCTCTTGCTCTTGAATATTGTGATTTAGACGTGTTTTCACTAATCCCAAGTTCATTAGCTATCTCTTTATGACTATATCCTTCTATAGCAAACATATTGAACACTATTCTGTATCCGTCCGGGAGTGTAGATAAAACACGTAACAGTTCCTCTGCTGCAAGCTTACCACTGATCATTTCATTATCGCTCAACATATATTGTAGCTCATCCACATCACTGTGAAAAGCATGCTTTTTATGTTTTCGGATCAGATCAAGTGAAGTATTTACCATAATCCGACGTATCCAGCCTTCAAAAGAACCGTCCATCTTGAATTCCTTTATTTTGGTAAACACTTTTACAAAACCTTCCTGAAGGGCATCCTGTGCTTCTTCTTCCGATTTGCAATAACGCAAACAAACTCCCATCATCCTGCCAGAGAACATGTCATACAACTGCTTTTGAGCTCTTGGATTTCCGGAAACACATCCTTCAATCAGTTCCGCCTCATTCATAACAATTTGTACTTCTATCAGACATCAAATATCGAAAATAAGTTGCATCGCATAGAAAAAATTGAAGGAATCTCATTATTTTCAGCGCATTGAAAATAGACTTCCTAATGAAATATTATATTCTTGCGATTGGTATTATAACGTTACAAATCAATTCTTTATTTGCTCAAAAAACACCTACCAACGGTAGATGGAATGGGTACCTGCAACTTCATAAAAATACTGTTCTTCCTTTTCAGTTAGATATTTCAGAAGATACTTTTGAAGTAGTTAACAATACTGAACGTATTCTTCTTGAAGTCCGAAAAGGAGAGGATTCAACAGATCTTTTATTCCCCGATTTTAACTCTTTTCTTCGTGTGAAAATTGAATCCGAAAATTCTATTCATGGTTTTTGGTATAACCGACTTAAGGGAGATAATTATAAAATTCCTTTTTCCGCCAAGCCGTACTTACCCCTGGACGATGTTACTTCGGTAAATGTATCCGGAAAATGGGAAACTACTTTTTCTCCTCAATCTGAAGATGCTTATAAAGCTTTAGGTGTTTTTGAACAAAATTCAAACGTTGTTACGGGTACTTTTCTAACGGAGACCGGAGATTATCGCTTCCTTTCAGGTACTATACAAAATGACAAACTGGTAGTCAGTACCTTTAATGGTTCTTTTGCCTTTCTATTCACAGCTACAGTAACCGAAAATAAACTGGAAGGTATGTTCTATAGTGGTAATCACTGGAAAACTAATTGGGAAGCTTTAAAGAATGAAAATTTTAAACTCGCTGATGCCGATTCGCTTACTTATGTTACAAATGAGGAAATCCCGGTAAAATTTGAATTTCCGGATCTGCAGGGAAATACCTTCTCCTACCCTAATCCTGATTTTGAAGATAAAGTAGTAATTATTCAGCTGATGGGTAGCTGGTGTCCGAATTGTCTGGATGAATCGCTGTTCTATAAGTCACTTTATGAAAAGTACGCAACAAAAGGTCTGGAAATCATTTCGGTTTGTTATGAAATTCCAAAATCTGCAGAACAAAGAGTGGAAGGAGTAAAAAGAATGAAAGCTAAAAATGATCTTCCCTTTCATTTTGTTATTGCCGGCAGTGCAAAAAAGGATTGTGCATCAAAACACTTTCCTATGTTAAATGATATCATGTCCTTCCCTACATCTATCATTATTGATAAATCAGGAAAAATACGAAACATTCACACCGGGTTTTCAGGACCCGGAACAGGAGACTATTATCTTGAATACGAAAAAAATACTACTCAATTAATAGAAGAATTATTATCCGAATAAGCAGTAACTGAATTTATTTCAGTTTGTTAACAACAGGACGCTCTTCGGCATTTGCCAGTTTCCAGGTTACCAAAAAAATCAAACGGGTAACACTCTCTAATTTTTCAAAGTCTATTTTCTCGACTGTATCTGTAGGTTGATGATAGTCTTCATGAACTCCGGAAAAGTAAAAAATAGAAGGAACGCCATGAACGACAAAATTATAATGATCGGATCGGTAATAAAACCGATTGGGATCATCTTCCGAATTATATCTGTAATCCAGACGGATCTTTCCTAATTCTTCCGCTGCAGCTTCATTCGTTTTATGCAAATCATCACTCAACCTATCTGAACCTATTACATAAATGTACGCGGGATCTTCATTTAAATCATCTGACCTTCCGATCATATCTATATTCAGGTTGGCTATCGTATTATGCATCGGAAACACCGGATTCTCTGAATAGTATTTCGATCCTAATAAACCTTTCTCCTCTGCCGTAACCGGCATAATAAGTATGGTTCGTAAAGGTCCCTGCCCTGCTTTTTTTGCAAGCGCCAGAGATTGAGCAATTTCCAGTAAAGCAACAGTACCTGATCCATCATCATCCGCGCCATTGTATATTACTCCATCTTCTTTACCTAAATGATCATAATGGGCTGTCAAAACCACAACTTCGTCTTTCAAAACAGGGTGAGATCCCGGAATAACCCCCAAAACATTTTCCGTTTCAATCACTTCTACCCCATCATTCAATCGTACATTTCCCTGTAGTAATTCCTTTAATTGTCCGGAAGGTTTTTTCATCCATTTCTTAACCTTTCCTGACAATTCAAAACTCTTCTTATCAACAAACAATGAAGCAAAAGAAGTTTTTACATTACCCGGAAAAACCAATCTGGCTTCGTTAAAATAATGTCCGTATAACTCATTAAAATTATCCCAGTCTTCAATCAAAAAACCAACTCCTCCGAATCCTGCCTTCTGAACATCCTTTATTCTTCCGAATAATTCACGATACGTTTCCTTCCCCTGAACAAGCAAAGCATATTCATGTTCTTTCCCAACATTATTCGAAGAAAAAGGAATAAACTCTATATTCTCTTCCTCTATCGTATTCGGCCCGGTATATAAAAACTGACCAGGAAAAGATAATCTCGTACCATTAACCTCCAGTTCTCCACCCGGAATTACTTTATGAAGTTCAAATTTCTGAAAATATGAATCTAATACTTCTGCTTGCTCAAGTCCATAGGTCGCAAAATGCTCACTCAGATAAGCAGCTGCTAACTTTTGTCCTTTTTCACCTGTTCCTCTTCCTTCAAAAGCATCAGAAGCAATAATCTCAAGGTGCCTTTTCAATTCTGCTCCTGTAATAGAATCCATAAAAGGTTGCTGACCATAAACAGATACAGTCAGAAAAAGAACGACAAACAATAAACGCATAATCTGATAATTAAGAGCAAGCAATTTTATTCACCCGATTGGCGTGTCTTCCTCCTTCAAATTCTGTAGAGAAGAAAGTATCTACCATTTCTATTGCAGCCTCCCTACTGATAAACCGGGCAGGAAGTGCAATTATATTTGCATTATTATGTAATCGTGCCAATTCTGCAATTTCAGTTTCCCAACACAAAGCACAACGAATTCCCTGGTGTTTGTTGGCCGTCATACTAATTCCATTTCCACTTCCACAAATCAATATTCCCAGTATATCCTCATTATTTTCAACAAAATCAGATACCGCGTGTGCATAATCAGGATAGTCAGTACTATCCGCAGAATAAGTTCCGTAATCTTTTACCTCATACCCTTTCTCTGTAAGATACTCTTTAAGGTATTCTTTCAATTCAAAACCTGCGTGATCACAACCAATAGGAATAATTCTGGACATTTCTTAGCTATTTAAACAATAATAAACCTCTGTAAACAATACTTCTTGCTATTCGGTTTCAAAATTAGTGCTTATTCACAAACAAGGCAATTTATTAACATTAAAGAAAAATGTGTTTATGTAACTAATTAATAATCAGTAATACATATCTCCATTTTATCCACAGTGAATTACTACTTACTGTTAAAACGATGTGTGAAGAAATCAATAATAAACTATTGCTATTCACAAAAAAGAAACTGTATATACAAGAAAACGAATTTACCAAGTTAGAATAGGGTCATTTTGTAATGAGTTATTAACGATAGAATAAACGTATATCAACCCATTATTTCCTAAAATTAAATTCACATTAAGAATATTCACAGTTTTGTTGATAAGCTATCCAAAAACACCTGAATCAATACATTCCGAAAAAAAGAACTGTTGAAAACATAGCTTTAAAACTTCATAAGTTATATTTACAACTGTAAAGTGTATTATTTTTTCACATTATCCACAGCCTTAATAAAGAATAATAAAATCTCTTTTTAAATAAATTTATTTTTGATTATGATAAAAGAAAGCATTGCAAAAGAGTACTTGGTGTTTAGTATTTTTCTTGCTATCTTCTTTTCAGGATCTCTTTTTGCACAAAATGATACTATCAGATTTTATTACCAGGATAGTTCTGTACACAGTGCAGGAGTAATGCTTAACGGACAACCAGAAGGATTGTGGGAAACCTATTTTCAAGGAGGTACTTTAAAAAGTAAAGCTAACTGGAAAAATGGAAAATTAAATGGGATGTCTTCTTTTTATCTTCCTGATGGTATATTGATAAAAACTATAGAATATTCTAATGGATTAAAAAATGGTTATACTACTGAATTTGATTCCACAGGAAATAAGATACTGGAACTACCCTACGAAAGAGATACGTTAAACGGAACAGGATATCGTTATTATCCTTCAGGTATCTTAAAGGAAGAGTTCTTTTACTCAAATGGAAAATTAGATGGTACGCTCCGTAAATATGGTGAAGATGGTCGTTTAACAGGCATTTCCCGCCTTGAAGAAGATAGCCTTATACAAGAGACCAGTATTAATCAACTGGATGAAAACGGAAGAAAACAGGGGTTTTGGGAAATAAAGGATAAGGAAGGAAATCTTCTGGAAGAAGGTAAATACAAAGATGGTAAACGCAACGGTTCGTTTCGAAAATATGATAAGTATGGTCGTGTAAGTCATTTGGAAGAATATGTGAATGGAAAACGGATTAAACAGCAGGAATTTTCTTCGCTACGTTTCGAAGAAAAATACCACGAAGAGTCAGGACTTTGGTCTAGGGGACCAGAAAAGAACGGGGTAAAGATAGGAACACACCATTTTTTCGATTCTACCGGAAATGTATTGTTTTCGGAAGTCTACCGGGAAGACACATTAGCGGCCAGAGGAATAGTATCAGATGCAGGGATAAAAGACAGCATGTGGCTTTATTTTTTTCCCAATGGTCAAAAAAGTTCAGAAGGATCTTATCAGCAAGGTCAAAAAACAGGAAAATGGATTTTCTACTATCCGGATGGGAAAAAGGTACAACAGGGATATTACAGGGAAAATCTTCCACATGGTTCGTGGGTATGGTATTATTCTAATGGTCAGGTAAGAGCTGAAGAAAACTATTACAAGGGAAAATTGGAAGGAACACAAATTGAGTATGATTCATTAGGTAAATGCATTACACAGGGGATATATGTGGGAGGAGTAAAAGATGGTGACTGGTTTTATTATGTGGGAGATCATAAAGAAACCGGAAGATATGAAATGGACTACAGACAGGGTGAATGGATCTATTATTACAATGACGAACAAATTGTTTTTAAGGGAGAGTTTAAAGATGATAAGCCGGTAGGTAAACACAGAGAGTGGTATGGCAATGGTAGTTTAAAATCAATCAAACGATACAAACCAGGGGGAAGAAAACATGGAAAATGGAAATTATTCTATAAAGATGGTTCCATAGAACATACCTTATACTACAAAAATGGTAAATTGGTCAACATTGATGGAAAAACTGTAAAAAAAGATTAAACTTAACCGGTGCAAAAACATTCTTTACATAAAAAAGAAATTCACTTTTATCAGTATACTGACAGAGAAGATGATTTTAGAAGATTAAGCCTGATATACGGATTCAGTGCCCTTTTTGTACTTCCTTTATTTACTATACTGGCATTTAATACAGATATTCCTGATATTTATGCATACGTATCCATGTTTGCTTCCGGATATACATTTTTGGTTATTTTGGTAACCTATCTTGTGACCCCGCTGAGAACCTGTATTTTTCCTTTTCATTTTTTATTCTTCTGCGGAGCGACATTGTTTTTGGGGTGGGACCTGATACAATCCGGTTTTCCACCTGTCCATAAAATACCTTTTGTATTTCTGTATGCGGTTATTGTTATTTCGCTGCAACGATTTTACTACACAATCATTTACAATACGCTGATTGCTGTTTCGATCAGTATTGCGGGAATTTTATTCAGTGAATTTTCGAATCAGTTAATTGCACTCGGAAGTCTTGTGTTTATAGCAGGATCTGTTTCTGTACTTTCTCTTTATTCCCGGAACAGGATGATAAGCAGAATACAGGATTATTCCATGTACCTGTCAGCTATTATCAATCAACCTGGAATTGGAATTGCGCTTATCCGTAATGAACATAAACCAGAAATTGTTGATTACAACAGCTATTTTATCAGTTTACTAGGATTGGACGAAGATATCTCGGATCAGGAAACAAAAAGTTTATTAGAAAAGATCATAGCGGAGAGAAATAAATCAGGAGGAAACCGATTTGAATATGAAATAGAAGAAAAACAGCAATGGGTAGAATTATTTCTGGATGAAATTGAGTTGTACGAAGGAGTCTTTTTATTGTTAAAGGTTGTAGATATAACCCTTAGTAAAGAACAAAGAGAGCTGATCCACAGGAATGAAACAAGATTCAGATTGTTGTTTGAAGAAAGTAACGATGCCATCTTTATTATGTCAGGTGGAAAGGTTATTAACGCTAACATGAATGCCGTTGGATTATTCCAGAAAAGTCAGGAAGAATTACAGGGTACAAATTTATGGGATTTTGGTGCACCGCATTTAGACAGCGAACTCCTGAAAGAACACTTTGAACGTTTGGATGAGGTAAATAACAAAGTGCGTCTGGAGTGGGATTTTATCCGTACAGATGGTAAAATTATTCATGTAGAATTATCTCTCATTCTCATGTTTGCTAACGGAGAACGTTTTGAGCAATGCGTTGTACGGGATATTACCGAACAGAAGAATCATGAACATCAGTTAAAAACTACACAACAGACATTCAAAAACATTATAGAGAATATTCCGGAAGCTATCTTACTGTTTACAAGAAATACAGTAGTTTTTGCCAATACAGAAGCATACCGTATGTTGAATTTCACATCAGATTCTATTTATTCGGTAGAGTTGGATGAATTATTCATTGATAAAAACAAAGACATTTTTATTAAAGCCATCAATAACCATGGTCCGTCTAAAAAACTGGTGAATGAACAGATAGAAATTCAGCGTTTTAACAGTGATGAAAAAATAGATGTTGAATTTACGCTTACTAATACCATTTTCAACGGTGAAAAGGTATCTATGCTGATAATCAAGGATATTTCACTTATCAACAAACTGGCGGGTCAGCGATTCAGAGCGGAAGTGGCGGAGGAAATGAACAAAAAACTGGTTCATGAAATTGAAGAGCGACGAAAAACAGAAAAACTGTTACAGGAACAATCACTGAAGTTAAAGGCAATTATAGAAAACTCGTCCAACACACTTATCTGGACGGTTAACAGGGGTTTTGAATTATTAATGTTTAACGAATATTTTCATTCCACAATCTTCCATCTTTTTTCTGTGGAATTATCAGAAGGTGTAAACATGGTTGACCTGTTTACCACATATATGGATGAAAAGGAGTCAGAAGCTTTTCGAAAGGGAATGAACAAAGTACTGTCGGGTCATTCCACACAAATTGAAAATAAACTGAGTATAGGAGAAAAAAAGTACTGGATTGAAACTTTTCTCAATCCGATAATTGATACGGAAGGAAATGTGATAGAAATTTCCTGTGTTTCCCACAACAGTACGGAGAAGAAAGAAACCGAACAGGAAATCATCAATTCATTGAGGGAAAAAGAAATCTTACTTAAAGAAGTTCACCATAGAGTAAAGAACAATCTGCAGGTTATTTCTAGTATCCTAAATCTTCAGAGCTCCTATGTGACAGATGAAAACACGAGAAACATACTTCAGGAATCTCAGAACAGGATTAAATCAATGTCTTTTATACACGAAAATCTGTATCAGAAAGACCGTTTTTCGTCTATTGATTTTTCGGAGTATATTTTTAATTTATCGAACAATTTAGTACATTCATATCAAATTTTTGATAATTTAGTAGAAATTAAATACGACATGGAAAAGATCCATTTGAGTTTGGATCAGGCTATTCCATGTGGATTAATTGTTAACGAACTTGTTTCTAACGCACTTAAATATGCTTTTCCTGAGAATTTTGACAATGGTGAATTGTTAATAAAGCTTAAGAAAAAGGATGAAAAAATTGAATTGATGATAGGAGACAATGGAATAGGTCTGCCCAACAATTTGGATATCAACAAAACGGACACTTTAGGGCTTCAACTTGTATTAACACTGATCGATCAGTTGGACGCCGATGTTGAGATTAAAAGGGAGGAGGGTACAAAATATTTCATTACTTTTGAACTTTTAAACGTGTAAATTATGCCGAAGACGAATGTATTGGTAGTCGAAGACGAATCAATTGTATCAAAAGATATTCAGCACAGCCTGAAAAAGCTGGGATACAATGTGGTTGGAGCAGCTTCTACAGGAGAGCGGGCCATTGAATTGGCAAAAAGCGAAAAACCGGATATCGTACTTATGGACATTATGCTGAAAGGTGAAATGAACGGTATAGATACAGCGGATGTTATGAAATCGGAATTTGGTATTCCGGTTATTTTTCTGACGGCATATGCGGATGATTCAACATTATCAAAAGCGAAAGTTACCGAACCATACGGATACATAATCAAACCATTCAAAGAAGTTGATTTGCACACAACAATTGAAATGGCGCTTTATAAGCACAACAAGAACAAAGAAGTTGAAAAAGAGCGTGATTTGTTGTATTCAATTGTTGAAAACAAAGATAGTCAGGAGTTTATTTTCGTTAAATCCAACAGTCGTCTGGTGAAGTTGAACACAAAAGATATTTATTTTGTGGAAGCATTAAAAGACTACGTGGTTATTAACACATTGGATAGCCGGTATACGATCCATTCTACAATGAAGGATATTGAAAAGAAACTTCCCGGAGATCAGTTTACACGTGTTCACAGATCGTATATTGTTCGATTAGATAAAATACAGGCTATTGAGTATCCGAATTTACATCTTGAAAACGATAAAAAGATTATTCCGATCGGTGGTTCTTACAGAGATGAACTTCACAATAAAATTAACCTGGTATAAGGTTGAGTAGGAAATATAAAACTGAAAAAGAGCTGTCCCTTTAAAGGCAGCTCTTTTGGTTTTTATTAACAGCTTATTAGCGTTTCGGACTGGTGATATTTAACAATTTTACGTAATTTTGCATAGAAATTTTAAAACTACGGAAATGGCTGAAACGCTGATTGACTCGGGAATTAAAGAAATTCTAAATCAACTAGGAATAAACGAAATTAATAAAGGAGCTTCTACAGGTTCTTACTGGTTCAATACCAGAGGAGAGAAAATAGACTCAATTTCTCCGGTAGACGGACAATTGATAGCTTCTGTTAACGGAGCAGGAGAAAATGACTATGAAGCTACAATCATAAAAGCGCAGGAAGCCTTTTTGGAGTGGCGTATGGTTCCGGCTCCGAAAAGAGGAGAAGTAGTTCGTCAGCTTGCTGAAAAGCTTCGCGAATACAAAGAGCCTCTTGGAAAACTAGTTTCTTATGAAATGGGTAAATCCCTTCAGGAAGGTTTGGGAGAAGTTCAGGAAATGATCGATATCTGTGACTTTGCTGTTGGTTTATCCCGTCAGTTGCATGGTCTGACTATGCACTCAGAGCGTTTCGGACATAGAATGTATGAGCAATACCATCCGTTGGGAATTGTCGGAATTATTTCAGCATTTAATTTCCCTGTGGCAGTTTGGAACTGGAATACAGCGCTTGCCTGGGTTTGTGGAGACGTTTGTGTTTGGAAACCATCAGAAAAAGTGCCATTAACTGCGATCGCTTGTCAGAAAATTACAGCTGAGGTTTTTGCTGCTAATGATGTTCCTGAAGGCGTTTCCTGTTTGGTAATCGGTGATGCGGAAATTGGTAAACTAATGGCTGCTGATAAACGTGTTCCTTTGGTTTCTGCAACAGGATCGACTCGTATGGGTAAATCAGTAGGAGCTACAGTAGGAGAAAGACTAGGACGTTCATTACTTGAATTAGGAGGAAACAACGCAATTATTATCACACCGGATTCAGATCTTAAGATTGTTGTTCCCGGAGCTGTTTTCGGAGCTGTTGGTACAGCAGGACAACGTTGTACTTCAACGCGTAGATTGATCATTCACGATAGCATTTATGATAAAGTAAAAGATGCAATTGTTAATGCGTATAAACAATTGAAAATCGGTAATCCGTTGGATCAGAACAACCACGTTGGACCACTTATCGACAAAGATGCTGTAAACATGTATCTGGCAGCTTTGGATAAAGTAGTAGAAGAAGGTGGAAACGTTTTGGTTCCGGGTGAAGTTCTTTCGGGAGAAGGATATGAATCAGGATGTTATGTACGTCCGGCTATTGCCGAAGCAGAAAATACATTCGAAATTGTTCAGCACGAAACATTCGCTCCAATTTTGTACTTAATGAAGTACTCAGGAGGTGTTGAAAATGCAATAGCGGTTCAAAATGGTGTTCCTCAGGGATTATCTTCAGCCATAATGACAAACAATCTGCGTGATGCGGAGAAATTCCTTTCGGCTGCCGGATCAGATTGTGGTATTGCTAACGTCAATATCGGTACATCAGGAGCTGAGATCGGTGGTGCTTTCGGTGGAGAAAAAGAAACCGGAGGAGGTCGTGAATCAGGATCAGATGCCTGGAAAGTATACATGCGTCGTCAGACAAATACAATAAACTATACCGACGAGCTTCCGTTAGCTCAGGGAATAAAGTTTGATTTGTAAGAAAGAATAATTTTTGAGAGAGGCTGATTCGGTAAGAGTCGGCCTCTTTTTTTGCTCCTAACTATCAGAGACTTTGAGAAATCAACAATTGATAACTCATAAATCGTTCGTTGGAGCGTTTAAAATTTATGTAACTTTACAACAAATAATTTGAAACTATGGGATGTGCGAGTTGCTCCAATTCAGGAGGAGTTCCGCGCGGTTGTAAAAATAACGGTACTTGTAGTTCAGGTGGATGTAATAAACTAGGTGTGTTTGACTGGCTTTCCAATATGGTAATTCCGGGCGGACAGAGCCAGTTCGATATAGTTGAAGTTCGCTTCAAAAACAGCCGTAAGGGCTTTTTCAGAAATACACAAAACGTTTCCCTGCAAGTAGGGGATGTTGTAGTTGTTGAAGGAAGCCCCGGATTTGATGTCGGAGTTGTATCAATCGTTGGTGAATTGGTACGCATTCAGTTGAAGAAAAAAGTACCGGGATTTAAGCCGCACGAAGCTCGGAAAATATATAGAAAAGCTACACAGGAAGATATTAATCTGTGGAAAGAGTCGCGTGAAATGGAGTTTGAAACCATGCATAAAGCGCGTAAAATTGCGGGTAGACTTGGCTTGGAAATGAAAATTTCCGATGTTGAATTTCAGGGAGATAAAACAAAAGCAACATTTTACTATACAGCTGATCAGCGGGTGGATTTCAGACAGCTGATTAAAGATCTGGCAGAAACCTGTAAAGTACGGATTGAAATGCGCCAGATTGGTGCCCGTCAGGAAGCTTCCCGTTTGGGAGGAATAGGTTCCTGTGGTCGCGAACTTTGCTGTTCGACCTGGTTAACGGATTTCAGATCTGTATCAACCAGTGCGGCAAGGTATCAGCAGCTATCATTGAATCCGCAGAAACTGGCGGGGCAGTGTGGTAAATTGAAATGCTGTCTGAATTATGAGTTGGATATGTACCTTGAGGCGCTCAAAGATTTTCCGTCAACAGAGGTAAAGTTACATACGGAAAAAGGGACGGCGTTTCATATAAAAACAGATGTTTTTAAACGAGTTCTCTGGTATATTCATGAAACGAATGAGGTAGGAGCTTCTTCGGGATTAATAGCGCTTTCTCCTGAGAGAGTATCCGAAATCATAGATCTGAATAAAAAGAATAAAAAACCACTTGACCTGAAGGAATTCAAAGAAGAAGTGGAAGTAGCAGTACCGGATTATACCAATGTTGTAGGTCAGGATAGCCTTGACAGGTTTGATAACGTTTTCAAAAAGAAAAAGAAGAAAAAACGTAAAAAGCCGGTAGCAAAAGCACAGGACAATACAGCGAATACAGATACTACAAAAACAAGTACACCTCCGCGTCAGAAAAATAATAACAGACCCAGACCGGAAAGAAAAACAAATCCTTCTTCCGGAGCAAATAAGGAGACCCGGGAGAAAACGACAAAGGATGCAACAGGTAATGCACCACAGCAAAACCCGGCAAATAAGAAAAGAAGAAACAATAACAACAGGAATAGAAAACCAAAACCAAAGAATGGTGAAGGCAATAATTAGTGGAATAGCAGTTGTATTTTTACTAGTAGGATGCGGTCCTAAACCCATTTATGAAGACACGTATGATTTTACGGATCATTTCTGGGGTTCCGGTGAATCACCTCGTTTTACTTTTAGTGGTAACGATACTTCTGTTTTTTATAACTATGTTGTTACACTTCGGACAACACCGGAGTATGAATACAGTAATCTTTGGGTTTTCATGTACACAAAAAACCCGGATGGGAAACAGCGGAAAGACACCTTGAATTTTCCGTTGGCAGATCCGGATGGAAAATGGCTGGGAAAGAAAACAGGTTCTATTGTAGAACATGAAATGCTTATAGGTTGGCAGAAAAAATTCCCGGCTTTAGGTGAATACGAAATACGTTTTGAACAAGCTGTTCCCGATCCGGAACTTAAACATGTTTTGGATTTGAGTTTGCGTGTTATAAAAGCAGAAAATACGAACAAATAAATCCACATAAATCATGACAGAACAAGAAATACTCGAAAAAATGGATGTTCTCAAATCCAAACTTACCGGAAACATTTTTGAGGACGGAGAAGTGATGCAGGAGATTTATGAACTTAAGAAAATCTTGCGTCCTGAGATTGAGACCAATCCTGAGTTGGATGACTTCGATGACGAAGGATGTTTGTACTGCGGAAGCTGATACAAACCTACCCGTTGTTTAAATATAAAACCAGCTTCCGGAAATGGAAAAGAAGAAAGGCATTGCAATTTTAGGTTCTACAGGTTCTGTAGGAACACAGGCGTTGGAAGTAATAGCGGCCTTTCCGGATCAGTTTGAACTGGTTGTTTTAACAGCAAATACGAATGCAGATCTTTTAATTGATCAGGCAAAAAAATTTCAGCCCAATACCGTTGTTATAGGAGATGAACAACGGTATGAAGAGGTAAAAAACGCTCTCTGGGAAGACGATATAAAAGTATATACCGGAGATGAGGCATTACAGCAGGTTGTGGAAATGGGAGAGATTCAGGTTGTACTGACAGCAATCGTTGGTTTTGCCGGACTTTACCCAACACTTCGGGCAATAGAAGCAGGTAAAAATATTGCCCTTGCAAACAAAGAAACACTGGTTGTAGCAGGAGATCTGGTTACACGAAAAGCCAAAGAAAAAGGGGTGTCTATTTATCCAGTGGATTCTGAACATTCGGCTATTTTTCAATGTTTGGCAGGAGAATACCACAACCCGATTGACAAAATATACCTTACTGCATCAGGAGGACCGTTTTTAGGTAAGAAGCGAAACGAGCTAGTATCCGTTTCTGCTGAAGAAGCACTAAATCACCCAAACTGGGACATGGGGAACAAAATCACAATCGATTCGGCAACCATGATGAACAAAGGTTTGGAAGTGATAGAAGCCTATTGGTTGTTTGGACTAAACCCTGAACAGATAGATGTCATTGTACATCCGCAATCAGTCGTTCATTCACTGGTTCAGTTTAGTGATGGATCTATTAAAGCGCAGATAGGGAATCCAGATATGAAACTTCCCATACAGTATGCGCTTACGTATCCGTATCGTTTTCCGGGAGAAACACCACGTTTTGATTTTATGCAATATTCTAACTGGACATTTGAAAAGCCGGATAAAGAGACCTTCAGAAATCTTCAACTGGCGTATGATGCTCTTGAAATGGGAGGTACAGCGCCATGCGTACTAAATGCAGCTAACGAAGAAACGGTGAAGCTCTTTCTGGATGGTAAAATAAGTTTTTTACAAATAGCAGAGATAAACGAAACGGTTTTACGATCAACAGAGATAATTATTTCTCCTGATCTGGAGGATTACAAACGAGTGGATGCATTAGCCCGCGAGAAGGTCTTAAAAGGGTGTTTTTAACTAGAAAAATGCCCGTAACTCAACACCACCTGTGTGTATCGCTTTATTTTCTTCTGATTTTCGGCCATTATACCGTAATGAAAGCTGTAAATTTTTACCGATGTTACGCTGATAGTTTATTCCCCATGTAAAATTGGTTCCGGGTCGTAATGCTTCAAGCATTTCGAAACCTACAGAACTATTAAAATCTCCGTTAAAACGGATGCCTATTACATTAAAATTACCTGATAAACTTCCTTTTTCTGCCTGATTATAGCGGATTTCTAATCCAATATCATGAATTACTGCTTTTTCAAGGTTCCCGAGCGTATTATTTTTTTCCTCACCCCGATAAAACAGAGAAACCCGAAACGCAGTATTGGGTTGATAAATAAGTTCAGGTTTAAGCTTAACATAATTGATAGCAAAATCCCGACCGCTTGTATAATCCGCCTCAGATCTTCTTTCTCCTAATTCGCCACTTATTTTTAATGTAAATTTCCGCTTTATATTCCATCGGGCATTCAATTGGTGATACATATTGCTGCGTTGGTCAAAACCGTTTGCGAGAAGAATTTTGTTGTTGGTTGACAGGTAAGTATAATCCGCTCCAAAAATCTGGTTAGTTCGATTAAAGAAAAAAGTATTTCTTAATGAGGAAGAAGCAGAGATGAGGTTTGTGTCAACAGCAGAAGAAATAAATGGATTAAATGCATCAGCTCCTGTTTCGCTGTCCGTTTTTCTTGAAACCCGCAATTGCGTTTGATTGGAAAAGCGCGATAGTAACTTTAAAAAACCTTTTTTTCGTCCCCAGACACGTTCGGGCTGAAGAAACAAACTTTGGCTGAATTCATTGGTAAACGTGCGAATGTACTCATCTGAAGGAGTAAATATACGGACATAATTTGCCTGATCTTCATAGGCAGCGACTTCAAATTCATTCAAGTCTTTTACACCATCGCCATTATAATCTATCCAGGTATAAACACCACTCCCTACGGCAACTTCAACATAAATGAATTCCCGTTTCAGTTCCAACCCGCTTCCGACCTCGTAAAAAGTAGAACTTCTGATTGCTCCTTTCCAGACATTCAAGTTGTATTCTATTCGTCCTAAGAGGGTATTTTCCGGTTCCTGACTGATCAGGTTTGTATCACGAATTTCTAGCATACGGTAGTTTACCAGTGTACGCAACTGAGAATTTGGATTACTAATCCAGTCGAAACTTCCTCCCAGGTTTCGTGCTACAGCAGCATTTGCCAACCGAAAGGAATCACTGATCTGATCATCCCGTTGACGATAATAGATTTTGAAATTGTTTTTAGCAGAATCGGCCTGCATGATATAAAATTGCCAGTCGATAAACTGATAACTGGTTTTGTCCAATGTATGTATTCCGTTTGTTGGTTCAACCTGATTGTACTCGTGCTCGTCTTTAAATCCAACACGAACTTTCCAGATTGTTTGTGAAACATCGATCATGTGTCGGGCAAACAGAGAACTTTTTAAACCGGTTGTGCTTACAACACTACTGGTCCAGTTAGCAGAAAACCCCCGGTGTTTCCAGTCGCCGTTTAGTCCGCCCTTAAACCCGGTAAAATTGTTACCCCAGGCAAATGTTTCTCCTACAATGCCCACAAATCCTTTTTGGAAACGTTCAAAACGCAAATCAGTATTCCCGATAAACTGATACCCCGAAAGCTGCTCATTCAAAACGTTCCAGTCTCGTTCAAATTCGGCAGTTCTGAAACGTTCAACAGGAACAAAATTTTCACCAATAAATTCTATTCCCGTATTGGACTTAAAAGACCATTTTGCACTACTATCACGACTGAGCGGATTATCTGTTACCAGTCGTACTTTTGCTCCTACCGACTCATTGTCTCCCCGATCCAGTTTTGAAAAAGTGTTGATATCATTGTTCGTATAAGACACTTCCGAAAAGAGTTGCATCTTTTTTCCAAGGTTGATTTCAGCTCCTGCCGTTATCATTTGCCGCTTTTTGGGTGTAATGATAATCCGAACCGGTTCATAATTTCCCTGTGGTATTCCTCCCACCGGAGCGACCCATTTATACACTCTTCCCGAGGCAGTAAAACGATCAAAGACGTAGTTTCCCCTGTTTTCACCCACCATACTGAAAGAGGGAGAGAAAAAAGCAGAATCAGGGCTGACTGAAAAAACCAGTACGGAGTCATATCCAAGGCTGTCTGTGAGTGCATACATCACCTGATTATCCCGAAAACCGATACTATCAATTCCATAGATCAATGCCTTATCCAGACTGTCACCAATCGTAGAAAGGTAAAATCGTTGCTCGGGAGATAAATCCTGTTGTATGGTTTGGTTTTTCGCATCCTGTTCCGAATACGCATTTAACCAGGCTTTTACTTTGGGTCCGTTGTATTCAATTCCGCCGTTAAAAAGCGATCGGGCATAATTCTGGTCCGAATACTGAAACTCTACAATAATCCGCGAATCTTTATTAATGGGTTGGCGCGGAGTAAATGTTATCTCAGAAGTGTTGTAGTTCATTACATAATCATATTCCTGCCCACGTTCCAGTTCCACACCATTAATAAAAACGCGCTCGGTACCTGCCAAAACAATAATGAAGCTTTCATTTTCTGCTCCCCTCAGACGATAAGGACCCTGATTTCCTTCTACACCTTGTATTTGCTGACGATTAAACTTACCTTTTGAAAAGGCTCCACCGCCGTAAATTTTCCATGATTTTGTTTTTTCCTCATCCAGAAAAGAGCGGTATTCTCCGGTTAACCCTTGCGCTCTTTTGTTGTAGGTCATAAAATAGCCAGTAGGTTTCTTTAACCAAAAATCTCCTGCAATTAATTTAAAATCATCATTGTATAACTGGATAAAAAGCTGGTCAAACTCCTGAAGCTTATTTGTGTTCCCGTCTGCCTGAATAGGTATGTTATCGTCGGATAGTGAAGCCATCAGTTTGAGATTGGGAGAAATGTCACCGGATAGCTGCATATTCAATGTAGAATTTACCGATAAGTTTTGGGCATTCCCGATATTAATTCCCCGGGAAATACTTCCCGACTTTTTAAGACCCGAACCTCCGAAAAAATCCTCTGTTTGAGGCTCGGCACCATAAAGAAACGGGTTTTCCAAACCAGGCTTTGCATTATAAACAATACTTGTGTCCTTATGGAATGCAGGAGAGTGGAGGTTAAAATCAAAGACTCTGTATTCTGCTAAAAGAGTATCATTAAAGTGAGCTAGTAAACGGATCGCATTTTGTGTGGTATCGATTTTATATGCAACGTTCTCTCCCGAAACGGTTGTTAAAGAGAAAGAAGGCCAGTAAATTGTAAGTGAATCCAGTGTATAAAGCGAATCTCCTGCAACAATTTTTTTTGTACGCAGTGAATTCTCCTGAGCTCCGGAAAAAAAAACCGGGCACAAAAAGAGGAAAAGCAACAACCGATATATAGTCGTAATTCTCAACAAAGCTAAGATACAAACGTACGGAGAAAGAAAATGTTATGACGAAGAAATAAGCAGAATCAAAGGGTTAATAGTAGCTTAACACAAACTAAAAAACAGCGTAACTTCATTTACGTCTGATTTGGACACATTTGTCCTTAATTTGTTGGCAGATGGGAGACTATTATTTATATCTCGTACTACTACTGTTCGTTCTGGCAGTAATTGATTTGGTAATAGGAGTCAGTAATGATGCCGTAAACTTTCTTAACTCCTCTCTTGGTTCCCGTGTTGCCGGAAGAAAAGTAATTCTGTGGATTGCAAGTGCAGGGATCTTGCTCGGCGCTCTGAGTTCGGGCGGAATGATGGAAATTGCACAAAAGGGTATTTTCCACCCGGATAAGTTCTTCTTCGATGAGATTATGGTGATATTCCTGGCAGTAATGCTTACGGACATTATTCTACTTGATTTCTTTAATACATTCGCACTTCCGACATCCACAACGGTATCCATCGTTTTTGAGCTTTTAGGTGCAGCAACAGCACTGGCGATGTACAATGTTATAACCGGAGGAGAAAGTCTCTCAGAACTTTCAGAGTACATAAACGGAAGAAATGCGCTGATCATTATTTCAGGAATCTTTCTTTCTGTTCTTATTGCTTTTTCAGTCGGTTTACTGGTACAGTATGTTTCACGTCTGATTTTTACTTTTCACTATGAATCTGTAAATAGACTAGTAGCTCCTTTATTTGGTGCCGTTGCCATAACCAGTATTACATATTTCATGTTGGTAAAAGGGCTGAAAGGAGCCGGATTTATGAGTACGGAAGCAAAAGACTGGATTGCTGGCAATAAATTACTGATTGTGGGCTTGAGTTTTGTTTTCTGGACAATTGTAAACTTTGTTCTGGCTACGTTTAAAGTAAATATACTTCGTGTGGTTGTACTTATGGGAACATTTTCTCTGGCAATGGCTTTTGCGGGAAATGATCTTGTTAATTTCATCGGGGTTGCTATCGGAGGACTTACCAGCTATGAGGCATATATCAGTAGTGGAGTAGAGGCTGTTCAGCTCAATATGGAAGTGTTAAATAATCCGGTTAAGTCTAACACGATAGTGCTTTTTGGGGCGGGAGTTGTAATGGTTCTTACGTTATGGTTTTCACGAAAAGCAAGATCCGTTACGGAAACGGAAATCAATCTGGGCAGACAAGGATTAGGAACAGAGCGGTTTAAACCGAATACCTTATCCCGACTTTTGGTGCGTGGAGCAATTTTTACAAGTAAGTACACAGGGAAAATCGTTCCGGAAAAGATTAGAGAAGATATTGAAGAACGATTTTACCCGAGACAGAATGAAATTGACCCCCCGGCATTTGATCTTGTGCGGGCGTCAGTAAACCTGATGGTGGCGAGTTTGCTTATTGTCATAGCTACTTCATATAAATTGCCTTTATCGACAACGTATGTTTCGTTTATGGTTGCTATGGGAGCTTCTCTTGCCGACAGAGCGTGGGATAGAGACTCGGCTGTTTTCAGGGTTTCGGGAGTTATTCACGTTATAGGGGGTTGGTTGTTTACTGCGATCCTTGCATTTTCAGCAGCAGCAATTTTTGCTATTATTATATTGAAAACAGGTATATATGGTATTGGTGGATTGGTATTACTGGCTTTTTTCCTACTATTAAAGAACACCTTGAGCCACAGAAAAAAAGTACAAAACTCAACTCAACGTCAACGACCATTATTCCTGATGCGCAATCCTTCGGAAGAGGTACTCTTTAATGAAAGTAAAAATGAGGTACAGTTTACCCTGAATCTTGTCCGTAAAACCTATAAACAATCCATTAAGGGGCTATTGGACGAAAGCAGAAAGAACCTTCGGAGAGCGAAATCCAAATCAGATGAAATAAAAGAAATTTCAGATGATCTGAACCGGGCTTTTTTGTATCATGTTCAGGCGAGTAAGCATAAAGAAGCAATTCACATGCAGTTCTTTATTTCGGTAATCGGGCAGGTACAACACTTGTCCGTGATAACATCAAAACTGTCCGAAATATCATCTGAGTATGTCGAAAATGAACACACACCGCTGAAAAACGAATTCAAAAGGGATTTGGAAAATCTGGAAGAGGCGATTCGTGATACATATAAACTGCTGGATGATGCCATTGAGAAAAATAGTATACGATTACTGAGAAAATCTGTTGAGCAAATGCGGGAGGATACGGTCAAAATACAGAAGTTGATCATCCGTGTATTTAATCATGATAACCAACAAATGAGCCCCCGGTTAAGTTACCTGATTGTTTCAATCTATATCCGTACAGTGGATATGATTAATGCATCTATTCATTTAGCAGATTATTACCTGGAGTTTCTGAAAGCTATTGATGAAAGTAATGTTCCTGAGCTGAAAGAAAGTTAATTTTGTTCCTCTGTTCTCTTCTGTTCTTCTTCCGAACTCATTAACTCACGGGTACGTTTATCATATTTTCCCTTCAGGTCGTCCATTACTGAGCGTTTCCACAACGGTGTCCCGACAAAATAAGAGGTTCTCCCGATGAGGTGGGCGCCAATAGGAGCTGTTAAGAAGAGAAATATAATAATGGCCAGTGCCCGTGTAGTGGTAGAAACTTCAAAAAAATACAATGCTGTACCGGCTAATAACAGACCAACACCTAATGTAGCTGCTTTGGTAGTAACAGAAATACGCAGGTACAAATCCGGCATACGTACCAGTCCGACTGCAGCAAGCAGGATAAAAAGAGTCCCCAGCGAAATAACAACAATCATGAATAACTCATTCATTTTTCTTTCTTTTTTCAAGGTAATAGGAAAAAGCGACCGTACTCAGGAAAGCTATGAGCGCGAGTATCATAGCAATATCGAGAAACGTCTCTCGCTTATTGACAATGCTGTAAACAGCAATAATACCGATCCCTATGGTTATAAGTAAATCCAGTGCGACAACCCGATCCGAAAGGCTGGGCCCGATGAGAAACCGGATGAAAACCAAAACCCCTGATAAACTCAGGATAGGTATAATAATGTAATGGATATATTCTTGTAAAGTCATCGTAGAATTGCTAATAATCGTTTTTCAAAACCATTTTTAATACTCCGGATAAACTTCTCCTTATCCTCAATATACATGGCGTGTACATACAACACCTTTCTGTCGTGGGAAACATCCAGACTAAGTGTTCCGGGAGTAAGAGAGATCAAATTCGCCAGCAGGGTAATTTCAAGGTTACTTTTAGCGTCCAAAGGAACTTCGACAATTCCGGGTTTCATATAAAATTTCGGAGTCACAACATCAGCTGCAACTAAAATATTTGCCCGGAATAATTCATAGAGAAAGTAAAAAAAGAAACCAATGATCCGGGGAGCAAGGTAAAAATACTTATTGCTTTTGTTGGTGTGACTGATAATCCATAAAACGAAAAAACTAAGAATAAAACCAAAGACAAAATTAATCACTTCCAGACTTCCGGTCAGAAACATCCAGACAATTGTGAGTATAATATTTAATAAAAACTGTATTCTCATGCTACTTAGGGATTAATGGTTTTGAAAACAGCCTGATAATATTGTTCAGTATTCAGTAATTCGTTTGAAATACGTTCAGCCAGAATTTGGATGTGTTCGGCTCCGAAACTGATATAAAGAGTCACTAAGCTCAATAAGATAATGGGAACAATAAAGGCCGCTTTTTGCTTAAATGAATACGTGTTAAAACCATTTTCGGGAAACTTACCCGGTTTGGGTTTGGCTACAACCTGATTCCAGATTCGGGCAATTATAAACAAGGTAATAAAACTTGCGAAAATCATAAATGCCAATAGGGTATAATTCCCGCTAGAGAGAGAAGCACCAAAAAGGGATAATTTCGGCCAAAATCCCGACAAGGGAGGAATTCCTACAAGAGCAAACAGGGGAATTGCTATCAGCAGGGAAATTTTCGGATAAGCGTTGAGTAATCCACCCATTTTTTCGAGCTTACTGCTTCCCATAATAGAAGAGGTAAGTCCACTAATAAGAAATAAGTTGGATTTGATAATTATATCGTGGAACATATAGAAAACAGCACCGATTAAAGCCACTTGAGAATTCATGCTTAATCCTGCGATCATGAAACCAATGTGACAGATAATGAGATATGAGAAAACCTTGATGATATCTTTTTGAACCAAAGCTCCCAAACCACCACTTAATAAAGTAAGTGCTGCGGTAACCATAATCAACGTTGAATTAAACTCATCCAAGTCAAATATCAAGGTAAAAACCCGGATAAGTGCATACACGCCTACTTTGGTAAGGAGACCTCCAAATACTGCTGAAACGGCAGCAGGAGGCGCATGATACGAAGCTGGTAGCCAAAAGTAAAGAGGAAAGACTCCTGCTTTTATTCCAAATCCGGTAAAAAAGATGATAGCAATCAATTGTACAAGCCCTTTGTTTTCTATCTGCGGAATAATTACAGACAATTCAGCCATATTCAACGAACCGGTAATACCATATAAAAGAGCAATAGCTGTCAGGAAAATAATAGAAGCCAGCATATTGAGTGTAAAGTACTTTACTGCCCCTTCAATTTGATGATGACGCCCACCCAACGTAAGAAGAACAAAGGAACTGATAATAATGATTTCAAACCAGACATACAGGTTGAAAATATCCCCTGTAAGAAAAGCTCCTGTCAACCCCATAATCAAAAGATGGAAAATAGGGAAGTACCCGAATTTGATTCGCGAAGAGATAACCTTTTCACTGGAATAAATAGAGGCCGCAAGCGCAACAATATGGGTAAGGACAACCAGTGAAGCACTGAATGTGTCTGCTACCATAGTAATTCCGAAAGGAGCAGCCCAGTTTCCGGCTTGTAAGGCAGTTGTTCCGTTTTGCCAGATAAAAACAAAAAGAGAAACAGCAAGCACTAACCCGAATGAGCTTGATAAAATACTCAGTAACCGCTGCGTTTTAGGGTTTCTCCAAAAAAACATCAGGAGAATTGCAGTGATTGCCTGGTAAAGGATGGGATATATAATAAAGTTTGTTGTCATTCTATTTTATCTGTTGTGTTCATTTGATCCAGGTCATCGGTTTTGACTACCTGATATGCCCGCTTAATTAATACGATTGCGAAAGACTGCAACCCGAAGCTGATGACAATCGCTGTTAGTATCAAGGCCTGGGGAACAGGGTCGGCAAACCCTTCTGCAAGAACTTTTTCCTCTCCTGATATAATAGGAGGGTTTCCTTCAACCAAACCACCCATCAGAAAGATAAGAAGGTTGATGGCATTTCCCAGTAAAACCAGTCCGATAATAAGCTTTACAAGACTTCGACGAAGGATAAGGTAAATCCCCGCTGCGTATAAAACGCCTGTTAATATTGCAAGTATCAGTTCCATAAACGTTATGCTGATTCAGATATGGTAAATATGATAGTTAAACTTACTCCGATAACGACAAAATACACGCCTATATCGAAAAACAAAGGACTTCCGATCATTCCGATTACGGGAATGGGGTCTTTAAACCATACTCCCGTCATGAAAGGGAGTTGTTTTAACACCATGGGGGCAAATCCACTTCCCAGACTGAGTGTTAACCCGGCAGGAATAAAAAAACCGGGATGCACGCGCAGTAAGTTCTTGGTATTGGATAAGCCATTGGCAAAGGCATGTAGAACAAATGCAATGGACGCAACCAGTCCTCCTATAAACCCTCCTCCGGGCAAATAGTGTCCCCGGAGTAAAACAAACACGGAGAACAGCAACAACAAAGGAAGCAGATAGTTGGATGCTGTTTTTAATATAATACTTTTCATGTTCTATTTTTCACTTTTCTTCAATCGTAACTTCAATAATCCGAAAACGCCGATGGCAGCGATGGATAAGACGGTAATTTCTATCAGGGTATCTATTCCCCGGAAATCAACCAGAATAACGTTTACAACATTTTTTCCTTTTGCTTTCAGGTAGGAAGACTCCGCATAAAACTCACTGATCAATCGTGCCGGAGATTCGTTCATAACCTCAAGAGCAAGCAAAGTAATCAACGCACCAAATGCCAACGATACAACACCGTCACGGATTCGTAACCGATTGTTTGTTAGCTTCAGATAAGGAGGAAGTCGATACAAAACGAGTACAAATAATATAACCGTCAACGTGTCTATCGTGAATTGGGTCATGGCAAGATCGGGAGCACTGAAGAATACGAAAATGAAACACATGGCGTAACCAACTACTCCCAGTCCGGCAACAGCTGCCAGCCGAGATTTACTGAATACTGTGAAGATAATGGCAACAAACATAATCGAAACGACCACCACTTCTCCCCATTCTAAAGGAGTCCAGATCAATTGATCCAGATATGTGAGCGGGCTTCCGATCAGGTGGTAAATCAGCGCGGTAATCAATGCTACGATAATAATGAGGACGTAGTTTCGTAAATGACCATTTTGAGCCGTTCTGGTCCAGAAAGCAGCCATTTTTTCAAACAGGAGAGAAGCTTTCAGTAGAATTGTTTTGGGTGCAATCGGGTCAAAACGGGAAATAAACGTTTCTTTTTCGGGATTTAATTTCCAGAAGCGATATAACAGGATTGCCAAAAGAATAGTACAACCACTAAGCAGAAGAACAAGGTTGAATCCGTGCCAGATTTTCAGGGGATGGAAATCCTGTCCCCCGGTTACCTCATAAGCAGGGATAATGATTCCTTCGAGTAATCCGGGGAAAAGCCCGAATACAAGGCTTCCGGCAGCCAGAAGTACAGGGGGAAACCAAAGTACAGCAGAGGGCTTCGCAATACTTTTCTCAGGTTTGGGCCCGGTAAAAGGCTTAATTCCAACGGCAAACCCGGCATATCCGAGAAGAAAATTAGTAAGCACAGCAACAACCGTTGTCCAGATCATAGCGCTGTGCAACGTTCCTTCGTAAATGAGATCTTTACCAATAAAACCAATAAAAAGTGGAATTCCCGCACTTGAAGCAGCTGAAACAAACCCGGCAATAGCAACCGGCCACATGAAGCTGCGTAAACCTGATAATACAGTCAGATCCCGCGTACCCGTTTTGTGATCTACAATTCCTGTTACAAGGAATAATGCAGCTTTGTATAAAGCGTGAACAACAATAAACACAAGAGCTGCACTTAGCGCATAACTATTCCCTAATCCAATCAGAAAAACCAATATTCCCAAAGCACTTATGGTAGAATAGGCAAGTACTCCCTTCATGTCTGTTCTGAAAAGAGTGTGTATAGCAGCATATACCATTGTAATGGCTCCGAAAAGAATAAGCACGGGACTCCACCATTCATTAAGTGAGAAATGTGGAGAGAAACGAAGTAAAAGAAAAACACCTGCTTTTACCATTGTTGCGGAATGCAAATAGGTTGATACAGGAGTAGGGGCTTTCATTGCTCCGGGAAGCCAAAAGTGAAAAGGGAATTGTGCTGACTTGGTAAACGCAGCAACCAAAAGAAAGATCAACAATAGAACTGAGGATGTACCTGAACTAAATACTTCAGTCATTTCTGCCATTTCACTAATACGTGAAGTACCAGTAAGACCTCCTGAAAAAATTGCAAAGGAAAGCAAAAAAAGACCTCCAAAACCAGTAATGGCAAGGGCTGTAATAGCGGACTTTCTGGAACCTTCCTGAGTATTATTAAAACCAATCAGAAAGAAAGAGCTTATACTTGTTAGTTCCCAGAAAATAAACAACAGAAAAACATTATCAGAAAGAACCAGCCCAATCATGGAGGCCATAAACAGACTCAGATACGCATAAAACCGGGAGAGTTTTTCATGACCCTTCAGATAGTTGGAAGTATAGAAAAACACGAGTGTTCCCACACCCGTGATTAGCAACAGAAATAAGGTAGAAAGCCCGTCAATTCTGAAATTCAGATCAATACCGAGAGAAGGAACCCAGGAATAGGTAAAATCAACAACCTCTCCCGAAGCTACTTGTCCTGAAAAGGAAACAAAGTAGACAAACAGAATCAGGGGTAATAAAGCGAAAAGTTTCGCCGTCTTTTCAACCAAAATTTTTTTGGAAAAAGCAAAAACCGGGGCGAGAATAAAGCCTGCCAGTACAGCTGCAATCATCAGGTATACATTTTTTTGCTAATTTAAGGTTTATCTGATAGAAAAAGAAGAATTTCAGCGTGTGACTCTGTTTCCAGACGCCTTTTACAAAGGCATTATGTTAAAACGCCAGCCAACTTTATTTCTGATCTGTTCGTCATGAAAACAGTTAAAGAACCCAAACCAAAGTTGTTATAAACATACCGAAACACATAATTTATGAATTTACAAAGCCGTATATTGTTTTTAAGTTTTTTACTGATGTGTCAGGTTTCTGCCCAGGTAACCGCAAACTTTTCGGCTTCTCCGAGAAGTGTTTGTGTGGGTGAACCCATCAACTTTACGGATCTGTCATCGGCTTCCGGGGGCTCCATTTCTTCCTGGTTATGGAATTTCGGAGACGGAAATACATCAACACAAGCGAACCCGACTCATACCTACACAGCAGCGGGGAATTACAATATAACGCTTACGGTTTCAGACGGATCTGTTTCTGTTGCAGAGGTAAAAGCAAATTTTATAACGGTACATCCGCTACCTGCGGTTAGTTTTCAAACACCTTTATCCGGATGCGAAGTACCCTATTCTCCTGTGTTTTCAGCGATTCAACCACAAGGAAACTATACGTATGCATGGGATTTTGGAAACGGACAGACCTCAACTTCGGCTGCTCCTTCGGGAATTGTGTATAATCAGGCAGGCAGTTATGAGGTCAATCTGAGTGTAACAGCAACAGAAACAGGTTGTCAGAATGATTTGACGCAAACGATAACAGTTGCTCCCTTTTCAGCGGAATTTCAGGTTAGTGAACAACAGATTTGTTTAGGCACAGCAATTTCTTTTACAGATATTTCCTCTGGTTCTCCGGATACCTGGTCCTATGATTTGGGTAACGGAGCAGTATCATCCAGTCAGAATCCGGTGTATACGTATCAGAACCCCGGTGTGTATACGGTTATATTAACAACTGGTAATACAACGACGGGTTGTAATGATACCTACTCTATGGAAATAGAGGTCTTTGATCGTCCTTCTCCTTCATTTGACATCCAACCGACACACGGTTGTTCACCTCTTACTGTTCAGTTTACCAACACCTCTCAACCTTCAGGAGGAAGCTTTGAATGGAATTTCGGAAACGGACAAACTTTTTCCGGTGCCAATCCTCCGGATCAGGTGTATCCGAATAACGGAGTCTATTCTGTTACACTCCAGCAGATGGATGAAAATGGATGTTCCTCTACAGTAACGATGACGGATTTGATAGAAGTTTCGTCACTTATTGTCGGTTTTGAAGCAGATATACTGGAAGGCTGTGAAGAGCTTCAGGTGAATTTTACGGATACATCATCTTCTCCGAACCCTATTGATAACCCGATTACATCCTGGCAGTGGGATTTTGGTAATGGTAATACATACAGCGGACAAAACCCGCCTTCGCAACTGTTTTCGGAAGGAGAGTATACCATTACACTGGTCGTTTCTACAGATGGGGGATGTCAGGAAACAGCCATTACACAGGACTATATCCAGGTGGGAGTTCCTCCACAGGCAAGCTTTACTTATACGCCGACATCTGAATGTGCCAAATCTGACTTTGAATTTGAGAGTACAGTCACTGTTCCGGTTCCATACGATGAAGAGGACATCCGGTATGAATGGGATTTTGGAGACGGAGGGACGGCAACTGACCCAAACCCTACGTATAACTACCCGATTGATACAGGTTACTTTGATGTACAACTGATTGTTTATTTCAGAGGCTGCCCAGATACGGTAGTGACAACCGATGCGGTTTATATCATTGCACCTATTGCCAATTTTTCACCCGAAAGCATGTTGTTTTGCAACGAAACATTACCATTGGAGGTTGATTTTAACGATCAGGCAATTCTGGGAACCGTTAATGATGATGTAGAAATGATCTGGGACTTCGGAGACGGAAATGGGACAACCTTTCTTTCTCCTGCTATTTTTTCAGGATCAGATCAGGGTTCTACCAGCAATACATATACCAACTATGGTACGTATTTTATTAAACAGGTGGTTCATAATTATACTACCGGGTGTTCGGATAGTATAACAAGAGAAATCAATATTTCTCAGCTCATTCCGGATATTGCGATGTCGGACGATACAATATGTCGCTTGTCTTCGGTCTTTGTTTCTAATAATTCTACAACATCCCATCCGATTATTAATACGGTTTTTGACATGGGTAACGGAACGGTTGTACAACAAGGAAGTGTGAACGAACTCTATCAAAATTCAGGAGCTTACGATATTAGTATGCAGGTAACCAATAGCGCAGGTTGCACTGAAATCTATACACATGAAGACTTTATTGTCCTACAGGAACCAACCGCACACATTTCTCCGTCGCAAAGTGCGGGATGTGTACCCTTGACCGTATCATTTGGCAACACTTCGCAGGTGCAGGGGAATGGCGTCCCTCTGGCATCATTTGAATGGACATTTGAAGATGGAAGCCAGCAAACCACCAATGACCAGTCACAGAATGTGTCCTATACATTTACCCAGAACGGAACGTATACTACGACAATGGTAGCAACCGATGCCTATGGCTGTGTTTCCGACCCGGTTTCTGTTACGACAACACTTACGTCTCCTACGGCTGCTTTCGATGCTCCGGATGTAGTTTGTAATGAAGCTCCCTTTTCAGCGATTAACCAGTCTACAGATTATGTGTCTTCGGAATGGTTGATTAACGGACAGAGTGTTTCGGTAACGGATGATCTGGAAAGCTTTTTTGCTATTGAAGATACGGGTCAGGTATCTACCACCAACACGATTGAGTTAATTGTAACAGATCAGAATGGATGTACGAACAGCACAACAGCTACTATTATTGTTTCCATTCCGCAGGCTGAAGCAGACTTTTCTTTCACAGGATCTAATATAAACGACGAAGGAGAGTTTGTTTGCCCCCCCGTTTTTGCCGATTTTACGGATGAGTCCGGCTCGTATGGGGCAATTACACAGTGGAGCTGGACTTTTGGAGACAATAATGCATCTACACTCGAAAACCCGAGTAATACGTATGTTTTTGCAGGGACATATTCGATCTCTTTAGCGGTTACGGATGAATACGGTTGTTCGGATGAGGTGATATACGAGGACATCCTTGTGATCGGGGGGCCTTCAGGGGTTGTGGAATGGACAAGTGTTGGTACACTTTGTGAACCGGCTTATTTGTTTACTCCTTCCGAATTGGTGAACGTGGAAACAATTACCTGGCAAATGGGAGACGGGGAAGTAGTAAATACGCTGGAACCTTTTGAATATACATATTCATCACCCGGAACGTATTTGCCACTCGCCATTATTCAGGATGGAAATAATTGTTCGGTGGAATACCCCATGCCGCCGATTACTGAGATAATTACACCGGTAGTAGCTGATTTTTCGGTTAATCCACAGGAAACGGATGTATATAAACCGATGAATATTTTTGATCAATCCTACGGAGGAACCGGGGGGCTGGTAAACTGGGAATGGTTTTTTGGTTCGGATTCCTTTTCTACGGAAACAGGAGGAGGGTTTTCTTACGAATGGCAAAAACCGGGGTATTATACCATCCAGTTAGTTGTAACAGATGCACTGGGTTGTACGGATACCACATCTGTTCCGGTAATTATTAATGCAGATTTGTACATACCCAACGTATTAACAGCAAACGGAGACGGAATAAATGACCTTTTTGTGCTCAAAGAACCGGTATTTACTTCATACGACATTGTCATTCTTAACCGATGGGGAAATGTTATGTACGAGGCATTTGATCAGGATGGTGTATTATTGTGGGACGGAAAGAATAAATCCGGGGAATTGTGTTCGGAAGGGGTGTATTTTTATAAACTGATAGGCACGCAATATGATGGAGTAGCGGTCAACGAGCATGGATTTTTGACATTGGTTCGTGAGTAGCCGATCTACAGGGTAAATTTATTTTAAGAAATAATTGCACGTAACGACAATTATCGTAAATTTGCATGCCCTAAACAACAATTATGTTGTTACCCCGCCCGGGTGGCGGAACTGGTAGACGCGCTGGATTCAAAATCCAGTTCTTTCGGGAGTGCGGGTTCGATTCCCGCCCCGGGTACAAAAAGCAGAGTTTATCTCTGCTTTTTTTGTTTTACAGCTCCCCGATAGTAATATTCCGGACAACTACTGCAAAAAACGGAAAAATAAATCAAGATAATAATAGTATAACCGCCTGATTATAAATAATAAAATCATGTAAAAACGGAAAAATAAAGTAAGATTATTCTCTTTTTCCAATCTTTTCCGGCATCAGATCAATCCACGAATTATTGCTAAACACTTTGTAATTAGTGTTTTATATGTTTTTCCGAATACAGAATAAATGGATCGGGCAGAGTTTATTTTTCCCGTTTTTATAGTTAATGTCTGCATTTAATTTATTGATTATCAATAAATAAATCATTATTTCAAATAAAAACAGGCGTAATTATTACGATTTAATTTTTCCGTTTTGATAACGACGTGTCCTTGACTTTACAAAATCCGTTACGGAACTTTATACGTTCGGTAAATCAATATAATTCAGTGTGATATATGTATAATGAGTATGAGAAGAACCATTCTGGCTTTCAGATGGATACAAACAAAGAGAGCCAACACCCGACAATAGAAGGTGTTTCCAATCTTACTCATGCCATTATTGCTGATATGCATTGGTTGTTAGAGATTATTGATGGTCGTATCAGAGAATTAAAGGACGGCACATTTTTTTCTCTAAACGACTGTCCGCCACCGGAGGGAGCTGAAACAGATTCGGCTTATAACAGAATCATCCGGCAATTTAGCCTGGATACAATGGAAAGATTATTGCTAATCTGTAGTATCGTTCCTCATATAGCTCCGGAGAGATTAACAGAAAAAATGCGGGACAGGAACAATCATCTTAAATTACTTTACCCGGAGTTTGGGGGGTGTATTGATCCTTTGTTTTATAATTATCTGGCAACACAGCAGACATTACTTTTTCTTTTGGCAGGAAAAGATAAAACAAATACGGTTTTTTATCAGCTGGCTTTACATAACAGTGTATTGGTAAAAGAAGGAATTATTACGTTTGAGAATGTTAACGCAGCTCACCAATCTGTAAGTGAACTGAATAAGATTCCTGTACTGGCCAAAGAGTATCTGTTTTACTTGCAATCGGGCAACGAACCCCGACCGGATTACGGAAGTGCTTTTCCGGCACGTTTGATAACTACGGATATGGATTGGGACCATCTGATTCTTGATGTAAATACAGAAAAGCATATTCAGGAGCTGATGCTTTGGGTCGAACACGGAAAGACTCTACTTGAAAAGAGCAAGATATTTGGGGTTTCCTACCCTTGCTTGTTTTATGGCCCTCCGGGAACAGGAAAGTCCCTGACAGCAAAATTAATCGGTAAAAAATATAAGAAACATGTTTTTCGTGTCGACCTTTCGATGATTGTATCTAAATACATTGGTGAAACGGAAAAGAATCTCGCCTATTTGTTTGACCGGGCAAAAGGTAAAGATTGGATTCTTTTCTTTGATGAAGCAGATGCCCTGTTCAGTAAACGCACCAGTATAAATTCATCCCAGGATAAATGGGCAAATTTGGAGGTAAACTATCTGCTACAGCGTATGGAAGAACATCAGGGGCTTACTATTTTGGCGACCAACTTAAAAAGCAATATCGACAGCGCTATGATCCGGCGTTTTCAGTCAATCATTTATTTTCCTGTTCCGAAAGAAGCCGAGAGACATAAATTATGGCATCAATTGCTCCCGAAACCCTTTACGTATGATGTAGCTGTTCGCATAGATAAATTGGCTGAAATTGAGTTGTCAGGAGCAAACATTGCTAATATTCTGAAACTCTCCTGCCTTTTTGCTCTAAAAAATAACACGTATGCATTGAGAAATGAGTGGGTAGATCAGAGTATCAGACGCGAATTAATAAAAGAAAACAAAACGCGCTGATGAGTGAAAAAGCCCCACAGAATAAAGTTGAGCAATCTGAAACCGCTTTCAGTGAGCAATTACGTGTTGTAGCGAATCACTGGTGGGGACAGGGTTTGGATACACCGGGAGAAGAGGAGGAGAAAGAAGACCTGATAGTTGCGTTGGAAGAAATGCATGTTCAGCGGTCAGTAATAGAGCACCTGGATATAAAAGCACTTGCGAATCTGGTCGATTTGATACAACGTTTTAGATCCGGGACTCCACCTTCAAAAGGTATGTTTAGTAGTTCGGACGCATTTGCTATCGGTGATTTATTTGAAAAAGTGCTGTCCGATAATCGTATATATTCTCTTACATACCGGAATGAACAGGAAAAAGAGACGTTAAAAATAGAGGTACATCCTGATGAGCAAAACAAGTATGTCTGGGTTCTGTTTTCGTATACAGGGTTAGGATTGAAAGAACCTGTCTTTTTTGAATATGCTGCTTATCCGGAGTCACCTACTGAGAAAATAGAAGAGGCAGAACAGACGAAAGAGGAGTTAGTAAATCGGCTCAATGCGTATGGAATTGTCGACGCTGAAATTAGAAGACTGACTCCTTTTCAGTTGGAACGTCTCATTCAATTGTATACCAGTTTTCTGTCAGAATATCAGGAACGGGGAAGCTACAGGGGCTACTTTTATGGTAAAGAATTAGATACAGAACAAGGTCGGGAGCGCTACCGTAACAATAACGAAAGAGGAAACTATTCGTGGTATTTGTCAGCTCAGAAAAAAACAAATCACTTCGGTACAGAAGTTGTACATTTTTATTATCAGGATGAAAACCCGGTTTCTCAGGTAAAAAATATAAGCTTTGATGTTAACTTCTCCGATACTTCAGGATATTATGAGAGCAGTGAAACAGCACAAAGCATAGAAAAATCCGTAGCAGTGGAGAGCAATAGTGAACCCCTCTTTCAGCCGGAAACGCATTCAGAAACAGATGACCAGATAGTAACGACAGAGTTACAAAAAGAAGAAAATACCCCGGAAGTTATAGTACAACCGGAACCGGAAACGATTCTGGAGGAAGAGATCGCTGAGGATAAGGGACTTCATCAGGAAAAGGTTTCTTTAGAATCGGATGAAGGAGAAGAGGATATAACGGAGTTGGTAAGTGTGGAGGAGAGTTTGGTTATAGAACCGATTGATGCCGAACCGACCATTCATCCTTCTGATATTTTGTATGAAAAAGTGCCTCATGCAACCTGGAATAATACGGGGTATTCTTTTTACAGACGTGACGGAAAACCCCTTTCTTCAGGGGAAGTCTATACATTTATACGGAAACAGAAAAAAGAAGGAAATCCGGAGTTTTTAGAAGCGTTTAAACCGCATATAAAAGGAAAAGATGCGGAAGGAACCTCCCCGACGTTTGAGATCAGAAACTCAAAGTACAGGTATTACGCGTATTCATTTGATCCGGATTGGGGCAAAAAGGAGGAGGAAGAGCCTGAAATAACGAAAACAGACGAAAAGTATATAGGAAAGAAAGTTTATGAGACAGCATTTGTACGGGTAAGAACTTCCGAAAGAGAAAAGTTTGCAGGAATTCGTTTGCACGATTTTCCATCACCGGAAGGTAAAAACACAAAAGGAAAAGGTGCTAAAGTTTACACCGGAGGAACAGGTCTGACTATACTGGCTTATGGTAATGATGATGCTTCAGGGTGGATATTGGTGCAGACACCTGATGGGCAAACAGGATGGATAGCCGAAAGCTGGACGAAGAAAGCAAAAGTTGGCGATGATACACGTTATACGCTACGCTACGTAGAAAAAGGTGAAACGATAACAGATTTGCTACGTGAAATAGAAGATGTAGATCGTGACATAGGTTATGATAACAAATTATTTGCAAATGCACTGTGGTTATTGAATAAAGATAACCCCGATGTATATATAAACCAAAACAAATACAAACAAAGTCTTATCAATAATGCAGCAAAAAATGCTGTAGACCCATGGGATGCAGAGAAACGGGCAATACTTCAGTCAATTGAAGTAAAGCAGGGGGCACAGGTAAAAGTACCAACCAAACAAACGATCGATCAAATGATTGCCCGGGGAACAATTGAAGTGCGCCCCGATTGGGTAACAGCAGGCATAAAAACAGCCCGCATTATAGAAGGACTTCTGGAGGGTATTCCCATTGGTATATATGAACAAGCCAAAGACACGGTAACGGGCATTTGGGACATGATCAAAAGTATTTTCACAGGAGAAATACTGGATCAATTGGTCGATCTCTACAATGCTCTTTGGGAGATGAGCTGGGAGGATGTTAAAAAGCTGCTATTAGGTTTGCTGGGTATAGATCCTGACGAATTTGAAAGGATATGGAACAGCAAGAATATTACGACAGTTGAACGTTACAAATTCATTGGTGAAATCATTGGCCGTCTCATCTTTGAAATTTTGATCATTGTATTTACCGGAGGCGCGGCATTAGCCAGGTACAGTTCCAAAATACCTGCATTAGCAAAATTGAGCAGAAGCCTGCAAAAAGCAAAGAAAATTATTCCGGACAATGTTGCTGATAAGTTGCGTAAAACAGAGAAAGCAACTGATAAAGTGGATGAGGCGGTTGTCTTGCCAGTAAGAAGAAAATTTGATCCAAAAACAGCAACCGCTAAACAAAAAGGTAACTTTGGGGAAATCGTTTCAGATAAACATTTGAGAAACAAACATAATTTGAAACGTATAGGAGACGATCCTCCTAAAACCATAGATGATAAATTAAGAAAAGGAATTGATGGGATTTATGAAAACAATACTCCACCGCCAAAGTACGTTATTAATGAATCAAAATATGGTCAATCTCAATTGAACCAGACCAAAGATGGAAAACAAATGTCGGATGATTGGATTAGAGGCAGTGATAGATTAGAAGATCAGGTTGGATTACACGAAGCAAAAAAAATTAGAGAAGCACTTAAAAAGGGAGAGGTTGATAGAGTGCTAAGTAGGATTGATGAAACAGGAAAAGTCACTACAAAGAAATTGGATAGTAAAGGAAATATAATAGGTGATTGGCCTTAACAAAAATTAATTATTATATGAAGTTAAGAGATGAGTTAAACAACAGGGAAGGATATCAAGAAATTATTGAATTTTATACAAGTTCTATAAATGAATATGAACAAGAGATTGAATTGCTCCTGGAATATGAAAAGAAAGGAATACAAAAATATTCAAATCCTAATTTAGAAATTATTAAATCTACAAAAGAAGAGTTGAGGAATGCGTATTATAAAATTTTAAAATCAATGTATTCGAAAGGGGATACCATCGAAGGTATATTAGCGATTTATTTGAAGTTGATTTCATATTTCACTGAAACATGGAAAAAATCAAATGGATATGTTCAAATGCTTGAGATGTTATCCATAGGGATAATGCTAAAAATTGGTGACAAGGATTTCAAATTATTAATTGAAGCAGTAAAAAAAGATGATCCTCAAGATTTATTGATTGACACTTTAATTAGTTATAGAGATGAAAATTGGAAACAACTATCAGGTAAATTGATGTGGAATAAGCCATATAAGGCATTACAGGAGGTAATTTTTTTAGCTAAAGAGGATAAAAACCTATCTTTAGAAAGATTGCATAAATACCTCAAAAAAGAATGGTTTAGAGGTGCGGTAGAGATTCAAACGCATAAGAGCAAATTTAATATCCATTCCGGCTATTGGAGCTTTGAAAGCGGAGCATTGGTAAAAATTTTGGAATTGGATGACGCAACTCTAAAGGATCAACAGTATTATCCTTATGATATGGTACATTATAAAGAATAGTATTTTGCCAAAACTACAGACGAAGTTAAAGAAGCCGATATAATTCCTGATGTAAAGAAAAAATATGGTGATGGAAATGTGGTTTTCTACTATCCAATACGGAAAGCCCTAATAAAATTGAATATAAAGTTTATTCAGATTGTGAATGGGATATGATTATTAATCAAGAAACAATAGATCCGATTAACATTCCGCAACCTATATTTGATGTATGGAAATGTCCGAAGTGTGAGCGGGTTTATATCTTCAAAAATGATGAAGTTTATAGAGTTTACACCATGGAAACGTAAAATTGTCAACGGAAAACAAATGGGAAGGACTCACGGTGAATACGAAGAAATAACACATTTTTTAAATATTGATTAATGAGAAACAGAGTAATTACTGTGCCAAAAAATAAAGACGCACAAGAGGATTTAAACTATGACAGAGCTAATCAATTAGATTTAATAGAATGGAGACTTACAGATGAAGAATTTAATAAGCTTTATACATTGAATGTATTTGAAATTATTAATTCTACTTGTCAAGTTCTGATTGATGATTTTGAGGATGAAGAAATCACAGATGCTGTATCGTTACAGAAGGTAAAAACTATCTTAGATGAAATGATATTTAAGGATCCGTTTCCTGAATTAATACAAATGAAAGAGATAACAGAATATGCCTTAAATTATCGCACAGGGCTATTTTTCTTTTTCTAAACAAGTAATCAGCCAATAAAATTAATCACAAAAGGTTGTTCTTATATTAATTAAATTAAGAAATAATTCGCAAAACGTTCTTTGGATGATCCTGATTTTTATAAAGCTGTCCACAAAAGGAGAAGGCTACAAATACCGTAATCAAAAAAAGCAGGCAATTCACATCACCTGCTTCCTTTCGTAATACTATGTAGAGTAAAGCATAAAAAGAAAATATTTACTCTTTCTCTTCCCACACTTCTTTTGTTTTTTTCAGTTTTTCTTTTGTAGTGTCAATGGCCTCTTTCGTTTCTTCTTTAGTCTTTTCCCATCCCTCTTCAACAGATTCTTTGGTTTCCTGCCAGCCTTCTTTAAGATCCTCTTTTGTTGCATCTACTTCTTTTTCGACACCTTCACGGATCATTTCCCGGTTTTCCTCTCTTGAGGTATCTTCTTCATTTCCATTGCAAGCAGTAAATCCCAACAAAACAACAGATCCCAACATCAAACTCATTACTAGCTTTTTCATAATTATTTGTTTTTTTAGATTCACTAACAAACTACAAAAAAAGAAGGGTTGAACCCATTTATTTAGCGTTTTTTAATATTTTTTCATCAAAAACAGCTGTTTTTTTGATCAATTTTGGGTTAAACCGGAAAATCGTCTAAATCCAGAATATTATTTTGAATCGCATAAATTACCAGACCGGCAACATTCTTCGCCCCGGTTTTGGTAAAAAGATTATTCTTGTGTCCCTCGACTGTTTTGGCAGTAATGAAAAGGGCATCACCAATCTCTTTTGCTGTTTTCTGCATACAAATAAGCTTCAGGATCTCAATTTCCCGTTTGGAAAGTTCGGACCCTTCTACCAACAGCGGTTTCGGTGTTTTGGAAGAAATCTGGTAGCGAAGCTTATCGACCTGTTCTTGTGTAAAGTAGATACCTTGCTGATGTACCGTAGTAATGATTTCCTGCAAATGAACCGGAGATATTCCTTTTGGAACAAAAGCAGAAGCTCCGCTTTTGAAAAGAAACCCAAGTGAAGAATTTTGGTAATAAGAAGAAATGACAATGATCCGTATAGAAGGAAAATGCTCTTTCAGGTGTTGAATGGTATCCACACCATTCATTTCCTTCATTTTCAAATCCAGCAATAATATTTCGGGTAAAATGGCTGATTCTGCTTCAAGCTTTTCAATCAGATCCCTCCCGTTGCAAGCGGTGAAGATCACATTAAACCCGTTACATTTATTAAGAAATTCTTCCAGTAGTTTTGCTACAAGTTCATCATCGTCTGTAATGGCAATTGAAATTTCCTTCATGACTTATTTCTATTTTTTAGGTCAAAAACAAAAACGGATGTAGTTCCTTTTTCCCCCGATTTAATCTTGTAAACTCCTTTTAAATAAAGGACGCGTAATTCTATATTTTTCATTCCCAGCCCCTGTGACATGGCTTCCACATCGAAACCCTTACCGTTATCACGCACTACCATACTAATACAATTATCAGTGATCCGGATCCCGATAAAAACTGCAGTTGCTTCAGCGTGTTTGTTACAGTTAACAATTAATTCCTGTAAGATTCTTGTTACCTGAAGCTTAACATCACCAGGGTGGGGAGTTGCGGTGCGAATGTCTTTGTGAAAAAGAATGGAAAGATGCTTTTTCCAGGCTTCCACCATATTTTCTATCAGGTCACAAAGCTCGATATCATCCAGCATTGGGGGACTCAGGTCATGAGAAACTCTCCGCGCTTCATTGATACTCTCCTCCAACAACCGGTCTGTTTCATCAAAGTTGTATTCTATCTGGTTCTTTAACCGAAGTATGGTCAGCTTTCCGATCAGAGAATCATGTAAATCGGCTGCTACCCGTGCCCGTTCTCGTTCCTGAACCACAACACTTGTTTCCATGAGTTTTTTCTGATATTCAAGTTGTAGACGGGACTCCTTCAATTTACTTTCAACCTGTCTTTTGACATTAATATAAACCAGTTTTACGATAGAAACCGTAAGCAGAGATACCATTACAGCGGCAATTATGATCCAAATTGCAATTGTTTTCGGGTCGAGCCATTTTTCCATATCTCTCTAATTAAAAAAACGTAAAACGAAATCGTCAGAATCAGATTAAAGCACCAGAAGTAAAATTTTACCGAAGAAGGTACATTGATCAAAAAGTTGAGTGGCAGGAAGAAAATCAGATTCAGAGAAAAATAAACAATAAACACTGAATTGAGCTTCATGTCTGAATAATCGGGTTGTTTTTTTCCGATACCCTCAAACAAATAGCTGATAGCCATAAGCAGTATAAGAAAAGAGCCAACCACCTTTGAATAAGGTTGAAATCTCTCAGGACTACTGGTTCCGGCCAAATACAACTCGATTACAATAAATACAACGGCGGCTGAAGTCAGCAAGATATACTTTTTTTCTTTTCGCCGGAACAGGCAAACAAGGTAAAATGCGGTAAAAAAAACCAACTCAAGTAAGCTGAAAATCAGGATGAACAATAAATTATTCCCGTAAATTTCGCCAATTATCCGGCTAAGGACATCCGTACCAAAACAAATAGCCAGATAAACAAGCAGGAAGCGATATCGTGTCTCCGTAAATTTATAAAAATACGTGCCTATTATGATGCCCAAAAGCAGCAAAACAGGCACTGACAAAGTCGATATGCTCAAAAACCTGAAAAAGGTCATGATTCCGTTGTTGATTACCGATATCTACCGAATTAACAGCTTAACAAATAAAAGCTAGATTCCGGGTACTCTGAATCAAAAGGAGGTACCGGACGCACGGTGTCAAAAAAGCGGGCCTTTTCCTCCTCGTGATCAACGGTAACAAGATCTGCCCGATAACCGGTTATTTCCTCACTGGATACTCTCAGGGCAAAGTAAGTAACATATTTACACGATGCCTTCATGTAAGAAGAAGGAAGATTAAAGGCAAGAAATAGACCATCCGGTGTTTTTGTTTGCTCAGGAACCCATTGCTTATAATGCGTATTCCAGTTATTGATTCTTTTTTTGGCATCCAGCTCACTGATCTCTGGTGTTCCCCCAACGGTTTTAATTACTACGCTTTGTATGATAGCATTAAATAAAGCTTCATCACTACTTTTCTTATCATCTTCTGCAGGGATAAGAAACATATACATAGTTTCTGTTTTGGGGCAAACTCCCGGGTAAACATGAAAGTTGGAGGTTATTTTTTCTCCTTGTGGGATAAAATAAAAAGCATCTCCCTGTCCAAGGTAGCTAAGAACCTTCTCCGGTTCATTTCTGATAGATTTCCAGTACTGAATACAATCGGTTATTTCCGAAAAGCTGTTTAGTTTCATAGTTCATTTGTTTTACTCCGTAAAAATTGCAGTTATCCAAAAATAAGATTTTAAACGCAAAAACAAAGAATAATCAATGTTTGCGAAAGGTTTTTACCTGCATAAAGTATAAACGGAAAAGGAAAAAGAGAAACATTCGGATATCCGGACATTAATTTGCTCTACAAAATTGTACAGCAGGAAACCCCTGTTTTTATAAATCAGGGGTTTTTACCTGTAGTCAATTAAAGAGTATGAGAGAGATTTGTATAACACAAGATTTAGATGTTTTAATCCTTTTGTAATGATTGCAGCAGTAGTAAGTCATATTTCGGAAATTCTTAACGATACGATTAAGCGGGATTTTAATCTAAGCAGGGATATCGTTAAGATTCAGCCGATTGAAGACAAGGTTACTGACGGTGCAATAACGGTTTCACTTCTGAGCATGGAGCGGGATACTTCTGCCGGGATTGCGTTTTCAAAGAAAAATGTTTCGGATAAGTTCAGTAGCAAGGGCAACCCTCCGTGGAACATGAATCTGTATATTCTTGTCTCGGCGGTTTTTCCGCAAAAGCAATACGAGGAAGCACTGCAGCTGATTACACATGCATTGAAAGTTCTCCAGGAAAACCAAATCTTGTTTTTTGAACAGTCGGGAACGCATTTTACGTTGGAACCGGTAAACCTGACACTACAGGAACTGTCCAATGTATGGAGTATTTCCGGAGGATCTTATCACCCATCCATAATCTGTAAAATCAGAACCATTACAATCGATAGCAATACCATTACACAAATTGATTCTTCAATAAACAGAAGGGAGGTTAATGTATGAGTTCTTTTGATCAATATAGTTGCATTTTGTCAGTTCATGTAGAACATGAATACTACGGCGATTCACTAATACCGGTCGAATTGATCCCTGAAGATCAGACGGCGATGTATTTAAGAAAGTATGATATTCAGGTGAAAAGAATGAATAACTCCTGGAATTTGTATAGCTCAACAAGAACCAGTGAATTTTTCAAGGAAGATAATGAGTTTTTGAGCTTTGCGATCAAGCCACTTAACAACACATTTTATTTTGTTTCGGCACAAGTTTCGTCTACTGACCAGGGATGTAAGGTTGTAGAAGAAGCGGTAGGAATTCCCCGAAGAATAGACATTGCTGTTGAGCGAAAAGAAGTGACAGTTAGCATTAGTTCTCTTTCGAAATATTTTGAATACATCGTTTTTCCAACGAAGAATAGCCTGGGTAAAGACTTCACGCTAATAGATGCCAGAAGAATGGTTGAGTTTGACAGTCCCCAGATTATCTTATGGGAGAATGGAGAAAAAGTGTTACAGTTCCTTAGTAAGGACAAAGTAAAACTAACGGAGAAAAGCGCATTCAATCTACGGATGATTGAGAAGTCAAAATTCGGAGAGCGTGTTGTGTTAAGTAATGTACTAAGGCCCAGACCGCAAAGTGCATCGATATACAATCCCCAAAAAGCAATTACAGCCTATTATACGGTTTAATAAATTATAATTAAAAATCAACATGTTATGTGTGCAATGAAAACCCCCGGGGTATATGTTGTTGAAAAAAACGCTTTCCCCAATTCCGTTGTCGAAGTTGCTACTGCTGTCCCGGCTTTTATCGGATATACAAAATTCGCGAAGAATGGCAATAAAACACTCAAAAACACTCCCTGGAGAATCAGCTCTCTTGCTGAGTATGAGTACTATTATGGCGGAGCGCCAACACCAACGTTCGAACTTTCCAAACTGGAAGAAGGAAGCTCGGACTTGCTTATTGATAAAGAGACAGTGAAATCAGCACTTTCTTATTGTAAAGGATTGATTCCTACCGTACGAAAAGCAGTTACCGAATTAGAGAAAATTACAGCTGCATCCGAAAAAGATTCGGAAAATGCAGATAAATATGAACCGCTTATCAATGCTGCAAAGGAAAAGGTTACTAAATCAGTAGAGGCACTGAAAGGAATCGTGACCGATTTTCAGGGAAGCATGACAGAAGCTTATGGTGATGATAATGATATCGTTAAAGGAATAGGCGAAATTGTCGGTCAGATAGGTGATGACGTTACAGCTGAAACAATAAGCGGCGTAGACACGGCCATCGGAGAGTTGATCTTAAAAGTGAATAGCACTTCAACTCCAGCCTTGTACTACGACCTTGCACGAAAAGATGATTACAACCTCTACTATCACTTGCGTTTCTTTTTTGCAAACGGAGGTGGTCCTTGCTATATCGTTTCTGTAGGGAACTACGAGGAAGATCTGGAAAAGGACAAACTGGAAAAAGGAGTGGCTCTTTTACTAAAAGAACAGGAACCGACAATAGTATTGGTTCCGGAAGCCGTTTATCTGAAAGAAGCTCAGGAATGTTACGACATTCAGACTACAGTATTAAAACACTGTGGAGCGGATATGAAAAATAGGGTGGCTCTACTGGATGTATACGGTGGACACAAAGACCGGAATGATGAGTCCGGGGATGTAGTAACCGATTTCCGGGAGAAAATTGGCACTGAGTTTCTTGATTTCGGAGCCGCATACTATCCCTGGTTGAACACATCGATTGTAGCAGACAACGAAGTGAGCTACAAGAATATGCTGGAAAGCTGGGACAACCTGAAACTTTTGTTAGGAGTACACTCCTTATACCTTGGAACCTATATATCACAACTGGAAGAAGTTATTGCCGCAACTAAAAACGAAAAACAAGTCGACCCCAATGAAGAACGCACCCTGCACAAGGTGTTTTCGAAACAAAGCCCGATCTACGCTGCAATTGTAAAGGCAATGCTTCAACAGCTTAACCTCTTACCACCTGCTTCAGCCATGGCAGGAATTTACACACTTGTGGATAGTACGAAAGAAGTGTGGAAAGCACCTGCAAACATAAGTCTCTCCAACGTGACCAGCCCTACCGTGAATATTTCACACACAGACCAGGAGGATTTAAATGTTCCACTAAATGGGAAAGCAGTGAATGCTATCCGCTATTTTGTGGGCGAAGGAGTTAAAGTCTGGGGTGCAAGAACCCTGGACGGAAACTCCCTCGATTGGCGGTACGTGAACGTACGAAGAACAATGATCATGCTTGAGGAATCCATTAAGAATGCAACAAAAGCTTTTGTTTTTGAGCCGAATACAGCAAATACATGGGTGAGTGTACGGAGTATGATAAGCAATTTCCTGAACGGAGTTTGGAAACGGGGAGGATTGGCAGGAGCCAGCCCGGATGATGCGTTTAGTGTTCATATCGGATTGGGAGAAACCATGACTCCGGAAGATATTCTGGAAGGGATCATGCGGATAACGATCCTTGTTGCTGTAGTGCGTCCGGCAGAATTTATCGAGATTACATTCCAGCAGCAGATGCAAAAAAGCTAACACTACAAATTACTAATTATAAATCATTGAATTATGGCAGGAGAAGCACAAGATAATGTATGGCCCTTACCCAAGTTTTACTTTCAGGTAAAACTTGGAGATACGGAAGTCGCTTTTCAGGAAGTATCCGGATTGGATATCGAAGCACAGATCATAGAATACAGACATGGAAACAGCAAAGAGTTTTCTACGATCAAAATGCCCGGAATTAAGAAAACCGGAAATGTGACACTGAAAAAAGGTGTGTTTGTTAAAGACAACGCTTTCTGGGACTGGTTCAACCAGATCAAGATGAATACCATAGAAAGAAAAACAGTGGTAATCAGTTTGCTGGATGAAGAAGGAAACCCGACAATGGTCTGGACATTGAATAATGCCTGGCCAACAAAGATTACCGGTACAGACATGAAGTCTGACGGAAATGAAGTGGCAGTTGAAACAATTGAAGTAGCTCACGAAGGGCTCACAATTGAAAATGGCTGATAATAGATAACAGTAACAGGAAAGAATGGCTGCTAAAGCGAAGGATTGGGAACTCCCCGTTGCGTTTTATTTTCAGGTGCTGATGCAGGGAACAGAATTCTCCTTTAAAGAGGTTTCCGGTTTGACAACAGAGTTGGAAACAGAAACTATTACAGAAGGAGGAAACAACGATTATTCGTATGTTGTTCCCAAGCAGGTAAAGCACGGAAACCTGGTTCTGAAGCGGGCACTGAAACCGTTGAATCAGGATGACGTAAAGTGGTTGTCTACATTCTTTAACGGCAGTCTGACTTTCCCTGTTTCTACGGTTTCTATTACAATTAACTTACTACAAAAAGACGGGAAACCACTATACTCCTGGAATTGTCACAATGCCTACCCTGTAAAATGGGAAACAGAACCGTTGGATTCGGAAAAAAACAACATACTGATTGAGACATTGGAGTTTACGTATACAACAATTGAACGTGTACCATGCCAATAGTCATAAAGGAAATACAAGTAAAAACAACTGTTCAGAAACAACCGGAAACAACTTCGGTTCAGAATGATCAGCTTGTGCTTATCAAGAGGGAAGTAATGCGTGAGGTGAAAGAATACCTGCGCAGAGAACACCTTAGAAAATATGAGCGATAATGGCAGATAAGATAAAGATAGTGAATGCGTATGATGGTGGACAAAATGCTGAATTTGTCACCCAGATTAACCCGGCGTCTGTAAAAATAGGTAAGAAAATTTCCTATGAAAAAATTCAGGCGATGGGAAGGGAAGAGCATCTTGCCCGCTACAAACATCATGAGCCATCTTCACTCTCTTTTGATATATACATGGATGATACAGGTGTCGTTCCCGACAACAAAATGTCTATTCAGGAACGAATAGACCAAATGGAGGAAGCGATATACAAAAAGAAGAAAGATTTGGGAGAGCCTGGCTATGTTATACTGGTTTGGGGAACCATTATCTTTCATGGGCGAGCAGAATCAATAGACATTGATTACACGCTTTTTGCTCCGGACGGGACTCCGCTAAGAGTAAAGATATCTCTTTCGTTTGTGGGGTATTTCAAGGAAAGCTCTTTTAAAGGGTCGGTCTCTCAAACAGCTAATGTGGTTACTTTCCAGTCGGGAGATACATTGGCGGCTAGTTGTGCTAAAATATACGGAGATGCATCGTATTGTGTAGAAGTAGCTGCTCAGAACGGAATGGATAGCATCCGCAATACTCCACCGGGGACTACTGTACAGTTTCCCCCGGTATCACGAAACTAAATAACTTATGGAAGAGAGTACAAGCTATACGGCCCTGTCAGTTTATGATGATCAACCGGAAGAAGGTGCTCTTTCTATTAAAATATACATCAACGGTAAAGAGCTGGACACCAAATATGGGTTGGTTTCAGCCTGGATTCGGAAAGAGGTAAATAAAATTGGTAAAGCAGAACTGAATTTTAAGGCCTGGAGTGAAATCGAGGCAGAAGAGAGTTCGGATAGCGAAAGCAAAGAGTTTACGCCAGGTAATTCTATTCGTATCGAAGCCGGATATATGAGTACAACCAGTGAAGAAGCAGTCTTTGAGGGGATCATTATCTCACAGAATCTGGAGATTGATCAACAGGAAGACGCAATGCTGAAAGTGGAATGCAGGGACTATATGTACCTGTCTACTCTTGTGCCTAAAACCAATGTATTTACAGAGGTTGATGATAAAAAAATCGCGAATACAATTATTGGAAACTACAGCCCAATCGAAGGGTCGGTGACAGGAGCAGACACCAAGCACAATGAGATTACCCAGTATAACACGACCGATTGGGATTTTCTAATTGAACGGATTAGAGACAATGGTCTGTGTATCATCACTGAAGGAAAGAAAATGACGATAGACAAACCGGTACTTTCTGGAAGTCCTGTTTTCAAGTTTACTTTCGGAGATAACATTGTGAGTGTTAAAGGAAAAATGCAGGCTTCCCAACAGCTTTCCAAGGTTCAGGTATTGGCATGGAACAGTAAGGAGCAAAAACTCATGCGGGTAGTTGCCGACAAAGCCTCGGAAAATGACCAGGGAGATTTATCGCCTTCAGATCTGGCCAAAGAAATGGGAGATCAGGAGCTGACCCTTCAGACCAGTGAATATACGGATGATGCAAGCCTGAAAAAGTGGGCAGAAGCGAAACTGCAGGAAACCAACCTGAAAAGGATACAGGGAGATGTTGTTTGCAAAGGAACAGCAAAAATAACGGTTGGTTCGGTCGTCGAAGTCGAAAAAGTGGGCAGACATTTTGATGGGACAGCCTATTGTGGAGCGGTAGAGCACGAAATGAAAGACGGTGGGTGGCTTACCACTGCTTGTATGGGATATCCGGATGATGGTTCATCGGCAACAGGGAGCTCCGGAAAAGCGAAAAACAAACAGGACAAAACCTCTGCTATAAAGGGGCTACAAATAGGGAAAGTCGTACAGATTGATAAAGATCCGTCAAAAGAATACAACATCCAGGTTGAAGTTCCCCTGTTTGAGAGTGAAGACCCGAATAAAGTTTGGGCAAGACTGAGTACTTTCTGGGCAAGTGATCAATACGGAGCATTCTTTTTACCGGATGTCGGAGATGAGGTTATTCTGGGCTTTTTAGATGATGACCCCAATAAGCCTGTGATTTTAGGGAGTATGTATAGTAGTAAACTTCCCCCTGCAAATACACCGGACCAGAAAAACAATATTCGGAGTATCGTAACCAAATCGCAGATGAAACTGGAGTTTGAGGAAGAGAAAAAGAGTATAACACTTATCACTCCGGGAAAGAATAGCATTGAAATCAGCGATGATGGTAAAAGTATAAAGCTAACGGATCAGAATAGTAACAAAATTGAAATGACAGATAGCGGAATTGTTATCGAGTCAGCAAAAGGGATCACGCTCAAGGCCAAAACAGATGTAACCATTGATGCAGGAACAAGTGTTGATATAAAAGGCAAGTCAGCAGTTAACTTAAAAGGGGCCAACATAGAAGCGAAAGCAGACATTGCTTTTACAGGAAAGGGAAGCGCATCGGCAGAATTATCCGCAGGTGGGCAAACTGTCGTAAAAGGAGCAATGGTCATGATTAATTAATAAAGTGAGAATAAATAATGCAACCGGCAGCTAGAATAACAGATATGCACGTATGCCCGATGGTAACACCGGGTCTCCCTCCGATACCCCATGTCGGAGGTCCGGTTTCGGGACCGGGAGTTCCGACAGTGCTGATTGGTAAACTGCCTGCGGCAGTCATGGGAGACATGTGCGTTTGTGTTGGTCCTCCTGACAGTATAGTAAAAGGTTCGGCGACTGTAATGATTGGTGGTAAACCAGCAGCAAGAATGGGAGACACATGTGCCCATGGAGGAACCATAGCACTTGGTTGTATGACGGTAATGATAGGAGGATAAATGAAAGACAAAGAATTTTTAGGTATAGGCTGGGAGTTTCCTCCCTCCTTTGATAACCTGGGAATACAGTTGTCGGAGAGAGAGGAAGATATTAAGGAAAGTCTTCGGATTTTACTTACTACTACTAAAGGAGAGCGGGTTTTTCGCCCTGAATACGGATGTAATATCCGTAGATGGGTTTTTTCTAAGATGAACCGTTCTGAAAAGACACTGATTATTGATACGATAAAACAGGCGATCACGAAAGGGGAACCAAGAGTAACAGTAACCAACATTGATATAGAGATAAGAGAAGAACAGGACGGCATTTTGTGGATACAGATAGAATATCTGATTAATGCTACAAACAGCCCGGATAATATGGTCTTTCCCTTTTATTTCAGAGAGGGAGAGGGCTAAAAAAGACGATAATGTGGGATAACGACGGATTGAGTAATGATAACAGGCGGAGGCGTGTTTCATCGCTTCGGTATCCGGACTTGTTGGATAACAAGCTCGGCGAACTGTTACGTCAATCTGTTTCGATAGCTTCTTTCCTTAAATTTCACCCGACTACCAGTAATTCCGGGATACAACCACAAGGACATTTTGATCAACTTCTGACCCGTCTTATAGGAGAAAAAGTAGATAAAAATCTTGAAAAAAGAATAAAAAAGGGGGAAATGGAACCCTCTTTGGCAGTGCTTCTCAATTTTTTGGAGAACCTTTCGGCGACGACGGAAAAATTCAATACACGTTGGGAAGAGTACCCGGCCTGGTATCTTGAAAAAGTGTTAAAAGTAAAACCTCTCCCGGCTGTGGGAGATAAGGTATGGGTTACGTTTAACGGCTCAGGAGAAGAATCGTTTACAATTCCCAAAAACACAAGGTTCAAGGTTAATAAAGAAGAGAACAAAACAGCCTATTATGAACTGGTAGAAGACACTACGGTTCATGCAATTCGAATCAAAGAATTATACCTTTTAGAAGTAAACAAAAAAAAAGAAAACAAGGAAAAACCTTATCCGGTGACATCTCTTTCTTTGACAGAACTTGGATTACAGGATGCTGTCGTAACAACTAAGCAAAGAAAGATGTGTCGATCAGGAATACGGATAAATTCTCCGGTATTGTTGCTTCGTGAGGGAAGCAGAGCCGTGACAACCACGTTTATTCCCAGAAATTCCGGATGGAAAGAAGAATTGAAAATAACCTCTTTTAATGCTGTTTTTCAACTTACAATCAGCACAGAAGAAGGCTGGGAGGAAATAGAAACCTATACAGTAACCGAAAAAGAAGGAAAACTAATTGTTGATTTTCGGTTGCCGGATTTTTTTCCGTCTACAGCACCCTGTACGTACGAAGTACATCAGTTTGAATCCACTTACCCGGCAATCAATTTTTATATCAATTACGATGCGGTTGACAGTCAGCAATCCTCCCTGGAAAAATTTCTTCTGAATCAGGTTCATATAAAGACGAAAGTTGAAGCTGTAAGCAATATACAGGTGTATAATGAATTAGGTAAAATTGATAATTCAAAACCCTTTTCACCTTTTGGAATAGCATCAGAAAAAGGAGCCTGGTTTACTATTGGTAATTATGAGATGAATGTGAAAGACACAAAAAGTCTTCACATCAACTTTTTTTGGGAAAAACTTCCTGAACATCCTATGGGAATGGAAGGGTATTATGACGGATACGGAGAAAACATCACGAATGATTCATTCGAAATATCTGTAAGATACCTTTCTGATTTTCAATGGAGAAAAGTAAGAGGAGAATACGAATTCCCTCTTTTTTCTTCGGAAAAAGAAAGTAAAAAACTGATAAACTGGAGTTGTATTGGTCCTATTGATGTTGAAAAAATGCCCGTTATTGGTCAGGAGGAGGAAGAATATGAATATTCGCTCCAATCCCGGCACGGCTTTCTGAACTTTACACTTACCCGACCGGATATGGGGTTTGGAGAAACGGTTCATCGGCGCGTATTCGCAGAACAAATGATGAAAAACAGCAGGAGGAAACAAAAATACCCTTCTGTACTTCCTCCTTTGCAACCTAAACTGAAAAGAATTACGCTAGATTATGAAGCGGAAGATAGTATTGACATTCGGATCGGAACCGGAAAAGGAGTGAGTATGATTCAACCCATTGTTCCGTTGGATAATGTGGTATCCCGAAAAAACTATCAACAGGAGACCATTTCTTTTGTACCTGATCAGGAAGACCGGAACCTCCTACTCGCACTCGAGAATATTCGTCCCGGAATGTTAGTGAATTTGTTTTTTGAAGTAGCTCCCAGAGAATATAAAGACTTACGCAATAATTCATTACACCTTCAGCGGCAGGAGCTGAAACAGATCAGAATGTATATTGGTAATCCCGGAAACTGGCAAAAAATGCCACTTTCGTTTATTTGCAAAGATGAGACAATTGCCTTATTGATCAGTGGAAGGATTCAGTTGCAATTTCCTGAAGTGCTGTCTGAGCATCTGTATGATGACAGGGGGTTATTATGGTTGAAAATTAGCTATGACAATGTAAAAGATGTGATTTTCCCGGATTTAAAAGCTGTTTTTGTAAATGCAGCCAGATTGGAAATGTCGTTGCCGGAGGATCCGGCAGACTGGACGGAGATCAACAGCGGGAGTGGTGAACTTTCGGAAGACACACTTATTCCGGAACTGGGAGGAATTACTGGAATTTCACCTTTTTATGGAGGACGGACACAGGAAGATGCGGACGAAATGCTGATGAGAATTTCGGAGTACACTACCCATAAGGGACGAGCAGTCACTCCAAGAGATTACGAACGACTTATTCTTCAGGAATTTCCCGAAGTAGCCAAAGTAAAATGCATTGTTAACAAGGGTGGAAAAAGAGATAAAAGTATTCACCTTGTAGTGCTCCCCAAAAACACAGGGGTTTTTGGTAATCCTTTACGACCGTTGACACCACCGCATTTACTCTTTTATATTGAAAAATACGTTCGGGGAATTTCGTCTTCCTATGTACAGAGAATCAACGTGATTAATCCGGTTTACGAAGAAGTAATCATTCGTTGCAGAATTGAACCGGTAGGATACTTTTCGGTGAAACGAAGAAAGCAACTCACAGAAAGGATAAACCAATTCATTGCTCCCTGGCGCTATACCGGGGAGCTTCCGGCTTTTGGTTATGTGATTGATCTTGAGAAAATGTACCATGCGATTCATGAAGAATTCGGTTCGGAAATAGAGATTTCCGAGTTTTCGGCAATTCGTATTGAGAAGGAAAAAGAGAGTTTCGTTTTACACGACTTTTTGTATAAAAAACCCGGAGAAGGTGATTCTGAAACCATAATTTATCCCACTGAGGCACATAGTGTTTTTATTCCTGCCAACGATCACATTTTCTACAGGAAAGGAGAAGAAATTCCGGACATATTCGGGATTCATGAAATGAAAATTGGGGAGAGTTTTATCGTCCAAAAAAAGAAATAATATGGCAATACGAAGCAGACAAATATTGAAAGATTTTTTTAGTGATGGAAAACGACCTTCACAGGAAGAGTTCAGAGATTTAATTGATTCGGCAGTCAACATTCTTGATGATGGCTACTCGAAAGATGCAAAAGACGGATTAAAGCTCGCACCCAAAAACGATAGTAATACCTTACTGTCAATGTGCACAAAGTCAGGAGCACCACCTTCCTGGATATTTACAATTAATGATGCGGAAGACCTGCTCATTGAGCGGAACACTCAGGGACATACACATGATGATTCAGAAGGAGATAGAGAACCTTCCATTCTGCTGAATGCTCCAAAAACAACAGTCATAGGAGATATTGAAATCAGAGGAATAAAAAAAGGAACTTCCGTTACACCCGAATTTGCACCGGTGGCAGATGGAAAATGGCATGATATTACAGGAGACCTGTATGGAATGTATGCGATGGAAATCATGGCCTCCGTTTGCGGAAAAAAAGGATCGGGGGAGTATGCTGTTTTAATGGCCTGGGCAACCAATTGCTATGGAAGCCATAACCGAATCCGTCGACTTCAATCACATTTTGGTTTTTTCGGACATAAACTAAAGTTGAGATGGAAGAAAGGAAAAAATCAGGCTTGTCGCCTACAGATAAAAACCCGATTGAGATACAAAGCCGGACAGGCACAGCCAATAGATTGTCACATCACATACCTGCATAAGTATGAACGAACTGCATCTGAAAAAGCGTAAGAAGGACGAAAACTATTATAGTGAACTCCAGGAAAGAACCCGGTTGCGACTGGCGGAACTTAGTGGAAAGGTATGGACGGACTTTAATGTACATGATCCGGGAGTTACCATTTCCGACTACCTGAATTACGCTTTGTATGATCTGGACTATCGTTTACAATTTCCTTTTGAGTCGTATCTCTTCTCATCCGATCAGGACAAAGATTTCACCCAAAAAGGACTTTTTGCACGCGAGGACATATATGTTAGTATATCTCCGGAAACGGGCAGAGAAAAGGTGCGAAAAAGTATCGTTACTACTGAAGACTATGAAGAATTGTTTCTGAAAGAACATGCTGACATTCTGTATCAGTGCCGGGTTCGGTTTGATAGGGAGGTTGAAAAATATAAAATAGACCTCTTTCCGCGATATGATGGTTTAGATGAGGAAGAGCAGAATGAAATTATCCGCACAGTAAAAAGAACCTACCACAAGAACAGAAATATCGGTGAAAACATATACAGTATTTGTGTACGGGATAAACAGGACGGAAAACTACACAAAGGATACAGACGGAAATCTTCTTACGAGTTTCCGGAATTTGCGAATGAAGAGACCGTTGAGAATAAAATAAAACCGTTTTCGGCTAATTACCACACCATTCAGAATGATTTTCCGGAGAATTATGGAATAGGAGAAAGAGGGATCCCCGATCAGGAAAACACGGAATATGTACACAAAGTGTTACAGTTGAAAGCGTACCTCCTGATGTTTGATCAATTGATGGCAGATCAGCTGCAACAAGCGAAGAATGTTTCTGAATTATTTGACCTTTCGGAAAAGATTCCTGCAACGCGATTACCTGAGGTCTCTATCGTTGACGGCGATCGGATAGTAGATCCTGCTAAAAGACAGCGGGTTGTTGAAGAAATCCAGGAAAAGATGTTCTATCACACACAGAAGTTTCGCTACCTGAATTTGTTAGATGTCATATACGGAGAAGATACACGCACCTTGTTTGGAAAGAAAAACATTCCGGAACTGAATAAGAAAAGAGCACTTCTCTTGCAGTCGTTACCTAAAATAAATGAAGCACGATTCCGGTCACTTAACATATTTGAACCCAACAGTATTCCGGTTATACAACACCTGATAGAAACCATTGACGGAGATGAAGTGTCTGATCGTCCCGTACACTATGACGGTGTCCGGGTATTGACAGACGAAGATTTTTTTGATCGTTATCGTTTTCTCCTGAGCCCCTACAGGGATTACATATCGGAAGAAATAAGCTTTACAGATGTTCCTGACAGAAAGGTTCTTTACAACAAAGAAAGGTGGTTTGGTATTTTGCGACTACACATGAATCTTGTTTGGTATGGAGTGCTTTTTGAAAGTTTTCTGGTGTACGGAACAGAAATCGAAAACTACAAAATCATGGAAGCATCCGATGAATATTTGTTGGTTTTCTTTCACCCTGAAAAAAAGATAGGAATCAATATGAGCTTGTTTTTTTCAGATAGAGAAAGATTGATAGAAATGACCCATCTTTTTCTGGCGTATCTCCGAAAGATAAAAAACGAAGGAAATATGCAATCGTTTTATCTGTTAGAGCATATTCTTTTAGATGAGACAGACCCGGAAGAGAACAGCAAAGTTTCTATTGTCATTTCAGAAAATGAACGAACAGAACGAACGGAAATCATGTTGAGAGAGCGTTTGCCGGCACATTTACAAATCACCCTCTATTACCTGCATCCGGAAGCCCACGAGAATTTTCATCTGATCTACTTTGGATGGAGAAAAGCGTTGGCAGAGGAAAATAATGCTGATGAAAAAACCTACGCAACTGCCTTGCGGGCATTTTTAACACATGTAAAAGATACAGCAAAAGAAATATGAATCAGGTGCAAAAAATAGTATTCCGGTTTTTAGGTGAGAACGAATCCTTTTTTCGGTCTCTCTATGGACAGTGGGATCATTTTTGGATCAGCAACCTGGAAAAGTCAACCGATAAAATACTGACAAAACTGGATGACCCTTCCTATAACATTGAACTGGATTCTCTTGAATTGGAATTGGGATCGGTTTCCGAAAGTCAATTTAACCGACATTTCTTACGAATGTATGAAGAACAACTGGAAAACGCTCTTTTGAAACAACTTTATGAAGATGCACACAAAACAGTTCGAAAGACACCAATTCATCAAAGAAAATCCGCTTTATTGTTTCATTTTTTACTGCATGGTTCTCTTCCGTGGAGTACCATTTCTGATAGCAGAGATATCAATGCATTATTTATTTCTGTGGCAAAAAATGAGTCCGGAGCACTGCGGAAATTTTTGCAAACGTATGGCCATTATACAGGACTTCAACAACGATTGGTATTTCAGTTAGAAGATAAAGCACTGGAAGAAGGTATCAGGGTAATGGCTTCCGGAGAAAGTCATTTCGTTATTTCTTATGTGCGTTTCGTACAATCCCGACATCGCAAAATACAAACTCCCCAAATCAGTCAGACACCTTATCACAAAACCGTTTGGCAGGTTGTTTATGCCTGGTTATTGACGAATCGGAGTTCTTTTTTCAACAAGAAAGTATTTCTGCAACAAACGATTCAGCAATTGGCACAAAGGTATCGGATGACCTATTCGGATCTGTTGTATTTACTCCTCATTCGTCCGGATCTGGAACCCGGATATCCGGTAGAATTGATGACATTGTTGAAAACACTCAGGGATGATGAGCAGAAGGAGATCGAGAGCGGTGTAACGGATTGGAAAAAGTTATATGACTTGCTCAGAATAGCAGGAAAAGAACAATCCGCCTGGATTGTAAGCCAAAACCAGAAAGAACAATTGATTCGGATACTGAAAAAAGAGGATAATTACCACTTTTTGCAATTGCTTAAAGAACGTCAGATATTAGGATTGGTAAAAGAATTACTGCCGCAAGAACATGAGTTTGTAAAAACCTATGCACATGAATTGGAGCAACATAAAGACAAAGGTATGTTGCAGGGGAAAGCGGGAAGTGAATTCCGACTGGTGAAGTGGCAAATTATTTTCCCTGTATTATTAGAAAATAATGGAACAGGATTCAACAGGCGTCATTTTGTCTGGCGGGTTATTCAAAAAGTGGCGGCGCATTACAATCTGAAAGATTCGGATGTATTGTATTACCTGTACGAGCAGGGAGTTGCAGAAGGGATGAGTAAAGAACTCATAATGCTTCTCCGGGAAATCTATCTGGAGGTAAAAGAGAAAGAAGTAATAAACACAAAAAGCATATTTTTTGAACAATCTGCTCAGGAAATCGTGCAATATCTTTTTACCAACAAAAGCTTACCACAGATAGCGCGTGAACAGTTACAGCGTTTTATTAAAGACGAGACAAAGAGAAATCAACTGATCGGTAACTTTACCGAAAGTCAGCACCAGCAACTAGTCATAACGCTATACCGGAAAGAGAGTGCTTTTATTCTTTCTTATGCCAAATCAATTGACAGGCAGGAAAACAAAGGAATTCTACAGGGAAAAACAGCCGGAAATTACAAAGCCCTTAAATGGCAGTTTATCCATAGTGTATTACTTGAGCCCAAAAATCAGGTGTTTAATAAGCGGTATTTCGTTGAAAAAGTAATCCGGAAAATTGCGGCGCATCACAACGTAAAAACAGAAGAATTGATCCTTCTTTTTTATACAGAAACACAAAATAAAGCATTCACCCTACCTTTTGATCTGACGCAGGTACTGAAAGAGTTATACGACAAAACAAAGGTGAACCAAACGGAGGTGACGGATAAAAATAAAGTCGAATTCCTGAAAGAAGAAAGCGATGAAAAACGGAGTAAGGCAAAGCAATTGTTGATCAGGTACTTTGGACAGGACATCCGTACTGAAAGGTTGATTGATGCACTCATCCGACAACCTGATTTTGTATTGTATCTGGAACCCGTTTTACGATTAGAAAAAGAGTTGAGACAGATTGTAAAATCGTGTTTTCAACAGGAAATAGACAAACGGTTTATACTAACAATTTTGTTGCGTTTGTCGACATATCCGGATCGCCTGAGTATAGTAGACATTGCATTGAAAATAATCATAGAACTATTGCAGAAAGGAACAAGCAGTGAACAACAAGCTTTAGAAAAACAAATACTGAAACTGGCAGAGAAAGATGATCTGTTAAAGGAAACCCTGAAAAAGAAAAGTCAGTTATTGGATGTGACTTCGCAAGAATTGCAGGAAGAAGACCTTCTGATAGAATCCGGAGACCTTCCCTTATCGTTTATTTACAATGCTGGTTTGATTCTTTTGGCTCCTTTTCTTCCACGCCTATTCAATCGGTTAGAGTTAACGGAAAAAGGAAAATTCAAAGATAGAGAGGCAAAAGTAAAAGCATTATTTCTGATGCAGTATGCTGTTTTCGGAACCACAGATTTTCCGGAACACGAACTGCAACTCAATAAACTTCTGGTAGGGTTTAAAACGGGTATTCCTGTTCCGCGTTCAGTTGTACTGACGGAAGAAGAAATGCAGGTAACTGACGGAATGTTACAAGGAGTAGTTCAACACTGGAGTAAAGTGAAAACGATTGATGGTTTGCGGGAAGGTTTTTTGCAGCGGGAAGGAAGGTTAGAAGAACAGGAAGAACAAATAGACCTTATTGTTGAAAGCAAAGCATTTGATGTTTTACTGGACAATATCCCGTGGAATTTTAAAACAACAAAATTCAGTTGGATGGAAAAACCCATTCAGGTGAGTTGGAGGTAAAAAGAGAACGTATGAAAACAATGATCCAACAAAAAAACATGTCCCAACCTGAAAAAAGTCAGTCGGGAAAACAAAGTACGTTACCAACAGTTTTACAGGCGTATAAGGATAGGATCACGCAACGCCAATCAGTAGAAGAAGAGGAACTGTTACAACCGAAGTTTGATCCTTCTCAGATGAAACAAAATAGTATGCAATTCCATACACAATCTAATGTTGTCCAAAGAAAAGCGTCAAGGGAACCAATACAGTTAAAAACACAGATTCTTTCACAACAAGATCAACAGTACAACTTTGGTACCGGAAGTATAAACGTTGGGAAATTTGTGGAAGTAGGACTGGATCCAAACGATATGCACCAGGGACAAAGTGCTAATCTCAACACTGCTCAGGATGATATGATGTCAGCAATTAGAAGTAAATGGGGAATTACAGGCGGAGGATTAGTGAAGGGACATTTGTGGAATGATAATCTCGGTGGAAGTGCCATGAATTATAATTTGTACCCGATCACGAAGGCTGCTAATAGCGACCATTTGGGATACGTTGAAAATAAAGCAAAAGAATATGTTTGGAATAAACAACCTATTTATTATCGAGTTGAAGTTGATGCAAACCCGGTAATTACTGACCCCAAAGCTGATTTTGACTGTGAAATACGTTCATGGGATCCTACGACAGGAAAGCTAGGTTCACGATTGTTTGGACCGGTGACTATTGAATCAGATTTAAATAATGTAGGGGCCTATAATGAAGCCTATGAAACTTATACAGGTAACACTGCAGACAGGCAAAAAAGACCTAAAAAACCGAAATGGGCTCAAAACCCGAAGACACGTGTTGGTGAATTGACAAAGCAAGAGTTGAAGGAAAGGCAAAACCAATAGATAAAGATGAAAACATTAAAAAACACTTCATATCAAAACAAGCAACACGGAACGGTGCAGAACAAGATGGAACAACAATCATCTAAAGCATCTATTCTTCAACTCTACAAAGATAGAATTGATCAAATGCAGGTTGTAAGTGAGGGGGGAGTTCCGCTCCAACGTCAATCCAACAATACTGGTTTACCCGACAACCTGAAAAGTGGAATCGAAAACCTTTCCGGTTACAGTATGGACGATGTAAAAGTGCACTACAATTCCTCGGAGCCGGCAACTTTGCAGGCACACGCGTATGCTCAGGGAACAGATATTCACGTTGCACCCGGACAGGAAAAACACCTTGCTCACGAGGCCTGGCACGTTGTACAACAAAAGCAGGGGAGAGTAAAACCAACCATGCAAATGAAAGGAACAGTTCCTGTAAATGATGATGGGGGATTAGAAAAAGAAGCAGATGTGATGGGGAGTAAGGCACAACAATCACAAACGATTCAAAGACAACCATGGAGCCTAGAAGACCTTGATGGTAAAAGTACAGATGTTGAATGGACAACGACCAATTTGAAAGGAAGTACCGTAGGAGTAAAAATGGTTGCAAATCCACTTGGACCTGAGCATTTACAAGGCGGTCCTCCTAAATCATCATCGTTGAAAAAGGTGATGTCTAAACTTCCTACAAACCCCAAGTTGCCAAATAATCAAAAATATATTCGGGGACATCTTTTGAACGATAATGTAGGAGGTCCGGGTGAGGATTACAATCTGTTTCCGATTACTGCAAACGCAAATAAAGAACATGAAAACAAAATAGAAAGTGTAGTTAAGCAGTGGGTTAATAATGAAAAACAATGGGTAAAGTATGAGGTTGATGTTAGCTATGACAAAAAGAAGAATGGTCATATAGATAGTGTGTTTGATTGTAATGCAGAAGTTCTGGGGTCTTCTAAGGCTGTACGGGCAAGGATAACATCGGAATTTGATGAAACACATACTGGAAAAGCAAAGAAAACAAGAGGAGATAACCTTGCGATAGGAAAGCAAGCGGCCAAATTTAATCCGTTGTGGTCAAAAACAAAGACTAAAACAGCTGCTTTGGATAAGGATGTTATAGAAACATTGAATTTTCTTTTTAGTGTTTACCCACAGGAAACAAGAAGTTATTTATTGTCTCTTAGAGGTGTTGGTGATGAATCTGTCAATGCAATTGAAAGTAGTCTGGAAGAAGACATTATAGATATGAACAGCTTTGCCGGAAGAGAAATTAGGGCTTATAACAGAATTTTTAAGTATGAGGATTTATTGGGAGAGCTAGGGGGACTTTTTCTAGACCTGATGGACGATGAGGATTCTATGGAATTGGAGGAGTAATAATTCAAATCAAAATAGTTGAATAATGAAAGCAGCAGTAAACAAATCAGAACCGATTCAAAGTAAGGAGAAAAGCGCATCTAATCAAAAAGGAATAGGCAGCGTTTTACAAGCCTATAAGGAGGGGATGACGCAGCTTCAATCTTTGGAGAAAGAACCTGTACAACGTAAACCGAATAACACAGGACTTCCCGACAACCTGAAAAGTGGAATCGAAAACCTTTCCGGTTACAGTATGGACGATGTAAAAGTGCACTACAATTCCTCCCAACCGGCAACTTTGCAGGCACATGCGTACGCACAGGGAACAGATATTCACGTTGCACCCGGACAGGAAAAACACCTTGCTCATGAGGCCTGGCACGTTGTACAACAAAAGCAGGGGAGAGTGAAACCAACCATGCAAATGAAAGGAACAGTTCCTGTAAATGATGATGCAGGATTAGAAAAAGAAGCAGATGTGATGGGGGCTAAGGCGCTACAAATGAAAAGTTCCAATTCAGAAAACAAACTAGTTTCTAATAATAATTCGAATTTATTACAATTAAAATCTGAAGTTGTTTGGAATTCACAACAATTCAATTATCTCGATAGAAACGGAGAAAGGAAAACAAAAGAAGTTGGAGGATCAATGACTGCTATGCTTGATCCAGATACTCCTATTAAAGGAGCAAATGCAAAATCTACCTTTCAAAAGGATATGTATGATGATCTTAAATTGTACTGGAACCCTGGAGCTAAATATTGGGTTCGCGGACACTTACTTAATGCAAATTTAGGTGGTCCTAATGTAGCTCCAAATCTCTTTCCAATTACCGGGCATGCAAATGGTGATCATCTTAATTATGTAGAAAATCATGTTAAGAACTGGATAATTGGCGGGAAGAAAGTAAAATATTCAGTAATAGCAAAACAGGAGACAGGTGACGTAACTATTGGTCAAGAATCTGTTCCTAATGCAGCAGGTTCATTAAATTGTCAGGCAGAAATAATTGGAGAGGACAAAAAAATAAGTAGGTTAATAAAGTCTGAACCCGTTCAGAGACCGAGTAAAAATGGAGCAGTACTTGCAGGACATACTTCTAGCTGGCAACGAAATGAATTTCAGGGCGACAACCAATATGATAAGCTCTTTATTGATTGGACCGAAGATCAATTAAAATTCACTCTTCATCTAATTAACAATAATTTTAATTATCGCGATGCAATTAGTTCTGTACCAATAACATTAGATGAACTAGGGGCAATTCATGATACACTAAATGAAATAAAATCTATAATCGAAAATGAATCTGAAGATCATGATTTGAATGATGGAGAATCTTCCGATACACAAACGGATACTGTTGGAAGTCAAGTAATAAATGCAGCATTAAAAGAATGGCTACAAACTAGTTTTTCTGATTCAAAAGCTGAAGAGTGGCTGACGGCTAAACGTGATAGTAACACGATAAATGAGTATAAGTATAGTTCTTGAAAATAAACTAATTAATATATTCTGAAATCCAGATTTGAAAAAGAAGGGGGACATTATCCTAAATAACTAAAAAAATGACAATATCCTTTCAATTGTTACTCCACACCGCTTTCTCGCTTTACTTCCGGCACGAAAGCGAATACAACTCCCTGCGGGAAATTTCGTTGGGTGACGATGAATTGTCAACACTTACCAAACGTGAATTAACCTGGGAAGAAAGGATAGTTTTACTATTGGCTATTATACCACATATCTACCCACAGGCACTGGATTTGTTTTTCATTCAAAACAAAGAACTGGATCGCCCATACACTGAATTTGGCGGATGGAAGGGAACTTCACATGGCGGTTTTCTGCCAACAGGAGAGACAGCAGCGTTTATCTTATCCGTTGATAATCCGGAAAACCGCTCGTTGGTTGTGCAATTGTTTAGCAAAGAACACTGGTTCCATCAGGAAAATATTTTGCGTTTGGAAGATCAGGGTTCCGGAGAGCCTTTTTTAAGTGGAAAGCTTATTGTTTCTGAGGAATTTCTTGCAAAAGTGTTGAACAATGGCGTGTATCGACCGGATTACAGCAGTGATTTTCCTGCTAAAAGGGTGGAAACGCAGTTGGAATGGGAAGACCTTGTGCTACCATATCATTTACGGGAAGATTTGGAGAACATTTCCCAATGGTTGGAGCACGAACAAGAGATACGATTGCGATGGAAGTTGAACAAATACATTAAACGAGGATACCGCTCTTTGTTTTATGGTCCGCCGGGAACAGGGAAAACACTGGCAGCTTCTCTTCTCGGGAAAAAACATGAACTGGAAGTTTATCGGATTGATCTATCCATGGTCGTTTCCAAATACATTGGTGAAACCGAAAAAAATCTGGCTAAGATCTTCGACCGGGCCGAACATCAGAACTGGATTTTGTTTTTTGATGAAGCAGATGCGCTGTTTGGAAAACGTTCGGACACCAACTCTTCGAATGACAGGCATGCTAATCAGGAAGTAGCTTATTTGCTACAACGAATAGAAGATTTTCCGGGAATGATAGTGTTGGCAACCAACCTGAAAGATAATCTGGATGAAGCATTTTTCAGGCGTTTTCAGTCAGTGCTTTACTTCCCCATGCCGGATGAAAGCTCCAGGATGCGATTATGGGAACAGATGCTACCCGCAGAGTGGATGGAAGCTGCTGATCCGGATCTTCTTTTGGACGCGGCACAAATAGAACTTTCGGGGGGGAGCATGATCAATGTTGTACAGCGCTGTGCGCTTCAGTTGTATCAGGCAGAAAAGCCGGTGTTGACAAAAGAAATTCTGGATGAAGCCATTCGGAAGGAACAGGAAAAAGAAGGGAAAATAACGTATTAAAAATTAAAAAAGCAGGCATGAAAGCGATTCGATTACTCTTTTTGTGGAGCACAGCAGGTTTACTGTTTCCGGTAAATGCGCAGGAATATAAATGCTATACCTGCGAAACAGGATATGATGGAGGCGTCTTTGAAATATTTACATTGCATGACAGTGTGGTCGTAACGGAAACCGTTTACGATACGGTCTACATTTCAGAATTAAATGACCTTACCGGGCATTTTAACATGTCATTTGATGAATTTTTTCATTCATTTTCAGAATATATCCGAAGCAGAGACACCGTAAAAAGATCTCCGGCAGAAACAGTATACCTGAGTGATATTCAGGCAACACTACATGCGTATATCAGAAAGTACAGGTATGTATTGAGCGAATATCAGGTTGATTTTTCAAAAGACCGGTTTAAAATTCATAAAAACGAAAAAATTTTACCGGACAACCTTCCCGACTCAATGCCCCTGGATATTATGTTCACATTACAGGGAAAGTTAAACACAACCAACTTCCTGAAAACACCAAACCAACAGGTAAGGGTCGTTTACAAGATTTTTTCAGATATCGTAAATGCATCGTATAGGAATCGGTATAAAAAAGTAGGCGTTAACTTTTATTTTCCGGACTTCTCCTTCCACGAAAAGCGTGCGATGGCACAGTTTGTCAAATCAGTAAGTCTTGTTGTGGACAGCACCAGAATTCCCGAGATAAGAAACCTGCCGCTTTACTTTACATTTGACACGGAAGAAGGTAAAAACAACCAAAGTTACCTGGTCGGTTTGTCCAGTATGGTTGATAGTGTATTTTTAGCGACTCCCGATGCTTCAATGGCGCTTACCTTTGAATCTTTACATAGCAAAGAGACATTGGATATTCCCTGGATGAAGCAGTTACTGAATCAATTCTATCTTGCCCGGTTTGACACGGGAGATTTTCCTGAAACCAGTGATCAGGCACTATTGATTGAAGATGTGAAAACACTGATGAATGCCGACTATCCGGATGCCTATTGGGAATATTATCTCCTTTCTATATTCGGAATATTATTTATTCTCTTAATAGGAAGCATGTGCTATATTTTTCTTCCTTCCTTCGCAAATTTTGTTCACGAGTATTCGATGTACGTGTTTGCCGGAGGGATATTACTGGTATTGGAAATTTATCTATTATTCGTATTCATGGTAGAATCCATGTCCAACACGGTTGTGTTTTCATTTCAGAATAATAACACCATGCTTTTACTCCCGGTAATGCTCATATTTGTTATACCTCTTATTAAAAAAGTAATCAGAACGCGTGAAAACCCATAATTACTGAGTCTTTTGTTTTTTGTAATTAGAAGAAAACAAATAACACCAGATAACCCGTGACAATCGGTAATTTATAGGGGCCAGAAGGAGAATAGGAAGAATTAAAAAAGGAATCATCCGAACATCCAGAAACTCATCAAAGAAAAACTGGCACAATACAAATACGGCAACACACTCAGCCACAGTAAGTGCATAACTTACGTACATAGCTCCGAAAAAGAAACCCGGTTCCTGTTCAAATTTTGTATGACAATGGGAACATGTTTCATTCATTGTGCCCGCCCGGAAAGGAAAAGTGTAATTGAACATTTTACCTTTTTTGCAGACCGGACACTTTCCGTGGAGTATATTGGATAAAAGACTCATTTTTATTTGCAAAGGTTTTACATTTTATTGAATAAAAAAGTACCTTTAACAGACAAGTTATAGGACAAATGACGCAACACAAGGGAGACATGTTACCCATCCTCAATATAGAATCATTTAGCAGAGATGAAATAGATTTTCACTATGTCAATGATTTCAGAAACCATATTGCTACTCATCAGGATCAGGTGACAGAGCCTCATAAACACGACTTTTTTTTATTTGTTTTGTTTACGAGGGGAAACGGATTTCATGAAATTGATTTTGACAGGTATGAGATCTGTCCCGGTAGTTTATTTGTCATTTGTCCCGGACAGACACACTCCTGGACAGTCTCGGATGACATCGACGGATACATTTTGTTCCATGCGGCAGATCAGGTGTTTAATAAAGGAAGTTTTCCAACCGGAGCCACTACGGGGTTTAATCAGTTTTCACACCTATTGTTGAATACAGAAGAACTCCAAAGACAGGAACAATTGTTTCAAAACCTTTTACAGGAATATAGGGGAGACAATATGTTTCGCAACAAGATGTTGGTTGCATTGATACAGGTTTTACACGTTGAAGTCCTGCGAATCGGGTACGCAAACAGCCATAAGGACACAAAAGAAAATTACCGGAGAATACAACAGTATAATGAACTGATTACGTTAATTGAAACCCATTTTATTACTGAAAAACGCCCTGCATTTTACGCTGATAAAATGAACTTTTCAATCAAACACTTGAACCGGATAACCAATCAGGTAATCGGGAAATCCACCTCGCAGCTTATTTACGAGCGGATCTCCGTTGAAGCAAAAAGAATGCTTGTACACTCAGACAAAACGATCAAAGAGATTGCCTATTCTCTTGGTTTTGAGGATAGCGCCTATTTTTCGCGTTTTTTCAGAAAAGAGAATAACAGTACACCTAAACAATTCCGGCAGAAGTATCTGGGAACCGTATAGCTGAATTCGGTTGAAGCCATTTCCGAACAAAAAAATGTAGGACTTATTAGTCTGTATGTCGTACCTTTGTGCCCGCAATGAAAAAACGATTGGCCATATTTGCTTCCGGCAACGGTTCTAACGCAGAAAAATTAATGCATTATTTTGCTGAAAACCCGTACGCAGAAGTAGTACTTGTTGTTTCCAATAAATCAGATGCAGGTGTTCTGAAGCATGCAGAAAATCACACGGTGGAAACATGTGTGTTTGAAAATGCAGATTTTGTGTCAGGAGAGGAAGTATTAGCGAACCTGCAACAAAGAGACATCGATTATATTGTGTTGGCAGGATTTCTTCGCAAAATCCCGGATACACTGATTGCAGCGTATGCGCGCAGAATTATTAATATTCACCCGGCTTTATTACCTAAATTTGGTGGGAAAGGCATGTATGGCATGCACGTACATACGGCTGTGAAAGAAGCAGGAGAAACGAAAACGGGAATTACCATTCACCTTGTTGATGAAGAATTTGACAACGGGGAACACCTGGCACAGTATACCTGTCCTGTAAATGCAGAAGATACTCCGGCAACCATTGCCACCAAAGTTCAGTCTTTGGAGCATCAGTATTTTGGTCCAACCATTGAAAAATATATTACATGTTAGACGGATTTTCTTTATCTGAAATGGGTAAGGCTACTATGGTCTTATTCGCAGTAATTGACATAATTGGTTCTATTCCCCTCATTATTAAGATAAAATCAGGAGCGGGTGAGATTTATGCCTGGCGTACTTCTATTGTAGCCATGGGGATTATGCTGGCCTTTCTTTTTCTGGGTGAAACGCTTTTGGGATGGTTAGGTGTTGACATTAAGTCCTTCGCTGTTGCCGGTTCTTTAATTCTTTTTGCAATGAGTCTGGAAATGATTCTGGGAATTACCTTGTTTAAAGAGGAAGGAACTCCAAAAACAGCATCCATTGTTCCCCTTGCTTTTCCTATCATAGCCGGAGCGGGTTCTATGACGTCTTTGGTTGCGTTACGGGCTGAGTTTGAGGCGATAAACATTGTGATTGCCATACTTATTAATATAACCATTGTTTATATTGTACTGAAACTTACACGACAATTCGAAAAATTATTAGGACCGGGAGGTTTGGCAATCATCAAAAAAGTATTTGGTATTATTCTGCTTGCTATTGCCGTAAAACTGTTCACCAGCAATATCAAGGAGTTGTTCTGATTCGTACAGAGTTCTCGTAAAATAACTACTTTTGTCAAAAGAATAAGCACATGTTGCACTCAATGACAGGTTTTGGTAAGGCTTCGGGAACTTACCTTCAGAAAAAAATAACAATCGAAATCCGATCGCTGAACAGTAAGTCTCTTGACTTAAATGTCCGTTTGATTCCTTTGTATAAAGAAAAGGAGATCGAATTGCGTAAGCAAGTCGGGGCTTGTCTTGAAAGAGGGAAAGTAGAAGTAACCATTGCCGTTGAGAATAACGGTGAAGAGCGCAGCAGCGTCATTAATAAAGCAGTTGCGCGTGCCTATTTCAATGACATTAAAGACCTGGAGCAAGAGTTGGGAGTGAAATCGCCTGACCCGATCAGCCAATTACTAAGGATGTCAGATATTTTTGTAAATACCCGTGAAGAGCTGGATCCGGAAGAGTGGACATTTGTGTCAGAACTTGTCGATGAAGCATTGCATCAGATGGAGGACTTCAGAATGCAGGAAGGAAAAAGCTTGCAGGCTGATTTTTCAGAACGGATAGCAGAAATTCGTGCTTTATTAGGCGAAGTGCAGCAATACGAAGAAGAGCGAATCATCACGATAAAGGAGCGCATGCAAAAGGCGTTGGATGAAAAATTGGGTGAAGCATTGGACCAGAACCGACTGGAGCAGGAGTTTATCATGTATATTGAGAAACTGGATGTTTCCGAAGAAAAAGTACGTCTGGCAAATCACCTGAATTATTTTGAAGAAACAATGGCTTCAGGAAAAGGAGCCGGGAAGAAACTAGGCTTTATTTCGCAGGAAATCGGGCGCGAAATTAATACACTGGGAAGCAAATCCAATCATGTGGAAATGCAAAAACTAGTTGTACAAATGAAAGATAACCTGGAGAAAATCAAAGAACAGGTTCTGAACACACTGTAAATTATGACAGAGGGTAAGTGCATCATATTTTCAGCTCCGTCAGGGGCAGGTAAGACAACAATCGTACATCACCTGTTATCCGGAGATTTTCCGTTGGAATTTTCCGTTTCGGCTTGTTCCCGTGATCCGCGTGGTCATGAAGAAGAGGGCAAGGACTATTATTTTCTGGGCGTTGAAGGGTTCAGAAAAAAAATTCAGGAAGAAGCATTCATTGAATGGGAAGAAGTTTACCCGGATCACTTTTACGGAACGCTGAAATCAGAAGTAAAACGTATTTGGGAACACGGAAAAGCAGTTATTTTTGATGTGGATGTCATTGGAGGTTTAAACCTGAAAAAGCAATTCGGGGATGCGGCACTTGCTATATTTGTACAACCACCGTCTGTCGAGGAACTGGAAAAAAGGTTGCGTTATCGCAGTACGGAAACAGAAGAGAAAATCAGACAACGTTTAAACAAAGCATCGAGCGAGTTAAAATATGCGGATCAGTTTGATACAATTATTCTCAATGATAATCTTGAAAATGCTTTTGAACAGGCAGAGAAAGTGGTGAAAGAATTTTTGGAAGAATGAAAGTAGGACTTTATTTTGGCACATATAACCCTATCCACATCGGCCATCTGGTTATTGCAAATTACATGGCGGATTACACGGATTTGGATCAGATATGGTTAGTTGTAACACCGCAAAATCCACTTAAAAAGAAAGCCTCTCTTCTGGAAGACTATCATCGGTACGCATTGGTGGAAATTGCGATAGAAGATAATGATAACCTGAGAGTAAGCGATATTGAGTTTAAGCTTCCGAAACCTTCCTATACTGCAACGACATTAGCCCACCTGAAAGAAAAATATCCTGCTCACGAATTTTGCCTGATTATGGGAGAAGACAACCTTCGTACCCTACATAAATGGCAGAACCATGACATTATATTGCGGGACCATGAGATTTATGTGTATCCCCGTGTGCTTACCATTCAGGAACAGCAGGAAGCAGATCAGTTGGGTTATAAACAGGATAACGGATTTATGGAACACGAGCATGTACACATTTGTGATGCTCCCGTTATGAAAGTTTCTTCAAGCTTTATACGCAATGCAATAAAAGAGGGGAAAAGTGTTCGCTATTTGCTGACAGATCCGGTTCACAAGTATATTGACGAAATGAATTTCTACCGATAAGGAGCAGCGTTAACCCACTTATTTAGGAAGTTGTACTTCCCGTATGGTAAGTGTATCGCTTATTTGGGTCAGAATTTCCTCCATTTGATCCGGAAACTTGCCATAATACAACAGAGAGCTCTGAAAACGATCGTAATCAACACCATGTTTACTGAGAAGAGAGTCTCCGCTGGCAATCATGATTTGTGTGTAATTATTCAATTGAACATACTTTCCCTGTACATGAGCTTCCAGAACGACCAAATCGGTTAAAACACGTGTAAAAGAGTCTCGCGGAATCAAGTCATCCGGAGCATCAATGGATATTGACCGGGCTTCACAAGATGCCAGAACTAACACTATTCCGAATAAAAAAATACCCAACCTGTACATTAGCGGTCAAAATTGAGACGCATTCCGGCATTTTCTTCCACAATCTCCGTACCATTCCAAACAACTTTACCGTTTACAAACGTAGCCATAATGTGATGGTCAAAAGTTACTCCTTCAAAAGGAGACCACCCACATTTATACAGCAGATTGTCACGAGTGACGGTTGTGGAAATTTTAGGATTGATCAAAACCAGGTCAGCATAGTATCCCTCACGAATAAAACCACGTTTATCAATTTGGAAAAGCTCGGCAGGAGCATGACACATTTTTTCGACAATGCGTTCCGGAGATATCTTTCCTTCTAATGATTTCTGGAACATGGCCTGAAGAGCATGTTGTACCAGAGGTCCACCGGAAGGAGCGTTAAAATACGTTTGCTTCTTCTCTTCAAGTGTATGTGGTGCGTGATCCGTAGCGATAACATCAATTCTGTTGTCGAGGACAGCTTCCCAGATTGCATCCCTGTCTTCAGCCCGTTTTACGGCGGGGTTCCATTTAATCAAGGTTCCTTTTTCCTCGTAATCGGCATCAGTAAACCACAGATGATGGACGCAGGCTTCTGCTGTAATGCGCTTCTCTTTCAGCGGAATATCATTTCGGAAAAGAGACAACTCCTTCGCAGTACTGATATGTAAAATATGAAGTCTTGTGTTGTGCTTTTTGGCTAATTCAACAGCCATAGAAGAAGAAAGGTAACAGGCTTCTTCAGAACGAATCAGCGGGTGGGCAGAAATAGGCACATCCTCACCATACTGTTCTCTGTATGTTTCTATATTTCGGCGAATTGTAGCTTCATCTTCACAATGCGTAGCAATCAGCATAGGAACTTCCGAAAAAATCCGATCCAATGTGCTGCGTTGATCTACAAGCATGTTTCCGGTAGAGGAACCCATAAAAACCTTTACTCCGCAAACCGTGTCCGGATTTGTCTTTAAAACTTCCTCTATGTTATCATTAGAGGCTCCCATGAAGAATGAATAATTTGTAACCGCTTTTTGAGCAGCGATAGCATACTTGTTCTCAAGAAGTTCCTGTGTAAGTGTATTCGGCACGGTATTCGGCATTTCCATAAAGGAAGTTATACCTCCCGCTGCTGCTGCTCTCGATTCGCTTGAAATATCCGCTTTATGGGTTAAGCCTGGTTCGCGAAAATGAACCTGATCGTCAATAGCACCCGGAATTACATACATTCCCTCGGCACTGATTTCTTTAAATCCCTCAGGGGTATCAATCCGTTCTTCTATTTTTGTAATAATCTTATCCTCAATTTGAATATCAACGTGTTTTCGTTTTCCCTCGTTGATAACCAAACCGCCTTTTATTACAACACCTTTGCTCATAGATTCATTTTTTTCATTTTCCAGACACCCCAGAAAGCTTCTTTAAAAATTCCGATGCTCATTTTGGATTCACCAAATTGCCTGTCAATAAATGTAATGGGAACTTCTGCGGGACGAAAACCATGCTTTACAGCCGCATACTTCATACAAATCTGGAAAGCATATCCTTTAAACCGGATGTTATTAAAATGGATTGTTTCCAGAACTTCTCTTTTGTAACATTTAAACCCTGCTGTTGTGTCTTTTATACTGATCCATAGTACCATGCGTACGTAGATCGATGCAAAATAAGACATCAGGATACGATTTATCGGCCAGTTTTTTACTTTCCCGCCTTTACAATACCGCGAACCAATACTAAAATCTCCTTTACCGTTTTTACAAGCTTCATACAAACGGATCAAATCCTCCGGATTGTGCGAGAAATCGGCGTCCATCTCAAAAATATACTCATAGTCTTTTTTCAGACTCCAGTTGAAACCATGAATGTAGGCCGTTCCAAGTCCTTGTTTTCCCTGCCTTTCTTCCAGGTGTAAACGCCCGGGAAATTCAAGCATTAAAGAGCGTATAATTTGGGCTGTTCCGTCAGGAGAGGCATCGTCAATAATCAGAATATCAAACGCTTTGTCAAACGAGAAAACCGTTCGAATCATTCGTTCGATGTTGTCTTTTTCATTATATGTTGGTATAACTACAACGCTGTCAGATGCCATAAGTTCTTTCTGGTTCGCTAAGATAAAGCAAATCTGTCGTAAAATGTAATACGTTTGGCTTTTCTTCGTTTTTCCTATCTTTACAGTAACTTTTTTTAACAAATGCGTCAGGTACCTGTTTTCCTTGTTTTTTTGCTCTTGTTCAGCACACTTGTTGCACAGCAACATAAAAACGTGTTTTTATTGGACAACTGGACGACAGATACCCTGATGACACATGGTTTTGATGAAATATCATTCAACGAAACCTGGGGATTTGTAAAAGATGGAGAAGAGTACGCGGTTATTGGTTCGACAGAAGGCACCCACTTTTTTCACATTACGGAGGACGACAAGTTAGAGCCGGTTGATTTTGTTCGGGGTAAGTTTTCTTCTCCGCAAGTTGTCCACCGGGACTTTCACGACTATGGAGGTTATCTATATGCTGTGTGCGATGAAGGTTCCAGTTCACTTCAGATCATTGACCTGCAATATCTTCCTGATTCGGTTCATGTAGCAGCTGAAGACAGTATTCAGTTCGGACGAATACACAATATTTTCATTGACAGTTCTTCCGCATTACTTTATGTTTGCAAGCTGACTCCTTTAATTTCGAATCCTACATTTTCTTTTACATCAATGAAAGTATTTTCTCTGGCAGATCCGCTAAATCCGGTAGAAGTATTCGGGGGATTTGAACACATTGGGGAAGTACACGATGCTTATGTTATAAATGATACCGCCTATTTGAATTGTGGCTATGATGGTCTGCATATTTATGATTTTTCGCATCCTTCCACACCGGTTCTTTTGGGTTCCATGACCATTTATCAGGATCAGGGGTATAACCACTCAGGATGGCTTTCCCCGGATAGAAAATATTATTACTTTGTTGACGAAACCGAAGGAAAGCGGATAAAAAAGGTAAACGTTGAGGATATCGCCAACCCGACAATTGTCGGAATCTTTGGTTCGAATTTTACGCAGGGTTCTATTCCACACAATGTAATGGCAACGGATAAACTGATTTTCGTTTCGTATTACAATGAGGGGTTCAGGGTATATGATACCCGATTTAAACCACCCAAGGAAGTAGCGTATTACGATACGTATCCCAGTGATGAAGGATTGGCTATGACAGGAGCATGGGGTGTATACTCTTTGCTACCCAGCAAAAGAATTCTGGTTTCAGACATGAAAAACGGGTTGTTTTTGTTCCGGTTTGAACAGGAAGTATTTGAAGTTCCACCGTCTTCTGTACCATTCAGTGTTTTCCCCAATCCGGCAGCATCCGGTTCAGAAGTAATTTTCCGGTTTTATGAAGATAATATCAGCAAAATAAAATTTTATCTGTACAACAATTTGGGGCAGTTAATCTATTCTGAATCCAATGAGTTTAACGATTACTGGAAAATCCGGTTGGATTATGCAGCGGGGAGTTATAACTATATTGTGTATTATGAAAACTACCTCGGAGAGGAAACGTTACGACAGGGCCACCTGATTTTGCATGACTAATTTTTGATTTTCTTAGATTAGCATATTGAACTCTACAACAAAATCAGTATGCATCGTTTTTTATTAGCATTATTATTTATTATTCCGTTTTTGAGCTTTTCTCAAAATGATACTGTAGTAGAAAAGATTAAAACCAGACATTGTAACTATGGAGGATTAGACTACAGAGTGTCTTCTATTAACGGATTATATGCAGGCTATAATTACTTGTATAAAGAACTTTTTTCGTTCAGATTCGAATCTGGTATATGCATGAGAAAGGCAGAAAACTTACCGGAAGATTATGTGGGCGGTTTAGGAAAAGGAGATCCTCAGGAACTCTTACTCTCTTTTGTAGGCATGGGAGGGGTTATTTTAGATTTGACTGGAAATGGAAAGTTTCGTATAAACTTTCAGATTGGTGGAGGTGCATTAAGTTTCAGAAAATACAAGGACTGGAAGAAAATAGAGAGTTCGTCTGCATTTGGGAAGGTATTTAACAATAATTACTCTTATAACCAAGACAATTTTTGGAAAGCTTGTTTTGTGGTCGCCCCCAGAATTGAAATAGCATTTCTTCCTTATTTGGGAATTGCTATAACACCAGTAGCAGTATTCAATGGTTATAAAAATTACTATGGCGTGCAAATTGGAATTATGGGAGGAAAACTAAGAAGAAAATAAGCATGAAAAAGCGGTATCAGAGAAAGCTTTTTTCTATTACCAGGTAATAATAGTTGCGTCGTTTTCAGCAAAAAGATCCCGGGTATGTTCGTGGCAGGTAAACAGAATTACCTGTCTCCCGATACCGAATCGGTTCAATGCTTTGGCAAGGTTGGCAGAACGGTGCACATCAAAATTGACCATGACATCATCCAGAACAACAGGAAGAGGTTCGGAGCTTTTTTCATACTCTTCGATAAGTCCCATCCGAAGGGCAAGAAGCAACTGTTCCCGGGTACCACGGCTTAGTTGCTCTACTGTTTTGGTTTTTCCCGAAGTATCGATTAGACTCACGTGTTTTTCACTCAGGGAAATACGGAGATCTTCGTAGGTATTAGCGGTTATTTCCCGAAAATAGTCCCGCGTATAGGTAATTACTTCCGGTTGTTTTTCAGTTTCATACTTCTGTTTACTATCAGAAAGTACACGTAATGCTATTTTGGTTGTCAGCCATTCTTTTGCAGCATCATCCAAACGTGTTTGCAGTGCTTCACGCTCGTTGAGCAGGGCATACATTTCGTCCGGTTCAAGAATGTGACGAATTTCTGTTTTACATTCGGCTAGTTCCCGATTCTTTTCTTCGTAAGTCTTTTCAGTGGTTTCAGCCAGCTCTTTTGCCTCTATGGTTGCAATTTGTAAATCAGAAGGGTTGGTTTGGGTTAATGCTTCTAGGGTTTGTTCGAAATTATCCTGTCCGCAAATGGATTGAATCGCTTTGCTGGTTGTCTGTAGTTGCTCTTCTGCTTTTTGATAGACTTCCTGTTTTTCAAAGCGGGCATAAAATTCTTGTTCCGAAGAAACTCCTGTCAACTGAAACAGTTGATCTATTTTTTCTTGTAGCTGAAGTGTTTCTTCCTGTTTTTGGTGTATGCTTTTTTCTATCTTTTGCAGATTTTCCTGTAATTGATCATGGCGTAACCGGATAGAGGCATTCTCCTCAAGTTGTTGAATCAGAATAAGTGCTGTGTTATAATTTGGAAGCTCATTTTTCGGCAAAACGATACGGAGCTTCTCTTCAAAATCCTCTTTTGTTTTTGTGAGGTGGAGTAGGGTGTCTTCAGCTTCTTTTATCCGTTGGTACTGTTTTTTTAATTCATCTACTCCACTAAGGAAACTCTCCATGGAACGGGGAGTTAGTGTTAAAGGCAGCTGTTTTTCACGCAGTAATTGCTCCCACTCCTTTTGCAGATTCTCACTTTCGGAAAGGATACTTTCTTTCTTATTCTCTTCACTTTTTTGTTGACGGGAAAGTTCTTCGATTTGGCGCTGCAATTCTTTTCTTTTCGCAGAAAGTGTCCGGTAATTCTGCAATTTGTTTTCCAGCTCTTTTAATCGACGGTTCATCTGATTTCCGTCCTGAACAGGTGCTACAGTTTTGCTTTTAGCTGTGTTGCGGAAAATGAAAAAGAGAAGTAAACCGGCAATTAACAACAGTGTTCCTCCTAAAAGGGTGTTGTACAGCAACAGGAATCCTGCAGCAATGAGGGCACATCCTGCAGCAATGATTCCGGGTAAAAAACTCTCTTTTCCGGATGTAGGTGCGGTGGAACCGGAGAGTGCTTTTTGAAAGAGCGTGTCTGTTTCTATACGTTCGCGTTCTACTTCTTCTGCTTTAGCAGTACTGTTGATACCTGTTTGCCGGATTTCTGTATCTACCTCTTCCAGCTGACGTGTTAAGTCTGCATGAGTTGACTGGTACTGAAGAAGCTGTTCCTCAGTTCGGTCCAGTTTTTGTACGAGTGTATGCTGTTGGTCGTATATTTCGACTGAGGTATTGCGTAACTCAAGCGTTCCCTGTATTCCGATAAGTATATCAGGTTGTACAGATTCTCCCAGTTGTGACAAAACAGAATCAATTTGCCGCTTTGTTGCGACAATCTTCGCTTTTTCCTGCTCAATTTCGATAGCTGCTTGTCTGTAGAGTTCTAGGGTTGATTTAAAATAATCAAGTACATGAGCGTTCTTATCGAGATTCTTATTTGTTTTTAGCGTAGCCAGTTCGCGTTTCAGGTCTTCGGCTTCTGCGGTAAATTGTGTAATTAACTTCTGTGCAGCATTGAATTCTGCCTTATATGCGAGATAATCTTCCCGGATTTGTTGCGGATGCAGGGTGAAGGAATCACGCCCGGAAATTATCTTTTTTGCTGAAACGTATTCAACAAAATGAGGGTATGCACGCTCAAGTGCTGTAAGACGATTTGCGTTTAGAATAGTTGTTTTGCGCTGTTTGGCAAGTTCGGCACATTCGGATTCCAGTTGTTTGAGTAACTCTGTAAGCCGGTTGTAATCATCCATTTTTCGCCGTAAATCAGCGATTTTTCCTTCTCTTTCCTCAATTTGATTGGTCAGTTCGAGTAGAATCTGTTTTTTCCCTCCGGACAGGTAATACTCTTTGCTGTGTGTAACCAGATCTTTTTCAAATCCTCCGAAATCGACACCGGACAAACCCATTCCCAGAGAAAAAATACGATCTTCCATTCCGCTGTCACTCAGCTTTCCTATGGAAATTAGCTCATCCAGAGTTATTGCATAGACATTCTGATATAAATCAGAAGACGCATTTCCCATTAGTTGCTGGTACTCGTGCTCTTTACTGGTTGTTTTGCCTTTGTAGACAAAATGAAACTGATGGTTTTTCCCCTCACGGTAAACTGTGACTGCTTCATTAGCGGAATTAATCAGTGAAATACTTCCTCCGTGTTTCCCTCCGTAAACAGGAGACCGCCTTTCATCCTTAAGCCGGGGGTAACCAAATAAAGTAAAACGGATAAAATCGAGAAGGGTAGATTTTCCGGCTTCATTTTCTCCGTACAGTACCGTAACACCTTCCGAAAAACCACTGATTTTTTTATCATGGAAGGTTCCGAATCCATCAATATGTAAATGGTCTATTTTCATTGTTCATCCGGATTGGTGAGCAGACCGGAAATACATTTCCATTTTGCCCGGTTCAGGAGTTCAAGGATTTCTTCGGAATTGCTGATTTCAGGAACATATCGACCTACTTTTGCTGTTTTCAACTCTTCCATGATTTCTTCAACCATCCGGTCTCTTTTCTCCGGATCATTTTCATACAGTTCAAACTGTCGGATCAGATCGCCGATAAAATCGGAAGCCAGTTTACGTTCTTCCAGATCGATGACAGGAAGTGTGCGATTGATGATCCGATCCAGATGTACAAAAGTTCCGCTGTAAGAATTTTCTTCGTTAAAGGCGCGAATCAATTCATCCAGTTCGTCCTGCTGCGACAGGAGTTCATGCAGTTCAGACATTCCTGTTAATTCCAGTCGAAGTAAACAGGATGACCCAGACGACAGTTGTTCCATACGTATCTTTTCCAGAAGATTGAACAAACCGGAAGTATCATTAACCCCTTGAATATCCTGAGAGAGATAAGTGAAAACAACCGCACTCAACGGGACAAACTGTTTGCTTGAAACCCTTCCGTTGTCTACTGCGATGAGGTAACACCCTTTATCTCCGGTTTCGTTAAAGTGACGTCCCTGAAGGTTTCCGGGGTAGATGACAACCGGAGCAGATTCGTTCACAACTTCCCGTTTATGGATATGCCCCAACGCCCAATACTCCATTTTTGATGCCCGTAGCTCGTCCATTGTAAAGGGGCAATAGGGATTCTTATGTTCTCTTCCTGCCAGCGTACCATGTAACAGTCCAATGGCAAATTGAGCGGAGTCAGTGCGTTGAAACTGCTGAACCAGTCGCCTGTCTTCGACCTTTTGTCCGAAACTTACACCATAAATAGCGGCAGTTTCCCCCTTTTTATTGGTGAACTCTTTCTTTTCGACTGTATCTGGACCAAAGCGGTGAACATTGTCAGGAAGCGTAAAGTTTTTTGCCCACTGGTTAAGTGGGTCGTGATTTCCACAAACCACATAGACCTGTATGTCGTTGGATTTTAGCTGCTCAAGTCCTCTGAAAAAACGATACTGAGCGCTCAAACTCCCTGAATCACTGTCAAAACTATCTCCGGCAATCAGAAGGAAATCAACCTGCTCGTCAATACAGGTTTGAATCAACTTTTCATACGCATGAATTCCACACCGCACCAGAGCTTGTCCCAATTCCCTGTTTTCAGAATGGATACCCTTATACGGACTTTCGATATGGAGATCAGCTGCGTGGATAAATTTCATGCCGGAACCAACAATTTGAATGTGCTAATATAACAAGAAATTACCTTGAAGCCTATATACGATCGATCTGTCAGAATGCCTTTTTTTACAGTTCTTATGCAGATATTTGGAAATATTCTTTTCATCGCTTACATTTGCACACTCCAAAAAAGTCCGTTTTGGATACAGGTCCTATAGCTCAGCCGGTTAGAGCACTTGACTCATAATCAAGGGGTCCCTGGTTCGAGCCCAGGTGGGACCACAGAAAGAAGCTCAATCGAAAGGTTGGGCTTTTTTTTATGCGTATAGCCCAGCCTTAAACGTTTCTAAACAGATGCAATAGACGAAACCATAACTGATGTGACGTTTAATGGTAAAATCACCAACCATATAAGGGATTAACTAACATTAGCGATTTAACCTGGTAACCCAATTGCATTATATTCAAACCTTTTTAGGACATAGCAGTAGTAAAACAATAGAAATAGATAACGATGACATTTTCAAGCATTCAAAATATTCGAGGTCCGTTTGATGATTTGTGAAATTATTTGCAAATCTCTAGGCTTTAATTTATTTTGCTACAAATAACTACACCAAAAGGTGTACAAAGCCAACAAATGGTTGTTCGGTTTGTAGTCTGATGGTGGGGTTATAATTAAGCTGTGCTTCATTATAAGAACGAAATGCGAAAAGTGCTTTGGAGAAATAGATGGTTAAGTTGTATTAATGAATTGACATCATTAGAACTTCAAAGACAGTCATGGACTGATAAAAGGAACTCAAATCCACATTGGTCATTCGTGGAATTTATGTGTAGCTATTTTGACGACTTAGGTATCGATAATAACTACGAATATCAATTGAAGCAAGGTTGGATTACAAAAACGGAATTTGACTCGATTTTGGCATGGCATCAACTACTCGACAAATATGACTCGCCAAACAAAGATGATTATGATGTTGAAGCCATATTAACTGACAAGAAATGGCGGATGATTATCGAAGAAGGTGAAAAGGCAAAGAATGAATTGAGTGCAATTATAAGTGACGAAGAGAAACGGGTTCTATTCGAAGAAATTGATTACAAACAATACTCGTGATTGAACTTGAAAAAGAATAAACGAAAGCACAACAACACCTATACGCAGTGTCCCGAAGGGCATTGCGTATAGCCAAACACGTTGTATGCCATTGGAATACGCCAGAAGCACATTTTAGCATTTTCGGCTTTTGCCAACCCACAAATCCAATGCTAAAAAACCAAAAGAGCTGAAGTTTTTCCAACGCACGAAGTAAATATTACTAGTAAAATATATATTTTTGTCAAAAAATGACAAGTCTTATAAGGATCACGTTTGGAGAGTATATCCGGCTTTTACGAAACGAAAACGAGTTGACCTTAACTCAACTTGCTGCCAAATTGAACTTGGACTCTGCAAACTTGAGCAAAATTGAGAACGGGAAACGTGATTTTGATGAAAAGAGATTGCCAAAACTTGCTGAAATATTCAAAATCAACCTCAAAGAATTAAGAAATGAATATATCACCGACCAAATCGGGAAACAGATTTACGAAACAAATTGCACCAAACAACTTTTACAAGTTGCTGAAGAAAAAGCAGAATACAGAAGAACGTTAAAAGAAAAAGTAATATGAAAATAGTATCATTTTTTGCGGGTGCAGGTGGACTTGATTTAGGATTTCAAAAAGCAGGTTTTGACGTTATATGGGCAAATGAATACGACAAAGAAATTTGGGAAACCTACGAAAAAAATCACCCAGATACAGTGCTTGACAAAAGAAGTATCGTGAATATTCCAGCAGACGAAGTTCCAGAATGTGACGGAATTATTGGTGGTCCACCTTGCCAAAGTTGGAGTGAAGCTGGAGCCGCAAGAGGAATTAAAGATAAAAGAGGTCAATTATTTTACGATTTCATTAGAATATTAGAAGCGAAACAACCTAAATTCTTTTTAGCCGAGAATGTAAGCGGAATGTTAATTTCCAAGCATTCAGAAGCATTGGAAGGAATTAAAGAACTTTTCAGAAATGCAGGAATTGGCTATGAACTTTCTTTTCAAATGCTAAACGCTTCAGATTATAATGTTCCCCAAGACCGAAAAAGAGTATTTTTTATTGGGATTAGAAAAGACTTAAATTTCAAATATCAATTTCCAACAGAGACATTCCCAAAAATCACATTAGAAACAGCAATTTCTGACTTAAAAGAAAGCGTTTTACCAGCTTTAGAATATAATAATACAAATGGAGATAAATGTGTTGTGCCGAATCACGAATATATGATTGGTAGTTTTTCTACAATATTTATGTCAAGAAATCGTGTTAGAAGTTGGGATGAACAATCATTTACAATTCAAGCAGGTGGTCGTCACGCACCAATTCATCCACAAGCACCAAAAATGAAATTTATTGAGCAAAATGTTCGAGTTTTTGTGCCAGGGAAAGAACATTTATACAGAAGGTTAAGCATAAGAGAATGTGCAAGAATTCAAACTTTTCCTGACGAATTCATTTTTCATTACAAAAAAGTTGCGGCAGGCTATAAAATGATTGGAAATGCTGTTCCAGTAAATCTTGCAAAGTTTTTAGCCAATAGTATAAAAGAACAACTAAAAACAAACGAAAATAAAGTTGAAAAACAAAAATCAATCAAAAAAGTAAAAGAAGCATTGATAGTATGACAAATATTTTAGAAGCAATCTACAATATCGTAAATCAAAAGAATTTTGAAATACGTGCAATGTATTCAGGTAGAAATCGAGCAAACGGAATGGGAGACGCTCTTGAAAACTACATCAAAGATGCCTTTGCAGGAACTTTTGGAGTTTCTGACGAATTGCATAAAATGCAAACCTATAATCAAAAATTCTCTTGGTTAGGCTCACAAAACAATCCGCCAGATATAATGATAAAGGGTGGAGATGCAATTGAGGTTAAGAAAACACAAAGTTCAAGTTCAAGTTTGGCATTAAACAGTAGTTATCCAAAAACGGATTTAAGACACACAAGTCCAATGATTACAAAAGAATGCAAAGAGTGTGAAGATTGGATCGTTAAAGATTTGATTTATTGTGTTGGGCATACAACTGATACAAGTTTAAAATCTTTGTGGATGGTTTATGGTAATTCTTATGCAGCCAAACACGAAACCTACCAAAGAATTAAAACGACAATTTCAAGCGGAATTAAAACAATTCCAGATGTTGTTTTTGCAGACACTAAAGAATTAGGACGAGTAAATCAAGTTGACCCATTGGGGATTACAAATTTGAGAATTAGAGGAATGTGGCAAATCGAAAATCCAAGGAAAGTATTTAATTATTTACATGAACCAACCGAGAAAGATTTTGAATTGGTTTGCATAATTCCAACTGAAAAATATAATAATTTCCCGAAAGACAGTAGAACAAAACTTGAAGAACTAAAAGAAAATGGATTTAGCATTGAAAACAAACAAATAAAAGACCCGAATAATCCTGCTAAATTAATGGACTGTAAACTTATAAAACTTTTGGTGTGAAACTAAAAAACCTCCATCTAGAAAATTTTAGACATTGTGAAAATACTGTCATTGAATTTGGTAACAAAATTACTGTAATATCTGGTCAAAATGGAACAGGAAAATCATCCATTCTAGGATGGATTGCACAACTTTGTGATTTTAAAGAAAAATTCAAGAGACTGAATGGAGAATACTTTAAAGAAGACTTTAGTAAAGTTTTCCGTTTTTGCCCTGAAAAAGATTATCCATACAACTACAAAGTAAAATTTGAATATGATGATGGTGGTCTTGTCCTAAATGAAAAGATAATAAAGACAAGGTTTTTAGAGGCAAGTAAAACAGCAAAATCAAGATACCGTACTGATTTTGATGGCAGAGGAAATGCAATTGATTTCCCGGTTATATATTTAGGATTGAGAAGGCTTATTCCTTTAGCAACAGAAGGAAATATTAAACTTGAAACACATAATTTATCAAGTAAAAATGCGAATTATTATTCAGCACTATCCAAAGAAATTCTAATACTTAATGACGATAAAATAAAAGCAGAATCTGTTAAATCGCTAAATAAAAAAGTGTTGGCAATGAAAACGGGTAACTATGGTCATCTTGGCAATTCTGCAGGTCAGGATAATATTGGGCAAATACTATCTGCTTTAATGTCATATGAAACACTTAAAGAACATCAAGGAAAAGATTATAAAGGTGGTATTCTATTGATAGACGAAATTGACGCTACTCTATATGCTGGCTCGCAAACTAAACTGATTGATAATTTGTTTAAAGCGACCAACAATTTAGACTTACAAATAATTTTCACGACTCATTCCCTAGAAATTTTAGAGCATCTTAAAGATAAATTAGGTCAAGACACGATCGTGAACTATTTAAAAATAGATGATGGTAAAGTTAATAATGTAATAAATCCAACATTTGAATATATATCTAACAAGATTAAAGTACAGATTGGAGAAAAGGAAAAAGTTAGTAAAACACCTTTCATCTGTGAGGACAAAGTAGCTGAATATTGGATTAAAAACTTGTTAAATGGGTCTGATTTGAAAAACTTAATTTCTGTAGAAAAAGGACCTTTTCCATTTGGAAGTATGATTAATATGGCAGAATCAAATCACAATATTTTCAAAAATGTAAGGTTTGTATTAGATGGTGATGTAAAAAATAATTTGAAGGGTAAAAAAACACCTCCCAAAACAGTATTTCTTCCTGATAATTGCCGACCAGAAACAATTATGTACAATTTTATCTACAGCCTACCCGACACAGATGCTTTTTGGGATGATCTAAATAATTTCACCAAACAAGTTTGCTTTGCTGATTATAGAAATGGTAAAGACAAAGGTGTCGTTAAAAGATGGCTTGAAGACATAAGATGGAAACCTTATTTTGGAACTGGATATGCTAAATTGTTTAACCGTTGGAAAAAAGATAACAAAGATGAAGTAGAAAATTTTCAAAATGAAATAAGGAAAATTATTTAGCTAAAGTCATACCTATTGTCAAGTCGCTCAAAGCCAACCACACGAACCAAAACTTGTCAAAGAGTATGTCTACAAACACTAAAAAAATAAAGCACGACAACACAACAAAATGTATAGTGCATACCCCTACGGGATACGCACCATACACAAACCGTTGCATGCAACTTGCTTACGTTACCAAGATTTGGTATATATGATTAAAATAAACCCCGAAAGGGGAAAAACACATCAATATCACTCGGAAATCATTAAAGAAGAAGTGAAATCTGGAAGGTACGGTTCTGGAAGCGAAGTTATTCGTTCTGCTTTAAGAGTTTTAGGAAGAGAATTAATTAAAGCTCTCGAAATTGGAGAACAAAGCGGATTTGTTGAAAATTTTGATCCAAAACAAAACCTGGAAGAATTGCATCGCCAGTATTTATGAGTAAAACAATTACCGAATAAGTCAAGAGGTGAAATGACTTGAGGAAAATCTGGGCTTACACACTAAATAAATGGTCGAAAGAACAAGCTGATAGGTATTACGACTTAATAATTGCGGAGATTGAATTCACACTTCGGTAATCAAAGCTTTTGTTTTTTTGTATCTTGCTTACAGTGTTGCTGTTTAATCCCGAAAAAGAAAAAATTGCAGTTGATTTTAATGTTTTGTTTTTTACATAAGGACATGAGCTTGAGACGACAAATAGTTATATTAAAAATGATTGTGCTTATGACGGGTTTGGCTGCATACGGACAAACAGAAACGAACGAATGTGATACTATATATGAGTTTGCAGAGACTATGCCAAAATATGGACAAGAAGACTCAGAGTTGATGGAATATTTTAACAAAAACGTGGTAACAGTTCTTTCTGATTGCTATGAAAGGGAAGCTATTCTTATTTCAAGAATATATGCTATACTCACAATCTCTCGTGAAGGAAATGTTATAGATGTAGAGTTTAAAAAACTTCATGCAACAGAAGAATGTAGAGAGTTTTTAAAGGAAAAAATTCTAAAAATGAAGGGTTGGACTTCTGCAAAACAAGGAAATAGAAAGGTTTGTTGTAGATTCAAATGGCCGATTACTATTAATTTGAAATAAGAATCAATTAGTACTGTTTTTAACGGGATTATTACACCAAAAACAACATGAAAACAACCCCTGAACACAATGAACGAATAGCGAAGCTGACATTTGCGTCGGTGTATCCACATTATGTTACAAAAGTTGAGAAAAAAGGAAGGACACAAGAAGAGCTACATCAGGTAATAGAGTGGCTGACGGGGTTTGATACGATGAAGCTGGAAGAACTCATCGACCGGAAAGTAACCTTTGAAACCTTTTTCGAAATGGCAACATTGAATCCGAATGCTAACCGGATAACAGGAATTATCTGCGGCTATCGGATAGAAGAAATTGAAAACCCACTCACGAAACAGGTTCGTTATCTGGACAAATTGGTGGATGAATTAGCAAAGGGTAAAAAAATGGAAAAAATCCTGAGAACGGTTTAAGAGAGAAAGATCAGATTATAGATAAAATTAACATGATTCCGGTCAGGAATCCCCAAAGTCTGCAAAACAAACTACGATACTCCGCTGAAAGATGGTAAATTTGCCGCGCACGAGTAAGTTGAGATAAAAATCAGATGCGGAAGATTACAGAGATACTGACAAGACCCTACCCCTATTTATTTTCCACCCGTAGAAACATAATGATAGCATTGGCTGTCGGACTGCTTGTAGCGGGAATTAATTTTGCGGGAATTCAGCAAAGTACACTGGATGTATACCGATTTGGCAAATTAACGGTTATTGCGCTTGCAGGAGTGACAACCTGTGTTGGAATTCTGCTCGTTATAGAAGGATTACCCCGGTTGGTTTTCTCCCAACGTGTTAAAGAAAACTGGACGACAGGAAAGGAATTTCTGCTGGTTGTATTCCTTTTGATAGTAATCGCCTTTTTGAACAACCTTGTTTTTTTCTCAATTACACGAAATACTAGTTTGGTAGACTATTCGGATCATTTGTTGAATTCCATTTATTTTGCTGTTCTTATCGGGAGTGTTCCGACAGCTCTGATTATCTGGCTCAACTATACAATTATCCTTCGCAGAAATCTTGCAGCGGTTAACTCCTACAATCTACAACTACAGGATCGACTGAGCAAACCGGTAAACACCCTGTCAGAACAATTGGTTAGAATTCCCACACAAAACAAAAATGAGATACTGGAATTCGATGTGTATCAATTTTTGTACGCCCGTTCGGAAGGCAATTACCTGGAGGTATACATGCTTATGCCCGAAGAAGTCAAGAGAATCGTTTGTCGTCTTTCTTTACAGCAGTTGGCAACGGATTTGGAAGAATACACGTTTCTATTTTCTCCGCATCGTTCTTTTTTGATCAATATGCGACACATCGTATCTACTTCGGGGAATGCGCGAAATTATCGGGTACAGTTGAAAAACGTTGATGTAGAAATTCCGGTTTCACGTACAAAATTTGAAGCCTTTAATACAGCTTTTGAAAACTAAAAAGCGCCTTCCTCAGGAGAAGAAAGCGCCTTTTACCGGGCTAGTTGAAATAATAACCAAAACCAATTGAAGGAAGGAATCTGGAGTCAAAATCGGCGAGTCGGGATCTTCCGCCGTCCAAAACCCCTTTCAGCGACAGCCAGGCTTCACACTTGATACTGAATTGCCGGATACGTACCCCAATAGATTGAGAGATTCCGTAATCAAAATACGTGTAATGATGTTTAAATGTCCTCTCGTGATTATCAAAGTCGGTTTTCCAGGTACCCTTTGAAAAGGTGTGCGTTACACCGGCATACGGTTCAACACCAATAAAAAAGTGTTTTTTCCGAAACGGGTACAGGAGTAGTTCACTGACAAAGTAGGCGCCCCCATCCAGTGTAAAACCATCTACATATTCGGTAAACCGGTTGGAGCTTTCCTGCAAGTAGCTGTGACGTGACGCAATACCCATGAACCATTCGAGATGTTGTCCCGAATGAATCGCCCATTTGGCTTTTACGATACTCCCGAAATGTGATCCGTAACTGGTATTGATAAAGTCAGAGGAGAGTAAAAAATCAAGTTTGAAAGGATGTGACTTTCGTGTACTGTCGGTTTGTGCAGATACTCCGTAAGAGAATAAGGAAGTAAGTGCAATTACAATGAATTTTTTCATGTTTGTGTGATTAAGGGATGAGCGATAAACCATTTTCGAAGCTGACAATCGGACTGTTCCGGTGAGAAGTGTTTTCCAGTTTTTCGTACTGAAAATGTAAACTGTCATAATCCCGGAGAAAAAGCTGTTCAGTAAATGCACCAAAAGCAAGATTCATTGACGCCCCTTCCAGATCCCCCATGGTCATATACAAATTCCCGGGTAAAGCCCCGGATTGTTTCGAATAGGCTTCTTCCGACTGAAACAAATAAGCATTATACCACATCAGATTCGGACTCGCAGCGATAATGGTTGTAAAAGGATGTTCAATATCCTGCTGAAGGAACACATACGTACTGAAAAATCCCCCCAGAGAATGTCCGTACAAGGTTCGGCTTTTAACGGGAATACCCAATTCCGTTTCAACGTTGGGAATAAGTTCTTCTGTCAGGCAGATCAAAAAGTTCTTTCCCCCTCCGGATTCTCCCGGGAAGTCCGGATCAGCCGGATAGGAGAAGTCCCGTCCTCTCAGGTTTTTACCCTTATAGCCGATTCCAACAACAATGTGATCGGTCTTTCCCGTTTTATGAATGACTTCGGCAGCTTCCCGCAGATAGTCGTCACCATCCAGAAGATAGATCATTTTTGCCGGAGTTGCCGGATTGTAGGTGTTGGGGATAACAGCCCTGATTGAATACGTTGTTTGCGTTTGTTGGGAGTACAGATCAAAAGCATGGATTTCTCCAAGTTCCGATAGTTTTTCTTTTTTGCACGAACTTAATGTCGCCATACCTAAAGCGAACACTAGAAACGAGCGATACAATTTTCCACCAGTTTTCATATTCTTTTTTTGAAATTAAATCTGGGGCAAAAGTAGAGAGGTGTCCGATGGTTTTTTTGCTGAAAACCTTACTATGGTGTGGAATGACGTGATTTTGGGATGAAATGGCAGGGAATGACTAAGCCTGTTTTTGTAGAGGTAAAAACAGAGGGTAAGAAAACGAACAATACCAGAATCCGTTAGCAGATCAAAACAAATATACTTTTTCAAAAAACAAGTCCGAGAGAGCCCCCAACGACATACTCCTGCTGTTTACTAAATTCATTAACAAGAGTAAAACCACAGTGAAAACCAAAAAAGAACTGGCCGATTCTGAATTTCATTCCCGGTTGTATTTGTAATCGGTACAAGCTAGTCATATCCAGCGTGGAATAGAGATTTCGTTTCTGAAAAGCAACACCCTGTAAAAGGGTGGTATAAACGGACCATTTGAACTCCTCTTTGTTTATCATGTAAATACCACCACCGATTCCCAGCCGAAGTCGATTAAGACTTCCATAAAAACGGGCATCTCCGCTCTGTTCTTCGAGTTTGTAAATACTATTTTGAGGTCCCAGTGTAAGTTCGCCGAAAACACGTTTATTTCCCATGCGGGCCATTATGTCAAAAGCAATTAATCCTACCGCTTCTTTTTTCGAAAAGGATTCGTGCTCTACCTGACATTGAAGCCCCATCCGGATAGTTTGGGAACGAAGTGTATACACCCCGGGTAACAGAAACACGACAAAAAGAAAAAGAAGCTTTTGCATTCTGGAAAAGTACTAATTTTCATAAAGAAAAGCGCAGAAGCACGTGCAGAAACGGAACATAAAATTCAGGTAATAGTGCTTTAACAAGGCTTAATACATATTCAAACAAGCGTAACCATTCGTTAATGAACGGTTGGTATGCATATTTCATCTTTGAAGTGAAATAATTAAAACACAATAAAGATGAAAAAAGGTTACCTGGTGATTGCCATTGGTTTAATCACATTTTTACAATCGACAGGGGCTTTGGGACAAAATCCCGGATTGTTGATTTCCGAGTTTTTGCAAAACCCTTCGGGGACTGATTCACCCTATGAATATGTTGAGCTACTTGCGACAGATGATATTGATTTTTCGGTGACACCTTATACAATTATCGTTACAAACAATGGAACTGCTCAGGCCGAAGGTTGGGTGACAGGTGGAACCTATACGTATGCATTTGAAATTTCTACAGGTACGGTTAGTGTCGGAGATGTAGTTTATGTGGGAGGGACATTAATGGCTCCTGTAGGAACAAAGTTGCGGATGATCGACACGGGTGTTGATGGAGGAGACGGAGGAGTAGGTAACGCTACATCCAGTGGGGTAATTGGAAACGGAGGTGCCAATGCAGATGGAATAGGTGTGTTTAATGTTCCTGTTTCGTCGATTACATCTTCTACTGTCCCAACAGACGCTGTTTTTTTTGGTACAGGAATTGGTGCTGCTGAAGTAAATGGCGGAGCAGACGGATACGAGCTTCCGGTGAATGACCTGTATAGCGGCGGAAAACTCACAGCTTCCAGCGCGTATGTTGTAGATGCCGATTTAACTGTGGCTTCGGGAATGTTTGACTTAACAACAAATACGTTTGTCATTCCACGAACATTCTCTTCAGGAACTGCTACTGAAACTTCCGAAATACTTTTTGGGAATGCTGCTCCCGTACAGATTGGTTTTGATGAAAACAACAGAACCGTAAACGAGGATGCCGGAACTATTTCGTTTACAATGACTCCGCTTAATGCTTCATCAAACCTGGCACAATTTGATTTGGAGATCGTTGGTTTTTCTACAGCAACAGATCAGTCGGATTTTTCAATTGCGCAAATGTCGTATACTATTCAACCCGGGGTAACCACTCCGATCACGGTGTCCGTAGAAATTCTGGAAGATCTTCTGGAAGAACAGTCAGAGTACATTACACTAACGATAGTAAATGAAAACAATGTACAGGTTAGCGGAAACCCTTCGATTACCCTATACATAACCGATAACGACAGAATACTACCGGCTGCAACAAACGAAGTAAAACTTCAGTTGCTGACTAGCTTTTCGAATGGAGCAGAAGACCTTTCTTCGGCAGAGATTACAGCATACGATGAAGGATCTTCTCAACTGTTTATTGCGAACAGCGTGGCAAACAACATTGATTTTGTAGATTTTCAGGATCCGTCAAATCCGGTTCTTGATTTTTCATTCAATGTAGACTCAATTGGTGCTGTAAATAGTATCACTGCCTACAATGGAGTAGTAGTGGTTGCTTTAGAGAATCTTGATCCGCAACAAAACGGGTATTTACTTTTTCTGGATGCAGACGGTAACTGGTTAAATCGTATCGAAGTAGGAGCAATGCCGGACATGGTGACTTTCAACCATGCGAAAGATAAAATCCTGGTGGCAAACGAGGGAGAACCAAATGATGATTACACGACAGACCCGGAAGGAAGTATCAGTATTGTAGATTATTCAGCGGGAGCGGCTGCTCTTACACAATCAGATGTTACGATGATAACTTTCACAGCGTATAATGGTCAGGAAGCAACCCTTAGAAATCAGGGCATTCGTATTTTCGGACCGGGAGCATCCGCTTCTCAGGATTTTGAACCGGAATACATTACCGTTTTGGAAAACGATGAGGTTGCTTATGTTTCCCTGCAGGAAAATAATGCACTGGCAGTACTTGATTTGGTAAACATTACGGTAGAGGATATTCTGCCATTGGGTACTATAGACCACAGCCTTTTTGGTTTTGGTATGGATGTAAGTAATGTGACAGAAGGTATTAACATTGCTAATTTCCCGGTAAAGGGAATGTTCCAGCCGGATGCCATCTCATCTATTACAATTGACGGGTCGTCTTATATCTTTACAGCCAACGAAGGAGACTCGCGTGATTATGGCGGATATAGTGAAGAAGCGCGAATTAAAAACCTTGTGCTTGATCCGACTGTTTTCCTGGATGCAACGTTCTTACAAAGAGATGAAGTTTTGGGAAGATTAAACACGACACTGGCAAATGGCGATGCGGATAATAACAACCAACACGAAGAAATTTACACCTACGGAACCCGTTCATTTAGTATTTGGGATGCGGACGGAAACCTTGTTTTTGACAGCGGTGACTGGTTTGAACAAATTATTGCAGCAGATCCTGTCTTTGCAGAAATGTTTAATGCAAGTAATACGGGAATGAGTACAAAGAACCGCTCAGATGATAAAGGTCCTGAACCGGAGGGAATCGAAACAGCATACATTAATGGAGTGCCTTTTGCCTTTGTTTCGTTGGAAAGAATAGGTGGAGTAATGTTGTTTACTATCAGTGACCCGACAGCTCCTCAATACTTAGGTTATTACAACAACCGGGATGTTGTTACCAACGGACCGGATAAAGGAGCAGAAGGTTTGCTTTATATCGAAGCAGATGCATCCCCGAATGGCAAGGCACTTTTGATTCTTTCCAACGAGGTTTCCAGTTCATTAACCATCTTCCAGGTAGAGACTTGTCAGGAGTTGTCAGGGTTGACAATTGCTACTACAGACGGAACGGACGAGTATTGTGAAGGATTTTCTACTGAAATCGTCGCGACATCTTCTTCTACTTTGGATTACCAGTGGAATCTTGATCATTCGGAAATATCCGGAGCAACAGAAAGCTCTCTGGAGGCTGATACACCGGGAGCCTATTCGGTTTCTTTTACCAACACAGCTGAATCCTGTTCAGGAACAACAGCGGCATTGGATATTGAAGAATTGCCGGCTCCTGTTCCAACAATCACCAGTTCGGATGACGCACTTACAACAGAGGTGTTTACTGGGTATGAATGGTATTTTGAAGGAAGTGCGCTTCCCGATTCGGATCAGCAGATCTGGACACCTACAGAAAACGGAGATTATACCGTTGTAGTAACCGGAAGTAATGGATGTGAAGGAACTTCTGCGGTGTACACGGTAATGGGGCTATCCCTATCTGATTTTGAAAATCCTACATATACGGTTGCTCCTAATCCGGCTAATGAGACGGTAACCATTTCAACACAGGCTGACTTTAATGTTGCGTTGTATGATGCGGGAGGAAACCTTGTACACAAAAGCGAATCACAGAATAAAGGAGCAAATATTGCTGTTTCCGGGTTATCTAATGGGGTGTATTATATACAGATCACATCAGAAACGGTATCGGAGACATTTAAATTAGTCGTGCAACACTAAGCCGACAATCTGAAAATAATCGTGACAAAGCCTTCTGAGTAATCTGCTCGGAAGGCTTATTTTTTTGATTAAAAACCAGATAGGAAATGAAACCGGAAATAAATTAACTTCCAATTTTTGAGTTAGTTATATTTTCGTATATTTCGTCATGACAAAATCATGACAAAAGTCATTTTACTACCTGATGCTTGTCACTTACTTTGCTCGTTGAAAGAACTTACTTTGCCGATAGATATGGGAATAATATACATGATGATAGCGGTTAGTTTACTCCTTGCAATAGTCTTCCTTGTGTCCTTTATATGGGCGACAAAGGACGGACAATTTGACGACGACTACGCTCCGGCTGTTCGCATACTTTTCGACGAAGAAACAAAACAGGAAAAAGACAAAAAACAAATAGATGGAAATCCAGAAGTTTAGTTACGACAATGTGATCGTAAAGAAGTTCGCTTATGCGACTATTATTTGGGGAATCGTAGGAATGACTGTCGGGCTTATAGCAGCTCTTCAGCTCGCTTTTCCACAGTTTTTTAACGACCACCTTTCGGTTAAATATATTTCCTTTGGTCGTATTCGTCCCTTGCATACGAATGCTGTGATTTTCGCTTTCGTAGGAAACGCAATTTTCACGGGGGTTTATTATTCACTTCAACGTTTGTTGAAGGCCCGGATGTGGAGTGGTGCGCTTTCCAATATTAACTTCTGGGGGTGGCAGTTTATTATTGTCTGTGCTGCTATTACACTTCCTTTGGGATACACAACCTCAAAAGAGTACGCGGAACTGGAATGGTGGATCGACATCCTGATCACATTAATGTGGGTTGTATTCGGTCTCAACATGTTCATGACAATTATTAAGCGTCGTGTAAAGCACTTGTATGTAGCCATCTGGTTCTATATCGCAACGTTCGTAACAGTAGCAATGCTGCACATATTTAATTCATTTGAAATTCCGGTTTCATTTATGAAAAGTTACTCGTGGTATGCCGGAGTACAGGATGCATTGGTACAGTGGTGGTATGGACATAATGCTGTGGCATTCTTCCTGACAACACCATTCCTGGGGTTGATGTATTACTTCGTTCCGAAAGCAGCAAACCGTCCGGTCTATTCATACCGTCTTTCAATTATTCACTTCTGGGCTTTGATCTTTATCTATATCTGGGCAGGACCTCACCATCTTTTGTACACAGCACTTCCTGATTGGGCACAGTCACTGGGCGTTGTTTTCTCTGTAATGTTGATCGCTCCGTCTTGGGGAGGAATGCTGAACGGACTGTTGACACTTCGCGGAGCCTGGGACAGAGTGCGTGATGATGTTACATTGAAATTCATGGTGGTGGCTCTTACCGCTTATGGTATGGCAACTTTTGAAGGACCACTGCTTTCCCTGAAGAACGTAAATATGATCGGTCACTATACTGATTGGATTATTGCACACGTACACGTTGGTGGACTGGGATGGAACGGAATGTTGACGTTCGGTATGTTGTACTGGTTGTATCCTAAATTATGGCAAACAAAATTGTATTCAAAATCGTTGGCAAACACGCACTTCTGGATTGCTACCCTGGGAATTATCCTGTATGCAATACCGATGTATGTGGCAGGTTTTATGCAAGGTTTGATGTGGAGACAATTTGCAGCTGATGGTACATTGATGTACAAAGACTTTTTGGAGACCGTTACTGAGTTGAAACCGTACTACATCTTACGTTCATTAGGAGGATTGTTGTACATCTCAGGAGTAGTTCTGATGGCATACAACCTTATCAAGACCGCTCGTTCAGGGTCATTCCTGAGAAACGAAGAGGCAGAAGCTCCGGCTTTGGCAAAATCTTCAGGAGGACGTAAAAAAGGAGAATACTGGCACAAGTCTATCGAACGTAAACCAATTCGTATGTTGGTGATCAGTTTGATCGTGGTGGCCGTGGGAGGAATCATCGAGATTATACCGACCATTATTGTCAAAACCAATGTGCCGACAATTTCAACTGTAAAACCTTATACTCCGCTTGAATTGGAAGGTAGAGATATCTATATACGGGAAGGATGTAATAACTGTCACTCACAGATGATACGTCCCCTTCGTTTCGAAACCGACCGCTACGGAGAATACTCAAAAGCAGGTGAGTTTGTATACGATCACCCATTCCTGTGGGGATCAAAACGTACCGGTCCTGATTTGGCAAGAGAAGGAGGACTTCGTTCCAATCAGTGGCATTACAGTCACATGATTATGCCGAAAGAAGTTTCTGCAAACTCGATTATGCCGGCATATGCATGGATGGCGGAAGACGATCTGGATATTTCATTGACAGAAAGAAAAATAACAGTGATGCGTCAATTGGGCGTTCCTTATCCGGAGGGATATGAGAAACAGGCAGTTGCCGACCTGAAAGTACAGGCACAGGAAATCGCAGCGGATATCGTTAACAATATGTCAAAGAATCCGACTCAGGAGAAAATTGATGATCTGGCGAAAAAGGATATTGTTGCTCTGATTGCTTATCTGCAACGATTGGGTACGGATATCAAAGCTGTAGAAGTTGAAGAAAATGTTGAACAGACAGCTCCGGCTGCCGAATAACCAAAAGAGATGTTAAAGTTTATAAAACATCACATGTCTACGATCGAGAACATTGAGATATTTCCAATCATCTCCCTGTCCATATTCGTAGGATTCTTCGCGATACTTCTGTACCGTGTGATACGAATGAAAAAAAGTGAAATATCGGAAATTGAAAATATTCCCTTTGAGGATTAAAAACCGGAAGACAATGAAAAAGCAAATGAAGAAATATATCCTTGGAGCATTGGTACTGGTCGCGTATGGGTTACAATTGCACGCACAGGACGGTAAAGAGTTATTTGAGACAGTATGTAGTACCTGTCATAAAATCAATGATAACTCGACAGGTCCAAAATTGAAAGGTGTACGTCAATTGTGGGCAGATGCAGAAGAATCTGATTTATTGTACGAATGGGTGAGAAATCCGGCCGGATTGATAGAAAGCGGAAAAAGTAAGCGGGCAATTGTTGCTGAAGCATACAGCCCGACAAAAATGACGGCACAAAATCTTACCAACGAACAGATCGATGCTGTTTTTGATTACGTAGAGAATTGGCAGCCTGAGCCTGAAGAACCAGAAATTGCGGGTGACGGACAGGTAGCTCCTACGATTGTTCAGAATTACAAGGAAAATCAGAAAATGTTTTACTGGATGATTGGAGCCATGGTGGCATTGTTGATCGCAATTATTGTAATGGCTTCTTCTATTCAATCGTTCATGAAGTCTGACTATTTCAAAAAGCGAATGAAAGACGCTTATGACCGTCAACATGGGGGAGGTGCACAAAAACTAACCATGCTTGCTTTAATTGTCGGGGCATTGTCTTTCCCTGCTGCTTCTATGGCACAGTCAATGGATATAGGAGCCGATGAGGTTCTCTTCAAAATAACAACCAGTGACCTTTATCTTGTAGGAGCAATCAATATCGTATTACTGTTTGTGTTGATTTATCAGGCGCGTCTTTTCCGGTCACTGTACCGAATGACACTAACTCCGGAACAGCAAAAATCCGTTGAAAGTGAAGGAATCACAGCTAAGAAGATCAATAAAATCCTTACGGATGCTGTGGATATCGAAGATGAGCAGTCTATCCTGCTGGATCACGAATATGACGGAATTCAGGAGTTGGATAACAACTTACCACCATGGTGGGTTTGGGGATTCTATGCTTCGATTGTGTTTGCGGTGATTTACCTGTTTAACTATCACATCCTAAAAACGGCTGACTTACAGGTGGCTGAATACGAGAAAGAAGTAGCTCAGGCAGAGATTGAAATTGCTGAATACCGAGCTAAGATGGCAATGAATGTGGATGAGTTCAATGTAACGTTACTTACAGATGAATCTGCTTTAGCAACTGGTAAAACATTGTTTACGAAAAATTGTCAGAGTTGTCACATGGAAGATGGACGGGGAGATATCGGACCGAACCTGACGGATGATTATTGGATTTACACCAATGATATTGCAACCGTGTTTAAAACGGTAAAATACGGTACGCCGAACGGAATGCCGGATCATGAAAAGAAACTTAACCCTATAGAGTTACAACAGGTAGCCTCTTATGTATTATCTTTAGAGTATGTAGCAGGTAAAGAACCTGAAGGGGAATTAATGAAGAAACAGGAAGTTGAAGAGACAACTCCTGATGAAACTGAAAATTCATCAGAAGAAGAATCCGTTGATGAGGAATCTGGTGATTCAACAGAAGAATAATCAAAAAAAGCCTCATCAGAAATGATGGGGCTTTTTTAAAGTTTGTGATTGTGACTAAAGTCGCAGAATAACACGAAGAGAGTAAATAATTTTCCACTAGTAAATGCCACAAACATGGAAGAACAGGAAACGTACAGAGATAAAATCGCTACAGTTGATGAGAAGGGAAAACGGATCTGGATTTTTCCTAAAAAACCATCCGGGAAGTTCTATGACTACCGGAAATGGGTAAGTTATTTATTGTTGGTATTCCTGTTTGCCGGTCCGCACATTAAGATCGGTGGAGAGCCGATGCTTATGTTCAATGTTATTGAGCGAAAGTTTGTCATATTCGGACAGGTTTTCTGGCCACAGGATTTTTACATTTTTGCTATCGCCCTGGTGCTCATGGTGGTTTTTATCGTCCTGTTTACTGTTATCTACGGTCGTTTATTCTGTGGATGGGTCTGCCCCCAGACGATTTTTATGGAAATGGTTTTTCGGAGAATTGAATATTGGATTGAAGGTGACTGGACACATCAGAAAAAACTTGATCAGATGCCCTGGAATGGGGAAAAGATCCGAAAGAGAATCCTGAAGCATGCTATATTCTGGGGAATTTCATTCCTGATTGCCAATACGTTTCTGGCTTACATAATCGGGGCGGATGCCTTGTGGGAAATTCAGACAGCGAACCCAATGGAACATCTGGGAGGGTTAATCGCTCTGATTATTTTCACCACAGTGTTTTATGCCGTTTTTGCACGGTTACGGGAGCAGGTTTGTACAACGATATGTCCCTACGGACGACTACAGGGAGTTTTGCTGGACCGCAATTCAATAGTAATTACGTATGATCACGTACGAGGAGAAGAGCGGGGAAAATTCAGAAAAAATGAAGATCGAAAAGAGTCTGGAAAAGGAGATTGTATTGATTGTGGTCAATGTGTAAACGTCTGTCCTACAGGTATCGATATCCGAAACGGGACGCAACTAGAGTGTGTCAATTGTACTGCTTGTATAGATGCCTGCGACCACATGATGGAGTCCGTAGGACTGGAAAAAGGATTAATTCGCTACGATAGTGAGAATGGAGTGAATACGGGAACCCGATTCAGATGGACGAGACGAATTAAAGCGTATACGGCTGTATTGGCGCTTCTTTTAGCAGTTTTGGTTGTACTTGTTGTGACACGTACAGATTTTGATGCAACAATTCTGCGACAGCGGGGGGCGACTTATCAGGAGTTACAGGATGGACGTATTAGTAATATTTACGAGATTGACCTGTCCAATAAAACGAAAAAGGAATATACGGTGGAACTGCGTATCCTGGAAGGAAAAGGAGAGATAGAAGCGGTCGTCAAAGACATGGTGCTTTTACCTGAAAAACACATGCGTGAACGATTTCTGATTAAAATGGATCAGGATGACGTGAAGAAAGGAAAGAATGAGCTTATTATCGGAATATACGGAAACGGAGAACTGATTACGAAAGCAAGAACAACATTTATCGGACCATTATTGTAAAAAGATGAACTGGGGAAAAGGAATAACCATTGCGATTATAGCATTCATGACATTTATCGTTGTACTGATTGTCAACCTGATGTCAAAGAATGTGGATTTAGAGTATGAAGATTATTATATGAGAGAAGTTTCGTATTCGGACAGAATTACGGCAGAATCAAACGGATTACCTTTTGTAAGAACAACACGGGTTCAATTTACGGAGGATGCGTTGGTAATTTTATTACCGGATGACTTTCCGGCAGTTGATTCCGGTCTGGTGCATTTTTACAGACCGGATAATGCCGGAGCAGATGTGCGAATGGAACTTACCAATGAGAAAGAACAATTCTTTCCGATCAAATTATTTAAATCGGGAAGATATGAGATCAGAATGGAGTGGACTGGAGACGGGAAGCCGTATTTCCTGAAAAAAACCGTATTTGTTCAGTAGTTATGGAAACATTAATAGGAGTTGCTGTTTTATTGGGGTTGGGGTCGAGTTTACATTGCCTTGGAATGTGTGGACCGATAGCTTTTGTGTTACCGCTGAACCGAAGTAGTTTTGGCACCAAAATTTCCGGAACCCTAGCGTACAATTTAGGACGTGTCGTTACGTATGCGATCCTGGGAGCTGTTTTTGGTTTTATAGGAAAGAGTTTTGAATTGATGGGCATTTTGCAAATTATGTCTGTGGTATTCGGTGCTTTGATAATTCTGGCAGTTATTTTTCCCCGGCTGATAACGCGTTTAGCTCCGGTTAATCGGGGGTATCTCAGATTCAATAACTTCATTCAAAAGAAGCTGGGATATTTTCTCAAAAACAAGTCGGCTTCAGCTCTGTTTACCATAGGTCTACTGAACGGATTATTACCTTGTGGTATGGTGTATATGGCGTTGATGGGATCGTTGGTATACGGTTCAGTTTCCGAAGGTGTTTTATTCATGGTTTTCTTTGGATTAGGAACGATTCCGGCAATGGGTACAGCAACCTATTTTTCAAATGCAATATCGTCAGGTTTGCGGAAGAAATTTCAGAAAGCTGTCCCATACGTAATGGTCGTTTTCGGTGCTTTAATTATTATCCGTGGTCTTAATTTGAACATTCCCTATTTATCCCCTCAGGTAAAGATGAATGCAGAAAAAGAAGTAACTATGAGTTGCTGCTCAAAAGCAAAGACCTGTGATGTTCAGGCAGAGGAGTAAGGTAAAGCCTCTCGTATTTTAGTTAGTAGTTTTCATCTTTGTTTAAGTATAAACGTAAACAAAAAAGCCCACTAATTAAGAAAATTGCTAATTATAATAAGTGTTGTACCCGAGTGTATCTTATCTCTTTAATTTATTATTAAAGCCCATTCTCTCATGCAGGATTCGCACGACCTCAATTGTGCTTTTATCTGTTTCCTGATAAAAATAATAGGCCTCAATGTTTTTTGCCCTTTCAGTTCCGGACATTTGTCAAAATTTATTTCCCATCATTTTAAGAGAGCAAATTACAGTGAATTCCTTATCGAAATTTAGCCGCAATGAGCTATACACATATTGTGCAACGGGTTTTATATTCTACTTAATAGGAATCCGCTAATTATAAAAATCAAGGATGTTAAAACAAATGGTTTTTTGCTTTTATAAATGTCGGAAATTAAATTCCAGCAATACATATAGATGAAAATAGGAACCATAAAACCCAAATAAGGAAAGTCGTTTTCAATTGAAATGTCCGTTTCGCCAATCACCCAAATCATTCTTATTAGGAAGAGTAGTGTTCCAAAAAAAATCCACATGGAGTTTGTCTGTGCAAATCGCAACTTTGTAGTTTTTCTTTTTATTCTGGCAAACGGTCTGCTCATCCAGAGATAGGTTGTAAAGCAAAAGGCGAAGGCAACTGAAGTAAACCCGATTAAAGTCAGATAATAAAATGTGAGTTCATAATCAATAACTCTATTCCAACTTGACTCAGCTACAACAGTCCTAAATTCAGCTATTTTTGAAATTTGCCGAAATAATGTGTTGAAAGTAAAACTGAATCCAATTCCAATTGCAACACCGCTATAAAATTGGAATTTTCCAATTTCGTTAACTGTAAAGTCAGATTTGATATTTTTCAATTCAGCGTTATTATTTTACTACCATTTTAATCACTTCAGTACCTTTTTCGTTTACCGCTTTTAGCATATATATATTCCGGGAGGAAGATCTAAATTGTAATTTTTATAATTTACTTCATAAGCAGTATTGCTCAATTTTCCATGAAGGAGCTATTCCTTTAAGTATGCCTTTTTTCATTGTCAGTTTTTCATAAATGACGCCCAACATACGTATAACCCCACCATCAGACTACAAAGCTGTCAACCATTTGTTGACTTTGTGTACCTTTTGGTGTTGGTATTTGTACCTAAACTAAACATTTTCTGAGGATTGACAAATTATTCTTTTTTTAGCAAAAGAACTTCTGAAGAGTTTACAACCCCTCATGCTTACATGTGTGTAAATTTTTGTTGTTCTGCTACTTTTGTCCTCGCCATCATACAAACGATCGGCTTTTTTCTTTTTTAGGGATAAGAATAGAAAAAGTAAAAGACCATCCACAGGTTGCGAATGGTCTTTTTTGATTTTAGGGGTTTATTCTATTTCAAATCGTAACGATCCAGTTGCATTACTTTTACCCAGGCAGCTACAAAATCCGTAACAAACTTTTCTTTTGCATCGTTGCTGGCATATACTTCAGCAAGAGCGCGTAATTCTGAATTGGACCCGAAGATCAAATCGGCACGACTTGCTGTCCACTTTTGCTTTCCTGTTTGTCTGTCGTACCCTTCGAAGACTTCCTGAGTAGCATCTACCGCTTTCCAGATGGTATTCATAGCAAGCAGGTTTACAAAGAAATCATTGGAAAGCGTTCCCGGAGCAGTAGTAAAAATGCCCTGTTGCGATCCGTCGTAATTTGTTCCTAATACACGCATTCCACCGATTAGGACGGTCATCTCCGGAGCCGTTAAGGATAAGAGTTGAGCTTTGTCAATCAATAACTCTTCCGTAGAAACCGTATAACTTGTTTTCAGATAATTACGGAAACCATCAGCCATTGGCTCAAGAACACTAAAAGAGGCAGCATCGGTTTGGTCTTGCGTTGCATCTGTACGTCCAGGGACAAACGGAACTTGAATAGTTATACCTGCGTTCTCTGCTGCTTGTTCCACACCGACACTTCCGGCTAATACGATCAGATCGGCAAGTGATATTTTACTGCTTTTTGATTGGTTGTTAAAAGTAGTCTGAATGTCTTCCAGTTTAGCAAGAACCTTCTTCAATTGAGCAGGATTGTTTACTTTCCAGTTTATTTGTGGTTCAAGACGTATACGTGCGCCATTAGCTCCTCCCCGGAAATCAGATCCTCTGAAAGTAGAAGCGGAAGCCCAAGCTGTAGAAACTAATTCACTTACAGTTAATCCGGAAGAAGCAATCTGTTTTTTCAGGGTAAGGATTTCTTTATCATTTACGAGTTGGTAATCAACAGTGGGAACAGGATCCTGCCAAATGAATTCTTCTGCTGGAACCTCTGGTCCCAGGTGTAATGCTTTTGGTCCCATATCCCTATGTGTTAACTTGTACCAGGCGCGGGCAAATGCTTTTTGAAATTCATCCGGATTTTCGAGGAACCTTCTTGAAATTTTTTCATAGATCGGATCAAAACGAAGTGAAAGGTCGGTGGTCAGCATTGTTGGTCTGTGTTGTTTCTCCGAATCAAAAGCATCAGGAACCATCACTTTAGGATCTTTTGCGACCCATTGGTGAGCACCTACGGGGCTTTTGGTTAATTCCCACTCTTCCCCGAAAAGACTCTTAAAGAAACCATGTCCCCATTTGGCAGGTGTAGTAGTCCAGGTAACCTCCAGTCCGGATGTTATGGCGTCTTGTCCTTTACCGGATTTGTAGCTGCTCGTCCATCCGAGTCCCTGCTCTTCAATACCTGCTGCTTCAGGCTCCGGTCCTACATGAGATGCAGGCCCCGCACCATGTGTTTTTCCAAAGGTATGACCACCAGCTATCAACGCTACTGTCTCTTCATCATTCATTCCCATTCGACCAAATGTTTCGCGGATGTCTTTTGCCGCTAAAATCGGATCGGGATTTCCGTTAGGCCCTTCGGGATTCACGTAGATCAACCCCATTTGAACAGCAGCTAACGGATTTTCCAGTTCTCGATCTCCCGAATAACGATTATCATCAAGCCATTTGGTTTCTTTTCCCCAGTACACATTACTTTCCGGTTCCCAAACATCTTCCCGTCCTGCACTGAATCCGATCGTTTCAAACCCCATCGATTCCAGTGCCACATTTCCGGTCAGAATCATAAGATCCGCCCACGATATTTTGCTTCCGTATTTTTGTTTTATAGGCCAGAGCAGTCTTCTTGCTTTGTCCAGATTGGCATTATCCGGCCAACTATTTAAAGGGGCAAACCGTTGCTGACCTTCACGAGATCCGCCCCGACCGTCTCCGGTTCGGTAGGTACCTGCGCTATGCCAGGCCATTCGGATAAACAGCGGTCCGTAATGCCCAAAATCAGCCGGCCACCAACTCTGTGAGTCAGTCATGAGATTACGAAGATCATTTTTCAACGCTTCATAATCGAGTTGATTAAAAGCCGCTTCGTAATCGAAATCTTTACCCATTGGATTCGACAATTCGGAGTGTTGCCTCAAAACGGATAAATTTAACTGATTAGGCCACCAATCCTTATTGGTTGTTCCTTTCATTCCGGTTGCGGGTGTTGTTTCTTCTGTTCTGGAAGAGGTGCCTTCGGAGTGATTCTTCGCGTTCTGTGTTCCCCCTGAAGCATGAAAAGGACAGCCAGCCATTCCTTCTGAAGCATCTTGCCCTGTCACATTGAAAACCAGAACTGTAAATGCAATTCCTAATGATTTTTTCATAATGTATTTATTTAAAGAGTGATCGTTTTTATTTTTCAAAATTATGTCGTTATTTTGATCTACAAAAACTATATTTTCAATATTAATATTGACACCATCAATGAATATTCAACAATTTCAATACATTATAGCTCTGGCGGAGTATAGACATTTTGAACAGGCTGCAGAAAGTTGCTTTGTAACGCAGTCAACCCTTAGTACGATGATTGCCCGTTTCGAAGAAGAGATTGGTATTCCTGTTTTTGACAGAAAGAAGAAACCGGTTGAACTGACAAAAGAAGGAGAGCTAATTGTGGAACAACTAAAACAAATCAACAAAGAAATTGACAATCTTACAGTAATTACACAAGAAATTAAAGGAGAAGAAAAGGGAAGTTTGAGCATTTCAGTAATCCCGACTGTGGCACCATTTCTACTTCCGAGGTTTTTACACAGTTTTGCCGAAAAATTTCCAAAACTCGATATTCAGGTTACAGAACAAACGACAAGCGAGATTATACGCAGAATCAAGTCCCGGGATTTGGATATAGGTATCATTTCTATTCCTGTCCATGAAAAGGATATTATGGAAGTGAAACTCTATGATGAACCATTTGTCTTTTATGACTCATCTGTTTGTACTGCTGACTTTATTACAGCCAGTGACCTCGATGTCAGTAACCTGTGCCTGCTGGAGGAAGGACACTGTATGCGAACACAAGTACTTGAGCTGTGTGATGTCCATGAAAAGAAGATTAACAATAAGCTGAATTTTCGCTACAAAGCAGGCTCCATTGATAGCCTGTTGCGGTTTGTAAAAGCAAACAAGGCCTCAACACTCTTGCCGTACTTGTCAGCCATTGAACTTTCTCCGGAAGAAAGTAAAAAGATCGGTCAGTTTACGAACCCGGTTCCTTACCGTACCATTGGTTTGGTAGTACATCGTCATTTTGTAAAACATAAAATTTTGAAGCACCTTGAAACGGAAATACTAGAGCGGGTAAGCGCGGTTTTACCGGAAAGAGATCTTGTCGGTCAAAAGTTGATGCCGATTGGAACAGAGAATTCGTAAAAATAGAACCTAAAAGGTAGAAGTATTCCTGACTTTCGTAGTTTTGTCGAGGTGGCAGCAAGAAAACATATCATTGTATCCGTAACAAACGATCTGGTAACGGACAATCGGGTCGATAAAGTCTGTTCTTTTCTTATGGAGCAGGGCTTTATAGTTACGCTTGTCGGCAGAAAAAGAAAAAATAGTCTTCCTATGCCGGACAGAAAGTACAAATGTGTGCGCATGAAATTATTTTTTGACAAAGGCGCATTGTTTTATGCGGAATATAATATTCGCCTGTTTCTGTTTCAGTTGTTTCACAAAAGTTCACACCTTTTAGCCAATGATCTTGACACCCTTTTGTCTGGATATCTGGCAGCAAAGATCAAAGGAAACCGGTTGATTTACGACACGCATGAGTATTTCACAGAAGTTCCCGAGTTGGTGAGCCGACCCCGCATTAAAAGAATCTGGGAGCGTATAGAAGAGTGGATTTTCCCGAAGTTAGAGGCGATTTACACTGTGAATGACTCGATCGCTTCGCGTTACAGTGAAAAATACGGGAAGAACGTTCGTGTTGTGCGGAATGTCTCACGTAAATGGACGCCCAAAGACATTGTACCAAAAAGTGAACTGGGAATTCCGGAAGACAAGAAACTATTGATTGTTCAGGGAGCCGGCATCAACATCGACCGGGGAGTAGAGGAGGCAGTGGAAGCCATGAAATATACAGAAGGGCTGTTTCTTATGATTGTTGGAGACGGAGATGTCGTTCCGCAACTAAAAGAACAGGTAGCGCGAGAGCAGTTGGGAGACAAGGTGCGGTTTTATGGAAAACGACCCTTTAATGAATTGATGTACTATACATTTCATGCAGATTTCGGGTTAACACTCGACAAAGACACCAACCTGAACTATCGGTTTTCATTACCCAATAAAGTATTTGACTATATTCACGCAACCACACCCGTACTGGCATCGGATTTGCCGGAAATTCGCAAAGTGGTGGAAGGATACCAGGTGGGAACATTTATTCCATCGCATGATCCGAAAGAATTAGCAGCGTTCTTTATGGAGACCGCCCGAAATGAGGAACAGTTGACCTACTGGAAGCAGAACTGCCAGCGAGCGGCAAAAGAGTTGTGCTGGGAACACGAAGAAGAGGTTTTAAAAGAGATTTATGAAGTCAGCTGATACGTCCGGAATACATATTGTTTCATTCGATGTCCCTTATCCCTATAATTACGGAGGAGTAATTGATGTATATCATCGTTGTAAAGCATTGCGGGAAATCGGTATGCGTGTTATCCTGCATTGTTATGAATATGGAAGGGGAGAACAGGATGCGTTGCTTGAGGTAGCTGATGAGGTGTTTTATTACCAGCGGGATACGAACCCTTTTTTACTACTTTCGGCAGTTCCGTTTATTGTGAGAAGCAGGGCCGATCAGGCGTTATTGAAAAACCTGAAAAAAGATACCTTTCCAATCCTATTTGAAGGAATCCATACGTGCTATTTTATTAGTCATAAGTCATTACAAAACCGGTGGCTGGGAGTTCGGGCACATAATGTGGAACACCATTATTATGAAGAACTGGCGAAGATTGAACCGAAATTAAAAAAGCGGTTGTTTTTCCGTTCGGAGGCAATAAAACTAAAACAGTTCGAACGTATTTTTTCCTTCGCGGATGAAATTCTGACCGTAACCCCCAAAGACAACGCCTATTTTCAGGAACACTATGGTAAAGGGGTATACGTTCCTGTTTTTAACCCCTTGCATTGGGGAGCGGGAGAAAGAGGGACAAAGTCCTATGCACTTTTTCACGGAAACTTATCGGTCATGGAAAATGAGAATGCGGTTCGCTATATCATAAATGATCTTTGGGAATCGGACAATGGACTGGAACTGGTCATTGCAGGAAAAGACCCCTCGGAAAGCTTTACAAAGTGGCTGGCTTCCCGGAATTTTAAGATTAAAGTACTTCCCAATCCGGACAACGAAGCACTAAACCGACTGATCCGCGAAGCAAAAATCAATCTGTTACCCACGTTTCAAAATACCGGAATTAAGCACAAATTATTGAATGCTCTGGCAAACGGAGGATATTGTTTGGCAAATACAACTATGGTTGAAGGAACAGGGCTGGAAGAGCTGTGTCAGATCGCCAATACTCCTTCTGAATGGAAAGAAAAGATACGTGAATTAGCAACCCGACCTAATAATCCGGCAGCTTTTGAAGAAAGAACAAATAAGCTGAAAGCAATTTTTGATCTAGAACTCAATGCGAGATTGATACGCAGTTTGACAGAAGCAAAGTAAACCGGTTTTTGCTTTTTTCTTATTCCTCCCGTTTACTGTCTCCGGAAGAGAACGGGTCGAAATCCTTCATGGTAGTAAGTGTCTTAATCTTCCCTTCTTCCACACGGATTACGCGGCCTCCGAATTGTTCCATAAGCGAAAGATCATGCGTAGCCATCAACACAGCGGTTCCCTCTCCGGCTATGGCAACAAGTAATTGCATAATCTCTTTCGACGTATCGGGATCCAGGTTTCCGGTTGGCTCATCCGCCAGAATGATTTCCGGTTTATTGATAAGCGCACGGGCAATAGAGATACGTTGTTGTTCTCCTCCTGAAAGTTCATGCGGCATACGGTATGCTTTTTCTCCCAATCCAATCAGGTTGAGTACTTCCATTCCGCGTTGTTCCATGGCCTTTTTGCCTTTCCATCCGGTGGCTCTCATAACAAAAACAAGATTTTCCATCACCGTTCTGTCCATGAGCAGTTGGAAGTCCTGGAAGACAATTCCGATCTTCCTGCGAAGAAAAGGTACATGTTTACGTTTGAGCTTGCGCAGATCAAACCCTGCAACAGAACCGGTTCCGTCAGCCAGCGTTGCTTCTCCGTAAAGGGTTTTCAACAGACTACTTTTCCCGCTTCCTGTTTTACCGATCAGGAAAACAAACTCACCCTTTTTCAGTTCAAGATCCACATCAAACAGCACCAGATGATCCTGTTGATAGATCTTCCCATTATGAATATCAATTACCTTTTCCACCACTACGAAAATAGTACAGATAAAAGAGGTTACCGAACGACAACAGGAAATTATCTTAACATGATAGGGTGTAAAACTTTTGAAATGCCCGCCTGAACAGCTCTAAACTAGGTGTAACTTTATAGTTTAGAAAAGTTATTTGGACATGGTACGTATTTTGCTTGTGGCTTGTTTAGTGATTCCTATGCTACTAAATGCGCAGGAGACAGAGAGATACAACTCTGATGATGCGCTATTCTACCGGGCTGAAGAATTGTTCCAGAAAGAACAATACAGCGCGGCTCGTGAGGAGTTTGCCCGCTACATCGCAACCTGTAAACCCTCCAATGCCCCTTTTTATGTAAAAGCGAGGTATTACGAAGGTATGTCCGCTCTGGAGTTATACAATGATGATGGAGTAAAGCTGCTGGAGCAGTTTCTCACAGATTTTCCGGAGACCATATACCGCCACCAAATCTATCTTAGGCTTGGAAAGTATTATTACCAAAAGAAAAAATACAAGGAAGCAATTCTTTGGTATGAAAAACTGGATAAACAGGATGTTCCCGAAGCGGATCGAAATGAGTATTTTTTTAAGTTAGGATATGCGCATTTTCAGGAAGGGAATTTTTCACCTGCACGGGATGCTTTTTTCGAAGTAAAAGATTCGCAAAGCCAGTATGCGGCTCCGGCAACTTATTATTACGCGCATATTCATTATCAGGACAAGTCCTACCAGACCGCGTTGGAACATTTTGAACGCTTGTTGGACGATGCGCGATTCAGAGAGGTAGTTCCGTATTATATCACACAGATCTATTATTTACAGGGAAATTATGAAAAGGTAGTTGAGTTTGCTCCGGCAATTATGGATTCAATGGCTACGGCAAATTCTACGGAGATCAATCACCTGATCGGGGATGCATATTACAAAATCGGGAAGTACGATGAGGCTGTTCCTTTTCTGCGGGAGTACAATAAGACGGCAAAAACGACACGAGAAGACGATTACCAGTTTGCTTTTGCTTTGTACAAGTCAGCAGCGTATGAAGAAGCAGTAACGTATTTTGATAAAGTTACTCGAAAGAAGGACGAACTGGGGCAGGTTGCTTTTTACCACATCGGAGAGTGTTATTTGAAATTGGAGAACTATGCCTATGCACGAACCGCTTTTGAGCAGGCTTCTTTTCTTGATTTTGATGAAAAAATTCAGGAAGACGCGTTGTACAACGCCGCGATCTTATCCTACAAGTTAGATATTAACCCGTACGATGAGGCGATTGAGGCGTTTGAGTTGTATCTGGAACGTTATCCGAACTCTAACAAACGGAAAGACGTGTACCAGTATCTGGTAAATGTGTACATGACCACAAAAAACTATGAAAAAGCACTTCATTCTATTGATGAAATCGGAACTCCCGATATCCGGATGAAGAGCGCCTATCAAATGATTGCTTTTAACAAAGGAGTAGAAGAATTTACAAAATCCGATTATGAAAGGTCGATAGCCTCTTTCAAGTTGGTGTCACGCTACCCTGTGGAAATAGAATTAATCGGGAGAGCCAATTACTGGATCGCGGACGCTTATTACCAGATGAAAAATTATGAGCAGGCTATCCAGGCCTATCGTTATTTCCTTGCAAACGGGGGAAGCTTGTTGGGGCAGTTGAGAGCCGAGGCGTATTACAATATTGGTTACTCATACTTCAATCTGAACGATCGTATCCAGTCAGTAGAAGCTTTCAGAACGTACACACAACAAACGTTTGTTACGGATCAGAAAAAACTGGCAGATGCCAATATGCGGATTGCAGATGCTTTTTACCTGAGTTCTCACGAAGAACCGATAAAGAACGATGCGGCAATAGAGTATTACGAAAAAGTGGTGCAGGCCAATCAGGGCTTCAGTGACCGTGCCCGTTTCTACCAGGCAAAATGTTATGGTTTCAAAGACCAACGGAATAAGCAATTACAGTCTTTACTGGACATTATCAACAATTATCCTGGATCGCCTTATCTGGTCAAATCCATATTTGAAGCGGGAATTGTAACACGGAACCAAAACAAGGACAATGAGTCTATCCGTTATTTTGAGCAGATCTTAAATGATCACCCCAATAATATTCTGGCAAAAGACGCTTTGTATGAATTGGGGGTGACTTACCTGAGAAAAGCAGATTATGAAAAAGCGGAAAGCTATCTGAATCGTGTTTTACTGGAGTATGGAGGAGATGAGCAGATTTGTAAATATGCTTCGCAAAAGATGATTGAGGTTTACCAGAAGTCAGGAGAGCCGTTTAAGATTACGCAACTTGCCCACAAATATCCTTGTGCGGGAATTACAGGCGATCTTCAGGATTCTATTTATTTCAATACAGCGTATGACCTGTTTCTGGATAGTAATTACCGGGAGGCAATACCTAAATTTATTGAATACCTGGATGCTTATCCGGAAGGGTTGCAGAAAAACCGGGCAGTGTATTTTATTGCACAATCGCATTATATCCTGGGAGAAGAAGAACAGGCGTATACGTATTATCTCCGGGTTTTGGAGGGCGATCAGCGGGCTTATCATGAAACGGCTCTTGCACGGGCGGCGGTTTATGAATACAACACCGGAAATTATGCAGATGCGATACTGCATTACAGCCGATTGAAAGAGGAAGCATCCACACCGCAAAGGATTTATGCAGCTCACCTCGGTTTGATGCGTTGTCATTTCTACCTCGAAAACTGGGCAAATTCATACGAAGCAGCTAAAGTTGTATTCGAAAACGGATTGGCAGAACAATCAGAAAAGCTGGAGGCACAATTTAGTAAAGGTGTTTCACTGGCCCGACTGGAGCGTTACGATGAAGCACTGGAACCGTTAAACTATGTCATTTCAAAGACATCTACTGTTTTGGCTGCGCAGTCAAAATACACACTGGCTGAAATCTATTACCATAAGGGGGAATATAAAACATCAGAAAATCACATTCGTGAACTACTGAAAATGAAACCCGCCTATGATTACTGGATTGCCAAAGCGTTAATCTTGCAAACCCGAAACCTGATTCAGGTGGAAGATTTGTTCCAGGCTGAACATACATTAAACTCGGTAATTAATAATTATACCAACCAGACCGATGGTATTCTGGATGAAGCCAATGAATTAATGCAGGAGTTGATGCAGCTCAAAGACAAACCGAAGGACCTGGAGGAGAAAGGAGATTACATCATTGAAATGGAAGAAAATGCGCAGGAAGGAGGTCAGAATGAATAAGGTAAAAGCACTTTTAGCGGTTATAGTATTGACGTTCTCTGCAGCGGCACAAAATGAAGGCGGTTATACGTTCGTGTATGAGGCTGAACGGGAAATAGAACCTGTTTTTCGTATTGCTGAAAAACCTTCCGTATTGGATACCGTAATGCCTGTTCCGCAGGTAAGTTATCCGCTATTGTCCTTGAAAAAGGAGCATAGTTTTGAACTGGAAAAAATAGATCCTGCGCGAATTAAATTGGTTGATAAATTACCACAACTCTACCACAGCTATGTGAAGTTAGGTTTTGGTAATTATACAATGCCACTGGGTGAGGTGTTTATTAACTCAACGCGTTCCCGGAAATTTCATTGGGGGATTAGCGCAAAACACCATAGTTCATGGGGAAAAATAAAAGGATATGCCCCGTCTCAGTTTGACCGTACCCGGTTGGACGCTTACGGTAAAATGATCGAGAAGGAGTACACCATTACAGCAAAAGTGAACTATTTTAACCAAGGGCATCATTTTTATGGCATTCGTAATGAAGATGTTCCCGGAGATAGTATTCGCCAACGGTTTAATAATACAGGTGTGTTTGGAGAATACCACTCGCATAAGAAAGACAGTGCGAACCTGAATTACAAGATTGGCGTTGAATACAACAATTATTTTGACAGAAAACGTGCGGATACATTGGAAAAATGGAAGGCTCGTGAAAACTATCTCGGAATCTATTCTTCGTTTGATTACAAGTTGAAAACAGAAGTGTATGCCGCTGATTTTAATGTCCGGTACAACAACTATAAATACGGAATTGAAGATTCAACATTGATCGGATTGGATTCGGGGTTTGTAGACAACAACGTACTGGTAAATATTAAGCCGAATATTACCACCATCGGTAAGAATGGAAAATGGTCGGTGAACGTCGGGGTGGACCTTGTACTGGACGCGAGGGAAAAAACGAAATTTATAGCTGTTCCGCTGGCAAAATTCCAGTATTCCTTCTTCAATGACATTCTTATTCCGTATGTAGGATTAAACGGAGGCGTTCGCCAGAACACGTTCAAACGTGTGAGTCAGGAGAATCCATTCGTTTCATCTAATCTTGAATTGAGAAATGAATACAACGCCCTGAACCTGAACGGAGGGATCAAAGGAGTATTGTCAAAGAAGGTTTCCTTTGATGTTAATCTTTCTTTCGGGAAATTCACCAATAAATTACTGTATGTGGTGGATACAGTTTATTCCGGAGGCAATCGTTTTACGGCAGTTTATGACACTATGAACATAACCCGGATAGAGGGAAGTATCTCCTATCAGGCAAATGAAAAACTGAAAATTGATCTGATCGGGCAGTATTACAGTTACATGACACGGTTCTATCCGTACGCATGGAACCTACCGGAACTGGTTATAGGGCTTCGTGGTCATTACAACTTGTTTGATAAGTTTTATGTGAATCTTGATCTGACAATGCAGGGAGGAAGAAAAGCGATGGAGTATGCTCTAGGAGAGGATATCCAGGAGGAAGAGTTATTCTATTACAGGAAACTGGGCTTCCTTGCAGATGCAAATCTGGGGATTGAATACCGTTATAATAAACGGATATCGGCTTTTTTACAGTTCAATAATTTTGCAGCGCAACAATACCAACGCTGGCAAAATTATCCTGTTCAGAAATTCCAGGTTCTGGGAGGGGTAACATTCCGATTCTAATACAAGAACAAAATATGAAAAGCACGACATTTTGGGTCGTGCTTTTTTCTTAGACAATATTGTACGCAGCTATTTCTGTTTTTATATTTTGTTAGATTATTTGCAGGTACTGAGAACTAATCTTTTTACCATTTTTTTCGATAAAATGCCGAAGAAGTTAGATTTTCTGTGAATGGTATTTTAAGCGTTTTTCGTTGTCAATTCAGTAAATAATGAAATGGTCAGAATTGTAGTTTTCCGTGTCAATGCAAATAAGTTGGTCAAACTCTTTAACTTTATGCCCTGTGTTTCTGTCAATAAGTGTAAAAACAGAAGGTCCAGTCGCAGCACAATTACCTCTAAACAAAATTGTCTTGTCAAATTCTTTGATTAAATGAAAACCAACTCTATAAGTGATTGCATATAAACCACATCAAGTGTATCAATTATAGATTGTGACAATATAGCTGCTGTTAGCAGTAGTTAATTTCTGTCCTCTGTGATTTCGATCTTCCTTATTTCCGGATGTTTCAACAGACATTCTGTAAATTCAGCTAATTCACAAATAAGAGAGATTGTGTCTTTTGTTGTCATTGCTGTTCTCTCGTTTTCTTTAAAATGAATTTCCGATTGAGCATTCTTATAATGAACCTCTTTCGGTTGCTTAAACTGTGGTCTATAATAGCCGTTGTTATGAATGGTATTTCTTAGAGCGTCTAGGCAAGTAATAAAATCTTCTGGAAAACAACCCACTATTTTATTGACCTTGTCCAATGGCTTTCCTTTGCCTTCAGCCAGATTTAATTTGTCAATAATAATTCGAATAGTTGTTTCAAGTTGATGATAAAATGAATGAAAAAGATAAAACCGAATAGATTGATCAATGTCTTTGAAGTGACCAAGGTATCCAGATTCTTTCATTAATTCAAAGGTGTAAGTTTGAATGAAATCTTTATCCCAATTTTCTTGTTTGATGTAATCCACCGTTCTGTCGAAATGAAATCTCACGGATAATGAAGCTGACATATATCGACCCAATGTTCCTGGTCTAAAATCTCTTTGCTTAAAAAGATCAGGCTCGTTCTTTAAATACCATTTCAGTCCTGCGTTTAATCCTTTTTCTAAATTGATTAATAGTTTACAGAACAACGGATAATTATGTAAAACTTCAGCTTCTATTTCTTCTTTCCTCATAATTGCTGGTAACAGTTCCGCGTAGGCGTTTATGCCGACACTCGAATATAGGGAATTTTGGCTTAACGCTTAGAGTGTGTTATGCGTATTAATCTTTAGTGTTTTTGAATTTCTTGTTGCAAGTATTTTGCAAAATTAAATAGCTAACAAATCGCTTAAATTGAATTTATCATATTCACCCCGATGAGATCGTTTCGCTTCAATTAATTCATTCTTAAGCTGCACTTCAAGCAGTATTTCCGCATTTATTTTAAATAGCTTTTCAAGCATTAGTGCGTGTTCAATGCTAAATTTTCTCTCACCGTTAAAATACTTGTTAATATTTCTAGGTGAGATATCGATATACTCAGCGAATGCTCCTTTCTTGATTTTAATTTGTTTGAGAAGTGAATTTAAAAACTGACCTAAAAGAATAATATCTTCAGGGTTCTCATTGTCGGCATAGTTCTTTAACGAAAATCGAAATCCAGTTAAAATGTCATTTATCTTTTCTTCCGAAGATCTTTTTTCATATAATCGACGTCTATATTCTCTAATTGAATCATGTTCCTTTTTTGTCAATTCTTTTGAAATGTTACCACCAATAACATCATCAAATTCTATTTTTTTATCTTTTTTCATTTTACAATCTTTTAATTAAGCTAAATCATCCTCATCACCTAAATATTCTTCAATTAAAAGTCGACTTTGGTTTTGGTGTATTTCCATATATCCCCAAGGATTCATAACAGTACCATACTTATCTCGATACAATTTTTCTAATTTCTTTTGATCCTCTTCGTTATTACTAAATGCCTTAAAAGTTAAAATACCTTTGTCCTCATCTTGCCCCTTTTCAAAACTTAAACCACATGCATAAGCAATTAAACAGCCAGATACCCTCTTGTATTTTCCTTCCGATCCCTTGTTATGAGGAGCAACTTCCAAATAATCCATGAAAGGCCCAAATGTATCATGCATTGAAAAAATCATACAACCTTCTATTATCTTAGGTGTATCTTCCTTTACCAAAATAAATGCCGTTTTATCTTTTGGTAAACTATGCTTATTAAAATTGAATTGCCAAGCATCTTTTACAGAAGGCATTTCTTTAGCATTTCCCTCCTTAATGATTCCTCTTATTAATTCATTCGAGTCAACTTCTAATATTAGTACTTTCATTAATTGTTCTCATATTTTTCTGCTTGTTATTCTATCAAATATACATAAAAAACGTCAAATATGTATGATTTATTTTTTAAGTCGTCAAAATTGTATGAGAATAAGGTGGGGATTTTTTGAAGATAGTGCGTCTTTATTGCGCATAACGTTTAGTATATGGCAAGTAGGGAAGTAAAAAGCAATATCCGCCAGCTGGCGGTGTTGGTTAGTAAATAGCACAGACCTTTCGTAAACCACTGAACGCCCTATTTGCTATATACCGTGTTAGCTAATTTTTTAATCTTTACCGCATTGACATTCTTCAATTAAGTTTTCTTGGTGGTAGTTGATATAATCTCTAGCAGCCAAAAGCACTTTGTCATAATCAAAATTAAGACTTCTAACGAAGAGCCCTTCATAGAAGTTATTGGTGTCAAGCCCTTCAAAAGATTTGGTATGCACGATTTCGTCTCTGAAATTCTTTAAGTCTTTGATTAAATCGTATTTGTGAGTGAATTCGCCAACAAAATTCTTTCCTTCAAACTGAGGCACCTGAGGAATTACTTTTTTTATTTTCTCCAAGAACTCAATATGTCGCTGTATCTGTAATTTGTCGAACAGTTCAATTCTTTTGTTTTGGATTTTTCTTCTGTATTCAAAATCTGCTGGAATTGATTTGTTGATAAATGCCTCAAGAGATAAAAACAGGAAAATGATAAAATTGGATGCATTAGAATAATACCAATAGAAATCTCCATTTACAGCATGAAAATCTTTGTAATCAGCAGAAAGTTTAGAGAACAGCTCATCTCGTCTGCTCTTTATCGTTTTGTGGTAATGTAGTGCTGTATCAAAGTAAATAACAATTGGATCTGGTTCTGGGATCAAATAGATTTTTCCTTCGTTTTCGTATTTAAAGGTTTGAACCATTTTGTTATCCTCTGTAAAAGCATAAGCAAAATATCCATCCATTCTTTTGTCGGCTATTTTTGTCAATTCAACTTCATCAACAGGAGCGTTGTTTAATACTTCTGCTGCCCCCTCTGATAATTGAGCAAGCTTGACATATTTTTTAACTAAGTGCTTCATGTTTTTTCATTTCAGGAATTGTAGCTAACTAATATACACACACACCAAAGGTGCACGATCACCCGAATGTAGCATAAAATTATAAATCGTCAAAGGGGCTTTTTATGTTTTGTAAACTACTGGTAATGAAGTGTGTGTAAAACCTCTATTGTGCTGCTACTTTTGTGCTCTAAAAGCCCTTGTATGTACCTCAGATCAGTTCTGCTTTGTTAAAAGAATGTCTTGTACTGTTCTTTTTCTTATACATTATCGCTATAAATACTAGTGTGCCACCAGTTCGTCTTTTCTCTTTTTTAGTTGAATTTCCAAATCTTCGGAAACTCCGGCTGCTGCTGCTTCAAAACTTGCTTCATCACAAGTGGCATGAATCTGAGGTCCGGGTAAACTGATTTTCACCTCACAAATCCATCCTTTACCTTTTGTCTCCTTTTCGGATTTAAAGAAAACATCTGCGCTGATGATCCAGTCAAATTTTCGTTTAAGATTATCCAGTTTTTTGTTTATTATTCCTTCAGCAATTGGATAATGCTCGGTATTAATGAATTGAATGTTAACTTTCATATCTTCAAATTTTATGCGTTAATGTTACCTAAAAGTAACATGAACAGAAAATAGAGAAACTGATGAAAATCAGGCTTTGAACTGATTTTAACCAGGTTATTTCAATAAATCATCAAGCGTTTTTGTCTTGTTGTAATAGGAGAGAACAGCTTCGGTATTATTATCAAAATACTTTGTAATAAGGTGCTTTGCCAACTCGTCCCGATACGTTTCCTTGCTAATTTTGGGAGTGTAGATATACCCTCTTCCTTTCGGTTTGTGTCGGACAATTTTCTTTCGTTCAAGAATCCGGATAAGGGTGGATACTGTGTTGTATGCCGGTTTGGGTTCAGGATAGAGAGCAAGAAGATCCGTTACGGTTGCTTGTCCTAATTCCCATAAGCGCAACATAACCTGCTCTTCAGAAGCAGTTAATCTCAGTGTATCCTTTTCCTTTGTCATAGGCACGTAAAGCAGAAGCAATTACAGGGTTCATTTTACAGTGCAAAGGTATTAAAAAAAGAAACAGGGTATCAGGAAGAGGATCGGGCACGATTTTTCGTACCCAATCCCTTCAGAAATCACAACACTTATTCTTTTACCCATTTAATAATCTGGTGATTGCCTTCTGCTGCTACTTCAATAAAATAAATGCCGGTAGCAAATGTCGCAGTAGATAAAGTATGTTCATGACTATGTGACGTTTCGGATGAAATAACCTGTCCGTATTGATTCATAACACGAACAGTAAATTTTTCAGCTACAGCTGCCTGAATCAGAACAAAATCAGCTCCCGGATTAGGATAGGCAACGGCTGCAAGAGTATTTACATGTTCTGTTATACCTGAAGTACCGCCCTGTCCTCCTTCTACTTCATTATGAAGTTTGATAACAAACAAATCTGTAAAGCCGGTAGACGTCAGATTAGCTTCTCCTTCTCCTGCATCACTATCCAGCAAACCGGCAAAATTACCACCAAGATAAACACTTCCGTCAGTGGCGAGAGAAATCGCCGTTGCATGACTGTAGTTACCTGAAAGTGTATTTGTAGCATAATATTGTGTGTACACAAACTCCCCGTCTCCTTTCAATTTTAGCATAACAGGTCGGTATTGTGCATTTGTTCCTACGATCGAATCACCGACTCCGGGATTCATGTCGGTTGGTCCGCCAATAAAACCTGCGATATATAGATTATTCCCGGAGTCTACCGTGATATCGTAAAAAACGTCTTCTTTCCCGTTTTCATCTCCGATAGCTGCTGCCCAATTAAGTGTTCCTCCGGAACTGTATTGAATGATGTAAGCGTTAATAGACAGGTCGAAATTGAGCAAGAATGAATTTTCAGAAGGATCAACCTCCATTTCTCCAACGAATGTACCGATGAAACTGACATTTCCATTGTTGTCTACAGCCAGTTTAGATGCGTTATCCACATAGGCATTTCCCATTCCATTTGACCACTGATATTCTCCCGATTCATTCAGTTTACAAATGAAAATATCGGTTTGTCCGAATACAGGTAGTGTTTCAACAACGTTCGGATCCGGGTTCATATCATTCGGATTATAATAAACACCGGAGGTCGTATATTCTCCGGTAATGTAAATACTGTTGGCTGCATCAACTTCTATACTTTTAATGGAATGAGCAACTATTCTTTTTACCCAGATAAATTCCCCGTTTTCGTTGAGTTTTAGTACATATTGTGCCATTTTATCCCCTTCGTTTAGTTCAGCATCCGGGTTTCCTTCTTCAAACACCATGGGGAAATTGCCGTTGGAATAATATTTTCCGCCGACAATGAGGTTTCGATCATTGTCAAGAGCAAGTGCCATAATTTTGTTGGAATTGGCAATGTTTCCTACTCCATAATCCTTAACCCATAAGAAGTTACCATTTGCGTCTAACTTTAGAACAAAAGCACTTGTCCCAACTCCCATCGGGTGGCTTGTCAGGCTTTGTTCTCCCGCACTCGGATCAAAATCAACTGTTCCGGTAAAAAAACCACCGATGTAAATATTATCTGCGTCATCCACAACAATATCGGAAATAATATCTTCGTCCTCATCACCTCCAAAAGTAAAGGCCCAAAGAAGGTTTTTGTCCTCATCGTATTTGGCAATATAAGCATCTTTTAACCCACTGGATGTAAGTTGAGTCGTTCCGGCATTCGGATCAAAATCTCCGGTACCCTGCAAGATACCGCCTATAATAAAGTTGTTTTGGCTATCTGTTGCCAGAGTTGCTATCGAATTATTGGCCGTTCCTATGGCTGTTGCAAAAGACCACTCCAGTTCCTGGGAGTGCGCAATCTGTGTGAATAATGATCCGCACAGGACAGGGATAAGTAAATGGTTTTTCATGTTGTTTTTTGAACAAAGTTAGGCGGTGAATGACTACAGGTAAATACGCCGAATGTCTTATTCTTGCAACAACAAAGCGGATGGGAGAAATGTGCTGAAAAACTGAAGAAGCGGTAGTGATGCAAAGAAAAAGGTGCTGCAAACCGCAGCACCTTTTTCTTATCAGTAGCCGTATTTATAGTTTTAACTTGCTGCGGATATCCTTTGGAAGGGCATCCTTATGCAAGTAAACATTAATAGTTTTATATTTAAAATAGTTTTGAGAAACATACAAATACCCTTCCGGGTGATTTCCGGTTCCCCACGAGTTTTTCACAAGATAAAATGGCGTTCCGTTAGCTTCTTTATAAAGCCCGGTGATATGCATACCATGGTCATCCTGAGTGGTTTTGTTGTCATATCCTTCCTGACGTAATTCCTGAGTGATTGCAAGCTCTTTTACCGGTTGAAGGAAAGCATTCGACTCACGTTCAGCGCCTGCATCCGAGAAGTTTTTATTGTCAGCACCTTTTATTTTTATTGTTGACGGATCTTCCGGAACAATAGCGATCCCTTCTCTGAAGTTGAACCCGGATTCGGAAACGTCTGCCCCCCAAGCTACTGTATAGCCATTTTTCAATGCTTCTTCAGTTACGCGCACCATATCTTCCAACGGAACATTATAACTTTTTCCCCATGCCCAGTTGTCCGGAATAGCCAACATGCACTCCTCATAAAAAGGATGGTTGGTGAACGAAGTGATACTTACATAATCATCCATGTTTAAACCGATGTGTTTTGCAAAGCTCTCAGGCGTATACTCTTTTCCTTTGTAAGTAAACTTTTCAGGAACAGCACCTAGATAAGCATCCAGAATCCCTTTTAGTCCGTTTTTCCATACCGAAGAAAGAGAGGTTCCTTTTCTCATGTTTTTGACGTATTCCAACACGCCATTTACATAACCTTCTACAGCACTGAACATCTCACTGTGATTGTGTTTATCAGAACCATAGTTTAACCCCTGATAAGCTTCGGAAGGAACTATCCCATATCTTTTAATAACGTAGGGGATATCATGAAAAGCCCCTCCTTGAGAAAAGTTTACTGTTCCTCCCATTCGGATATACTTCTCAGCTTTTTCCTGATACGCATTTCGCACAATGAACATTTCGGATAAGGTAGGGGCATCTTTTACTCCTTTTCGAATCAGTTCAGACTCAAAAAAGGAAAGAGCTGAAAAACTCCAGCAAGTACCTGTATACCCCTGGCTCAGTACGGGAGTAGCATCGTGATGAGCTACTTTTTCAAATTTATATTCACTATTCTCCTTGTTGGTAACAACTTGGGAAAAAGAAGTACCTATGAAAAGACAGGCACCGATAAGTATGGATATTTTTTTCATTTTTATTTGGTTTTGGGAGGTGAAAATAGTGAATATATGATGAAACATCAAGAAACACGGAAATTAGCAACGAACCAGTAATTTTTCACCCAACTGATACCTTTTCCCGGGAAGAGCCTGTAAAAAACCTGAAAGTTCCATTTTTAACAAAAGGCTGCTTAATTGAGCTCTGGGTATCTGGCTGATAACGGAAATCGCATCAAGCGATAACTTTTCTTTTTCCCGGAGTAGTTCGAAAATGAGTTGTTCATTATGATCTAGCGCTTCTGAAAGGGCAAGTTGTTCTCCAGTTTCATTTTTTTCGGGAGTCCAGCCCATATAGGTCAGAAGTTGTTCCGGAGAAGTTAATAAATGTGCTTTACTTTCGGCAATAATACGGTTACATCCTCTTGAGTACTGTGAATAAACCGACCCCGGAAAAGCAAACACATCTTTGTTATAATCATTGGCAAACTCACAAGTGATCAGAGAACCTCCCTTGGTGTCACTTTCTACAATAATTACAGCATCAGCGAGCCCGGCAACAATCCGGTTGCGCATAGGGAAGTTGACACTGTCAGGAATAGTTCCGGGGATATACTCGGTCAATAGTCCGCCATTTTCAAGCATCTTTTCGGCAAGACGTTTATGTGCTGCTGGATAGATTCTGTCCAGTCCATGTCCGAGTACACCGATTGTGGGGATGTTTTCTTTGACACAAAGTTGATGGGTTATACCATCAATGCCATGAGCAAGCCCACTGATGACTGTGATTTGTTTGTTTTGTAATGTGGTTATGAGGTTGCTGCAAATTTGTTTTCCATAGCTTGTTGCATTTCGGGTTCCCACAACGGCTACTGTTCTTGGTGGATTACTATCAAAGTTACCCTTTCCGAATAGAAATACAGGACCGTCTTCGGTCTGTTTTAATCTTCGGGGATAGTTGTCATCGAGGTAATAAAAAATCCGATGGTTTTCTTTTGTAATTTGTTCCAGCGTGATCTCTGCTTTTGCCAACGCGTTTTGTAAGTTTTTTTTCGAAAATCGGGTGTTGCGGATTCCGGGTATCTTGGAGAGTACAGCTTTGCGTTCTTCAAATACGGCTTGTGCTGAACCGAGATAAGCGATTAGGTTTTTAGCTTTAATGCTTCCGATCCCATCAATAAATGTAAGGGCAAGCGGAAATCGATAATCTGCTGTTTTCAAGTTGTGTACGTTTAGGTTAGGACTACAAATATACGAAACGGTTTCTGATAAATCAACTAAAACAAGCAGGTGTAATGAGTCCTGTTGTAAGGAACAGGCAACCGGATATCTGTTGAATAAAGCTAATTTTGTATGTTTGAAAAAAACGAACGCATGTATACATTAGGAATTATTCCTGCCCGTTATGGCTCATCCCGTTTTCCCGGAAAACCATTGATTGATCTGAAAGGTAAATCAATGATCCGAAGGGTGTATGAGGGAGCTGAAAAATGTACGCTTTTTAATGAAGTAGTAGTAGCAACGGATGATCAAAGGATTTACGATCATGTGACTAGTTTTGGGGGCAAGGTAATGATGACAGCTGATGTACACCAAAGCGGAACGGATCGCTGTGGCGAGGTGTTAGGGCATTTCCCTCAGGCAGATCTGGTGGTGAATATTCAGGGAGATGAGCCTTTGGTAGACGCGCGTCAGTTAGAGTTGCTGATTCGTGCATTTGATGACAACTCTGTTCAGATTGCGACGTTGGGAAATCCAAATCTGACCCATGAAGATCTGAATAATCCGAATAGGATAAAACTGGTGAAGAACAAGGCAGACAACGCGTTGTATTTTAGCCGGAGTGCAATTCCTTTTGGAGCAAAAGTGCCTCAGGAAGAATGGTTGAGTAAGTTTCCGTACCTGAGACATATTGGGTTGTATGCATACCGGTCACAAACGTTAAAAGAACTGATACAACTTGCTCCGGCTGATCTTGAGTTGTGGGAATCACTTGAACAGCTTCGATGGCTGTATAACGGATATGCTATCCGTGTGGTTGAAACAGAGATTGAAACCCCAAACATTGATAGTCCTGAAGACGTTGAAACGGTGCTTAGAATGCTTTAATCAACAGGATCTGTTAATTCGAGATCAATCGTTCGGCGGCGGGTATCAACTTCTTTGATGCGAACCCATATGTCATCACCAATATTAAACTCTTCTCCGTGACGGGCTCCTACGATACGATAGGTGTCTGCATCGAAGTAATACCGGTCACCGGGGATGGAGTCCATTGGGACAAGCCCTTCACAACGGTTCTCTTTCATTTCAACAAACATTCCAAAGTCTGTAATACCGTTGACAATACCCTCAAACGTTTCTCCCACATGGTCTTTTACAAATTGGACCTGGAAGTACTTGGTAGAGTCCCGTTCTGCTTCTACAGCCTTACGCTCCATTCTTGAAGTTTGTTTCCCGATTTCGTTTAATGTCGGAAGACCATACGGATTTGGTCTTTTCTCCAGCATAGCATGCAAGATTCTGTGTACAACCAAATCAGCATATCGGCGAATAGGGGATGTAAAGTGAGTGTAATATTCGAATGCTAATCCGTAATGACCGATGTTTGTTGTTTCGTAATTGGCTTTTGCCATTGAACGAATAGCCATGGTCTGAATAATCGAGTACTCATTTTCGTAACGGATATCATTTAACAGTTTATTGATACTGCGCGATATGTCATTTTCGTTGGAGAATGTAATGTCGTAGCCAAATTTTTCAATGAACAGTTTGAATGTTTCAATTTTACCCATGTCCGGTTTATCATGTGTCCGGTAAATACAAGGGGTTGCCGGGTGGTCTTTATCTCCTTTTCCGATAAATTCGGCCACATGTCTGTTAGCGAGCAGCATAAATTCTTCAATGAGCTTATGCGCATCTTTAGAGACCTTTATAACCACTTCTTCCGGTTGTCCGACATCATTTAATCGAAAACGAATTTCTTCAGATTCGATATTCATTGCACCGTGCTTTAGTCGCTGCTTCCGATAGATTTTTGCGATTCTGTCCAGATCGCGGATAATCTCTGCGAGTTCTTCTGATTTTCCTTCAATAACTTCCTGAGCCTGTTCGTAGGTAAATCTTCTGTCTGAATGGATAACGGTTTTCCCGAACCATTGTCGTACGACTTTATCCTTATCATCGAACTCAAAAATTGCTGAAAAACTGTATTTATCCTCATTGGGACGTAACGAGCAGGCAATATTGGAAAGTTGTTCCGGAAGCATGGGTATAACGCGATCCACAAGATACACGGAGTTAGAGCGTTTCAACGCCTCGGCATCCATAGGCGATCCCATGGTAACGTAATGACTGACATCAGCTATGTGTACACCGATTTCTTTGTTGCCGTTTTCGAGAATTCTGTATGATAACGCATCGTCAAAATCTTTTGCGTCGGCCGGGTCAATGGTGAACGTAAATACATCTCTGAGGTCGAGGCGTTTTGCAATCTCTTTTTCGTCCAGTTCGATGGATGTTTCTTCTGCCTGTGCAATAACTTCCTGAGGAAACCGGAAATCAATTCCGTTATCAACCAGAATAGAAATCATTTCTGCATCATTGGTTCCGGGCATTCCGAGAACTTCAACAACTTCTGCAAAAGGACTGTCAGCTCCTTCCGGCCAATCCGTGATACGAACAAGGGCCTTTTGTCCATTTTGTGCACCGTTTAACTTCTCTTTAGAGATAAAGAAATCGACATTCATGCGCTGATTATCCGGAATCAGAAATGCGAACCGTTCATTGACCTGCAGTACTCCAACGTAGAACTTTTTGTCACGTTCAATAACGTCAATGACTTTCCCTTCGTCGCGATTAGCTCCCCGTTTAATGATTTTAACCTTTACCCGGTCTCCGTTCAGGGCTTTCCCCGTATGTTTGGGTTGTATAAAGATGTCGTTTTCTCTGTCCTCTACTACCAGATAGGCAGCTCCTCGAGCTGTGAAGTCAATTGTTCCCTCAAATTCTTTTTCGGGGTTATTGTAACGAAATTTCCCCCGTACTACTTCTTTAAGCAGATGTTGGGCAGCTAGCTCTCCTAAAATTTTATGAACCAGTTTGCGTGTTTCGCTATCATTAATAGAAAGAGTATTACTGATTTGTTTATAGTCAATTGTATGATCAGGATTGTTTTCGAAATAATGAAGAATCCCGTCTTTCAGTACGTTCTTAAGTTTGTTTTTTCCCGACTTGCGCGGTCCTTTGCGATGTTTCTTTTTTGCCATGCACTAAATTCTGTAAAGGCGAAAAGTTATTCTTTTCAACTTAGACTAATTCTAAAATTCGAAGGTAACACTAATTTATAACTATTCCATTCGAATAATTGTTAATAGATTGATAACTTTGACAATGAGTAAAATGGAGGCTGATTCAGCCTGTTTATGTTTGCAAATTACTTGGTTATTTGCGAAATTTTATTAGATTTAATAACAAAAACAGATTCATAATGAACAAACACATCGAAGAAGTATTAAATAGCCAGTTAAAGAAGGAGGCATCGTCGTCTCAGTTTTATCTGGCAATGGCTTCATGGGCAGAAACAAACGGACTCAACGGAACAGCAAAATTCTTATACCGGCATTCAGACGAAGAGCGTATGCATATGTTGAAGTTGGTGAAATTTATCAATGAACGGGGAGGAAAAGCAATTATTCCTGCCTTGGAGCAACCGCCCGTTAGTTTTGATTCGGTACTAAATGTTTTCGAGCTATTGCTTGAGCATGAATTGGGAGTAACCGACAGCATCAATAATGTGGTTGATATTTGTTTGAAAGAGAAAGACTACACTACGTATAATTTCATGCAGTGGTATGTTTCCGAACAGTTGGAAGAGGAAGCACTGGCACGTACAATTCTGGATAAATTGCGCATGATCGGAAATGACAAGGGAGGCTTATACCTTTTCGACCGGGATCTTGAGAATTCAGCTATCCAGGTTGAGAATGCTGCTGCCGGAGCTGCGCAGTAAGCGGTTTAAATATATTTTATGAAACAACTCTTATTCTGGGGAGTACTCTTTATTTTGGGAAGCGTATGTTGGGGACAGTCTAACATACGCTTTCAAAATTATTCCATTAACAGTGGTTTGTCGCAAAGTTATGTGACAGACATTCTTCAGGATGAAAGTGGGTTTATCTGGGTATGTACACAAGATGGTCTGAACAAGTTTGATGGCTATGAGTTTCATATCTTTTCCGCAGACCGGACTAATGGTATAGAAAGCAATTACTTTAACTGCGGGATAAAGGCATCAACTGGGTTATTATGGTTTGGTACCCAGCAGGGATTAGTTTCGTATGATCCCAAAAATGAAAGGTTTCACTCATTTGTTCCTGAAGGAAAGATCAAGGATAAATCGATCGTTAGTATTGCAGAGAACGAAGCCGGAGACTTATTTGTATTATTTGACAACAGGGGGATATATCGGTTCTCTCCTGTTTCAGAAAAATTTTATCCGCTTTCAAATGCGGTAAATGACGGGTCAATGACCCGTCTTAATTATTACTTTTCGTATGGACTTTTTGTATCAACGATTGACAAGGGGTTACTGGTCTATTCAGACGGGAAAGTCCGACCACTGACGACTTTGGATAGCACGGGAGTTACAGAGCCGATAAAAACAATTACAGCCTACGAATCGGGATCTTTTCTTGTAGCTTCTTTAAAGGACTTGTACCTATGGGATGGTCACTCGGATTCATTGAGCCCTTTCATTTTTGATTTTAGCGCGAATTTTCCGGGGACAGAAATAGAAGACATTAAAGTGCTGGATAATGGCACTGTCCTGATTGCCACTGTTTCTTCCGGTCTTATCGAGTTGCAATTCGGAGAAGAAGAAACCCGAATTTTTAGATACAGACAGGATATTTTCCAGAAAAACACATTGCTTAATGACCAGACGACCCGTTTGTTTATTGATAGGGATGGACAGCTTTGGGTTGGTACGCAGCGGGGATTCGGAACATTTAATCCGAATTATTTGGGTTTTTTAGGTGTAGGGCCTTCGGGTAATCTGGAACAGGGTCTTCCAACTCCCAGTGTATGGTCATTTGCAGAGGATAATGATGGAGATTTCATTTTTATAGGAAATAGTAATGGAATTTCCCGATTTGACAGAAACCGGAACAGTTTTAATCACTTCTATAGAGAAGCACAGGTAAATTTGATCCGTAAAGTGGATATGCCGGCTCTTTCGTTGTTCGTCCTTAATGAAAATGAATTACTTGTCGGGTGTTTGGATGGATTGTATAGACTGGAAATTAATCCGGAAGACGCTTCTTCATACCGGTATGTTAAACTACCTCATAAGCGAGGTGTTTCTTCGGAATACGACAGGGTTTACCAAATTGTACAGGTAGATGCGGACAGGTATTTACTGGCCACACGCGGAGGTATTTGCCTGGTGAATATTGATACCGGTTTGTACACCTATGTTTCGAATCATAAAGGACTGGGTTCGGTTAAGTATATTTTTAAAGACGTCTTTGATAAATTTTGGATTGCGCCTGCTAACGGAGGGGTGTACCGATGCATTCTTCTGCATAACGGGGAACTGACCATTCAGTCTTCCTCTTTTAACACACACCTTTCTAAAATCGTAAAGGGAAATGTGAATGTCATTCACCAGACGAAACCCAATGTATTTTGGTTAGGGACTTACGGGGACGGTCTGATAAAAGTACATGTTACAAATAACCAGATTGAGCAATTTGATGTAAACAAAGGTCTTCCTAATAATGTGATATATGGAATTTTGGAGGATGAAAACGACAATTTGTGGTTAAGTACCAATCGGGGGCTTTCCAAGTTCAACAAGAAGAAGGAGAATTTCATTAACTATTCGGAGATAGATGGTCTGATGAGTAATGAGTTTAACATCGGGGCATTTTTTAAAACGCGAAAAGGAGAGCTATACTTTGGGGGAATTTATGGGTATAATCACTTTCTCCCCTCAGATCTTCAGGAGGGACGACAGAACTTAACCGTTTTTCTTACCGATCTTCATATTGGGAATAATAAAGTTTTGCCCGGACAGGAAAACGGAATCCTTTCTACTTCTATAGCATTTACGAGAGAGATTCGACTTAGCCATCGTCAACGAAACATACAAATTCAATTTGCTTCGAATGATCTGGCAAATGCTTCGCTTGTTGAATACAGGTATTTTCTGGAAGGAAATGACGAAGATTACACCTATCTCGGAAGTGAGAACAGTATTATGCTTAACTCACTTTCTCCGGGGGTATATGAGCTTAAGATTTTTGCCAAATCAGTATATGGAGAGTGGAGCAACCGACCTACAACACTGATTATTCATGTAGAACCGCCGTTTTGGATGACCTGGTGGTTCAGAATAGTTGTACTTGTTTTTATAGCGTTGGCATTGTTTATTTTTTACAGAGTCAGGTTAGAGAAGCAACGTAGACGTATGGTACGGCTTGAAATGAAAATTGTCGAGCGAACAAGCGAAATCCGCGATCAGAACAAAAAGATTGAAGAACAGAAGAAAAAGATTGAGCAGCAGAAACGAGAGGTTGAAGAAAAGAAACAACTGCTGGAACAGGAAAAGGAAAAAGTAGAAAAGCTATTGCATAATATCTTACCGGAAGATACGGTGAAAGAACTGAGCGAGGTAGGAAGTACGAGTGCAAGAGCTTATAACAGGGTGTCCGTGATGTTTACCGACTTTGTCGGTTTCACGAAGATTGCTAATCAGATGCCACCGATTGATTTGCTGAAACGGTTAGATCTTTTCTTTTCTAAATTTGATGAAATCATTGAAAAATGGAATCTGGAAAAGATTAAGACAGTAGGGGATGCCTACTTATGTGCCGGAGGAATGCCTATCCGAACGAAAGAAAACCCTATTCAAACTGTTCTTGCCGGTCTTGAAATCCAGCAATATATGAAGCAACAGACTGAGATAGAAAAAGCTCAGGGAATCACCCCCTGGCAACTCAGAATAGGGATTAATACCGGAGAAGTTGTTGCAGGAGTAATTGGTAAAAAGCGCTATGCCTACGACATCTGGGGGGCGACAGTAAATCTGGCGCAACGGATGGAAACAAATGGAAAGCCGGGGAAAGTGAATATTTCGGAGTCGACGTATGAGGCTATTCAACCGTATTTTGAATGTACGTTGCGCGGTGAAGTCATGACCAAAAACAGTGGTCTGGTAAATATGTATTTTGTAGATCGGATCAAGCCGGAGTTAAGCGCGGATGAACACGGTGTGGTTCCGAATGAACGATTCTGGAAGATTGTAGATCTTCACCTGTACAGTTCCATCAACTACATGAAGGCAGAGCGTACGATCCACAATTTACTGGAGGAAAGACTTTCTCCGAAATTGTATTATCACAGTATCTGGCATACAAAAGACGTTACGGCTGCTGTAGAACGACTCGCATTAATGGAAGGAATTACAGATGAAGGTCTTTTCCTGCTTAAATCTGCGGCGTCATACCACGATGCGGGATTCATTGAGCAGTATGAGAAGAATGAGCCGATTGGAGTACGTCTGGCAGAGGAACACCTTCCTAAACACGGATACAGTGAATCTCAGATCCAAATCGTAAAGGATTTAATTTATGCGACACAAATTCCACATAAACCTAAAAACAAACTGGAAGAGATTATTTGTGATGCAGATCTGGATTATCTGGGTCGCGATGATTTTCATGAAATTGCCGATAAGCTGAGAAGGGAATTGCGCGAGCATGGTAAAATTGACAGCGATCGCAAATGGGATGAGATTCAAATTTCTTTCCTTACGCAGCACAAGTATTTTACGGACTCGGCCATTAAGCTTCGTCAGGCAAAGAAGTCCAAACATGTGGAAGAGATTAAAGAGCGGTTGGCGAGGGATGAATACAAAGATTAATGGAAAGCAAGAGAATAAAAAAACGGGTGAACATACATTCACCCGTTTTTGTTTAGTTAGAACTAGTTCAGTCCTCGTTTCTTCAATAAAGGTTCAATACCTGGTTTTGCACCTCTGAATTTAACGTATAATTCCATAGGATCTTCTGATCCTCCTTTTTCAAGAATATTTTCACGGAAAGCCTTTGCTGTTGCCTGATCAAACAAGCTGGTCTCTTTGAAAGCCTGATACGCATCTGTATCCAGAACTCCCGACCAGATATAACTGTAATATCCGGCAGAATAGCCTCCGGCAAAAATATGACTGAAGTAGGTGCTTCTATAGCGGGGAATAATTTCTCCGATTAGCCCTATTTTATTCATCGCTTCTCGCTCAATTGTATTGATATCACCCTCAAGTTTTCCATTAGTCGTGTGATAATGCATATCCAGTAACGAAGCTGCCAGGTATTCAGTAGTTGCAAATCCCTGATCAAATGTACCGCTTCGCTGAAGCTTTTCTATTAAAGCATCCGGAATAACCTCTCCGGTTTTGTAATGCTTGGCATATTCTTTCATGAATTCAGGATCTCCGGCCCAGTTTTCCATTACCTGAGAAGGAAGTTCTACAAAATCCGTATAGACATTGGTTCCTGCAAGACTTTTGTACTGAACATCTGATAACAATCCGTGTAAGGCATGTCCGAACTCGTGGAAGAATGTTTCTACTTCGTCAAAGGTTAATAGGGAAGGCTTATTTGCCGTTGGTTTTGTAAAATTGCACACAATAGAAATAACAGGCGCTTTGCGTTGTCCGTTTTCAACACTTTGAGAACGGTAAGAAGTCATCCAGGCTCCTCCACGCTTGGAAGTTCTGGGGTGAAAATCCATGTAGAGTACGCCGACATGCTGACCATTCTTTTCCTTTACTTCATAAGCAACGACTTCGCTATGATAAACAGGTACGTTGTCAAGTTTTACAAACTGAAGCCCGTAAAGACGATCGCAAAGGTCAAAAATCCCGTCACGAACGTTATCAAGACTGAAATACTCACGAATTTCTTCTTCATTAATTTCATAGCGTTCCTTACGGATTTTCTCGGTATAGTAACGCCAGTCATACGGTTCCAGTTTAAAGCTTTCACCGCCTTCGCTGATTTTTGCCTGCAGATCTTTTGCTTCTTTCTTTGCTTTCTCCAAAGCCGGCTCCCAAAGTCGATTTAACAAGGCATATACTTCATCAGGAGTACCGGCCATTGACTCTTCCAATTTATACGCAGCATGGTTTTCGTACCCTAGTAACAGTGCTTTTTCAGCACGTAACTCTACTAATTCACGAAGGACTTCTTTGTTATCGTTTTCGTTGTTGTTGTTTCCCCGCATCTGGTAAGCTTCCCAAATTTGTTTACGCAGGTTACGGTTGTCTGCATATTGCAGGAAAGGCATTACACTAGGATTATGCAATGTGAATAACCATTTACCTTCCATACCTGCTGCTCCTGCTTCACGGGCAGCCGTTTCAATCAGATCATCGGAAAGTCCGGACAAATCACTTTTCTGATCAATGACAAGTTGAAAATCATTGGTTTCAGCTAATTGGTTTTGACCAAATTTAAGCGTCAAAAGCGAAATTTTCTCGTTGATTTCTCGCAAACGTCCCTTTTTATCTTCGGGAAGATTGGCGCCTCCTCTTACGAAAGATTTGTATTGATTCTCAAGAACCTTAGTTTGTTGACTATTCAAATTCAATGTAGCTTTGTTTTCCCATAGAGTTTGAATACGGGCAAAAAGCTTTTCGTTTAGCGCAATATCATCCCGGTGTGCTGACAGTTCCGGAGAAATTTCTTCGGCAATAGCCTGAATTTCATCGTTGGTATTCGCAGAAGAGATGTTGTAAAACACACTGCTAACGCGCGAGAGTAACTCTCCTGAATTTTCAAGTGCAAGCAACGTGTTTTCGAAAGTGGGAGCTTCCTCATTGTTGATGATTGTCTGGATTTCATCTTTCTGTCGTTTGATTCCCTCCCGGAATGCCGGAAGGTAGTGCGCCTCACTAATTAGGTCAAATGGAGGAACTTCAAACGGGGTATCGTATTTTTCTACAAAAAACGGATTCATTTTTTCCTTGGGTGTTGTTTTGTGATCATTTTCTTCTGTTCCGCATGCGGATAATAACCCGACAGCAATTACAGAAACGGAAAGTATTCTTTTCATAGTTTTCTTATTTTTAACCAACCAGTTCTACAGTCAGATCCTTGTCAGTTTTAGTTACTTTGTTCTACTGTGTTTTGTCCGTATTTTTACCACGGTATCTTACCGCTCCAATATAGTAATCAGATGCACTTCTGTTTTCTTTGGGAAGAAAAAATACTATACATCAGTTTTTTCGTTATCGGTAAGTTTACTATACCAAGTGCTCATAGTACTTAATGACAAATACACATTGACTATTGCGAGCGAATTTACTACTTTTTCCTCAAATAGTTATTGACCGGGTTTTTTTAAGTAGGTGATGTGTTTGCTGGTTATTCATCTTATTTTATTGCAAAAAAAGTGTCTTTAAAATAGATGCTGGAATCAAAGTTAGTTTATTGCTATTCAACTATAATTGGTCAGCTAAAAACGAGTTGTTCTGCTAACAATCATTAAGTTAAAATTATTTGAGTAACGACATCTAACAACTCAGTTTTTCATTAGATTTGCGCACATTAAAAATTAAAAAGTTAGATGAAAAAACTGATTTACTATTCTGCTTGCATTTGCCTTTTAGCGGCAACATCATGTTCCAGAAATTTTGAAAATAAAGAAGAGGTATACGAAACCAATGTAAAAGGGTTTTTTAATATGAACGATGAGGATGAAAATCCTGCATTTACTATTCTGGCACTTGAAAAGGTTATTAATGATTGGGATGGCGGAGGAGACAATCCGGCCTACGAACCATCAGCAAGTACGGATAAACTTATTAAAGTTGAGATCAAAGGAGAAACGACAGCTTCTGATGTTGATTTAGGGATTACAGAGGCAAATCTTGAATTGTTTGATGCGAAAAGTAAAAAAACATATTCACCAATTGTCTCTCTAAGTAATGGTGTAACATTCGGTGGATTGATGGAAAGAATGGCATCCGGATATGTTGTTTATAGCATTCCGATGGAATCTAATTTAGATGATTTATACATTGGAATTAATAAAGAATTAGCTACTGCGGATTTAAGTAAAGTAGATGTTGCATCACTACTTCCGTTGAAGAAAAATGGAGCTTTGGAAGAAAGCACTATCGCTATCAATCAAACGAAAGTTGTAGAAGACATAATCTTTGAGCTTCAGAAAACATATGTTTTCGGTAACTTAACTGTAAATGTTTCAGATGACGTTGTGGCGAAGTATAAAGAAACATATTTCGATGATCCTGCAGAAGCGTTTATTAAGCTTGAAATTGAAGTACAAAACGGTTCTTCTTCTGATAATGCTTTTGTTGATGAACCTTACTTGGTGACTGAATATGGGATCTATAGTAAAGTATATGATATGGGTGAATTCCCCTCAACTATAGAGCCAAATGGAACGTATAAAACCTCGTTGTACTATAAGGTTCCGGCTGGAACAAAAATTCTTGGTCTTATAGGTGAAAACATGGAAGGTAAAGACTACTCTATAGAGTTATAAGTAGAATTAATAAGTAATTTAACACCCTTGCATTTTATGCAAGGGTGTTTTTTTTACATGGTCATTTGAAACACAAGCTCCTGATAAACTTGTGCATTTCCTTTCTTTAAATATTGAATTTCTTCAGCTCCTCCCATCCCTAATACCGGAGTGAAAGTGAAAATTTCGTTATTGGCGAGCTCACCTTGTTCTTTTATTGCATTTTTGAACAGTTCTTCTCTCAACCAATACTCCCTAAATTCCTCTTCCGGTAAAGAATCTTCAAAAAACGATTCTAAACTCCAGTTTAGTGTTTCGATATTACGAAATTGGATGTCTATAATACAAACATCTTCGTCAGTTTCTGTAAGTTTCCTGTAGTAAAACAACTCGCCGAACCCCGTTATGGCGAAAGGAACATAGTTTTCAACTTCTCTACCTAACCACGTCCACAGCACAGGTTCGTACTCTTTTGGGTTAATCAGTTCGATTGTTCCCTTATTGTACTTGCCAAAACCGTCAGATCTCCACAAGTCAAGTAACATTTCAGGAACTTTATCTTTATAGGCTGATATTATTTCAGCCGTCACCGGAATTGAATTCTCGGCGATTTTATATGCATTTTTAAACTTTTCCATACCTGTTTTAATGATGTTATTCTCTTATTTAGATCTGCATTTTACTTTAGGATAAAAAATGATAGAGCTATTCATCCTTTAATTTATGGTTGATCTCTTTTGGTAAAGATAGGCTCTAACCCTCGTATGTTTACCTTTACCACTTTGTAATTGTCTAAAAGTGCTACAAAATGATCATCATCTTGCCAAATCATTGCGTAAGCATAGTCAATCAAATTACGGTTAAAAATACGGTAGCACTCATCATCCATGTGTGCGCTAATTAGGTGTAATAATCCCGATCGGTCATTTACTAAAAAACGACGACCATTTGGGCTCAATACCGGTAAGGTTGTCCATGCGGTACACGAATAATCATCTTCGTCTTGCCCGCTATGCTTTACGCCACTCTTTCCCTCATAATACAGTCTTTTGATTTCCTCCAAATCTTCATCCAGTGTGAGAATAAAGTTTTTGTGTTCAAAAGGAATCCAATATTTTTGATTCTCTTCGGAATAAAAAAGTTCTCCCGAGCTGCGAAGTTCTTTTGTTTTGACAACTTCTTCGGTTTGAAAATTAAGGATGCTTACTCTTTTTCCATTTGCTTCTAGTACGGCAATATAATTTTCATTTTCACGGTGCAAACAAATTCCTGAGATATAGTCAAAATCATTTCCATCCAACTGTTTTATTGTTTTTACCCGATCTAATGCTGTGTTCATTACAAAGATTTCATCAGAATTAGTTCCGATAATAAAATCATTCTTGGTCCATACCAGATCAGAGATATATGCAGTGGTTACGGCTTCGGTAATGCGTTCACCGGTTTTAGCATCAAATATGGCAATGTTTTTATGATCATTTGAAGCTACAATTTTTGTTTTGTCCGGACTCACGGCAACGGATCTTCCATACCCCTCAATGGTATACAGCACATTTCCATCCCAATCCCTACTGATCATGAATTCTTTCCAGCTTGCACAAAATCCACTTGACAAACGAGCCAGACGAAAATCTCCTTTTACCGAAGAATACGTAAAATCATACGGTTCAGGGATGATATGATATTCTTGTCCGTCATCGACATAATCTTCAGGAAATTCTTTTTCTACAATATCTAAGAAGTTGCTTTTAAAGCGTTTAAAAAAACTCATATTTTAAATGATTATCATTATTTTTTGGATCCAACAATTATTTTCCAAAGATTTCTCAAAGACTTCTTTGTTACGGAATCCTCAGTTTTTTCTACGATTTCATCCAGTGTATCTTCCCATCTTTTTCTTTCAGTGGATAAGTAATCAGAAATATCGCTTGGGTCAGGCACCTCAATTTTTACATTTTCATTGACGTAATCGCTGCCTGTACTGAATCCGGCAGAATCAAATTCCTGGTATTTTTTTAAATGATCTGCCCATTTAGGGTCTGTCATAGTGATTCTGTACATTGCCCAGGGAATTCTATTATAATCTTTCCAAAAATCTCTCCAATGCTCTTGCCAGGTATAGTCCCAATCTTCATGATCTTCATCCACTCCATCTTCTATGCACAGCGCATCCATTTTTTCATGTGCTTCTTCTTCATCCCAGGGTAAATTTTCAGCTTGGTAAATAAGTACATCTTTTATATACGTATCGACCAGTTCGTCTAAATCATCAGGTAAATATTTTTCATGCGGAATGGCCTCTCCTAAAGATCCATTGGGTATTCTTTGATAATTGTCGCCAAAATCATAGGCTTCGCTAATCAACAGTTGCAAGGCAAAATTTTTATCCTGCGGAAACGGACCTGCATCCGGGTGATCAAATTTTACTAGTAAATCAATATAGTCATCCTTTTTCTTCATGACTATCATTTGCCATAGTGTGCTCATAAATTTTGAATTATAGTTTTTGGTTAATCGTATACAACGTTTAGACAGCGCATAATGCGTTTATATAAAAGCTTTTACATTAAGACAATAGCCTTGCTAATTCTTCATCATTCCAATGTTTTGCTACCTCAGCAGGTTTTGTTCCTACAGGAAATACAACGAATTCCTTTGTACTCTCTGCATTCACATCCGCACCGTTCTCGAGTAATATTTCAGCCATTCTTCGGTGTCCCCCTAAATCCGCCAGAAAATGAAGAGGTGTCCATCCTTTTTCGTCTTTAAAGTTGGAGAATTTATTGTCATTTAGTTTATAGTATTCTTCCAGCCCATCCACTCTTTTACTTCTTGCTAAATAATGGAGTGGTGTAATTCCTGACTTATCTTTTACATCAAATGTGGCTCCAGCGGCAATCAAGTTTTGCATTAAAGCAGGCTCTCCGATAGAACAAGCATACAGTATTGCACTATGTCCTTCATCTCCTTCGTCCTCAAAATTTGCCCCATTTTTTATTAAATAAATAATGAGATCAACGGTTTCCCAGTAGTTTAAATGCTCTTTAGGTGCCCAGGACAATTCTTCGCAAATTTCTTCCTGTTCCCAAGCCGGTAAAACTCTACCTAAGCTATCATCACCGGTATAAGGATTTATATATCGAAAACAGCCATTTATAATTTCATATTTTACGTTAACCCCGTCATTGGATCCCACAGAATCCCAGTTTTTTATCATAGATTCTTCCAAGTAGATCAGTGCATTCAATAACGGTGTTAAATTGTTATTATCTACCGTATTTATATCAGCCTTTTTATCTACTAAAGTTTGTGCAACACATATTTGACCTAATGAAGCGGCGGTATTGAGCGCTGTTCTGCCAAAAGCATCTTTATGTTCCAGATCAATTTCTTCAATTCCTTTCAAATCAAATATGTCTAAAAAGTCAATAGCTGCTGCCAAATGAAGTAAAGAACCTCCTTTATCCGTTACTACTTTTATGTCAGCATTATTTGCCAATAGGAATTCGCATATACTAAATTCCTTTTTTGATACTGCTAATTGTAGTGGGTAAAAGGATTGGTTATCCGGAATATTGGGGTCTGCTCCATTTTCAAGGAGTAGTTTTACAATATTTTCAAACCCATTAAATGCAGCACAATGCAGCGCCATAGAATTAGGTCCTTTGTGGTTTACATCTGCCCCCAGTGAAATACATTCCACTACTTTTTCTTCATCTCCGTTTTCAGCGGCAATAATTAGTTCTGCGTTACTATCTCTATCCATTTCTTAATTTTTTATCTTGTTTGATTTCTTTTTACGGTTGATGATTATCCCTCATTTTAACTCTTCCTGCTTGGCAGCTTAACACGCTCTCTTTTCGTTAAAAGAAACCGGTAAAAAAGGGATTTTCGATCTTATAAATTTTGTAGTACTCTTTTTCGTCTTTTAATTCATAATTCAAATGTATTTTGATAAAAAACTCGAAATACTTTTCCAGCTCTAAACCTGGAAAATCGTACAGGGCATGTTTTATTATATCGAGTAAGTTTTCTGCTTTTTTAGTATGAATAGGAACCGTGAGTGTCACTTGATATTTATTCACTTTCTCTAGTGGCAAATCAATTTGATCATCAATTCTTTTTTGCTGATTATGCTTGTTATTGCCGGGTGACATTAGGGAAGTCTGAAAAACCTCAACATCCGATTCATCTTCATAGATATAATGATTTTCGTGCTGCAATGTGATGAAAAAAGTTAGGTTCTCTATTCGAACTTCTTCTAAAAAATCGAGTGTCACATCAATGGTTAGTTCACTGATATCATAATTTTCAAGGGTTGTTCGCTCAAAACTATTTTTTAACGAAAAGTCAATTTCTTTAACATCTTCAAACTCGATTTTTGTAACATAGCAATCCACTTTTCGTGCTTTAGGTGCAATTAATTCTTTCAGTTCGGAATTGCCACTACAATCAATTTCTATTGCATTTTCTAGAGCGAGGTGAGTCAATTTATTAAAAGAACATCTTACATTTTTAGCTTTGGGAGCATGCAGTTCTGTTAATTTGTTTTCGGAGCAATTCACCTCCTCAGCATTATCAACCCGCAATGAAATCAGTTGATTTTTATTGCACCCTACATAAATGGCATCAGGAGCTTCAAGTAATTTTAGTTGATTGTTTCTACAAAAAACTTTTACTGCATTTGTTGTAAGTTGCTGTATTTTTTGATTACCCGGAACTTTTAAGATGCCATCTTTATCTACTTTTAAGGAAACCTCTTTTCCTTCAACATCTACAGCCAATGCGTAATATTCTTCTTTATTCAAAACTGTTCAATATTTTCGGTTACGTAAAGCAAGTTTTGGTTGAGTATATATTCACCTAACTGATAAAACTCATCCGATAATTTATACCATTCTTCATCCACCTCATTATCTTCTGGTAAATCCTCTAAAATTTTTCTGCATTCTTCCAGATCATCAGGGATCGTTTTAGCCGGATATATTTCTATTGCTTTTTGAAAAATGTCATCCACTTTGGTGAGTCCTATTTTTTGAAAAACAACCAACCCTTGAGATATCAAACTATTTGCGTTGTTGTAGAAAAAAGAATTGATTCCTCCCCCATTTATATTGTCTTGAATAATTTGAGAAATAATCAGCGGTTTTTCCACTTCATTTAATCGGTCAATGTATCGGCCGTCCTCACATTTATCCCATAGTTCATCAATAATTAATTCGTAAATCTCTTTTTTATTGTCAACTTTTAATTTTTCTAAATATTGTTTCATAATATTTCAGTTAAAACAATCAGTTTCACACTTGAAGTAAAACGTACAATACTTTTTATTTTAGGAGTGTTTTCTGTGCACGTTTTATCATTAAAATCCATATAACTCCCACCTGCTTTTTCAAGGTGCGAAATCTTATATCCGCCTTAACAAATAACATATAATTTGAGCATTTTCCCATCTCTTTTTACGCCAAAAATGTAACCTTCATCATTTATTAGGTAAGATGTAACATTGACCGGGTAAGATGTTAGGTTGAAAGAGCAAAATATGGGGTGAAAATAAAAGTTACAGTGCCTTCCCATCTCGATCTTTAGTGATTCTAACTTCTGAATTACTTAATCGTGGGTTTTTCATATTTATCAACTCTTATATTCACCGTAATACTTAACAATAGTTTAAGTATTTCCTTGTCGCAACTCATTTCAATAGCCGCTTCGTAATTGGTGTAATTTTTAAATTTCAGGTAGGGATCGGCACCATTTTGCAACAGAATCTCAACCATTTCAACATTGTTTTGATGGATCGCTTTAAAGAGCGCATCTGCACCTTTTTTATGCCTCATGGTTACATCGGTATTATGCGCTTTGAAGAAAATTAATAATCCATTTTTTTTCAGTTGTTTACATGAGTTTCTTCATGGTGTTTAACAGCTGTTTTTGGTTAATTGAATAAACGCTATCTACGGTGATTAGTTGCATGTATTACCAGTTGATTTAGGGAGTAATCACCTAACTATCATGAAGACAATAAACTAGCATAAATAAAATTTGAGAGAGTGCTAAAATAAGCGAGAACAAGTAATGATTTTATAACCAGTGTTTGCAGCGTTTGTTATGCCATTCCACCATTTATTCCAAAGTTTTGTCCTGTAATCCATTGAGATTTTTCGGAAGCTAAAAACGAAATGATTGAAACAATATCATCTACCTCGCCAATTCTACCAAAGGCTGATAAATTTGCAATTCTGTCAATTAGTTCTTGTGGTTTGTCCTTGCGAAATAATTCTGTATTCAAGGGTCCCGGTAAAACAGAGTTAACGGTAATTCCTTTGTTTCCGATTTCTTTAGCAAAAACTCTTGTCATTTGCTCTACAGCTGCTTTCGTGGCGGAGTAAATAGCATAAGTTGGCATCATTAATCGGGAAGTAGTACTTGAGATATTGATTATTCTTCCATTCGTTTCCAATTTTTCAGCAGCCAGTTTCATCATCAGGAAAACACTCTTTACATTGATAGAAAATTGACGGTCAAACTCTTCTTCAGAAAAATCTTTCAGGAATTTTGTGATCATGATTCCGGCATTGTTTACTATAATGTCTACTTTTCCAAAGTGTTCAATCGTTTTAGTAAATAATTCATTTACTTCCACACTTTGGCTAATGTCCGCTTTTATAGCAATAGCATTTCCGCCATTTGAGACGATTTCTTGTACAACTGAATTGGCTTCTTCCGGACTAGCGTTGTAGTTTATAATTACGTTAGCGCCTTTTTTTGATAACTCAATTGCGGTTTTCTTTCCCAAACCTCTTGATGAGCCTGTTACGATTGCAGTTTTGTTTTTTAATTGTGACATGTAATCTCTATTTTATAGAACAAAAGTAAAAGAGGAAAGAGGTTATTTACTGGTGAGAGTTTCAGAATTTTTATGTGATTGGAATTTATGCTTTCTATAAGCAGATGGCGTTTCACCGGCATGCTTTTTAAAGTATTTGGTGAAATTGGAAGGTTCGAAAGTAAGTTTATAGGCAATATCAGCAATTGTCTGTTCAGGATTATTTAAAAGACTTTTTGCAACGGTTATGGTTTTTTCATTACAAATATCACAAGGAGATTTCCCGGTTGTTGCTTTGATTGTGTTACTAAGGTGAGTTGGGTGTATGTGCATTATTTCTGCCACATCATGAATTTCTAAAAAATCGTCCACCTCTCCCTGAACAATTTTTTCTAAATGATTATCAAGAATAGTCGTAAATTCTTTTGTTATTTCTTCAGGTCTTTTGATCATTTAATTTACTTTAAAAGTGTCAGGGCTAGTTAGACTAAACTGCATTTCAACCCAGTTTAAGCTTTGTAATATTTTACCATTCCCGTGTTGCGATCAGTTCTTCAATGTCTGCATCATAACCATAGGCTTTGGCTATCAGTTCAAAGTCTGCGGCTAAACATTCTCGTGCTCCAGTCTCTATTTCACTATTATTATCAAAGAATTCATCCTGTAAATCATTTATCTCATCAGTTGCTGTTTGTGTCAATTGATATAGTCCCTGGAGATCATTTGGTTTTTGTATTTCAATTTCCTGACATAGTTTCAAAAGAATACTCTTGCATTTATCCACCAAAAACGTTGGAAAATAAGAATCGTTATACATGCAATCTAAAAAGGCATAATTTTTAATGGTCGAATTGCTTAACTCTGATTGTTCAATCATCTTATTATTGCTTGAATTTTGGGGTATACTTGAATTACATGAAAGTAACCCTACAAATAATAAAAAACAAATAGTTTTTGTCATGTTTAAAATTGATTACAACGATTCAAATAATTTATGATTCATTGGCAGCTCCCAAATCTCAGTTTCATAATTATAGTATAACCCATACCATTTGATTTGAACCGAGCTGGGATGAATTTGATTTATTTTATTCAACAAGGTATCGATTTCTTCCTCATTTAGCCTTTTGCAACCTACAGAAAATCTAATCCAGTCTTTTTGGTTATAGTTGATTTCGGAAATAAAAAAAGCAATAGTTTCATCGGGGTCTGAGCCAGCAAAGTATGTGTGTTCAGGGCTATTCGATGAGATGCTGATTGGATCAAAATCTACTGTCGGAAAAACAACTTTGATTTGGTTTAAAACAACTTCCAACTCCAATTTTTTTTCTGCTATAAAGTCAAAACTTGCCTGTGTAAATTCAGATTTTTTATAAGATATAAACGTAATGATTGATTCGTAACCCACTAAAGTTTCGTTTACACAATTTCTTAATTCATTGAAATTTGGAGTTTCTCCGAAATCAAGCAGTGCTGCTTCAATAAAATCAACACCGCGGGCAGATCCAAATCCAATCCCTAAATTCATCAGGCTGGCGTCTAACGATGAATCGACTGATTCTAATTCTCTTTCAGTGATTTGTTCAACAAAATCAATTCTTAATTTGAGGTCACACGCCCAATCGGAATCCGTAATATTTGGTTGAATTTTTTCTTTCATCTAACGAAGTGTAACAAGTTGGCTAAACTGTTTCTGTTCCAACCGAAACCCCTGTTGAGGTCGGTTATTGCATCTAAGTTATTTTATAAACGTCACTTGGCAAGACAAATGGTCCGGATTTTTGCTTTTTTCGCTTTGTAAAGGAAATAGAACCCGACTGAAATAAAAAGAGTAACTAGCAGCTTACAAAAACACACAGCTGAAAAGCTGTGTGTTTTACTTAATTAGTAGCTAAAAGCCTTAATATTGCTGGAGATATTACTCTTCAATGAGATCAACCATCAAATTATCTTCAATTTTCGTCACTTTCGTTAAGCCTAATTGCCCAAGTGCCTTGATTCCTTTGTCCCATTGTTTATTAGATAAACCAGATTTATCTTTTAAGTCATTCAAATTCATTGACTTATGCAATGAAATGATATCAAAAATAACCTTTTCATTTTCAGCTAATTCAACCGTTTTCTTCTCTCCAAACTTCTCAGGTCTCATTTGCGGGAAGAAAAGTACTTCCTGAATGGCGGGATTATCGGTCAGGAACATTATTAAACGATCCATTCCTATTCCCAGACCGGATGTAGGAGGCATTCCGTATTCCAGTGAACGAAGGAAGTCCTGATCGATTAATCCATTAGCTTCGTCATCACCTTTTTCAGCCAGACGAACCTGATCTTCGAATCGTTCACGCTGATCGATGGGGTCATTCAATTCGGAGTATGCGTTTGCTATTTCTTTTCCGCAAACCATTAACTCAAAACGTTCTGTCAATTCCGCATCGTCTCTGTGGGATTTACATAACGGAGACATTTCTTTCGGGTAATCAGTGATGAATGTAGGTTGGACATAATTCCCCTCACATTTTTCACCGAAGATCTCATCAATTAATTTTCCCTTACCCATGGTGTCGTCAACCGGTATCCCCATTTCTTTGCAGGCAGACCGAAGTTCATCTTCTGATTTGTTTTTGATATCAAATCCGGTAAACTCAAGGATGGAGTCACGCATGGTAACGCGTTTATAGGGAGCCTTAAAGTCAATTTTATGTTCTCCAAAAGTACATTCTGTCGTTCCGTTTACAGCAATTGCACAATGCTCAAGAAGACGTTCGGTGAAATCCATCATCCAGTTATAGTCCTTGTACGCAACGTAAATCTCCATGGCTGTGAACTCAGGGTTGTGCGTTCGGTCCATACCTTCGTTACGGAAGTTCTTAGAAAATTCGTAGACACCATCAAATCCTCCTACGATCAGACGCTTAAGGTACAGCTCGTTGGCAATACGCATGTATAAAGGAATATCTAACGCATTGTGATGTGTGATAAAAGGACGTGCGGCAGCTCCTCCCGGAATCGGTTGAAGTACCGGCGTTTCTACTTCCATATAACCGGCATCATTAAAGAACGAACGCATAGCATTGAACAAACGGTTTCGTTTGATAAAAATTTCTTTGACGTGTGGGTTTACAACCAGGTCAGCATACCGCTGGCGATACCGCATCTCGGGATCGGTGAACGCATCGTGCACTTTACCTTCAGAGTCTGTTTTAGGCAACGGAAGAGGTTTCAGTGACTTACTCAACAGAGTCAATTCTTTTACTAGTACAGATGGTTCGCCTACCTGTGTTTTAAATAGCTCTCCCTTTATTCCGATAAAGTCTCCAAGATCCAGTAACTTTTTAAAGACATCATTGTAAAGTGTTTTGTCGTCTTCCGGGCAGATCTCGTCACGGTTGATGTACACCTGAATGCGTCCGGATGAGTCCTGTAACTCTGCAAAGGAAGCTTTTCCCATGATTCGCTGAGACATCATACGTCCGGCAAGGCACACCTGTTTACCTTCTTCGAAGTTCTGTTTTATTTCCTTTGTTAATGAATTAACCGGATATAAATCAGCTGGATAGGGATTTATTCCCATATCTCTCAACTTCTGCAATTTCTCTCTTCGGAGAATTTCCTGATCGGAAAGATGTGCAACACTCATGAGTTGTTTTTTTATATTTTTATTGATTCTAACTCACTATACATTTTGCATAGTCGTGCAAAGATAAATAATTGTAGGGAAACTTGTTCGTGCCGAATTGAGCCGAAAAGAATGTGGATAAGCGGTGCGTTTTCGATAGCCTGTTTTTTTTAAGAGTAGATTAACAATCGATTTGTTTTTTGTTATACATCAAAATAAAGTCTACATTTGTCTTTCGTTAGACAAGAATGAATACACAGATGAAACAATATTGGTGGTGGCAATTTCGCTTTCTAAAAAGGGGAGAGTTGGGTTGTTCTATCGTATAGTTTCTAGTAAATAAATCGTGAAAAGAAAAAAACCGTCGGTCTTCCCGGCGGTTTTTTTATGCAAAATTTTTTGAAAATGATATACCGGAGAACCTGGCGGGAGCCCCGCCTGAAGTAAGAAGAAAGTAAGTGGGTTGCAACATGTGACTGTAAGAAGAGTATTTGTAGAATTTTAGAAAAAAGAAAGATGGAAATTTTAAATAAAGTGATAGAAGTAGAACCGGTAAAGGAAATGTTGGATTACCAGGGGAAATACGGTGAATATGGTGGAGCGTTTGTACCACCGGTTTTGGAAGAACAATTGGAAAAATTGAGTGTGTGTTTTGATGAGATTGTAACGACGGAAGAGTTCGGAAAGGAATATATAGCCATTCTGAAAGACTACGTCGGAAGACCCTCTCCGCTTTATTATGCGGCAAATCTAAGTAAGTACGTTGGTTCACGCATTTATCTGAAGCGGGAGGATTTGAATCATACAGGTTCTCACAAAATTAATAATACGATAGGTCAGATTCTGTTAGCAAAGAAGATGGGAGCGACTGAAATTATTGCTGAAACGGGTGCGGGACAGCATGGTGTAGCAACAGCAACAGCATGTGCTTTGTTGGGAGTGCCCTGCAAGATTTTCATGGGGGCTGTAGATATTCAGAGACAGGCATTAAATGTAAAACGAATGGAGATGCTGGGGGCAGAAGTCATTGCCTGTGACAATGGCACACAAACACTAAAAGACGCAGTTGATGCAGCACTAGGTTATTACATTGAACATCCTGATTCTTATTACTTGTTGGGTTCTCATGTCGGACCACATCCATATCCTAAAATCGTAGGTTATTTTCAAAGTGTTATTGGTAGTGAAGCGAAACAACAGATTTTGGAAAAAGAAGGGCGACTTCCGGACGGTATTTTTGCCTGTTTAGGCGGAGGCTCCAATGCAATAGGTTCGTTTTCTGCTTTTCTTGCGGATGATGAGGTTGCAATATACGGAGCAGAAGGTGGTGGCGAAGACAGGAATGGTAATACTGCCGCTACATTAACCTACGGGGAACCGATTGTCTTTCAGGGAACGTATTCCTATTGTCTGACTGATGAAAAAGGCGACCCAACATTTTCAAAGTCTGTTGCGGCCGGGTTGGATTATCCGGGAATCAGTCCTCAACATGCGTATCTGAAAGACACGAAGCGATGTGATTATCATTCGGTTACTGATCAGGAGGCATTGGATGCTTTTCGATTACTTTCCCGCCTGGAAGGTATTATTCCTGCGATTGAATCTTCACACGCCGTTGCATTGGCAGTAAAAATGCTGAAAAATAAAGGTCAATTAGCTATCGTTACTATTTCCGGTAGAGGAGATAAGGACGTTGAACGCGATTTTTAGAAGTATAAAAAGAACAGCCCGGTTTTCAGGGCTGTTCTTTTCTTCTATTTTTTTAGTTTTTCACTACTTTTCGTGTAACAATTTGTCCGTCTTCCAATACAACCCGAAGCCAGTATGCCCCGTGTTCAAGATCACTACAATTTACCTGATTAGTGTTTCCAGATAATTGAAGTTGTCCCAGTGCATTAAACAACTCGTAGTACTCAATTGGTGAAGTTGATTGAATGTGTAAGGTGTTTTGTACGGGATTGGGGTAGACAGAAAAGGTCTGTTCTTCATACTCATTTGCAGAAAGAGATGAGGTTGTATTCCATGTCACGTTGTCAATAGTTAGTGACTTGTGATCACCATTAGGAATGATGCGCAGGGCAACGTATTTATGGTCAGTAACGACAGGAATAGCAACTGAGGTATAGGTATTTCCTGCTTCCGGTGTGATAAGACTTCCTGCTGAAATAAATCCGTTATAGTTTGTTTGGTTATCCAACGTTCCGACCTGAATCAACATATTTTCACTTGAAGTGATAATATCAAATTGAAGTGCATGTTCTCCATCAATTGTTGATACGGGAGGAGATACCATGTAAAAATCATCTGTACCATTCATGAAACTATAGAACTGGACAGTCTTATCCTGATTTTCGGTAAGGTTAAACATTGGAGATGAGTGGCTGGCATCCCAGCATTGCTCAGGGAAAGTAGTAAAGTCATTGAATGTATACAGGAAGGTTTCAACGGGATTGCAAACATCCTCAAAGATTACCTCAAGTTCTATTTCGTCAAATTTCGTATTGTCTTCCAGGGAGGTTGCCCGTATAGTAGCGGTTCCTTCTGCTATTCCGGTTGCTATTCCGGTTACATCAACATTGATGTATGCAGCACCGGATTCAACACTCCAGGTTACAGATTGGTTTGCCTCAACCGGTGTAATAGTGGCTATCAGTTGGAGTGTTCCGTTTTCTTCTGTGATGATTGCGGGAACATTTCCTTCGGTAGTTATTTCAACTGCTGAAACTTCAACCGGGAGAGGAGCCTGTTTAATACATCTGATTGCGGAACCCTGACCTCTGTATGCTCCTGCGGAAGGGTTTGCGATTGTGGACCCGACATAGAAATATTTTCCACCCAGGCTGGATGTTGTTGAGCTCCAGTAATACCCCCTTTCTCCTACAAATGTAAACTCTCCGGAGGTTGAGCTTCTGTGACCTGTTGCAGGAAGCTTAAGACTACTTGCAAAAGCACTCGCCGGGTTGGTTATGTTCTCTTCCGTTTTGATAGTCTGCCAGTCTTGCTGAATTGGGAGTTGCCAGTCAGAACCAAGTAACTGTTTACAGGGATCGCAACCGTTAGTTTCATCTGTGTTTTCCGGATTTTCAGCCGACCATGTATCCGTTTCCAGGTTGCCGGACCACCAGGATTCTGAGGAGGCAAAAAATACTTCCTGACCATTCAACCCGGCGGGATTGTTTGGAGAAGGTAGTGTATTGCTGACTGTTGAGTTTCTAAGCTGGTGTCCATCATTCCATCTTCCCCATTGGAAAAGGTCTCCATATCCGTCCTGATCATCAAATGTTAATGCTACCTGTTCACTTCCCAGGTTTTGTTGTAGCCAGATGTTTCCGTCCGCAGCGCGAACAGTTGTATAGCTTACGGTTTGTCCGTTATAGACAAGTGTAATGCAGCCGGTGTCACCTGTATTTTCTCCCGGGTCAACGTTGTCACATGCCGTGTTTCCGTCAGTTTCCTGTATGTCAAGCGTATATTCTTCGACCTGTCCCGCCCTTAGATTGGAAGCACACGGACCTTCTATCGAGTTTTCAGCGTCATCATCCGAGTATGCTGCCACATTTGTGTTTTTGATAATACGTAAAGTAGCTTGTCCTGCTACTGCATCTGAAGGGATTGTTATGTTCGCAGTAATCGTATGGGCATTTGCCGGATTAGCTGCTTCCAGTCGACCAATATAGAAACTTTCTCCCTCGTCTTCAAAGCTGTTGTTTTGATTAAAATCAATGTAAGCCATTACGTCACTTGGAAAAGTGCTGGAGGGTCCTTTTACTGAGATCGTATATGTTTCTCCTTGATTGACAGGTGTTATAATTGCACGGAAATCTTCGTAATCGGGAGTCGTTCCCGATGTAAAGGGAGAAATATTGTCAATGGTATTAAACAAGACGTGTGTGATCATATTACCGTCTGAGTTATATTCGAATTGCGGAAAGCAATCGGGAACTGTATTCAAATAGAGTTTTGAGTAAGCAATGTTATCCGATAGTCCTGCGGCAAAAAGATCCATATATCCATCAGTATTAGCATCTATCCAGAGATGTCTCGAGGTACTGACGGGTAAAACATCAGGTAAATAGGTCGTATTTGTACTAAATGAACCGGTACCGTCATTGATGTAAAAATTTTTGCTGGCAATGTTGTTGTTCAGCCCCATTTCAAAAATATCCATGAAGCCGTCATTGTTGACATCAACAAAAGTGGCATCACCGAAGTAGACACCCGCAAAGCCTGCGTTGGCATCACTGAATGTATTGTCTCCGTTATTCAGGTATAGTTTTCCACTTGCTGTATCTGTTGTGAAGCCATTGATTAATATGTCCACAAATCCATCATTGTTGATATCACATGTGTCTACACTTGAGAATCGCACTCCTTCAAGTCCTGTGGTAGTTAACTCTGTGAATGTTCCATCTGTATTATTCAGATATAAGTGTGTTCCTGATACATAAGAGTTGTTGAAGCCTGTGATCAGAATATCAAGATAGGAGTCGTTGTTGATATCGAGCATTTTAACATCGCTGAAGTAAGTTCCCATGAAATAGGATGATGAAGCGTGGAAGTTGCCGGTGTTGTCTTGCAGATAGAGTTTACTTATATAACCTGATTCGGCTGTACCGTTAACAAGAATGTCTTTATGTCCATCATTATTAACGTCACCAATAGCGATGCTTCCGAAACTTGTACCAGCTATGTTTTGTGTATTATCTTGCGTAAATCCTCCCTGACCATTGTTATAGTATATATAGGTTACGGGAGTACTGATGTCGGTGTTTGTTCCACTTATGACAAAATCTTCTAAACCGTCATTGTTGAGGTCTGCCACAGCAATAGCTGAATTGGAAACGGGTAGGAATGCCTGAGCGTCTGAGAAAGTACCATTTTGTTCCAGTTTATATAGTCCGAGAAATCCTCCGTTATTGTTGTTTTGTATTCCGGAGACAAGTATTGCCTTTTCACCGGAAGAGTTTAGTGTAATAGCTGCGCAATCCCCATAGTATACTCCTACAGGATCATTTGAAACAAGAGGGGGAAGTACATTGAGTGAGTAATCTTCTATCTGACCTGCGGAGATTACATCATTGCAGGGATCAGTTGCGTAAGAATCGACGTTTTTAATGATGCGCATTCTTGTTATACCGATTGTGGCTTCCTGTGGAATTATGATAGGGAATGAAATCAGTTGTGCATCGTCACCGGTACTATTTGTGATGTTAGTGGGGAGTTCATATTTTTCATTTTGCGATGCTGAATTATCAAATATGCCATCCTGATCCCAGTCAATATAGACCGTGAGATAATTTGTATTGTTCCCATTGGTATTACCTGCAATGTTGAGGATGTATTCCTGACCTTTTAGTACGGTAGTTTGAACAGAACTAAAATCCTCATAATGTGGAACAGTAGTAGAAATTTCCGGAGTGGTTTCGTTATTGATCGATCCAAAAAGAACCAGCGATATGGGTTCTGTTGCTCCATCGGGTTGGAGTGTGGGTTGGCAATAGCTTTGTGCGTTCATGTAGTGAACAGGTAGGGTTAGTGCGAGTAGGGAAAGTGATTTTCTGAGTTTGCAACGTAACGTGTTCATGTTATTTATTTAAAATTCGAAGCAAAACTAGATAGTTTATTTAGTCTTATTCTAAATAGTGGAGAGTAAATTTACTACCAAGAATAAGGGTTTGTAGGGTAATTTCACTACCATATCCTTTGGATAAGACCGGAGATTGCACTGGTAGAGAGGTCAAAAATAAAATCAGGTGAACCACGATGAGGGTAAAATAAAAAACTCCGAAGAAATTTCTCCGGAGTTTTTGTATGTAATCTTGAGTTGAGACTAGTATTTGGGTTTCCCCTGTTCGGCTCCGTATGCAACTTGCAGAGCTTTTACATCACGAAGCGCTTCTTTTACTTTGTAAATATAACCGTAACCAACTTCTTTGTCTGTCTTCAGACAAGTAATTACGTTTTCAATTTGCGCTCCTTTATCATCGACTTTTACACGCTTCCATTTACCAATGTTCTCCGGGTCACCAAATTGTCCGTCCAATTGCAGACGAACCTGATCTCCGAAATTAGCCTTCAAAGGTTTACCTATGAAAACGAAGTCAATTTCATTCCGTTGTTTGAATGGAGTAAGATCCACTGTTTCTGTCGACTTAGGTCGCTCTACTTTTACCATAGGGTCAATATCCTTGGAAGTGGTAGCAACCATGAAGAAGAACAGAAGCATGAAGATAATATCAGGCAATGCAGATGTGTTAATTGCCGGTGATGCTTTTCCTCCTCCTTTTTTAAACTTTGCCATAGTTTCCTGTTTTATTGCAAATCTGCAGGTTTTAATTCTACGATACGCTCAGGAACAAGAACTTCAATCAAAGCGATCTCATCCTTGTACAGGGTTCCTTTACCGTCAAGGTCACGTTTTTGAACCATGGTACGATAAGGAATTCCGTAAATCTCCTTTGCTTTCTCATCGCGAATATCATTGATCGCAGATTTGATTTCATTCATAATTGCTATCAGGATATCGTAGTGCGTTTTCGTTTGCAATTCGATCTGAATAGCTGCTGAACGGTGCATTTCGCGGTAAGGTCCTTTCAAGGTGTTGATCACCATAAGGCGCTTTTCCCACTCGCTGCGCTCTGCCATTTTGAATTCGATTACTGCCGGATCTTCGGTTGCTTCCAAGTATTTATCAATTGCTGCGATACTGGTATCACAGGTGTATTTGTTCACAGGAAGATATTCCGGAAACTCTCCATCAGTTTCACTGACCATATTAGCGCGATAGAACATATCTATCTTTTCTTTGATATCCGGAATTTCCGTCAAATCTGTTCTCACCATGATTTGGTTCTGTGCATTAGCACGAATCTTCATCAGGTTACGTTTACGAACGTCAATTTCTATATTATCCGGAACATCAATCTTAACAGACATCTGGCGCAACATTCCCGTATCTTTATCCATGGTTGTAGTAACCAGGAAGAAGATCAACAGAAGGAATGCGATATCCGCCATCGAACCTGCGTTGATTTCCGGTATTGCTCTTTTTGCCATAATCTTAGTTCTTTAGATATCTGAAAAGCGGACTGATTAGCATAGCAAGGAATCCCAATGCGATGGAAAAAATTGCTAAATATAATCCGGCTTCAGAAGCTTTAATTGTTCCTTCATCGATTCCGTCTTTCATTGCAACTGGTGTCATTTCACCACCTGCAAACATGTAAAATACAAGGAAAGCGACTCCGGCGAAAGCATATCCTAAAACAGATTTCAATGCTTTCTTTGTATCAAGAATAAGATTGTAAATGAAGAAACCTACAATCAGGATTACTCCAACAATAATTATTCCTAAAGCGTAGTTCATTGATCCGGACATCGGTCCTCCTGCAATAAACTCCTCTTTTTCTTCAACGGTAAGTTCACTTACCGGACCCGGATCACTGCCTATTACCCATGCAACAAGGACTATTCCAAGTATTGCAAGGACAAACTTGACAATGTTCAGGATCGTACCTACTTTATTATTTCCCATAATTGAAAATCTTTTTAGGGTTCGTTCGGATCACTCCGGATTACTTAGAAGTAACTTTGTACTTCAACATCATATCAACTAAAGAGATAGAAGCATCTTCCATTTCGTTAACAAGGCTATCCATCTTAGCAATGATATAATTGTAGAAAATCTGAAGAACGATCGCAGCGATCAAACCGAATACAGTTGTCAAAAGTGCTACCTGGATACCACCCGCAACTGTTGTTGGAGCAACGGTACCTTCACGTACGATGTCAGCAAATGCCTGAATCATCCCGATTACCGTTCCCATAAATCCAAGCATCGGTGCCAATGCGATGAACAATGAAATCCAAGAAATACCTTTTTCCATCAATCCCATTTGTACACCTCCGTAAGAAACAACTGATTTTTCAACCATTTCGATTCCTTCGTCAGCGCGATCCAATCCCTGGTAATATATTGATGCAATTGGTCCACGTGTATTACGGCAAAGTTCTTTTGCTGCTTCAACACCACCGCTTTGCAATGCATTTTCAACATCATTCATAAATTTACGTGTATTGATCGTAGAAATGTTAAGGTAAATAATACGCTCAATTGCAAGAGCTACACCTAAAACAAGACAGATTAATACGATCCCCATCCATAGAGGACCACCAGTAAGGAATTGCTCCTTTAAAACATAAACCAATCCTTCTCCTTCTTCAGCGGTTGCTGTTGCCGGGTCAGCATCTGCTGCTGGTTCATTTTGTGCCAATACTACAGGCATGTTGTCTACTTGGTCAGCTGAAATTATTTCAACTTTCGCTTCTTCATTAGCTGTTGCAACTGTTGCAGTTCCCAACATCATCGTGGCAGCCAGGGCCATTACACTAAACACTTTTCTCATGGTCTCAAAGATTAATAAATAATCGTTTTTCTAAATTAAAAAAATTAACTGTTTATTTTATGTTAAGCATTAATTTACAACTCTAGCGGAGAGAGAGGGATTCGAACCCTCGGTACCGGTTTCCCGGTACACACACTTTCCAGGCGTGCTCTTTCAACCACTCAGACACCTCTCCGTCTGTAATTTTTACCTACTAGGGCACTAAAGTACAAAAATATTTTTTCCAACAAATGCCAAATGCGATGAAGTTAATTTTCTCTTAACACAAAAAATTACATTTCACCACAACATTCTGTTGTTAACAGTTCTATCTTTTCTTCTCTTGTTAAATGGGTAGCACAAACGTGCATCATTTTAGCAATAGCAGCTTCTGTCGTCAGTTCACCTCCGCTAACAACACCCAGCTGAACAAATTGGCGGCTTGTTTCATATTTTCCCTGTTCAACTGCTCCACTGGAACATTGCGTAATGTTGAGAACAATACCACCACTTTGGATATAGTTGTCAAGGAGTTCAATGAATCTGCGGTCTGCCGGTCCGTTCCCTGCTCCATAAGTTGACAGGATAATACCTTTTACTTTTTTGATGTCAAACAAAGGGGCATAGGCAGAAAAAGGAAGTCCCGGAAATAATTTTAACAGCGCAATTTCTTCCCGAAAATCAGGATGGAATTGTACTTCGCTAAGGCGGGTTCTGAATAGTGCCTGCTCATTAAAGCGAATGTGCACACCGGCAACCGCTAACTCCGGGTAATTTCCACTTTTGAAGGCTTCAAACTCACTTGCTGAAACTTTTGTTGTTCGGTTTCCTCTGTAAAGCGAGTACTCAAAATACACAGCAACCTCCTGAACCACCGGATCTCCATTTTGATCTTGAGTTCCTGCAATTTCAATCGCAGTAATGAGATTCTCTTTACCGTCAGTTCGAATGGTACCAATGGGGAGTTGAGAACCCGTAAGAATAACCGGTTTTTTTAAACCCTGAAGCATGAAACTAAGAGCAGAAGCTGTATATGACATGGTGTCCGAACCGTGAAGAACGACAAAACCATCAAAGTCAGTATAATTATCGTAAATGATCTGCGCAAGTTTTCGCCACATGGCAGGTGTCATCTCAGATGAATCAACCGGTTTTTCGAATGAAACAGCTTGAATGTCTATTTCCAACCTGTTCAGTTCGGGTACCTGGTCATATAGATGGTCAAAATCAAAAGCAACAAGAGAACCGGTCGTATGGTCTGTAACCATACCAATAGTCCCTCCTGTATAAACAATTAATACTTTTGACTTTTCCATTCTCAATGTTACTAAATTAATTTGTAAACGGTTTGTATATCCCTGCGTGAACTATTCACAGTGTCTCTTTATTGAGTAAACGGTTCAGTTTCGGGAATAAGCGGTAGGCATTAGCACTGGTTATTTTCCCTATTTCTTCTTCGGAGATTCCGTATATTTCACTCAGGTTACTGGCTATCAGTGGTATGTAGGCACTTTCATTCCTTTTTCCTCTGTACGGTACAGGGGCAAGGTAAGGAGCGTCAGTTTCAAGAATTAGATGCGAAGGATCTATTTCGGAAAGAACTTTATCCAATCCTGAATTTTTAAATGTGCTGACACCTCCTATTCCCATCATGAAACCACCGTAGTCAAGAATTTTTTTTGCCTCCTGTAGCCCTCCGGTAAAGCAATGGAATACTCCGGTAAGCTCAGCGCAATTCAGATCATCCAGCTGTTCAAACAATTCTCCGAATGAATCGCGGGCATGAATTACAATGGGGAGTTGTAGTTGTAGTGCCTGCTGTACTTGTCTTCTGAAAGCCTCAATTTGAAGCGGTAAGGTACTTTTGTCCCAATAGAGATCAATACCTATTTCACCGATAGCAATGATCTGGCTTTTGTCAAAAGCAGCTTCTATACGGAGCAACTGTTCTTCATAGTTTTCATCTACGGAACAGGGATGTAAACCCATCATGGGATAACAAACTCCGGGAAAGTCACTTACCATTTTTAGTAATGGAGTACAGCTATCAGCATCTATATTAGGAAGGAGCAATTGTTTCACTCCGGCATCTAGAGCGCGTTGAACGATTTCTTTCCGGTCATCATCAAATTGCTCAACATAAAGGTGTGTATGTGTATCAATAAACATACGGACAAAGATAAAGAATTGACTACTGTTTTGCAGTTTGTCAGAATGAATTTGAAATGTTTATCATGGATTTACAAACTGTACTTCGAAAAGCTTCGACCAGTTTTTTCCTGTAAGGATAAAATTACCAGTTTTAGTATTGTAAGCGATTCCGTTCAGAACATCTCCGGAACCCTTGCCTTCACGGACCACATCTCCACAGTCAATTTTTTCCAGAACCTTTCCGTTAGCAGGATCTATCTTCAGTACATAGTCTTCCTGATAAACGTTTGCGTAAATAAAACCGTTGAGGTATTCCAGCTCATTAATTGCCCGGTATTCCTGATTGGATCCAAAGATTTGTATGGAACGCACTATGTCAAATGTTTTTGGATCTCTGAAAACTACTTCTGAAGAACCGTTAGACATAATAAGATGTTTTCCGTCGTTTGCAATTCCCCAGCCCTCGCCAAAGTACTGAAATTCTCTTTTCAATTCAAATGAATTCACATCATAGACAAAACATTTGCGGGCTTCCCAGGTAATCTGGAAAATTTCGTCGTTAAGTATGGTGATCCCCTCTCCAAAAATATAATCAGGTACATCTACAGAGCGAATAGTTTCACCGGTTTCCAGACGAATTTCCATTAATTTACTTTTCCCGGTTTGTCCGGTTCCTTCGTAAAGTTTTCCGTTGTACATTTCCAATCCTTGTGTATAACTGGTCGTCTGGTGAGGATAGGTACGCATAATTTTAGCAACTTTCAATTCAGGATAAATATCTGAGAAAAGTGCGATGGTACGATTAACAATAAACTCTTCTCCTTCGGCATCAGTTCCCACAATACGGATCGTGTGAAATCCGACATTCAGATCTTTTGTTGCAAGAGAATATTTCGCCTGAATACCCACATTTTTCTGTTCATTCAGTAGGGAATCTCCCAGAAAAAGCTGAAGTTGCTTCAGTTCCTGACCATCTACAACGTTGGTTCTGATTTCGAGCTGATCGCCGACAACAAGTTGAGCATTGTCGGAAGGATTACTTACTGTAAAGGGAGCCTTTTTTCGTTGTTGCTTAGGAGTGACAGGCGATTCTTCGCAACTTGTAAAAAGTACTGCGGTAAGGGCAAAAAGGGCAAAAAATAATCTCATTGTATTCGAATATGCTTTTTAATGTCTTTCCATTTTATAGCGGTATGAGAAGCGCTATAAAGAACCTTTCCCTGGTGTAAAACGATGACCTGAGGAGATTCGTGTTTCACTCCAGTTTTTTCTTCCACGTAATTAGAAACAGAACGGTAGGCTAACAAATCCAGGTAGTATGCGTCTACTGCTTCCCGTTCAATTTTTCGTTTCTCAAGATGCCTTTTGGCGCCTTTTGAGATGTTACAGGCCGTACTGTGTTTGAAGATCAGAACAGGCTTTTCCGCACTTTTTTTATAGAGCTGGTCAACCTGATCCGTTGATGTTAACGCTGTCCACCCTGAAGAAGGGGTTTCCAATCCTGATCTGAATGACTGAAAGGAAAGGAAAATGAATGAAAAAACGGATAATAGGATAAGAACAACTGATTTCATGCCTGTACAGCTTTTTTGATCTGGGAAGCTTTAATACCATTGTGAGATGCCTGATGTATCACTTCTCCGTTTTTAATAACAATAACCTGAGGGGATTGGTGCAAAACACCGGTCAACTCTTCTATTTTATTGGAAACATCCCGAAAACGGATCAGATCTATAAAATAAGGAGTAACTTCTCCTTCCTCAAGATCCCAACTCTTTTCCAGTCCATGGAGTGCCATTGCAGAAATGGAACACCTTGTACTGTGTTTAAAGAACAGAATCGGTTGTTGTGAAGAATTTCGAATGATTTCCTGTAATTGTTCAGGATCTTCTATTTGAATCCATGTGATGGATTTTTTGGATTGATCTTGTTTTTTACCGAAAGAAAAGAGTCCCATAACTATGCCGAAATAAATTGTTCAAGGAAGCGTAAATCGTTCTCACTATATAGTCGTAAGTCATTGACGCGGTATTTCAATTGGGTGATACGTTCTATACCCATTCCAAAGGCAAATCCGGAGTAGACTTTTGAGTCAATCCCGCAGGCATCCAAAACATTTGGGTCCACCATACCACATCCCAGAATTTCAAGCCATCCGGTATATTTACAAACATTACATCCTTTACTATTACAGATAGTACAGGAAATATCCATTTCTGCACTGGGTTCTGTGAAAGGAAAATAAGAGGGACGTAGTCGGATTTCTGTCTTTTCACCAAACATTTCTTTAGCAAAGTACAGAAGTGTTTGTTTCAAATCGGCAAACGAAACTTTCTTATCGATATAAAGTCCTTCTACCTGGTGGAAGAAGCAGTGTGCCCGGGCAGATATGGCCTCATTTCTGTAGACCCGTCCGGGTGAGATTGTACGGATCGGAGGTTTTTGATTTTCCATTACGCGTACCTGTACAGAGGATGTATGCGTACGCAGTGCCCACTCCTGATCTCCCTCTTTTTCAACAAAGAAGGTATCCTGCATATCTCTAGCCGGGTGTTCAGGCGGGAAGTTGAGTGCCGAGAAATTATGCCAGTCATCTTCTACTTCCGGTCCTTCGGAAATAGTGTACCCGATTCGTTCAAAAATGCTGATGATTTCCTTTCGAACGACCGAAAGCGGATGTCGTGCTCCGATTTCAAAAGCAGATCCGGGACGGGAAAGGTCTATCTTTTCGGTGTTTCCGGAAGCGTTGTTTTCGAGGTTCTCTTTTGCTTCGTTGAATCTTTGTTCAGCGATTTCCCGTAATCCGTTAATGAGTTGTCCGAATTCTTTTTTCTGTTCGTTGGGAACGGTTTTCAGAAATCCATATAACCCTTTAATGGCCCCTTTCGCTCCGATATATTGAATACGGTAGGCTTCCAGTTTAGCAGCATCTGTTAATTCTGCTGCTTCAATTTCTTTCTTTAACTCCTGAATTTTATCTGTCATCTTCGAAAATCTTAACCTCGGTACAAATTACGAAATTACGAAATTGTAAGTGATTTTAGGCCGTGGGGGCATAATTATTGATTTGCCTGTATGTTGACTTTTAAGAAAAATAACCAACGGGTGTAACTTTTTTCCGTCTAAATGGTTAAAGGATTGTAGAAAGATAAACTATTTTGTAACTTCGCTACCTGCGATTTAGAATATATACTTATGAAAAAGAGAGCAATGCGGTCGGTATTTTTCCTTGGATTGGCAGCTATGTTAGCTGTTCCGGCAATAGGATGTCGTAAAAAAGGTGATACAATTGTACGGATCATGGTGAAGGACGTTTCAAATGCTCCTGTTGCAAATGCAATGGTTCGTTTGTACGGACAATCTACAATGGATCAGGCTCCGGGAGCAATAACGGCAAACGATACTGCTTATACCAATTCATCAGGGATTGCTGTTTTTGATTTCAACGATGAATATCAATTGGGACAGGCCGGTGTTGCGGTATTGAACATTCTTGCAAAGAAAGATGGAATGACCGGAACCGGAATCATAAAAATTGAAGAAGAAACTACTTCTGAAGAGACTGTATTTCTTCAGCCGTAATAGAATTAACAGTATTTGAACGTTAAGCCACATCAGAATTCTGACGTGGCTTTTTTTATATCAAAAGATTATTTATTAGATGAATATATTCGAAATAAAAAAGCCATCCCTAAGGATGGCTTCAAAATGTATAAGTGGATTTTAATTTAAAACGGCACAATTATCAACCACTACACATTTCACAATTATCCGGATCATCAAGAGAACATGCTATTTCGGCTTGTTTATCCTCGATCGTTTTTGCTGTGATTTTTTGCGATGTTACAGCCTTATCAACCGTAAACTTAATAGCGTCTGTAGCAGCTTTTGTTCTCAGGTAATACATTCCTGTCTTAAGTCCTTTCTTCCACCCGTAGAAGTGCATAGATGTTAGTTTACCGAAGTTTGCATTTTCCATGAAAATGTTCAACGATTGAGACTGACAAATGTATGCTCCACGGTCAGCAGCTTGTTCGATAATCACTTTTTGTGAAACTTCCCAGGCTGTTTTGTAAAGATCTTTGATCTCTTGTGGAATTTCGGAGATATTTTGAACAGAACCATTCGTTGCCATCAATCTCTGACGCATTTCAGGGTTCCATAATCCTTCTTTAACCAGGTCTCTTAACAAGTGCTTGTTTACGATGATAAATTCACCGGAAAGTACACGTCTTGTGTAAATGTTGGATGTATAGGGTTCGAAACATTCGTTGTTACCCAGAATTTGTGCTGTAGAAGCTGTTGGCATTGGCGCCATAAGAAGTGAGTTGCGAACTCCATGTTGCTTAACTTCTTCTTTTAACACATCCCATTCCCATCTCGAGGTAGGTGTTACACCCCACATATCGAATTGGAAAATTCCTTTTGAAACAGGAGATCCTTCAAATGTTTGGTAAGACCCTTCAACTTTCGCAAGATCTTTGGATGCTGTCATTGCAGCGTAATAAATTGTTTCAAACACTTCTTTGTTCAGCTGAGCTGCTTCCGGAGAGTCGAACGGGTAACGCATCATAATATAGGCATCTGCAAGCCCCTGAACTCCCAATCCGATTGGACGATGACGCATATTAGAGTTACGAGCCTCTTCTACCGGGTAGTAGTTGTTGTCGATAATTCGATTCAGGTTAACTGTTGCCTGATAGGTTACTTCAAATAATTTATTGTGATCAAAAACTCCGTCTTCAACAAACTTTGGAAGAGCAATGGATGCGAGGTTACATACAGCAACTTCATCAGGAGCGGTGTACTCGATGATTTCCGTACAAAGGTTCGAAGACTTGATTACTCCAAGATTTTGCTGGTTCGACTTGCTGTTTGCAGCATCTTTGTACAGCATGTAAGGAGTTCCTGTTTCAATTTGTGATTCAAGTACTTTGAACCAAAGGTCCTGAGCTTTAATCGTTTTTCTCCCTTTTCCTTCACGCTCGTATTTTTCATAAAGCGCTTCAAACTCTTCTCCGAAAGTATCGGAAAGTCCAGGGCACTCGTGTGGACACATCAACGTCCAATTACCATTGCTTTCAACGCGTTTCATGAATAAATCCGGAATCCAGAGTGAGTAGAACAGGTCGCGTGCACGTTGTTCTTCTTTACCATGATTCTTTTTCAGGTCAAGGAAATCAAATATGTCTGCGTGCCATGGTTCAAGATAGATAGCAAAAGATCCTTTTCTTTTTCCTCCTCCCTGATCCACGTAACGGGCAGTGTCATTATAAACGCGAAGCATAGGAACGATACCGTTAGATGTTCCGTTTGTTCCTTTGATATAGGATCCTTTCGCACGGATGTCGTGAATTGAGATTCCGATACCTCCTGCTGATTGAGATATTTTCGCGCAGGACTTTAATGTTTCGTAGATTCCGTCGATGCTGTCTTCTTTCATTGTCAGAAGGAAGCAAGAGGACATCTGTGGTTTCGGAGTTCCGGCATTAAATAATGTCGGAGTTGCATGTGTAAACCAACCTTCGGACATAAGGTTGTAAGTCTTGATAGCTGATTCAATATCCGCTTTGTGAATACCAACGGCAACACGCATTAACATATGCTGTGGACGCTCTGCGATTTGTCCGTTTAGTCGTAGCAAATAAGATCTTTCCAGCGTTTTGAACCCAAAATAATCATAGCGGAAATCACGGTCGTAAATGATACTAGAGTCCAGTACATCACTATTTTTATTGATGATTTCGTATACATCATCAGCGATAAGTGAAGCACGCAACCCTGTTTTCGGGTCGATATAATTATACAGGTCTTCTACAACTTCTGAGAAAGTTTTCTTAGTATTTTTATGCATATTGGACACGGCAATACGCGATGCCAGCAATGCATAATCAGGGTGATCAATAGTTTTAGAAGCAGCAACCTCAGCAGCCAGATTATCAAGGTCTGTGGTTAAAACTCCGTCGTACAGACCTTCAATGACTTTCATGGCAACCATTTCAGGAGAAACCAATGGGTCAAGTCCGTAACACATTTTTACGATACGAGCTGTGATTTTGTCAAACTTCACAGCCTCTTTGCGTCCATCTCTTTTTACTACATACATAAGCGTCCGATATATGGGTTATAATTGATTTATAATTAAAAATCTTCGTCAAGTTTGAAGGTCTGATTTTCCTTCCCGGCCATAACTCCGGCTTTTTGGTATTCAGCAACACGTTTCTCAAAGAAGTTGGTTTTCCCCTGAATTGAGATCATGTCCATGAAGTCAAACGGATTGGTTGATCCGAAATGTTTTTCACATCCAAGTTCTGCTAATAAACGGTCTGCAACAAACTCAATGTATTGAGACATCAGGTCACTGTTCATTCCGATAAGTTTTACGGGTAAAGCGTCCAGAATGAATTCTTTTTCGATTTCTACCGCATCCAGAATAATCTCCTTAACTTTCTCTTTAGGAAGTTTGTTCACAACGTGGTTATTGTACAACAGGCATGCAAAATCACAGTGCAGTCCTTCGTCTCGGGAAATCAGTTCGTTAGAGAAAGAAAGTCCGGGCATTAATCCTCGTTTTTTCAACCAGAAAATTGAGCAGAATGAACCGGAGAAGAAAATTCCTTCTACTGCTGCAAATGCAACAAGACGTTCAGCAAATGATCCTTCCTCTATCCAACGAAGTGCCCAGTTCGCCTTTTTGCGAACACAATCAAGTGTGTCTATTGCATTAAACAGGTAGTTCTTTTCTTTAGAGTCTTTAATATACGTATCAATAAGCAGCGAATACGTTTCAGAATGGATATTTTCAATAGCCACCTGGAATCCGTAGAAGAATTTCGCCTCTGTATACTGTACTTCAGAAAGGAAATTCTCTGCAAGATTTTCATTTACAATACCATCTGATGCTGCAAAGAATGCCAGTACGTGTTTTACGAAATGTCGCTCGTCGTCATTAAGTTTATTTTCCCAGTCAATAAGATCCGGAGAAAGGTCAATTTCCTCTGCTGTCCAGAAACTGGCTTCTGCTTTTTTGTAAAACGCCCAAATGTCGTCGTGTTGGATGGGAAACAAGACAAATCTGCCTGTGTTTTCCTCCAAAATTGGTTCTTTTTCCTGTGCCATTTTTTAAAATATTATCGTAAAAATTACTAGCGAAGCCGGTTCCCAGACTTCGAAATAATTGATTATTAATTACTGTTTCGTTTTCCTCTTTACTTTTGGCGACCCTGATGCAAAGTATATCAGTAACCGTTCTGATGAGGCAGTACAAAAATTGTCAAAAAAACGCCTTTAACCAACTAAAGAAATTCACAATTCACCACACTTATCAACAACCCTCTTCTCAATCCCTTAGTGCACAAAGCCTTCATGTTTTATTAACATCAATTTAAAGATATTCACAGTGTAAAGCAAAACTTTTATCGAAGAAATGAACGTTTTAATCTCAAAATACTAGTATTCCGCTTCTTCCCTGTTTTTTCTATAAATTTACGCTAAAAGGGTTGCGTTTTTCAAAGAAAATACTTTATCTTTTACACATCCTGATGTGAATTACTTCTATGCTGACCAGTCTACAATATTCGGTACAAAAATATCTTCGCGGGCTACTCCATTTTGTATATCCGGAATACTGCGTTGTGTGTGCTGAACTTCTTCCCGAAGGAATGCAGGATATTTGTATTTTTTGTGAAGATAGTTTGATGTACACCTATTATGAAAAGTTCAAAGAAGATTCGCCTCTTGATGAACTTTTTTATGGTAGGGCACAACTGGAAAGTACGTTTAGTTTACTTAATTTTTCCAGAGGAACTTCGACACGAAAAATTGTACACCAGATTAAGTACAAAAACAATAAACCGTTGGCGCATTTCATGGGAAGAAAAATGGGGAGGGCATTACACGAAAAATGGAAAGAAGGGTTTCCCGATGTTTTGATTCCGGTTCCCCTGCATCCGAAAAAATTCTATCTGAGAGGATATAATCAAAGTGAATTACTGGCAAAAGGAGTTGCTCACGAAACAGGGATAAAGGTGCTTGTGTCACTATTGAAACGAAGGGTGCATACGCAAACGCAGACGAAGAAGGGGAAATATGCGCGGTGGGATAATGTGGAGGATATTTTTACTGTAAATCATCCGTTACGATGGAAAAATAAGCACATTTGTATCATAGACGATGTAATTACCACCGGATCAACTCTGGAATCCTGTATCAGAAAACTGAAAGAGGAAATACCGGGGGTGAAAATCAGTGTGATAAGTCTTGCAATGGCAAAAAAATAAAGTATGCAGTATCTTATTGTGGGTCAGGGGTTGGCCGGAACAATGTTGGCTCACCAGTTTTTAAAGACAGGAAAAACATTTAAAATTATCGATCCGGGAGTGAATGAGAGCTCAAGGGTGGCGGCCGGAATTATGAATCCGATTGTGTTCCGTAGAGTGACAAAGAGCTGGATGGTGGATCAATGTTTGTCTGAAGCTGTTCGCCAATACCGGGAGTTGGAAGAGTTACTGGGCGTTCGGTTTTTATTCGAAAGAGAAATCCGAAGAGCTTTCTCAAGTGAACAGGAAAAGGAATGGTGGGAACAAAAATCTGCTTTAGAAGAGTTTAACGGATATATCGACTCTCCAGGTTCCGCGACACCACCACCAACCTACCTGAAAGCTCCTTTTGGAAATGAAATGGTGCATCGGGTTCATTATGTGGAAACCAAAATGTTTATTGATACAAACCGTTCGTTTTTTAAAGAGAAAGGCGTTTTACTAGAGGATACTTTCGATTACGACTGCATTACAGATGAAGGATGTCTGCTAGATGGCATCCGGTTTGATAAGATTATTTTTTGTGAGGGATACCAGTCCCGTAAAAATCCGTTTTTCAGCTATTTGCCTGTAAACGCAACAAAAGGACAGATCCTTGATTTGGAGATACCACTGGTGACGAATCGGTCGGAAGTATTGAATAGAAAATGTTTTGTTCTCCCTCTCGAAAACGGCGCGTTTAAAGCAGGGGCAACCTATGAATGGGATTCACCGGATACATTGATTACAGAGGTTGCTCGAAAAGAACTGGAGGAAAAAATAGAAGGACTCCTTGACGTACCTTTTTCTGTTACCGGGCAGGAAGCAGGAGTGCGGCCAACAACGGATGATAGAAGACCATTGTTGGGATGTCACCCTGAAAGAGATGATCTCTACTTCTTCAATGGACTGGGAACGAAAGGGTATCTTCTGGCACCCTATTTTGCCGGAGAGATTTTTTTAAGAGTTACGGAAAACAAACCTGTTCTGAAAGATGCGGATTTGGTTCGGTTTGCAAAACGGCGGAATCTGAAAAACTCCTGATATGCTAAGAATGTCCCAACTTAGATTTTTTGCTTACATTTAACCGACTACAACCAGGATAAACGTACTGCAAAATGTCTGAAAATAAGGTGGAAAGACTTGAAGAAGTCCGGAGATTAAAAACAATAAACCTGTACACATTATTTGCCGGTATTACTATTCTTTTTTCCGGTATCTACGGGTTGTTTCTTGATGATGGAATTTATGGTCTGGTCGTTCTTTTTACATTACCCTTTCTGGCAATGGTTCCATTGTTAAACAGAGCAGGACATAGTCTTGTTGCCGTCGCTGTCCTGGTTCATATATGTAATTTTTCAATCGTTGTTTTTAATTTGGGGTATGGGCATTCTACAGGTTCTCAGGCATTTATTTTTCCGATCATTGCCGGGATTTCCTTTCTCAATCCTCTACCCAGACATAAGATAGAGTTTTGGGTGCACATGATTTTGAGTGTGTTTATTCATGCTTTCATCTTTGCAACAGATCGTTTTTTTGGTAGTTCGGCAGTTCCTTCCAATAAATATGTAACCTTGGAAACCATCAACTATGCGTTGAGTTTGCTGGTAACAGTATATATATTGTATCAGCATAATTCCAAGACTGCTGTTGGGAAGGAGCAATTAGCGAGTCAGCTCAGAACAAATGAAGACACCCTTAGTCAATTGGGAAGTGTATTGAAGGATAAAGAAGTTCTGCTTGCCGAAGTGCATCACAGGGTAAAGAATAACCTTGCTATAATTTCAGGAATGTTGAATCTGAGTAGAAATCTGGGGAAAGAAACAAATGTAGATGCGGTTTTACAAGAGTGTTCCAACCGGGTTATTTCAATGGCAATGGTGCATGAAAAATTGTATAAATCAGGTGATCTCAGCCGGATTTCATTTCATGAATATGTAGATGATCTCGTAAAGGATATTCACCGAACTCTGGTGGTCAACAAAAATATACAGTTGAGAACCCGGCTCGATGAAATCTTTTTGGATATAGACAGGGCAATTCCGGTAGGGCTTATCGTTAACGAAGTTATTACCAACAGTATCAAGCATGCTTTTACAGATGGTAAAGAGGGGATAATAGAGGTGGATGTGAGAAGAAGTAATAATTCTGTTTATCTTATGGTGCGAGACAATGGGAAGGGAATGCCGACAGAGCAAAACCAGGAGGACAATGAAAGTCTTGGTATGATGTTGATAGAATCTCTTACACAACAGATAGACGGAACGTATGAATTTGCAAACAATGATGGAGTGAGTTTTGTTCTTAGGTTTCCGATAGAATAATTTCTAATTTTGTGTAGAATTTAAAAATAGAAAGATATGTATCCTCCAGAATTAGTTGCCCCAATGAAAAGGGATCTTGTAGATAATGGTTTCACAGAGTTATTGACGTCTGAGGAGGTTGATAAAGCATTGACCGATAAAGAGGGATTAGCCATGGTAGTGGTAAATTCTGTTTGTGGTTGTGCAGCCGGAAGTATGCGTCCGGGAGTTAAGCTTTCATTGAATAATGCCAAGAAACCGGCAAAACTATACACCGTGTTTGCAGGTGTGGATCGTGAAGCAGTTGAACAGGCGAGAAAATATTTTCTTCCTTATCCTCCCTCTTCTCCATCTATAGCATTGTTTAAAGACGGAAAGTTAGTTCATTTCATTGAGCGTCATCATATAGAAGGACGTACAGCAGAAATGATCGGTGAACACCTTGCTGCAGCATACGACCAGTTTGCATAAAGACAATACCGAAAAAGAGTAATAACAAAAGGAGCGTAGTACTACGCTCCTTTTGTTATTGTTTAGAACCCGGGTTTATCGTCCCTGTCCCATTTGCTTCAATTCTTCTGCTGACTTTTCAACGTAACCTTCCGGAATAGTCATATCGAACAAATCTTTCCCTTTGATTTTTTTGTTGTATTCTGTCAAAGAGAAAGCCATAATCATAGGTCCTTGTTGCATACTGAATTCAACCGGGAAACCAGGGACACCTTTCTGGTTTGCCATGTTCAAACCTCTTTTGTCGCTGATTTGGATATCTTCTGTATACCACATTTCTAATTCCTGACCTTCTTCTGTAGTAAGGATAGCTTTCTTACAGTTCAACCCTGCAATTTCTTTGCTCTCATCAATCAATTCGATGTCCAGATCAACTTCCTCTTCTGCTTCTTCCTCTCCTTCTTCTGCACTAAGCTCGTCAAGTGTTGAACGCGTAGCTATTTTTCCCATCATACCTGACATAAGGGTCAGAGTTTCCTCCTTCTTAAGGTCTGTGATCATAGTAGTATTCATCATACTACCCATTTTCGTGTCTACTCTCGAAAAATCTTCCGAATAGAAAATTTCCATTGTTGCATCAGTAAAGAAGCTCTTCATCATTTCTACCTGGGGATCATCACCTTGAATATCGATTGTATATTTCAGGTGCCCCTCCTGTGCATTTGCTGTGAAAACAAATAGGGCCGCAAATGCCAAACCAATTAATCTTTTCATAGTTATTTTAATTTAGACCACTAAAATACAAGAATCCGGCCAAACTTTATACAAAAGAAAGGGGGAAGAAACAGAAAAGATGATGGGAGGAATAATATATTGTTGAGTGGTGTAGAAACCCAATCCGGAATAAAAATGAGATAATCACGATTCTGAACCGCTCATACTTTTTTTTTAACAGACCTGTAACTTTCTTCTAACTTCGTATTCTACATAAAAAACAGATTTTCATGTTGTTTACGAAACGCTTTCTTTTATTTATTGCGTTATTGATCTCCTTTGTATCGGTTGGGCAGGATAAAATGAAAATTTCCGGTGTTATCAATGATACCTTAAATAATAAGCCACTATATAATGCCTCTGCAGTAATTATCAGGATCAGGGATTCTGTTTTATTAGATTATACCCGGACCGATCTTCAGGGAAGATTTGAATTTACAAATCTGGATATTGACACGGTTGAGTTACTAATTACGCATCCAAAATTTCTGGATCAGTCTTTTTATATGTTCGGAAGTGAGGACAATTATGAATTTCATATTCCCAATATAATTCCGTTGGAGAAAACAAAGGAAATCAGGGAGGTTGTAATTTTTGCCAGCAAAGATCCCATTTACTATAGAGGAGATACGCTCGTGTATGTGGCGGACTCATTTAATGTGAAGCCTAATGCTGTGGTAGAAGATTTATTGAAAAAACTACCGGGAGTAGAAGTCGATAAGGATGGAAAGATAAAGTCTCAGGGAAAAGATGTTGAAAAAGTGCTCGTGGATGGGGATGAGTTTTTTGGTTCGGATCCTCTTATTGCTACACGTAATCTTGGAGCCAGAGCCGTAGAGTCAGTGGAGGTGTACGAGAAAGAAAGTGAGAATGCTGAGAGTGGAAGTACAGAGACGGTACAAATAATGAACCTGAAACTGAAAGACGAAGCTAAGAAAGGATACTTCGGGCGTATTGCGGCAGGTTCTGACTTCCAGAAATTCTATGAGGGAGAAGCGTTAGCAAGTGTGTTCAATAAAGACCTTAAAATTTCCGTTTTCGGTCAGGCAACCAATACTCCGAACTCAGGATTCAGTTGGTCGGACATTAATCAGTATGGTTTGGATAATGAACGCCAGAACATCATAGATGAAGATGGAAACTGGACATTTATTGGAAGTACACCCAGAGATGGTCTTCCCCAATCTCTGAAAGGCGGGTTTTATTTTTCGGATAAGATCGGAGAAAAAACAAAGTTGTCAGCTAATTATACCTACAATGACAATCAGGTTATCGCCAACACGAACAAAACAACTCAGTATTTCCTTGTGGATACAACGTATTCAACAGATGATACAGGATCGGATAGAAATCGTTTGCAACAGCATATTGCCAACATTGGGTTTGAACAAAAGTTTGATTCGTTGACAACACTGGAGATTAAACCCCGTTTTCAGTTCAACAAGACAACACAACGCAGTGAAAGTACAACAGAGTTCTTTGATGCTGACAGAAATTCGTTTAGCGAGACAAATGTTCTGAATGAAACGGGTTCTGAAGAAATGTCTTTTTCCAATATTGCTAAACTGACAAGGTTGTTCAAGAAACGATTCAGGAAACTGGAGGTGACCTATCAGTTTGATTACAAGAAAAACACATTGGAAGGAGTATTGGAGTCAAGTAGCGGTTTGACGTTCATGGACTCAACGATTCAGTCGTTTAATCAAAAGAAAACGGGGAACCTTGAGGGGGCCGGTCATTTGGCTCGGGTTTCATATCATGAACCTCTTTCCAAACTTTGGCGACTGGAATTTGAATATCAGTTCAACCAGTTTAAAACCGATCAATCGCGTTCTTCGTTTAATCTGATCGGAGAGGAGTATAATGAGTTAGACTCCTTGTTTTCGAACAGTTTTGAAAATGAACAGATGATTAACTTCGGAGGTGCATTTGTGCGTTTTGAAAACCCGAAGCATTTGGTCCGTTTAGGTGCAAGAGTGCGGAATACGCAAATGGATAATTTCAATTTGTTTACAGGAGACAGCTTTAAACAAAATGTCAACAACCTATTACCCGGATTCCGGTATGCCTATAAAATAAAGCAAAACAGCCGGCTGAATTTTAATTATAATACAGATGCCCAATTGCCGTCAATAAGCCAGCTGCAGCCGTTACAGGACAATACAAATCCAAACCGAATAGTAGTAGGTAATCCGGATCTGAAGCCGACTTATACACATACGATGAGGTTAAATTACCACTTATTCAAACCGATTACTGGATTTTACACATGGGCAGGTGCATACTTTAGTTATATTAATAATGCTTTCTCCAGCTCTTTGCTATATGATCAGTATGGTAGAACAGTGAGTCAGTCGATAAATGTCGATAATAATTACTTTGGTAATGTGTATGCCGGAACAGGGATTCCTCTGTATAAGCAATTACTTAAGATGAATATAAATGCAAATGCGGGAATAAGTTCAATCAACAATAAAATTAACGGTTTGGATAACCGAACGATCAACAATTCAGTGGGTGGAGGACTTGATCTTGTGTTTGATAAAGATTCTTTGTTTTTTGAAATTGGAGGATCTATCAATTACAACGCCCCTAACAGTACATTAAATTCGGGAGCCAATCAACCCTATTTCACCCACAATTATAACGTCAACTTTGCCTGGGATATTTTCTGGAATATTACACTTGCAACTGAAGCAAGGTATGTGATTCAGAGTCAGCGGGCTGATGGATTTAATCTGAACTACTTCATTTGGGATGTGTCCGTGAAAAAGAATTTCCTGAAAGACGAAAACCTTGTGCTTGAATTGCGTGCGAACGATTTACTGAACCAGAATATTACGGCGTCAAGGAACATTCAAACCAACATCATTGTGGACAACCGTACCCAGATTATCAGCCGATATTTCCTGGTAAAACTTACGTATAACTTTAAGAACAAAATAAAAGCTGTAGATAGTGATGAAGAATTTTAATAGATTAGGTTTTGTTCTTTTGTCCTGTTTTCTCTTTTCTGTAGGATATTCTGAAGGGCAGATTCACGCAGGTAAAATTACTTTTGAGCGAAAGACAAACCTCCATAAAAAGTTCCCGGATCAGGAAATGAGAAGGTGGATCGGCGACGAGAAGTATAAGTACGATATGTTTTATTTGTACTTTAATGATACGATGAGTGTCTTTCTTCCGGAAGAGATCAATATGAACGACCGAAGCAATTGGACCACGGTGAGGAATAAAGTGATTTCTTATCTTCAACGGGATCAGCGATACAGTCTCCTGAACGTTTGGGGGGAGGAAGTCGTGGTAGCGGACACATTAAAACACAGAACGTATAAGATAATTCCTAAGAAAAGGGAAATAGCGGGGTACAATTGCCAAATGGTACGTTTTGATCAGAATGATTCTATACGTATTTATCTTTGGTATACGGATGCCATCCTTCCATCCGTTGGTCCTGAATCTTATCTTGGACTACCGGGGGCTATACTTGGTTTGGCGACGGAAGACGGCGGGGTAGTCTACTTTGCGACAAAAGTGGAAGAACTTGAGCCGGATTTTCAGCAGGTTTTACCAAAGTTCAAGACCAACAAGAGTCTTACGGAAATTGAAATGATAGAGGAACTATCGAAACGGTTCGCCGGTAGCCCCTGGGGTGATAAGGCAATTAAAGAACTGTTTATGTGGTAAATATTCGATTGCTCCGTAAAAAGCGCAACCGACAGGTAATGAGACGAATTGTAATGCACGCATCAGAAATTAATCATTCAAACACCTCAAAATTCAGGCAATTTGTAATTAACAGGGAAAGGAAAGGCAGAAATATTAACAATTTCCCCAAGCAATATTCGCATGAAAATTTTGTTTTTTGGTTGAGATATTATTTCTTTGCGGCTGAATTAATCCTTAAATAGAAAGAAATGTCTGATATCAAATCAAGAGTAGTATCTATTATCGTAGACAAGTTAGGTGTTGAAGAGTCTGAAGTAAACAATGAGGCGAGCTTCACAAATGACCTAGGTGCAGATTCTTTGGATACTGTAGAATTGATCATGGAATTCGAAAAAGAATTCAATATCGCTATTCCAGATGATCAAGCAGAGAAAATACAAACTGTTGGTGATGCGATTTCTTACATTGAAGAAAACGCGAAGTAATCAGCTTTTTAACTGATCAGGACTGATTTTTAAATTTTGACTATGGAGTTAAAGCGCGTTGTTGTAACTGGTTTAGGTGCACTTACCCCAATTGGGAATAATCTTGAAGCATATTGGAATGGCTTAACACAAGGAGTCAGTGGTGCTGCGCCCATACAACAGTTTGACGCTTCCAAGTTTAAAACTCAGTTTGCCTGTGAGGTGAAAGACTTCAATGTAGAAGACTACATTGACAGAAAAGAAGCAAGAAAATTAGATCAATTTGCACAATATGCCATGGTTTCCGTAGAGGAAGCTATGGCTGATGCAAATTTTGATCTTGAAAAAATCAATGTGGATCGTGCCGGAGTAATCTGGGGATCTGGTATTGGTGGTTTAAAGACGTTTCAGGACGAGTGTCAGAACTATTTCAGTGGTGATGGAACACCTCGTTTTAATCCGTTCTTTATTCCGAAAATGATTGCTGATATTGCAGCAGGTCACATTTCCATTAAATATGGATTCAGAGGGCCTAACTATTGTACAGTGTCAGCTTGTGCATCCTCTACGAATGCTTTGATTGATGCCTATAATCTTATCCGTCTTGGTAAGGCGGAGATTATGATTACAGGTGGATCTGAAGCAGGAGTAAACGATGTAGGTATAGGTGGATTTAATGCCCTGAAAGCACTTTCGACGCGTAATGATGATCCGAAAACAGCCTCTCGTCCTTTTGATAAGGATCGTGATGGATTTGTTTTAGGTGAGGGAGCCGGTGCAATTATTCTTGAAGAATATGAGCATGCCGTAGCCCGCGGAGCAAAAATTTATGCAGAAGTTGCCGGAGGAGGAATGTCCGCTGACGCATACCATATGACAGCACCACACCCAGAAGGGTTAGGAGCAATCAACGTAATGAAATCCACGTTGGAAGATGCCGGAATGAATCCGGAAGAAATCGACTACATTAATGTTCACGGAACGTCTACTCCTTTGGGAGACGTCGCTGAAACAAAAGCGATCAAAGCAGTTTTCGGAGAGCACGCATATCAACTTAACATCTCTTCTACTAAATCAATGACAGGACACTTGTTAGGTGCTGCGGGAGCAATAGAGGCAATTGCCTGTATTATGTCCGTTAAGCACGACATTGTTCCACCGACTATCAACCATTTTACGGATGATCCGGACATTGATAATGCTTTGAATTTCACATTCAACACCGCTCAAAAGCGAACCGTGAACGCGGCACTTTCGAATACATTCGGTTTCGGTGGACACAATACATCAGTTATTGTAAAGAAATTTAAGGCTTAGCAAACTTGTTTTGGAAAAAACTATTTGAGAAAAATCAAAAATCGGATAAGGATTTACAGCTGATTAAGTTTATCCTCATTCGTTTCGGATACCGTCCTAAAAACCTGGAACTTTTTAAGGAGGCGTTAACGCATAAGTCTTATAGTAATCTTTCCAACGATCCCAGTAATGAACGTCTTGAGTATTTAGGTGATGCAATTCTGGATGCAGTAATAGCTAATTTCTTATTCCATAAATTTCCGGACGAGGATGAAGGCTACCTTACAAAGGTAAAGTCTAAACTGGTTAGTCGTAAAACTCTCGCGGAATTGGGAGAGGCAATGGAAATTGCAACTGTCCTGAAGTACAACAAAGGACGTTCAATTAATTTATCTACGTTACAAGGGAATGCGCTGGAAGCGTTAATCGGAGCGGTATATCTGGATGCCGGATTTGATAAAGCGAAGAGCATCATTGAACAATATATTTTCCGGAATTACATTGATCTCTCAAAGACACTGGAAGAGGAAATTGATTTTAAGAGCAAATTGTTCATTTGGGCGCAGAAAAATAAGTTGGAACTTGAATTTGAGATCATTTCGGAATCTAACGAGGGGTCACATTGGGTGTACACTTCTCAGGTAATTATCAACCGGCTGGCCTACGGAAGAGGGACGGGAACCTCCAAAAAAGCTGCCGAGCAGGAAGCAGCAAAAGAGACCCTGGTTTTGATGGGCGAAATCTAGTGTTTTATTCAAAGAATTTGGGTAATTTCGTTCGTAATGGCGAAGTATACATTACAGATTGAAAGTGATTTTGAATATGAGCTCATTGGAGTATGTTCACATCATCAGGATTACCGGGTGATATGGGAACTGAATCATCATCTGAACTGGGCGTTTCAAAAATCAGAGGAATACTACGCAAATTACACAAAAAAGGGTGTGTTTGTGTCAGAGCATAGTACGTACACTTTCTGTGATGAAGAGAATGGTATAGATTATCTTTTTATTAAGAATAAGGCACAAGGCAAATTTCTGTTGCCGGAATTATCGCAAATTGATTTCTTTATCTTCGTAAAAGATAACTTTGTGTTTGAAATGGAGGATTTATTAGCCCGTATTCGTAAAGTTCCTGCTGTTGTGACAGCTTTTTCTTATGATCCGGAATCGATAAAGTCCTGTGAACAATTAGTGATATTTGAATAATATGATTTTCGGTACTACACCGGAGAGACAAATAAAGAAAGTATGAAAAAAACAAAAATAGTGGCAACCATTGGTCCTGCATCTTCTTCCAGAGAAGTTCTGAAAGAAATGATCCTAAAAGGGGTAAATGTGTGCCGGATTAACTTCTCACACGGTTCGTATGATGATCACGCGGCTGTGATAGAAACGATTCGTGGTTTAAACGATGAAATGGGGTTGAACGTAGCTGTTCTTGCAGATTTACAAGGACCTAAAATCCGTGTAAGAGAAGTTGAGAACAACGCAGTTGAATTGGTTCAGGGTGAAGAATTAATATTTACAACGGATAAGTGCCTTGGGACTAAAGAAAAGGTTAGTATCTCGTACGAAAACCTGCCAACTGATGTAAAACCTGGGGAGACAATCCTGATGGATGACGGAAAACTAGTTGTTGAAGTTGTGAAATCAGATGGGAAGAAAAATGTAACTACAAAAGTTGTGCACGGTGGTATTCTTTCCTCGAACAAAGGTGTGAACCTCCCGAATACGCGGATATCACTTCCTTCTCTTACGGAGAAGGATCGATTGGATCTGGATTTTGCATTAAGCCATAATGTGGATTGGATCGGGCTTTCCTTTGTTCGTTCTGCGCGAGATATAATTGAACTGAAGCATATTATTTCTGTAGGAAGAAGTAACGCAAGAGTGATTGCGAAGATTGAAAAACCGGAAGCTCTTGAGGATATTGATGAAATCGTACGAACCAGTGATGGACTTATGGTAGCACGTGGGGATCTTGGGGTAGAGATTCCGATGCAGAAAGTACCATTGATTCAAAAAATGCTGATTCGAAAATGTCTGCAACATGCCAAGCCAATTATTGTCGCTACGCAGATGATGGAAAGTATGATAACCAATATTTCACCTACACGGGCAGAGGTGAATGACGTGGCAAATGCTGTTCTGGACGGAGCAGATGCGGTAATGCTTTCCGGAGAAACATCTGTCGGTAAGTTTCCGGTAAAAGTGATTGAAGCCATGTCGCAGATTGTTACCGAGATGGAATCCTTTGAAGGAATTTATAATAAGGAAGAAGTACCGGAGAAGAATCAAAACCGGTTTATTTCGGATTCGGTTTGTTTTAACGCTTGTCGTTTGGCGCAACGTGTAGAGGCAAAAGGAGTAATAACAATGACCTTTTCCGGTTATACAGCGTATAAAATTTCTTCACAACGTCCCAAAGCAACTATTTTTGTGTTTACCGGAAACCGCCAGATTCTGACGCAGCTTAACCTAGTTTGGGGAGTGCGTGGGTTCTATTACGACAAGATGGTAAGTACCGATCACACGATAGCAGACATTAAGTATATTCTTAAAAAAGAAGGATTGCTTGAAGAGGGAGACCTCGTTATCAATATTGCTTCTATGCCGATAGAAGAACAGGGGAACTCAAATATGTTGAAATTAAGTTATGTTGAGTAAATAAAAAAAGGCGGTTGAGAAACCGCCTTTTTTGTTCAACATCTATACCAGATTATTTGGTCATAGTAAGATTCAATTTGAAATCCACTTTTGGAGAAACACGCTGATCCGGGTTTTCAGGATCAATCGCTAAACCAGGAAGGTTTAATGATGCGATGTCTAGTGTAAATTCTCCTGCCGCAGTGATTCCGCTTTCCGTAATAGTTACAGTAGCAGGAACATCAACGTCCATTTCCAATCCAATTACAGAAAGTGTTCCTGTCATCCCATCTTTGTCAAGAGACTTTAGTGTGAATGTAGACTTTCCGAATTCTGCAGTATTAAAGTAATCAGCAGAGTTCATGTGACCAATAAACTTCTGTCCCATTTCCTCACTCATCGGATTAGGCTCATTCAATGTAGTCATGTCCATAGTAAATGAACCTTCTACAAACTTGTCTCCCTCCATTACAACTGTTCCGGAAGCAACTTTTACCGTCCCGGTGTGAGAGTGATCTACATCTTCTCCGATCAGGTAATGACCTGTCCATTCAAGAGTTGTTGCTTCAGAGTCAACTGTATACGTAGTTTTCTCAACAGCTTTCTCTTCTGTAGCTGATTCCTCATTTGCTACTTCTCCTGAGCAGGAAGTGGATGCCAAAGCAGCCAAAACGAACATGCTTAAAAATACTTTCTTCATAGCGATATTATTTTATTTCTTAAAAAGATACACAAATATAGAGAAATTCTTTTGATACTTACCATGGTATTTAATTTATTTTTCATTTTCAACGATGGTGTGTTATCAAAAAACGAATAAGAAATAAATAAGAGTCCTGTGAATTTCCTACTTTCGTACTAATGTCACAGGTAGGAAAAAAATACAGCAGACGCGGATTGCAAACGAGTTATGTTTCCACAGTAGTTGGAATCTCTCTTGTTCTGACGATGTTGGGTGTTGTACTGGCAATTGTACTGGGTCTGGCCGGTTTGAAAGAGAATGTTAAGGAACAGATTCAGGTGGATTTGTTTTTTTCAGCTGAAAAAACACAGGATGATATTAAATTAATTGCCAGGGAAATGGAGAACTACCCCGAAGTAAAATCGGTGAAATATGTTTCTTCCGAAAGAGCCTGGGAAGAGTTTGAAGAGATTACTCTGCAAACCGGAGATTCGTTAGCCGGGGCAGGGTTTGATCTTTCTGTTATTGATGGAGAAATTCCAATTCCTCCAAGTATTAGTTTCCATCCGAAAGCAGATTATGCAAATGAAGACTCCATGGAAGCTTTGCGCGTAAAACTGACTGAAGCTTTTCCTGCAATTACCGATTTTAACCTTAACAGAGAGTCGTTGCAGGATGTAAATATCGGTTTCGACAGGATCGCTTATATAATATTAGTCATTGCCGGCTTACTACTGTTGATTGCTTTTGCCATGATTAATAACACCATACGTCTGGCATTGTACTCGAAACGCTTTATCATAAAGACTATGCAGCTTGTGGGTGCAACGGCAGGGTTTATAAGACGTCCGTTTATTGTGCAGTCATTCTTTCAGGGAATTTTTGCTGCTATAATTGGTATGGGCTTGTTGATGGCAATTATTCACCTGACAAATGAATTTCTGCTCAATATTTCAGATTTATTGGATATAATGGTGTTATTGAAAGTATTCGGTGCAATTGTGGTGATGGGAATTCTGATCAGTGTTTTTTCGACGATTATTGCTCTTAACAAATATTTGCGAATGAAACTCGACGATTTGTACTAAATTAGTGCTTTCATTCAGGATAAAAGAACAGATATGAGTAATAAACCAACAATAGAGTTTGCATTTACGAAACCAAACTACATCTGGCTGATTATCGGTCTGGCTGTTAATATTCTAGGTTTTGTTTTGATGATTGGAGGAGCTTCGGAAGATTTCTCACAGTTTAATGAAGACGAACTGTTCAGTCCGCTTCGTATAACTCTTGCACCGATATTAGTGGTGGTCGGGTATATCATTATGCTGTATGCTATCATGAAATCCAGCCACAAGAAATAGTAACAATACATGTCACTTATAGAAGCTATAATCCTTGGTATAATTCAGGGATTAACCGAATTTCTTCCGGTAAGTAGTTCCGGACATCTTGAGATAGGAAAAGCCTTGTTTGGTTCTGAAGCGATGCCTTCCGAAAGTATGCAATTTACGGTTGTGGTTCACGGTGCAACGGCTTTGAGTACTATTGTTGTGTTCCGTAAAGATCTACTCCAAATTATCCGGGGCTTATTTCAATTCAGGTTGAATGAAGAGTTTTTCTTTTCCCTAAAAATCCTTTTGTCGATGATTCCTGCTGCCGTAGTGGGGGTGTTATTCAATGATGAGATTGAGCAGTTGTTTAACGGACAAATTCTTTTGGTGGGTGCTATGTTAGGAGTTACCGGGCTATTATTGTTTTTGGCGGACAGAGCAAGAGTGACCGATAAGCAGGTGTCATTTGGTTCGTCCATCATAATTGGAATTGCTCAGGCAATAGCTATTTTACCTGGAATATCGCGCTCCGGAGCGACAATTGCTACTTCAGTCTTGTTGGGGGTGGATAAGTCACGTGCTGCACGATTTTCTTTTTTAATGGTTGTTCCTCTTATTCTCGGTAAAATGGCAAAGGATGTTCTTGACGGAGCCTTTAGTGAAGGAGTTGGGTCAATGTTGCCGCTGACGGCTGGTTTTATAGCCGCATTTATTGTTGGAGTAATAGCCTGTACCTGGATGATTTCACTGGTAAAGAAAAGCCAATTAAAGTATTTCAGTTACTATTGTTTTGCTGCAGGGCTGATCAGCATTGTTCTTACATTAATATAGTTACCGCATAATTTTGAATTCATTAGAACGTACATTTGATTTCCAGACAGGAGAGTTTTTGTTAGTTGATAAAGAGTTACACTGGACCTCTTTTGATGTTGTAAATAAACTACGCTGGCACATCCGGAAAAAACTGGGAATCAAAAAAATAAAAGTGGGTCATGCCGGAACGCTGGACCCTTTAGCTTCCGGGTTATTACTTATCTGTACAGGGAAGAATACGAAGCGAATTGAGGAACTGATGGCAGACAAGAAAGAATATACGGGAACTATTCTTTTGGGTAAATCAACTCCCTCATTTGATCTGGAAACACAGTATGATAATGAAGCACCTGTTGCGCATATTACTAAAGAGCTTTTAGAGGAAGCCCGAAAAAGTTTTTTAGGTGAGCAATTACAGACACCACCGATTTTCTCGGCAAAAAAAATAGACGGGAAACGCGCGTATGACCTGGCGAGAGCTGGCAAAGAGGTTGAAGTAAAGAAAAGCAGGGTAGAAATTACTGATTTTGAAATTGATAGTACACGTTTCCCGGAAATTGATTTTCGGGTAGTATGCTCAAAAGGAACCTATATACGAAGTCTCGCTTCAGATTTTGGAAAAGCGGTTGATTCTTTGGGAACACTGGTTGCATTGAGAAGGACTAAGTCCGGAAATTTTGATGTGGAACAGGCGAAAACCGTCGAAGAATGGATCGCGCTGATTGATTCTGCGCCAAATACTTGAAATAGGTCATCTTTTTTTGTACCTTTGCAGACTTTTTACCCATTGCGGTTGTAGTAGTTTGAACAACATAAAAATTTTGGCGGCATGAAAATGAAATTGTCCGAATTCAAGTTTGATTTGCCAGAAGAGCTTATCGCTGAGTTTCCTTCTGATAATAGAGATGAATCACGCTTGATGGTCGTGCACCGCGACACAGGAAAAATAGAGCATCGTCTGTTTAAAGATATCATAGAATATTTTGATGACGGAGATGTAATGATAATGAATAATACGCGTGTTTTTCCTGCCAGAATGTACGGAAACAAGGAAAAAACTGGAGCGAAGATTGAGGTATTCCTGCTTCGTGAATTGAACCGCGAAAGTCTTTTGTGGGATGTATTGGTTGATCCGGCAAGAAAAATCCGTATTGGAAACAAATTGTATTTCGGAGAAGATGAATCATTGGTTGCTGAGGTAATTGATAATACAACATCCCGTGGTCGTACACTTCGCTTTTTATTCGACGGACCTTACGAAGAATTTAAAAAGAAAATTACCGAGTTAGGTGAAACACCCTTGCCGAAATATATAAAACGAGACGTTGTTCCTGAAGATGAAGATCGTTATCAGACGATTTATGCAAAAGTTGAAGGGGCAGTTGCTGCACCAACGGCCGGGCTACATTTTTCACGTGAACTATTGAAGCGTTTGGAGATTAAGGGGATTGATTTTGCTGAAGTTACGCTTCATATCGGTTTGGGAACATTCCGTACGGTTGAAGTGGAAGACCTTACCAAACACAAGATGGACTCTGAGCAGGTTGTTATTTCGGAACAATGTGCTGACAAGGTAAATAAAGCAAAATTAGCAAAGAAAAAGGTGTGTGCGGTAGGTACCACTTCCATGCGTGCTATTGAGACATCTGTGTCTACAGAAGGGTTGTTGAAGCCGTTTGACGGTTGGACAAATAAATTTATTTTCCCTCCTTATGATTTTAGCATTGCGGATTGTCTGATTACCAACTTCCATACACCACTTTCTACATTGCTTATGATGATTTCTGCTTTTTGCGGACATGAGTTAATGATGGAAGCATATCAGGAAGCAATTAAGGAAAAATATCGTTTCTATTCATACGGAGACGCAATGTTAATTCTGTAAAAGATTAGCGTATAAGATCAGAAGGCGGTTCGCAATTAGCGAGCCGCTTTTTTCGTATATTCACATTGAAAATCAATTACTATGCATAATTCAGTTATCATTACCGCTGCAGGTATCGGAAAACGAATGGGAGGAGCTGTTCCCAAGCAATTTTTGCCAGTTGCAGGAAAGCCGGTTTTGATGCACACGATGGAAGCATTCTATGCGTTTGATCCGGGATTGGAATTTATATTGACACTTCCGAAGGAGTGGGAGGAGTACTGGCAAAAATTGTGTGGAGAATATGATTTTACATTGGTTCATAGAGTTGTTACAGGAGGAGAGGAGCGATTCCATTCGGTGAAAAATGCGGTTAATCACGCAACAGGAGAGTTGATAGCTATTCATGATGGTGTACGACCGATGGTAAGTAATGAAACCATAAAACGAGTGTTTGAAAGTGCACAAATTCATCATGCGGCAGTTCCTGTGGTTCCGGTTAGTCAGTCGATCCGGAAGGTTACTGAACAAGGTAGTATGAGTCTGGACAGAAGCGAATACTATATCGTTCAGACTCCTCAGGTATTTACCCGAAAGATCCTTATTGAATCGTATAATCAACCGTACGATTCGACTTTTACGGACGATGCTTCAGTTGTTGAAAACAGAGGGTATTCTATTCATACAGTAGAAGGCAATGATGAGAATAGTAAGATAACTACCCAGAAAGATCTGAAGTTGGCAGAGCATTATTTTTCGTCTCAGGAAGAGGCCTGAAAACCAACTTGTTTTTGACAGTAGAGATTTGTTTCTCCGGAGAGACGAAATTCGCGGATTTTCTTTTTCATCAATGCTTTTAATTACCGTTAGAATGTGCTAATTTTGCGTTCTTTAAAAGCAGGCAGTATCATTATGGCAGACTCAAAGAAAATCAAAAGCGCTTTAATTTCAGTTTTTGACAAAGCTGGATTGGAACCAATCATCCGGGAATTAGCTAAAAATCAGGTTACAATATACTCGACAGGAGGTACTCAGGCATTTATCGAAGACCTGGGAGTGAATGTAGTTCCTGTCGAAGATCTTACTTCGTATCCTTCTATTTTGGGAGGGAGAGTAAAAACTTTGCACCCAAAGGTGTTTGGAGGAATTTTAAATCGCCGTGATTTAGCAGATGATCAGCAACAAATTGCTGAGTATGAAATCCCGGAAATTGACCTGGTGATCGTTGACCTGTATCCTTTTGAGAAAACAGTTGCTTCCGGAGCAGATCAAGCGGCAATTATTGAAAAAATTGACATAGGAGGAATTTCTCTTATTCGAGCTGCTGCCAAGAACTACAAAGATGTGGTAATTATACCTTCTGTTGATCAGTATAGTGAGTTTGTTGAAATCCTAGAAAAGCAGAATGGAGAGACAACATTGGAACAAAGAAAGTCTTTTGCAAGAGACGCATTTAACGTTTCCTCTCATTACGACACACATATTTTCCGATATTTTAATCAGGGAGAAAAGGAGTTGTTTAAACAAAGTATTCAGGACTCTCAGGTGTTGCGTTACGGAGAAAATCCACACCAAAAGGGAATTTTCCATGGGGATATGGGCGCCATCTTTGACAAACTTCACGGGAAAGAATTGTCATACAATAACCTGTTAGATGTTGATGCGGCGGTAAACCTGATGGAAGAGTTTAAAAATGACGGACCAACATTTGCCATTTTGAAACACAACAATGCTTGTGGATTAGCAACTCGTTCTTCGATAAGAGAAGCGTATAAGGATGCGCTTGCAGGAGATCCTGTTTCTGCTTTTGGTGGAATACTGATTGCAAACACTAAAATTGATGCGGAAACTGCAGGAGATATCAACGAGTTATTTTGCGAGGTTGTTATTGCTCCGGACTTTGAAGAAGCCGCTCTGGAGGTTTTAAAAAGTAAAAAGAACAGAATCATTTTGCGTCAGAAACCGGTTGAGTTACCGGCCCGTCAATTCAGAACCATTCTGAATGGAGTGTTGGAGCAGGATAAAGATTTTATTTCAGATAAAAAAGAAGATTTCGAATCGAAAACATCAAGTGTACCAACTGCTTCCCAGATGGAAGATTTGGAATTTGCCAACAAACTAGTGAAGCACACCAAGTCAAACACTATCGTTTTAGCAAAAAACAAGCAGTTGCTTGCCAGTGGGACAGGACAGACATCACGTGTTGATGCGTTGGTACAGGCCATTCACAAAGCGAAGTCATTTAAATTTGATTTACAGGATGCTGTAATGGCTTCAGATGCTTTCTTCCCCTTCCCGGATTGTGTGGAAATTGCAGGGAACGAAGGAGTCAATGCTGTTGTTCAGCCAGGTGGATCCATCAAGGATGAATTGTCGATTAATTATTGCAATGAAAACGGGATTGCAATGGTCTTTACCGGAAATCGTCATTTCAAGCACTAAAAAAGCCAGTTCATCGAAAATATTAAAAAAAAGGGCGTGTTTGTGAAATTAATTGATTAAAATTGATAATGTTGAACTACAAGCTATTATTATAACCGCAAATGGGATTATTTGATTTTTTAGTACAGGAAATTGCAGTTGACTTGGGTACAGCGAACACGTTGATTATCATGAATGATAAAGTGGTCGTTGACGAGCCTTCAATTGTTGCCAAAGACATTCAGACCGGTAAAATTGTTGCGATAGGAAAGAAGGCGCAACAGATGCACGGTAAGACGCATAAATTGATCGAAACGATACGCCCCCTGAAGGATGGAGTGATAGCAGATTTCCAGAGTGCTGAACAGATGATCCGCGGTATGATAAAGATGATAAAGCCGGGTGCCCGTATGTTCAACCCTACGTTGCGGATGGTAATTTGTATTCCATCAGGGATCACGGAGGTGGAGAAACGTGCTGTACGTGATTCATCAGAACACGCAGGAGCAAAAGAAGTATACCTTATCCACGAACCTATGGCAGCAGCTATTGGTATCGGTATTGATGTTGAAGAGCCCATGGGAAACATGATCATTGATATCGGAGGAGGAACTTCTGAGATTGCGGTAATTGCACTTGGTGGAATTGTGTGTGATAAATCGATTCGTGTTGCCGGTGACGATTTTACCAGCGATATCGAAGATTATATGAGAAGACAGCATAATATTCTGGTTGGAGAACGAACTGCCGAGCAAATCAAAATCGAGGTAGGAGCAGCTCTTCCCGAGTTGGATAACCCTCCCGGAGATTACGCAGTTAGAGGACGTGACTTAATGACGGGTATTCCTAAAGAAATTGTTGTATCGTACACAGAGATTGCTCATGCGCTTGACAAATCAATTTCGAAAATTGAAGAAGCGATTTTAAGTGCTTTGGAGATGACACCACCAGAATTATCGGCAGATATATACAAAACAGGAATTTATCTTGCCGGAGGAGGTTCTATGCTCCGCGGATTGGATAAACGTATTTCAATGAAAACAAAACTCCCGGTACACATTGCGGAAGATCCGTTAAGAGCTGTGGCGAGAGGAACCAGCATCGCTCTGAAGAACATCGATAAATTCCAGTTCCTTATCAGAGATTAACACTATTTAATTACCGCCAGAAGGCGGTTTTTTTTCGTATTTTGCTATGCGTAATTTGATAGCCTTTTTAAAGAAGTTCCAAATTTTCTTGGTGTTCGCAGTGTTACAATCCATTGCGTTGGCTATCCATTTCTCATATCAGAGTTATCCCAGAGCACGTTTTATGAGTACGGCAGGTGACGTTTCCGGAAAAATAATGGAAATCCGCCATTCGGTGACCAAGCACTTTAATCTGGACAAAGCAAACCTGAAACTTCAGGAAGAAAATATTGAATTAAGAAGGCAATTACCGGTAAGTTTTATTCCGCTTCAGTCGGGAATGGTGAAGATCAACGATACATTATATCGTCAGCAATTTGAATACCTTCCGGCTACTGTATTGAATTCCACGTATGATAAAAGAAACAATTTTCTTACAATAAATACGGGCGCATTTCAGGGGGTGGAAGAAGGTATGGGAGTGTTTAACGGAGAAGGGGCTGTTGGATATATCTTTAAAACGTCAGAACACTTTTCACTGGTTAAAACAATCCTCAGTGATAATGTTAATCTTGATGTCTTTTTGTCCAGTGGAGCATTCGGCTTACTGAAATGGGACGGAAAATCATCTTCGGAAGTCTATATTACTGGAATTGCTAATGATATTGAAGTCCGTGTAGGAGACGTTGTAAAAACCAGAGGAACAGGCGGAATATTTCCAAGAGGTATTGTTGTCGGGCATGTCTCGGAAATTAACACCGTGGAAGGAGATCCCCTGTGGGAAATTCACGTAAAACTTGCAGTTGATTTCAGAAGCATCAGTGATGCCTATGTCATCAAGAATTTACTAAAAGAAGAATTTGATAATCTCCAAATATCAAGGGAATAGATGAAGAATAATTTTGTCTTCCATAGTGTTTTATTTCTTACTCTGATTCTCAGTCAGATTCTGGTTTTTAATCAGCTGGAGATTGGTTTGGGGATCCACATTATGATCTATCCGATGTTTGTGTTGGCCTTGCCTTTTGATATGCGTCCAGCAACAGTAATGATTCTTGGATTTTTGACCGGAATTACAATCGATTGGTATACGAATAGCTTTGGGTTACACGCTTCTTCGGCTGTATTTTTGGCTTATCTCCGACCAAAATTGTTTAGCTTTCTTGAACCCAGAGAAGGGTATGACACGCTCAAAAGACCTCTCTTGAGAGACATGGGAAGAAACTGGTTTTTTACAATTTATGCTATTGGACTATTACTTCACCACCTGTGGTTTTTTACTTTTGAGATCTTTAAGTTCTCCGAAATATTTTTTATCTTACAAAAAGCACTGTTAAGCACTTTCGCTTCGTTATTGATGATTACAATGATTCAGATAATCTTTTTCAATAAGCAAAAGGAATTATGAATTTTGAAGGAAGAAAATATATTATTCTGGCTCTTTTTCTGGGAGTCGGTATTATTTATTCTTTCAAACTGTTTTACATGCAGGTGGTTGATGATACCTGGAAGCACAACGCAGAACAGATTTCGGAAAAGCGCAGAGAAGTTACCCCGCCGCGCGGAGTGGTCTATGACCGAAATGGTAAAAAGATCATTGCCAACCGACCGTATTACAATCTGAATTTTATTGAAAAAAACATCACGCACCTCGATACCCATGCTTTGGCAAAACTACTGGAAGTTGAAGACACCTTTATCCGATGGCGTTTTCAGGAGATAGTCAAACAGGAGGGTACATACAAGGGAAAATCAAACTATCGTAGGAACAGGGTTTACGCATTTGTCAGAGACCTCACCAAAGAAGAAATTGCCCGGATAGCTCCTGAGTTGTATAAATTCCCGGGATTCTTCGAAAGTCCGACATCCATGAGAGCTTATCCGTTTGCGAACGGGGCGAATATAGTCGGTTATCTGGCCGAAGTCAGCGAGAACGAAATACAGAAGGATGACTTTTACAGAAGGGGAGATCAAATTGGTAAAGCAGGGATCGAACGGTATTACGAAAAAGAACTGAGGGGAAAAAAGGGGGTGAAATATCTTTTACAAGATGCACAAAATAACGCAACCCAATCATACGAAGGTGGAAGGCTGGATACGATGGCGGTGCAGGGAGACAACCTTATTTTGGGTGTCGATATCGACCTGCAGGCATACGGTGAAAAGCTAATGACGAACAAACTGGGTTGTATTGTGGCTATTGAACCCGAAACCGGGGAGATTCTGGCATTGGTTTCTTCACCTTCTTACGATCCGAATTTATTGGTAGGAAAGCGAAATATCGCGGCAAACTATCCAAAATTAATCACGGATGAATTAAAACCGCTGTATCCAAGACCCTTACAGGCAGAGTACCCTCCCGGTTCTATTTTTAAACTGACGCAGGCGCTGATCGGAATGCAGGAAGGCGTAATAACAAAAAACTCATCATTCCCCTGTACGAAAAGCCTGGTCGGGTGTCACAACCATCCGACGGCACAGAACGTAGAACAGGCGGTTCAGTTTTCCTGTAATCCCTATTTTTATTATGCAACGAAGCGAATCATAGAGCAAGGAAAATCAAAAAGCGTTTTCAAGGATGCTGAGATCGGATTAAAAGTGTGGGAGGAATATCTGCATAGTTTCGGGTTGGGTCAGAAGTTGGAAACAGATATTCCGGGAGTTCGTGCAGGATTGATTCCCGGAGTTGATTTCTATAATAAATGGTACGGAGAACACCGGTGGGCTTTTTCCACCATACGTAGTAATTCAATTGGTCAGGGAGAAGTAAAGCTTACACCTTTGCAGATGGCAAATCTTGCTGTAATTATGGCAAACCGGGGATGGTATTATACGCCTCATTTTGTCCGTTCCATTGGTGAGGGAGGTCCGTTGGAAGCCTTTAGAAAGAAACACTATACAATGGTGGATTCTGTACATTATGCTCCTATAGTAGAAGGAATGCGTAAAGTTGTGGAAGAAGCCGGAGGTACGGCAAGACGTGCCCGAATTGAAGGGGTCACTGTTTGCGGAAAAACCGGGACAGCCCAAAACCCGCATGGAGAAGACCACTCGGTTTTCATTGCCTTTGCTCCGATGAATAATCCGAAAATTGCTATAGCTGTATTTACAGAAAATGCAGGATTCGGAGGAACATGGTCAGCTCCGATTGCGAGTCTGATGATTGAAAAATACCTGAAAGGAGCTATAACAGATGAGGCAAAAGAAAAACGGATTCTGGAAGCGGACTTATTACCAAAAAAGAAACAATGACCAGAAATTATTCATTGACAAAGGAAATGGATTGGACCTTGTTCGGATTATATCTGATCATGGTTGTTCTGGGAATCGGGAATATATATTCCGCCTCGTATAATGAAGAGGCTCCATTTTTGCTGGATTTTACCCAGAATTATGGAAAACAAACCATGTTTTTTGGTATTTCTCTCTTTTTAGGGTTTATTATTTTTCTGTTGGATTCAAACTTTATCCGTAAGTCAACCGGGATCATATATGGAGTTGTACTTGCCATGTTGATTATGGTACTGTTTACCACGCCGATTAACGGAGCAAGAAGTTGGTTCGGAGTAGGAGGGTTTGGTATTCAACCATCCGAATTTGCAAAAATCAGTACAGCGTTGGCTCTGAGTGCCTACGTCAGTAAAGTAAATATCAAATTGCAGGATAAGAAGTCCGTTTTGATTGCAAATCTGATTATGTTGCTGCCTATGGTGTTTATTGCCTTGCAGCCTGATGCCGGGACATTAGTTGTCTTTACATCATTTCTGTTTGTACTTTACCGCGAAGGAATTACCTATGATCCGCTGATTGTTTTCATTATTAATCAGTTTCCGGGGGTTCGAATCAAAAAGACAATTATCGGGAGTAACTTCATTCCGATTTTATTCGTGGTAATTTTCCTTTCCGTCACTACACTTCTGATCAATGAGAATGAAGTGATGATTCCTTTTACCTACATTCCTCTGAAAGGGGTAAATATCATACTATTCATATTTGCAGTTCTGACGATCTTATTCGTATTATTTGTACAGCGTTTTATAGCAAAGAGAGAGCGGTCTAAATTATTAGCTCTTGGTATTGTAAGTGCGGTACTTCTCAGTGTGTTGGTGTTTTTTGTGGATTTTGCGTTTGATAAACTAAAAGAACACCAGAAAGACAGGATAGAGTTAGTATTAGGACTGAAAGAAGATCCGCACGGAAAAGACTATAACCGTTTCCGGGCGATGTCTGCAGTAGGATCGGGAGGCTTTTCCGGAAAAGGGTACAAAGAAGCAACACTGGCATCTCCTCGTTCCAACCACGTTCCTGAACAGGAAACCGATTTTATATTTTGTACATTATCCGAAGAATGGGGGTTTTTAGGAAGTATTACCATTGTGACCATTTTTATGGCATTCCTCATTAAAACGATCATGATAGCAGAAAGACAGCGATCCGTATATAACCGGATTTATGCGTACAGTGTCGCCATGATCTTTTTCTTCCACTTTTCGATAAATATCGGGATGAATATCGGGTTGGTCCCGGTGATAGGAATTCCGCTGCCCTTCTTCAGTTATGGAGGATCATCATTGCTTTCCTTTTCAATAATGGTCTTCATCCTTCTGAAACTGGATAGTGAACGCAAAGAAATTCTCAGATAGATATGAAAGCTGTTTTTTCTTCTTTTCTGAAACTATTTGCCCTTCTTTTGATGGGCATAATACTGTCCTCCGTTGCACAAGCTTATCTTGTCAAAGGGAATTTGGAATCGGACATGCTGTCGGGGCATACCGCCGGATATTTCTTTTCTCTTTCGTTATTTCAGATATTTGCTTTTCTACTCCCTGCTGTTGTCTGGTTGAAATATATTGAACCATTCGAATTTATCCCGGAGACGAAAGGAAAAGTGCTTTCCTATATGTATGCCATTCTCTTTTTTGTTATCACGTATTTTCTGGCTAATGCCCTCAACGAGTGGATAACACATTGGAGTAAAGTGTATTTACCGGACTTATATCGTTCTACTTTGGGAGATACAGAGATGATAACGGATTTAATAAAAAATCCCCCTTCGATTTGGTATCCGTTGATAGTAGTCGGAATCATACCTGCCATTGCAGAGGAATTGTTTTTTCGGAAAGCTATTTTCGGGTTTTTGAAGCAAAAGTCAGGATCTTTTGTTCATGCTGCTTTGCTGAGCTCTTTATTGTTCGCAGGGGTACATTTTCAAGTATTACAACTTCTCCCTATTTTTCTTTTGGGTTTTGCTTTGGCGTTTGCCTATAATGCTACAGGATCTATTATAGTACCCATGTTTTTACATGCGATAAATAATAGTATTCAGGTACTGATTCTGTATTACGCGTAATAAGAAGAAGGTACATCAGGCAAAGTGAATATAGCGCATCACCTTAAAGCATAAATCGGTAAAAAGAATTTTAGCATTGGCATTTCTTTCAAGATGATAATGCGCATCGCTGAACTCTTTCATAAACTCCTGAATATTGTTTCCGGTAATGAAACGGGAGAAATTTTTTAGGAAATCGGCTTCTTCTTCGCTAACCCGTGTCATTTGGTCTCCGACATAATTGTTCAGAATACTTTGCCGAAACATGTGTAATGCATAGCGAAGAAAATTCTTCTGATCTTCTTTTGTAACGGAGGCCATTTTTTCTGCCCACTGAATCATTGCAATGACATCCTTTTTATAACACACCCGCATACATTGTACAAACAATTCCCGATTGATATCTTTTTGCTGGTGTTCTCCGGAAAGTTCAAGTGCTTCTACCCAATCTCCATTAGCCAAAGCCGCCTGGCTGGCAGCCGCTTGTTCATTCAGGTTAAACCGCGTCTTAAGTTCGTTTTTTATGAGATCATCCGGAATTCGGTTCAGCTTTACGAGCTGTGTTCGGGAAAGTATCGTGGGCAGAATGGAGTCCGCATTTTCAACCAACAGGATGAAAAGTGTTTTTTCTGGGGGCTCTTCCAGTATTTTTAACAACTTATTGGAACAGGTTGTGTTCATTTCCTCAGCCATCCAGATCATCATGATCTTATAACCACCCTCAAATGATTTCAGGCTTAGTTTCTTGATGATCTCCTGACTTTCATCTGTTCCGATTACCGGTTTTCTTCCTTTTTCATCAATAGTTAATGTCCACTGATTTAAATTGAAATAAGGATTTTCCTTGATTTTCTGACGCCAGTTTCCCAGAAAAAGATCTGATTTACTGCCGAGTGTAAGAACCGTAGGAAAAGAAAAGTGAAGATCAGGGTGTTGAAGCTGACTTACCTTTTGACAAGAGGGGCAGGTACCGCAACTATCTGTTTCTGTTCGGTTAGAACAGAGAATATACTGTGCAAAAGCCAGCGCTATAGGGAGACCTCCGAATCCGGGATTTCCAAGCAAAAGTTGAGCGTGACTAATCCGGTTACGGCTCACTTCTTCAACGAGGTGCTTTTTGACCCCTTCCTGACCTATGACATCTTTAAATTGCACGAGGTAAATTTAGTTATTATTAAGTAAAAGGATTTGATTTAAACTAAAAAACCCCGGGTTTTGTCCGGGGTTTCTGAAAGTCACTTTATCAGAAATTATTTCTTGTATTTCTTTTTCAGTTTCTTGATTTTTTCGTCTACTTTAGCTTGCTTTTCATCTAGTTTTGTATGAGAAGCATTGATCTTTTCCTGCTCTGCTTTTGCTTTTTCGGCATCAATCTTACCTTTTGCTATTTTCTTATCAAGCTTTTCCTGATCTTTTTTCAAGCCATCGCGGTTACTCTTAATTTTGTCTTGTTCGTTTTTCAGCTTTTCGGCACTTTTTTGATAAGCTTCTTCAGCTTTTAGTTGCTTTTCAGCTTCTTTGGCGGCTTTTTCGGCTTCTTTAGCGGCTTTCTCAGCTTCTTTTTTCGCTTTTTCGTCCTCTTTCGCTTTTTTCTCAGCTTCTTTCTTTGCCTGTTCAGCCTCTTTTTTCTGCTCCTCGGCTTCTTTTTGTTTTGCTTCAGCTTCTTTTTTCGCTTTATCTGCCTGCTCTTTCGCTTCCTTTTCAGCTTTTTTAGCGTCTTTTTCAGCCTGAGCTTTTGCTTTTTCAGCTGCTTCTTCTGCTTTAGCGGTAGCTTGCTCTTCTTCCAGTTTCTTTAACTGTTCTTCGCGTTGCTTCTGAGCTTGTTCACGTGCAGCGGCATCCTGTTGAGCTTGTTGCGATGCATCTTCCAGTGTTTTTCCGGATTCAGCTGCAATTCGGGCTGCTTCCGCTTTTTTCTCTTCGGCAGTTTTAGCCGCTTCAGCAGCACGTTTTTCAGCTTCTAAGCGCTCCGTTTCGGCTTGCTTGGCACGTTCTTGTGCAGATTCAGCCTGTGCAGCTGTTTTTTCTACATCCGATTGAGTTTTTTCTGTCTTTTCTTCAATTTTAGTGACTTTTTCAGCTCCTTTTGCTTCGATCCCCGAAACATTAGAAGTTACTTCAGTAGTAATTGTTCCGCTTCCTTTAACAAGGGCAATATCATACTGACGTCCGTTTTTTAGATAAACTCCGGATAAAATATGAGTTTGGTATCCGTCCATCTTCACTTCAATATTCACCGGAGAATTATGATAATCTGTAATGGAAAGACCGGCAATTCCTTTACTGTCAGAAGTTGCCTGGCTCACAGATTGTCCTTTCTCAATGATTGAAACAGTAGCTCCTTCTAAAGGAGAAGTACCGAAAAGTACTTTTACACTTACTTTAATAGCACCGTGTTTAAGTTCACTGATTTCAATTTTTGTACCCTGAGAAGCGTTTGATAAAAAAGGAGTCCCGACTAACAGTAAAGTAGCGACAAGTATAGATTTCATTTTCATAGTTACGATTTTTTGTCTAAAATAACATAATTTTCAAATCAGAGCAATCAGACACTGCGTTAAATTGTTGTAAAATCGGGATGTTTTACGAAAACAGACTAATGAATCGAGGTGTAATTGCCAGTACGGAAAAATGATTTTTGACCCTTAGTTTTCCGGCATTACCCAGTTGAACCCGGATAGCATAATCGCGAATGAGTTGTTCCAGACAGTCACTCCATTCTTCGGGAGTGGAGGCAAGGAACCCTGTAACGCCATGTTGGATAATTGTCGTATTAACTCCCACAGGAGAGGCAACAGCGGCAATTCCTAACGCCATATATTGAAGAGCTTTGAAACCACATTTCCCTTCTGCCCAGATATCAGGTTGAAGGGGCATGACTCCGATGTGCAACTCCGCAAGATCCTTTATCTCGGATGCTTTATTCCATTTGATAAATTCCAGGCTCTCTAAATTGTAGTGTGGCGGTTGGTTGGAGATGATCCGAAACCGAAAGTCATATTTTTTCTCAAGATTCTGCAGAATAGGAATCAATTCATCCAGATAACGCATGGTCGTATGTGTACCGGTCCATCCGATAATTAATGGTTGATGATCGTGGTTTGCAGATTGATTGTGATGACCTTCCGTGTCAATTGTCGTGGGAATAATCTCGACGTGTTTTGTATATCGGGAAGCAAAGTCTGCCAAATACTGATTGCCTGCAGAGACTTTATACGACCATTTTATGATGTACTTTACTTTCCAGTAGGCCTTCAATCGGTGAAAAAGTGCATTGGTATCACTATAATTCGGCAACCAGATGGCATCATCAAAATCATAAATAATACGTTTTCGCAAGAGCTTAGCGATGATCCATTCAAATACGGGAGGACCGAGGTGCGCAGCTTCCCGATGAATAAATACAAAGTCAGCTTTTCTTAACTGGAATAACAAGAGCCATCTTCTGCAAAAGGCCCGGATCATACCCGAAGCTTTGTGGATTACTTTTCCTTTGGCGTACAGGTTTTGCCATGCTTTTTCATCTAAGAAAGGATGGTAGTGTACATCGAAACCGTTTTGTTCCAGTGAAGCGAGGTACTGCTCAAATCGAAATCGTTGCGAGGGAGCTTCCGATTTGGGATAAGGAGCAAGTATGTACACCGTTTGGTTCATGAATTTGCTATTCAGTGGGCGAAGGTACAACAAGTTGCGAATTTCTCGCAGAAAAAGCGTAACAAATCCTGTGTTCGTGCGTATCATAGAGGCACAACTGAAATTTGAAAGAGATTTCGTAAAATTTGTATATTTGTAATATGATACCATCTCAATACGTCAGCGAATTATTACTCAGACACAACTGTTTGATTATACCGGGTTTCGGTGGTTTTGTTGCACGTTATGCTCCCGCAAAAATTGATTGGAATCGTGGCGTGATAGCTCCTCCGTCCAAAGAGTTACTTTTTAATAGTCACCTGATTCAGAGTGATGGGTTGTTTGCAAATTATCTGGCAAATGTCCGTAACATCTCTTTCGAAGAGGCTGAACAACTATTGAAAGAACTGGCTTCGGATTGGAAAGGTCAGTTGAGTGAAGGGAAGCGTATTGAGATCGAAAAGGTCGGTATTCTCTACAAGGAAACTTCCGGTGTAATAGCGTTTGAACAAGATCGCTTTTTTAACTTACTGTTAAGTTCTTTCGGACTAAAAGAAGTAACGTTTATTTCGGAAAAAGAAGAGAAAGTTACAGAACAACCGGTTTTGAAAAAGGTTGATCTGCAGGAAGCGATTGAAGCCCCGGAAAAGGTTGTGGCGGAAGAGCCGAAAGAGCTAAATGTTATACCGATCGGAACCTCTATCCGGAAAGGGAATCCTGTACAGGAAGTACCATCGGACGATGAAAAAATTATTCCGATTAACACGAAGAAGACGAAGAGTGGTTTCGGATGGAAATATCTTGCTGCTGCAGCAATGGTTCCTTTTGGGTTCTTCGCTTATTGGATTCCGATGAAAACAGATGTTCTGGAAAGCGGAAAAATAGCTTTGGCTGATTTTAACCCATTCAGAACGGTTCCCGAGTCTGTCTATTCTGCTGAAAAATTGTCGGATACAGGTGTGGCAGAAGAATTGCACTACGACTGGGAAGAATTGACAAAAGATTTACCTCGGGAAATAGAAGTGTTTAATTACCGTTTCAACGAGAATCTGTATATACCTGTTCGGCTGATTGCAGACGAGAAAACAGCCTCAACTGGACAAACAGAAACCGTTGTTGTGTCTCCTCAATATTCAGGGAATTATCACCTGATTGCTGGTTGTTTCAGTTCTCAGGAGAATGCAGAAAATCTTGTGACGGACCTAAAGAACAAAGGATATGCTGCACGTATTCTGGATGTAAACAAAGGATTACACAGGGTTACCATAGCTTCTTTTGAGAATCAGTCAGCAGCAGCAACTGAAATGAATACATTTTCTTCTCAGGGAATTTCAACCTGGGTTTTGAAGAAGTAATCCGTCTTTTCTGAAAACAACATTTATTTTCCAGTTCCGTTCGGATACTACCCGAAAAAGCGTCATCATTTTTTGTAGGGCTTGTTCGGATAAATAAGGGTCAAAGAAGGTTATTTCTCTTTTTTCGTTATCTATGGAACTTTCTAATCCAAATAAAGTGCGTGAAGCCGAGCCAAAATTGGTCGCTTCCGTTTCCAGCATTCTCAGATAAACTTTCAATAATTCTACACCACGATTGTCAGAAGGAGGGAAATCAGTGTGATGTATAGAATGGAAAATATGTATTCCTTTTCGGGCACGGGTAAATAGGACATTTATCCGCTTTTCGCCCCCGCTTTGATTGAGGGGACCAAATCGAAGCGCAAACTTCCCGTCAGCATCATATCCATAACCGATACTGACAACCAGAATGTCACATTCATCCCCCTGAATATTTTCCAGAGTAGACAGAAAGATACTTCCTTCATCTACTTTTTGGTTGAGAACCGGAGAAGCGTGTTGGGTGATTTCGTGTCGGATAAGATCCAGCTGTGCTTCCGAAAAAGCAACAATTCCCAGTTGGTCGTTGGGTGCAAAATCAGGAAGTAGCTCATTGAGCCATGCGACAAGTTCTTTCGCTTCCTGAACATTACTCCTGTTTTCGAAAAGAGCATCTTTCACAAAATGTCCATGTATCCCTGAATACGAAGGCAGTTGACTTCCCGGAAGGATTTTCAATTTGCCTCCGTAAAAGTAATGGTTGCTGAAAGAAATCAGGTTTTCATGCAGGCTTCTGTAGTGTCCGAGGAGCATGTGCGCATTAAAATGAAATAGCCCTCTGTTCAGAATATCTTCCCGCTCACGCGTACCACTTGTAAAGTAGACAGAAGGAGGCATTTGCATGGGATCGCCAACAAGACAGACTTTGGCAGATCGGTAAAGTGCCGGAATTGCGTGTTCCGTAGGAATCTGACTGGCCTCATCCATTACGAGAAAATCGAAAATTCCTTTTCTGTTGGGTACAATTTTAGACAGGCTCAACGGATTGATCAACAAAATAGGTTTCAATAAATGAATCCAGTGTCGGGCCGGAGAATCGAGAAGTTCCCGTATCCCCGTATGTTGACGGATTTTATTAAATTCTTTGACCAGAATGGATCGCCCTTTGCGTAGTTCAGTTTTCAACTGTTTTTGTTCCTGACTGAGCTGGGCGGCGGGTGTGGAAAGAAGCAAGTGATAATCCGAAAATTTTTGTGAAATGCGGTAAGCGAACTCCTGTGCGGAGAGTTGACAAAAGGTGTCTTCTTCCCGAATTAATTGTTTCAGATCTTCCTGAAATTCTTCTCCTGAGTAATGATACAGCTCGGGATGGAATTTTGCAAAGTTCTCTACCTGTCCGAGTGTTACTAATTCGTGTAAAACTGAAAAATCATGCACGCCCGGTAACTCATAAAAAAAGACTTCATCTGTTTTCAGCAGGTTTTCTATGGATTTGCGGTGAGCGGATAAAAAATCAACTTCTTCTTCAATGCGACGAATTATTTCATTTAGAGAAAGGGATGCTGATACATGAATGTTTAATGTAATAAACCGATGAATCTGCGTAATTTCCCTGGAGTGTCGGACTAACTGTTGGAGTAATTTTTCAGAACTACTTCGTAAAGTCTTGACCAAGTGTGTATCCAGTTCATTGTATTGCCGGATCAATGATTCGAACAAAGGAATTTCTGTTTCCGGATAATGTACCCCATATTTAATGAGTTGCGCAGCTATTTTGCTCTGTTCTTTCTGTTTTTGGAGAATGTCTTTTTTCAGAGAAAGCGCCTGTAAGGCAAGTTTTCTTGAAAAGACTACCGGTGCATAATCTGCAATAAATCGTGCCTTCCATCTGCGATAGGATAGTGACCAGTTCTTTTTCTCTGTAAAAACTCTCAGTGCTTCTTCCAGTTCGGTATCGCTCCAGTTCTTTTTCCATTTTTGTTGCTCGTAGGGAGCTGTGTTTTCCAGCTCACGGGTCACCTTGAGGTACTTTCCGGATAGTTTCCGAAAACGTTTCTGATCAGTTGATTCGTGTTCAAAGAGTGCTTTGTTGCGAGAAAAAAGTTCATGACTCAATACCTGCGCGTGAATTGTTTTTCGATAAAGCACAGCCCATTCGGAAAGCGGATAATTTTCTGAAACTTCCTCTATTTCCTGAGAAAGAAAAGTTATTGTCTTCCGGATAATGGTGAGATCGGTTTTTAGAGACCCGAGAGAATCATCACGGAAGAAGACAGAAGGTTTAAGACAGAAGCAGCTGCAGTTTGAAAAGGATGTTCCATACTGCAATGCATATTGTGTAGCTAAATAATCAAGTGTAGGATGTAGTTTTTCCCAGGTATCTTTTTTCGGAACCGAATGAAACAGAGGGGAAAGGTTGTTTGGAATAGAACCGATAACCGGAAGACCCTGTAATCGGCTTAGTTTGTTTTGCAGAATTTCTTTTTTAGCCGGGTAGGAAGCAATTTGTGGTTGCTTAACAGGTGTGTTTTCAACAAATAACCATGTTTCCTTCAGGGATTGTATAAAGTCTGACTTTTCTTTCTCTGTATGAAAAACAGAGGCGCAAAATCTGTCTAGTCCAATAGATTCAAAACGGGTTTTGATCACTTCCAGTGCTGCCAGTTTTTCAGAAGCGAGAACCGTTCTTTTCCCGGAAAGAGCATGCTGAAAAAGTGTATTAACGATCAGTTGGCTCTTTCCTGAACCCGGAGGACCAATAATTACCAGATTTTCTCCATCCTGTATTTTGGTAATGGCTTCCTGTTGATAGGTGTCGAGCGGAAAAACACACGCTTTTTCAGGAAGTGAATTTGTTGGTTCATTTCTTCTTTCCCCGTTAAAAAAAGTACCGATCAGTGAGTCTTCTGAATGTTGGTCCAGAAGGTAATCATCCATGTCTTTTAAAAGGGAAAAACGATGGTAATGAAAATTGCCCAACAGAAAACAGGGTTGCAAATTCCAGTCGGTAACCTCGGGGAGTGATTCCGAGTCTTGTATCTCAATACCGAAAAGTTCTTTTAATTTTCCTGAGAGAAAGGGATTGATAAACGTTTCTTCCTGTATACTGAGCCGGATTTCATTTTTGATTTTGTCTGTAGAATAAAGAACTTCCTGAAGCCGGAAAGGACTCCGGAAATTTTTCTTTCCATCATTCCACTCGAGTATATGGGTGACAAGTGAAAGGCTGTTTACACCCGAGTTCTGTCGGTAGCGCTCTGCTTCTGCTGCTATCTTTTTCCAGACAGGGGTTATGGGAATCCGGATTTCATTTTGTTCGACAGAGTTTCCTTCCAGTTCCAGAAAACCTTTTCCCGATTCAGGGAGGTGAATGAGCACATCATTTCCCGAAGAACGGAGGAGTTCCTCTTTCCAGGCGATAATTTGCTCTTTCCAGCTATTCATTCTGATCGTGTCGTTTGATCAAAATTACTGAATTCGTTTGAATTGGATTCCTTTTTCCTGTCCCCATTTCAAAAGCAAAGGAAGTATGATTTTGAGTTGTTTTTCGGCTTTTACGTTGTCGTGTAACACAAGGATGTCGCCTTGTTGGTAGGATCGTATATAACGATTAAAGACATCATGCATATCAACATTCGGATCAAAATCATAAGTCAGGAAAGACCACATAATTGTGCGAAAATCCGCGCCTATTTTTTTTTGTTGGGATCGTTTTATTTTTCCGTAAGGTGGTCGGAACAACGATGAAGAGATATGTTGTGAAGCTTGATTGACATTTTCCAGATAGTCGTGAAAAGATGTCTTCCAGCCGTTTACATGATGCATAGTGTGATTTCCGACGGAATGCCCCTGCCTGAGAATTTCGGAATACCGTTCGGGATAGTTAATCACATTATTTCCCACACAAAAAAAAGTAGCTTGTGCGTCATGTTCCTGTAATGTATCAAGAATCCAGCTGGTCAGCTTTTCGGTTGGCCCGTCATCAAAAGTAAGATAAACAACAGACTCGTTACAAGGTAAACTCCACGTTTGCCCGGGGTAAACCCGACGGAACAAACGTGGAGTCCGGTAGAATTTCATTATTTAATTCAGTTCAATACCATGCACTAAACCAAGTCGAAGCGCCTGATCTTCAAGACTAAGTATTGCTGCGCTATATTTTTTGTTGGCTCTGTCTTTACCTGCGTCTGCTTCTTTCATGGAGGAAACCAACGATTTGAATCGGTTTCGGAACCCTGAAATATAACGTTCTGCTCGTGCTGTGAAAGCATCTTTCACTCCTTTTTCTTCAGCAACACCGTACATATTCAGATAAGCATCCATGGCAGAGAACATAAACACATCTATTTCCTGTGCAATATATGGTCTTGAGTCAAGAACGAAATCAATCGTTGCTTCCAGATGATCGGCAACTTTCATGGCAAGTGCTTCAGCTTTTTCATTTGCTCCGACAATATAAAGAACACGTGCGTACTCATGTACTTTTCCGTCTTCGTAATTGTACAGATAATCCAATCCTGCTCCTTCAGGAAGCGGTTGTCTTGATGTATTCGGCTCACCATAATCAATAACGTTCTCAAGCGGCAGAACTTCCATTGCATAGTCAATTACACGGACAACATCTTCTTTTGCCTGATCCCGCAATTCGATTGCTTTGCTCAGTTCGTTACCGGTTTGCAGTGAGTCAGCCGTTTCTGATAAAAGATCTATTTTCTTTGTTTGCTGATCATATTCACGTGCGTATTGCTCTGCAAGAACAAAGAAGTAATGACGGTATTGGCTGGTATGCCTTCTTACATAGTAATCAACCAAAGTAGAAAGATCTTTTTTGTTCCCCCACTTATACACCTCCATCAGGTTTTTATCCAGCTGTTTCAGATTCACTTGTTCTCCTTTAACAGGATGTAACTTGTAAACCATTCCTTCCATTGTTACATAACCGGACTGGAACAATGCTTTTCCAACTTCAGAAGCATAAGGACTTGAGAAGTAGATGTTTCTTTCCCAGTTAAAGTTGGAAAGAATATCCATCATAATAACCTGTTCTTTGGTGATCGCTGAAACGGGGATTCGGAAACGAACTCCTTCTTCTGACACCTTGCTTAACTGGTCTTCACGGATGATCCTGTTTTCCACCAACTTTTGTTTGTCATCTACCGGGATAATAAATCCGGAAGAAGGGAAAATACGAAGAGTTTCTATTCTGCCTCTTCCTTCACGATTCATCAGGTAATCATCATTTCTTGTGAAATCCAATGCGTAATCGATAGGTAAGTAGTCGATTGCATCTTCCAGATTCTGCATGTTTTTCTGAACCTGATCGAACATTTCTTTCGAGATACCTCCCTGTGAGCTACTTTGAAGCAAAGTGATAGACAACTTCATAAACTGGTTAAAGTCTGCAAGTGTTGCGTCACCTTCACGTGGTTCCGTCAGGAAAGTCATTACTTCCGGGTTTCGTGATGCAATTTCCGTTTTTCCAAGTAGATTGGCCAATGTGAATCCTGCATTTCGGAAGGCCGTGTTAAAGATTTTCTGATTCGCTTTAATCTTTTCACTATAGACTTCATCAACAAGTGCCTTGTCGTATGAAGTTGCCATGTCCATATAGGAATTCAGGAAATATACAGCATCTGTTTTTCCTATGTGCATCGCGTACTGGTCTTCTCTGAACTTAATCGGCAATGGTTCCGATTCATACGTTTTCATCGTCATTTGTTCCGTGTACCAGTCTGTTTGAAGAAGTGACAGGTTACTTACCCGTACACTCGTTTTATGTCCTTCTACCTCCTGAAGATACCATAACGGGAAAGTATCGTTATCTCCATTGGTAAAAATAATAGAGTTGTCTTCACAGGAATTGAGGTAATTTTTTGCAAGATCAAGGGCAGGAGCTCTTCCGCTTCTGTCATGATCGTCCCATCCCTGAACAGCCATTACAATAGGAACGGCCAAAGAAAGAAGCAGTGCAACAATTGCGCCGTGGTGTTCCTGTTTGAGTTTTCCTCTGAGACCATACATAACACCTAACGCTGCCATTCCTACAACTGAAATGAAAAGCCAGCTAAGCGATCCTGAATAGTTTCCTGCATTCAAATCTCCTACAAAGAACACAAGTAATCCGGCTCCTGTAACTATAGCACCCGCTTGTAGTTGTTCTTTTTTCCAACTTGTAAAGGCATCATAGAGAGCGTAAACACCCAGACCTATCCACATGGCAAAGGCATAGAAGGATGCGGCATAAGCATAATCACGTTCACGCGGTTCGTAAGGCTTTTGATTCAGATAGACAACAATAGCCAAACCGGTAAACAGGAATACCAAAAATACGACAAAAGCATCTTTGGGAGCTTTGTAGAAATGGAATACCAGACCGATCAAACCGAGAATAAGAGGTAAGAAAAAGAACGAATTATTACTTGGGTTGTCTCTGGTGAATAAAGGAGCCTTTGATTGATCTCCAAGTCGTTGTGAGTCGATAAAATCAACACCGGATTTCCAGTTTCCACGCATTACGTCTCCGTGTCCCTGAATATCATTCTGACGACCGGCAAAGTTCCACATGAAGTAACGGAAATACATCCAGTTAATCTGATAGTTTACAAAATACGTAAGGTTTTCACCAAATGTAGGTAGACGTTGACCATCGGTTGTGGCAATAGCTGGTTTCCCACTATGAGAAGGACCGTTACTATTGTAACCGGACCATTTTTTGTAACCGTCTACTTTGCGTTGGTCCTGACTCCAGAACATACGTGGGAAGACGGTCATGTGTTCGCCGTGATAAACATATTTCTGATTTTTACCATCGTTCACCATGAAATATTTCTCGACGATTTGGGCGTTATTGTCTTTCGCAAATTCTTTTGCCAGACTTTCGGATTTGAACCCTTTAAGTTCTTTATCTCCTTTTGTTACGACAAATTTTCGTTGGAAAACAGGGGATTTGTCAGCTGTTTCTTTGGGTGCTGAATTCCAGTATTCTCCGTAAAGAATCGGCCACGATCCGTATTGTTCTCTTTTCAGATAGGAATGAAGTGTAACAAGATTCTCCGGGTCATTTTCATCCAACGGCGGGTTGGCATTGGATCGGATAACAATCGTTGCAAATGAGCCATAACCGATGAATAGTACAACCAGACCGAGTATTGCTGTATTAGCAATCGGTAAGTTTTTCTTCTGTGTTATGAACAGCCCTACTACGAGTAAAAGAATAACCGCAATGAAGAAGAAAATAGCTCCCGAGTTAAACGGCATGCCAAGTGTGTTTACAAAGAAAATCTCTGTTTTGGACGCCAGTGAAATTGTTCCCGGAATAATTCCTTCCTGAATAAATGCAAGGGCAATTACTCCTATGATACCCGTTACAAAGAAGCTAAGTGTATTAACATTTTCCCACTTATTAAAGTAGATAACATAAGCGATGGCCGGAATAACCAATAGTCCCAAAAGGTGAACCCCGATAGCCAGTCCAAACAAGAACATGATAAGAATAAGCCAGCGGGTTGAACTTTTGTGGTGAACAAGTTCTCCGAACTTTACAGCGTCCGACTCTTCGTCCCATTTAAGGATCGCCCAGAAAATGGCAGCCGTAAACAGCGAGGACATTGCATATACCTCACCTTCAACAGCAGAAAACCAGAAGGATTCAGAGAATGTATAAGCCAGAGCGCCAATAAATGCACTTCCCTGGATAGCAATTATTTGTCCTTTTGTTAACTGTCGGTTATTGTCTTTAAAAGCAATCTTCTTTGCCAGCATGGTGATGGACCAATACATAAACAGGATCGTGAACGAACTGGATAAAGCCGACATGGAGTTGACCATCATCGCAACATTCTCCGGATCGACAAAGAAAGAGAACAGACGTCCTACCAACATAAAGAAAGGAGCCCCCGGAGGGTGTCCTACTTCTAATTTATAGGCAGCAGTAATGTACTCGCCACAGTCCCAGAGGCTGACCGTGTCTTCAATAGTTATCAAATAAACGATCGTGGCAATTGCAAAAGTAAGCCAGCCGCCTATAAGGTTTGTTTTTCTATAGTTCATGTTCTTTGATTACGTAATGGTCTTGCGAATTTATAAATATATCCGTTGAGGTAAGGGTGAAAAGTGGTAAAAAATCATAAAAACACGTGTTTAAACCAACAACAGCCCCGTTTTTTTCAACTTTTTTTGAATGCTTCTCTTGCTAATAAGAAAAAATGTATTACTTTTGTGCCCACAATTGTCCCATGGTGTAACTGGCAACACGTCTGATTTTGGTTCAGAAGAGTCTAGGTTCGAGCCCTAGTGGGACAACAAAAAGCTTCATCATCAGGTGGAGCTTTTTTCTTTTTAGGAATTGCCAAAACTTTGCCGAAAAATCTTATTTCTGAATTTGGATGTTATATTTGCGATAGGTCAATACACTAACCAATTATGAGTCCAGAAGAAAGAGAGAAGGAATACAGAAGAATGCAGTCTGTATTCAAAAAAGATAGTCGAATCAAGGAGTGCTTTCATCACAATAAAGAAGAATGTGAAGGAAAGATTAAACAGTCTCACAGTATTCAAAGGAATGGGAGGTTATCAATTATTGAAGGTGAGGTTAACGGAAATCAATCAATTTATACTTTTACTAGCTTCAAGTCTTCACCAGAAAGAATGTTACAATCTCTGGTTCCAATAGGTAAAAAGGAAGCATCTACATTCTTTGGATTTTGTGATTATCACGACACTAATTTATTTTCTCCAATTGAAAATTTTGAATTTGACGATAGTGATGAACATTTGTTTCTTCATTCATACAGGTCTTTTGCTCATTCATATCACAGAAAGCAGGAAGAAGTTAATATTTATAGTAATCCCGAATCTGACTTTATCAAAACCTTACCCCCACAGTTTGTAGATACTTTTATCGAGGGGTTACAAATGGGAGTAAACGATGTGAAACCACACAAGGAAAGCTTAGATAAAGCATTGGACAATAAGGAGTATGACTATTTGGAATATCTTGTATATGAAAAGGACGGGCTTTATCCGTTCGCTGTTTCTTCAGGAATGTCTCCTAGAGTCTCTTATTCTGGAAAACCTATGAATAATCATGTAGACGAAACTCTACCATGGTCTATGCCTCTGATTACCTTTCTTCCAGATAAAGCCAAGACTTTTGTAATTATAGCAGCCTTTCCTGACGATAAAAATGCTGTGAACCTGTTAGATGAGTTATACGAACTAAATGACTATCAGTTAGAAAGAGCAATTACATCTCTAATAATTGCTAATTGTGAAAATACATTTTTCTCACCCAAAGTGTGGAGAAAAATGAGCGACAAACAAAAAAGAGAATTACTCAACGAGTTTGAAATAAATACAAATGGCATGCAGTATCGGGATAAATTCTTTCACAGCAGGTTTAATTTCTTTTCGGATTTCTTTGAAATTTCTAATCTTTAGAATATGGGAAGAGCAAAGAAAAACTGGGAAGAGAATGTTTTAATTATAGCGTTAGTAATAATCGTTATAATCTTAATCTACTTAGTTACTGTAGGAAAGGTTAATCTTACCAGTAAAATTGATAACGAGAAAGATGAGTCAATAGACCTAGCAAGGCACAGACATGCAAAGCTAAAAGCCCATCTTGACAAACAAGAGAGTTTAAAGACGAAACTTCAAAAACTTTTTAAACGAATTTATTTTGTGATTAGAGTGCTTATTATAGCAGGATGGAGTGTAGGTGTCTTTACCTTAATAAAGTTTAATTTAATCAAAGATATTGGAGATTTTCTGGATTATTCTCAATTGCTCCTAATCGCCTTGTTAGTTATACATTTCCTAACCTTTGGTACTATTTCTAATTTGAAGAGCTTCCTTGACAATATCAAAGGAAGGCTTGAAAATAGGATATGGGGTAAATACATAAATATTGACGAGAAGATAAAAAGCAATAAAAAAGAAATTAATTCGCTTGAACAACAAATTCTAAAATCAGAGAACGGCCCCCGAAACTGAATTAGGTTTCAATTTCGATCTCATTCTCTACTTTTATACTCTGATAAATAGGGATATTCGCCCCGAGTATCTCAATAGATACGGTTAAAGCGTAGGGCACTTCCTTTTTATTTTTGTCCCAACCTTTGTGCCCCCTTACAGCAAGACTGATTTCTTCTGGCAACTCATAAGATTTGATAACTGTCCAATCCTTTTGAAGAGAGCTGTTAGTTCTGTTTATTCCTTCAACTGTACCGTGGTCACTTCTGGCTTTAATTTTCCAATCGAAATGACTCATTTCCTTACGAGCATCTTGATCGTAATCTGTTGCTTCTTCTTCAATTTCTTTTAAAGCGTAATCTTTAAACTCTTCATACGATTCTCCAATCTTAGCGGTTGACCAATCAACCCAAGTAGCTAGATATGATTTCGTTCTGCGTCTAGTACGCCTAATTTGAGAAGTAAATGCCAGTGTTACTTCAATTAGAATGTCATATTCATCTCCTTGCCCTCTAAGCTCTTCAGGGATTTTTAAAGAATAAATGTGTCCTTCCTCAGCGCTTATATTTCCCGTGTTGTAAAATGTGATTCTATGCTCGGTGTTCTTTGTAACCCTATCGAGCGAAGGAACTCCGTATCCAAAATGTTCTATGCTACTCCTTACTGGATTTAAAAAGTGTCCATTTGGAAGCCTTGCTCCTTGTGCTATAAAAGCACGAATTAGGTTATTCCCTTCGTCTGGATACAGTTGTTTTAAACGAGCTGCAATATGAGAAACCTTTGGCGTTGCAAATGAAGTCCCAACACTATCCCTTCCAATCGCGCCTCCTCCATGTAGGGTTGATCGTATAAGTTCAGGAGCTAATGACTGATGCTCACGAACTTGGTTTAAACCATTCTTCGAAGCAACTAAAGCACCTCCGTATTCAACAACATCTGGTTTGATATGCCCCCAGATCCCGCTACCAATACGTGAGAACGCAGAAACATCTCCTTGCCCTCCTAAAGAAGTCCAGTTAACATCATCGAAACTACCTCCATTCAAAGACCCCACTGATAGCGAAAAACTACTTTGTGAAGGGTTTGCCAATCGACAGTAATTTTCCTGCAAATAATTGGGGTATTCCTTCCCATTTGATAAATAATATCTAATGTCTGGAAATGGGATATTACCAACTGAAATCAAAAATAACGAATCTGCTTCATGAGTTAATTTGTCAAGAACAGCACTCCAAGTAGACATGTGTCTAGTTCTATGGGGAGATTTTGAACTTACTGATAAATTGAAGATTGAAATATCTGCATTATTACCTACTATTTCCTGCATCAAACTTGCAGGGTAATTATGTTTTAATCCATTATTGGCATCTAGGATTCTCAAATTTCTAACGAAACAAGGTAATTGGTAAGGACTAGTTAATCCTGTAACCCCATTTGGATACAAAATTGCCCCTGCAACTTTTGTTCCATGCCCACCTCCTGTAACTTGGTCAGCAGTCGAGGTGTCTCCATCTACATACGATTGGGAATTTCCCTGTTTGATTGACGGAGAAATTAATCTATGTCCTTCCATGATGCCACTATCAATAACTCCAACTTCAATAGCATCATCATTTGGAGGTTTTACCTCCAAGTCTATTTCAGGTAATTCACTATCAGTACCATCAATACCTGAAATTTCTTCAATTTCTGAAACCTCAAATACGAATTGGTAATTTACAACAAGGTCTTTAAGCCCTTTCCCTGTGATTGAAACCTCGCAACCAATACTATCTTCAAGATAAACTAAAGAGCTTGTTATTTCTCCGTAATGAGCAATGAAATCTTGAAAGTGAGATTCCCTTTGCATTAGAAGCTCATCTCGTTCTTCAAGTTTTTCACGATACTTACGCAACCTTGTCTCTCCGCCTCGTTTAGTTGAATCGGGTTCTTTGCCAATTGGTTTAGCGAATGCAATAGAAACTTCCAAATTATAGACCTCATCATCTCTGATGTTTTCCCATTTCGCATACATCTCCTCGGATAAGATATGCTTTGGCTTCCAGTCTTCTCTATTTCCTTCGAATATCTCCCAGAAGTTAGCGATATTACCTGAACCACGTTCAGAAGTAATAAAGTCTGAAATTTTTTCTTCTAATGAACGGAAATTATCCAAAGACGCACCAATGATATAACCCTCTTCTTCTTCGGAAATTATTTCAATACCAAAAGCTTCAAGATCAAATTCAGCATCAATAATAGCTGGGTTAACCTGAATAAAAATTGGCACTATTTCCTCATCTATTGAAGCTAGATTATTTTGTTCTCGTAGATCAAAAGATTCCTTCCAATGCTCTTTTTTTTCAGTCGTCCACCGTTGAAGTTTCTGGCTATGCCCCTGTCTATTATTTTTATTTTCCTCGGTTCTCGGATTAGGCTTACCCCCTCCTTGCAAACGAGGTTTTCCCTCTAGTTTCTTTACAAACTTTAGGTGGGGGAATTGTTCCATAAATTAGCGATTGATGGCTTGATTTTCTTCTAGTGCATTATTCAAATCCTCGGGAGAGATTTCTTGATTGGAATTGATAATCGCCTTTTTTGCAGCATCATTAGCAATTTTCACAATGATGGCGTAAGACATGCCAATCATTTTCTTTGAAAAGCTTTTAAGATTGACTTTCGAACTCAATTTAAGCGCAGAAAAGCAAGTCTTTAAAAGTTGAACTATCTCCTTTTCACTTGGTTTAGGTAATTCGATAAAGTCATCAAACCTTCTAAATAAAGCTTTATCCAAACTTCCCTCTAAGTTCGTTGTAGCAATCAATATTCCTTCACCATCATATTCTTCAAGCAACCCCAGAAGTATGTTTACTATTCGGTGGATTTCTCCAACATCATTAGAGCTTACATCTCTTTGTTTTCCAATAATATCGAACTCGTCTAATAGTAAAACGCATGGGTAATTCTCTATACTATCGAATAGGTTTTGAAGATTTGATGCCGACTCTCCAAGATAGGAGGATATAATAGAGTCAAATCGAACCTTATAAAAAGGTAAGCCTAAGTCCCACGCAATACGTTCAGCCCCCATAGATTTACCACATCCAGATGATCCATAAAACAAAATCTTCTTTCGTGGCTTCAAACCATGATGAGCCAGTCTTTCTCTTGCTAGGTACTCTTTTTCAATACGCAAAATCTTACTCTCAACATCAGGAGAGAGTACCATTTCATGTCTTAAATGTTCATGCTCAATATGCGATGCTAAAGGGAGCTTGTATCTTCGATCAACGGGTACTCTATATTCCTTTGCAATTTTAAGGGGTGAAGGCGATTCTTCTCGTTGAGATACATTCTCGCTTAAAATCAAACTTAGTTTACTAGCTAACTTTGAATGACCTTTTCGCTTTTCATCCTCGATTATGCTGTAAGCGACTTTCATCAAGGGAGAGTTTTCTTCCCCTTGAATGGACTTAAATAACCGTGTTAAAAGTGCTTGATTCATACAAAACAAAGGTATGAATTAAAGTCGATTTTGCCTAATCCCTACTTGTTTAGTAATTCAGAAGGTTCTTTTAATATCTTGTATTCTTTAGATATATAAAACGGTGACGGAGCTTGTTTCAAAACATTTGTAGTTGATGTAACAGACACAAAAGCAATAACCTCAAAATACTCCACATTCGTATTATCAGCCACCTTAGCTTCTGCTTCCTTTTGCTCAACGATTACAAGTAATTCATCTGCTTCCATCTTTTTAGCTTCAAATTTCTTTTTCAAGTCCTCAATAGTTGAATTACTTGAATTGCTGAACGCATCTTGATTACCCTCTGTCAAATCGGAATACATAGCACCAAGCTCCTTTGCATCCTAAGCTCTTTTGCTTCATCAATAATAGCTTGCAAGTCCTCCGTTAGGTGTTTAACTTCAAGTTTCATTTTTGTTTCTGAATAACTTGCCTCGGCATTAAGATTCGTGTCTACTTAACTCTTTTGGTCTTCATCAATTTCATTAGTTTTTAGAACTGTGGTGTGATTTGCATTACAAGCAAATAATGAAAGGGATATAAATAACATCATTGAATTAATTTACTAACGTATATACCTATATTTAGTTCTAAGATGGTTAGGATTATTATTGATTTGTAGTAACTCTAGAATACCTGGGTAAGTAGTTATATCTACTTTGTATTGGGCTTTATTTAGAACTACATGATCACACTTTATATCAAATAACATAGAACTACGCATAGAACTATAACAAGTTCCATTGTCATAAAAATTCATATATTCTCCTTCAAACCCGGATACTGTACTATGCTCCAATCCATTATCTTCTACTAAATAAGTGCTTTCTAATATCCAAGTATACCCTAATATTTGACCTGTCACATTTTCTTGCATGCATGGTACAACCGGAGGAGTAGGTTCTACAGTCTCTTTTTTGCAAGAGAGAGCGGAAATGGTAATTGTAGCCAAGATAAACATAGTTTTCTTCATTTCTTTTCAATTTTAAGTTATTATTAGTAACAGCATGTATATAAGAATACTTACCGATGGGTCATTACAAATATAACACGCATTCCTGACTTTTCGGTCATGGAAAACAAAGAAATTTTATTGACCCTTGCGAATCGGTTGAAAGAGTTGAGAAAACAAAAGGGTGTTACCCAAGAAGATGTGTACAATGACACGGGCATTCATGTTGCCCGAATTGAACAAGGGAAAAGGGATATTAGCTATACTACGTTGTGTAGATTAGCGGAGTATTTCCAAACCAATCTCGATTTCTTCCAATAAAGACTAACTTATTGGTGAAAAATATACCATAGAACCATTCTTTACCTCAAGACACTTTACAGGCAAGCTCTCAAATTCAATATTATATTGACTTTTAAAATAAACCAATAGAATGTCGAGGTTTTTAAGAGCCTTATTCATGTGTACATCATATGTCATGAAACTCTTCTCTCCATCAATCGTTTCTGGATTTTCATGACATAAATATCTTGCGCGCCTTGAGAGATTCATTAGCTTAACATAAGCCTTATATTGCTCCTCATTGAATTTGGTAATGGACAATTTATTTTCGGGATTCAAAGCAAACTTCACATCAGAATGAGACCGATAATGCATATTGGACATTTTTGCTATGTGAGCGTTAGCCAGGTGTACAGCAACATAAAAACACGTAGTTACTTGCCAGTCCCAATGATCGTTACATTGTTCATTAATTTGTTTGAGGAAAGCTAAATTTCGTTTAGCCTGGGCTATGTGTTCTTCAAATGATGCCACAGGCTTTTCTTTTACTGACCGATAACGTGATAGTGTTCTGGGACGGTTATCTGATCTAGTTCCTCAACAATTGTAGTCGAAATGTGAAACCCTTCGTCGTGATATTTTGCATTCACTTTAGCCTCTGCCATGATTAGATTGTCTTCTGATTTTTCGTCATCATTCTTCAATTCAATCCAAGCCAAAATTTTTGAATTACCCATGTCCAACGCCAAATTGTTATACTCCACACCACGTTTCTTGATTTCCGAAAGAAAGTCAATAATCATTTTTTCAATGAAGTACATTGTTGAAGCAACACGTGTTTGTCTTAACACATCTTCAACATTATCTGACATGACAGCCTTATAGAATGCCTTTGTTTCGTCCGATGCAAGATCTTCAGTCATTAAAAACTTGTCCATTTCTATAGATGAGATTAGACCATTGAACCATGTGTCCATCTTTTCTGCATCAGTGCTTCCAGCAATCGACTTAAGTTGTTCGTTAACCATACAAACGCCTTATTATTGATTTGATTACATAGCTAATATCCGAAAACTAGCTCATTTAGGTTTCGTTTAACTATAATTTAAACTTATTCTAAATAACCTGTTCGAGTGAACAAAGTTAATGAATTCATTAACATGATAACAAATTTTACGCCACATTCCCCCAAAAGAACCCATGTTGGTTCACCAAATTTGCGTGTTCTTCCTTTGTCACCTTCACATACTTCAAGAACACCTTTTCTGTTCTGTGACCTGTAATTGCCATGATTGCTAAGGTTGGCACACCCGCCTTGTGCGCGTTGGTCGCAAAACTTCTTCGTGCGGTATGAGATGAAACAAACTCGCATTTGGATTTTCTAGTTGTGATTTTCTTACCTCCACATGTTCTCGTAAGTGAAACCAATTCCGTCAATCCGACAATTCGACAAACGTCCTTTATGTATTCGTTGAACTTTTGGTTTGAAATCAATCTTGGTGTTCCGTTGTACTTATCTAATATCGCCTTTGCTATCGGTGTAAGGGAATGATTACTTCTTCATCTGTTTTTTCTGTACGTACCTTTAGCATTGTTCCATTATTGATTAAGCTATCATTGTTCAACTTATCGTAGTCTTGCGAACGTACACCTGTATAACAAGCCAACAGAAATAAATCACGCACATTGTCTAAATGTCTATTTGGCAATATTGTCATTTTCATTCGTTGAAGTTCGGTTTCGTTCAAGTAGATTGCTTCTGATTCTTCCGACGGCTTTTTGAAATAACGACTGCGATATATTAAGTTTTCGTGCAATCCTTCTTCAAATGCGGAATGAACAATTGTTTTAAAATTCTTAATTATGTTTCCTACTGAGTTGGTAGATAAGTTTAATTCTGAAACACAATATGCCACCAAACTGTTGTAAAAAGACAAGTCAATTTTGTCAAATGTCAATTTCACACGCTTAAATTTTTCAGAGTTTTCCAACTTAACCAATGTATTGTTTAGTTGTTTAAGAGTTGCGGGTTTCCTTACTCCAACTGAATTTTCGATGAAACGTTTAGCGTAAATTACAATTCTCTGGCCGTTGTCAATTGAAAAATCGGGGTCGGTCAACTTTAAGCGTAGTTCATTTATCCCATTTGCTAGATTGGCTCTTGAAAGTTCACCTTTCTGTTGTAGTCCACGGATCAAAGCCAGTATTTCGGACTTGAATGTGTTGATTAGAATATTGGTTTCTACACCACCTGCATCCTTTACTGTTTGAGTTTTAGAATTGAACTTTCCTTCTTTGACAGAAATACCCAAAGCACATTTGGTTCTGATTACTGATACTGAAATGTCGGCATACAGATATTGCATACCCGACTTTTGTTCACTCTAATGCTTTCGGATAGTTTTTAACCATTCGTTTAAAAGTTCCTTCAATTTGCTTTTCTGTATAGGGTTTATCAGTCACAGGCATGGTAAATGTGATGAATTCATCGGAATGTTCCTTCACATACGACGGATCGTACTGAAATACGTCTTCTCCTCCATGGATTTCCGTGATCGTTCCTGCAAGGGAATCTTTATAGAATACTTTTCCCTGTCTCAAAATTCAATGTCTTTACTGTTTACCGGGGCTAATTCATGTCCGAACATACTAAGAACCAGATTAACCTTGTCCAGATTCAGGTTTTTATTTTGCGAAGAACAGTAAGTGCAACACCAGCTCGTTCTACAAGCTCTTCTTGTGTAAGGTTTACCTCTTTTCTTCGTTCTTTGACGAACTCTGCCAGTCCCTTCATTATATGCAAAAAGATATAATTACTGAATAAGAGATCCATCAACTAAAAAGATGGATGGCAAAAACAAACCCCGATCAAAACTGACCGGGGCTATTTTATTTCTTTTTTGGAGTACTACTAAAACTCCCAACCGAAACGCTCCAACAGCATATTGTCGATATGGGCGCGAACTTCTTCCGATTCGATAGTGTCAAGTACATCTGCGATAAAAGCGGAAACCAGTAGTTTACGGGCATTTTTTTCACTTAATCCACGGGCGCGCAGGTAGAAAACAGCATCTTCATCCAACTGACCGGTAGTGGAGCCGTGCGAACATTTTACATCATCGGCGTAAATTTCCAACTCAGGCTTCGAGTTGACTGTTGCATTTCCGGAAAGTAATACGTTACCATTCGACTGGAAAGCATTAATTTTTTGTGCATCTTTTCGTACAAACACTTTTCCGTTAAAAACAGCTGTCGAATCGTCATCCATTACTCCTTTGTACAGCTCATTTGATTCACAGTTAGCAACTGTATGATCTACTGTCGTATGATTGTCAACGTGTTGTTTCCCTTTAGTCAGATATGCTCCGTTCAGGTGGGTGTTGCAGTTTTGTCCCAATACATCAATGTTCAGGTTATTGCGCACCAATTCACCATTTAAGGTAATCGTATTGATTGTAAAAGTAGAGTCTTTATCTTGTTTTACCTGTTCCGTTGCGATCTGGTAATTCGCTTCACTTTCATACTGGATCTTATTAATGGTAAGATGTGCATTTGCTTCTACAACCACTTCCGTAATGCAATTTGAAAAACAATTTTTCGCATCCTGTGAATAATGACCCAGGATAATCTGTCCGGCTGAACTTTTCTCAGCAATAATTACATTTCTGATGTTCGCAATGGCAGTATCTCCGGATTGGATGTAAATTACTTCCACCGGTTTGGAAAGTTGTTTCCCGGAAGCAATTTTTACGGCAATACCGTCTGTGGCATACGCCGTGTTAAGTGCAGTAAAGATATCTTCGTTCGAAACAGGAACGGTATTTCCTGCAATCCCTTTTGCCTCTTTTAAAGGAGCAATCTCAATCCCTTCTTCAGTAGTGAAAGAGGAAAGTGATGCAGAGAAGAAACCGTTTATAAATACCAGAACATGACTGTCAAGGTTTTTGATTTTAAAAGCATCAATGGAGTTCACCGAACCGGGTTGGATAGAGAATTCCTTCTTGCTGATCTTGGTCACGCGCGTATATTTCCACGCTTCAACACGAGTTGTCGGAAAATCCATCTTTTCAAGATTCTCCAATGCCTCACGACGTGAATTTTCGTCTAAAACTCCTTCTTTGAAAGTAGGTTGTATAGAATCAGTAAAGCGTTTTACGGCACTTTCTGTCATTGTGTTCATACTTAAAAGTTTTTAGGCCATTTCGCCCAATTCCTGCTTAATCCAGTCGTATCCTTTTTCTTCCAGTTCCAATGCCAGTTCTTTTGGCCCTGTTTTTACAATTTTTCCATTGTAAAGAACGTGAACAAAATCAGGTACAATATAATCCAACAAACGTTGGTAGTGTGTGATAACAATGGTTGCATTGTCTTTTGACTTCAGCTTGTTAACTCCGTTTGCTACAATGCGCAATGCATCGATATCCAATCCGGAATCAGTTTCATCAAGAATTGCCAATTTAGGCTCAAGCATTGCCATTTGGAAAATCTCATTACGTTTTTTCTCTCCACCTGAGAAACCTTCGTTTACAGCACGTGAAGCCAGTTTGGCATCCAGTTCAACCAGTTTGGATTTTTCACGAACCATTGCCATAAAGTCTTTTGCCGAAATAGGTTCCTGTCCTTTGTGTTCACGGATTTCATTCAAAGCGGTGCGCAGAAAGTTGATGTTAGAAACTCCCGGGATTTCGACAGGGTATTGGAACGCTAGAAAAACCCCCTCGCGGGCACGTACTTCCGTATCCATATCCAGAAGATCTTTCCCTTCAAAATCAACTTCACCGTCTGTCACTTCGTATTCTTCACGACCGGCAAGAATAGAAGCCAGTGTGCTTTTTCCTGCACCATTTGGGCCCATGATTGCATGAACTTCTCCCGGTTTAACCTCAAGGTTCAATCCTTTTAATATCTCTTTACCTTCGATTGAGGCGTGTAAGTTTTTGATGTTTAACATAACCTTTATTTTAGTGGATCACAGATTTCTTACTGAAGCCGGACCCATTTTCTTTGTGCGTTTTTTACTAGTTGATAAAACCTTTTGTTATTTATTCATGGGTGTGTACAAACAACAAGTTTCAAATCAAATTTATCCCACTGACCCTTCAAGGGAAATGGCGAGGAGTTTTTGTGCTTCTACGGCAAATTCCATGGGAAGCTGATTCAGGACTTCTTTACAATATCCGTTTACAATTAGTGAAATTGCTTTTTCTTCGTCAATTCCACGTTGCAGACAGTAAAAAATCTGATCTTCTCCGATTTTCGAAGTCGTTGCTTCGTGCTCGATTTTTGCCGAACTGTTTTTACATTCAATGTAGGGGAACGTGTGTGCTCCACATTCATCCGTCATTAGCAGGGAGTCACACTGTGAGAAGTTCCTTGCGTTATGAGCGTTTTTATGAATTTGTACCAGTCCGCGGTACGAGTTTTGTGATTTTCCGGCAGAAATACCTTTTGAAATGATGGTGGATTTTGTGTTGCGCCCCAGATGAATCATTTTTGTTCCGGTATCAGCCTGCTGGTAGTTGTTAGTTACAGCTACACTATAGAATTCTCCTACGGAATGATCACCTTTCAGAATACACGAAGGATATTTCCAGGTTACTGCGGAACCGGTTTCGACCTGAGTCCACGAGATTTTTGAATTTGTATGACAAATTCCCCGTTTGGTTACGAAGTTAAATACCCCTCCTTTTCCGTCTTTGTCTCCTGGAAACCAGTTTTGAACTGTTGAGTATTTGATTTCAGCATTATCCAAAGCAATAAGTTCGACCACTGCTGCGTGAAGCTGATTCTCGTCCCGTTGTGGAGCTGTACAGCCTTCCAGATAAGAAACATACGAGCTTTCGTCTGCAACAACCAGTGTGCGCTCAAACTGCCCGGTTCCTCCTTCATTGATACGGAAATAGGTAGAAAGCTCCATCGGACACTTTACGCCTTTAGGGATGTAGCAAAATGACCCATCCGTAAAAACGGCAGAATTTAAAGCCGCATAAAAGTTGTCCGTTTTCGGAACAACTGTCCCCAGATATTTCTTTACAAGATCAGGATACTCCTGAACAGCTTCTGAGAAGGAGCAGAAAATAATTCCAAGCTCTTTCAGTTTTGCTTTGAATGAAGTTGCTACCGAAACAGAGTCCATAACAAAGTCGACAGCCACACCGGTTAACCGCTTTTGTTCTTCGAGTGAAATCCCCAGTTTTTTCATGGTTTCTTTCAACTCAGGATCTACATCGTCCCAGCTTTCATATTTTTTTGATTGCTTGGGAGCAGCGTAATACGTGATTTCCTGAAAATCCGGTTTTTTATATTGTACGTGTGCCCACTCCGGTTCGATCATCTGTTGCCAGATTTTGAAAGATTCGAGACGGAACTCAAGTAACCATTCCGGTTCATTCTTCTTTGCGGAAATCAACCGGATAATATCTTCGTTCAAACCTTTCGGAACACGTTCAGATTCAATATTAGTGACAAATCCGTACTTATATTCTTTCCCCTCCAGGTCCTTTGCCAATTCATGTTCTGTGTATTCAGCCATACTGTATTTTTCTTTTGGGAGAATTAAATAGAGAAACTTTCACCGCATCCGCATGTTCTGTCGGCATTGGGATTAACAAAAACAAATCCTTTTCCGTTCAATCCTCCGGTGTAGTCGAGCGTTGTACCAATAAGATACAAATAACTTTTCTTATCGACAACAATTTTTACACCATTGTCTTCGAAGGCTTTATCCCCTTCCTGTTCCTGGCTATCAAAGTCAAGTTTATACATCAGACCGGAGCATCCTCCACCCTGAACACCAACTCTGATAAAACTATTATTTTTCCCTTCTTCAGCCATCAATTCCTGTGCTTTGTCTCTGGCCGCATCCGTTATCTTAATCATTTCTTTTTCAATTAATTGGGTGAAGTTTCTTATTTAGATTAAATTTAAATTAAGAAGAATCACGCTGCAAAAATACCTATTTTATGGTATTGCGCCAAATATTTTAAATGCTAATCGGTAACTTCGTTACGGAATTAACTTTCTATCATCGTAAAGCACTATCTGAAATGAGAATAGTTTCGTTTTTTTTACTCTCCCTTTTCATTTTTTCCTGCTCTTCAGGTACAGTTGAAGAAGAGATGCAGGAATATTGTTCCTGTCTTCGTAAAAACCTTCATAATCCTGAAGGGAGAGATGAATGTCTGGAACTTATGGAAGCTATTCTCGACAAGTACAGTTACGACCCTGATGCCCTGAAAGAGATCATGGAAGTAGCTGAAAATTGCTAGTTAACCTACACTGCAAATTCGGTATCCTGTGCAAAATACTCTATAATAGCTTCTTTCATCAGGTGCTCCTGTTCCCGTTGACTCAATACAGGTAATTCTTTTTTCAGTTCAAAGTGAGGCCATCCGTCTTCGTCTCTTCCTTTAAACTCATAATGTCCGGAAGGCATAAGAACGGTACAGACCGCAATGTGCATCAAATCCATTTTTTCGTTCTTTTTGAATTTTCTGAATCCCTGTCCAAGTTCCTGTACACCAATTAAAAACAAAATAGACTGAACATCCAGTCCTCCTCCAAACTTTTCGTCTAATATTTTTACCAGCTTCTGAAAGCGTATTTCTATGTCATAATCCATGGTGCAAAGATACTTCTGATGTCGTAGAAAAGGATTTAAAGCGAGAAAAATTATCGATTTATCGCAACAACAAAATCAATTTCTTAATTTTACACACCTAAAAAATCTGATAAGATGGGAAGAGCATTTGAATACCGTAGAGCAGCAAAAGAGAAGCGATGGGACAAGATGTCCAAGTTATTTCCGAAACTGGCGAAAGCAATTACGCTAGCAGCTAAAGAAGGTGGCACTGACCCGGATATGAATGCGCGACTGCGTACTGCGATTCAGAATGCAAAGTCGCAGAATATGCCGAAGGACAACATTGATGCGGCTATCAAGCGTGCACATCAGAAAGATGTGGCAGATTTTACGGAAGTGAATTACGAAGGAAAAGGTCCGCATGGTGTTTTGGTGTTTGTGGAATGTGCAACAGACAATACAACACGGACAGTTGCTAATGTGAAGTCGTATTTTAATAAAGCCGGAGGAGGCGTTGTTCCTAACGGATCACTGGAATTTATGTTTTCCCGAAAAGCTGTTTTTGAATTTGATAAAACAGACGATATGGATCTGGAAGAACTGGAGTTTGAGTTGATTGACGCAGGACTGGAAAGTATAGAGGAAAATGAAGGCACTGTTTTTATATATGGTGATTACACCAACTTCGGTTCACTTTCGACAGCGTTGGAAGAAAAAGGAATTGAAGTAGGGAAATCCAGTCTGCAGCGTATTCCAACGTCTCCGGTTGAGTTTACAGAAGAGCAACTGGCGGATATCGAGAAAATGCTTGATAAGATTGAGGACGATGACGATATTCAACAGGTGTTTACGAATATCGCCTAGATAGAAGGAAAAATAATCATTTTGAAAAGAGACGCATTGGATGTGTCTCTTTTTGTTTTCCTGTGCCGGGGAGAGATATCAACAATTCAGGTTGGATTAGAATTGTGAACCACTTCTCCCGGCAATTAGGATAATGGCTATTTTCGCTTTGTGAATTATCTGGACTTCATAATTATTGCGCCTTTGCTCTATGCAGCCTGGAAAGGATTTAAAAAAGGTCTGATCGTTGAGGTGTTCACACTACTTGCTTTACTGGTAGGAATTTATGCCGGTATTCATTTTTCTGACTGGACGGCATCCAAAATCGAAGATTTATTTGAAAAGGATTTTGAGTATTTACCTGCTGTTGCCTTTTCCATTACTTTTTTAGCTGTTGGAGCAATGGTGTATTTTGCCGGAAAGACGCTCGAGAAAATGGTAGATGTAGTCAACTTAAGTCCTTTAAACAAAGGGTTAGGAGTGCTTTTCAGTGTGATAAAAATGATCTACACAATTAGTATTCTGTTTGTATTACTTGAGTCATACGACCCAAACAGTAAATTTATTCCGGAGGACAAAAAGGAAAATTCACTTCTGTACGAACCGGTAAAGAAGACATCTGTTTTGACCATGCCTTTTATTGAAGAAACACAGTTGTATTTTAACAAATGGCAGGAGGATAGTCTTACAGTAGAAGATGGAATAGAGATTCACCAGAAACTGGATACCTTGTCCAGATAACCCTTTCACTGCTTTTTTTCATAACCGTATTCCTGAAACATAAAGTCCCATTCCCGATTGATTTGCTCTATTTTTTCCCGGGGTATAGGTTTGTGTTGATTTTTCTTATACGATTTGCCGGATGCTACTTCTTGCCCGATAAAAGAACTAACTTCGCTAAAGTCTCCGAGCTTGATTTGATCGTAAACTTGTTGAAGAATTTCCATTGGTTTTTTTTCAAACTCCGAGTAACGAATCTCGACAAGTTGGTCGGGACGTAATTGCTGCTTGCTCTTTAAAAAGTTTTGATAGGTATCGCGATAGGAGTCAATGATAAATTGCTCCAGTTCTTTTTCATGTGCGCGATTCAGCGCCATTTTGGGCAGAATCTTTTCCAGCAATCCCTCATTGGAGATATAGACTTCGTAAGGATTTCTGTGAATGTGAATAAAGCGGGCATTCGGATAGCGTTTAAGAATTTCATCAATTCGCGCTGTATTCAATGGGCTTTTTAGCAACATTTGTTGATTTCCGTTTGCCAGAATTGCCTTACGGACGAAGTAATCCAGTTTTTTGCTCCATTCTTCTTGCTGTTTTTTCGTTTTGGGATGGATACAATCCTCACAGGTTTCTTTGATTCGTCTCGGGAAAACATATCCGTTGACGAGTGAGAAAGGAGTCATATTGGCAAGGGCAAATTCTTCCTCACTGGGTGATTCGGCAGAGATTTTAACGTTATCCTGAGGGCGTGTTTCGGGCATCACCGAATTAAACAGTTTTCGCATTCCCTTTCCGAACAGAAGAAATAAATGTGGGGTGAGCACCTGATAGGTAGAAGGGTAAACAAACTTAGGATCGGAACCCAGAAGGTAAAATAAATAAGTTGTCCCACTTCGAAAATACCCCACGATAAATACAGGATCTTTACAGGTGACTTTTTTAATTTTTCGGGCAAAAAGAAGGGCTTCCAAAATATGAAAAGGACTACTTAAAAGAGCCATCAACGTAATCATAATTGCCTTAGGCCAGTAGATCGGATGAACATTCCATTTATTTCTTACTAATACACGTATCCATGTCCACAGGTCTATCCCGAAGGCGGTGTGTTGGAAAAGGTCAAAAGTGTCTTTTGGTGTGTATTTTATTTTCATAGGTGCTTACTGCGCGTTTGCAGAAACAAATATACGTATCAGGGACAGAATCAAAATAGTTTGTCGGGGAAAACCTCTTCCTGAAGAAGAGGATGTTTTCCAAAATCCGTACTTTTAAGCGATGAAAAGCGATACGAATGTTTTAAACCAGCTTCGGGGGTGGCGGATCTGGATTCCGCTACTTATCGGTCTGTCCATTTCGATATGGCTATTGGTACGGAGTCTCAATGAAACACGTTTTATTGAAGTTTCGGGTACAGAAACCGGAACCCATTCATGGAAGGACAGCAATGGAAATGGTGAAGTTGACTTCTGGATCGCTGAAGAATTTACCCCGGATGCTTCCGGAAATTACAGACAGGAAACCCTGACCGATGTTTTAAAAAGTATTGACTGGACACTTCAATCGGTTTTTTGGCTGCTTGCAGCGTTTCTTATGATGGGATTGAGAGACTTTGGTTATATGTTGCGGATCAGGACGCTTACTGATAAACAACTAACCTGGAGACAGTCCTTTTTTGTAATCATGATCTGGGAATTTGCTTCTGCGCTTACACCGGGAGTTGTAGGGGGAACAGCAGTTGCCATGTTTATCCTGAACAAAGAAAAGATAAGTATGGGGCGTTCTACCGCAATCGTTGTTATTACAGCTTTGATGGACAACCTGTTTTTCGTTTTGATTGTCCCTGTTCTTTTATTGTTCATTAATTATGATGCGATTTTTCCTGATACAGCTTTAAGTGTGAAACACAGTATTACGTATTTCTTCTGGACCGGATACACGGTGATGTTAGTTATTTGTATCCTGCTTTTTCTTAGTATTTTCCTGTTCCCCGGTTTAATCAAACGGCTGTTGACTTTTTTTACACGCATTCCTTTTTTAAAACGATTTAAAGAAAAAGCAATTCATACAGGGGATGAGGTAAAGTTGACTTCTTCCCAGTTCAGAGGTAAACCCCTTTCGTTTTGGTTACGTGTTTTCTTAAGCACGTTGCTTTCCTGGTCGGGTCGCTATCTGGTGATCAATATGATTATGATTGCTTTTTTACAAATTGGGTTTGTAGATCACTTATTGATTTTTGCCAAGCAGTTTGTTATGTGGGTTATGATGTTGGTAAGTCCGACACCGGGTGCGAGTGGTGTGGCGGAGTGGGCGTTTTCATCCTTGTTAAGTGATCTGGCGCCTTCGGGACTTGTGATTGTTTCACTGGCATTAATCTGGCGGCTTATAAGCTACTTTCCGTATTTGTTTATCGGAACATTTTTGCTGCCTAGGTGGCTGAAGAAAAAATAGATACGGACTGGTTTTTGTAAGAGATAGAGTAACGATTTTGACTTTTTTTCGTTAGATAGTAGAGATTGAAGGAGTATGAGGATTATATATATACTACTGTTTTTTGTTTTTCCCGGCTTGCTATCGGCGCAGGTGCAACCGGGTTTTGATAAAGGAGAAGCACTGGAAATGATCCGGATCTGTAACAGCCATACCTTTTTAGAAATCTACAGTACGGATAAGGCGATCATACCGTCAGGATATACACGGATTTATTCGTCTACTCCTACTATTATGGACAATATGTTCCAGGTTTATACATCAGGAAAGGTAGGCGTAATCCACTTCAGAGGTTCAACGGTTCATCCGAATAGCTGGATAGAGAATTTGTATTCTGCTATGATACCGGCTACGGGTTCGATGACCGTTTATGACAGAAAAAGAGCCTACACATTTGCCAGAGATAGAAATGCAGCAGTCCATAGTGGATTTGCGCTTGGTGTGGTATTGATGTCCGATGAAATTATTCAGCAGATACAGGTGTTGAATAGAAGAGGGATTTATGACATTTTGATTACCGGGCATAGTCAGGGAGGGGCACTTGCTACCATGACTCATGCTTATCTCGAAAATTTGGAGGAAGGAGTAATTGCTTCTAGGAATAGATTCAAGATGTATGCGTTTGCTAACCCCATGACGGGAAATGAGGTGTTTGCTGATGAATACAACAAACAATTTACTGCGAGGGGGGTAAGTTTCCGGATTATTAATCCCGGGGATATTGTCGCATCATTACCCTTTACATATAGTGACGAGGAAATGTTTTCCGCTGAGAATATTATATCCTGGTTGAGTGGTGAAGAAGAATTTGACATCGGAAAGCTTGGACTTGAATTGGTCATGCGTAAGTTCAAAGACGGACTTTCGTCGTACATTAAAAAGTCGAATCAGTTGTTGCATAAACTGATTGCTAAACAGGCAGGAGAGATCATATTTCCGGATTACGTGGATGATATAAAATACGTTTCTGTGGGTGAATTACACAAACTGGAGCCGTTCTCGTATCCTGAAATAATTCTGGATTCTTCCGAAATTGCCCCGGGAAACCTGTCGGATTATGAACCGCTTCCGGATGGGCGTTATATGAAAAAGGAACCCCGCTTTTTTCAGCATAAACCGTATAATTATTATGTGAATCTTGCACGGGAATACTCCGAACAGGACTACAGAAAAATCAGGATGAAATACCTGAAAGAAAATCTGTAAAAGAAAAACCCGGTCGTATAAACAACCGGGCTATCGGAAATATCTCTTTCAGGAAGAAACTATTTTTCTTCTTTCGTAAGTTCTACTTTTAATGAAAGTTCATCAAGCTGTTCCTTGTTTAATGGAGCAGGCGCGTCAATCATAACGTCACGACCTCTGTTGTTTTTAGGGAAAGCTATATAGTCGCGAATTGATTCGGATCCACCCATCGTTGCTACCAGTCGATCCAGTCCGAATGCTAAACCTCCGTGCGGTGGAGCACCGTATTCAAACGCGTTCATTAAGAAACCGAATTGGGCCTGTGCCTCTTCTTTTGTGAATCCAAGAAGGTCAAACATTCGGGCTTGCAGCTGACGATCGTGGATACGAATGGAACCTCCTCCCAACTCTACACCATTCATTGCGAGGTCATACGCATTTGCACGTACTTTCCCCGGTTCACTGTCAATAAGGTGAACGTCTTCAGGTTTTGGTGATGTAAACGGGTGGTGCATAGCATGCCAACGCCCGGATTCTTCGTCCCACTCCAATAGCGGGAAGTCAAGTACCCAAAGCGGCTTGAATACATTCGGGTTGCGAAGACCAAGTTCATTACCCATGTGCAGGCGCAATTCATTCATTTGCTTACGTGTTGTTTCAAGGTCACCACTCAAAACCAGTAATAAATCTCCCGGATTGGCTCCGGCAGCATCTGCCCAGGCTTTTAAATCTTCCTGATTGAAGAATTTGTCTACGGAAGATTTGTAGCTTCCATCCGGGTTACACTTTACATAAATCAACCCTTTTGCGCCAATCTGCGGACGTTTTACCCAATCTGTAAGTGCGTCCAGTTGTTTACGGGTGTATTCAGAGCAATCTTCGGCGTTAATGGCAATAATTGTTTCGGCGCTGTCAAAAACCTGGAAGCCTTTTCCTTTGGCTACCTCATCAAGGTATACAAACTCCATCCCGAAACGGATATCAGGTTTATCAGATCCGTATTTTTTCATCGCATCTGCGTATGACATTCGCGGGAAATTTCCTTCAAATTCAGTACCGCGTATTGTCGAGAAAAGATGTTTAACCAGTCCTTCGAATGTTTGCAATACATCTTCCTGCTCTACAAACGCCATTTCACAGTCAATCTGGGTAAATTCTGGCTGGCGGTCAGCACGAAGATCTTCATCCCGGAAACATTTAACAATCTGATAGTAACGATCGAATCCTGAAACCATCAATAACTGTTTAAACGTCTGTGGAGATTGAGGAAGTGCATAGAACTCACCTTCATTCATACGGCTTGGAACGACAAAATCTCTTGCTCCTTCCGGAGTTGATTTAATAAGATATGGCGTTTCCACATCGATAAAATTCTGGGCATCCAGATATTTGCGGGTTTCAATCGAAACCTTATTGCGCAAAAGTAATTTTTGTTGAACGGGATTACGGCGCAAATCCAGGTATCGGAATTGGGCGCGTAATTCTTCTCCACCGTCTGTCTCATCTTCAATCGTGAAAGGAGGTGTTTTTGAGCTGTTCAGCACGATAAGTTCTTCTACCTGAATCTCAATTTCTCCGGTGGGAATATTTTTGTTTTTACTCGCCCGTTCGATCACCAAACCTGTTATTTGTACAACGAACTCCCTTCCAAGCTTGCGGGCCTGTTCACAAAGAGCAGCGTTCACCTCCATATTAAACGCGAGTTGAGTTACTCCGTAGCGGTCTCTAAGGTCAATAAAGGTCATTCCACCAAGGTCCCGCGAACGTTGTATCCATCCTGCAAGAGTTATTTTTTCTCCAATATTCTCAGCGCGCAAGGCACCACAAGTATGAGTTCTGTACATGTTCTGAAATTTGAATGACAAATTTAACAAAGTATTGGCAGTAGAAGAAAAATGGGAACTAAATTATACGAGTAATGTGCTGTCAGCGACCTGATTGTTGAGACCTGATAATTGAAAGAAGAAAACCGTAAGCCGAAAACAATTTTTACTAAAGTGTGTATTTTGAAATTTTTTGTTTCTGTTCCACTCTTTTCGGGTGTACTATGAAAAATTAAAAATTCAGAAAAGAATTGGGTTTCGGCATTTTTCTATATAATAACGACTTAAATTTCTAGTAATATGATGGCTATGAGGAGTTGAATGAATAGCAGTAAGATGAAAAGTGGGCTGTTACTGTGCTGTTTCCCGGGTTTACTTCTCTTTTATGTAAAAAAAATAGGAATATTATTTCTCTTTTTGCTTCATATACTTGTGAAGCATGATACATAGAGGGGAAATAGTGGAAAAGGCGGTTCGCGAAAGTGGTTATTCAATAACTAAGTTGGCAGATCGTTTGGGAAAAAGCAGAAGGCATATTTATAACCTGTTTGCTAATCCCGAGTTACCTGTTGAAACTATCCTGGAAATCGGTAAGATTATCCATTATGATTTCTCTTCTTTATTACCCCGAATTAGTAAATATTTTGCCAGGCTGGAGAAGGAGACGTTTAACGAACGTGAATTGCAATATATCCAGTCTTCCGAGACGGTAGAATTTTGGAAGAACAAGTATCTGCTATTGCTGGAAAAGTATAATACCTTATTGGAGAAACGCGAAGTAAACCGGGAAAAGGAGTAATTTCATTTATGCAACATTGTTGCATAAGATGCGTTTTGTCTTATCTTTGTTGCAAATGCAAACAATAAGGTATGTTAGGAAACACGAATTATGAAGCTATTGTCATAGGAGGTAGTTATGCGGGATTGTCTGCGGCAATGTCGCTGGGAAGGTTGATGAGGCGGACACTTGTGATAGATAGCGGCAAACCTTGTAACGCTTCTACACCACATTCTCACAATTTTCTTACACAAGATGGGAAAACTCCGGGAGAGATTTCACAGATAGGAAGGGCACAGGTTGAAAAATATGACACGGTTACGTTCAGGGAAGATTTTGTGGTGAGTGCCGATAAAACGGAAAACGGTTTTGAAGTTAAAACATTATCGGGAACTGTTTTTAACGGGAAAAAATTGATTTTTGCTACAGGAGTCCGGGATGTGATGCCTGACATTGAGGGATTTGCTGATTGTTGGGGAATTTCGGTGATTCATTGTCCATATTGTCACGGTTATGAATATCGTTCAAAGAAAACAGCCGTATTTGCCAATGGTCCGACAGCAGTACACTTAGCCGCATTGTTAAAAAGTTTAACACGTGAGGTAATTGTGTTAACGAATGGTACTCCGGAATTTTCAGCAGAGGAGAAAGAGACCCTGGAAAAGCTGTCAGTAGATATTATTGCATCCGGAATTGATTATATCAAGCATGAAAACGGACACCTTGATCGCATTGTTTTTAAGGATAATACGGAGCTGATTTGTGAGGTGATGTATGCACGGATTCCTTTTATTCAGCATTCGGAAATACCCAAATTACTAGGCTGTACTCTGACAGAGCAGGGACATATTGAAACCGATAAATTACAGAAAACAACGGTTCCCGATATTTTTGCTTGCGGCGATGCTACTTCTCCGATGAGGTCAGTAGCTAATGCCGTAGCAGCAGGAAATCTTACCGGGGCTATGGTGAATAAAGAACTGGCAGAAGCAGAAATGTAGGAAAACAGAACTAATAACAAAAGGCAGCATAATCTTGCTGCCTTTTGTTGTATATCAAGATTATAAATTGATTTTCAGTACGTCAAGATCTTCCTGATCCAGGTGCAGTTGAGGTGCAGCAATAAGATCCTCCAATTGCTTGTTGTTCGTGGCGCTGACAATCGGAGCTCCGATGTGGGGCTGAGCCAGTAACCAGGCCAGTGCAACGGTTGCAGGAGAAGAGTTGTGTTTGCCGGCTACTTTGTCCAACGCATCCAATATCGCCAGTCCATTTTCATTCAGGTAGTGTTTAACACCTCCTCCTCTCTGGCTCTTACTGAGATCGGCTTCTGAACGGTATTTACCAGTCAAAAATCCGGAAGCAAGTGACCAGTAGGGGAAAACAGCAAGGTTATACAGCTCTGCTAACGGAGCATATTGTGTTTCGTATTGCTCACGATCAATGAGATTGTAATGAGGCTGAAGAGCAACATATTTAGGCAAGCCGTTTTTGTCAGCTGCTTCAAAAGATTGTTGTAAACGTTCGGGTGAAATATTGGATGCAGCGATATAACGTACTTTTCCAGCTTTGATAATTTCCTGGTAAGTTTCCAGTGTTTCTTCAACAGGAGTTACCTTATCATCAAAGTGCGTATAATACAGATCGATATAATCTGTTTGCAAGCGTTGAAGTGATTCATCTACAGATTGGAGAATATGTTTTCTACTGATATCAAAACCATGTTCTTGTGTTTCAGATCCTACTTTGGTGGCAAGTACAATTTTGTCTCTGTTTTTTCTTTCTTTCATCCATTTGCCAAGAATAGACTCTGATAGTCCTCCTGTTCCGTTTACCCACCAGGGATAGGTGTCTGCAGTGTCAAAAAAGTTAAATCCTGCTTCTGTAAATTGATCCGCAATAGCAAAGGACTGTTTTTCATTTAGTGTCCAGCCGAAAACATTTCCTCCGAAATTAATACGGGAAACTTCCAGATCTGTATTGTTAATTTTGAATTTGTTCATGTTGATTTGAATTGGACATTTTTCTGTCATCCACTGAACGGAAAATCAGAGAATGACGGGTTATACAATCTTTGTTTTTTCATTTTTATATCATTTTCTGCGCAATGATATGTCCTATAAAAGTAAGAAAAGTTTGATGAGACACAGGCGGATCCTGTATATTCGTTTTGTTAAAAAAACAGAATATGTCCTATTGTACCTATATAGAAACAATCCCCTCGGAAGAGCGCAAACTTCTTCACAAAGACTATCACGATAACCGATATGGATTTCCGATTGACGATGATGATGAGTTGTTCGGTAGGCTGGTGATGGAGATTAATCAGGCGGGGTTAAGTTGGGAAACGATCCTTCGTAAAGAAGTAGCATTCAGGAAAGCATACGATAATTTTAGTATTGAGAAGATAGCAGCCTATACGGAGGAAGACAGGAAGCGTCTTTTGACAGATGCCGGAATTATCAGGAATAAGTTAAAAGTAAATGCAGCTATTGAAAACGCAAAGGTGGTTTTAGCATTACAGGAGGAATTTGGTTCATTTAAAAAGTGGTTGGATCATCATCATCCGTTGTCAAAAGAAGAATGGGTACGCTTATTCAAGAAACATTTTCGATTTACAGGAGGTGAGATCGTAGGAGAATTCCTGATGAGTTCGGGGTATCTCCACGGAGCACATGCAGAAGATTGTCCTGTTTACAAGGAAGTTCTACGGTACAAACCCCGATGGTTGGATAGAGAAAAATAACAATGTGTTATACAGGTCGGTTATTGATATTCTCAGATATAATTCGCAAATTTCCGAATCTGTACAACTGGATAAAAACAAGAAATGACGCAGCATAGAAAGAGGAACAAAGAACTGGGGCTGCCTGAACTGATTGCTATCGCATTAGGCGGAATGGTCGGGGGAGGGATCTTTACCATACTCGGAATTTCCGTTTCCATGATTGGAAACCTTACTCCCATAGCGATCATAATAGGCGGGCTGATTGCTGCCCTGGCGGCCTACAGTTATGTGAAGTTGGGTTTATATTACAAAGATGAGGGGGCGACCTATTCATTTTTTAAGAAGACCTATCCAGGATCGAAGTTTTCGGCGTCTATGATTGGCTGGTTCATTATATTCGGATACATCAGCACTCTGGCACTCTATGCCTACACATTTTCCTCTTATGCTATAAGTAGTACGGATTTTGCAGACAATGTGCTGCTGAGAAAACTCATAGCCGTTGGAGTAGTAGGTCTTTTCACTGCGATTAATGTCTGGAGTGTAAACGGAATGGGGAAGATAGAAGATATAATGGTGTACACCAAACTGGTGCTGCTGGTTATCATTTCAGTAGTCTTGATGCAGCATGGAAATACGGACTTCCCGACTTTTATAGACAACCTTGTTACCGATGCAGAAAATTCAAATTTCTTTTCAATCCTCATCGTGGCTTCTATCACATTTGTAGCATACGAAGGGTTTCAGTTGGTGATAAATGCGGTGAATGAGATGACAAACCCGGAGAAGAATATTCCACGGGCAATCTATTCCGCCATTACTCTGGCCATCCTGATCTATGTAGTTATTTCTCTGGGTGCAATTTTTGCTATCCCTACGGAAAACATCATTAAAAACCAGGAGTATGCTTTAGCAGCCGGTGCCGGAGAGGCAATCGGATCGTTGGGAACAAACATTGTTATCCTGGGAGCAATTTTAGCGACCAGTAGCGCGATAAGCGGGACAGTGTTCGGTTCTTCTCGCCAAATGGCAGTGGTAGCTAAAGACGGTTATTTTCCGAAAGGGTTAGCTATTCGGAAAAACAACATTCCCAGAAACGCAATACTTTGTATGGCAGCCTGTGCCAGTCTGTTGATTCTTGCCGGAGGGCTGGAGTTGATTCTCGAATTCGGAAGTATCACGTTTTTACTGGTTTCATTATTAATGGCTGTAGCAAACCATAAGATCAGGGCGCAGACAAACTCTTCTACATTGTTAACCACTTTAGCAATTATCGGACTTACGATCGGGGGAGGGCTGATTTTGTATTATGAACTGACTACGAAATGGGGAGAGATGGTCTCTATACTTGTATTGTACGCAATCCTATCTGTCGGAGCGTTGATTTTTGCAAAGCGCAAAGAAAAGCGGGAGGTAGCTGAGTAGATTGAATAAACGATCAGTGCAGAAGCGGCGTAATAAACCGGATTATTTCTTCTTCCGAAATTCCGGAGAGAACCCGAGAGCTATACCCGCATTCTGAAATGTAGTTTTGCGTTGTACTGCCGAATGCCAATAGAATCTGTTGATTAGTAATAGCGTTGGTTTTCAGGAACGAACGGAAATTAGAAGGACTCGAAAAAATCAGCAGATCGGGAACCGGAAGTATCTCACGAGGGAACGCTACTGTTTCATAAACAACAAGATCCGTATATTGATGACTACTAAGGGCTTGTTGCATGGTACGATTGGAAACAGAGGATTGTGGAAATAAAACGGTTTTTGAACCAACCCAGTTTTTAAAATCCAGAGCAATTTTTTCCGGTTGAGTGGGGGTGCTTCCGGTGAAATCAACAGTAATACCCCGTTCCTGTAAAGCTTTGGAAGTATTTTCCCCGACGGTAGCTATCTGTTGTCCGGGAAGAATAGCGGCCTGTTCCAAATAAAATGAAACGGATCGGGGGGAAGTAAAAAACAGGACATCAGTTGTAGGAATATCAGTCGCAATAACCGGTTTGAAACCGATCAGAGGAAGAGCAATCAGCTGTAGATTATGCTGTTGACAAAATGCTGCTAATTCTCCTTCCTCTTCAACCTTTCGACTGATAAAAAGCGTTTTCATACGATTGTCAGTCCTGTTCTTCCTGTAAGTCCTGAACGATGATGTCTACAATTCCCTCAAGGTCATCTACTTCGTACTCTTCCCAGATAGCTCCTTCTTCCCAGTTGGTACTGAAAGAAACAAAAACATGATGGTCATCCGGGCAATAGACTCCCAGCGGAAGTTGACATCCTCCGTCTAACTTATTCAGTACTCCGCGCTCTACGGCGATACGGCGACGAACTTCAGGGGTATCCAGTTGGCGAAGAATTTCTGCAAGATCAGTATCCGTTTCACGAATCTGAAGTCCGAGTACACCCTGCGCAGGAGCGGGGATAAATTCACGGGGATTGAGATCCACGACAGCGAATTCCGAGAGATCAATATTCAGGCGGGAAACTCCGGCTTTGGCAAGAAGGATTGCGTCATAATTTCCATCGCGTAACTTTTGAATCCGTGTAGGGACATTTCCTCTCAGGTCTTTAATCTCAATATCCGGACGAAAACGCATCATTTGTGATTTTCTTCTGGCAGAAGAGGTTCCGGTAATTGCTTCTTGCTTCAACAGGAAGGTCTCATTGGCATCAACTGCTTCCTTACGGATGAGCAATAAGTCGGCGGGATCTTCGCGTTCGGAAACGGCGGCAATTACCAATCCTTCAGGAGGATTGGTTTCCAGGTCCTTATGAGAATGAACCGCCAGGTCAATTGATTTTTCAAGCAACGCTGCTTCAATCTCCTTGGTAAAAAAACCTTTACCTTCCATCTTATCAAAACTGAGGTGCTGGATAATATCTCCTTGTGTTTTGATAATTTTGATTTCCACTTCACACCCGATGTTTTCGAGCTGTGATTTTACATGATGAGCCTGCCAGAGTGCAAGATCGCTTCCTCTGGAACCAATGATAATTTTTCTCATAGTCTGCTTGTTTTTATCAGGATTTGACCAGAATTTCTTTCGCCATTTTCATAGGAACACTGATGTATTTTTTTTCGATAAAGTCCAACATCTTTTCCAGTGTTTCCCGGGCAGAATCATCCAGATTGTCCATATCCTGTGCAAAAACGGCTTTTGCCGTTTGTTTGATATCTTTTATTTTTTGCGGAACATCGCGCATCGCTATTTCCACCTGACGTTGTTTGTACATCATGCGGAAAGTGTCCATTTCTTTCAGTAGAATTTCCTCTACATGTCTGATTTCCTTGGCGCGTTCTTTCAAATTTGCCTCACTAATTACCTTCAGGTAGTCTACGGAAATATGCTTTACAGCAAACCGGTCTGCGATTTGAGGGTCCAAATCATAAGGAATAGCAAGATCGATTACCGTTTTACGGGTAGTATCTCCCTGGAGGAGGTTACCGTATATATCCGGAGTAATAATATGTCCTTCAGCGCCTGTACAGGTAATGATTACATCAAACCCGTTTGCGTATTCCGGAAGATCTGTCAGCGGGAAAGCTTTTCCTTTCAGTTCACCTGCCAGTGTTTGTGCTTTGGAAAGCGTACGGTTGAACACCACAAAGTTCGTAAAGCCATGCTTCTTCAGAAAGCGGCTCATATTCGTGTTGGTTGCTCCGGCTCCGATGACCAGAAAGCGGGCGGTAAGCGGAATATTCATCTCTTTTAACCTGTGATAGGCAAGAGAAACAACCGATACGGGTTTGGTAGAAATGGAAGTATTGGTATAGACCTTTTTAGCGGTCTCAATAGTATGACGCATTAACAGACGGATAAAATCTCCTGTTAGTCCCATACGTTTGCAGGACTCAAATGAGGAACGCACCTGCGTGATAATTTCACGTTCTCCGATAACCATAGAGTCAATGGAGGACGCCACGCGTAAAATATGTTCAACAGCAGACTCTCCTTCGAAGACCTCAGCTGCCTTTACAAAGCCGGCGCGTGTGCTTTCTTCCATATCCGGATAAAGATCGAAGAAAAAACGCTCCAGAAAATCCGGAGTACATTCACCAGCGGAAACCAACATGAATTCTACACGGTTACAGGTAGATAAGAAAAGGAGTTCATCTAATTGAAGCATCGATTTCACCTGACGAAGTCGCAATTCCTGCGCGTCCGGTTCAATATGCAGCTTTCCGATATCTGCTACTTCAAGGTTTTTGTGCGTAAATGCTATAACTTTAAAGTCTTTCAATGCTCTTTTCTTTGTACCGCAAAAATGGTATAGAAAGGTTAAACCTTTGTCATACATTTGTCAGTTTTTTGCAATTTAAATTGATTTTAAATAAGAGGCTGCCAGTCTGCGTAAACACTACGATTGTGAAAAAATCGGAAAGGAAATCCCGAAGAAAAAACAGAATAGATAGGAAGTGGTAAAAGAGGAATAAAAAATCCCGGATGAGAATCCGGGATTATGCACTGATTAATATAAAGCTTCTTTCAGAGCCGTTCGGTAATCTTTGATTTCTTCACGGTTGATTTTGTGTTCATAATCCTTCAGAAGATTCAGGAAATAGATAAGGTTTTCATTATCTTCAATCTCCAACGGATATTCACCGCCGTCTTCATCTTCTTCGTATTGCGCTTCAACGTCATACGCGTTGTTTTCTTCAAGGTACTCGTATGTCAGACGAATAGACTTCGTTACCAAAGGATCTTCTTCCTGAAGCGCATATTCGCGAAGCTTTTTCAACTTCGGTACAAGTGCTTCGACGTCAATTCCGTCTTTCTCAACAATGGCAATGAGTTCGTCTATTAATTTATTAGCTGCTGCAATTTTCATGCTTAATGATTTTGTCACAAAAATAGAAAGAACATTAGTTTGCCGAAAAAAACAACCTATTATTTTTCAGAAATATTCATTTTTTCTTTATCTGTCGGTAAAATGCATCCGGCTGATTTTTATCAGAAAAGAGGAATACTAAAATTGTATTACTATTTTTGCTCAAAAAGCAAATATTTTGGGAGTAGTAATATTAAAAGGAATAATGACCGGTCTGGTTTTGAGTTTTATGCTCGGTCCGGCGTTCTTTTTACTCCTCGAAACAAGTTTGAAAAAAGGAATCCGTGCTGCCGCGGCCTTAGATTTGGGAGTTTTGGTTTCCGATTTGATCTACATCGGGCTTGCTTACTTTTTTTATAATGAGGTCAGTTCTTTGACCGAAAGCGAAAACCAGGGATGGTTACAGATTTTCGGAGGAGTTATTCTCATCATTTATGGGGTAATAACGGCCATGAAGAGGACAAAGGGAGATATCAAAGCTGACTTTGTACAGAAAGTGCACAACCCGAGAGATTACTGGGTGCTATTCCTCAAAGGGTTTTTCCTGAACATTGTCAACCCGATGGTCATTTTTTACTGGTTTGGTGTAATAACCATAGCGGCCGCAAAAATTGAAGACGGAGACACGTACATCGTACTTTTTATCTCAACGATTTTGTTTACGTTTTTCTCTATTGACCTGCTCAAAATCATAGGCGCAAAGAAATTAAGAGGATTTATTACACCTTATCTGCTCAAGCGACTTAACCTGTTTACAGGGTTTATCCTGATTATCTTCGGTCTGGTGTTAATTATTCGTGGACTGTTGTAACCGATTCCCTTTTTATCGTTATTATCTTTGTAGAAACTTTATAGAATTATGCGTACGCTTTTCATAGCTTTTTCTCTTTTTATTTCTTATTTCTCTTTTGCTCAGGAAGTTCGTAAAGAGAACCTTTCAAAACCGGTTCGGTCGTATTGGGACTTTAACAAAATACAGATCCAGAGTAAAGGGTATTACTATGTAGACGAGCTGGGAGAAACAGGGCTGAAACATGGTAACTGGACGTATTACAACAAAGCAGGTAACGTTGAAGAGGAACAAAATTATTACAAAGGAAAATTGCACGGAGCAGTTAAATTGTTCTATACCGAAGACCAGCTAAAGCAGGAAGGGTATTTTAAACTCGACAAACAGGATAGCGTATACCGGGAATGGTATGAAAACGGCAACCTGAAAGAGGAGGGATACTATACCAATGACTATCCTTCGGGAAAATGGAGTTATTATTACCCTGAAGGGAATCTAATGATGGAGGAAGAGATTGTCGATAGTACCAATTTCCTGGTTTCATTTTATCTGCCGGATTCCACGCAAACGGCTAAAGACGGAACAGGAGAGACGCGAATTTACTATTCGCTTGGTAAAATAAAAGAGCGGTATTCCTATAAAGACGGGTTAAAAGACGGTGCTTTTGAAGAATACCACCTGCTCGGACACAAAGAAGTGGAAGGGTATTACAAAGCAGGAGAAAAAGACGGAAGCTGGAAACACCGATTCTATACGGGATCTTTGGAAAAAGAGGTGAGTTACAAATCAGGATTGCTGGACGGACCCTATACCTTATACTATGATAACGGAAAGGTAAAAACGGAAGGAGAATATGAGCAGGGGAAGAAAACAGGAACGTGGACATGGTATACAAACAGAGGAACGGTTGATATGACCGGGACATTTGAAAATGATCAGCAACACGGTGAATGGCGATACAATTATCCGACTGGAGAGTTATCGTATATTGCGAATTATCAGGAAGGTTTAATGCATGGTGAATGGAAGTATTTCTATAAAGATGGTTCCAAATTCAAAACGGGAACCTACCAAAACGACCAGAAAGACGGAACCTGGCGAACCTGGTACGAAAATGGTCAGCTGCTTATGGAAGGAGACTACGTTGCCGGAAAGGAACAGGGCGAATGGCGGAACTATTGGGATGACGGGAAGATCAAAAATATCGGAAATTTTAAAGACGGGGAACTAAACGGTGTCTGGGAATCGTATTACCCGAACGGAAAACCGAATATTATCGGGACCTATAAAGACGGGTATAAATCAGGAGAATGGATAGATTATTTTGAAAACGGAAAACCAAAAGACATTGGTAATTATAAAGTTACTTCCCGTAAGTCAAAAGTGAATAAAGGGCGTATGATTTATGAGAGTGTCCGTCATGGAAAATGGCAGTCTTTTTCGTCAAAGGATTACCAGCTGACAGAGGAAGGTGAGTACAAAAACGGTGAAAAAACCGGACAATGGATTGCCTACCACAAAGGAGGAAGAGTTCCGGCAGTTATTTCTGAATACAAAGACGGGAAACTGGATGGAACGATGAGTGAATATGCCTGGAGAGGAAAAGCTCCGATCAGTGAAACGGAATACAAAAATGGGTTGAAACACGGTAAAATGATCGTGTACGACAAAAGAGGACGTAAAGTGCTCGAAAAGAAATTTGAGTACGGAATGGAAGTGATAGAGAACAAGCAGCAGCAACCGGGTTATTTTTCTCCGAAGTAGTTTTTCTTAATCAGTTACTGTTCTTTTATTACCACAAGCAGCGCATATTTTAGCTTTTGGTGTCCTGTATGGTTTTCCACAGTCAGTGCCATACATTCCTATGGCGTGATGCATAATGGCATTGGGTTCAGTTTCTCCAAATCCGGTTATATCATTATAATAATCCAATAACTCCTTGAAACGCTCCTGAGTGTCCTTTGTTAAAACTTTAAAACCTTTTGCATAAAGTTGAGAAGCGATAGCGTACTCTTCCTTATCAAGCATAGGAACATCCATTTTGCATCTCCAACAATATTTGTACTCCATTACTCTCCTATTTTCGTTACAATCTCTAGCATTGTTTAATGAACAAATTTCAAATGTACTACAACGGTCGAGTATAAGCGTAGTTAGGGATTAGAAGCACTTCACCGTATTTCGACCTATGTGCTTTTTATCTTTATTTGCCTTAAATCCAGTACCAAACTCGCATTACGTATAGCCATTGTGTACCATACGTTTTTATTCGATTTTTGTCATTTTAACGATTTTTTCAGCAATTTCAATTAGTTCATTAAGATTAGGTTCATTTTTATTCGTTATTTTTTTCGTTTCTCTTTTTCTTAAAGGATCTTTATGAATTTCTTCTAAAGCTGTTTTAATATAATGAACATATTCTTCGTTTCCTTCTGTACTATTTTTCTTTAATTGTTCAGAGAAACCGACAATAGCCTTTGATAAAACCATCTTGTACGCATAGTCTTCAATTATGTTTTTTTGCTTAGTGTATTGATTAGCACAAAAAATGGCTCCGATTATAGGTAATGGTAAAAGAGATATTCGTCCAATTATAATTCCAATATTATCATTATGAGACTGTAAAATCCAAATACCTAACACAATAGTAAGAAGTAAAGAAATAATCGCACCAATTAGCCAACCTCCAATAATCCATTTATTATTTGCGTTATCGTATTGACTTTGGAAAGAAGCACTGATACCTTCAGCAGTTTTATAATTCAATGCTTTTTTAGCGGATTCAACTAATTGTTTTGATTCGTGTAATATATTTTTTCTTTCTTCCTCGTATTCATTAAGTTTTTTGTTGTTTTCGAGTGTATTTTGTTCTAATATGTCTAATCTTTCTTCTCTGTCTTGAATTTTGTTTGAAAAAACTGTTATCAGTTTTTCATTTGATTTACTCTCGGTAAGGGACTCAGCTATTTCTTCAAGATTTTCTTTCGCAATTTCCTTCATAGATTCTAGCTCATTATTAATCTCTTCAAGATTTTCAGCTTTTTCTGTTATTTCATTTTTTCTTTCAATGATTTTTTTAAGTTGATTCTCTATTTCGTTCAAATTTTCATTACTCTCCTTAAATTTTTTATTGATGGAAATTTGAGTTGTAACTAAATCCTCTTTTATTTCTTTAGATTCAACTAGTAATTGTTGTAATTGAATTTTGATCTTTCTTACATCTTCTATTTCTTTCTCAAATTCAATTTGACGCTCACTTATACTTCGAACATTATAATTTCGTATTTGAACTTTTAATGCTTCAAATTCAGTTATAAAATTATTGGGTGTTGTTAGATAAGTTTCAATTTCAGTAAGATTTGTCTTTATTGAGATTCTTTCATCATAAGTAGATATTTTAACAAATTTTGATGGGTATTGAGTTAGAGTAGAAATATCTGTTAATAATACTTCTATTCCAGCTATTATTCCCTTAAATGAATATTCATTTTCATTCCCAAAAGTACCAGAAGAGTATTCATTCAGATTTAGTGATTTTATTTTTTTACGAATACTATCTCTTTTGTCTCTAATTTGATTGATTGTACTCAATTCCATTTTTGTCGTTCAAATGTGTGGTAACGTTTTGGCGCTTGGCGCCGTTTTTCTGTGTTGCGCCTGCGGCAGAAAAATGGAGCTAAACGCCTGTTAGCAACAGATTTTAATAATCTTCTTCGTTTTCTTTACAATCATCACAAATTCCACCGTTAACATTATATTCATGTCCTCCACATTTTGAACAGGTGTTTTCTAATTCATCTTCACAATCGCCACAATAATCATCCGTCGAAAACATAAAATTATCTATTTGCCCACATCTTCTGCAAGTGTGCTCAATTTCATCTTGACAATTGTAACAATATTCATCATATGAGTCTTTTACATCGCCACATTTTGGACAAGTAACTGATTCATTGTCATTTTCTAAATCATTTTGAAAACTTGTTTCATCTGTAGAGGTACATTCTTCACCTAAAATTTGAATTTCATATTCATATCCTTTATCACTAGTAAAGGAACAATACCCGTCAGAATCTAATTCTTCTGGATAGAAATGATCCTCATCTAACCATCCACCATTTCCCCAGTAAATTGTTGTTACTTCGTTGCTTTCAACTTCAACGTTTAAATTGTAAGATGACCTTGTGCCTGTATTAGGATTGTAATAATTAATTTCAGCACAATAAGTTCCATCTACATAACCATTTTCATCTATAAATTCTTCTTCATAATCATTTGAATTAGAACCACAAGAAACTGTCAGAAATAAAATAACCAACGATAAGAGAAAATTTGCCTTTGTCATAATCATATTTAATAACAATAATTGCTTAAACAAATATTCCATTTGTCACCATCTTGGTCATAACCTTGTAAATCATAAATGGAATTATTAATACAATCACATGTCACTTCGTTTCCACAGAGCAAATATGATTTCAATTTTATTACACTTGCTTGACCTTCTCCCCAAAAAATTATTGCGTATACCGAATACATTTCATAATCATAAGAACTAGTAGCTTGATTAAGCTCATAACCAGTCATAAATGTTACCTCAACCGTGTATTTTTTTGACCAACCATATTGCTGTTCATATTTAACAGTAGCCGTTCTTCTGCATTTTGCATCCGATTTAGACCAAATCATAAGACACAGTAACGTTAGGATTAATGGTAGAATTCTTGTTCTCATAGTTGTATCATTATTTGTTGCTAACTCGTTTATATGCACCCCAAAAACATACCTATACAACCATTATACGAGGAAGGTTTGTGTAATTTTTGGTAAGGCATACGGTTCCAAAAGTAACATTTTTTTCAAATTATTCAACAGCCTCCTGTTTTCCACAAGTTTTTAATAATCAAACAGGTATGGGGTTTTTGTTTGGAGGGGGTGAGTTAGGAAGATTGCCCCTCCGGCAATCCTTTTTTCAAGGAATACGACCCTTAAATACAACAAAGACGTGCCCCGAACCATGCTAAAATGGGCGTAGAGAGATTTGGAGTATGAATACATCATTTCTGAGGTACAGGCGATAAAAATTGTTGCTCTGTATAGTCTTTTTGACCTAAATTTGCTGAAGAACTGTTCTACTATGGGTAAAAAAAGGACTTGTTGTGTACTACTATTTCTGATTGTTTTTTCTTTTTCATTTGGGCAGAATTCGCTCAGAATCGGGGGACCGATTAACTATGTTAGTGTGGGTGATCTGGATGTGCCAGGGAATCAGCTCACTGTAGAAGCACTGATTCACTATACTGGGGCTTCTGTCAATATTGTATCGAAACATACAGATCCGTCCAATGTAAATTATCTCTTGCGGATAGGGAGCTTTGAAATAACAACGACTTCCGGATTTGCCAACTTTGGAGGGGTGGCTGCGGCTGGTGTATCCCTTGTACAGGGAGAAACCTATCATGTTGCTGCTACCTATAATGGGCAGTATCTGCGCTACTACGTGAATGGCTGTCTGACAGGTGAAATGGCCTGGACAGGGAACATGGTTACCAACAATCTGCAAACTGCAATAGGTCAGCAATCGAATTGTCAATGTGAACAGTTTAACGGATATATTGATGAGGTGCGTATCTGGAATGTCGCGCGCACTCAGGCACAGATTGCCGCCAATATGCTGGACTTACCCAATCCGACCACACAGGCAGGACTATTGGCATATTACAAGTTCGAAGGAAATTATACAAACGCACAGGGAAATGCCGCCTGGAACGGAGTAGCGGTAGGTTCTCCCCAATTTGAACCGATCCCTTATCCATATCCGACAACCATCGGTGTGACAGCGACCAGTTCTCCGGTAGTTTGTTCAAACACATCTACCGGGGCGATTGATATTGCGGGCAATGGAGGCTATCTTCCGTATTCGTATTCGATAGATGGAACGAACTTTTCTGCATCGTCGTCATTTGCAAACCTGGCTCCGGGCAATTATACGGTATATGCCCGTTCAAACACCAATTGTTTTGCCACCTCTACCGTCACGGTTCAGGATCAGCCTGCTCTTACTGATAATCTCGTAACAACAGATGTGACCTGTAATGGTGCGGATGACGGTTCGGCTGAAATTACCCCGGCCGGAGGAAACGGACCCGCTTATACGTTTCAGTGGTCAACAGGGACGACGAATAACCAGCAGATTACAAACCTTTCTCCCGGAAATTATTCTGTATCTGTTTCCGATAGTTGTAAAATGGAGGGAAATGAATTGGTAAATAACGGTCATTTTGAAGGAGGAAGCACCGGGTTTACGAGTGATTATACATATTGTAATGACTGCTTTTCAGGTGTAAATGACCTTCCGGGTGGAAATTACCTGGTTAGTAATGACGCTAGTCTTCACCACGCTTCTTTTCAGGGGACGGGTAATGGTGGAACCGGTAATTTTATGATTGTAAACGGAGCGCAGGTTGCCAATACAAATGTTTGGTGTCAGACGATTGCAGTACAACCCAATACCTATTACGTATTTTCTGCGTACGTGGCATCCATGCATCCAACCTCTCCGGCTGATTTGCAGTTTAATGTCAACGGAAATCTTCTGGGGCAGGTTTTTACAGCTCCTTCGGCAACGAATGTCTGGAATCGGTTTTTCTCCACCTGGTATTCGGGGGCAAGCACAACCGCAACAATTTGTATTGTGAATCAGAATATAAACCCGGGAGGAAATGACTTTGGTTTAGATGATATTTCATTTAAAGAATGTGTTTCCTGTGAGTTGCAAACCAATTTTGCCATTACTGAACCAACAGTTTTGTCTGCCAGTGTATCCGTCACAAATGAGATTTGCGGAAACAATAACGGAGAAATTGCCGTCACAGCCACAGGGGGAACGGGGACAATACAGTACAGTATTGATAACGGGGTGAATTTTCAGACTTCTTCGGTTTTTCAAAACCTGGCTCCCGGAAACTATACAATTCAAGTCACTGATGCGAATAATTGCAATACAACAGTTACAGCCACTGTCGGAACAGATGGAGGGCCTGTAGTATCAGCGGGCAATGATCAGACTATCTGTGCGGGACAAACCGTAACGTTATCCGGTTCCGGGGCAGATACCTATACCTGGGATAATGGAGTTATGGATGGGGTCGCTTTTGCTCCTTCGGGAACAACAACCTATACCGTAACAGGAACAGATGCGTTTGGCTGTACAGATACAGATGATGTGACCATTACAGTTTTATCTCTTCCGTCAATAGATGCAGGTGTTGACCAATCAGTTTGTTCAGGAGCTTCGGTAACATTATCCGGCTCGGGTGGTGACAGTTATACGTGGGACAATGGAGTAACCGATAATCAAGCCTTTACACCTGCTGTCGGTACGGTTACATATACGGTTACCGGGACAGATGCAAATGGTTGTTCCAACACAGATAATGTAACAGTAACGGTTTGGGGATTACCTGTGATAGATGCCGGAACTGATCAATCAGTTTGTTCGGGAACTTTGGTAACATTATCCGGCTCGGGTGGTGATAGTTATACGTGGGACAACGGAGTGACCGATAATCAGGCTTTTACACCTGCTGTCGGTACGGTTACATATACGGTTACAGGAACAGATGTCAAGGGTTGTTCTAATACAGATAATGTAACAGTAACGGTTTGGGCATTACCTGTAATCGATGCCGGAGCTGACCAGTCGGTTTGTTCGGGAACTTCGGTAACATTATCCGGCTCGGGTGGTGACAGTTATACATGGGACAATGGGGTCGTCGATAATCAGGCATTTACCCCCGCTGTCGGTACGGTTACATACGCCGTTACGGGAACAGATGCGAATGGTTGTTCCAATACGGATAATGTGAGTGTTACTGTATTTCAACTTCCTGCAATAGATGCGGGGAATGATCAGGTGGCATGTGACGGAGATTTAATCACGCTTGCTGCTTTGGGTGGAACGACATATAGTTGGGACAACGGTGTGATTGACAATCAGCCTTTTTCGCAGGCAGTAGGGGTTGTTACGTATACTGTTACCGGAACAGATGCAAACGGATGTGTCAATACGGATCAGGTACAGGTAACCGTGCATTCGCTTCCGCAACCAACATTTACCGTAGACAACAACAAGGGGTGTGCTCCTTTGCAGGCGCAGGTAATCAATACAACACAGGGAATGGGTTCCGGAACCTGTGTCTGGAATTTTGGGAATGGTATTTCTTCTGCATCCTGTTCGGGAAATTTACCGGAATATGTCTCTCCCGGATGTTATGATATCGAATTGACTTTTACGGACCAGAACGGCTGCCAGGGAGTTGCTTTGTTGTCTGACGCTGTTTGTGTGGATGCTGATCCGGTAGCCGATTTTTCCGTTTCTCCAGTCGAAATCTCCAGTATTGATCCGGTAGCCTATTTTACGAATGAATCGCAGGGTGCGGATACCTACCAATGGGAGTATGGTGATGATAGTGGACAATACAGTGAAGAATCCCCCTCACATGAATACGAAGAAGCCGGTCAGTATACGGTGCAACTGATAGCAATTAGTACAAACGGTTGTCGGGATACGACTACGAAAGAGCTTTTTATCCGGGACGAACTTATTTTCTTTGTCCCCAATACGTTTACCCCGGACGAGGATAAATACAACGAAGTTTTCCAACCGGTATTTACCTCTGGATTTGATCCGTATAGTTACAAACTATTGATATTTAACCGATGGGGAGAAATTCTCTTCGAGTCGAATAATGCGAGTGTGGGGTGGGATGGAACCTACGGTGGAAAAATAGTGCCAAGTGGAACCTATATCTGGCAGATTCGTTTCGACCGGACACAGACAGACAACCCGGAACTTCACCAGGGACACGTCAATTTATTGCGATAGGGTTCTGTTATTTTGAAACTTTCTGTCGACTCCACCCGAGACGACGGAAAACAATAAGCGCAAACCCGAAAGCACCCAAAAAAGCCAGTCCCGAAAAAGCAATGGACTTCACCAGTGGTTCACCGGATTTAATACAATAAACAAGAATATTAAGGCTGAAAAGCAGAGCAAAGGTTAACTGATAAAAACGCCTGTCATTCATAATTTACACATTGCGATTAAGATAAAGTTAACTAAAAAAATGAGCCTTGCAAAAAATGAAATGTTAAAAATGCTCAGGTAGAATAGATCGTCTTTAGCGCAACACATTGACTGATCCTGTGAAACGCAAAGACGGAGATACATTCGGGTTGGTAGGCGACACAATAAAAATATATACGTATGTCCCTGTAGGAACAAAGCTTCCCTGATACGTCCCGTCCCAGGTTACGGCATCCGCTTCTGCCCTACCTTTTTGAGAAACAATAAGCTCTCCCCAACGATTGAAAACAAGCATTTCCAGATCATATATTTCGGAGGTTTGTGCAAAGAAAAAGTCATTAATCCCATCTCCGTCAGGGGTGAAAGAATTGGGGGCGTAAAACACGAACATTGCCGGGATAGTAATACGGTGATAAGCGGTATCAATACAGCCGCTTTCGGATTGTTCAGCGATTAACCAGACATCAAAACTGGTTTCTTCTCCGTTTGTAGTGAAGGTATGTATAAAATTGGTTGTATTGTCCGGGCTTAGCAATTCATCATTGACATACCATTCAAAAACATTTGCTCCGTCCGAAAGATTGGTGATCATATAATCAGAAACAAAATCTTCGTAATCGACGCTGTTGATTTGAAAGTCCGCCTGAATACTGATGTCTTCAATATAAATGGAATCCGGAAAAGACCAACATCCTTCTGCATTCTGATAGCTGACCATTACAGTTCCTCCTATAACATCTCCCCAACTGATAGTAGCAGAAGGGCTTCCTTGTCCATCTTGTACGGATGCCCCGGAATTATCAGGAAAGCTCCATTCGTACCAGGGTTGGTTTGGAGGTGTTGTTACCTGTACTGGTGAATGATTATAACAGGCTGTTTCTTCTGCGGAAATTACCGGAGCTACCGGAGTTCTGTGTGCCAGAGCATAATGTTCCTGAACAAAATCGGACTGACGGTACGCTTTGTGGTAAACATAATTGATATCCGGAGTAGAGGAGTAGTCATAAATAGCTTTCCAGGTGGGGTTATCCCAACGGGCGATATCCGGATAAACGCCATCTGTTGCAGGAAGTGAAGCAAAATCAAGATCAAAATTGCTGCTTGAATCTGATGCGTTAAACGTATAAAAATAATCCGTTTGAATTTTACACAGAGACGTGTCTTTGTCTGAAGATGGAGCTCCTGATAAATCGGGAGAATGGTGATGGAAAGTAACATGAGCAGTGTCCGAAGAATTGCCCGGTAAAAGTTCAATTTTAATCGGACGGTGCCTGAAACTGTTTTCTGAAGATCCGGTAGGTATCAGGTTGGACGCTCCGGTATGAACTACCTTTTTTATTACTCCGTCCTCATCTGTACTGATGATTCCTTCTGCCATAAATGTAGCGTCATATACGATTGCTCCTGCATCCGGATTGTCAAGGTACAGAAACCAATCTTCTACAGCGAGTTCCCGCTGTGTAAGATCCAGTTGATTTCTCACACGTATGTGTTGTTGTTGCTCTTTTTTGTCGGTTCCGGTTAAAAGAAGATCATAAAAAGAGGAAATACTATCCCCGGAGAAAAACTGGTAATCTCCGTACATTTCAACTAACCCACTGTCAATGCGAAGCCGACCATTATTGATCCAGTCCTGTTGTACTTTATAGTTGCCATCTGAGATTACAGATCCTGCATTCTGAAGCTCAAAATTTCCGGGATTCTGATCACTGTAGGTTTGAATAAGACCATGGTGAGATAAGAGAGCCAAATTCCCGGATATTACACAATTTCCATAGGTGTGTACTTCAGCATTCCTGGCAATAAAGAAAGTATCTGCTGCAGAGAAAAGCGTTGGTTCATTTTGTGCGGAAACGGACAGGCCGATCAATAGCCCCAGTAAACCGATACAGGATATGCGATAAATCATCTTTATTCTAACGTTACCTGAAATTGTTTCATCTCTTGCGGAACTTCAAAAATAGAAGGATCAAGACGAGTTTCTTCGGCAGTAAGATCAATCGTATACGATCCGGTTGTTTTGTTTACAACAATTTTTCGGGGAAGTTTTTCAATTTGGAAGGCATCCAGCAGTTCATACAGAGGATCGTTAAAAAAAGCAGATAATCCACTGAGGTTGATGTTTTCAGGGCCAATATAGGCAATTGCTGTGCCGATGTCCGAAACGAGCGTGTAGCCTTCGCAATTGAAACCATCTATCATTAATGCGTCAGTTTTGGTTTGCCGCTGAATTTTCGGGATCTGATTTTTTTCGACTTCGTCTTTCAGAATCGAGTAATACCCTTTTTCCTCAAAAAGCGGACTGTCCATACAAATTTTCACCTCCTGCCGGTTCGAAGAAACGAGAATTTTGTAGTTGCCTTCAGGTGTGTCCGAGACAATAGCAATTTGATTTCCCCGGACGAAAAAATGAAATCGGGTAGTTACACCATCCTGAATTTTAGTACAGTGAATGATGCCTTCAAACGCAACTGACGTGAAGGTCAGAAAAAGACTGAATATGATAAGAATATGTTTCATGTCTGGTTGTTATTTGGGTTAATTACCGATTTTTCCCCGAACTGAATACGATTGATAGTCACCATCCGGAAGAGAAACGGTTCCTGAATGTTTGACAGCAAAACCACCTGCTCCGGGGACCGAATTGTTAAACGAGTTGTTGATGAGATTGGCGAGGCTGTTCAGTGCAGATGAGAACCCGGGGATAGGAGCACAAACATTACCGATAAAAGGAATGTTTAAACAAATTTCCAGAGAAGTCCCTCCGAAATCTACAGGTTGTGAAGAAGCCGTTCCGGGTTCTCCGAAGTCACCACCTCCGCCACCTCTGGCAGTAATAGCAATAGTCCCCTGTACCGGACCCAGTGAAAAGTTCTGAGAGAAACTTTCATTCACAGGTGCTCCTTCATCGTCATCGTATTCTGATTCTGCATTATTTCCGTTAGACCAGATTCCTACTACAGTTGAGCAGGAACCCTGAGATCCGCCACCACCAAGTCCGTCGGGCATTCCTCCGCTTCCTCCGGCTCCTGCGGCGATACAAAGTGTGAAAGGTCCCAGGTTAATAGGTTGGAATGCACCGACTGTAAGCCCTGCTCCACCTCCCCCGTAAATCATTCCCGAGTTGCGAATTTCAGCATTACAGTTTATTTCAAAAGCTGTTCCTCCGTCTTCTCCGTTTTGCCCCATAAGCTGTGGACCGTTTCCTCCTTTTCCAAAAACATACCCCCGGTTTCTAATTCCGATATTGCAATTGGGATTGATTAACCCTGTTGTAAATGCGGGGGTTGTTGCGCTGGCGGAACGAATGCCAACATGATCCTCAATGGTTACAACAACACAATTGTTACCGCTCACCCCGTTATTGGAAAGATCATAGTTTACCTGATCTGTTGAAATTGTTACTTCATCACATGCCTGAAGCGTCACTTTTACTGATTTTGCAAGGGCAGTTTCTTCACAAAAAGCAAATACAGTAACAAAATGATCTCCTCCCGTTTCAAACACACTGGTTTGAATAGTAATAGTTACGGTGGTAGTTCCCCCGGTTGTTTCATACTGATCTAATCGGACAGTAGATTCCGGTGAAAAGGTATGTACAACAGAAAGATTAACCGGAAGGTTCTGACCGGAGTTGGTGGATTGGCTTACAGTTACAGGAATTGTAAGAGAGAGTGCTGTAGCCCGGTTGAGTGTATAACTCGCCTGTTGAAAGGCTAGATCAAGGGCACAATCGTCGCAATTCTTTAAATAACTTGGAATCCAGCACGTACCGTTGTAAATTTCTTCCTGATTATCATCCGTGTTGTAAATAATCAAACCGGTTGCCGGAGTTGTAATAGCATCACGTTGTGTAACGCTTAACCGGGGAACCAGTAGTCCCTGGTGATCTGATTCAAGATGCAACACAGCTGTCGGGTCTGGAGTAGCGGTATTAATCCCAACATTATTGTTCTGAGCAAAAACTAATGATTGTAGAAAAACAAAGAAAAATATAATCCGTTTGCGTAGCATGATCCGATAATTTGAGCAAAATTAGAGATCATAAGTTGGCTGTAAATAAGCAGATTATTAAATATAGATTAACGGATATAAACTCAGTTTTAGCTGACTGAACTTTTTTCTTGTGATTACTTTTTCATGCGCTCAATGGTCGCAGTTGTTGAAAAACCGTCAACAAGATTGATCGTAACAACTTCTCCTCCGTTTTTCCGTACAATATCAGAGCCAACAATGTATTTTTTTGCGTCAGGATTGGTTTCGTTCGCATCATAATCCCCACCTTTTACCAGTACATCAGGGATGATTTTTTCAATAATAGAAAGAGGGGTCTGTTCCCCGAAAATAACAACGAAATCCACAAACCCCAATGCTGCCAACAGCATACTGCGCGCATGTTCTGGATTTACGGGGCGATTAGGTCCTTTCCCCTGATCCCGCACTGATGCATCATCATTCATGCCGATAACTAGGATGTCTCCCAATTCGGCAGCCTGAGCAAGATAGGTGATGTGTCCAAGATGAAGGATGTCAAAACAACCATTTGTAAAGACAACCTTTTTACCATCCTTCTTAAGCTCAGAAAGGCGCTGTTCCAGATCGTCGGAACCAATAATTTTATCCTTTATCTGACTCAGAATCATCTTCAGAAGTTATTTTAAAATTTTTAGAAAAGAAAAACAAAGAGATCAGACCTAAAACGATCATCATTAATGTCTGAACTCCCCAGGTAATAGTTGCCAGAGCATAAGCGGTATCATGTGCCCCTGTTCCTGTATAATCAGGGAAAGCATAAAAAGTAATTATACTACCGACAAATACAGGATAGACTCCAACACCGCCATTGGTCAGCATAATACCGATGGTTCCGCCGATAAATGCCATCAGAATTCCACTGAGAGGAACTTCTTTGGTTTCTTCAAGCGAAAGAAAGCAGACTCCGAAGAAAACAACATAAAGAATCCAGATCAGAAATGAATAAAAAGTAAATGAAACTGGGTTTTTAGACCTGAACACAGACAATACACCTTCTTTTATGTTTAGAAGCAGTTCAACCACTTTCTTGCGAAGCGTCGGTTTTAGTGCGAAAAAAACAATAGCCAGCGCAAAGAGAATTACAACGGCAAGAATAATCCACAGCAGCAAATAATTGGATGTATCCCCGGTATTCTGAGCATCAGCCGGAAACAATTTGGCTTTTAATGCAAGAAAATCATCAAAGCTGACAGAAATAGTAAACAGAAAGATAATTCCTAAAATAGCTACATCGATTGCCCGCTCAGCGATAATCGTTCCGAAAGAACGTGCAAAAGGAATCTTATCCGACTTGACGAGCATTCCTGCCCGGGATGCTTCTCCTGCACGGGGAATGAGCATATTAACAATGTACCCCACCATAATGGCATGATAGCGATGAGCAAATTTTGTCTTATACCCCATCGGTTCAAGTAAGTACTTCCATCTGTGTGCACGGGCGAGGTGACTCCCAAGACTAATAACAAGAGAAAGAAAAATCCATCCGTAATTAATCTCATACATTTTACGGAAAAAATTCTCCTTTTGGGTATCACTCATCTGATCATAGAAGTACCAAAAAAGATAAACCCCGACAAGGGTCGGAAGAACAATCTTGATAATTCCGATGAGTTTCTTTTTCAATTATTCGATCAGATTGGTTTGTTCATTGGGAAAAACCAGGCTCGGTTTGAAGGAACGGGCCTCCTCAAAATCCATAAAACCGTATCCGATAATGATGACGATATCGTTTACTGCACATCGCCTTGCTGCAGGTCCGTTAAGACAAATAGTCCCACTTCCCCTCTCACCTTTAATAACATACGTTTCAAGGCGCTCTCCGTTGTTACAGTTAACCACCTGAACACGCTCTCCTTCAATGAGGTTGGCGGCGTCCATTAGGTCTTCATCAATGGTAATACTACCAATGTAATTAAGGTCAGCCTGAGTTACCTTAACCCTGTGAATCTTTGATTTACAAACTTGAATCTGCATTTTTTCCTTTAAATACGCGACAAAGTTAAGGAATAAACTGCAGATTATCTATCAAACGGACATCACCACAATAGGCAGCGATGCAACAGATTGATCCTGAAACCCATTCGCTATGTAGTTCAGACAGGTTTTCAGGGTGCACAATACTAATATATTCTGTTCGGATAGAAGTCATATCGAGGTATTCTCTCATCTTTTCTTTCACATCATCCGGAAGATGATCGGAACTCAACTTTTTTCCTAGCTGAAGCGCTTTATATAAGTAGGTAGCTTCTACTCGCTGCTCGTCGGAAAGACGTTGGTTGCGGCTACTTTTTGCCAAACCTGACAATTCACGTTCGGTAGGACAGGCAATAATTTCAACAGGGAGCTCCAAGTAATTAACCATGTGTTTGATGATGGCTACCTGCTGAAAATCCTTTAACCCGAAATAGGCCTTTTGAGGGCGGATCAAATCAAAAAAGCGGTAAACCACATTGACTACTCCCTCAAAATGACCGGGACGGAAAGCACCTTCCATAACCGTATTAAGGGGAGCTAAAGGAACCGTTACAAGAGATGTCTCATCCGGGTAATCGGGATACACTTCAGTAACTGAAGGGATAAACACAGCATCGCAACCTGCACTTTGCAACAGAAGAATATCCTCTTCTATCGTGCGCGGGTATTTTTCCAGATCTTCCGGGTTGTTGAATTGTGTAGGGTTGACAAAAACACTACAGATGACAAAGTCATTTTCACTTTTTGCCTTGCGTATAAGAGAGAGGTGGCCTTCATGCAAGGCTCCCATTGTTGGAACGAACCCGGTTTTTTTCCCGGACTCTGCCTTTTCTTTCCGCCACTTACCTACTGTTTCCGCTGTATATAGCTTATCCAAAATAGTTCTTTTTTAGAGAGACAAACGGGCAAAACTATTCTTTTCTGTTGAATTTCCGCTTTTTTTTATATATTTTTGTGGTCTATTTACTAATTCGACTCTTTTATGGAGAAAAAACGAGTACTATTTGTTTCGCAGGAAATTAACCCTTTTCTGCCGAAGTCAGAAATTTCAACCGCTGTCCGTCGTTTATCACAGGGAATTCAGGAAGCGGGAAAAGAAATCAGAGTATTTATGCCAAAATTCGGTTCTATCAATGAAAGAAGACACCAGTTGCATGAGGTGATTCGTCTTTCCGGAATGAACCTGATAATAGATGACCAAGATCATCCGCTGATAATTAAGGTAGCTTCGATTCCTTCAGCGAGAATGCAGGTATACTTTATTGATAACGAAGAGTACTTCAAGAGGAAAGCAGTTTATTGTGAAGAAAGCGGACAGCCTTGTGCAGATAACGATGAGCGTTCTATGTTCTTCTGTAGAGGGGTTTTGGAAACCGTAAAAAAACTGGGTTGGAAACCGGATGTTATTCACTGTAACGGGTGGATGACGGCATTTATGCCGATGTACCTGAAAGAAGTGTACGGACAGGATCCGCATTTTCAGGATACTAAAGTGATCTATTCATTATACGAATCAGGATTTAAGGATAAGTACTGTGAAAGATTACCTGAAAAATTGAAATTTGATGGTTTCAGTGATGAAATGATTGATAAAGTGAAAGAAGGGACTTGTGAGTCTCTTACACATTTGGCGATGGATTACTCTGACGGTGTAATTTTATGTTCAGAGAATGTGTCAGGAAATACTAAAACTCATTTTGAGTCGTTATCTTCGCACAAGCTGGATTTTAATCCGGAAGAAACACAGGTTAAAGTTTTGTCTGATTTTATAGACAAGGTGATTGAAGAAGAGGTATTGATATCATAATGAAGAATCAAATAAAGGAAATGAAATGGCGGAGGGTGGTTAAGCTCTCCGCTTTTTTGCTGCTGATAGTAAGTGTTGTCGCTGCTTGTAAAAAACCGGAAAATACAATCGGAAAAGAAGTATATGATCCGGAGGCTTTATTAGATGCTGATGGTGTGGATACGTTTCAGTTGATTACGTATTGTGAGTTGGACGACTCCGTAATTTCCAGCGGAACGAACAATGTTTTGTTGGGTTCGTATAACGATCCTGTTTTCGGGGAAGTGGATGCCGGATTTTATTCTCAGTTTCGATTGCCTACAAATAATCCTGATTTTGGGAATATCGGAGATATTGTTGTCGATTCTGTAGTCTTGAGTCTTGAGTACGATGATCATTACGGAGAGGTTACAGCTCCTCAGACCTATCGGGTGTATCGTATGCAGGAAGACCTTTATCTGGATACTTTGTATTATAATTTTCAGGATAAACTGACGGAAGCAACTTCTCTTGTACCTATGGGAAGAGAAGTTATTCAACCCAAGCCGGGAGAAGAAGTAATGCTGGCAAATGATACACTGGATCCTCAGTTACGTATTCCGCTTGAGACCAGTTTTGGCTGGGAAATTATCAATGCATCACAGAATGGAACGCTGGTAGATAATGCTACATTCCTGGAGACGTTCAAAGGGCTGTATATTACCACAGAGAATGGTCCGTGGACGCAGGGTGAGGGATCAATTCTTATGTTGGATCTTACGGATCCTCAATCATTGATTACCTTGTATTATACACAGGCGGGAGAGCAAAAAGAATATACATTACTGGCTAATTCATCCTGTGCATATTACAACCGACTGAAATTTTCAAATGCTGGAAGTAAATCCCGGTTGGTACTGGATAATCCGGATCTGGGGATGTATGAATTTTATGCGCAATCAGGATTGATCCGTGCAAAGATTGATTTTCCTTCTGTCAAAGACATAAACAGTAAAGCTGTAGTGCATAGGGCGATTCTTTATCTTCCGGTGAGTTATTTTACCGGAGGAGAGTTCTTCCCGAGTCTGGTGACCCGTGCAATGGCAGATGTTGGAGGTGTTGGAGATAATGTAGGTATTGTTGAAGGAGAATATAACAATACTTTTAAACGCTACACTTTTGCATTGACAAATTATGTTCAGGATTTGGTTAAAGAAGAAGGGTTCGCGACGGAATTTGGCGTAAAAATTGCCCCGTATTCTTTCGGAGGTTCTACAGAACGTATTGTGTTTAATGGTCCCTGGACGACCAACAAAGAAAAACCGAAATTAGTTATCACTTATACAGAGTATTAGTCTATGTGTGGAATCGTAGCGTATATCGGGAACAAAGATGCGTATCCCGTGTTAATTAAAGGTCTGAAAAGACTAGAGTATCGTGGGTATGATAGTGCTGGAGTAGCGATCATGAACAACGCCGATATTAAGACGTACAAGAAGAAGGGGAAAGTGGTGAACTTGCAGGAATTTGCTGAGAAACACGATCTTTCCGGTACTATTGGAATCGGACATACGCGTTGGGCTACTCATGGAGAGCCAAATGATCAGAATGCACACCCTCACATATCCGGAGACGGAGACCTTGCGTTAGTGCACAATGGGATCATTGAGAACTATGATGTTCTGAAAGAAGGTCTGAAAGCACGAGGGCATGTTTTCTCAAGTGAAACGGACACAGAAGTTTTAGTGCACCTGATCGAAGATATTAAGCGTCACGAAAAAGTTGATCTTGAAGAAGCCGTTCGATTGGCGTTAAGTAGTGTCGTGGGTGCTTATGCTATTGTTGTACTTTCAAAAGAAGAACCAAACCGTATTGTAGCGGCAAGGAAATCCAGCCCTCTGGTAGTGGGTATTGCAGATAACAATGAATTTTATCTGGCTTCAGATGCTACTCCTATTGTGGAGTACACGAAGAATGTGGTTTACCTGGAGGATGAAGAGATTGCAATCATTGACCGGGAATCCGGACTAAAGATTATTGATATTCGAAACCGGGAGCAAACACCTTATGTGCAGCAACTGGAATTAGAGCTGGAAGCATTGGAAAAAGGCGGATACGAGCATTTCATGCTAAAGGAAATCTATGAGCAGCCTCGTTCTATTTACGATTGTTTCCGAGGAAGATTAAACGTAGAAGAAGGTTGGGTAGGTCTTGGCGGAATCAAGGACTACGAACGGAAGTTGGTAAATGCTAACCGGATTATTATGGTAGCCTGTGGTACTTCCTGGCATGCCGCGCAAGTAGGTGAATACCTGATTGAAGATCTGGCAAGAATTCCGGTAGAAGTTGAATATGCAAGTGAATTCCGGTACAGAAACCCGATCATTAATGAAAATGATGTGGTAATTGCAATTTCTCAATCGGGAGAAACAGCAGATACACTGGCAGCAATAGGACTTGCTAAATCAAAAGGGGCTACTATTCTTGGAATATGTAATGTCGTAGGGTCTTCCATATCCCGTGTTACGGATGCCGGATCTTATACGCATGCAGGTCCGGAGATCGGAGTGGCTTCTACTAAGGCTTTTACTGCTCAGGTAACCGTATTGACGTTAATGGCACTTTCCATTGCGCGTAAGAAGGGAACACTTGGTGAGTCAAGACTGCGTGCCCTGTTGGGTGATCTGGAAGCAATTCCTGCTAAGGTCGAGAAAGTACTTGAAAAGAGTAATATTGTTGAAGAAGTGGCGGCAGTGTATAAAAATGCTGCTAACGCGTTGTACTTAGGAAGAGGAAATTGTTTTCCTGTAGCTCTTGAAGGTGCGTTGAAGTTAAAGGAGATCTCTTATATCCATGCAGAAGGATACCCGGCGGCGGAAATGAAACACGGTCCGATTGCGCTTATTGACGAAGAGATGCCTGTAATCGTTTTAGCGACAAAAGGAACTTCGTATGAAAAAGTAGTGTCCAATATTCAGGAAGTAAAAGCACGGAAAGGAAAAATCATAGCGATTATTACCGAAGGTGATGTGCAGGTAAAAGAACTGGCGGATCATTATATTGAAATTCCGGATACAGATGAAAATCTGGTTCCCCTATTGGCGACCATTCCTTTACAATTGTTCTCCTATTATGTGGCAGTAATGCGTGGGTGTAATGTGGATCAACCACGAAATCTGGCAAAATCAGTTACGGTAGAATAACCGGAGAAAATACATAAAATAAGAAAGGGATGCCGTTTGAGCATCCCTTTCTTTATGAAGTTATGAAAGAATAAACTAGAATGTGAATCCGTATTTTATACTGATTCCTACTCCTGGTTTGTATGAGGTGTAAAACTGGTCTTCCGCACCATGCGATTTATACACCAGTGATACATCGTCGTTTAATAAGTTTGAAACCGTTAGCGTAAGTCTTGAACGTGACTTTTTACCAAAGTTTCTGTACGCATTAAAATTAAGACTGTGGAAAGGAACTGTGTACACATCAGGTACACGCCCCGAACCAATAATTGTCAATTGTTCTCCCTGTACATTGTAGGCAAGAGAAATACTGGTTTGGCTTTCAGGGATTTCATACGAAATTCCTGCGTTGATAGCGAATGGTGATTGTCCGGTCATTGGGCGGTAGTCTTTTAGTACTTCTCCTTCACGCAGGTTCGTTTCCCGTAATTCATATTCTGTTTGCTCTCCGTCTACCAGTACGTCGTGCATATTTACACGTGACTGTACAAAGGAAGCATTCAGGTTAAAAAAGAATCGGCTGAAAAACTTCGATTTAGATTCTTTTGCAAAAGCTTTTCTGAACTCAACTTCCGCTCCAAGAAGATCAGCTTCTCCTGAATTACGAGGTTTGATATTGTCCGGCTGTTGTGGAAATGCAACCATTTCGATATGTCCGTCAAATTGCTTGTAGAACACAGAAACAGCGATTACTTCACGCGGAGTGATGAAAAACTCATAACGGAAGTCATAGTTATTGACACGTGTCTGATTCAGATCGATATTACCGTTGAATGTACGCTTGGTAATCGGATCATAGATCTGTGCAATTGACTTTTCCCGGAAACTCGGACGGGCAACCGTCTGGTTAAATCCAAGACGAAAGTTCATACGTTCAGTAACTCCGTATACAACATTGGCAGAAGGAAGAATGTTGAGTTCATTCATTGTATTCTGATCGGTATAAATTACGTCACCATTGTTGTTTTGTCCGGTATAGAACATATCCACTTTTTCAACACGTACACCATATACAAGCTTCAGTTTTTTCCATAAACTGTGTTGCGCCATCACATAACCTCCGAAAACATTTTGTCGTGCAGAATAGTTATTCGCCGGCTGATAGTTTCCTATGGTATAGGTACCGTTTCTGTAGTTGGGCGAAGTAGGATCCGCAGACCAGATCTGATCATCCTGTAAGAACCAGTCGGGATCTAATTTGATATCGTTCAGATTTGTTCTTCTGTGTTTGAATGAGAATACTTCAAAATCACGGAATTTTAAAGCGGCAAGAGCACCTGTCTTAATGAAGGCTTTCTTGTTTTTTCCAACCGGAATTTTAAAATCGATCTTAAAGTTCTCACTGAACTCATTCAAATCCCTCCAGAAGCGATCTATTCCGGAACCATTCCCTGTACTCATGGTTGTATCGCCATCTGTTACGGAGATACGTGTTTCGCGGAAATCAGGGTCGTAAACACGAGAGTAAGAAAATGCATTATTCCACTCCATCTCAAATCCTTTGAACTTGTGCGTTCCTCCCAACAGGAAAGAAGACAGTGTCCGGGAAGTATATGTCAATACATTCTCGATCAATCGGGCCTGATTCTGGTTGAAATCCTGATTTACACGTTGAGCAGCGGAAGATTCTCCTCCCTGAACACCCAAAAGTGTTGCTGTGATCGTACTCTTTTTTGTTTTGATAGAACCGGAAACAAGAGCACTCATTAACGTGTTGTTTTTTCCGACATTACCAATACGTGTAATGTTTTTCAATAATTCGTGCTGTGATTTATCTGTATCTTTCAGGTAATCATTGGACTGAAAGTCACGATAGAAAACGTGCTCGTTGGAATAGTTAAGAACAACATTGTATCCGAGCGTCAGCCCTTCTTTCTTATTAATTTGATTTCCGTGATAAATAGAGAAAGATCCATTCGGAAGTGCTGTTTTGGATTTAGCACTTAATTCAGGATTAAAGGAGCGTGTTACATCTTCCAGATAAGGATCAGCAAGTACTTCATCCGGAATCTTTACTTTCGGGTTAAAGTTAAGTTTTCGGGAACCGTTATCAAAACCAGCCCAGTCAAAACCTCCCCGGTCGTATAAGATATAATCTTTATTGAATGTCATTCCCGGAGTAAACCCGATACCAACACCAATTTGTGTTGTTTTTGATTCCGGAAATTTCTTTGTAACAACATCTACCATTCCTCCCGTAAAGTCTCCGTAAAGGTCAGGAGAGAAAGTTTTGAAAACAGAAACATTTTCCAGAACTGCAGTCGGGAAAATATCCAGTTGTACTGAGTTTCCATCGGGATCAAGTCCCGGGATCATCATCCCGTTTAATGTGGTAATTGTATATCGGTCTCCAAGTCCCCGTACATATACATTTTTACCATTTTGAACTGTTACTCCGGTTACACGCTTGATTGCTCCTGACAAATCAGAATCACCTACTTTTCGGAAGGATTGTGCCGAAAGTCCGTCAGAGACAACAGCCGCATTTTTTCGTTCCATCAAAATCGCAACATCTGAATCCTGTCGACGTGCTTCGTAAACGACTTCTACTACAGCAAGTGTTTTACTGGTTAGCACAACGTCAAGCATTGTTGATTCGCCTGGTTTTATTTCAAGTTCTTTGAAAATCTGTGGCTGGTATCCCACGAAGGAAACCTCAACGGTGTATTTTCCGGGAGTAACCTGGATTGAATAATTTCCGTCAAAATCGGAGATTGCTCCGACACCGGAAAGTTCCATTACGCGAACAGTAGCACCGTAAAGAGGACCACCCTCTTCTCCGTCTGCGATATTTCCGCGTAAAAAACCTTTATTCTCTTGTCCAAAGACAACTGTCGAACTGAGAAGTAGTACAACAAAAGAGAAAAACTTAAACATAGCTAGTGATTTTATTTTTATTACATAACCCCGGGACTATTAATCCCGGGGTAGTTGAAAGTAAATTTTGTTGTTATCTTACAATTGTCCACGCTCAGCAGCAAGAGTCCAAGAGAAGATTGAAGTTGAAACTGTAGCTCCGGATCCTGCTCCGTTAATTTCTCCCTCAGCAGCAGTTTGATCATTTGCTACTTCAGTTGGACAAGCTCCGGCAGTACTTGGATATACTGATACAGTCTCAGAAATTGCACAGTTTACAAAGCTAAGGTCACCGGCAACCAATCTTGAAAGTGCATCCGCTTGTTGCTCACATGCGTCATTGTACTTTGTTCTGATTTTGATTGCTTTTCCACCGATCGAAGTGTAATCAAATGTTACATTTTCGATAGTTCCCTGTGCTTTATCTTTAAAGTCAGCTGGAGATCCGTCAGTTGCTCCGTCAGACTTAACAAGTCCGTTACGCAAAGTGAATTTTCCAGTTGTGTAAGTTGTTCCTTCAGGACCATCGATCTCAAGACCTTCGTCAGTTCCGATTCCGTCTCCGTGGATAACGATAAAGTTTTCGATAGTACCTGAATAGTTCATGTCAAGATCCAATCCGTCATCTCCCTGGTAGTATACCAAAGCGTTGTCGATATCTACAGTTCCACCGAAACACTCGATACCATCATCCAATGTTGCGTAGATCTCAATGTTTGAAATTTCAGTAGTAGAACCAACACCACCAAGTGTCAATCCGTTTAGCTCATTTCCTTCTCCGATTGAAATACCACCGTGACGGATAGAGATGTATTTAAGTTTACCTGAGTAATCACTTGGGTTAGTTCCTCCGAAAAGTCCCTGACCATCACCAGCAGGAATTCCTTCAAGGTTTGTTTCTGTATCTCCTGACTGAGCTGAGATAGGAGCACGTCCAAGGATAGCAAGACCACCCCATTTTTCGTTATCAGTTCTTGAAAGGTTAGTTCCAGCTGTTTCTCCTACTTTAATGTTGTCAAGGATAGAAGTAAAGATAATAGGTTGAGAAGCTGTTCCTTCAGCCAAAAGGATACCACCTCTTTGAACGATAAGAGCAGAAGCAAGGGATTCCTGTCCTTCAGCACCTTTAATAATAGTTCCTGGTTGGATTGTCAAAGTAACCCCGTCCGGAACATATACTTTTCCGTTAAGTACCCAGATCTTATCTGCTGTCCATGTTTCATCTGCAGTTAAAGTACCAGACTTGTTTACTGTTCCTTCAACCTGTGTGTACGTACAAGATCCGTCATCTTTTTTCGCATCTTCGCTATAATTATTAGCATTAGGATCTGTACAACCTTCTTTTTTACAAGAAGTAGACATCATTGCTGTCCCTCCGATTAGAAGTGCAGCCGCAATTGTTTTGAATTCTAATTTCATAACTTTCATTAAATTGTTTGGTGCAAAGTAAAACCTACCTTGTTATTCCATTATTTAAGCAATGTTATGTTCGTGTTAAGCGATGATAACACAGGGGTGTGTTTTTTAGTAAAACAATGATTTTCAAACTATTGTAAATTTTTATAGGTCAGGGATTAAAGATTTCTTAACGTTTACCAAATATCCTTAATGATTGAATAACACTGTTGTAAGATTCTACCCATATTGCTGTTGTAGTTTCGCATTGCTAAATAGTAAGAAGATGAAAGAGACAATTCTATTGGTAGATGACGAGCCCGATATTTTAGAGTTTTTAAAATATAATCTGAAGAAAGCCGGATACATTGTAGAAACAGCCAACAATGGAAGAGAAGGAATTGAGAAAGCGAAGGACGTAAAGCCCTCCCTTATTTTGCTTGATGTGATGATGCCGGAAGTCGATGGAATTGAAGTATGTCATGTGTTGCGCAGTGAAATGAAAAATGAAAACCCGCTGATTGCTTTTCTTACGTCACGTTCTGAAGATTATTCACAAGTAGCCGGTTTTGAAGCCGGGGGAGACGATTATATTACTAAGCCGATTCGTCCGAGATTGCTGATCAGTAAGGTTGAAGCATTGTTGAGAAGAAAGAATCGTTCATTTAGCTCAAGTGCCATTGATAATGAACTTTTCAGACTGGACAGAGATCGTTTTTTATTAGTGGTTAACGGTGAAGAATTCCAATTACCACGAAAGGAGTTTGAATTACTGGCGTTGCTTACTTCCAAGCCCGGTTATGTGTTTACGCGCGATAAGATTATGGCCGACGTGTGGGGAAATGATACAGTTGTTGGTGAAAGAACCATTGATGTTCATATCAGAAAATTGCGTGAAAAGATAGGAGATGATTATATTCGAACAATTAAAGGAGTCGGATATACGTTTAAGGGGTAATTGAGAAATATAAAACCATATCAAATTATATTGGCAACCAGTGCGATAGTTGTTGTTATCGTATGGGTTTTGCTATTCCTGTTTTGCAAGTATATCGGAGAGATTGATTATTTATATATCTTTTTGTTCGGATTACTTGTAGGCGGTTTGTCTTTTGTTATCCATTTTATATCTGTAGAGCGTTTTCTGCACAGCCGGATTAAATTTATTTACCGGGCTATCCGAAAAGGGAAAATGACACGTGAAACAGACTTCCACATCAGTATGAAAGAAGATGTGCTGAGGAATGTCACGGTTGAAGCAAAAAAATTCCTCGAGCAAAGGAATACGGAGATTTCGAAACTTAAGGAACAGGAAGAGTTCAGAAGAGAGTTTTTGGGAAACCTGGCTCATGAATTAAAAACGCCTGTTTTTTCTATTCAGGGGTATATCCTGACGCTTTTGGAAGGCGGTTTGGAAGATGAAAATGTAAACCGTTTATTTCTGGAACGCGCATCGAAAGCGGTGGACAGAATGACCGGTATTCTGGATGATCTGGACGAAATAACAAAGCTTGAAGCCGATAAGATTAAATTACTGATTAAGCGTTTTGATATTATTGATCTGGCTAAAGACGTGATGGAAAGTCTGGATTTTTTAGCAAAGGAAAAAAATATCACACTTAGATTTGCCAAAAAATACGACCCGATTTATGTAAAGGCAGATCGCGGGAAAATTGGTCAGGTACTCACGAACCTGATTAAAAATTCGATCAGCTACGGAAGTGAGAACGGAGAGACAACTATCCGGCTATTCCCGATGGAAGATACCATTCTTATGGAAGTAGCAGATAACGGTGCCGGGATTGAAGAAGAAGAACTTCCCCGCCTTTTTGAACGTTTTTACCGGGTTGAAAAAAGCCGTAACCGCCATGAGGGAGGTTCCGGATTGGGGCTTTCCATTGTGAAGCATATTATAGAATCGCACGGACAAACGATTAACGTGCGAAGTACAGTGGATGTAGGTTCTACATTCTCATTTACACTTGAAAAAGGCTAAACTGACAAAAATCAGCACGAAAAGCGGTGTTGGTTATTTCTTACTCTCAATGTTTTTCCGTTTTTTGCAGGTAAAAAATTTACTATGAGTATTTTAGTTTCCAACGACCGAATCCTTTCCGAGATACAACGTGAATTCAGTGAGAAGTTTTCATTCTTAAAGATTGAGTTTTACCACGGAGAACATGACGAAGGAGAAGGTTCATCGGATAAGAGAATGATTGATACTTCGTTGTCTGTAGGTCAATTGCGAAATGGGAATGCTGCAACGGAGTTTAGCATTCATGGAAATCTGAAAACAGCAACTTTTGAAGAAACATGGCAGGAAACATTTGGATTTTCAGTTCAGGTGTTCAGAAAGTCTGGGAATGTTTGGTTGCAAACTACCACAACTGATTCGTGGACACTTGCAGAGCAGCAACGCGAAGCAGAAGAGTCGGCTAGTCTGTAACGGAAATTATTCCGGGGATGATTTTCCCGTAAGCAGCTTTGTATAGTAAAACGCCATTTTTTAAGCTGTAGACTTCCTGTGCGCCACGTGCAGTTTCTTCAGGATCAAATTCGATTTTCTGAGAACAACTATCAGCCAGGTATTTTTCATCGAAATGTGTGATGACCTGTCCTGCATGATATTTCTGAACAATGTTGTCCGTGTCACCAACGCCAGAGTTGCAGACCAAAGGAATTTGCATTGCCATAAGCTCTCCCTGTTTGGTCGGTGAGCTTGCCATCTTTGAATAAGTCGGCCGAATAAAGAAAATGGAAAGGTCGAAAACAGATATATGCAGGGGCACTTTATCATGTGAGCAGGAAGTAACGATAATGTGGTCGGGATTAATTCCGCGTTCCTTTGCTTTTGTGACAATATTCTCCCGTTTTTCACCACTTACAAATAAAAACCGGGCGGAGGACTGTTTCGTTTGAAGAACGGAAAAATAGTCCAGCATTTCTTCCAGCATATACCAGGTGCCAATAGATCCAACATACCCGAGAACGAAATCAGTATCAGAAATTCCCAGTTGATTACGTAGTTGTTGCTTGTCCTGTACCGTTACATTTTCCGGATTAAATAGATTCAGGTCGGCACAACAGGGAATAACCGTGATCCGTTCTCCATGCGTACCGCGTGATACTAACTCTTGCCTGGCACGTTCGGTTAAAGAAATAATATGATCTGATTTTTCAAGAAATTCAGACTCTTTCCGTTTGAAAAAATTGTAGATAATTCTGTAAACCGGGCTGCTCAAATTCCAGATACCACCCTCTACCCTCTCATCGGCCCAAAAGCCACGCATATCAAACAAAAACGGAGTGTCAAAGCGTTTCTTCATCCGAAGGCCAACCATTGCTGAGATATAGCTACGACAATGTACAAGGTGGAAATAATGTTTTCTGTGAAGATCAAAAGCCAGTTTTCGCATGGTACGAATATCCCGTAATGTAGACAATACGGGTGGTTTTTTTCTGTACTGTTGCGGATACCATGAAATTCCTGCCTCCTCACAAAACTGCTGAATAGCTTGTTTATTCTGCTGATAGCGTTCCGGTTTTTCGAAGCTGATCAGGTGAAAGGAGAACCCTTCTTTTGAAAGCTCCCGAAGATAGGGTAAAACCTGTGACTGACCTAAAGGATCAGTCATTCCGTCATACGAGATGTATAGTACATTATATCCCACCGGGTAAAGGTACAACTTCATAGGTGAAAACAGAGAAGTAAACCCGGCAAAAATCGGGATACTCTTTATTTTTTATGCGTATACTGTTATTACTTCATTTTTCTGTAACTTTGTCGTATATATCAAATTTTGATACAATGATTTTAGGTGTATTTGGTCCCTGGCAAGTTATTTTGATTGTAGCGATTGTGCTACTTTTATTCGGTGGAAGAAAAATTCCGGAACTGATGAAAGGACTTGGTAAAGGGGTGAAAGAGTTCAAAGATGCTTCTAACGGATCAGCTGATAAGAAAGACGATTCGGGAGAAGAGGAAAAAAAATAATCAGATTCATGTATAATAATTTTGCTGAAGTAAAACAGGCGATCGCTTCGGGTAGTTCGGTATTGGATATAGTCAATACATACCTGAGTGAGATTGAACGCCGGAAAGAACTGAATGCTTTTTTAGAAGTTTTTGAGGACACGGTCCGCGAACAGGCGAAACGAGTTGATGAGAAAATAAAATCGGGAACTCAGGGACGTCTTGCGGGGATGGTAATTGGTCTGAAGGATAACATCTGTTTCAAAGGGCATAAAGTTTCTGCTTCATCAAAAATATTAGAAGGGTTTGAATCACTTTATAGTGCTACGGTAGTTGAACGGCTGCTGATGGAAGATGCGGTAATAATCGGACGACTCAATTGTGATGAGTTTGCAATGGGAAGTTCCAACGAGAATTCTGCATTTGGACCGGTGAAAAACGTAGTGAATACTTCCTGTGTTCCCGGAGGATCTTCAGGAGGATCTGCTGTTGCAGTAGCTGCCGGACTTTGCACGGTTGCTTTAGGGAGTGATACCGGAGGGTCAATTCGCCAACCGGCATCGTTTACCGGAACAATCGGTGTAAAACCGACTTATGGACGTGTAAGCCGTTACGGTCTGATAGCGTATGCTTCTTCATTTGATCAGATCGGACCCTTTACAAATTCGGTTGAAGACGCAGCACTGGTATTAGAAATAATTGCCGGAAAAGATGAGTATGATACGACCGCTTCATCCCGACCGGTTGGAGAGTATACTCTTTCTGACACACCTTCTTCCAGAAAAATTGCAGTCATTCGCGAAGCAGCGAATCACGAAGGAGTAAATGAAGAAGTACGGGCAAAATTTGAGCAACTGATCCAACAATTGACAGATGCAGGTCATCAGGTAGAGGAAGTCAGCTTTCCATACATGGATCAGATGGTACCAACGTATTATGTACTGACAACAGCAGAAGCTTCTTCCAATTTGTCGCGTTTTGACGGAGTACATTACGGACATCGCAGCCAGGTTGCCGAAGGAGTAGAACAAACGTATACAAAATCCAGAACAGAAGGTTTTGGACCGGAAGTAAAACGAAGAATTATGGCGGGTACTTTTGTGCTTTCACACGGGTACTATGACGCATATTATACAAAAGCACAAAAAGTAAGAAGAGTTTTGCGGGATAAAACAGATGAAATTTTCGCTGATTTTGATTTTGTCCTTCTTCCTACAACACCAGATTCAGCTTTTGAGTTGAATGCAGTGAGTGATCCGATTCAAATGTATTTGCAGGATATTTTTACTGTTCACGCCAATCATACGGGAAACCCTGCAATTTCTCTTCCTTTGGGTAAAAAATCGGACGGAATGCCTTTTGGTATCCAGCTTATGGCTAATCATTTCGAAGAAAAGTCACTGTTAGAGTTCAGTGATTATCTGATGAAAATGAATTAGTTTTGAGCATGAGGAATTGCCTGATAATAGCATTGATTTTATTTAGTTTTTCTGGCGTATTTAGCCAGGAAAATAACACAGGACCTTCTGTTGAGAATGAAGACACGCTGGTTTTTGAGCGTTTCATGGAAACAATGGAGGAAAGCTTACGTCTTTATCGTGAAGAGTGGACCGTGGATGAAGATTATGATTCAATAACCCGGGCGTTAGGATACGAAGAAGATCATGTACCGGTATTTAGTGACTCTGTAATTTGTCAGCGACTTATTGATCTGGACAAAACATCTCCATATCCGTTTGATTGTGATCCTTCGGTGTTGAAAAATATTCAGTTCTTTAACGAGAAAAGAAGAAGCTTTATCAAAGTTACATTAGGGCGATCGCGGTTGTATTTTGATATGTTCGAAGCAACACTGGATAAATATAACCTGCCTTTGGAGTTGAAATATCTTGCCGTTATAGAAAGTGGGCTTCGTCCTCAGGTGCGTTCGCGTGCCGGGGCAATGGGACTTTGGCAGTTTATGTATGCCACCGGAAAAATGTACGGATTAACTCAGAATTCGTATGTAGACGAACGAATGGATCCGGTAAAGGCAACGGATGCAGCCTGCAGGTATCTGAAACGGCTGTATGAAATGTATGAAGACTGGAATATGGCACTTGCGGCCTATAATGCAGGTCCGGGAAATGTAAACAAAGCTATCCGGCGTTCGGGAGGTAAAATGACGTACTGGGAAATACGCCCTTTTTTACCAAAAGAAACACAGGGGTATGTTCCTAATTTTATTACTGTGGCGTACATGATGACCAATCATACGCTGCACAATCTGATTCCTGCTCCTGCTCCTGCACTTGCTCATGAAATTGACACCGTTTGTTTAAAACAGGGTATACGTATGCGTACGCTGGAAACGGTATTGGATTGGCCGTCTGATAATATTCACTTACTGAATCCGATCTATAAACACGATGTAATTCCTGATACGGATCCGAAACAATGTATTTCTATTCCTCTTGAGAAAGTAGGACTATTTATTGAGTTGGAGGATAGTTTATATCGAACAGACAGCTTGTTTTTCCACAAACCACTTCCGGGTCAGGAAGGTACGGAAGAACGTACAATTACTACTTCTTATCACAAGGTGAGAAGTGGAGAGACCCTGGGGGCAATAGCCAGAAAGTACGGAACAACAGTAAATGACCTGATGAATTGGAATAACCTGAAATCAACCCACTTGAAAATCGGTCAGACGTTACGTGTTGAAAAGGACAGTAGTTCCGGCTCTTCTAATGTTTCCGGGAATACCAGTTCGGGACCGGCAAAATACCATACTATCAGATCGGGAGAAAACTTCTGGAGCATCGCCCAAAAATATGGCACGACTGTTGATGCAATACAGAGATTAAATCCCGGTGTAAGGTCATCTAACCTGAAGATCGGGCAGAGAATACGTATTCAATAAGTAAGACGGCTACTGTTGTCTTGAAATGATGATGCACATGAAAAGAATTACAATTTTTATTGCGCTGGCTTTTTTGTTATTTGCCTGTGATGACTTTACCAAAGGAAAAAAAGGAGGTGCGCTTGCAACCGGAAAACCAGGAGAGGTTTTAGTAGTATGTACGGATGATCTTTGGAACAGTGGGGAAATTGACTCGCTGATTTACGCGCTTGCTAAAGAAGAGGAACCTTATTATCCTTTGGAATACGCATTCAAATTTTATCAGAAGAATGCCGGAGGATTTAATCATATTCACAAAAAAGTACGAAACATTCTGATCATCCAGCAACAGAATAACGCGCAGTTTTCTCCTGCTAAAGTGGAATTTGTAAGAGATAAATGGGTAAAAGGGCAATTGGTGACCGAAGTGACATTTAAAGAGAAGGCAGATTTGCTTCAGGTGGCTAAATACGATGCCGAAAAAATCGCCCATCGCTTTGAGGAAAGTGAAATAGACCGTATCGTTGAAGCAAACCGGTTGGCAAAAATGAAACCGTTGGCGAAAAAGATTTATGAGAAGTATGGTGTGTATCTTGATTTTCCGTCCGGATCAGAAGTCAAATCGGATAAAGATATTTTTTTGCGGATAGATATCCCGGAGCGGTCAAGAGAAATGAAACTGGACGGAGGTCCTGCGTATGAAACACAGCGCGCTAATTTCATCCTTTCATCATGGTTGATGTGGCAGGTTGACTATACAAAAAAAGAACAACTGGAACCGAAGAATTTATTGCACACACAGGATAGTATTTTAAAGATTTACGCACCACATCACAAAGAGGGTGCTTACATGGCAACAGAATATGACAGCCTTGTATATCCGGTTTCTCAGGTGTTTGAATACAATGATCTGTATACTGTTGAAATAAAGGGACAGTACCGTATGAACGGAAGAGATGATGTATTTATGGGAGGGCCATTTGTAAGCTACTCTTTTGTTCACCCCAAAACCAACAAGTTGATTACAATGTTTGGAATGGTACACGGCCCAAGTGAACCGCTAATTAATTATATACGGGAGCATAAGGGGCTATTCCGCACATTACATCTGGAATAAATTTTTCATAGAAATACTGTGCCTTCTGGCTTTCAACCGGTTTGCGTTTCTAAAGTAGAATTTAACAAATGAGAGTATACTAAAAGAGCAAAATTTTAGTTATATTTAGAGAAACAAAAACCAGAAGTTATGTTAGAATTGTGCAAGGAAATTTTAGCAAAGGTTAGTTTTGATCGTTACCTTTTCCAAAAGGAGTTAAAGAAAGCGATAAAGTGGATTAAAAACCCATCGGAACTGAACCAATTGAAAGCCTGGTGCATTCGGGAGTTCGGAGAAAGATATCCGACAATTATTGAAAGAACATTTAGCACGGCGATGGCCTAAAATGAAAATTGAGAAGAGAAAGCGGGTATTTTACCCGCTTTTTTTGTACGAAAAAAGGTAGATTAGATACGTCGTAATTGAATTAGTGGATGGAAACAAAAAAGTGGATGAAGGGACTTCCGGTAATTTTGTTCATCATTACAGGAGTTGAAATTTGGGCAGATCTTACTGATAAAATTGGATTAGTTTATCTGACCAAACCAATGTTGTTGTTACTGCTTGTTAGTACTGTGATTCTGTATCGAAAAGCGTTTGTGTCGAAGGCTGCATTTACCTTTTTATTAGCGGCACTTACTTTGTCACTGGGAGGAGACATTTTTCTTATGATTCGTGAAACAGACTTGTTCGTTCCCGGATTAGCCAGTTTCCTATTGGCGCATGTGTCGTATTGTTTTCTCTTTTGGAAAGATATCCGGCGTAATAGTGAGGGAAAAAGGGATGTTTATACGTGGCAATACATCATTGTATTTCTCTTATTGTCATTTCTCGTGATTCTCCTTGGTGTTCTTCTTCCTCATATTGCGGCAAACAGCGAAACAAAGCCATTGGTTATTCCTGTAACGATTTATGCGATCGTGATTACAACCATGGGGATTTTTGCTCTGTTGCGGAGAGGAATCAATGTCCGGTCTTTTAGATTGGGTTTGATAGGAGCTCTTTTTTTTATCGTTAGCGATACGGTGCTTGCTCTCTCCCTTTTTATGGACATAATTCCTTATTCGACCCTTTGGATTATGAGTACCTATGTGCTGGCGCAGTACCTGATAACACGTAGTGCCCTGATTAATACTACAATTCCGGCTACAAGTAATTAATCTCTGATTTGAAGAATACTTTGCAGGTTCTCAATAGCTTCCTGCATGGTAGTTACGGAGTTATATACCAGACGAAGTTTATTGTTCTTTTCGCTCATATTAACCCCGGTTGGTCCACTTTGTATGTATTTTAAAACCTGTGTAAAGCGTGGGGACTGGTAATAAGGAGAATCCTGATTCGTAACAAAGTAACCAATCATTTTCCCGGCTTTAAATACAAGTTTTTCAAAGCCGATTTCCCGGGCAATCCAACGTAATTCCATAGAAAGGAACAGATCTTCCACCTGGTAAGGAACCTGACCAAAACGATCGATCAGATTCTTTCTGAACTCTACCAGAGCTGTTTTGTCCGAAAGATTATCCAGTTCCTGATACAGGCTCAATCGTTCTGCTACATTGTTAACATAATCATCGGGAATTCGAACTTCGAGATCCGTTTCGAGAATGCAGTCGGCCGTATAATAATCCTGCCCCGGCATTTTATCATATTGGGTATCTTTGAACAACTCTTTAAACTCATTCTCACGCAGTTCTTCGATTGCTTCATTCAGGATTTTCTGATACATCTCAAAACCAATGTCGGCAATGAATCCGCTTTGTTCGGCACCGAGCATATTTCCTGCACCCCGGATATCCAAATCTTTCATAGCAATATTAAACCCGGATCCCAGGTCGCTGAACTGTACCAGGGCTTCCAAACGCTTACGGGCTTCTGTTGTAAGATTATGAGCTCTCGGAGCAATGAGATAACAGAAACCTTTCTTATTAGAACGACCTACACGTCCGCGTAACTGGTGCAGATCACTCAGTCCGAAGTTCTGGGCATCATTAATGATAATCGTATTGGCATTAGAAATGTCAATCCCCGATTCGATAATCGTGGTGGCAAGAAGAACATCGTATTCGCCTTCAATAAAGCCCATCATGATCTTTTCGAGCTGCTTTCCGTCCATTTGTCCATGTCCTATCGCAACCCGGGTTCCCGGAACAAGTCGCTGAATCATCCCGGATACCTCCATAATGTTTTGAAGGCGATTGTGTACAAAATAGACCTGTCCGCCTCTGGAAATTTCATACGATATGGCATCGCGTATGGCTTCTTCGTCAAAAGCGATATGCTGAGTGAGTACCGGCTGACGGTTTGGGGGAGGTGTATTGATAATACTGAGGTCACGGGCTCCCATTAATGAAAATTGCAAGGTTCTGGGGATAGGAGTGGCGGTTAATGTCAGGGTATCAACCGTCTCTTTCATCAGTTTCAACTTATCTTTTACCGCTACCCCGAACTTCTGCTCTTCATCAATAATCATTAATCCGAGATCTTTGAACTTGACATTTTTTCCGACAATTTTATGCGTTCCGATCAGAATGTCAATTTCTCCAGCTGCCAGTTTTTTCAGCGTCTCAGTTACTTGTTTTGCTGTTTTAAAACGGTTGATATAATCAACAGTGCAGGGAAAGTCTTTCAGACGTTCTTTAAACGTACGGTAGTGCTGTAGTGAGAGAATAGTTGTGGGTACAAGTACGGCAACTTGCTTACTATCCGTTACCGCTTTGAAGGCTGCACGAATAGCAACTTCCGTTTTACCGAACCCTACATCCCCACATACCAGTCTGTCCATGGGGGTGGCAGATTCCATGTCTTCTTTGATGGCTACCGTCGTTTTTAACTGATCGGGAGTGTCCTCGTACATGAAAGAAGCTTCCAGCTCATTCTGTAAATACGTATCGGGAGAAAAAGCAAAACCGGGTTGGCTTTTCCGTTTTGCATATAACTGGATGAGATCAAAGGCAATTTCTTTGATCTTTTTCTTGGTCTTGTTTTTCAGATTAGACCAGGCTTGTGTGCCCAGTTTATTCATTTTCGGAACAGTTCCCTCTTTTCCGGTAAACTTGGAAATTCTGTGCAGCGAGTGGATAGAGACGTACAATACGTCGTTATCTTTATAAATTAACCGAATGGCTTCCTGCGGTTTTCCGTTAACATCTATCATTTCCAGTCCGGAAAACTGCCCGACTCCATGATCAATGTGTGTTACATAATCTCCTTTCTGAAGATTATAAATTTCTTTCAGAGTGAGAGCCTGCTTTGCCTGTCTGAAACCTTCCTTGAGTTTAAAGCGGTGATAACGTTCAAAAATCTGGTGATCGGTATAGCACACCAGTTTCAATTGTTCGGAGATGAATCCTTCATGAATCGCGATGGGCATAGGAGAAAATTCTACTTCAGCACCTATGTCCTCAAAGATATCGTAAAGCCGCTCAATCTGCTTGGGCTGATTTGAAAAGATCAGGTTGTCCATGCCCATTTTCCGACGGGCAATCAGATCGTCGCGCAACATTTCAAAATTCTTATTGAATGCCGGCTGACCTTTGAAATCAAACTGGACCCGTAAATCTGATTGAAACGTATTTTCGTTTCCAAATTCGATAACTGTGAAATCGGAAATTTCTTTTTTCCAATCGGATTTATGGTAATACAATTCACTGGGAATCCGATGTTTTACAGGGCTATCACCGAGTTGATCGTATATTTTTACTGCTTTTTCATAATCCTGATCCAAACGACCCTCCATCAAATCGTATGATTTTAGCCAGATTGTTGATTGGTTACCTGCAAACTGTAGAAAAGAAGCATTGATTTCCTGCACGATCTTTCCCTGTACGTTAGGAACGATAGAGAAAAATTCATGTGATTTGAAACTCAACTGGTTTACGGGATCAAAATTCCGGATGGAGTCCACTTCATCCCCGAAAAACTCGATCCGGAAGGGGTTGTCGTTAGAATACGAAAAAACATCCAGAATTCCCCCGCGTATTGAAAACTGTCCCGGTTCGTATACGAAATCGACGCGTTCAAAACCATATTCCATCAATACCTCATTCAGAAAATCCAGACCGTATTCCCTTCCTTTTTCAATCCGAAAGGTATTTTTAGTCAGGTTCTGTTTGGTGGGTACTTTTTCAAATAAAGCTTTGGGGTAGGTAACAACCCATGTATTATTAGTTGAGTTGATTCTGTCCAACGCTTCGGCTCTTGCTACTACATTTGCATTGTCTGTTGCTTCAACTTCATAAGGAGTGCGATAAGAAGCGGGGTAAAAAAGTATATGCTTTTCTTCGGGGAGTAAGCTTTCCAGATCATTAAAAAAATACGCGGCGGCTTCTTTGTCTTCCAGTATGAAGATATGGTTTCCCGGAACCTGACGGGCGAGTGCTGTTGCGCATAAGGCACCGGAAGCTCCTACAAGCCCGTTCCACTTTATTTTTGCCCCTGCAAATTGAAGTTGCTGGGCTGTTTCATCTATCTGGGGTAGCGTATTGAAACGCTTTAAAAGATCCGGTATTTGCATTTTAAAACGTTGCCCTTTTTCCATGTGATGAAATCGGGACAGAAAATCTGAGTAAAACTATTATGCGTCAATTTTTTTGTTTGCGTATTCTTCGATCAGTCCCATAACCTGCTCTACCATTTTCTTCGATCCGATAAATAGGGGAGTACGTTGATGCAGACGTTCCGGTTGAATATCCAGAATGCGTTTACGGCCTGTAGTCGCCAGACCACCTGCCTGTTCTGCTATAAAAGCAAGTGGATTACATTCGTAAATCAAACGGAGTTTTCCTTCCGGATTTAATGTCGTATCGGGATAAATGTAAATACCTCCTTTAATCAGACTGCGATGAAAGTCAGCAACCAATGAACCGATGTAACGACCCGAATACGGACGTCCTGTCGGAGGATCAACCTGTTGACAAAAGTTGATGTATTGTCGTATTCCTTCTTCACAGATCAGCAGGTTACCTTCATTCATGGAATAAAGGCGACTTGTTTCCGGCATTTTCATATCAGGGTGTGAAAGGCAGAATTCCCCGATTGAAGGATCCAGCGTAAAACCATTTACACCACATCCGGTTGAATAGACCAACATAGTGGAAGAACCGTACAGTACATAGCCGGAAGCTACTTGTTCCGTTCCTTTTTGAAGCATATCTTCAAGTGTTGCCAATTCCCCGGCGGGTGATGTTCTTCTGTATATGGAGAAAATGGTTCCGATAGATACGTTCACATCAATATTGGATGAACCATCCAGAGGATCAAAAAGAACGACGTATTTACCATTTCTGGAAATCTCGTTATCAAACGCAACAAAATCATCATTTTCTTCTGAGGCAATACCACAGATTTCTCCTCCGGTTTTAAACGCCTGAATAAAACGTTCGTCAGCGATTACGTCCAGTTTTTGTTGTTGTTCTCCCTGAACATTTACATTGCCCTGAGCTCCAAGTATATCAACTAATCCGGCGCGGTTTACTTCACGGTTTACGATCTTTGCAGCAAGAGAAATATCGTTTAAAATTCGTGATAATTCGCCCGTTGCAAAAGGAAATTCAGCTTGTCTTTCGAGGATAAATTCATGTAAAGTGGTAACTCCCTGCATCTTGAAAATGATTTGTTTTTGCAAATATCGTGAAAAGAACGGAGAAAATTAATTGTTCCCGCAATTGAAGACCTTGAAAGGGAAAATTAAGTAACTTTACACTATGAAAAAGTTAGGACTTTTTTTACTGGTAACCGTTGTGATTTTGAACAACACGGCATGGGGACAGTGTGCTATGTGTAAAGCAACTGCCGAAGCGGGACAAAATAATGAGATCGAGTTTGGTCGCAACATCAATATTGGAATTATCCTGTTGATGATTGTTCCTTACGTGATTTTGTTTCTCTTGTTCAGAAAACAGATTGTTCGTGTTTTTAAATCACTTACGAACAAATAATCAGTACCGTTTCTGAAGAATAGAACGGGATACGGTTGTTCTGATGTCTTGTGCTTCGACTCCGTTAGGGTTGTAGATAAAAAGCTCGTATTTCCCGGTATAGGTTTCGTCCAGATAGAGTTCCCACTGATTACTCTCTCCAATTTCTAACGTAATTGTTTCTCCTGTGTCGTTTTGTTTTAACAGGGCAATAAAGTCAGGGACAGGATTTGTCTCAGTGTCAATTGTAATGCGAATTCGGGTATACTGGTCATCTGCTTTCTCTTTTTCTTCAAATTCAAAGAGTGTTTTGTAAAGATCTGTTGAGGAAATGGTCGTAGTTATTGAATCCGTATATTTTTTAATTTCTTGTGGGGCCGATAAGGGCTGCAGATCATAACGAAGTACTTTTACCTCATACGGTGGTTGACCGGAGACAATATATTGCCCCATCGGTGTGATGGATTTTAATTCTGTAAATCGTGTAAAAAGATCCTTTTTCAGACCCATTTCACGATCTCCGAAGTGACTTTCCCAGATGATCAGTTCCCCACCTTTCAGTCGCTGCAGTTCTTCTTCAAAAAAGTGAAAGGGACGTTGCTGAAAACGGCCTTCCGTATTCTTAAGATTCGAATGAACGGAATAAGCCACCAACGGATGGTAATAGAAAACGTTTGGAGTATTGTGTTGTTCAGCATATTCTTTAGCCCATTTTCCGGTTTCCATTACCGCCAGTTCATTTGGAGAAGCTTTTTTGGGCAGGGGTAATTTGTCTATTTGAAAGACACTCCATCCGATACATACAAGGGAGAAAACCTGGCTGAGGACAATCCGTTGCGAAAACACATAATTGATGACTACAATTCCTGCTACCAGCATTCCGGGTAGCCCCTGAGTCGCCAGACGACTGAGACCGGCCGCTCCACTATTTCCTGTTGCCCATAAATAGGAATGAGTAAGGAGAATACCGGCATAAATAATAAAGAGATAGAGTGAAATTTCTTTTGACGGTTTCGGAAAATTCTTTTTGAGGAAAGACACAAGTAATCCGACAATCAGAAAGAAAAGGACTACTGCTCCCAATGGTCCCAGGTGGGAATTCCGGTTCGTGTAATAATGGAGCCAATCTCCTCGTCCGTAAATACTTTCTGCTCCCTGGTAGGGGTTTTGTGTGAAATACCACCAAAAATCGTTGAGTACGAGTCCTCCGATCAGGGAATAAAGCAGAAATCCTGAAAAGAGCAATGGGATGATTTTGAACTGTTTGTAATACAGAAGTGCGATTATGCCGAGTAAAACGAGAAACTGACCTTCGCTTCTGCTAAAAGGAGTCAGCGACAACAACAGAGCAAAGTACATGAACTTTTTTCGGACCAGAAGTAAGGCACTTAACAGAACCAGTAATCCAAAAAGCGGCTCGGTCATTCCTCCCAGTACATTGGTAGTATAATCGGGAACAGTAAGCAATACAAAAGGAAAGATACAGCTGAGAATCGGACGAACGTTTAAGATCGTAAACAGACGAAAAGCAGTCAGACAAGTCGCTGCAAACACCAGAATATTAAAATAGATATAAGTGGTAAATCCAAAATAAGAAAAAGGAGATGAAAGCAGGGTGAAAAGCGGCTTCCCCCAGTGATTCAATAAATTAACAGGTTCTGTAAATACCTGTTGAGCAATAAAGTAATGAGCCAGACCATCTCCGACATCAACGGGAACTTCGTTCAAATGATGCATGAACAGGAGAAAAAGACAGGAGAGTCCGGTAATGAACAAGAAATAAACCCGTGTACTGTATACAGAAAAGAATTTGGCAACAAGTTTATCCATGAATTGTCAGTCAATACCGTAAGAACGTCATTTTATGCCTGAAAGTATAGATGGGCGGGGAATTATAATTGCATTTCAGGCACATTGTCCGGAACGATCAGATCCCCTTCCGTTTTAGCAATGATTTCCTCCACGCTAACTCCCGGCGCTCTTTCAATCAGATGAAATGCATTATCTTTTATCTCAAGGACAGCCAGGTCGGTCACTACTTTTTTGACACAACCTACTCCCGTTAAGGGAAGCGTACAGGATTTCAGAATTTTTGATTCTCCGGCTTTGTTTGTGTGCATCATGGCAACAATAATGTTCTCAGCGGAAGCAACAAGGTCCATTGCTCCTCCCATACCCTTGACCATTTTACCCGGTATTTTCCAGTTGGCAATATCACCGTTTTGTGCTACTTCCATAGCTCCGAGTACCGTTAATTGAACGTGCTGTCCGCGAATCATAGCAAAAGAAGTGGCTGAGTCAAAGAAAACAGCTCCTTTGCGTGCTGTAATCGTTTCTTTACCCGCATTGATCAAATCCGCATCTTCTTCACCTTCTACAGGGTAGGGCCCCATCCCAAGAATTCCGTTTTCAGATTGAAATTCAACTTCAATTCCTTCGGGAATATAGTTGGCTACCAAAGTAGGAATTCCAATTCCTAAATTAACATACCAACCGTCTCTTAACTCCTGAGCAATGCGTTGCGCTATTTGATTTTTGTCTAATGCCATATCTAACTTCTTTTCGCTTTACAAATTAAGCAAATTTTGTTGGTTTCAGATGGAAAAACCGTTTTGTTTTTATTCCGCTTCAAGTACAAAAATTTCCACTTTTCCGCTGTGTACAAGAAATTCCTTTTTCTTCTGATTCCAGAGGTACAGAACGAGGTAATCCGTTTCTTCGTCTATCCGGGGAATAACAAAAGACTGGGAGAAGGCTCCATCACTGTCTTTCCATTCTTTTTTTAGCCAGTCTAATCGCAGTGGTTCCTGTATAACCTCACTCTGATCCGGTCGTTTTTGAGAAACAGTCAGCGACATATAGGAAGGTGCTGCCTTTACGTCCAAAACACTTTGAACTCCGATATATAAGGGCTTTCCTCTCAGCGAATCAGGAATTGGAAACTGGATAAATTCGAAGAACTCGTTGTCGTTGTGTACCCAGTTGGTGATGCCTGTGGTGTCTGTAATTTTTTCTTTGCGCAATGTTTGTGTTCTTTCGTACAGATTCAGATTGTTTATAGGAGTTGCATTGACTTTCTTATACGAGTTGAGAAATCCGGGAGGTAATTCCCTTTTTTGATCCACAATCTGAAAATCGCAGAGGGTATCGATGTGGTTGCTGTATAATAATCTTCCCTGTTTTCCTCCCTGCTGATGATTCATATAAAACCAACACAGTTCCTGAGTAACATAGCCTCCCACAGTTAAGGGATACTCGGATGTGTTTTCCTGACTAGAAATATAATCGAAGAAATCCTGAGGTGCACGTTCTTCCATAGAAAAGGAAGCCGTGTAAAGATTAACAGAAAAGAGGAAATGAACGGGAACATAGAGAGGAAGGCAGACGATGAGTATCCGGAGTGTTTTGGGTAATGCAGCGGAACTGAGACCAATGGTGAAAATAAGGGATGCTATAAAATAAGGGTAGAGATACATAGCGGCTCTGTCCTCCGGAAAGTTGACATCCAGTATATAGCGTGTACCGAAAATAGCAAAAATAGATCCGATCAATAGGTATACCCAGATAAATTGAGGTAATGTGATCAACTCTGGCAGTGTATACTTCTGTTTCCACCAGTCAAAAAGAAACACAAAAGCAATGACGAGAGTGAGCAGAATGAGTACTCCTGCTATTGCAGTCGAGTAGTAACCGAAGAACAATTCACTGAGCGTATTTCCCGTATAATCCCAAAAGCCTGATTTTCCACCGTAATATAACGCTCCCCTGTTCTTTAATTCAAAAGCAAAGTTAACGAGAGGAGAAAAGAGAGCAATTGTAACCAAAACAAGAACAAAATGCCCCAGTTTTATCTGGATAACAGCTTTTAAACGAACAATAACAATCAATATCGGAATCAGAATGAGTACAGAAGAATAAATCAGCGTGAGGTTCGCAGCTGTTGCAAGGAAAAAAGCAAATAGTGTTGTGGCAAGCCATAGTGCAGTCTGTCGCTTGATATAGTTGCGTAAAGCATAGATCCCGAAAAGTAAAAAAGCCATTGACATCCCATAGCCTCTTACTTCTCCAAAATATTCAAACATGTAGTGTGCCATGATAAGCGAGAGGAATAGCGACCACTTACCTATTCGAAACTGCACCGGAATTTCCGAAGCAATTTTCCAGGATGACCACACATAAAGCGGGTAGGAAAGAACATTAGGTAATCGGAGCGCCCAGGTTTCACTGCCAAATACAAGATAACTCCAGTGACTCAGGAGTGAATTGAGAATATGGTTATTGGCATCCCAATGTGCTTCGGGAGGGAAAAAAACACCGGTCTGGATATAGTAAAAGAAGGTCGCTACTTCATCGTGAAGAATCGGGGTGTATATCGAACGGAGTATAAGATAAATGAAAAGAACAATACCAATGAATGCGGCAATTCGGGACTCGGTAGAGAATGTAGTACTTTTGGGATGAGTAGTATTCATAATTTACAGTTGGTATAGGGTGTACGAAATTTTAATAGGATCGTGTTGCTGTAGTTTCGGATTGTATAAATACAGTCTCACTTCATCTGTGTTTTCGGGAATCAGAGGAATTGGAACAGAGAAGGAAAACGGTGTTCCGTCAGCCCAGTGTCTTGAGAAATGATTCATTGTGAAATAGCGGGTTTCAATTGCTCCTCCTTCCTGATCGAAGAAGCTGACTACCCAGGTCAAATCCGCTATTTTTTGAGGGAATTTGGAGGCTGTTTCTACAAGCAAGCAATAGTCCTTCTTTAAATCATACTCTTTACTGAACAGACTGCCGATACCCATAAATTCATAATTACCGGGTTGGAAAGTGTAAGTAAATGACTGAATTTTAGCGGCTGTTCGCATTTTTTTAGCTTGATACAGATTTACTCCCTGTTCATCCGAAACGACAAGTTGATATTCCTTTAGTTCGTTTTGGTATTTTTTCTGATCCTTCTGTGTAAGTAAAAGATAATCTGTTGCAGCAAAATGTTCCCTCTGAATGTGATACGTTGTAGGAACTCCTTTACCGAAGATGGTGTGTTCAGCATAGAAAATACGATCCAGATAATCTGACCCTCCAACACTTTTCATGGGGTTTTTGTCTGCGGACAGGATTTGATAGATTTCTTTTTGTACAGCGTGTTCAGCCCAATAATTAACGTATTTGCTATTGATGAAACAGAGGGTGAATACAGTCAGAGGGATGGGAATAAATGTACTAATGCGGGCAGATCCATTTTCCTGGTTGCTCATAAAGAGAAAGTTACCGATCAGCAATAAAAAAAAGTACAGAGCAGTTCTGGATAGAGGTCCCTCTCCCTCCAGTAAATAAATGGAAAGAACCGTTCCTGTTACGGAACCCAATAGTATTGCCGGAAATACAATTTCATGTCGGGTCAGACTAGCCACTCCAAATTTTAAGAGGAAAATGATCAGGCTAACTAAAGCGATCAGGATGAGTACGAAAATAAGATAGGCTAACCATTTATTTTTCGACTGGTACAATAGCTCATTAAGTGAAACAAGATTGGTAATCGGAAACCCGTGTTTACTGCCGAAATACAGTAGTCCGCTTTTTTTCATATCTGCAATGTGCAGAACGAAAAGGAATAGCGTGGTAACAGAAGAGACTGAAAATCCGATTTTGTTGCGTATGCTGAATTCTTTCTCCCGCAACAGGATAAGTGCACAGATCAGTAAAAGCATACTGAAGGCAAAAAGTAAACTCAATTGTGACCAAAGTCCGGCTATGGTGATCAGAAGAACTAACCAGGGAGTTAATGGGTTTCGTTGCTTTTGAAAATCAAATACAAGACTAATGGCATAGAGTAGAAATGCATACGACATCCCGTACCCTCTGGAAAGTGAGAAAAACTCAAGAATGGGATAAATGGTTGTTAGCGAAACAAGTACAATCCAGAAGCTTGTCGGAGATTTTTTGTGCTGAGCGAGTTTATAGGCCGCGAAGAAATAAAGCCCGAAAAACAATAGATTCGGTATACGCAGTGCAAACGTTGAATGTCCGAATGCGGAAGCGGAGAGATACGACAGAACAGAATTCAGTAAATGATTATTGGCATCCGCCTGTGCTGCCGGAGCCAGAAAATTTCCAGGTTCGACATACAGAAAATAGGTGAATGCTTCATCCGGTATGAGCGGAACAGTAATTGCCCTGATTACTAAAAAAGAAAACAGTAGCCCGAAATAGGAAGCTACTGCCCACTTTTGTTTTTTATCCGGAATAAACATCCTGTTCGGGATTATAATTTACGAACAGTGCGTCGTTCTATGCGTTTTTCAAATGTGTCGCCCTGGAAGATGCGTTGTACAAAAATTCCAGGTGTATGGATTTCATTAGGATCTAATTCGCCTGCCGGAACAAGTTCTTCCACTTCTGCAATGGTAATCGTTCCTGCCATGGCCATCATCGGATTGAAATTCCGGGCAGTTCCTTTATAGATGAGGTTTCCTTCTGTATCTCCTTTCCACGCTTTAACAATACTGAAATCAGCTGTTAACGCTGTTTCTAGTATGTGAGGTTTTCCGTTAAATTCACGCACCTCTTTTCCTTCGGCAACTTCAGTACCATATCCGGCCGGAGTAAAAAAAGCGGGGATTCCGGCTCCTCCTGCACGGCATCGTTCTGCGAGAGATCCCTGAGGGATGAGGTCAACTTCCAATTCTCCGGAAAGCATCTGACGTTCAAACTCATCATTTTCTCCGACATACGAAGAAATCATTTTTCGGATCTGTCGATTTTGTAAAAGAAGCCCTAAACCAAAGTCATCCACTCCGGCATTGTTGGAAATACAGGTAAGTCCTTTACATCCCATTTTTACCAGTTGAGCAATTGAATTTTCAGGAATTCCGCACAATCCGAATCCACCTACCATGAGGGTCATATTGTCTTCAATGCCTGCAAGTGCTTTTTCTACGTTCTCAACAACTTTGTTCATCTTTTCTTACTTTAAAATCCAAAATCAATAATAGATCCGCCATCTCCGCTTTCTCCGGAACAATTCATAATCGACCGGTCATAGCCATCTGGCATTTCAAAATCTGCAGTTGATAGTTTTATCTTCTTATCTGCATAAATCGCTTTCATATAATGTCCGAAAATCGGTAGTGCCATTCTAGCTCCCTGTCCCCAGGCCATAGAGCGAAAACGCACGGCTCTGTCTTCGGCACCAACCCAAACTCCTGTGACAAGATCAGGGGTTAATCCCATATACCAACCGTCCGAGTTATTTTGCGTGGTACCTGTTTTTCCTGCCATAGGAGCAGTGATTCCTCCCCATGGACGCCATGCTGCACGAAGACTACCTCCTGTTCCTCCGTCAACCACTCCTTTCATCATAGCAATGGTTGTATAGGCAAGGTGTTCGTTCATCGATTCACGGGACTGTGGTTGACCTTCATAAATTACTTTTCCGTTGCGGTCTTCTATCCGCATGATAACAAGAGGCTTGTTGTAAATTCCTTTGTTGGCTATGGCCGCCTGAGCCCCTACCATTTCATAAAGAGAAAGGTCCATGATACCCAGACACATTGCAGGAACAACGTCCTCTTCCCGTAGTTCAATTCCCAAATCACGCATCAACTCAGCTACAGCCTGTGGTCCCTGAGTAGCCCCCATTTCAGACATGATTTTTACCGTAATATTGTTTTGTGAATTGGCTAATGCACGTTTAACGGTTACTAAATCTCCTGTTACTTTTGTTCCGGGGTTCGGACACCAGGATTTCATTTTAGTGGGAGATTCGGGAACGTCCATGCAATAAGCAATGTCCGCGTATTTTGTACAGGGTGTAGTCACACCAAAGCGAATTCCGGCACTGTAAACGAAAGGTTTTATGGTCGAACCAACCTGTCTTTTCCCAAGCTTTACCTGATCGTATGCAAAGTGGTCGAAATTAATTCCACCTACCCACGCTTTTATGAATCCTGTCTGGGGTTCGATCGACAATAATCCGGCACGAAGGAAACTTTTGTAGTAACGGATGGAATCCCGGGGCGTCATAACCGTGTCTATTTCTCCTTTCCAGGAGAATATGCTCATTTCTGCCGGGGTATCAAATTGCTTTAGAATTTCTTTCTCCGAAAGTCCTGCGTCTTTGGCATTTCGATAGCGGTCCGAGCGTTTGATGGCACTGTTCATGATCGCATTGATCTGTTCCTCTTTAATGGTATTGGCAAAAGGGAAGTTCTTTGTGCTGGCATTATTTTTATCAAACTCCGGTTGAAGTGTTTCTTTCAGGTGTTTTTCCATTGCATCTTCGGCATGTTGTTGCATGCGAAGGTTGATGGTTGTATAGATACGGAGACCGTCCTCATAAATGTCATACGGCTTACCTTTACTGTTGGTATACTTATACGATCCGTCTTCGTTTTTCTCCGATAACAGATGTTGTACATCGCGACGTAAAACTTCCCGGAAATAGGGAGCAGGTCCACGTTTGTGATCGGCTTTCTGGTAATCAAGTTCGATAGGTAGTTCGCGGATGGAGTCGTACATGGCACGCGTAAGTTTTACGGTTACTCCTTCGCTGTCACTGTTTTTTAACCACTGACTCAATACGACATTACGACGCTCAAGTGCCATTTCGGGACGTTTGATCGGGCTGTATAGTCCCGGGTTTTTGCACATTCCAACCAAAAGAGCTGCTTCCTGGATGGAAAGCTGATCCGGTGTCTTGTTGAAATAGACCCGGGATGCAGATGAAATTCCGATGGCATTGAAAAGAAAATCAAACTGGTTGAGATACATGGTGATGATCTCTTCTTTGGTATAGGCTCTTTCCAGTCGTGTTGCCAGAATGTTCTCACCGAGTTTCTGGCGTAATCGTTCCCAGGTTGATTTAGCCGGATCGGTAAAAAGTATTTTAGCCAACTGTTGCGAAATGGTACTGGCTCCACCTTTGTTTTGTCCCAAAGCAGCAGCCGACACAGCTCTTCCCAGTGCCTTGGCATCAATGCCGGGATGACTGTAATACCTTTCGTCTTCCGTTGCAATCAGAGCGGAAAATACGTTTTGGGAAATTTGATTGTAATCTACATTTTTTCGGTTTAGACGCCAGTACCTTCCCAGTTCTTCTCCGTTGTCCGAATACACGATAGAAGCCTGAAGATCGGGCGGGTTTTCGAGCGTTTCATAGTCAGGGAGGTTCGCTTTTGACTGCTCCAACATGAAATAAAGCGCTAAAAAAGGGCTTAATGCTCCTAACCAAAGAAGGATAAGAATGGTTCGTTTCGTTTTCTTTGAAAATTCCTTTTTTTCCTTTTTCTGCTTTGCCATGTCACTCTATTGATGTGGTAAAAATACAAATATTAACGATTTTCAAGGAGAACCGGTTACAAAGCTTTTCACAAAAAACGCTAAAAAGAGAAATCAGTAAATACTACCCTGATCTTTGATGAGTTTCAGAACGAAGTTGCTATGTAGTTTTGAAATGTGATCAATCTTGGAAAGTTTGGAAACAATAAACTCACGATAATCCTCTATATCGCGGACGGCGATTTGCAGAAGGTAGTCAAAATCTCCTGAAATGTGGGCGCAAAGCTGTACTTCCGGAAAAGCAGTAACGGAACACTCAAAGTCGTCCAGAAACTCCTGTGTGTGCACTTTTAGAGAGACCTGTGTAAATACAGTGAGTTTCTTCCCCAGAAGGGCAAGATCAATCTCGGCATGATATCCTTTGATAAAACCATTGTTTTCCAGTTTTCGGATACGTTCGTAGGTGGGAGTATAGGTCAGGTTGAGTTCCTGCGCCACTTCTTTGGTGCTCAATTTCCCATTTTTACGGAGCAACTGGAGAATTTTCAGGTCCAGTTCGTCCGTGCGGAAAGATATTTCATCTTTTTTTTGCATTCGAATTCATTTTTTCAGGTGAATTGTCAGAAATAGTAATCAAATATAGATAGTATATCTAAATAAATGAAACTTATTGGATAGATCATTTGTATTTAGGAAATTTGTAAGATGAAGAAGATGAAACCGGAAAGTTTGATGATGTCTCACGGGTATAAACCGGAGTTATCAGAAGGAGCGATTAAGTGCCCGATTTTTCAAACATCTACGTTTGTATTTAAATCGGCAGAAGAAGGAAAAGCATTTTTTGAATTGGCGTACGGCCTTCGGGAAAAAGACCAGGATGAGGAATTGGGGTTGATTTATTCCCGGATTAATAATCCGGATCTGGAGATTCTGGAAAACCGCCTTTGTCTTTGGGATGAGGCAGATGATTGTGCTGTTTTTGAAAGCGGAATGGCCGCTATTTCTACAGCCATGTTGTCTTTTTTAGATCCGGGAGATCTGATTTTATTCTCGAACCCGGTGTACGGAGGGACGGATCATTTTATTCGTCACGTACTGCCTCGTTTTTGTGTGGATGTACTGGCATTCAACCCTACGGACAGCAAAGAAGAGATTATTCGGATGGTGGAAGCATCCGGAAAGGCGGATAAGTTGAAAATGATGTACCTGGAAACGCCGGCCAATCCGAATAACCAGTTGACGGATATCGGAATGTGTCGCGAGATCGCGGATCATTTCTCGACGGAAGAGAAGCGAGTTATTCTGGCGTGTGATAATACATATATGGGACCGGTTTGGCAGCATCCGATTAAGCACGGAGCAGATTTGGTTTTGTATTCCGCGACAAAATATATCGGGGGACACAGTGACCTGATTGCCGGAGCTTGTCTGGGTTCGGCAAACTATATGGCAAAGGTGAAAGAATACCGTACTTTCCTCGGAAATATGGCGGCACCTCATACGGGATGGCTTTTAATGCGAAGTCTTGAGACGCTGAAAGTACGTATGGACGAGCAGGCAAGAAATGCATTTCATGTAGCTGCTTTTCTGAAAGATCATCCGATGGTCGAAAAGATTTACTTCCTGGGGTATCCGGAAAATGATCGTCAGAAAGCAATTGTCGAGAAGCAATGTCTTTCGTATGGAGCGATGATTTCTTTTGACATCAAAGGCGGAGAAAAAGAAGCTTTCCGCTTTTTGAACGGATTGCGCTTGATAAAACTTGCCGTGAGTTTGGGAAGTACAGAATCATTGGCAGAACATCCTGCGACTATGACACATATTGGTGTGGATCCGGAGGATAAGAAGCGTTTTAATATTTCGGACAAACTGGTACGTCTTTCAATCGGTGTGGAAAACTACGAGGATCTGATCGCAGATATTTCGCAGGCACTGGACAAGGTGTAGAAAAAAGAGTGGATCCGATTCGTTATTGGAACTTTTTAGATATTTTAGCCTCGTAATTGAGGCACTGGGGATGTAGCTCAGTTGGCTAGAGCGCTTGACTGGCAGTCAAGAGGTCGTCGGTTCGAGCCCGATCTTCTCCACCAAAGCGGACAAAGAGTTAAAACACTTGCTTTGTCCGCTTTTTTGTTTTTTTAAACCCTTGGTATAGTTGAGAATGGGCGCGAATACTTCATCTAATTCAGTGGTTCGATTTTTTCTCCTCTTGACTTATCAACTTTTGTTTCTCGACCATTCTCTAATTCTGTGCCAAGAAGTAGTTTGTCGCTTGTAAAACCAACAAAGCTTGTCGAGAATTGTACCAAAGGATAATTGCGAGAGGAAAATCGAAAAAGCTAGCATTAATAGCTGTGGCCAATAAATGAATCAAACAAGTCTTCGCTATTGCAAAATCAGGATTGGTTTACGACGAAAATTACCGAAGTGTAAATCCCGTATTGTTTTCAACAATAGTTGAATTTTTTCTTGGATTTTACCACGGTTCATTGTTATCCTCTTTTTTCTATCTCCACGAAACAACTCGATAATCCGAGTAATTTTCATCCATATCTTTCATTCTATTTTCT
>NZ_BAAAFH010000003.1:436696-443364 GCF_039523435.1 Wandonia haliotis
GACGATATCTTTTTTGGCTTCCGTGACTGCCATCTTCATTGTAAAAGAAGAAAGGTCGATTACACTTAGGGCATTGATGAATTTCACAATTCCAATAAGGATATTCGTTAAGCAAAATTGGAGCTTGTTCTCCCCAATATTCTTTTGGAGACTCCATATTTAGATCTTGTTCAATTTTCCCTATTCTTACTAATTCGGGTTCAAATTTCGGATTCCAATCATTCCAACCTTTGAATTTAGAATGGTCGCAATCATTTTCAACTATTTCTAAGTTGTTTAAAAATTGGATTAGATTATTTTGATTGATTTTTTCCATTCTAATTGAGGATAACGGTTCTAAGCTAAGCGGTCGTTTTAATGCCGCTTAGGTTTTGTTACCCAACGTTTATTTGATATTCCAGTTACGGTAAGTGTCAGTGTACTTGTTATAATATCTTTTCATAGATGCTTGATACTGTCCAATAACTAAAATAGCATCACTATTTGTCGGAAGTGTTTCTTCATCGAGTAAATCCAAAAAACCTATTGTGGGTTCTTCATTGAGCAACTCCTGTAGTTGAGTTAAAACTCGATTTACATTTTTGCATTTGAAAGTATTCAATGGTTCATCAGGTTTCTTCTTTGAAAATTCTTTCATTTCTAGATAGATTGAATCCAAGAGTTCACTTAACATTTTAAATTTTTCAACATTCTCGGCGGATTGATAATATTCTTTTTTTGACATTATTTCTTGATATTTTTAGGTGGATAAGTTTCTGTTTTTGTTCCCTTCCAAGACCAGTAAATCTTTGCAACGCTTCCGCTGATAGTATATTCAATCTCGGATGTAATATTTTCCTCTCTCAAACTTTCCATACAGTTTATGTATTGAGACAGAACGAGGGTAACATCGCTGTTACTAGGTAAGTCGTCTTCATCAAACTCATCAAAGTCATCGAAAGGTTTATAATCTTTACCAAGAAGGACATTTGCTCTTTTCAAAACTTGATTTACCATTTTCAATTTGAATGAATTTAAAGCATCAGTATATGACTTCTTCGAAAGATTGGAAATCTCATCATGTAATCCTTCTAATTGGTTTAGAATTTTTTTAAAATCCTCAATATTTATTTTCATTGTAATTGCTTTTAAGATGGGCAAGCCCTAATGAATTCAACGTATTTCTTTTTAATAACCTCAATAGGATCTCTCTGTTTGCTTATGAACACTTGTGTCATCATTTTTAAGTCTGAATCATCAAGAATTAAAATACACCTTCTTTGTCCTGACCATAAATCAATAGTGTTTTTAAAAACCTTTTTTTGCGGTGGATTCCTGGTTACTATAATCCCAAATCTTCCGAATTGATCGTTCAAATATCTATTTAATTGAAATATATGATCTCGATTAACTTCATGAACGTTTTTAAGTTCAAAAACAATTTGTTTACTTCCATAGTCATTATAAATCTCTTTCAAGAAATTGGTGGAAGTGTTATTATAGAATATTAAATCTCTTATTAAAACACCAGAATCCGTTCTGCTTTGTTCACTTGCAAAATCCAAGTGTGGGTAGAGGAGTGAAGCCATTAGCTGACATGTATTATCCTCATATTTCCTATCTGCATTATCGCTTTTCCCGGATGGAAGTTTAGTAATTGTAGAAATTTTTCTTTTTGCTGAAGTTACCGGGATTTGAGTAAATAATGGATCATTTTTACAGTTTTCAAGCTGCTTTTCTTTGATAGCTGTGTAGGCCTGAACGATGTCATAGTTATGACGATTAAAATCAAGCAATTTAATCTTGTCGGGGAAATCATTACCTTCCTTGTGAATTTTGGATATGTAATAATTATTGAAATAATCATCACTATTCAACCAAGGCATGTGCTTCAACCACCTTTTAGGGATTAATAAAATTGGAGATTTTGTACTAGGATTTATTGGTAAATGTGTCTCTTCTTCCCCAAACGAATTTGTCTTTGAATTATATATATTCTGTAGTTTAACTTTTTCAATTGGGATTCCATACTTTTCAGATTGTTCAATAGTAAAATCAACCAAAAAGGATTGAATGAAATTACATGCGATATCGCTTACTCTGTCTTTGGAAAAGTTATCTACTAGTAATTGAATTTCTTCGAAATGAGTGAATCCATTCTTGTTAATTTGAGGAATAGATTTGAATTGGCTCAGTACATTAACGGCTAATTTTTCACCGATTCTTTTACCAGCTTTTGTCTTTGAGTTACCAAGTCCCGCTTCATCGCATTCAGATGCTCTAATTAATAAGTCAATCGCTTCTTTTTCCATGCCTTTATTAACTAAATGACCAAGGTGATTAAAGCTGTTCGTTATTAAAAGATGTAAAGAGTTATCTTGCATCGATGGAGATTTCCACAACAGGAATGGGTCTACATAAAGTGGAATGTCTTCATCAATGAACGGAATCGCAAAATCAACCTCCTCCTGAGTTATTGGAATGTTATGAAAATCGTTAAGTCTCGGTCGTACAATGCTCATTCTTGTTAATGTTGGGTAACTAGTTTATACATCCAATTTAACCATACATTACCGTCTACAATATGGAAATATTGTACAGTTTTACTGAATATTACATTGTGAAAATTAATGAAATGTTTTTGATTTACAAATCATCAAACGGACTTTGAATGTTTTGTAAACTCTTTTGACTTTGATTAATGCTGTTTTTAATGATTGACCTACCAGACTTTTGCCCTTCAAATAGCCATTTTTTTGGCTTGAATAGTTTGTAATATTGACGTAATAACTCAATGATTGTATCTGAAATAGGAATGTATCGATCCTTGTTTCCCTTACTTTGGTTCATTTTCAATAGCTTTCTCTGGCTATCAATAGCTGCAGGTTTTAACTGAATAAACTCACTTCTCCTTAAACCACATGCGTAAATTAGTGTAAGTATCATTCGGTGTTTTATATTTGAATGTGCTTCTAATATTGCTTTAACTTCCTGCTTGCTCAATACATTAGGGAGTAAATTTTCCTTTCTTGGCCGCTGCACCAAATCAATATCTATTTCTCTTTTTTCTGTTGTTTTCTTCATAAAAAATAACTGCTGGTATTCATTTCTTGAAATTGTAAGAGCCCCTAAAAATTCAATCTTATTGATTCTTTTGGTTCGATTTTCGTCCGCTCTTTTGTTTTATGAATTTTGTGGTATCGTCGAGGATATGTGTAAATATCCTTGTTGGTTTACGTAGTTTGAATTGGGTTGGCATCAACGCCCAACTGTTCCCTCTTATACGAAAAAAAGCAGCTAAAACACATTTGATTTTCAATAGGTTATAAAATATGTTCTCTCCCCCTGTAACTTTTAGTTACTTATAATTGTTTTACAGATATGAGAATGAATACTGATTTTAGTTGGTAGAACAACCCTGAAAATCATTTAATACAACAAATAAATTAATCGGTTTACTATAATTTAGCAGAGAAACAACAAACCTTTTTTGATTTTGCACCAAAACCATTTTTATACACTTTTGTAAATAGTATTTCCTAAAAAGGTTATGTTTGTAACGTATCAAAACAATTTAATCTATGAAAAGAGTATTTTTTACACTTACTACATTCGCTTTATTAGTAGGAAATCAGAACAGTTTCGCACAAAACAACCCCGACTGTCAGCAAATATCGCTGAATAATCAGATTGCCGTCAGCAACGACAGCACCACCATTACCGCTGTAGAAACTTCAGGGAATTACCAGTGGGTACGTGCCGACCAGAACAACGCTGCCATCGGCGGGGCAACGCTTTCGTCTTTCAGTCCGCAGCAAACGGGCGTGTATGCCGTGCTGATTACGTCTGCCGAATGCCCAACGGTATCCGTTGTATCGCAAAGCGTCTCGATGAACAAAGACGATATGGAAATAGCGGGTAATCTCAATGTGGCAGGCGATGCCAAGTTCGTACAGGACGTTGGCGTTGGCAAAAAACTGATACTCGATGAAATCACTACCCTTGACTCCATTGGGGCTGGCCAATTAGATAAAATCGGATTGTTAGGACGAGACGGCAATACCAACGGAGAGGTAAAACGCATAGGCGGTATGATCCTATCAGACATCATCTACCAGCCACGAACCTGTTTTGCCGGCTCCACGCCAACATGGGCCAACGGACCGGACAAGCTCTATGCCCTTTGCGGCAATGTCGGTATCAGAACCAACGATCCTAAATATGCATTGGATGTACGCAGCAGGGGGTATTTTCAGGGCGGGTTACGATTGGGAGACGCTCCGGTCAATTCGGAAAACGAAAGCCCATACATCACCATTGCCCGGAATTTCAACAACAATTCGCGACCAGCTTTTCAATTGATCCATACTGCAAGTGGCGTATCGCAGGAACGGGTTACCATTACCAATACGGGTGATGTACGCGCCCGCCAGTTGACATTGCACGATTATGAAAATGACAGAACTATTTTCTCCGTAGATGTTAACGGTAACCTCCGGTTGAGCAATGCCAGTCGCACACTCATGATGATGAATACAAGTGACGAGACGTTCTATACCCGGAGAATCATTGTAGACCAGAATACATGGCCGGACTATGTGTTTGAAGAAGATTATCAGCTTCGTTCTTTGTACGAAGTCCGGGACTTTATCAAAGAAAAGGGACACCTCCCGGGAGTACCGTCACGCGAAAATGTATTGGAACAAGGAAGTGACCTTGGCGAGATGAATCGTATATTGCTTGAAAAAATAGAAGAATTGACACTGTACTCAATCGAGCAACGGGAAGAAATCGACCGTTTGAAACAACAGGTACAGGAACTCCTAAATGAATAATTGTTATGAAATCTGTTCAATCTATTTTTTTGTTGGTCGGTGTTGTTAGTCTCGGAGCGAGGGCACAGCAAAATGATGGTAGGGGGTTGGGTGTAGATTCTGTTACCCGTGATCCTACATGGAATAGTATCACCCAATCCACAACAGACTCCACGAGCAGTAAACGAAATAGACAACTGTATCATGGTCTGTCTGTCGAATTACTGGGCCCGGCATTTATGTCCTCAGTAGGGTACAATTTAGAATACGAAATCAATCAGCGTCTTTTACTACAGTTTGACTTTCGAGCAGCCGGACATGTAGGCTATTTTACCAGAGGTTGGTCTATTGGCCCTTCGCTTAATCAATCCGTCGTTTTGTTTGGTAAAAACCCTAAGCTGAAATTAGGATTATCCGAAGGTATCGTTTTTAACATGCCAAGTATTAATGGCAGGTTTAACAGTTGGGTACCCTGGGACAGACCTCCGCGGATGATGTATTATTTTTCAGCAAACATCGGTTGTGAAATCACAGTGGTTAAAGGCCTTTTTTACATCACTCCTGAAGTGAATTTTTCACTACTTAACAAGATGGGATACACAGTTGATGACAATATGAATATAATAGAAATCACAAGGCTCCATTTTTTACCGTCTTGTGGAATTGACTTTAAATTTAGACTATGAAAAAGGTTATTTTCTTATGTCTCTGTATAGCCACTATGACTCACTTAGTATGTGGTCAGACAAACAATAAGTTACATTCAACACCTAGTTTTGGAAAGACAGGTAAAGACACATTATACCGTCAAGGATCTAAGGTACTTCATGGTGTTTACATCGAGGCTCTTGGTAAGAATCCACTCTGGTATTCTATGGGGTACGAATGGACGAAAAAATTTCCAAAAAAACACGGAGTCGGAGTAACAACGGGAATTGGTTTCAACCCTATTAAAAAAAGATTTCTAAATCTTCACCTGGGACTTGGAGCATTTTATGAATATGGTAATCAATTTGGTTTCAGAATAGGCTCCTACCTTGGTTACAATACAACTCCCGTAATGTATACTGATGCATTAAGTGAAACAATGGTCTATTCTGATATGCCATATATCCATGCAATGAGTTTGGTTCCCAACCTATCATTTTTTTACCGAACAAAAAATGATAATTGGCAATTTATACTTTCAGGAGCAACCTATTGGGAAACTACCCAAATAAAAATTTCCGCTACCTCTGTGAAATGGCTGAACACACTTTCCTTTTCTACCATTTTTCCCGGAATCACGGTGAAGTATAACTTTAAAACAATTGAAAAATGAATATAAAATACTTATTAACAACAATATACCTATTTTATTTTGGTTGCAATCACTTGATTATGGCTCAGGTAGTAGATCCAACATGGAAAAACTATATCCCAAATTATAGCTTTGAAACAGTTTTTGATCTCTACCCATATAACCCAGCTTCAGGATCAAATGATTACTGTTTTAGTTCTGGACAAATTGGTGATTACGAAAACTGGATCAAACCGTATTGGGAAGAAATCGACCGTTTGAAACAACAGGTGCAAGAACTCCTAAATAAATAATTATTATGAAATCTGTTCAATATGTTTTTTTGTTGGTTGGTGTTGTTAGTCTCGGAGCGAGGGCACAGCAAAATGATGGTAGGGGATTGGGTGTCGATTCGTTGATTAGGGAATCCAAAAAGGAAGTTTTTCGTGGCGTCTATTTAGAGTCTTCGGACAGGATGACAGAAAAGAACCAGGATTCTATACAGGATAAAATTCTTGAATCTCATGGCTTTTTTGGAGAGTTCATGGGTAGGAACATTGTCTACTCATTGGGATACGAATACACCTTTCAAAAGA
>NZ_BAAAFH010000003.1:443498-731475 GCF_039523435.1 Wandonia haliotis
TACTTTTTACGAATATGGAACTAGATTCGGACCACGTATTAGTTTGGCGTTCGCAGCCGGTATCAATCCTATAATGTCAACCGGTAAGTTAAACTACTTGCCTTACGCAGACTTACCTCCGGTCGTTGTATTAATTCCTTCCGGTTCTTTTGGAATGTTCTATAGAACAAAAAACAATAGGTTCTACTTTTCAATCAGCGGTTACATAATGTATCGCCACTCCATTTATAAGGAGCGGAAAAGTAGCCGTTTATCCCCATGGATGGGTTGTTCAGTTAAGTATAATTTTAAATTCAGAGTAAAATGAAGCAGTTCTTATTTTTTCTCATGATACTAAGTTTAAATTCAAGCTATAGTCAGATAATAGATCCAACATGGAAAAACCTAGTGCCAAACTACAGTTTTGAAGTAGTAACAGAAGATTATCCAAACAACCCTAATGGAGGGGTTGGCCCATCAGGAGACCCTGACTATTATTGCTATGATGACGGTGGATATGAATGGATTGGCACTTATTGGCAAGAGGTTTACGAATGGACACATCCACTTAGGAAGAGTGTGTTTTGTGGATGGAGTCGCCCCCCTGTAGGAACAGCAAACGTTCTACGAAACGGAGCTGTATGGTCTACGCATGCCAGAAGTGGAATAAACAGGGGAAACGGTACCAATGGGGAGTTTTTGGTTGTCCCATTATGGCACGGAGGTTTAGAAACAGGTAAAATTTATTTCATTGAAACTTTTAGAAGAGGGAATGGAACATCAAACGTCTACTTTTCTAACGGGCAAACAAGGCAATGTGGTAATAATAAAGATGTTGAATCACCATCTGGCGGGGTGCTGTTAAAATCATTTAGTGCAAATTCTGGGGATAACTGGACCAGAACAAAACACTATTACTCCTCTTTTTTCGATTTGGACTGGATGACACTGGGTGTGAACGGCGATCCCGGCGATGGCACCGGAGGTGGTGATTGGGATGACATCCGCATCTACGAAGTACAACCCAATGGGTGCCGGGATAACTGGTACTTTGACAATACCGTGTTCAATTACCCAACGGAATTTTTTCAGGCAGGAAACAACATTTATGTTGGCAAAGGGATGGACCCCGAGGATGGTATTAACCATATCGCGGGTGAAGTCCGTATTCTCAATGGCTCGCATGCCATCCTGCAAGCCGGAAACCAGGTGATTCTCGGGGACGGTTTTACTATGGAACCCGGCGGCTCGCGTCTGCTGGTCGAAAACCAACCCTGTAGCGACGGGTTATGCCCGAACACCATTTCCTTTACCGACCAGCTAATCTGTGACCAGCCCGGCAAGCTGATCGGAGATAGCAACGTAGACTACTGGGGTACTTCCGTTTCCTGGTCTCCCGCTGACCATTTAGACGATCCCACGAGTGCCAATCCCTATTTTACCACACCTGCCGGTGCGGGGGTCGTTGATTACACGGTAACGGTAAACTATACCTGCGATACAGGGTTTGAGTATACGCAATCATTTCCCGTTACCGTACAGTATTCAAACAGCTCCGACCTTACAGCAAGTATCAGCGTTACAAACACCGATGAGGGTACGGAACATTTCACGGCTGATTTTTCCATTTCTGAAGGGGTAACAGAGATAACCATTAACCAACTGGGCATGCCTTTTTATAGCGAGACTTTCTATAGAGGAGTCGATTTCTCGGGGACAACCTTCCATTGGGAAATGCCTGATGGATGGCTGACCGGATCCTGTCAGGATTCCTACTTTTCGGTCGAAGCGGTAAACGGGTGCTCCGATGCATCGCAGACTATCCAGTTGCCATGGGAAAAGGATTACCAGGGTATTATCGAATTTGAACATCAGTGGGATCCGGAACATGCGCCCAATTGTTGTGTCATCAATATGTATGATGGTTTCTGTTTCTATACTGAATTTGCCGACAGCTATGAGTTGGCGGTGTTCGGTCCATCAGGCAGTATCAGTCCCATACATACAAGTTCCGGAGCCATAACCTCCAATACGATGTGTATCTGGAACGGTGAGGGGTTGGATCCGTATTATTACGATAATTTCGCATATCCGCAGTCCTATAGCCTTACACTCTATAACGTATGCGGACAGGAGTTGTACAAACACGGTTATGTGGTTGTTACCACGGGCACCAAATCTGCAAACGGTAACCAGGGGCTTCCATCCAAGGGAGAAAAATACGAGCGCGAAATACAGGAGCTAACTTCCGGTAATGAACGCCTTCTGCTGTTCCCCAACCCCAACAAAGGAAGCTTTCAGGTGCAATTACCCGCATTTGAAACCCCGGGGACACTTCAGGTACGTGATTTCACAGGGCGTATTATTTATGAGGAAATGCCCGAAACAACAGAAGTTACCTGCGAACTGAATGCAGCGGCAGGAACTTATTTCCTTCACTGGCAAAATGACAACAAAAACGAAGTGATACGGTTTGTAATAGAATAAATACTTCTTGTGTAAAACTGAAAATAAGATATGATACGGACTGGTTTTTTTCTTATTCTATTTCTATCAGGCTGTAATAAAGAACCGGCATTGCCGGTTCTTTACACTCAAGGTACAGGAGTGACGAATATCCTTGGGCAGCTATAGAGAATAATCAGGATGCCAATCGAAGTGGTTTTTCAGCTTTTCCAAGTGAATCATTTTCAACAATGTATGGAGGTGCAATTGCATTTGGAGGGATATCTCATCAAGCTATGTGGTGGAGTTCCAGTCAAGTTGATTCTGAAAGCTCTTGGAGTTATAATATTGTACAAAATAGTACTGAAATAGTAATGCATCAATACTCTGGTAATAACACTAATCTAAGATCTATTCGTTGCATTAAAGAATAATTTATACCAAAAAAATGAAATATTTAATCAGAAAGAAATATCTGACAGTTCTATTCCTGTTCTTTATTGCTTCAGCTGTTTTCTCTCAATCTTCATTATCTATTTTTGGGGGAATAAATCTATCGTCGCGTACACCTGAAAGAGTATACTGGGAACACAAAACTACATTCGGATACAATTTAGGAGGACTCTATGAATATAGTTTTACTGACTATTTCGCATTATCGGGAGGTCTTGAAACCAACACAAGGGGAAGTGCCTTTTTTGTAATGGTCTGGCATCCTACTTTCCCTGATAATTACATCAGCTTCGATTTAACTGCTCAACGAAAGGTTCAATATCTTGATCTTCCTATCTATGCAAAGTTTTACATGCATCTTTCTCCAAAAGTAAATTTATTTGGTGCAATAGGTCCGTTTGTTGGAATTGCTCTCTTTGGCATGTATGATAGAATTTACTTTGAGTCAGATGACCTTGATTCTTATCCAAAAACAAAGTTGGAATATGTCAAAGGACGAGACCTTGCCAAACCAAGATGGGAAGCCGGAATAAATTATAGAATTGGAATAGAGTATATGAAATTTACATTTAGTGCAGCCTATTCCATGGGGTTGGTTAATCATGCAGAAGAATATTATAATCCAACTTATGCCCTAAATGTTGAAAGAGTAAACCAATGGGCTATACAATTTAGTTTGGGGTATCGGTTTTCATTTGAGAAAAAATGAGTTAAATCAATTGATTAGACGGTTATGAAAATTATTCAATCTATACTTTTCCTGATCGGTATGGTTAGTCTCGGAGCGAGGGCACAGCAAAATGATGGTAGGGGATTGGGTGTCGATTCAGTAAGCATGGAACCCAAAAAAGAGACCTTTCAGGGTGTCTATTTAGAGTTTTTAGGCCGAAATCTGACCTATGCTGTAGGCTATGAATTTGTCTCTAAAAAAGGGAAAAATGCGTTTGGGATAGGAGTCGGTGCCCGGTATCTATATCAATCTGTTGCTGGCAAAAAGTTCTCTAACTTTTCGTTGAGTGTTTCCCCATTCTATGAATACGGCAACAGCTTCGGACTTCGTACGGGAATCAGTCTCGCAATGGATAGTAATCCCATTGTGTATTCCAATAAACTGGATTACTTACACCCCGCTGACCAACCCTATTATCTCAGTCTGTTCCCTTCCTATTTTCTGGGAGCTTTCTATCGAACAAAAAAGCAGCGTTTTCAGATTATTCTTTACGGACAGGTCTATACATGGATTGTTAGAAGAAAGAGGGAGGTTGGTGTAAAGTGGAAACCTTACGTAACTATTAGTCCCTTGGTGGGATTGACCGTAAAGTATAACTTTAAAAACAGAACGAAATGAAACAATTTATAATCGTAGTTATACTCATGATTTCTCTGCCTGTTTACAGCCAGATTCAGGATCCTACATGGAATAGTATCACACAATCCACAACAGACTCCACGAGCAGTAAACGAAATAGACAACTATATCATGGTCTGTCTGTCGAATTACTGGGCCCTGCATTTATGTCCTCGGTAGGGTACAATTTAGAATACGAAATCAATCAGCGTCTTTTACTACAGTTTGACTTTCGAGCAGCCGGACATGTAGGCTATTTTACCAGAGGTTGGTCTATTGGCCCTTCGCTTAATCAATCCGTCGTTTTGTTTGGTAAAAACCCTAAGCTGAAATTAGGATTATCCGAAGGTATCGTTTTTAACGTGCCAAGTATTAATGGCAGGTTTAACAGTTGGGTACCCTGGGACAGACCTCCGCGGATGATGTATTATTTTTCAGGAAACATCGGTTGTGAAATCACAGTGGTTAAAGGCCTTTTTTACATCACTCCCGAAGTGAATTTTTCACTCCTTAACAAGATGGGATACACAGCTGATGACAATATGAATATAATAGAGATCACAAGACGCTATTTTTTACCGTCTTGCGGGGTTGACTTCAAATTCAGATTATGAAAAAGATTCTTTTCTTACTTATCGGGATTAGCCTAATTCCCCATTTAGTCGGGAGTCAGTCAAACCATATACCGGATTTAACACCTGGTTCAGGGAAGTCGGAAAAAGAAGACATTTTGTATCGACAAAAATCCCGATCACTTCACGGTGTTTATCTCGAGGCTCTTGGTAAGAATCCACTTTGGTATTCGATGGGGTACGAATGGACGAAAAAGTTTCCAAAGAAACACGGAGCCGGAGTAACAACAGGCATTGGTTTCAATCCTATTAAAAAAAGATTTCTAAATCTTCACCTGGGAGTCGGAGGATTTTATGAATATGGTAATCAATTTGGCTTCAGAATAGGTTCCTACCTTGGTTATAATGCAACTCCCATCATGTATACGGACGCATTACATGAAACAATGGTCTATTCTGATATGCCGTATATCCATGCAGTGAGTTTGGTTCCCAACCTATCCTTTTTTTACAGAACAAAAAATGATAACTGGCAATTTCTACTTTCAGGAGTAACCTATTGGGAAGCTACTCAGATAAGAACTTCTGATTTTTCTGTGAAGTGGTTAAGCAACCCTCCTTTTTCCACTATTTTTCCGGGTATAACGGTAAAGTATCATTTTAAAATAGTAGAAGAATGAGTCTAAAACAATTGTTGATAGCCGTAGTATGCCTGATGCTTCTCCGTTCTGATCATTTACTAATGGCTCAGGTAGCAGATCCGCTAAGAACAAATCAAAGCATCAAGCACCCTGCCAATACAACCAGAATGCCTGGAGAGAACTTAGATTCTATACAAGACAAAACACTTGAATCTCATGGCTTTTTTGGAGAGTTCATGGGTAGGAACATTGTCTACTCATTGGGATACGAATACACCTTTCAAAAGAACAAACACGGAATTGGCGTCGGAATTGGAGCATCCGGAATGAAGCATTACGCTCCCGGAAAATCATATCCTAACTATACATTCAGTCTTTCGCCTTTTTACGAATATGGAACTAGATTTGGACCACGAATTAGTTTGACGTTCGCAGCTGGTATCAATCCTATACTGTCAACCGGTAAGTTAAACTACTTGCCTTACGCAGACTTACCTCCGGTCGTTGTTGTAATGCCTTCCGGTTCTTTGGGAATGTTTTACAGGCCAAGAAACAATAGATTCCATTTTTCAATTAGTGGTTACCTCATCTATCGCTACTCCATTTATAAAGAGCGAAAAAGTAGCCGTTTATCCCCCTGGGTGGGGTGTTCGGTAAAGTATAATTTTAAATTCAGGTAATTAGTGGTCAATTGAGTTTGCCTGTTTTAGTTTTGTTACCTAACAGGGTTTTGCCATAATCTTTTTTCGTAACTTTCAGATTATTAAAGATTAATTCATCCTGAAAATGAAATATGCCTACGTACTAATCGGTTTTATTTTCCTATTGATCTCCACGTCTGTATTTTCTCAGAATTTTGATGCTACTCCACGTTCGATGGTTACACAACCTATGGATGAAGGAAATAGACGGGCAATGTTGTTTCCTGTTCAAAATGGTCAGTCGGGGGCATCAGGAAACATTGTATGGGCCGCAAATTTTTCATCCCTAACGAATTGGATAGCTACAGGACCAGCAGAAATGAATCCGGATAATACTTTTACGATCACTTCAGGTGAAGGAACCTGGTATTTTGATGCATGGACCGCTTCTACAAGTGGAGGAAATTACGCTTTGTTTACAAATGGAGATCCAACGAATGCCTCCCACATAAACAATACATTTCACCTAACTTTTGACTCTATTTTTGACCTGTCTGCGCTAAATAACGTAATTATTGAATTTGAACAATACGGTGCACGGTACTATGATCAACAACTTGTAGAAGTATCAACAGATTTAGGAGTTACCTGGAAAGTCGTGGGTACAAATGATGATATTTTCAGACTTACGTATGACGGTGGTGTACCCTATCCGGCATCTATGCTAAGACAGTACAACATTACTACTGCTATTTCGGACAATCCTTCTCAGGTTATGTTCCGGTTTACGGTTGATTATAATACTGATGATGTAGTAAACGGAAAATCGTATGGATGGTTTATTGATGATGTGAAAATTCGTGAAGGGTTTGAGTATGATTTAAAGTTAGTACAAGCTTTCACTAGCATTGGTGATAACCATATTTCCTATACAAAGTTGTCAGAAGACCGAATCTTTCATCCGAACACCTTTATTAATTTTGGTGCAATTGTAAAAAATGAAGGCTCTGCGCCGATAGAAGTAAGCCTTAAGATAATTTCTTCTAACGGTATAGAGAGAGTCAGCCCGCAAAGTGTTTTAGTACAACCTCATGAGATAGACACCCTTACTATAGAGGGAACAAATGGAATAGATATCTACGAATTCCTTGTTGATGAACAATACAATTTTCACTTTGAACTGGAAACAACGGAGCAGTTGGAAAACACATGGAATGATACATTAACTATTCCTTTTGAATATTTTTCTACTTATAACACAAATCGCTTTAACACCCGGGATTTTTATGATGGTTCCGATGAAAGCTTGACAGGGGCTTTTTATGAATTTGATGGCGAAGATAATTCAGGTGCTTGTTTGGGTATGGTATTTGAATTGTTTTTTGCGAATACTTTGTTTTTTGATGAGATTAGTGTTGGGATTTCAAAACTCTCTCAAGAAGAATTTCAGCAAATACAGGGAAGTTCAATTTATGCTGAAATTTACAGGTATGATGGTAGCTCTTTAGAGTTCTTGTCTTCATCAGAAGAATATGAAATTCAATTTGAAGATTTAGGGACACATATAAATTTAGTTCCATCTAATAATTCTCTTAACCCGTCTTATTTGAATACCGGAGATCGGACCGTCGTGTTTATTTGCAACTCAGGAAGTACATTTGCTCCTATACAACTTTCTGGCTTATTACCTTTTAAAAGTGTAATAGGTAAAAATGTAACAAGTTGGTTTTATACAGCCCCGGACGATTATTATCAGAACATGACGTTTGCCCCGGTCATACGGTTGTTGACAATGACAACGATTTCAATCGATGAAAACGAACTCACAACGAAAAAAATACAACTTTATCCTAATCCAGGTTCTGAAGTAATAAACCTTAGCCTTACGCTAACTCAACAATCTACAGTATCAATCTACATAGTTGATGTTTCGGGAAAGTTGATTTCTAAAACAGAAGAAATAGGGCTTCCTGAGGGGGAACATCAAATTCCGGTTTCGGTTGCTTCTTTAAGCAAGGGAGTATATACCCTAATGATACGTACGAATAAGGGGGTGTATATGGAGAAACTACTCAAAAATTGATACTCTTGTTGATGTAGTGGTTTGAATTGAAAGTAGAGATAAGATGTGTGCGTATTCTTTTTATTAGAATTAACAGTAAATTTTGACTACTTGACAGACTTAATTTTCTTTTCAATAGTGTTTATTTTATTTATGTAATTGTTTAAATCACGTCTAATTTTTTTACAAAAATCCTTATCGAAATAAACTTCTTCTCCTTTAACTTTAAAAAACTCTTTGCCTTGTTCGTTTTTTTTAAGTTCAGAATGTGCAAATTGATTGCGGATTAGTATAACTTCGTCATTGTATTTTGATGCAAAATTTTCTTCTTTCATTATTTCTAAAATTGCACCTAGAGCAAATATTTTCTGAGAAGAATTAAAAAGAACATTATCTCGTAAAATGTCTTTTACTTTTCTTTTTTCTGCTCTTTCATATTTTTCCTTAGCGTTTGCAAAAATGTTGTCGAAAATCGTATTCAATAATGGTGTAATGTGTTCTTCAAGGTAGGGATTACTTAATTGTTTTCGAACAATTTCTTCCATTTTCAAATCTAAGGAACTTGTCTCTTGCATTATCATCCCTCTCATTGTTACAATGTTCTGAAACTTTGCAATTGTTAAGTTAATCACTTCAATTATTGAATTTTGCAGTTCTTTATGATAATCTTGTCCGTCAAGCTGGTAGAATGTTATTCTGCTACTGTTTGCTAACTTTGTAGTAGACAATTCACTATTTGCAGAGTAGAAAAATATTTCGGTTAAGATATGTTTTTCATCACGAATAAAATCAATTACTTCATTTCCGTGGCTTTCATTTAGATTTAAGTCTGTAATAATTAGGTCATAGGTTTGACTGTCTTCATATTTTTCTTTGAACTCGTCAAAATCTTCTGCTGTATCAATATGAACATTGAAAAACTCATTTTCAAGATGACTTTTTACATTTTCTATTAAAGATAAGAATGGTCGAGTGTCAATTTTATCTTCAACCCAGATAATTTTATAATTTAGCTTCATACGGGGAATTTTAAGTTGAACTCGGCTCCTTGATTAGATTGCACAAATTCAATTGATGCTTTATATTTACTTAATAAATCTTTCACATGATAAAGCCCGATACCAGAACCATCAGTATTACTATATCTAAAATCAAAAATTTTATCCTTGATTTCATCTGGAATACCACTTCCATTATCTTTAAAATTTAAAATCAAATATTCTTTACTCTTTATCCATTCAAGTTCAATTTTAGTAGACTTAGCTTTTCTTGAATTTGAAAACAAATTGTCTAATATCACTGTGATTTCAAACGGTCTGAATTTTAGTATGTGTTTAACTGAACTTTTTTCTTTTATTTCAATTTTTATTAGTCTTTTTTGATGTATAAAGGAGTCTGCGGGAACGTAAATATTTTGAACATAATCATTGACGAAAGATACAAGGTCATTTGTTATTTTTTCTGCTTGTGTATTAAACCCAGCCTTTGTTACAAATCTTGAAGCACTTACAATCCTTAGTACTTCAAGACTAATATCCTTAACATCTTTAATCAGTTTATCTTTGGGCTTATCTTCGTTGATTGAATCAATTAAAGAATCTAAACTCCAAGTTATATTTCCAGCGGTATGGATTATTTGATGTTGAAGAGCCAATAAATCTTTTTTCTCACGACCAATCTGAGATTTATCAAAAAGTTTTTCAGCGATTTCCCGATCTAATTCATTTTTTAACTCTTCGTTCTCTACAAGTTTAAGTAATGCTTCTTCTTCTGCTTCAATTTTACTTTTTTGTAAATCAGAAATTTTCTTCTCTACATTTTTAATTGTTTGAATTACTTCTTTTTCGTCAAAATCTCCCTGCTTAATTTTTTCGGAAATAGTTTTCAAAACCCCTTGAGCAGATTGTTCACTTTTAGCATCTAAAATGCTCAAAATATTCTCTGATAGCTGAAAGCTTAAAACATTTTTAGAGTTGGTTAAATTTTTAATTAACTTCGATATATTCTCATTTACATCAAAATTGCTTTGATTATCTTTCCCTTCATTTTTAATGAAAGACTGATTTATATTGATATAATCATCTTCTGATAAAAAATTCCCCCAATCAGTAATTTCTATTGTGTATTTTTCAAGCTTTTTTAAAGTTTCATAAAATTGTTCGACAAGATTATCATAAGTTTTAGTTTTGATAAAACCATCACCTCTACTTGATGTTTCTTTCAAATTAGGATTATTACTACTTATAGAAATATATCCAATAACCTCTCTTGTTCCTAAGTATCTTGAGTGTCCTTGGGCTTTACGATTATCCATTTTAAATGGATCTTCGCCTCTTTCACCATATGGATATATTCTCAAACCGTTCTTATAAACAAAAATATGTCCATAGTTTACTGGCTCTACACCCATACGCCTAGTAAATGTGGATTTTGCAGACTGGTTTAAAAAATAGATAGCATAATGTATATCAACTAAATCCGTATATGGATTTTCTTCTTCGATCTTATAAACAAATTTGCCTCCCTCAAATAAAGTAGTGATAATTTTATCTTTTTGAATATCAGATTCGATGTAACTTGTTTTTAACTGTAATGTCTCAAATATTGGATTTCGGATTTGACCGTTAATCACGTTAAAATATTCTATTTCGCTTTCATCAAGTTTACCCTCTTTTGCTTTTTTTGAGTTTTTAGTAATCTGTTTTTTATCTCCATCTATTTCATCCGTGACAGTTAAAAAAATCCTAAAGGGATCTTCATCCTGTATGGAAGAAGGGTTAATTAATCTTGCTAAGGAATCTTTCAGATTTTCAAATTTTTTACGATCCCAATCACTATGTAAATTTGATATTTCTAATACGGTTCCGTGTTGTATTCCATACGAATTCGATTCTAACGTTTCATGAAGGACGCTAACATTTACAAATTCATCATTACTATCCTCTTCAAACTTATTCCAATCGGTAATTAAAACTTCAGATTTTGCATCCGTTTGGTCTTTCAAAGTTTCAAGGTATAATTCACTTCCAAGTCTATCACAAGAAAATCTTCCAATACCCTTTGCTCCAGCATAAGCTCGTTTAACTTTAATTTTATCGCGATAGTTTTCATAACTATCCTCTTCTTTTCCTTCTTTTTTGGCTGAGTAGGCAACAAAAAGCCATTTATCAAGTAAATCTTGGTAACTCATTCCTTTTCCATTATCTTTTATAATGATTTTACCATTACTGCTGTATATGTCTTCAAAAACTACATCAACTCTCGTAGCGTGTGCATCATACGAATTTTTAACCAATTCAAATACTGCTATGAAATCATCTGTAATTAAATCTCTACCTATAATATTCTTTAAAGCAGAGCTGATTTTAAATTGTAATGGCTTCTGCATTTTAAAATAATTTATTAAGAACTAAACCAACTTGTTCCCCAAAAAGTGGAGGTATAGCATTTCCAATTTGTGAATATCTAGGAACTTCTTGGGTTCTTCTTTTGCCTCCTGTGGTGTATTTACCTTTGAACTCATACCAGTCATTAAATGATTGTATTCTTGCATACTCTCGTACAGTAAAAATTCTAGGTTCACAATAGTGAATATAATCGTCTGGTAAAGTTGTTATAGTTGGAGTCGGTGTTTCAGCTGATAGTGGAATTACTGTTCTCTTCTTGAGGTTAAATTTTTCTTTTAATTCGTTAGAAAGTGTTTTATTTTTTTCTGCATTTTCAAGAATAAACTCAAATTTTCTTAATGTGTCTTCATTGTGCTTTGCAAATCTATGACTGTCTGGAATTTCATTATGAACATTCTTTCTAAGCAATTTTTGATAACTGGATTGAATTGGATTGTAAAGACCTGCTGAAAATGATTTTGTGTCGGGAGATACAACTTCATTAATTTTTAGTAAGTCAGAAATAGCATCCTCTAAAGAATTTGTCAGTCCAATTCCTTTTTTAATTAAAAAAGTTTCTTTTTGCTTTCGGATTTGTTCAAAAAAATCGTTTGGTTTTACTTGATTAGCAATATCCTTTCTAATACCAACTAAAATAAATCTTGTTCGTTTTTGTGGAATTCCAAACTCTGAAAAATCAATCAATTTACCCTCAACTTTATATCCTTGGAAATCGCCTTTAGGGGAATCATATTCGAGTGCATTAGTAACATATTCAGAATAGATTTTTCCCTTAATTTTATTTTTATCAAACTTCTGTGTAAAGCCTTTAACATTTTCGAAAAAAATAACCTTTGGCTGAACCAGTCTAATAAATTTGATATAGGATTTTATTAATTCATTCCTTGAATCCCCCTCTACTCTTCTTCCTGCTGTTGAAAAACCCTGACAAGGTGGACCACCTGCCACAAGGTCAATTTCACCTCTTAGTAATTTTAAATTGTCCTTATAATTTTTAATTACTTCATTAATATCGTGATTTTGTTCTGTTAACCAATTTGGCCATTCAAAATGATTTGCCTTTTCAATCAAGTTGTATTGAAGTGTCTTAAAAGCGTCAGGACTTTTTTCAATAGCAAATTTACCTTTCCATAATCCTGAATTATACAATCCTAAAGAGAGCCCACCGCAACCTGCAAAAAGGTCTATATATGTTTTCTTCCTAGTCATTGTTAATTTTTGTTGGATTTAAAAGTTCTCGAATATCAATTGTGTGTATGTTTTCTAGATATGGTTGTTTTGTGTTCGAGTACCAGTGAGATATGATTGATTTATCTTCCTCAAGTTGTTCCGTTAACCACTTGTTTTTCTTTCTAGTCTTTGCTAAAGAAGCTTTGATTCTATTTAGTTCAATTTTTATCAAGACATTTTTGTTTTAAGCAAAAATATTAACTTACTTGATACAAAGTTTATTTCTTACACCTTTCTATCAGAGGTTGACAAATTCAAGCTTTTTTTGGTGTTGAATTTTCGTTTTTGTGGAAACCCAACTCCCCCTCCTATAATAGCACGGTTTCTTATGCTCAGATAATTGTTTTTAGTTGTATGTATTTAGTTTAATATGTTCAAATATAGAAAAATAAGTAAATCAAAAAACCGTTTTACTTTTTTCTTCCTTTTATTGTGGGACTAAAAAAATCTGTTTTCCAATTCCAGATAAAATAGACCAATTGGCACTAAAGTTCTGTTATTTCTCCACAGAAAGCATCGTCATTCTACTAAGCTTTTTTATTTTCGGCGAAAAACGGGAACAGTTAGCGATTAAAAACAATACATGGAACCCAAAACGGTTATTTCATTTGTGGTTATTCTGGCGTTGATCTATTTTAGATTTGGTCCGGGGAGTAGATTGTTAAAGAAAAAATCACATCATTATATTGTTCCTCCTTCACCTGATTCGGATCGAAATTGGATTCCGGTTGATATAGGACGGTACAAAAAGACGATTTATATAAAGAAAAACAGTCCTGAAGACATCCTGAAAACAATTGCTGAAATAAGTCCGGGAGAAAAATGGGAGGCAGATTATTCCTACGATGGCTGGATACGTATTACGGTAGAGGATGTCAGTTTTGGGGAGTATCACGCACTTCTTTCGATTTGTGACGCGGTAAACGAGGGACAAACGTATGGATTTTGTGAGCACAGAGATTCACCGGAGAAAGATTATATAGTCAGGGTCGATGAAGAATCATACGAGAATCTTATCGGAGTATTCAGGACAAATAAAAATTTCGGGATTTATCTCCCGAATTCGGAAAGCAATGCAAAAGGAAACATATCAGGATCTCCGGTAAAAGAGATAGATTTTTTCTCTGAGCTTAAAAAACTCCCGGTTTAATCCCAATAGTTATTGGGGGTGTATGAAAAAAAACGAGTGGAGAAAACGGTTCTCTGATTTCGTTTGAAAAATAAAAGGTATTTAGGGATTGGTATATTGCTTACTTTAGTTGGGGTGTTTAAACTATATTCTGAGGGGATTTACCAGAAAAACGGAGAGATATATTGGTTCAATATACTGGTCCCGTTTGGAATGGGAATAGCCGTATTGGTTTATACCTTCATAAAGATTTACTTGCAGCGTAAATAACAAAAAAGGAGGTTATCTGATAACCTCCTTTTTCAATACAATTCGTACCGATCTCGTTTATTCTTTTATCATGCGGATCACCCGTGTTTCTGTTGGGCTGCTAAGTGAAATAAAGTAAACTCCTGATTCCAGATGCGAAAGATCAAGCTGCTTTTTACCATTGTAAATAAGGCCCGCATTGGAAACGACTTTCCCCAAAGCATCAACAAGTTGAACAGATACATGGGATTGATTGGTGGAGATATAAACAACAGAACGGGTTGGATTCGGATACGCCGTAATCGAAAGTTCTTCCTGTTCTGGTAGTGCTGCCAGACAATTTACAGTTACTTCCTGATCTTGTGTTACCGTATTTCCGTTTCCATCATCAAATGACCAGGTAATGGTATACACCCCGGTTTCTGTATACGACACAGGATCTGTTGTTGTCCCGGAGATTGTCCCGGCACAATTGTCAACTGCTTCCGGAGTAGCAACCGTCTCATTACACGAAACACTGATCGGTTGTACAGAAGGAACCGGGTTGGTCACATCGTTTATTTCCACAGTTTGTGTCTGCGTGCTGGTCCCGTTTTCATCTGTATAGGTCCACGTAACCGTATAAGTACCCTGTTCCGAATATTCTACAGGATCTGTTGTTGTACCGGTTACAGTACCTCCTTCACCTGTCGCGGTAGGAGCATCAAGTGTTACACTGCATTCTGCCGTGATAAGAGGAAGCGGATCAACAGTTGGTGTGGGAGGAGTAGTTGGCGTGTGATATGTTTTCAGTACGCAATTGTTCGGGATGGCACATCCGGGCATATTGTCGGATTCGATAATAGAAAAATCGGTCCCGTTTACGACTTCGAAATAACCCGGTGCCGTATAATTGTTTGCTGTTGCAATTACGAAATCTCCTGTTGCCGGATCAATGGCAAAGGATTTCCCATATCCGAAAGACCACGCGTTACCTGGTAATGAACTGGTGTATAGACTCGTAAGGGGCAATTCAGGAGCCGCAATATTGTAGATATACAAACTGGTTCCGGACCAGTAATAGATGTTTTCATCATAGTAGCGTACATTCGATGAAGATGAGGTACCAACCGTAACCGGTGCACTGATAGTTCCTCCGTTTTGCAAGTCAATTGATACCAGATCCGTATTATCCATTACCCACAACGTGCTCTCATCGTCATTGACAACAAGACCTTTGATTCCCTGCAATCCTGTGGCAATCTGCTCTACAGCTGTGTTGGTAAGTGTATCTACCTTGATCAGATTGCTCCCGATAGCTGCATATAAGTGCCCGGCTGCATATACCATGTGATTGGAATAAGAAGAAACATAATCCGACGGGTCTGTAACCGGGGTAAGGGTATAGTTGACAAGATCAACCAGTACCAGATCTCCCGGGTTTCCGTAACTTACATACGCTTTTGTGTTACTGACCACTCCAATGGATTGTGGCGCATTCGACGTAGTGAAGGTGTGTAACTCGGTAAATGAGGGGTGATCCGTTATGACAATGCGTCCGGTTCCTGCGGGCTTTTCAATGAAAATAGCTTTCGATCCGGTAATTTTATAGTCCTGTAATACATCAAATCCGGTAGTGGAATTCGCTTCCTGGTATCGGCCCCCTGAATTGGTCGCCGGGGACACAGTCGTGTTTCGTACAAAAACATCTCCGGTCGGAGACCCGAAATTTCCTTCCGCTACAATTTCCAGTTCATAGGTAATCTGTCCGAAAGTGGTAACCGCCAAAAGGCAGGCTAAAAAAGAAGTAAACTTATTTTTCATATTCTGTGTTTGTTACTAATTATTCGTGTTGGAAGACAACGACAATCGCATACACAGAAAGGAGGAAATACCCCACAGTAGGGATATACTTTGACCTTATGCTCTATACCGCGAAAGCAATGTCTTACCGATCGAAACAGGTATCCTGACTCGTAACACAGCAGTATCAGCCTTCCCAATTGTCCCTGACAAAAAGTGACTCTTATTGTTACTACCTTACGGTTACATACAGTTGCGCGACAGTTCGTGAATCTCACACGATTCCCTGTTGTACTTGGTACATCCGATCATAAAAAGGGGCAAAGAACGCGCTGCAAATATAGCCATACATTCACAGGTAGGGTATATCTGCCATAAAATTTCATTTCAGGCATAATTTTTGAGCATTTTTCACAGTTGATGGTTACATTGATAAAATGTAGCTTAATTTTGTAGTAAAATTTAGTGAGTACTATGAAGAACATCCTGTTCCTGTTTGTTTCCCTGTTATTTGTGTCTGCTGTTTCCGGAAGAGACACACTCAATGTATTGTTTATCGGAAACAGTTTTACGTTTATGAATAATATGCCGGATATGGTTCGGGGAATCGCAGTTTCCAAGGATAAGCTACTTCATGTGGAGCGGATTACGGAAGGCGGGAAATCACTGGAGTACCACGCAGGTCGTGCAGAAACCTATGAGACAATCAAAAAGAAAAAGTGGGATTACGTCGTACTACAGGAGTTGAGCAATACACCGGCACAACCGGAAAGTAAAGTGGATAAAATCAGTTTACCGTACGCCAAACAGTTGGTGGATAGTATTCATGCGAATAACGAATGTACAGAGCTTATTCTGTATATGACATGGGGCTATAAGAATGGGAACAGCCAATGGAAAGAAATCAATACCTACGAATCTATGCAGGAGCGTATTCAAAGTACTTATTTTCGTTTTGCTGACATTCTGAATGCACGTATTGCACCCGTAGGAGAAGTGTGGAAGCAGGTGCGTAAGAATTATCCCGGACTGGATTTGTATGACCCGGATAACTTTCACCCAAATCCCCTCGGATCGTATCTTGCAGCAGCGACGTTTTATGCAACAATCTTCGGTGAATCGCCTTACGGTTCCACGTATACCGGATCATCGGATATGTATTCTGCCGAAATCCTTCAGCTAATGGCTTCACAAGTGGTTTTGAATAACCCGAATATGTGGCGGATTATCTACAACAATTCCCCTTTGAGAGGCGGGTTTGATGTTGTGATAAAAGGGGAAAAAGTGAACTTTTTGAACAGGGCTGAAAATGCTGTGACTGTTGAGTGGGATTTGGGCAACGGAAGTGTTTCCAGAGAGCCGAACCCCGAAGTAAAGTATAAAAAGGGGAAATATCTGGTTCGGCAGATCGTCACAGCCGGTTGTGAGGAACGGATTATTACCCGCGAAATACAAATCGACTGATTCCGTATGCAGTTTTTTGATGAACAAACGATAAAAGACCTTGAATTTAACCTGATCCGGGAACAGCTTTCGGAGTTGTGTACCAGTAAAACTGCCCGCAAACGTATGTTGGAACTTGTTCCTCTCCAAAGTGAGAACAGGTGTCGGCAGGAATTGTATTGTGCAGAAGAACTGACGCAGGTTAAACGAAAAGGGGAGACGTTCCCGCATATTGAATTTGATGAATTACAGGCAGAAATAAAACTGCTGAAGATTAAAAACTCGGTAATACAGCAGGAAGGTTTTGTGCGTATATACAGAGCCTCGATGTTGGTGAACGACCTGATTTACTTTTTCAATAAACGCGAGGAGGATTATCCGTACCTCAGTCATTTACTGCAAATTGTTCACTTTACGAGAGACATAACCAATGCAATAGACAAAGTTTTTGATAAAAGAGGGAAAGTAAAAGATGATGCTTCCCCTGAATTGGCGCGTATTCGTCAGGAGATTGCCAGTGTACGGAATAAAATCAATAAAAATTTTGATAAAGAAGTTCGCCGGCTTTCGAAAATGGGAATTCTGAGTGATACAAAAGAAGGGTTCCTCAGCGAACGTCGCGTTCTTGCAATTATCAGTTCCTACAAACGGGAAATCCCGGGAATTGTATTGGGATCATCAAAAACAGGAGGTTTAACCTATATAGAGCCACATATCAACGTTCCGTTAAATAACGAACTGGAAATGTTGATCGATGATGAACGCAAAGAGATTTTCCGGATTTTGAAAGTGCTCACGGCTGAGATTTCAGAGCACGTCGAATTGATTGAGAATTATCAAAAAGTACTGGTACGATTCGACTTTATCAATGCCAAAGCCCGGCATGCCTTGTCTTTGGATGCTAATTTACCCGGTTTTGCTGATGACCAGCGTATAGAGCTTATTGATGCGTATCACCCGCTTTTGTTCCAGTCCAATCAGGCTGCCCGCATGAAAACAATTCCGCAGTCGTTGGAAATGGATCGGTTTAGTCGTATGCTGGTAATTTCAGGACCAAATGCAGGAGGAAAAAGTATAACTCTGAAAACAGTCGGACTACTGCAGGTTATGTTTCAATCCGGATTGTTGATTCCGGTTCACCCGAATTCGCGAATGAGCTTTTTTCAGGAGGTACTTACCGATATTGGAGATAACCAGTCGATCGTAAACCAGCTTAGTACGTATAGCTACCGATTGAAGCGAATGAAGCACTTTCTTGAAGTAGCTAATAAAAGAACCCTGCTGTTACTGGATGAATTTGGTACGGGGTCAGACCCCGAGTTAGGCGGGGCGCTGGCAGAAGTCTTTTTTGAGACCTTATACAACAAAAAGAGTTTTGGAGTAATTACGACCCACTACAATAATATCAAGCTTAAAGCCGCGCAGTTGCGAAACGCAGTGAACGGTTGTATGCTTTTTGATACCAGAACACTGGAGCCGTTATTCCAGTTATCAACCGGGCAGCCGGGAAGTTCTTTTACTTTTGAGGTTGCTCAGATCAATGGAATCCCGTCAGAGTTGATCGAGGATGCGAAGTCAAGACTGGACGACAAGAAAGTGCAGATGGACAAAATGATTTCGGCACTTCAGAAAGAAAAAGGTCAGTATGAGCGACTGAATAACGAGAGTATAAAAGCAGAAAAGGAAGCGAGACAGGCAAAACAGAAATTTGAAGAAAGTAAAGAGAAATACCAGGAAAAACTTCGCTCACAGGCAGAGTTGATTGAAAAGAATAATAAATACCTCGGACTTGGAAAAAAGATGAGGAGTTTTATTGATCGTTTTAAAGTAGGTAAAAATGCAAAGAACATCAACAAGCCTTTACTGGATGAGGTGGTTCATTACCTAGCAGTTGAGAAAACGAAAATCCTGGAAATTCAGGAAGCTGAACGCCTGAAAAAAGAAGCTGAACTGGCGGCTAAAACATTTCGTAAACCACGTAAGGCAAAGGCAAAAGAGCAGGAAATTCCGCTTGTAATTGGCTCAAGGGTGAAGATCGAAACCAATAAAGAAGTGGGTTCTGTTATAGAAATTGGTGAAAGCGAAGTGTTAGTCGCATTTGGTGTGATGCGTGTTAAAGTACCCCGTAACCGTTTGGTGGTAGTACGTTAAGCGTTCCATGTTTTCATCCACATCTGGAACATCAGTAAGTACCAAAGCTTCACATCGTATTCTTTTTTTCCGGAATAGAACTTATCCTTAATCTGTTGGACCTCTTTCCAGTTCAATATCCCGTCAGAGGTAATCCGTTCCTGATTGATGTGCTCTTCGACGATTTCACGCAGATCATGTACCAGCCAATGTGCCAATGGAATAGCAAATCCCATTTTCGGACGGTCCAGCAGTGCTTTTGGGACGTATTGATGAACAATTTCTTTCAGTATGAATTTCTTCTCACCGTCTTTGTATTTATAAGCATCTGGTAAAGTAGCCGCCCATTCAATAATCCGGTGATCAAGAAAAGGTTCACGTCCTTCGAGACTGGCGGACATCGTTGCCCGGTCTACTTTTTGAAGAATATCATCGAGTAGATATGTTTGGTAGTCAATAGCCATCATATACGCTAAAGGACTGAAAAATTCAGCTTGCAACTCTTTACTGGAGTACCATGTCTCAGCTATTTCAGGAGCTTTACCAAAAAAATTCCGTACCTGTTGGTCTGTAAACTGTTGACTCAGACTAAGCATAATATTCTCGGAGGACGGATTGCGTAACAATCCCTTCAGTTTCTCGTAGCGGTTGTGAAAATTGTATTTATTCCGAATAATCGGAAGAGAATTAGCAGGAATAATGTCCATTAACCCCGCGATAGTTTTGCGTGCAGGAGACGGAATTCTTTCCAGTTTTTTTCCATAACGCATCAGGTAGTCATACCGGTTATATCCCGCAAAAATTTCATCTCCCGCATCAGCGCTCAAGGCAACGGTTACTTCTTTTCGTGCCATTTTACTGACGAGCATAGTAGGAATAGCACTGCTGTCTGCATAAGGCTCATCGTAATAAAAAGGCAGATCGTGAATGAATTCAAGCGCCTCTTTTTGCGTACAATTGATTTCTGTATGATCTGTTCCGAGGTGGGCTGCAATATCTTTGGCATAAGGAGCTTCATTAAGACCAATATCGGGAACACCAATCGTAAATGTTTTCAGCTTTTCTGTCCGGTCTTTTTGTAACAGGGCAGTTACCGAAGTACTGTCATACCCGCCACTTAAGAATATACCTACGGGAACATCGGCAACCATCCTGTAATTAAAAGCGGATTGCATGATTTTTTCTGTTTCCGTTTTTGCTTCTTCAAAAGAAAGGCTTTGTTTGGGCTGATTGTAAGCATCGTAGACATTCCAGTACTGAACGGGAGCAGGAAGTTGTTCCGGTTGTACGCTATAGCTGAAAGTTAACGTATGACCGGGGGATAATTTATTGGCATTCTGAAAAATACAGTGAGGTGTTGGAACATTTCCGTATTGCAGAAACGCCTGAACGGCTGACGGATTAATTTCTTTTCTAAACTGAGGATGCGCATGAAAAGCTTTTAACTCAGAGGCAAACAGAAACAAGCCATCGTGGAAATAATAGAAAAAGGGCTTTACACCTGCCCGGTCCCGGGCGCAAAATACCGTCTGTTTTTCTACGTTAATAATAACGAATGCGAACATCCCGATAAACTTCGAAACACACTGTTCTCCCCATTGAGCATAAGCGTGAAGAATCATTTCCGTATCCGAGTTACTTCGAAAAGTATGACCAAGTACTACCAGCTCGGCTTTTATTTCCGCATAGTTGTATATTTCTCCATTGAAACAAATCCACCATTCCTGGAATTGCATAGGTTGTTTCCCATGCTCGGAAAGATCAATGATGGCCAGACGACGATGCCCCAAACCTATAGTTGCAGCAGCTGTAGTGAATCGTTCTGTTCCTCTACCGTCAGGGCCTCTGTGAATAAGACTATCCGTCATCTTGTCAAGAATGACCGGGTCAGACTGACAGTTAAAATCAATGTATCCTGCTATTCCGCACATAGGGGGTAAAGGTAAGAAAAATGCACATCTGCACGCAGACAGATAGTTATGTTAAATTTAATTCTGTGCGTACTTTTTTAGACAGTCCGTTTACAATTAACGCAAAGGAATGATCGATGAGTTCAAAGATGATTTTATCTTCCAGATCTTCATTAAAGTGAACGGTATTCCAATGTTTTTTATTCATGTGGTATCCCGGTTGCACTGCGTGATAAGCCTCCCGAAGCTCAATAGCTTTTTCAGGATCACACTTCAAATTCACCGAGGAATTACTTTTCAATGAGATCAGGGCAAATAGCTTCCCGCCGATTTTAAACACCAACGTATCCTCGTCGAAAGGAAAATCTTCTTCGACATGGGGTTTGTTTAGACAATAGTTGCGAAGCGTTTCTACATCCATAGTTATTAGTTATGGTAGAGCGAGAAAATTTCGATCAGACGATCCGGCGGAACAACTTTGTTTGGGTATTGGTGCATTTCGTTGAGTACAGTCTCTATGGCCTGAGCGTTTAACCCCATCATCATCCCCATTTTACGAATTTTTGTTAACTCTTCCTGTGTGATTTCAGCATCAACATTCATTAACAAAACCAACCTGTGAAATTGTACGATGCGATCCCCCTCCAGTTTGGGAGGTGTATGTTCGGCATACGTGTCAAAAATTGATCTGAATTCCTCAGGAGTTACGCCCATCTGTGCTGCAATAGACATAATGAACTGAAATTCGATTTCTTTTATCTCGTGATCTGCGTTAGCCAGTTTTACTAATTGGGCTAATAAACCCAGTTGTTCTTTTTTCTTTTCTTCCATTTTTTAATCGTCTAAATCCTTTCCAATCATGTCAATCCCCTTTGGTGTATTGATGAGCTTGTTTTTATATCCGGATATTTTCACCCAGAAAATAATTAAGAGTACAGCGGATACGAGTTGAGCATAATTCTGAATAGGTTCAATAAATAAAGCGATTGTTATAGATGCCAGAACCAGTCCGATTGTTTTCCCATAGTCACCTTTTTCTTCTATTCCTCTGGCTTCAAATTCAGCTTTGATAGAATCACATAGTTTGGGGTAGAGATAGAAAGCATAAAAAACATTAAATAGTGGAATAAGCATGAGCCATACATTGTTATAAGGGACAAGCCTATTTTCCGGAGAAACTTCTTTGAGGGTATTGTTCAGTGTCAAAAGGAATAAGACCGAGATAAGAAGACTGACTGCGGTGATAAATAATGAAGTTAAAATACCTGCGAATTCAAACATAGAATCGTTATATTAAAAGGTTATTACTACATATATTTTGCCCAAACCTACGAAAAATTGCGGACTGAGCGGCGTGTGTCAGCGGTTTAGTAACCAGATACTGGTATTTAACGCCGTAGCAAACAGAACCCATAGAAGATACGGAGCTAAAAGCCACCTGGTATTCTTTTCTTTACGGCCGAAGGAGAGTAGCATAATACTAATAGCAAAAATGAGAAGAAGTATTTCAAGTAATGCGGGAAAGGGAGCCTGTAAACCGAAGAACAGGAAGGTCCACAGCATATTCAACACCATTTGCGGGTAAAAACTCCAGGTAGCCTTTATTCCATGTCTTGACCACACAAGATAATGAGCAGTTCCCATTAAGATAAAAAGTATGGTCCACGCCGGCCCGAATAACCAGTTGGGAGGTGTGAAAACAGGTTTAGCAAGTCCTTCATACCACGTGTCGATAGAACCAAAGGTAAAAACAGAAGGTAAACTCCCCAGAAGCAAAGTTCCTCCTACTGAAATTATAAATTGAGTAACTTTTCCCATAAGCGGAATTTACTCAGAATACGGATGATTTACAAACTTTCCAATTCAAAAGTCGGATAACCTTTAACGCCATCAGGGCTGTAGAAATCGACAAATCGCAATTTAAATGCCATTTCATTCCGGGTCTGGATCAAGTAAGTGAAGTGTGAATATACCTCATAGAGACTTTGGTCAAAATTGAATTCTTTCCAGTCATATCCTATTGTGTTCAGTTCACTTTTTAATGTTACACCCTGTAATGTGTTGAAGTCGGTTTCAGAAAATGGATTTTCTGTTTTTAAAGCAAATGACTTATTGGGGTTTACCAGTGCTCCAACGACAGAATAAGGCATGTGCCCTTCAAAGATGTGAGTATATACACTGAATTTCAGATCCCACGAGTCTGCAGGTGGCTCCGTCTCAACAAAATCGGAATGAATAAAACTTAAACCAACTGAGTTATAGGCAGGATCCTTTTGTAGTATAAATTCGTGTTCTTCTGTTTCTCCGGTTTTCACCCAACGAATTTTAACACCATTTTCAACGAGTTCAGCCTGCATTTTATAATATCCCTGATGTTGTCCCAAATAATTCAGCCCGGCATCAACAAGGTAGATTCCGCCTTTGGCATCCCAGTTATACAAGGCGCTTTGAGCGTAATATCCTTCCGGTGATTCATATTCCCATTCATGCCCTGACGTTGATACACTACTTTGAAGTGTCGCATTCTCCAGATGAACAGCTCCCATTATTTTAGCACTGTTTAACAACAAATGATAGGATGTATCTGAACAAGTTAATGCAATATCCCATGCATCTTTGTCTTTAATATCTACAATGACATTTTCTTCCAGGTCATAATAAATCTGGTTTTTATAAGTTTCTCCCATTTCCACCGTAACCGTTTCACTTATCCCGCTGTTTCCGGATACAGGAACCGGATACTCTTTCAAACAAGAGGAGAGAATAACTCCGGATAAAATCAAAAAGAGATGTAACAAGTTATTAGTTCGTAGTTCCATTTTTCTTGCTGTTAATTTGGAAATTATAGCGTAAGCTCAGAAAGACACTTCTACCCCGTGCAATATTGTTGGCAGAAACAGCACTTGCGTGCGCGGTACCGGTTCCCCCGGTGCGGTTAACCTGTTTGACGTCAAACAGGTTTTTTAACCCTAAACTCACAGTCAGTTGTTTTTTTATAAAACTTCTGCTCACGGAAATATCCATCATGTGATAGTCCTCCGTTTGTCCCAGTGAAGTAGTGCCTTCTGCATCGATGAAGTAATTGGGTTGTCTTCCGTTGTATTTGTAAAATAAACCAAACGAAAGCCCTGTCAACTTCCAGTTGTATTGTATAGAAGCACGCGCTTCGGGATACATCAGGAATTCAGGATAAACATATTCCGGGCTTTCAATTTTGTAAGCAAGAAGAGAACCTCCCAAAGAAGCACGTACATTATCGCCACCGTATTCTACTGAGAAATTCACCCCGGTTGTTTGTGAACGCGCCAGATTGAAGTAACTGTATTCCATGGTTCCTTCAGTAACCTGAAGTGTGATTTGGTTTCTGATGTCATTATAGAAAGTTTTCAATTCGAGGTCCAGTTCCCGCTTTTTAAACTGAAACCCTTTTGAAATGTTCAGCTGGAAATTATTGGATTGTTCGGCTTTTAGATCAGCATTTCCTATGATATTGTGATTAATATCTATGAATTCAAAATACAACTCTTTTATACTCGGAGCTCTGAAACCACGGGCATAGGAGGCGCGAAGCGTCCAGCTTTGAAGAGTGAATTTGGTGTGAATGGAAGGAATAGGAATAGTGGCGTATGCTGAGTTATAACCATATCGAACTCCCGGTTTTACAAGGATTTGTTCGATAGGACGCCATTCGAGGGTACTGAACAGATCTGCGTAAAACATACTCTGTTGACTGGCTTCAATACGTTTTCCCCGCATAGCTTCTAAAGAAGCTTCATAACCAATTTCCAGGCTTACCGTGGAAGAGTCTTTTTTGCGGATGAAATTCCCGCGGCTCATCACTTGTTTGTAACCTGTTGTATCCTGCATCTGCGGATTATTCAACCATTCTCTTTCCAAATTGGTAAGATCCGTTAAATACGTATTTTTATTTCTTTCATAAAAAGCTCCGGAAAGAAGAATATTTCCCGTCCAGTTTACAGAAGGTTTAATAGACAGGTTTCCTGAAACGGTATGACGATTGGTAAGATATTCATCATCAAAAGCCCGATTGAGATAAGGTTTCTGAGGAGCTCCCCGGTTTGTCATTTTTTCAAAATATCCTTCGTAATTAATACGAAGGCTCCAGTTGTTTCGGATATATCTGTAATCGAGACCTCCGAAATACTGTTCTTTGGGATTCCACAAGTGAGTACGTGTTGTGTCGGCAGGAGTTTTATGAGGGTAAGCCCAGAATTTATCATCGGGTGACCAACCATCAAAAAAGTACCTTCCTCCACGGACGGCAACCATATGATGCCCGAACCGCTTTCCTATTCGTAAATCTGCGTTATATTGTCCTACACTTTCATAAAAGGTTTGACCTTCTATTTGCCAGGAGGCTTTTACGGTCTTTTTGGTGATAATATTAATTGTTCCGGCCAAAGCATCACTTCCATAGTTCACGGAAAGCGGACCTTCAATAATTTCTATTCGTTCAACATTGCTCAGGTTAATCTGGCTCAGGTCGATATTTCCGTCCAATCGTCCTATAACAGGTACTCCATCTATCAGAATTTTTACATTTTGACCTCCGGTTCCTTGAAGTTTAATACCTGTGCCCAGAACATTGTCTTGTTGCAATTGAATATTTACTTCGTTCGTAAGTACGTCATTCAACGAAACAGCACCCATGGCACTGATTTTTTCTGCAGTAATAATTTTAGAAGAGTAGGCAGATTCTTTTTGATTAGACGCTCCGTGTGAAGCGGTAACCACAACCTGATTAAGCACTTTGTGTTCAGGTTGTAATAGAATACGTGCAGGAAATGATGACTGTCCTTTCATCTCCTGCACTATTGTTTTGTAGCCCATACTGCTTATTTCCATCCGTGTTACTGAGGAAAGGTTCACTCCCTGAATACGTGCGATTCCCTGGAAGTTGGAAGAAGTCCGGTAAACCACTTCTCCGTTATTGTCAAGCATATGCACACGAGCTCCCGGAACTTCAACAGAATCCGGAAGCCCTATAATATGCATATCCACATGTTGGGAATAAACACTCCCGGTAACAAGTAATGAAAAGTATATGAAAGCCTGTTTTATCATTTCAAGTGATTAATTTTGAATAGAAGCAACCAGTTGTCTCCATTCCTCCATTTCAGGAATTCCCGGTTTGCGTTTTCCGAAGAGGGTGATGATTAGCTCTCCGTCTTTGTCAAAACATTCAATAGAAGTAACCTCTCCGTCTTCAGTAGGTTTTCGAACTACCCATGACTGGTCGATATCCTGTTCTTTGATGTGAAGGTTAAACTCAGGATCAAGAACGTTAAGCCATTCGTTGTGATCAACAATTTTTTTAACCGGTCCTGTATGAATACCTATTGCACCTCTGTTTCCTACAAATACCATAATAGGAAGTTCTGACTGACTGGCAGAGAGAAGTGCTTTGCGAAGAATATCATTCCCTTCTTTTTTTGCGAAATGCGTAGAAGGAGCATTCTCAAGCGCCTCGATACGATGTAACTTGTGACGGTTAATCATTCCGAAGAAATTGTGTGTATCCTTAAGATCGACCCACTCCTGTTTGAACTGCTCATAATCAGGCTCTGCATCACGTGTCTCAGCTGGATGAACCGGTTTTTTGAAAGCATCTACTACTTCAGTTTGCTCCTGATTTTCACTTTTAAAATCAGCAGTTATTTTTTCAAAAGCAGCCACATCTGATTGGGATGTCAGGTAAATTTTGTGTACAGCTGTTCCTTGATTGTCAAATAATTGAATGCTTCTTCGGATTTTTTCTCCTTCTCCTTCTGTCACAGAGAAAGCACTTCTCCAACAAGAAGGAAACAAACGATTGTCAATGTCCTCTCCAACGAAAAGTGCCGCATGAGGAGACCATGTGAAGTTCTGATACACTCCTTTTCTTTCGTGTACAATACTGTCGTTTCTTGTGATAGCATTTGCGTAACCCAGAGTTTCAATTTGTGACAGTAATTCTTTGAATTCGGGACGAAGACGTGTAACTCCCTCTCCGCAACGTGTAGCAAGAAGCTCTGCCTCACTTACTCCTAGCTCATTTGCAGCATTGCGAATTCTTAGGTGTGGATTTGTTTGCTGTAGCGCATTCCAACGCTCTTTCAAACTGATTTGCTGTGTTTCCATTTCTTTTAGTATTTAAAAAATTTGATAAATTTTTGACCGGATTCTTTTAGGTGAAAAGATCAGATCTCCTGTTTGTTCAAAAGGAAGTTCATAAAGATCTTCCAGAATATTTTCGGTAATCTCTGTTGGGTTTAATTCCCCCGCGAGTAAGCCTTTTTTGAGTAGAATTAATTTGTCGGCGGTATGAAGTGCCATATTAATGTCGTGAAGAACACTAACGACGCCAACGCCATTTTCAGTAAGTTCCGTTGCCAGTGTAATGAGTTCTTCCTGGTGTTTTATATCCAGATTATTTACAGGTTCATCCATGAACAGGAATTTGTTCCGGATAGAACTGATCTGCTCATCAGTGAAAAGCTGTGCGTATACGCGGGCAAGGTGGGTGCGTTGCAATTCTCCTCCTGAAAGAAACTGAAGTTTTTGTTCGGATAGATGTTTAATACTGAATCGTTGTAAGGCATTCTCAACAATTTCTATATCCGTTGCGTCGGGAGTGCGGTGATAATAAGGATATCGCCCCATAAAAACCAGTTCCCGTACAGTCAGTTCACTATTGAACATACTTTGCTGCGTCAGAAATGTGCGTACTTTCGAAAGTTGGGCTTGTGATGAAATGTCTACTGACGGATAACTGATGGTTCCACCGGTAGGTTGTATTCCAAGTGCTGCAACCCGCAGTAAAGTAGATTTTCCAGCTCCGTTTGGACCAAGAATAACCGTGTGTTCTCCCGGTATAAAGGAAGTGGAAATATCCTGAAGCAGTGTTTTTCTGTTAAGCTGCAATGATATGTTGTCTAAACGAATCATACCCCCGCTTTTTGTTTGTTTTTAATGATGATGTAAAGGAATAATGGAGCTCCTGCCAAAGAGGTAATAATACCAATTGGTAATTCCTGCGGAATAATTATCGTCCGGCTGATAGTATCGGCCAGGATCAAAAACCCTGAACCAACAATGATGGAGTTGAACAGGATAAATTTATTATCACCTCCCTTTAAGAGTCGTATTACATGGGGTACAACCAGCCCAACGAAACCAATAACTCCTGTCAGACTGACACATGTACTCACCAGAAGTGAGCTGAGAATAATAATGATGGATTTTTCTCTTCGCACATTCACTCCCAGATAACCGGCATTCTCCTCTCCCAAAGAAAGCGCATTGAGTACTTTCCCGCGGGTGAGTAGCAAAATAATGACCGGAATATTAATAATTGTAAGAACCAGCGTTGTTGTCCAATTGGCTCCCCCGAGACTTCCGAGCATCCAGAAAGAGATATTACGTAATTGTTCATCTTCGGAAAGGAAAGTCAATAATCCGGTTATTGATGCTCCCAGTGCATTAAGTGCGATCCCGGTAAGAAGCAAAGTTGTCAGCAACGTATTACCTCTTGAGTGTGCAATCATGATCGCAAGGAACATAACTGTGAGTGCTCCGATAAAGGTAAATACGTTTAGCGCAAACATGTTCAGCCAGGATACTGAGAATAATGCAGGAATACCAAGTACAATTGCAAATGCTGCAAATGCTGAAGCTCCGGTTGACACTCCGATGAGTCCCGGGTCGGCTAACGGGTTACGGAATAACCCCTGTAGTCCTGCTCCTGCAATGGAAAGGGATGCCCCGACAATTGCCGCCAGAATAACCCGCGGAATGCGAATTTTGGTCAGAACCGACACACTCAGGTCGTCCAGTTTCAGTTCTGCAAAACCAAGCTTATACTGAAGGATGTTCCATAAGTCGCCGGATCCGATTTCGAATGACCCGGATGTTAATCCGAACCAAAGAATAACGAACCAAATCACAGCGAGTGATACGTACCAAATACTATTTGATCGTTTTCCTGTCATTGAACAGCAGATAGTTTGTTACTTAATTCACGGATTGCTTTTGGTAATCGGGGACCAAAAGAACTTACGAGTGAACCTTCCATAGAGACAACATGACCTTCTTTTCCGGCATTAATAAGATTGTATCCCGGAATTTGAGATAAACTTTCCAGTCCTCCCATGCTTTCAATTCCTGAATTGAAAAAGAACAACGCATCAGGATTTGCTTTTACAAGTGATTCTGAGGTGAGTGGTTTAAAATCCTTAAAATCTGAACATGGATTTTCGGCACCGGCCAATTGAATCAGAGCATCCATGGGAGTACCTTTTCCTGCAACCATAAGTGTCCCTGCACCACGTGCGTAGATGAAAACCACTTTTTTGTTGGAAGAAGTAACTGTCAGACTATCCATTTCCTGATTGAATGCAGCAATCAACTCTTGAGCTTCCTCCTTTCGGTCAAGTGTTTCTCCCAGAGAAGAAATTAACCGGATTGTTCCTTCGGGTGTATAGTTTTGTTCAATTTTTTCAATTTGAACACCAACCTCCTGAAGCTGTTTCTCAAGTTGTGCAGAAAGTTCATCCTTATGAACAACCACTAATGTTGGTTTAAGAGAGAGAATTCCCTGTGCGGTAATACCACTGATATGCCCTAATTTGGTGATCTTTTTTACACTTTCCGGATAAACAGAAGTAATATCCGTCCCCACAAGATCTTCTTCACAACCTAATGCAGAAATGATTTCAGAAGCCGAAGCATGGAGAGAGACGATACGAGGTCCCTGATCCGTAATTTCTTCTGATTCAGTCTGTGGAGTCTTTTGCTCTTCCTTAGACGACGTAGTGCAGGAATAGAATATCCCTGCACTCATCGCAACTACTAATACTGTATTTAATAGTTTCATTATCTGACGATTAATTTAGTATTGTAACGTATTTGATTGTTCGCTATAATATTTACAAAATAGATTCCTGCTTCCAGTCCGTCGAGGGAAATTGTAGTTGCATTCAATCCAGATCCTCCTTCGATTTGCTCGGATTTTTTCAATTGTCCGGAAGTACTGTAGATGGAAACGTTAAATGCTTCGGAATTATCATGAGTTAGTGTAACAAACCCGGATGCAGGGTTAGGGTAGATTGAGAAGAAACCTTCTTCATTTTCTCCGATAGAAGCCGAACCGACTTTACGTTTCGTGAAGCTGATGTTCCCATTTGCAGTTCCTCCGAAATCAGTAAATTGTAATTCCCAGTAGTCTCCGTTTTGAGCTTTGATTACGTACAGGATCGTATCAGGAATCTCCCACTGGAAAGTTTGGTAATTCAAAGATTTCCAGTCATAACCAATAGCATTTACTTCTGTTACATATACAAGTGAAGAAGCATCATAGGAATCCCCGGGGTTGTCCAGATCAACACGTGCAACCTCTACATCAGGGTGTTGTAAAACTCCTGCTACTCGCTGGTTTCCATAAGCACCATAAATTTCTGCATTATACTGCATGAAAACAAAATCCCAGTTGGATGCATCTGCCTCACGGTTTACGAACTGATCATTGATGATGTCATAATATCCGAACAATGCATTATCAGCTACACCGGATGTATTAGAGAATGTTTTTTCAACATCTGTTGTATTATCGAGTGTAGCGATCTTGAATATGTATTCACCGGAAATGCGACTTACAAACCATACTTTTCTGTATGAGTCATCCGGTAATTTAATTACATACAATTGATCTCCTTCTACAGCGTGACTTACGGTATTGTAAGATCCCCATCCGTAGTTGTAACTACCTGAAGGAAGCTGGTTGAATGCACCGATCTCCCAATCTGAATCTGAGTTATATACAGCACTCCATGTAGCTGACATCCCTGTTGTATCTAAAGTTGCCCAATCTGCAGTTCCCTGAGAAGGATATTTCCATACTTCCATATCTACAGATCGGTTGTTTCGGATAGAAACACCGTAAGGACTTACCTGAAATGCAAGGTGCCAGTTATCTTTAGCTGAAGTTTCTGTTTCGCCGTTTTCAAGACTGTACCAGATATGGTTGGCATAACCTGCCCCCATGCTGACGGACTCATTTTGTTGAGCCATTACCTGCGTTGATGCAAGCAAAATGAGAGAGAATATTGATTTTTTCATATTAATTTTATTTAGACTAAATTTAAACAGTGCAAATGTAGCGCCGTAAAAACTCATGAAAAAGAGGAGAGAAGGGTAAAACAAAGGGTATATTACATACCCTCTTTTTCAAAAAGACCTCTGAGTTGTTCAGCAGAGTGAACATCCAGCTTTTTGAAGATGTTTTTACGGTGTGTTGCGACAGTTGTAATACTCAGGAAAAGTTTCTCTGCTATTTCGGAGGATTTACAACCTTTATTAATAAGTCGCGCTATTTGGTACTCGCGTTCCGAAAGAACAGCGGATATAGCATTGGTATTAGCTATCAGAGAAACGGTAATTCCAGGAGAGAAATACCTGTTTTCTTCCCAAAGGTTATATACAGCTACTATAAGGTTGGATTGTAATTCCTTTTTAAGAAGGATAGCTCCAAAGTTTTCTTTAACCCGTTGTGGAATTTGTTCTACCGATTCGTCTCCCAAAAGTAAAACCAGTTTTTTGCGGTCAATCGACACGCATTGATGATCTGCACTCTTCTCACAGCAAATGACAAAATCGTAATCAGCTTTTTCAGAAGTAAGGAGATGACTTGAAATTTGAGGGATTCCCGGATACTTATCCGCCAAAGGATTGGTGTCAAGAAGAAGCTTTATTCCTCCTGCTATTACAATGTCTTCAACGCATATTCCGATATTCATTTCACCCTTATTTAGAATGATTACAAATATCAGGGTGTTAATTCAATTTTGAAATACCCTTTTTAGGGTAATTTTACAATTCGAAACTTTCACCCATTTCAGGAATGAATATAGCGGAAAAACCTGCTTCTTCGAGGTGTTTTTTGAAGGAGGTTTGTGCATCAGGATCTCCGTGCACCAAAAACAGTTTTTTGATTTTATCCGGTTGCTGACAGGATAAATAGTGGATCATTTCTTTATAATCACCATGAGCACTGAGAGAAGTGATCATTCGGATTTCTGCTTTTACTCTTTTGGTTTCTCCAAATATGGTAACTTCTTTCTCTCCCCGTTGAAGCTTTCCGCCCAGCGACATAGGTTCTGCGTACCCGACAAAAAGAAGTGTAGTTGAAGGATCTTCTATTCCGTGAAATATGTGGTGCTTCACTCTTCCTGCGTCTGCCATACCCGAAGCAGAAATAATTACGCAGGGTTCTTTGGAGAAATTAAGCGCCTGTGAATCTTCTTTGCGTTTTATATAGGTTAATTTCCGGAATCCGAACGCATCGGATCTGGATGCTGCAAATCGTTGAACTTCTCTGTTGAGCAGGTGGCTGAAATCACGGGTAATATTGGTTGCATCTGTCGCGAGCGGACTGTCTACATAAATCTTAACATCCGGGAGAAGTCCATACAGGTCAAGTTTATTCAGGGCAAATACAATTTCCTGAGTCCGTCCCAGACTAAATGCAGGAATGATGAGCTTTCCCCGTTTGCGTTTGAGTGTATCGATAACAGCTTCGAGCAACTCCTGTTCTGCATCCTCATTACGATTATGTAAACGATCACCATAAGTTGATTCACAAATAACATAATCTGCAGCAGGAGGACATTCAGGATCCCTGATAAGTGATGTATTGAAGCGTCCGATATCTCCTGTAAACAATAAGGTAGACTTTTCACTGATTTCATCTATTTCCAGATAAACCGCAGCACTGCCCAAAATATGTCCATTGGGTATAAAAGTCGCATCTACTCCCGGAGCCACGTTAAACTTTTCATGGGTGTCAATGACCTCAAATTGATTGAGGGCAATATCTACATCTGCTAGTGTGTATAGTGGTTCATAGGCATCTTTTCCGGTTCTTCCTTTCCTTTTGTTGGAATATCTGACATCTGCCTCCTGAATAAAAGCACTGTCGCGAAGCATAATTTCACATAGCGCGTAAGTGGCAGGTGTACAATATATTTTGCCTTCGTAGCCGTCTTTTACAAATTTTGGAATCAGACCGGAATGGTCTATATGAGCATGCGACAGGATTAGTGCATTTACTTTTTTCGGATCGATAATCTCACTTGCATTCAGAGAATAGGTGTCTTTTCCAAGTCCCTGATACATTCCATAATCTAAAAGTACGGTCGTGTTGTCCCAAAGTTGTAGGATGTGTTTACTTCCTGTTACTGTTTTCGCTGCACCTGCAAATTTTACTTTCATTCCTGTTCCTTGATGTTTAAGACCCGAACTATAAATATACGAACAATAACTGTAACGGCTTGTACTTAAAATCGGCTTACAAAATCAAGAAGAAGTTGACGAACACTCATAAAAGAGTTCATGTCTATATGATCCGCTTTGTCTTCAGGGACATGATAATGTTTGTTATCACCGGATGAGTAGATGAAAAAACAAGGTACATTATTTATATAAAACCAATGGTGATCACTATTAGCAGATGAAGAGCGGGCTTTGACAGCAGGAATATATTTTCCGGATGTATTTGCTTCCTGTAATAGGCTAAATTGATCAGGAAATTCTTTACCATTGACAACGGTAATGTTCTCCTGTGCACCACCTAATATATCCAGGTTGATCAGGAAATCGATTGTATTTAACTTAATCAAAGGATGCTCAACAAAATACTTTGAACCCAGCAGGGCTACTTCTTCTCCGGCAAAGGCAATAAACAGGTAACGGGTACTCTCTTGTTTGTTCTGTATGAGTTGGCTGGCAATAGAAAGCAGCATAGTAGTACCCGATGCATTGTCATTAGCTCCCGGAAAATAAGTTTCTTGTCCCATTTTTCCCAGGTGATCATAATGGGCTGTAAAAACAAGAGTGCGTTTTGCTTTTCCTTTGGAAGGAATTTGTGCAATGACATTTCGTGCGATGTGCTTTTTAAAATGTGCTTCTATCTCAAATTCAATTTTCCCTTCTTCGTAGCTGGTCGTATTGATTTCAATAACAGGATTTCGAAGCTGATTTTGCGCCAGATACCAACTCAGATGATCCGATAACAAAACAACAGGTGCGATATCCGCCAGGGCAATGGCAGTTTGTTTTAACATTGCTAATGTGTCCCGATCGGTAACCCCGGATGGGTCTAACACAGGGATCAGTCTTTTCTCACGAATATCAACAAGATGAGCTTTTAATTCCCCGGAGAGTAATTCCTGTATGGTAAATCGTTTGGATTGGCAACTAACTTTAGCACTTCCTGATGCAGGATCAATCAGAAATTCAACTCCGGGCTGCAGAGGCTTGCCGTTGATGGAGACAGAAAGAGCACCGGGAAAGGTGTTTATATCAAAAGGGAAAGATTGAAAAAAGCTTTTGCCGACAGGTTGTAAGCCTAAAGATTCAAATTCACGGGCTAAAAATTCAGCCGCGAGACTGTCCCCACGGTCCACATAACCTCTTCCCCCCAGTTCTTCGGAACAAAGTGTTTCAAGCACTCGTTTTTCCATTTGTTGACCATGACCAACAAAGACAAAGAACAGTAGTAGTGGCAGTAATTTATACATATAAACGTTCTACGAATTCGTAAAAATGTTCAACATCCTTGCTTTCCATATCCCAGCTGTATTCAGCTTCATATTTTTTGAGGAGACCAATAGCAATATCACGTGAAGCAGAGCTATCAAGTTCCTGAACCGCATTTCTGAATGCTTCATTGTTTCCACTAAATAGTCCTTGCGAAAAACGAATCCTGTCGTTAAGCGTAAATGTACTGCCGAGTGAATCAATCCGGGTGAGTTTTAATTTGTCGGCAAGGCGGTTGGAATTACTTTGTTCACTAAGTCTTTCAAGTAGAGATTCCGGTTCTTTTGCGGATTCTGAGACAGGGGATTGATTCGTAAGAAATGTCTCCGGTTGTCTTGAGTCCCCGGTTATTTGTTCTTCCGGTTGGGAATCAGATTCAACTTCAGAAGTTTCAGAAACTGTATTTTCTGCTTTTGTCTGTTCTTCTTCGATTTCTTCGAAAAGAGAGAAAGTAAAGGGTTCTGTTTCTTTTTCCGGCGTTTCTACCTGAGGAATAATGATCTCTTCTTCGACCTCTTTCTGTTCGGGTGCAGAAGATTCCGGTTCAATTGGTGTTTGGGTTTCTTCCTGCTTGCCGGTATGCTGTTCAAATGCTTTATATCGAAGTATCAGCATTCGTTCATATAGCTCTCGTGTATTTTCCAAAAGCGTTTCAAATTCTCTGGGTTCGAGAGCAGAGCTCTTTAGTGTACTGATTTGGCTTTTTATTTTATCAACCAACTCCTCATTGCTTCCAAATACACTCATTGTCGCTACTTTTGTATTTTAGTTTTTTGTTCCTGATTCAATAACTTGCAAATTTCGGTCCGAATTGTATAAAGACCAAAATTTTTAACCAAATTAGGGATTTATTGAGAGGTAAAATAGAAAACGGGGAAAACTTGTTGGTAGTCGATTGTTAAAAAAGTAGAGAAATATGTTTTTGGAAGAATTTCCCGAATGTGGTAAACGACTAGGATGGATTGAAGTGGTTTGTGGTTCCATGTTTTCTGGAAAAACAGAGGAATTAATCCGACGTATGCGCAGGGCACAGTTTGCTAATCAGCGCCTGATTATTTTTAAGCCGAAAATAGATGATCGGTATGCGGAAGAGGAGGTTGTGTCACATAAAGGAGAAAGAATACCCGCTGCTGTTGTAAGTTCTTCCGCTGAAATTCTCGAACGGGTAACTAACGAACGAGTTGTTGGAGTGGATGAAGCCCAGTTTTTTGATATGGAACTACTGGACGTTTGCAATACCCTTGCTGCAAAAGGCATTCGGGTAATATGTGCCGGGTTGGATATGGATTATAAAGGAAAACCCTTCGGTCCGATTCCACACTTGTTAGCCGCTGCCGAGTATGTCACAAAAGTCCATGCAATATGTGTTTCCTGCGGAAATCTGGCTCAGTTTTCACATAGAAAGACCATGGATGAAAATCAGGTGTATCTTGGGGCAACAAAAGAATATGAACCGCTTTGCAGAAGCTGTTTTAACAAAACAAAGACACAACATTGAATCTGAATTATTCCTATAGAGAGTTGGCTGAAGTTTGGGGTGTGGAAATACCGCAGGCAACCGGACAAATTCACTCAGTCAGTATTGACACCCGTTCTCTGACAGAAGGAAATGGTGTTTTATTTTTTTGTTTGAAAGGTAAACGCAACGGAATTGATTTTGTCCGGGAAGCTTATGAAAAAGGTTGCCGCACTTTTGTTGTAGCGGATACGGATTCGATTCCTGCTTTAGAAGGAGCTGTTTTTTTTGTTGTACCTGACGTATTGAAGGCATTGCAGAAACTGGCCGTTTTTCATCGCAGACAATTTGATCTTCCGGTTATCGGAATTACAGGAAGTGCCGGAAAGACAATAGTGAAAGAATGGCTCTATCATTTCCTGAGAGAAACCTATAAAATTGTCCGTAGTCCGAAGAGTTATAATTCACAGATAGGTGTCGCATTATCTGTTCTCGAAATTGCACAGCAACATACGCTGGGAATTTTTGAAGCCGGGATTTCAACGGTTGGTGAGATGAAATCCCTGGAGGAAATGATTCAGCCAACGTATGGCGTATTTACTGCTTTGGGACAGGCACATGATGATGGTTTTGAAAGCAGGGATCAAAAATTCCGGGAGAAATCGCGCTTGTTTTTGAATTGTTCCGGTGTTGTTAGTACTGATTACCATTTTAGTGGAGAACATCTGAAAAATTCCAACCGAAACGAAGTTATAGTAGAAGAGTCCGGTAATAAAACGTTTCTACAGGTTGAGAATTACGGAACTTTTTATTCAGGACTAAGTGGACGATTGGAACTGGACAATCTGATCATAACGTTATTGACTTTACGGGAAATGAACTTCCCGTCGGACCAGGTGCAGGAAAAATTGAACTCCCTTCCGGAAATTGTCATGCGTATGGAGACAGTTGCCGGAAAAAACGGGAATATACTGATTAATGATTCCTATAATATGGATATGGACGGGCTGGAATATGCACTGGTTCGTCAGAAAGAAATAGCCGGAGATTCCAAACGGGTTGTCGTACTCGGGTTTGGAGAGGTGTTTCGCGGAGACATTAATGCGGTTAGAGAACTTGTCGGAAGATATAGTCCGGATGTGTTAATGCTTTGCTCTAAACAGAATAGGGAAGGGCTTCTTTCTTTGGAAGAGGCAGAACAACTTTTGGCTTCCATTACAGAGGCAACGATTCTTTTTAAAGGAAGTCATAAATCAGGGTTGGCTCCTATGATTAATCGGCTTTCATTGAAACACCATCAGACCTATCTGGAGATTAACAGAAGTGCATTACGAAACAATCTGGGGTATTTTAAAGGATTGATTCGTAACGGAGCACGGTTAATGGTTATGGTAAAAGCATCGTCCTATGGTTCGGGAAGTAGAGAAATGGCAGATTTTCTGGAAAATGAGGGAGTAGATTATCTGGGTGTTGCTTTCGCGGACGAAGGAGTTGAATTACGAAAAGCAGGAGTTGAGTTACCTATTATGGTCATGAATACGCATCCGGCAGCTTTTGATGATATCATCCGGTACAGGTTGGAACCGGCAGTTTTTTCCGTTAAACAACTGGACGAATTTACAAGAACCTTGATTCTTCATGAAAAGTCCTCTTACCCGGTACATATAAAACTGGAGACCGGGATGAACCGTTTAGGTTTTGTTGAAGAGGAGTTGGAAGAAATGATTACCTATTGTAAATCGCAACCTGAAATCCGGGTGAAGAGTGTCTATTCTCATCTGGCAGAGTCAGATAATCCGGACAGATCATTTACCCAAAAGCAAATCGAACGATTTGTAAGAAACGCGAATCGTATTCAGTCTGCATTGAATTATAAAGTGGAAAGACATATCTGTAATACATCGGGGATTGTTAACTATCCCGAAGCACACTTTGATATGGTTCGTCTGGGCATTGGTTTGTTTGGTGTCGGAAAATCTACTGAATTGCAACCGGCAATCAGTCTGAAAACACACATTTCGAAGATTAACAGATTGCAACCGGGAGAAACATTAGGTTATAACCGGGAACATGTAGCAACAAAGGAACAGGAAGTTGCTGTGCTTCCCATTGGATATGCGGACGGAATTCATCGTATTTTCGGAAACGGAAAAGCGAGTGTCTGGTTACAGGGAAACCTCGCACCAATAATCGGGAATGTTTGCATGGATATGTGTTTTGTGGATGTAACCGGAATGAAAGCGGCAATTAATGACGAAGTAGAGCTTTTCGGAATCCACCACAGCATAAATAACTGGGCAACATGGGCAGGGACAATTCCTTACGAGATTCTAACTTCTCTTTCTACCCGGGTAAAAAGAGTATGGTTGGATTAATTTAGAGAAATCCTAATTCTAACTTTGCTTCTTCACTCATCATGTCTTTGTCCCATGGTGGGTCGAAGACGATTTGTACCGTACAGGATTCAACCTCTTCGATTGCGGCAACTTTATCTTCCACCTCTTTCGGCATTGTTTCAGCCACAGGACAGTTCGGAGAAGTTAACGTCATATCAATGGCAACTTGTTTCTTGTCATCGATTTTAACTTCATAAATCAATCCGAGTTCATAGATGTCTACAGGAATTTCAGGGTCATATATCGTTTTGAGAATAGAAACGATTTTTTCCTCGAGATCCTGATCAATTGATGAAATCATGCCAAACTTTTTTGCAAAGTTATGTAATCTTGAGCGAATTTTCATGTTTATCTAAAATGAATCTAAATACAGACAGCAAACAGGGTAGACTATACTATGAATTGTTGAGTCAGTAAGCAGAATACCACAGGAAAATACCCAATAAAGCGATCAATCCATCAACAAAGTAACCATAAAAATTATGAGGCTGTTGCGGATGTACAAGCTCCAGTATAAGCAAATGAATGGCTACTGTGATCCAAAAGAATACAGAAAGATAAAACCGGGGAAAGTGATTAGCCAATATGGCAAAGAATAATCCACACAACAGAATGGATAAAATCTTGGAAAATCGCCACCCCAGTATTTGCGGGAGTGTTTTCTGTTCGGGGTTATCGTAGGGTAAATCCCGGATATCAAAAGGAATAGTTACGGATAAAATATAGAAACACCCGATGAGAAAAAGGGTGATACGATCCGGGTGGTGTGCAGCAGGGACGAAAAAAGTCAGAGCAGACCAAACAATTCCTATCAGAAAGAGCTTGCTGTAAGGCAGATCCCGCAAAGCAGCTTTTCCGTTATGGTAAGGTATGAAAGGAATGACATAAAGTAAACTGACAATTCCTCCCGAAAGAATTATCCAGAACAAAAAACTACTTGAAAAAAAGCCTCCGGTAAAGAAAACAAGGACTGAACCTGTAAGACCGGTCAATGCAAAAAAAGCATGCACGAATTTACTTTGTTTGTATAACAGCGCCTGAGCCGATTCGGGATGCAGGTAATACTTAACAAAACGGAGTGTGTTATAAATAAACAAAGTGGCAAAGAACAGGAATACACTGTATGTGATGGCTTTTGGGTATGCATAAAGAGAACCGATGCCCAGAGCAAGCATTGCAGCAGAGAAACTAATGAGTATATTACTTTTCAGAACCAAAAAACAGGTTGTTAAAATAATCAACAAGTTAGCACAAAATAAGACATTATTTATTGAAATGAGAAAGTTTGTGCGTTTGCTTTTTCGCTATATTTGCACTTTAGTTTTTATACACGAAAATCCCACTCAATGAGTACATTTTTAAGAAGGCATGTAGGGTCTAATGAAGCAGAGCAGAAAGCGATGCTACAGGCCGTAGGAGTTTCTTCCATTGAAGAATTGATCGGTAAAACCATTCCTGAACATATTCGGCTGAAAGGTGAACTGAATACAAGTAAGGCGATGACAGAGCAGGAGTATCTTGCGCACATCGGAGAACTTGCAGCGAAGAACAGGATATTCAGGTCGTACATAGGTTTGGGGTACAATGAGACAATAGTTCCTTCTGTGATTCTTAGAAATGTTCTTGAGAATCCGGGATGGTATACAGCGTATACTCCGTACCAGGCTGAAATCTCACAAGGTCGTCTTGAGGCGTTGTTAAATTTCCAGACAATGGTGCTGGATTTGACACGTATGGAGATTGCTAACGCTTCATTGCTGGATGAGGCAACGGCTGCAGCTGAAGCAATGATTATGTTCTATAATGCACGTTCGCGTGCAGATGTAAAAGAAGGAAGAGTTCGCTTTTTTATTTCCGAATATGCTTTTCCACAAACCAAGGACGTCATCATTGGACGGGCTGAGTGTCTGGGAATAGAGTTGGTTTTCGGAGATCCGGAATCTTTTACTCCGGATAGTACATTTTTTGGTGCTTTGATTCAGTATCCTGACGGATTCGGACGAATTAAAAATATAGGTAAGTTTATTGAAGAATCGCACAATGCCGGAGTTAAGGTAGTGGTGGCAGCAGACATTATGTCTTTGGTTCTTTTGAAATCTCCGGGTGAGTTGGGTGCAGATGCCGTAGTAGGATCAACGCAGCGATTCGGAGTTCCTATGGGATATGGAGGTCCACACGCGGCATATTTCGCAACACGTGAAGAGTTTAAGCGTCATATTCCGGGAAGAATAATCGGTGTATCTAAAGATACAGATGGAAATGTAGCTCTACGTATGGCATTACAAACCCGTGAGCAGCATATTAAACGTGATAAAGCGACTTCCAATATTTGTACTGCACAGGCACTTTTGGCTGTAATGGCGGGAATGTATGTTACCTATCATGGTCCACAGGGATTGAAAGAGATAGCAACAGATATTCATCAGAAAACAGCTTTTGTGGCTGAAGAACTGAAAAGAATGGGATATACAATTCTTGGAGAACAGTTCTTTGATACATTATGGATTGAGTTGCCTTCCGGTCTTTCAACAGAACAACTGAAAGGTATTGCAGAAGCAAACAGAATGAATTTCCGTTATTTGGTAAATGATAAGCAATTGACATTGAGTATTGGTGAACCGACAACGGAAGAAGATATTCGTGATTTGTTGTATGTATTTGCGGAATTGGCGCGTGAAAAAACAGAGGAGAATCTGGAGGTTGACTACAAAACGGTAATTGCTCCTGCACATTTGAGAGAGGATTCATTCCTTACGCATGAAGTTTTCAATTCGTATCATTCGGAATCGAAAATGATGCGCTACCTGAAGCGATTGGAAAATAAAGATCTTTCATTGGTGCATAGTATGATTCCTTTAGGATCTTGTACTATGAAGTTAAATGCGGCGTCAGAATTGATACCGATAACATGGCCTTCATTTGCTAATTTGCACCCGTTTGCACCTTTAAACCAGGTGGAGGGATATCATGAAATGTTGCGTCAACTGGAAGTTGATCTATGCGAAGCTACTGGTTTTGCAGCAATGTCGTTGCAGCCTAACTCTGGTGCACAGGGAGAGTATGCAGGGCTAATGGTAATTCGTGCGTATCATGAATCACACGGAAACTTTGACAGAAAAGTATGTTTGATTCCTTCTTCGGCACATGGAACTAACCCTGCTTCTGCTGTAATGGCAGGATTTGAAGTAGTGGTTACCGCTTGTGATGAAAACGGGAACATTGATATAGAAGATTTACGGGCTAAAGCAGATCAATATAAAGACCGGTTAGGTGCTCTTATGGTAACCTATCCTTCTACACATGGAGTGTTCGAGGAAGGAATCAGAGAGATCACTTCTATCATTCACGAAAATGGTGGACAGGTTTATATGGATGGAGCCAATATGAATGCGCAGGTAGGGTTGACAAACCCGGGTAATATCGGTGCGGATGTATGTCACCTGAATTTACACAAGACATTTGCCATACCACACGGTGGAGGTGGACCAGGGATGGGACCAATTGGAGTTGCGGCACATCTGGCGCCTTTCCTTCCGGGAAGTGTTATGGTGAAATCAGGAGGAGAGAATGCTATTCATGCAATTTCTGCTGCTCCCTGGGGAAGTGCCCTGATCCTGTTGATCTCTTACGGATACATCAAGATGCTGGGAAGTAAAGGTCTGCGTAAATCAACAGAAAATGCAATCCTGAATGCAAATTACATCAAAGCAAGATTACAGGGGCATTACAACGTGTTGTATACCGGTAAAAACGATACGGTAGCGCATGAGATGATACTGGATTGTCGTGAGTTTAAGAAAACGGCAGAAATAGAGGTTGCGGACATTGCAAAACGTTTGATTGACTTCGGATTCCATGCTCCGACAGTATCTTTCCCTGTGGCAGGAACATTAATGGTTGAGCCTACGGAAAGTGAAGATAAAGAGGAGTTAGATCGTTTTTGCGATGCTATGATCAAAATCCGGGAAGAAATTCGGGAGGTAGAATCCGGGAAATTTGATAAGGAGAACAACTTGTTGAAAAATGCGCCACATAATGCAGATTGTATTATCAATCTGGAATGGACATACCCGTATTCTCCAAAAGAGGCAGCCTATCCGCTTCCTTACCTTAAAGAGTGGAAATATTGGGTGCCCGTGCGAAGAATTGACAACGCTTTCGGAGACAGAAATCTGATTTGTTCCTGTCCCTCGGTAGAAAGTTATACGAATTTGGAACCGGTATCTTAAACAATAAGATATAAAAATTGAGGAGCCCCTTTCCGAATTTTCGGAAGGGGGTTTTTATTGGAAAATATGTGGTTGTATCTCTTGAAAAATCTTCTCGGGTTAATTACATTTTTTTAACGTCATTCAGTAGCAAATCCCTCGAATTATTGTTAAATTTGAGGAGAAACACTAAAAAAACAGAATAATATGTCATTCGAATTACCAAAATTACCGTACGCGTTCGATGCGTTGGAACCTCATATTGATGCTAGAACAATGGAAATCCACCATGGTAAGCACCATGCAGGATATACAAACAATCTGAATGCGGCTATCGCCGGAACAGATCTGGAAGGAAAGTCGATCGAAGAAATCTTGAAAAACTGTAAGGACAAGCCCGCTGTAAGAAATAACGGTGGAGGTTTTTATAACCACAGTCTGTTTTGGGAAATCATGTCTCCCAATGGAGGTGGTCAGCCAACAGGAGAGCTTGCTGATGCAATCAACAGTACTTTCGGTTCTTTTGATGCGTTCAAAGAAGAGTTCTCAAAAGCAGCAGCTACACGATTTGGTTCAGGATGGGCCTGGTTGTGTGTAGCAAACGGAAAGCTTGAAGTATGTTCAACAGCAAATCAGGATAACCCGGTTATGGGAGAAGGATGTCAGGGAACACCTATTCTTGGATTAGATGTATGGGAACATGCGTATTACCTGAATTATCAAAACCGTCGCCCGGACTATATCAATGCATTTTTTAATGTAATTAACTGGGATGAGGTAGCTAAAAGATATGCCGCTGCCAAGTAAGCGAAAACAAACTGATAAAAACAAAGGCGATCTGATCCAGATCGCCTTTTGTTGTAATAAAACAAAAAATATAGTTTGTAACCTACTCGAATTTAATCAGTAGAGCACCTTTTTCTGCAATATCATTGACACCTACCAGAATCGACTTAACCGTTCCGGTTCCTTCAGCTTTAATCACATTTTCCATTTTCATAGCCTCCAACGTCAATAAGGAAGATCCTGTTTGAATAACATCACCCGGTTGAACATGAATGTGTAATACTTTTCCGGGCATAGGAGAGCGCAACTCGTCCAGTTTTTTTTCTGCTACTTTATCCAGTCCCAACTCACTAAGTAATACATGAATGGGAAGTTCCCGTTTGAGTTGAAATGAACGGTGATTTACTTTTACAGTCATTGTTCCGCTTTCTGTATCAGCTTCTTCTACTTCTCCATAAAACGTTTTTCCCTGAAAAAAAATCTTAAAAAAACGCTCATTTTCCCAGGAAACCTTCGCTCCTGAATTAGTTGTAAGTATTTCTTCGCCTAATTTCCACTTGTGTTGAGCCATTTATTCATCAATTTTGCCCTAAATCTAGGAATAATGCCGTTAAAAATTAAATTGTTGCTTTTTTATTTGATTTTATTGAGCTTTGTTTCCGTCGTTTTTGCGATTTAACTTATTCAAAGAATTATGAAAAGAATTGTGACTTTTGGTTGTGCAGGACTACTCTTTATTCAGGCTTGCGGAACTGCGAAGACAAGTGCAGAGGTTGTAGACACTGATCCAGTGGTGAATCAGTACGAGATCGAATTACCCGAAAAGAAAACTTTCCCGAACGAAAGAGCAATATACAGGGCATCGGAAACCAAACTATTTAACCTTGTACATACAAAACTGGAAGTAAGTTTTGACTGGGATAAATCGTATTTGTACGGAAAAGCGACAATTTCGCTTAAGCCACATTTCTACCCACAGGACACACTTGTTCTGGATGCAAAAGGAATGGAAATTCACAGCGTAAAAATGAACGGGAAAGACCTGACACATTCGTATGAAAACGATTTCCTGACAATACAATTGGGTAAAATAGTTACAGCGCAGGAAGAAATTACATTGGTAATTGATTATACGGCAAAACCGGATGAAAGAGAAACGGGAGGAAGCTCGGCTATTTCTAGTGATAAAGGATTGTATTTTATCAATCCGAAAGGAGAAGATCCGGCAAAAATGCCACAAATATGGACACAGGGAGAGACCGAAGCGAGTTCTGTTTGGTTCCCTACAATTGATGCGCCTAATCAGAAAATGACACAAGAAATTCTGATGACGGTTGATGATAAATACGTGACGCTTTCTAACGGAACATTGGTGAAATCTACAAAGAATGCTGATGGAACCAGAACCGATCATTGGAAACAAGAGCTTCCGCACGTTCCTTATCTTGCCATGATGGGAGTAGGAGAGTTTAAAGTAGTAAAGGATTCCTTCACGAAGAAAGACGGTTCAAAAATAGCTGTTGATTATTTCGTAGAGCCGGAGTGGGAACCTTATGCGAAAGCGATCTTTGGAAATACACCTGAAATGATCGGTTTCTTTTCAGAGCTGTTAGGTGTGGAATATCCATGGGACAAGTATCATCAGATTGTTGTTCGGGATTATGTTTCAGGAGCGATGGAAAATACCGGAGCAGTGGTGTTTGGAGATTTCGTGTATAAAACAGACCGGGAGTTACTCGATGGTAATTCAGAAGCAATCATTGCGCACGAGTTATTTCACCATTGGTTTGGAGATCTTGTGACGTGTGAATCCTGGTCCAACCTTCCCTTAAACGAGTCGTTTGCGAACTATTCACAGTATCTATGGGATGAACATAAATACGGTGTTGATGAAGCGGAATATCAGGCTGAAAAAGAAGCTGACGGATATTTTCAGACAGCTCAGTACCAGGGAATGCATGATATGATCTGGTTTGATTATGATGATAAAGAGCAAATGTTTGATGGACACTCGTATAATAAGGGAGGAAGAATCCTGCACATGTTGCGTAATTATTTGGGAGATGAAGCATTCTTTGCGTCGTTGAAATACTATTTAAAGCGCCATGCTTATCGTCCGGCAGAAATTCATGAGCTTCGACTGGCATTTGAAGAAATTTCCGGAGAAGACCTGAACTGGTTTTTTAACCAGTGGTTCTTTGCAAAAGGACACCCTGTACTGGAAGTTACACAGGAAGTAAAGGATGGAAATGTTGCGGTAACAATCGAACAGAAACAAGACCTGGATGAGGTGCCATTGTATAAGTTGCCGATGAAAATAAGCGTGTTCGACGGAGCGAAAAGAAATGATTATAAAGTGGTAGTCGATAAAAGAGAACAGACATTTACGTTTTCGGTCAAAGACTCGGTTAATTCTGTAATTGTAGATGCAGATCATGTTATACTTGCAGAGTGGACGGATAATAAGTCAAAAGAACAATTTGTATTCCAGTTTTATAAGGGTGGAAAATATGCAGATCGTCGTGACGGATTAGCCGGAGGTGCTAAGTTGAAAGACGAAGCAGGAAAAAGAATGATACTGGATGCATTAGATGATCCGTTTTACAGAATCAGGGAATTGGCAATTACGCAATCGAATCGTGTTAAACGATCGCATACGAAAGAATTGCTGGAGAAACTTTCTGATTTGGCGGTTAATGACAAGTCCTCTACTGTACGTGCAGCAGCACTTGACTTTCTTGTAACGAATTTTGAAAGCGAAGAACTAACGAAAAAAGCGCTTGCGAATGCGATGGAGCAGGACAAATCGTATAAAGTGCTGGGGAGTGCTTTGAATGGTTTGTCGAAATCAGATGCGGAGTTGGCTATGCAAAAGGCTAAATCGCTTGAAGGTGAATCAGCACAGGCAATGTTAGTGAACATTGCGACGCTTTATGGTAAACACGGAACGGCTGAGAACTTTGACTTTTTTGCATCCTTGTTTAATGAGAACAAAGTAGGTGGTTTCTCTGTGTTGGGAGTTGTAGGTTCATTTGGAGCATACGTTCGTCAGAATGATTATGAAGTACAGAAGAAAGCCCTTCCTATTTTTGAAGACCTTTCGGAGAATTCAACGGGATATATGGGATATGTTCTTCCCAATGTACTGGCGTCTGTACCTGCAGCCATTGAGCAGCGAATTGCAAAAGAAGAAGCGCAGTTGGCTCAGTTTGAAAAAGACGGAGAGCCGGCTAGAGCAGATCAGTTAAGAAAGGCAATCAAATCAGATCAGGAATTAATGAAATCTTACCAGGAGTTGGTAGATAACCTGTAGTAATATAAGCAAGCAACAACAAAAAAGGGTTTCCGTTAACGGAAACCCTTTTTTGTAACATAATCTGTTATTGTAATTCTCTTTTGTACAATTGAATCGTGTTTTCCAATCCCCAGTACAAAGCGTCCGATATGAGTGCATGACCAATGGATACTTCTAACAATCCTGGAACCTTTGCTTTAAAGAAAGCCAGGTTTTTGGTGTCGAGATCGTGTCCTGCATTAATCCCCAACCCCAACTCATTGGCGAGAATTGCTGCTTTCGTGTAGGGATTTACGGCATTTTCTTTATCGGTATGGAAGTTTTCCGCATAAGGGCCAGTATACAGTTCTATGCGATCAACACCGGTTTCTTTAGCATACTCAATGTTTACAATATTGGTGTCCACGAAGATGGAACTACGAACTCCCCATTCATGCAACTGACCAATAATATCCTGTAGTTTTTTCAGGTGGGTTTTCGTGTCCCATCCTGCATTTGAAGTAAGAACGTGCGGAGGATCAGGGACAAGTGTTGCCTGTGCCGGGCGCACCTCTTGAATTAATTCCATGAATCGCTCATCCGGATACCCCTCAATATTAAATTCCGTAGTCACTACTTTTGCCAGATCAAAGACATCTTTCCGTGTTATATGTCTTTCATCCGGGCGGGGGTGTACCGTGATTCCGTCAGCACCAAAACGCTCACAATCAATAGCAACCTGAACAACATTCGGAACGTCTCCTCCCCTTGCATTACGTAGGGTTGCAACTTTATTTATGTTTACACTTAATTTCGTCATTTCGGAATTATTTTTGTTGTACCAAAGTTAGAGAGTTTAAATTAGATTTACTACTTTGGCTAATACAATGATTGCAGCAGAATTAATAGCAGAAGACATACCGCCACTTAAACATACGGACACCGGAGAGAAGGCTTTGCGTTGGATGGATGAGTTTAAAGTATCACATTTACCTGTACTTAAAGGAAGTAACTACGTAGGTGTAGTTTCCGATAACGATATCTACGATCAGGAAGACATGTCAGACACGTTGCATGAGATGTTCGATGTCTTGCCACGTCCTTATGTATATGATTATAATCACATTTATCATGTGATGCGAATTATGGCTGAATCAAGGGTTACGGTTGTACCGGTGCTTGACGAAAAGGAAAATTATCTGGGATGTATCAGTCTTATGGCACTTATGGTCCGGATAACTGAAATTGCAGGGATTCGCGAATCGGGAGCTATTATTGTTTTGGAGATGAATCGGGTAGATTATTCTCTGGCACATATTGCACAGTGCGTAGAAGGAAACAATGCACGTATTATCAGCAGTTACATTACTTCGCCACTGGACTCGACCAAACTGGAAGTAACATTGAAAATAAACGAAGTAGATGTGTCTCGTATTATCCAGACATTTGAACGGTATGACTATGTTGTCAAAGCATCGTATCAAAAGTCGGATTATTATGATGATCTGAAGCAGCGTTATGATGAACTGATGAAATATTTAAATCCCTGATTAATATGAGAGTGTCATTGATATTCAGCGTCCTGAAAACAGAGTATTATCCGCATTTGAAGGACGTTTTTGATGTGGCTCTGGAGTTGGGATGGACGATTAATCTGGAGACGATGTACAAATTCCAGATGCTGGAGCATTTTCCCGAGTTAGAAAGCATCGGCGAGTTTAATGATTACAAATCTTTTCAGGAGAATACAGATCTTGCACTCAGTGTCGGGGGAGATGGTACATTCTTAAAATCAGTTCTTTTTATCCGGGACAGCGGGATTCCGGTTCTCGGACTTAATATGGGACGTCTGGGATTCCTTGCTAATATAAGTAAAGAGAGAATTAAAGAGGCATTCCTTAAATTAAAGAATGAAGAGTACACGTTTAATGAACGGTCTCTTTTGAAAATTGATTCGGAGGAAGGGTTGTTTGGTGATGAGAATTTTGCGCTGAATGAACTGACGCTTCATAAAAAGGATTCTGCTTCCATGATCTCAATAGAGGTAGATGTGAACAATGAGTATCTGAATACCTATTGGGCGGACGGACTTATTATCAGCACTCCAACAGGATCTACAGCCTACTCATTAAGTTGTGGAGGACCAATTATTACACCGGGATGTCAGGTGCATATTATTACTCCTGTAGCTCCGCACAACCTGAATGTACGACCCGTTGTGATTCCGGATAATTTCCCGATCAAAGTCTCTGCCGAAGGGCGGGACAGTACTTATCTACTTACGTTGGATTCCCGGTCGGAGTTTATCAGCCACGACTGTGTTTTGTATATCAGCAAAGCAGATTTTACAGTGAAGGTGATAGAGTTTGATGACTACACCTTTTTGGACACCATCCGGGACAAACTGCTGTGGGGATTGGACAAAAGAAATTAAGCATTCTGCTTAACGAACTTTACCTGTTCGCATTCTTCCTCCACCCATTTGCGCCATGCGCATCTGATTTTTAGAAGCAACCTGAGAAGCCTGCTTTTTCAGCATTTTCAACTGATCACTCAACATACCATCTTTGTCAAGACGCTTTGCTTCATCGAACATGTTGATTGCTTCACGCTTGCGCCCGGTTTGTAAACAAATTCCACCGATATGCATGTGAGCAACAGCTTTATCCTGATTTGTTTTTAATCCGATAGAGAGAGCCTTTCGTAAGAATTGTTCACTTTTATTAAGCCCCATCTCCTTGGCTCCCAACATTCCTGTCAGGTAATAATAATACGCCTGCTGACGTTTGATTAGTAACTGTGGGTGCGTGATACGCTTAAGAATTGTATAGGCTTTCTCATGATTCCCGATTCGCATTTGATTCAGAGCAAGGATAATCTGTTCATTTCTAAAGAAAGTAACAATAACAAGTGCACTTACAAGAACGAAAGAAATTCCCCATCCCCAAAAACCGGTTGCAAAAAAGTAAACGGTAAAGAAGACCGATAATACAGCAAGGACAGATTTAATAATGAAAGAAATCATATACGTGTTTTAATCAATTGTTGCAATACATTTTAACTCAATAGCTATAGGCGTAGGAAGAGAGCTTATTTCCACAGTTGTTCTACAGGGTTGATTTTCTTTAAAATATTCAGCATAAATTCTGTTGTAGGTATGAAAATCACGTTTCATATTGACAAGAAAAACAGTCACATCAACCAACTGATCCCATGAAGAACCGGACGCTTCCAGAATAACCTTTACATTGTCGAAGACCGATCTGCACTGGGCTTCAAAATCGAACTCAATAAAATTACCATTTTTATCCAGTTTCAACCCGGGAACTTCTGAGTCCGTAGCATCTGATCCTGCTACACGGGGTCCTACTCCTGACAAGAACAATAGATTTCCTACTTTTCTTGCATGTGGGTATAAACCAACGGGTTTTGGAGCTTTTTGTGTGCTGATTTTCGACATAATCCGTTTTTTATATCGCGCAAATATACGCATTAAAATGCGGAGAACCTGTTAAATTGCTGAGAATTGGATAAACGCTCTTTGTTTTTACTGGTTTTTGTCCAGTACTTTAGGAATACGGAAATAGTCAGAATCCTTTTTAGGAGCATTTTTCAATGCTTCCTCCTGCGAGATAGATTGTATGGCCACATCTTCCCGTAGATCGGATAATTCGTCTGTCATAAAAATTAACGGTTCAACATTATTCGTAGGAACTTCATTCAGTTTTGACATGAAATCAATAATGTTGCGGAGGTCAGTTTTAATACTCTCTTTCTCATTCCCCTCAAACTCCAAGCGGGCAAGGTGCGCAATATGATCTATTAATTCGTCATTGATCTCCATGAACTCTCAACTTTTTAACAAAGTTAGTAAAGATTGCGCAACGGCGCATCAATTATTTTATAAACCTGTTCGCTTAACTCATCCAGACTCATGTTTTCATAATCCTGTGGAAGTATTGGTTGGTGAATGACCACTTTTGAAATGCCCGGACGTGCTTTTCCCCACAAGTCTTCGGGATCAGAGAATAAACGATAATTATTGACAAATGTAATGGGGAGTATGGGCACTCCGGCCGATTGAGCCAATCGGAAGGCACCGGGCTTAAACGGGACCATTTTAGGGCGTTGTCCATCCGGAATTCCTCCTTCCGGAAAGATGACGACTGACCAACCATTCTTTAGTGCGCGTATTGCTTTAACAAAGGCACGTGCTGACTGATGTTTATCATCACGGTTGACCGGAATATGAAGTGTTTTAAAGAAATGATTGAGAAGAGGATAACCAAGAATTTCGTGTTTCCCCATGAAAATGATTTTCTTATTGCGCAATACACTGTGCATAATTGTAATGTCCATATAGGATGCATGATTCGCGCAGATAATCATAGGTTGTTGGTTAGATAATGCTGCCGAAATTTTCCGATGGGGAGGCATCAGAATGAGATAGTGAAAAGCTTGTGACCATAAGGTGAAAACCCGCATAGAGAACGATTGTGTTTTTTCACTGCGAACAAGGAAATAAAGAGGAGGATAGAAAATAACGAGTGTTGCAGAGAAAATGACACCTGCATATCCTTTGTAAAGTAAACCCGGAATCCCTTTTATTATTTTCACAGACTAAAATTATTGATATTTCTCATTTCAGACTACGCATTCCTTGATTGATTTGTATTTTTGTAATCAAACGAAAAGAAGATGCCAAGAATTTTAACAGGAGTACAAAGTACAGGGACACCGCATTTGGGTAATATTCTAGGGGCTATTTTGCCGACAATAGAACTCTCAAAAGCACAGGATACAGAATCTTTTGTATTTATCGCGGACATGCATTCACTTACACAGATTAAGGATGGTAAGTTGCTTCGCGAAAATACATACAGTGTTGCGGCAACCTGGATCGCTTGCGGACTTGATGTATCGAAAGTAGTTTTTTACCGGCAGTCAGATGTCGCATTAACAACAGAGTTAACCTGGTATCTTAGTTGTTTTTTCCCGTATCAGCGACTAACACTTGCACATTCGTTTAAAGATAAGGCAGATCGTTTGGAGGATGTAAACGCAGGGTTGTTTACCTATCCGATGCTAATGGCTGCTGATATTCTTTTGTATGATGCAGAAATGGTTCCTGTAGGTAAGGATCAATTGCAGCATCTTGAAATTACAAGAGACGTAGCTTCCAGATTTAATCATAAAATGGGAGAGACTTTTGTCTTGCCGCAAGATTATATTCAGGAGAACACGAAAATTGTGCCAGGAACAGATGGACATAAAATGAGTAAATCCAGAAATAACTATATCAATATTTTCCTGCCGGAGAAACAGTTGCGAAAGCAGGTTATGGCTATTGAGACGGACAGTACACCTATCGAAGAACCGAAAGATGCTTCTACCTGTAACGTGTATTCTATCTATGAGCTAATGGCTTCGGAGGAACAAAAACAGGAAATGTTGGCGAATTATGCACGTGGAGGTTATGGATACGGACATGCAAAGCAGGCGCTATATGAGTTGATACTGGAAAAGTTCAGTGAGGCACGTGTCAAGTACGAATACTATATGCAGAATCCGGAGGAGTTGGATGCTGTTTTGGCAGAAGGAGCGGCAAAAGCAAGAGTCATTGCAGAAAACACAATTCAGAGAGTGCGAAGCAAGGTTGGATACTAGTAAATAGCCTGTCGTTTTATTTTTGATTCATTTTCAGCACGAAACGATGTTGAACAGGCAATTTTATTATATTTGTTATCCCAAAATAACCGTAACATGTACAAAAACATTTTATTAGCACTACTATCAGGAGTACTGTTTGTCGGATGCACTACTAAAGCAGAAAAGGAAGAAGAAGCACTAGTCGGAAGAGGAGGTGTTAAATATGGAGGAGAGTTCAGGTTTTATTCTCCTGAAGTGGTCTCGGATGTTTTTCCTTTAACAGTAAGTGATGTGTATTCACAGCGGGTTAGCGGTCAGATTTTTCAGGGATTATTACGTATAAGTCCGGACGGAACAAAAGCAGAACCGGCGTTGGCAGAGTCATATACAATTAGTGATGATGCAAAAACATTTACGTTTAAAATCCGAAAAGGAGTACACTTTCAGGACGATGCTTGTTTTGATGAAGGGAATGGTCGTGAAGTGAAAGCAAAAGATTTTAAGTATTGTTTTGAACTGGCTTGTAAAAATGATCCAAAGGTTAACCAATTCAGTTGGTTACTTACAGATCGTATCGTAGGTGCAAAGGATTATTTTGATGGAAAAGCGAACGAGGTAACCGGAATACGTGTTCCGTCTGATTACGAATTGGTAATTGAACTTTCCGAACCGTTTGCCGGATTTGAGAAGGTGTTAACCCATCCCGCTTTGGTTCTTTTTCCGAAAGAGGCATTGGATAAATACGGTGAAGAAATTGGTTTACATGCTGTAGGGACTGGACCTTTTCGTCTTGCTTCTCTGAGTGAAACAGAGGCAAAACTGGAACGTAATCCAAAGTACTGGGAGAAAGATGAGTTTGGAAACGAATTACCCTATTTATCATCTATTCTTGTGCAATTTAACGGGAAGAAAATAGACGAGTTAATGGCATTCCGTAAGGAGGAAATAGACCTTGTTCTTGAAATTCCGGTGGATGAAATTCAGAATGTTCTGGGCACATTAATTGAAGCACAGGAAGGGAAAAACGTTAAGCACAGAGTAGCTTCCGTAAACAGTTTGAATATTGAGTATATTGGATTTGCTCACAACAATTCCGTATTCAATAACCCAAAAGTTCGAAAAGCATTTAATACAGCTATAAATCGTCAGGAAATTGTAGAAAGAGACCTGAATGGAGATGTGATCGCTGTTGAGAACGGTTTTGTTCCCTACATGTCGGATTATCCGGTAAGCAAAGTACACGGTCATGTGTTTGATGCTAAAAAGGCGGCTACACTTTTGGAGGAAGCAGGATATCCGGGAGGAAAAGGATTCCCTGTTGTGGATTTCTATGTAAATACTGCGGAAGGTTCTGCGTCATATAAGATGGCAGAAGCAATTGTAAGAAGTTTAAAGGAGAATCTGGGAGTAAACGTGAACATTAAAAAAGTTAGTTATCAGGAACGGGAAGACGCTATCAAGAGCGGAGAAGCTGTTATGTGGCGTGGTGGATGGCTGGCGGACTATCCGGACCCTGAAAACTTCCTGAATATCTTTGTAGGAGGAGATGAAACGCAGGAGATTATTGCAATTAACCCGTTTAATTATTCAAGCGAGGAGTTCAATAAACTGTTTGATGCAGCTAAAAAGGAAACCGATTTGAAGAAAAGAATGGATCTGTATGCGCAATGTGATCAGTTGATTATCGATGACGCGGTAGTGATGCCCTTGTTTAATAAGGACTTCATCACCATGGTTAATTTGAAAGCAAAGAAGTTTGAAACGAACCAGATGGAGCGTCTTGATTTTACCCGGGTTTATATTAAAGAACTGGCGGGTAAATAGAAAAGTGTAAAATATAGAAAAAGCTTTGATTTTTTAATCCCGGGTGATGATCGTCCGGGATTATTTTTTTCCGGTCAATTCTTTAAATACCTGTTCCAGTGATTTTTCTTCAACCTTGAGGCTGATGATTAACCAGTCGTTTTGAGCTGCATGTCTGGAAACAATTTTACGAAGATCCCCTTCCTTGTTGCTTTGTAGCAGCCAGGATGTACTTTCTTCTACTTTCCGTACTTGTTGAACTCCGGGTATTTTTTTCAGTTCATTGCGTGAAACAGATACCTCTTCATCGAATTCGACAATAATTACCTGTTCGTTCTGTTGATGCTGTAACTCTTTAGCAGAGTTGTCCGCTACAATCTGACCATTGTTGATAATAACAACTCTGTCGCAGATAGCCTCTACCTCCTGCATGATGTGAGTAGAGAGCATAACTGTTTTGGTTTTTCCTATTTTTTTGATCAGCTTTCGGATATCTACCAGCTGATTAGGGTCCAGCCCACTTGTAGGTTCATCAAGGATTAAAACTTCGGGGTCGTGAATCATTGCCTGGGCAAGTCCGACACGCTGACGATATCCTTTGGACAGCGCACCGATCTTTTTGTGCTGTTCCCGCTCCAGCCCGACAAGCTGTATCATTTCAGCAATACGTTCACGTTTGTTACTGATCTTGTATACATCGGCAACAAAATCCAGGTATTCCTTTACGTACATATCAAGGTAAAGAGGGTTATGTTCCGGCAGATAACCGATCTTACGGCGTACAGCCATTGAATTTTCTTCGACATCCAGACCGCATACTTTTACCTTACCATCGGAAGCGGGAATAAACCCGGTAATAATCTTCATGGTAGTTGACTTTCCGGCACCGTTTGGCCCTAGAAAACCAACAATTTCCCCCGTTTTTACTTTGAAGGAAATTCCTCCCAAAGCAGCTTGTTCACCGTAAAACTTCTGAAGATTGGATACTTCAATGGACATATACGTATTATTTTAGACGAAGATACTAAAATAACTTTTTCTCATCAACCGGATAGAGTATACCGGATTCAGAATAACAAATTTTAACGCTTCGGACCGGGCAATACAAGTTTCTTTATCTGCACTCTGTATGAAATTAGTATCTTTCACCAAAAAAGACGTTGAAGGGAGTAGTTGTCAAATCAACAGGAAGCTGGTATCAGGTTCGAATGGAAGACAGTTCGGTTGCGGATTGTCGGATTCGTGGTAAAATCAGGTTGCAGGGGTTGCGAAGTACCAATCCTGTAGCTGTGGGAGATAAAGTGGATGTAGAGTGGGAGAGTGAGGATGAAAATCAGGGTATCATTACCGGAATTGATGAACGATTTAACTTTCTGGCACGAAAATCCGTGAATCTGTCAAAGCGATCCCACATACTTGCAGCGAATATTGATCGTTGTTATTTGATTGTTACACTGGTTGCTCCAGTAACACATCTCGCATTTATAGACCGATTTCTTGTTTCTGCTGAATCTTTCCGGATTCCGGTGACACTTTTGTTTAACAAGACGGATCTTTTGGAAGAGGATGGGCTGGAGGTTGTTGACGATATTATTTCTATATACGAACCGATTGGATATCCTTGTCATAAAATTTGCGCCCGGGAAGAGTCCAGTATTACGTTCCTGAGAAAAGAAATAGCAGGAAATCAGGTCATGATTGCCGGACATAGTGGTGCAGGGAAAAGTACGCTTGTCAATGCGCTGGATCCTGAAATACAGACAAAAACCGGTGCGATATCCAGATATCATTTGCAAGGGCAACATACAACAACTTTTGCAGAAATGTTTCCCCTGACATCGGGAGGGTATATTATTGATACGCCGGGAATTAAAGCTTTCGGTCTGGTAGACCTGGATAAAGATGTTCTCAGTCATTATTTCCCGGAGATGAGAGCTGTCTTAAATCAATGTAAGTTTCACAATTGTAAGCACCTTGCAGAACCGAAATGTAAAGTGAAAGAGATGGTTGAAAGCGGTGAAATTGCGCCTTCACGTTATCAAAGCTATGTTCAGATGATGGAAGACGATGAAGAATTGAATTATCGCAAAAATAATTACGAATGAGAGTTGTGGTTCAGCGTGTTAGTGAAGCGTCAGTGAAGATTGATGGAGTAATTAAGGGAGCAATCCATCAGGGAATGATGGTTTTGCTCGGAATTGAACACGATGATTCGGAAGAGGATATTGATTGGTTGGTGGCAAAACTATCCGGTTTACGTATTTTTAGTGATGCTGAAGGAAAAATGAATGTGTCTATTCGCGAAATAAAGGGTAGTTTTTTAGTAGTAAGTCAATTTACCCTTCATGCAAGTACCCGAAAAGGAAACCGTCCGAGTTATGTTCGGGCTGCTCGTCCTGAACTGGCCATTCCTATGTATGAATTATTTATTGAACGCCTGAAAAAGAGTTCAGGATTGGAGGTACAAACAGGAGAATTTGGAGCTGATATGAAAGTAGCTCTTATTAACGATGGTCCTGTTACGATCCTGATCGATTCAAAAACAAGAGAGTAACCTCTGGCTGTAGGGTTACTCCGACAGGTTCCAGCTTGCACCTTCTTTTCCGTCTTTAACAGTGATTCCGGCGGCAGTTAAACCATCTCTTATTTTATCAGCGGTATTCCAATCCTTATTGGTTCGGGCTTCTTGTCTGAGTTCCAATATTAGCTCCATCAAACCTTCCACCGTATTTTTCCCTGTCCCTCCGGAGCTTGCTTCCTCAAGCGACTGTAATCCAAGAACGTCAAAGACAAAAGCCTTCATTTCGCGGGTTAACAGATCCAAATCTTTTTGGGAAACAGAAGCTTTATTATCTTTTATGGCGTTGATGTATTTTACTGCCTCAAAAAGATTGGCAACAAGAATAGGAGCATTGAAATCATCATTCATTGCGTTATAGAACGAAGCGACCAGTTCTTCGACATTTTGTGAAGAAGTCTCGCCTACAGGTAGATTTTCTGTCAGTTTTACGGCATCCATAAGACGGTGAAAACCTTTTTCGGCAGCTTGTAATGCAGAGGAAGAAAAATCAAGTGTACTTCTGTAATGTGCCTGCATCATAAAGAACCGAACTACCATCGGATGATATCCTTTATCCATGATATCGTTTTCACCACTGAAAAGCTCTCCGGGTAATAGTGTATTCCCGGTTGATTTACTCATTTTCTTTCCGTTGAGGGTAAGCATATTCCCGTGCATCCAGTATCTCACCGGAGAGACTCCGTTAGCTGCTGTTCCCTGTGCGATTTCACATTCGTGATGTGGAAATTTAAGATCCATTCCTCCTCCGTGAATATCGAATTGATCTCCCAGGTACTTACTGCTCATGGCTGAACATTCCAAATGCCATCCCGGAAAGCCTATTCCCCAGGGAGAAGGCCACTTCATAATATGAGCATCAGATGCATTCTTCCAAAGTGCAAAATCAAGTGCGTTACGTTTCTCATCCTGTCCGTCAAGATCCCGTGTTCCCGAAATGAGCTCTTCGATCTTCCTTCCGGATAATTCTCCGTAGCTCTTTTCCTTATCATATTTCATGACATCAAAGTACACAGAACCGTTGATAACATAAGCAAGTCCATTGTCAATGATCTTTTGAATCATTTCAATTTGCTCAATAATATGCCCGGTTGCTGTAGGTTCAATACTGGGGGGGATTGCGTTGAACTTATCCAGTGTTTCATGAAAGTCAAGAGTGTATTTCTGAACGATTTCCATTGGCTCCAGCTTTTCCAGCTTAGCTTTTTTGGCAATCTTGTCCTCGCCTTCATCGGCATCATTTTCCAAATGTCCGACATCTGTTATGTTGCGGACATAACGAACCTTGTAACCCAGATGTTTTAGGTAGCGGTATACCAAATCGAATGAAATGAAAGTACGACAGTTACCTAAATGAACATAACTGTAAACAGTTGGTCCACATACATACATGCCGACAAAGTCACCGGAAAGAGGTTCGAAAATTTCTTTTTGACCACCCAGTGCATTGTATATTTTTAATTCTTTCTTCCAGTCTTTTTCCATGATGTAAAAATAAAAAAGGGGAACCAAATAGCCCCCCTTTTCTTCAAATATATTTATCAGAGTTGTCCGTCTGAGTGGTATTTCCCTTTTTTATAAACCTCAATTTTGAGAAGGATGCCATCTTTGTCGTAGACATAAAGTTTACCATCGTGCAGGAGTCCGTTCTTAAAGTCTCCATCCATCCAAAGTTCGTCATTTTCGTTGTATAGCTTATTATAGCCGTTTTTGTCGAACACGCCGGACTTGGTAACTGCTCCTTTTGGTGCCGGAGCGGATTTGGTTTCAGTCGGAAGAGGTGCTTTTACTTCTTCAGGAGTATTCACCATTTCTTTGCTCTCAAAAGAGGATACTTCTCCTGTATCGTCAAACGCTACTTCTTCTTTAATATCTCCGTTTGGCCAGTAACGAATGGCTTTTCCTGTTGGAATTCCGGAACGAGAAGAGTATTCGTATTCCACTTTCCCGTTAGGGTGATAGTACTTGATTTGTCCATCCTCCTGCCCGTCATTGTTGTAAGTCCCTTCATACATGATGGTACCGTCCTCATAGTATTTTTTCATGGCGCCTAGGTACTTACCTTTTTCATACGTTCCTTCTTCCTGAATATTACCGTTGGGATAGTACTTGGTAAAGGCCCCTTTAGGACGACCGAAATCATATTCTCCTTTTAATCGGGGAGTTATTCCGTCGTTATGATACTTGATCCAGATACCCGTTTTACGGTCATCCTGGTATTTCCCCTCTTCAACCTTTCCTTCTGGAGGAAAGCCTTGCTCGGGACGATCTTTCCCAAAAATAATCCAATGGCCTTGTTTACGACCTTGCTCATCTTTCCAATTGATCCGATCCTGATCATTGGATAAAAGTGGTTGCGAAACGAGTAGACTTAGGGTTAATGTCAGGGTTGATAGAATTCCAGTTACAAGTTTCATAGACGTATTTATAGATATATAAAAACATATAGCAATAGTTCAATGACAATTTACGTAAAAATCACGATTAAGTTGCTTACTATGCTTATTGTTTAGACTAATCGTTAAATATCAGGGATTAATTTATAGATTTAAAGGTTAATCTTAAGAGGGTTAACATGCTCCAACATACTTTCGGAAATGCTCATCAGGTCATGTTTGATTTCCCAACCCCAATCTTTTCGGGCATGGCTATCATCAATTGAGTCCGGCCAGCTATCTGCAATTTTCTGTCGGAAATCCGGCGAATAAGTGATTGAAAAGTCCGGAATAAACGTCTTGATAGAGGCTGCAATTTCCTTTGGAGTAAAGCTAACTCCTGCAAGATTATAACTCGAACGTATTTTAATAGATTCCGCAGGAGCCTCCATTAATTCTATTGTGGCACGGATTGCGTCTTCCATGTACATCATAGGGAGAGCAGTGTCTTCTGAAAGGAAACATTCATACTGCCCGCTGCTTTTTGCATGATAAAAAATATCTACTGCATAATCAGTAGTTCCTCCTCCGGGTAATGATGTGTAAGAAATCAGACCGGGATAACGGATACTACGTACGTCTACCCCATAATTATTGAAATAATACTCACACCATCTTTCTCCCGCCTGTTTGGAAATACCATATACGGTAGTGGGTTCCATGATCGTATACTGCGGAGTATTTACTGATGGAGTAGTTGGTCCGAAAACAGCAATAGAAGAAGGCCAGAAAATTTTAGTAATCAGTTTTTCTTTTGCCAGATCAAGTACATTGAATAATCCTTCCATATTCAGTTTCCAGGCAAAATCAGGACGTTTCTCAGCTGTAGCAGAAAGCAGGGCTGCTAACAGATAGATTTCAGTGATTTCATGTTCCAGAACAAGGTTGTGTAACCGCGATCGATCCATAACATCCAGCTGTGCATAAGTGTGTCCGAGCAATGCTTCGGGACAATCAGCATGGACATCCGAAGCAACAACCGAATTATTGCCAAATCGTCTTGCCAGCTCAATCGTGAGCTCTGTGCCAATTTGACCCCCTGCTCCGATAATTAGAATTTTTTTCATTCCGCCTTCATTTTCTGCAAATTTAAAAGTTAAGATGAATTTCAAAGGGTTATTTTTTGTCTTCTTCGTATCGCTAAAATTTATACGGTTGAAAATGAACACAATTACTTTCTGTTTTGAAAACTGATTTTTATCATTCCACCCGGAAGAGTTGACAGCAATACGGATAATTTTCTAACTTTGTTCAACACAGAACAAAGACGTAATCATTTATGTTTTGGGAAGGAAGAAATGAACTGGCAAAAATACTGTTAAAGCGTAATCCCGAGTGACGGGAGCAAACCTGACTGCAATCATCATTTCGTTTAATTAAAAAATTTTAGAATATGCCGTTTTATCATAAAATGGGAAAATTTCCACACAAAAGACATACGGTCTTTAAATCGGAGAGTGGAAATTTTTACTATGAAGAATTGTTTGGTACTGAAGGTTTTAGTAGCATGTCATCTCTTCTTTATCATGTACATCGCCCGACCATGATCCGGTCTGTGGGTGATCCTGTAGATCTTACGCCAGTGGCAGCTGTGGAAAAAAATATTACTTCCAGAATGCTGAACGGGTTTAATGTACAGCCGGAAGATGACTTTCTGCAAAGCCGTAAAGTTGTTTTATTTAACAATGATTTGAATATTACCCTGGCTGCTCCCCGTAAATCTCTTCGTTCGTACTTTTATAAAAATGCAGATGCGGACGAGATGCTTTTTGTACATAAAGGGACGGGTAAATTGCGTACTATGTTGGGAAATCTTCCGTTTTCACCGGGAGATTATTTGATTGTTCCTCGTGGGATCACTTACCAGATAGATTTTGACTCGGAAGAAAATAGACTTTTTATTGTTGAATCATTTTCTCCGATTTTAACTCCGCGGAATTACCGGAATAAATTCGGGCAGTTACTGGAGCATTCTCCTTTTTGTGAAAGAGATCTTCGTGCTCCCGAGGAGTTAGAAACAATCGATGAGAAAGGAGATTTTCTGATTAAGATCAAAAAAGAAAATGTGATCCATGAAGTGGTCTATGCTGCTCATCCGTTTGATGTGGTAGGGTACGACGGATATAATTTCCCGTATGCGTTTTCTATTCATGATTTTGAACCTATCACCGGACGTGTACACATGCCTCCTCCGATACACCAGACATTCGAGGCACATAATTTTGTTGTGTGTTCATTCTGTCCACGATTATATGATTATCATCCGCAGGCGATACCTGCACCGTATAATCACAGTAATATTGATAGTGATGAAGTGTTGTATTATGTAGACGGGGACTTTATGAGTCGGAACCATGTAGATAAAGGATATATTTCTTTACACCCTGCGGGAATCCCTCATGGACCACACCCGGGGGCTATGGAGCGCTCTATCGGTCAGAAAGAGACACTTGAGCTGGCAGTTATGGTTGATACATTTAAGCCGTTGAAATTGACGCAACAGGCATTGGATTTGGCAGATAAGGACTATTACAAATCCTGGTTAGAATAAGTTAAGAATAAAAGTACAGCAGTAAATAGTAAAACTGCGAAAAGAGAAAATACTATGGCAAAAGAAGTAAAAAACGTAGAATACGGATTAGAAAAAATCTTTGAAGGAGCACAGGATTTCCTTCCACTTTTAGGTACGGATTATGTTGAGTTTTATGTAGGTAATGCGAAACAGGCAGCACACTATTATAAAACGGCTTTTGGTTTTCAGTCTCTGGCGTATGCGGGATTGGAAACAGGAGTGAAAGACAGAGCTTCGTATGTATTGAAACAGGATAAGATTCGTCTTGTTCTGACTACCGCTTTAACGAGTGATTCTCCGATCGGGGAGCATGTTAAAAAACATGGTGATGGTGTGAAGATTGTTGCTCTTTGGGTTGAGGATGCTCGTTCGGCATGGGAGGAAACAACGAAGAGAGGTGCGAAATCATTTATGGAGCCTACTGTAGAGGAAGATGAGCATGGCAAGATAGTTCGCGCCGGAATTTATACCTACGGAGAAACAGTTCACATGTTTGTTGAGCGTAAAGAATACAATGGAATTTTCCTTCCGGGGTATGAAGAGTGGACATCAGACTATAATCCGGCTCCTACAGGACTGAAGTTTATTGACCACATGGTAGGAAATGTAGGTTGGGGAGAAATGAACACCTGGGTGAAATGGTACGAAGATGTAATGGGGTTTGTTAACTTCCTTTCATTTGATGACAAACAAATACATACGGAGTACTCTGCATTGATGTCTAAGGTTATGTCGAACGGAAACGGACGAATTAAATTCCCGATTAACGAACCTGCTGAAGGGAAAAAGCGCTCGCAGATTGAAGAATATCTTGATTTCTATGAAGGAGCCGGTGTTCAGCATATCGCGGTTGCAACAGATGATATCATTACAACTGTTTCTGATTTGAGAAGTCGTGGTGTGGAATTCCTTTCTACTCCTCCGAGATCTTATTACGAAGCAATTCCGGAGCGTTTGGGAGAACACATGGGAATGATGAAAGAAGATATCAACGAACTGGAGAAGTTAGGTATTATGATTGATGCGGATGAGGAAGGATATCTGTTGCAGATTTTTACCAAGCCCGTAGAAGATCGTCCTACATTGTTCTATGAGATTATCCAAAGAATGGGAGCACGTGGATTCGGTGCAGGAAACTTCAAAGCATTATTCGAGTCGATTGAAAGAGAACAAGAGAAAAGAGGAACGCTATAGTAGCGTTCGCTTTTCTTCTTTTTTAGAGTGTTAATAAGGAAGATAAAAAAAGGCTGTTACATTATTGTAACAGCCTTTTTTGAGTAATGTTGGAAACTCTTTATTATCTTTTCACAAATTGTTTTACAACTTTCCCGCTTCCTGAAACGACCTCTACAAGATACATTCCCTGGGCAAGATCTGTAGTTGAAATCATAATATCATTCGTTCCCGGCTTACCGTGAATACGGAATGTGTCGATAGCTTTCCCTGAAAGATCAACGACTTTGACGTCAAAGTCCATTGCATCCTGAATAGAAAGGCGCACAGTCAATTCATCAATTGTGGGGTTTGGAAATAGATTAATATCTGAGATTAATGTATTCTCTTCGATTCCAAGTGGATCAACATCCCCCAAATACATATTAATATCATCCAGGTAGATGTTATTACCTCCTCCGTGTTGCCATTCAAACTTAACACGTAGTCCGTCTACATAGAAAGAACTGGAAATATTAGTGATGTGATTGGTAACCCAGTCATCCTGAGAAGTTGGAACCCATGAAGAAAGCTGTGTTCCTAATGACATAGAAGATGAAAGTAATTGTCTTCGTGTTGACCAACTCTCACCACAGTTATTGGAGGCTGAAACACGTAAACGGTCATCGTTAGATGAGCTTCTTTGTTTGAAGGAATAACGGAACGAAAGTGTAAGGTCATCGCCTGAGTTTAATCCGGATAAGTCAAAAGACCCACTGATTAACTCGTCAACTCCTCCGCTTGGTTGCCCGATATTCTGAAGACGAACACTTTTCTGTCCCGTGTGAGCAGCAGCCTGAGTGATTTCCCACTCATTGTCGCTTCCTTGGTTATAAATGTTCCAAACACCGTTGGAAGACGCAATTGTACTATACGCTTCGAAACTTTCCATAAAAGGAAGAATCGATGTAGTTGGAAGTACACGGATATAGCCTGTTTTTGTCACCTGATCTGTACCTGACCCATCTCCGGAACTCAAAGTCACATTGTAGACCCCCGGAGTACTGTATGTAACAACCGGATTCTGAGCTGTTGATGTAGAAGGTGAACCTCCTTCAAATGTCCAGTTCCACTGTGTCGGGTTGAAGTAACTGTCATCCTGGAATTCAATAGAACTTCCTGCACATACATCACGAAGAGGAGCATAGAAGTCTGCTTTACAGAAAACCTCAGGATCATTCACTCCTGTAGCAGTAAGATTTGATGCTGAAACTATATTGTTTCGGCTTCCCACTGAAGAGTTAAGAGCTGCATGCATCCGCGCTTTTTGTCCTTCCGTAAACATTTTAGAGCAATACGAGTACTCCATAAAGTTTTCGACATTATCCTTGACCCCATCACAGGTTGTTCCCTGAAGGTTACAGGATGTCCACCCAATGGTATTAGGTGTGTCGTTTACCCCATCATCATCAGAACAGTTACCTGCTTGTCCCGGATTGTTTGAATTCCCCCATAGGTGAGCAAGGTTCAACCAGTGTCCTACTTCGTGTGAAAGTGCAGTAGAAACAGAATTACTACTGGTTCCGATACGACCTACATAATTATGAAGAATCTTAATTCCGTTTGACATCGAGGTTCCTGACCAATTCGAAGGATAAGTAGTATATCCTGCTGCTCCGCCGGCATTAGCAACCACAAAAATATTCAGGTACATATTCCCGGGGAAATTCCCATGTACCTGCTGCACTGCCTGAACCTGATCGTTTCCGGAATCATCAAATGTTGTTCCTGTTTCAGTTCGGGTAATCCCTTTGAAACAATCTCCGTTTGGTTTTTTCTTAGCAAGTTTAAACTCAACCTGAATGTCGGCAACAATCGAAAGAAACTCGGATTGCACCTGATTCCAGTTATTATTTTGTTTGTTAAAATCCTCATTCATACGTTCAACAGCATCAAGAATCTGTGCATCGGAAATATTCTCCGATCCATTCATGTGCAAGACGTGAAATACAACTGGAATAGTGTAAATCGAAACTTTTTGAAGAGGATTGTATTCGTTTTGGATGTATTGTTGAGTAAACTGTTCAAGACGTTGAGCGGATAATTCCATTTCAGCACGAATTGCCGGATCAGACGCTTTCAATTCTTCCATGTGTTCAACGGTCCTACAAGGAAGGTGACCATGGTCATTATGTTGACCAAACACTGCTGATGCGAAACCAATATGCATCAATAGCAGATATACTTTTCTCATTGTTTTTTGTTTTAGCAATTTAATTTAAAGCAACACAAAGTTTGGTTATGGGCTTAACCACTTGCAATATACGAAGAAAATCCCACAAATTTTTAAAAATGACGTAATGGTGAGTAAACGGTATGAACGGATGAGTGAACTGTAGAGCAGGAAGGATGAATCAGGAAAACAATTTTTTCGCAACAGGTTGTTGGTAGTAGAAAAATCATCCTTTGTAAAAAAAGGGGAGATCAATTTGTTGTTTTTTGACGGTTATTGCTGTAAATTTGATAAAAAAGAAAATATGAAAGCCAGGAGTGTTTTAGTAGCGGGTCTGATGGGAGTACTTTCATTGACTGCATGTAACAAAGAAAAGGTTACCGTTGACAATACAAAAGAAATTATTAACGAGGGAGAATGGAAGGTCACCTACTTCGAAGATAACGGAGAAAACGAAACGTATTACTTTGACGGTTATGTATTTACCTTCAATGATAACGGAACAGTCGTGGCGGTTAACGGATCCCAGTCTGTCTCGGGATCATGGTCTGTTAAGAAAGATGACGGACATGTAGAGTTGGATCTTACTTTTCCGGCCACAGCTAATTTTGATGAGTTAGATGATGACTGGCACGTAGTAGAGCAAACAACGTCTAAAGTTGTACTGGAAGATCCGGATGATGATGGTCCTACAGATTATTTGACATTTGAAAAAATATAGAATTATCCAACTTTAGATATGGATTAAGCGGTGGGGTAATTTACCCCACCGCTTTTTATTTTACCAAAGCAAGGTCGTGTTTTAGTCCGTTCCATTCAACAAGGTGTAGTTTTACTGTGCCTACAGGAATTTTAGCTTTCACAAGAACCGGAATACGATTTTTGTCATCCGTCACCCAGAAGTTAACATCGTCTTCACTTTCAAAGTAACGACCTGTCTGAACTACCGGAACAAACTTCATACAACGAAAAGTCCCTTTGCGGATTTTGATCTCTTCTTTTCCCACATACTTAATTTTTAACGGATATATTTCATCGTCCATAAAACATTTAAATTCGCTGATATCACCCACTTTCATGTTTTTGTAGTCCAGCGTTCGGGCATAATAAAAGGAGGAGATCATATCCTGAACCCCTACAGGAATGTCAAATAGCTTTCCTTTACCGTTATCGACTTTTTCTTTGTGTTGGTCAAAACGATAATCCTGTTGTAAACGGTACTTCCCTTCTTCCACACGACGTTTAAAATACCAGGGAAAAATCCCTTTCTGATCGATGTAGGTTTCGTATACGTCATTTACACGATAAAAAAGATTGAATGCACCAAGTGTTCTTCCGGTTCCTACTACATGGTAAAGAGCCTGACCCTGGGCACCCTTCTTAGGAGTAGGTTTCACCTCTATTACAGCTTCTCCGGCATCTATAAATCCATAGGTTACACGATAACGTAATCGTTCTCCAATAGAAAAACTTTCGTTTTTACGGGTTGGTAGTTTCAATTCGGATGAACTGAAGGAAAATCCGAGACTACCGGTTAACAAGAACAAAATTAAATTTCTCATAACGCAAAGTTTTTAGTTCTTCCTGATAGACAGATCAAAAAGCAGACCAAAATTTACAAAATTGCTAGGAGAAAGAAAATAACAGCGCGTTTGAATTCGACCTGAAGTCTGACTTATTACTGTATATTTGCCAAGGTTAACCAAATTATCGAAGACTTGAAATTACGGGTGCTAAATAGTTTTTCGATTATCCTTGTCGGGATACTCTTCCTTTTATTCTGGAAAGAGCCTGGCTTTTGGATTTCTTTTTCGCTCCTGGTTTTATCGTACCTGATTATTTTGAGTTTTGGTATTTTCAAATTGTCGTTGAATTTTTTTGCTCCTGCGATTACCTCCGGAGATGCGGATACGATTTATCTGACGTATGATGATGGCCCCGATGCAGAGCACACCAGCAGTATACTTGCTTTTTTAAAAGAGGAAGAGGTTGCTGCCAGTTTCTTTGTAATAGGTTCGAAGGTCGAGGAAAACCCGCAAACGATGAGGGAAATAGCGGGGGGGAATCATTTTATTGGAAACCATTCTTTCTCTCACGCACCACTCTTTCAGTTTTGGAAAACAAAAAGGGTTTTTGAAGATCTGAAAAAGTCTGCAGATACTATTGCCGTATATCAACACCCTTCTCGTAAGGCTTTTCGTCCACCGATAGGAATTATGAACCCTAATATTGCCAAAGCGGCGCTGCTAGTAAGAACAGCAATTATTGGCTGGAACAACAGAACATTGGATACGACAACCACCGATGTCGAAAAATTATGGCGTAGGACGAAGCGAAAGTTGGAAAAGGGAAAAACAATTGTTTTGTTGCATGATAACCGTCCTCAGGCACTTCAATTGACTAAACGAATTGTACAATGGGGAAAAGAGAACGGAATGAAGTTTGATACGGTTGAGCATTTGATTAATGAGCTGACATGAAGAAATTGTTTACACTACTATTAGTAAGTTTTTTTTCCGGGCTGACAATTGCTCAGGAACAATTGATGCAGAATCCGGAGGCTTTCAGGACCCGATTTTCGCAACAGGCAGAAAAGACCAAGCGAATTCAGAGTGAATTCACTCAGGACAAGTATTCTGCCTATTTTAAGGAGCCAATCCGTTCTTCGGGGATTTTTTATTACGATCAGTCCGGGAAGATGAGGTGGGAGCAGAAAAATCCTGAGAAGCACGTATTGTTGATAACGGGAGAGGAATTGCGAATTTGGAAAAAGGGAAAGGAGAGCCGATATAATCTTGCTTCTAACCGGCAGCTGTCGTTTATCAAACTAGTAATGATGGGAACGGTAAACGGAGATCTTCTTAGTAGCGGAAAGTTTGATATTCGTTATTTTGAGCAGAAGGATACATATAGACTGGAATTGACACCAAAAGACAGACGAATGAAAAATATGTTTGAGCGAATTGAGCTGTTTTTTGATCGGGAGAATGTACGTCTGACAAAAATGAAAATGATTGAATCTGTTGGAGAGTACACAGCTATTCAGTTCATAAATCCTATCTTTAACGCGCAAATTAGTCAAACACTATTTTCCGAATTCTAATGGAAGCATATTTCACACTCGATACACACAGACAGGAAGAGGGTAAGGAGATCTTTGCTATTACGCTGAACAGGAAGCATCCGGTTTATAAAGGACATTTTCCGGATGTGCCGGTTACTCCGGGTGTAGTTTTAACGGATATCTGTCGTCAGTTGGCAGAGCATGCTCTTGATAAGAAATTACAACTGAAAGAGGCGAAGACGATCAAGTTTTTGGCTATGGTAAATCCTGAAATGACTCCGGCATTGGATGTGGAAATGATGCTTTCAGCGGAAAATGAGAGATACGCTGCAAGGATTGTGGGAAGTTTTGAGGGGAAAACCTATTTTAAAATACAGGCAGATTTTGCAGGTGAACTATAGTCAGGAACTGAAAGAATTGAATTGTTGTATTCTGATCCCTACTTACAACAATGAAAAAACACTGAAGAGAGTTATAGAAGGTGTTCTTGACTATGGTGATGACGTTATTGTGATCAATGACGGATCTACAGATGCCACAACGGAAATACTGGAATCATTTGGTGAGGCGATTACTGTTATTCAGCATACGCGAAACAGAGGGAAAGGCAAAGCATTACGGACGGGGTTTAAGTTTGCTATCGATGCAGGCTTCAGATACGCACTGACAATTGATTCGGATGGTCAGCATTATCCGGATGATATTCCTGTTTTTGTTAACATCCTAAAAGAAAATCCTGATGCTCTGGTAATGGGAGCGAGGAATATGAATCAGGAAGGAGTACCTCAGAAAAGCTCATTTGGGAACAAGTTCTCTAATTTTTGGTACTGGGTAGAAACAGGAATAAAATTGCCTGATACGCAAACCGGATTTCGTGTCTATCCATTGAAAAGATTGCGGTATATCCCACTTTGGACAACTAAGTTTGAACTGGAAATAGAGGTGATTGTAAAACTGGCATGGTTGGGAGCAAAAGTAGTAACTGTTCCTGTACGTGTTAAGTATGATCCTGAAGAGAGAGTTACCCATTTCCGTCCCTTCCGTGATTTTACGAGAATCAGTATTTTAAATACATTTCTTGTTTTGTTCGCATTAATTTTCAGACCTCTGATGATTATCCGGCAACTTTTTTCTAAAGAATTCTGGAAAAAACTGATCAATGAAATTGTAAAATCCGAAGAGTCCTCTATTCGAAAAGCCTCTGCTGTAGGTATTGGATTGTTTATGGGAATATTTCCTGCATGGGGATTCCAGATGGCCATAGCATTGGTGATAGCTATCGCGCTTAAGCTAAATAAGTTTATTGTATTAACCGCATCGAATATCTCAATACCACCAATGATCCCGTTTATTATATATGGATCTTATCTTATGGGAGGGATATTTGTTGATCATCCGGCTGACTTCTTTTTTTCGGATGGAATAACGGTGGAGGATATCTATATTAACTTTAAGCAATACCTGATCGGGGCAGTTACACTTGCCACTGTCGCTGGAATAGCTGGGTTCATAATTACATATCCTGTTTTGAGAATCTTGAGAAAGAAGTAACTATTGGGAAGAAAGGTGCAGGTCGTAGATCATACCGTCAGATAGTCCGATCTTAGGTACATACAGCTCCTTGGACTTTAATTCCTTCATAATGTATTTGTAGATTTCGCATGCCGGAACAATGACATCAGCCCGATCTTCTTTAAGTTGATATTTAGCCATTCGGTCAGCGATACTGAGCGTATTAAGTTTATCGTACAACTCATCCAGTTCACGGAAGCTGACAGGTTCCATAAATTGCTTTCCGAGCAGTTTGTGAACTTTATTGATATTTCCTCCGGTAGCAAAAACTTTGTGGAGCATTTTAGGATCGACATGTCGGGCGATCCATTCGTGAATCTCCGGCCAAATTGTTGCGGATTCCTTCTTTTTCAACATTCGGATGGTTCCGATTTTAAAAGATTTGGATGCAACGCGTACACCGTTTTCAAATACGCTGATTTCCGTAGATCCTCCTCCCACATCTATAACCAGAAAAGGGAGGTCTTTGTCAAAGTCCAGAAGAAAAAATGTTCCGAAGATTAGTCGTGCCTCTTCTTCTCCGTCAATAATTTCAATATTTATACCGGTTTTATCCAGTATGAGTTCTTTTGTTCGTACACCGTTCTGAGCTTCCCGCATGGCACTTGTGGCACAGGCTCGAATCTCTTTCACTTTAAAAACTTCAGAGATGAGTTTAAAAGCATGTATGGTTTTGATAAAATCTTCCTGTTTGCGCTCGGAAATAATTCCGTCTTCGAAAACTTCGAGACCTAGTCTGAGTGGAATCCGGGTATAGGAAATCTTCTTCACGAAGGAGTGTCCGTTTTCTTTAACGACCTCTCCAATCAGAAGGCGGGCAGCATTTGTCCCTATGTCTATCGCACCATAAATCATTACCGATAAAAGTACAAATTTTATTCTTGTTCAGATTGCATTCTGTATAATTGATACAGGGCATTTTGGGAGTTGATAGGCTCAGTATCTTCCAAGGGTTTAAAGTACTTATTCTTCTGTTTAGGTCCTATTATACGAGCTTTGACAGAGTCTTTCCATTGAAGTTCAAGTACGTTAATCAGGTGTTCTTTAATATCGTCATCCAGAATAGGAGCACCGACTTCGATACGTTTATCAATATTTCGCATCATCCAGTCTGCGGAAGTAAGAAATACTTTCCGATTTTCACCTGTTCCGAATAATAAAACCCGTGAGTGTTCGAGGTAACGGCCAACAATGGAACGCACCGTTATATTTTCACTCTGGTTTTCAATAGATGGAACAAGGGCACACATCCCCCGGTTGAGGATACGTACTTTTACGCCTGCATTTGATGCATCATAGAGCTTTTCAACCATTTTGGAGTCGACAAGGTTATTCAGCTTCAGGAAGATCTCAGCGGGTTCTCCTTTTCTTGCCAGTTTTATCTGTTCGTCAATCAGGCTCACCAGTTTTCTTCTCGAATTGAAAGGAGAAACAATTAAAGAGCGGAACTGCCCACGGTCAATATTATTCTCCAGAAAGCGGAATACTTTGCTGACCTCTCCGGTGATTTTGGGCATAGCTGTAAGTAATCCGAAGTCTTCATATACTTTTGCAGTTCCCTCATGGAAGTTCCCGGTTCCTACATAGGCAACTTGTTGTGTTTTCCGACCTGATCTTCGGGTGATAAGCATTAGTTTAGAGTGTACTTTGAATCCGGGAACACCAAAAATTACTTGTGCTCCCAACTCATCTAGAATATTAGACCAGTAGAGATTGTTCTCCTCATCAAAACGGGCGAGAAGTTCAAATACGACTACAACATTCTTTCCATTTTTGAGCGCACTTACCAAAGCATTCATAATTTGTGAGTCAGAAGCTACACGGTATATATTGATATGAATACTCGTTACTTTAGGGTCAAGGGCTGCCTCGCGGAGCAAATCAACAACGTAATCGAATTTTTGATACGGAAAATGCAGTAACTCATCCTTTAGTAACACATGTTTGAATAAGTGTTTAACTTTTTTGAGATTGGGATGAGGTACCGGTGGTTGAGGGGGGTAAAGCAAATGTGTTTTCCCAAAATCAGGAAACTTCATGAAGTCCTTGAAGTTGTGATATTTTCCTCCTGCAATAATGTTTCCGTCCATCTTCAGTCCAAGAGACCTTACCAGGAAATCAAGTAAATCAGAGGGCATTCTTGAATCATAGACCAGGCGTACAGGATTTCCTTTTTTCCTGTCCTTAATTCCCTTTTCCATCTTTTCAACAATAGAAAGAGCAAGACTGTCTTCGAGATCCAGTTCAGCATCACGTGTGAACTTAAAAGTAAATGCTTCTATTGTATCCGGGGTGAAAATGTAGAATATATCCTGAAGATGTAAACGAACAATATCATCCAGAATAATAACTTTTTGAAATTCTCCGTCATTAATCACCTTAAACCGCGGTAACTTGGAGGGGACTTCAATAAGTGCATACCGAATTTTGTCCTTTGCAAGATTTGTAAGTTTGATAGCCAGATAAATACCTTCTTCGCGAAGTGAGGGGAATTTTGACCGCTTATCAAGCAGTATCGGGATAATAAAGTGCTTTACTTTATCGTGATAATAATCGGATAAGATCGTTTTTTCAAGTTCGGACAAATTACTCTCGTCCAGGTGAAGTACGTGCTCTTTTTCGAGTTCCTTCAGTATTTTTTGATAGGCTATTTCGAAAAGACGCTGTTGTTTAACAACTATCTGCTTAATCTCTTCAAGCAAAGCTTTCGGCCCTCCTTCAAATCCGAAAACAACTTTGGATTTAACTTCAATCATCCGTTTGACCGCAGCAACACGAACCCGGAAAAATTCGTCCAAATTGTTTGAGTAAATACCCAAAAAGCGAATTCGTTCCAAAAGAGGGTTCTTGGAATCGATGGCTTCCTGTAAAACCCTTTCGTTAAAGGACAGCCAACTAAGTTCCCTGTTAATGAGTTTCACAGTGCCAAAATACGTATTCTTTTCAAAATACTCTTGCGAATAATTCACAAAAAAAGCGCCGAAATCCTCGACGCTTTTTCCAAAATTCATGTTACTTTCAATCATGAAAAAACTTACTAGCTACGGTGCAAAAGTACATGGCTTTTGCCGAAGAGACATTAAGCTGTCATTAACTAGCTTTAAAAAGCTGTTAATTGTGCGCGCTAAGTAGTTTTTTAACTCCGAAAAAGAAAGCTTGTTCTTCTGTTTTATAACTATCATCGGAGAACAGGAGGTCTTGAAGTTGTTCCAAAACACTGTTCAATTCTTCATTTGTCGTACAGTGATTCATTCCGAAAAAAGCAATCACTTCTGCTTTTTCAGCATCACTTTGTTTTTCGAAGATCCGATTAATTTTATTGTACTCAGATCTTCCGGTTTCAGTAATTATGCGACGGACTTCTTCACGTGTTACAATAAAATCAGCATGTGAAGCATAAATGAGAAGATAGGTTATGAAATCGTCATATGTCCAGTCTTTGTAATCCATGATGTGTTTCTTTTCTCCTAATATAAAAAGAAATGAGGTGATGAGGGAGTAAAAATGATGAAAATCATGAAAAGAAAAAGTGCGACCCGAAAGAGTCGCACTTTGCTTATTTTGGTTTCTTAGTGTCTATCTTGCGCCAATGCGAACTTGCATTCGGTAGTCTTTTACATCCGCATATTTCATAAGCGATTGTAATGCATTTCGTGAAGTACCTGAAACAAGTCGTGCTGTAATTTCATTTTTAGAAGCTGAGTAGTCAGTTGTAGCCATTGGCTCAACCGTTTTTACCAACTTAACAACGTAGACTCCCTGACGACCTGCAATTGGTTTTGTTGTTTGTCCGTCTTTAAGACCTGAGAACAAAACTCCGGCTACTTTTGGCTCGTTACCATTATTACCGATATTTCCGGTAGAGAATTTAACTTCTGCATTTTGAACAGGAAGATCAAGTTGCTGACCTAACTTAGTAATATCTGATTGCGATGACATTTCGTTGATATACTTTTCAGCTATAATTTCATTTTTAGCGTCTGTTTCCATCAATTGACGAGCATCTTCTTTGTCAGGAGCGCCTTCTTCCTTGATTTTTTTCAATTGTACAATGACATAACGACTTCCGTCTTTAATAGGCTCGCTAACATCCATTGCCTGTGTTCCTTTTCCGAATCCAAAGCGAAGAACCTGACTTTGAGCTGATGCTGAGAAACCATTAAGCTGTGGGTTCTCAAGGAAAACCGTCACAGGACGAACGAACATATTTTGTTCTTCTGCAATTGTTTCAAATTTTTCAGGAGCTTCATCCATTAATGACCAAATATCTTTTGCCTCTTGCTCAACTGTTAGTATTGTACCTTCTGAAGCGTCTACATTGGTAGTAACTACAGCAAGTCTTGGAAGCTTTGCTTCTCTCTGACCCAATACTTCAACAATGTGAATACCATACGTCGTTTTAACTGTACCTAGTGTTCCTATTGGTTGGTTAAAAGAGAAATCATTAAACTCAGTAACCATTTGACCTTCCTGGAACCATTTGTACTCTCCATTGTTTTCAATTGATCCCGGGTCTTCGGAAACTTCTTTTACCAACTCAGCAAAATTGTCATTTGCTTTAATTACTTCTATAAGGCTATCCGCTTTTTGTTGTGCTGCGTCAAATGAAATTTCAGGACCTCCGGCTTTAATCAGAATGTGACGAACCCATGCCTGCTTTTCTGTTTCAAATCCCAGTACTTTTGCCATTTCTACGCGATCACCATTCACATAAGGTCCGACAACAGTTCCAACCTCTGCTTTTTGAAATTGCTCATCCATTGAAGATGGGTATGAGTTAGGAGCACCTTCCATCATAGCAGAACGATACACCTGATTTCTGTTGAATTGCTTATTCTGAGAATTCAGCATAACGAAAAGCGAATCCTGTTGTGACTGGATAAAGGCATCTTTCAGATTTTCCAATTTGGAAACACCTCTCTCCTTATCTTCATCACTTGGTTTGATGTCAAGTGAAATATATTGAAGTACACGTGAAGCACGTTGTTCATACTTCTTATCGTCTTTGTGTGCTTCATAGTAAGTATTGAACTGCTCCTCTGACAAAGTCATTTCAGAAGTTTCCTGAGAGAAATACGGGCGGAAAATATAAGAAATGTTTTTCACCTCGTTTTTCGCAAAATAGTCGTCCTTAGCTTCCAAAGAAGTTACATAATTTCCTTTTTCAATCAAGGTAACATATTTCATTGCTTTACGTTGACTAGCTACTTCTTCACGAATGTTTGCATAGATTTCGGCATAACTGAAGTAAGTTGGTTGTCCGTTTTGGTCAACTCCATTCTGAGCCGTTTCATTAGCTTCTGCTTTGGCGACAAAATCGTTAAGAGCATTCATGTCAACTCCTCCCTGACCTAATGAGTCCGGAAAGTACTGAGCGATCATCTGGTTTTGAGGCATGCCATCGTAACCGAAAATCAACGCGTCTATTTCGTCCTCACTAACCGTGATTCCAAGTGCTTCAAACTCTTTATCAAGCAAAGTCTGACGAACATATTCATTCCAGGCTTTGTCTTCAGCATTTTTCGCGTCGCTTTCTGTGAATTCACGACCTTGCTGAGCTGCCATTTGACGTTCATTATTCGTAAATAATTCAATCAATTCAGTCAGTCTCAACTCATCGATAGATTCGCCATAAATCTCACCTCTCGGGTTGGCTTCGATTGTTGTTCCCATGTTACGGATGACTTCTCCGAGGATGAACAGTAATAAAGCTCCTCCGATTACTCCGACAAGAAGGCCTGATTTTTCACGTATTTTTCCAATTGTTATCATGTTCTAATACACTTTAGGGGTGCGAATATAAGGGATGCAAATGAAATTTGAAAGTGTTTTTTAAGGTATTAATTATCAGTATGGATAAGACGGATCAATTCCACACGTCGGTCAGAAACCTCAATCACTTCAATTTCAGTATTTTCCAGTTTGAATTTATCCCCTTTTTCAGGGATACTTTCAAGGTAGTAGAGGACCATGCCTCCAAGGGTGTCAAAGTCCTCCATTTCAGGAAGGTTAAGGTTGTAGTTTTCATTGAGATAGTCAATTTCCTGGCGAGCACTGAAGATAAACGTATTCTCGTCAATTTGTTCTTCAATTAACTCTTCATGGTCATGCTCGTCTTCTATATCTCCGAAGATTTCTTCGATCAGATCTTCAATCGTTATAAGTCCCGAAGTTCCACCGAACTCATCGACAACTACGGCAATGTTACCTGACTGTCTTGCGAAGAGTTCCAGAAGTTCTTTTCCGGGAACAGATTCCGGAACAACCGGCATAGGTAAAAGGATCTGTTTGATGGCATTCGGCTTTTTAAACAATTCGAAAGAATGTACATAACCGATTATGTTATCTATATTGTCTCTGTAAATAATGATTTTTGACAGACCGGTTTCAACAAATTTCTGACGCAAATCTTCAATGTCTTCATCTATTTCCATGGCAATGATCTCCGTTCTCGGAATCATGCAGTCACGGGCTTTTACTTTCGAGAAATCCAGTGCATTTTGAAGAATTTGCATTTCATTCGTCAATTCCGACTCTTCTTCCAGCCGTTCGTTCATATCCCGGACAAAATAGTCGAGATCTACTTTCGAAAATACGCGTTCGGTTTGGCGGGTATCCATCCTGAATAAACGCAGGAAAATGTTCGAAAACATAAGCGTAATAGAGGTTGGGATATAAAGAAGGAAATAAATGATGAATAGAGGAATCGCTGTAAAGCTTAAAATCCTGTTCGGGTTGATCTGAAAAATGGCTTTGGGTAAGAACTCTGCGGTAACGAGTATAAGAAGTGTGGATAATATTGTTTGGATAATAAGTACAACCGCTTCATTAGGGATCATCATGCGTATAACGGGTTCCAGTAACATCCCCATACAGAGTCCGTAGATCACAAGAGCTGCATTATTACCGAGCAACATTGCTGAAATGAAACTTTCAGGCTTTTTTACAAACCGGGACAGGATTTTTCCGGATACTGTTCCTGCTGATCGGTCTAATTCTATTTTCAGTCGATTGGCAGAAACGAATGCGATCTCAGTTCCTGAAAAGAACGCTGATGCAAGCAGTGTAAAAAAAACAGTTATAATTAACTCCGTGTCATCCATATTTTAGAGTAAATCTTGTCCGATATCCCGACGGTAATAAGCACCTTCAAATTCGATTTTTTCGAGCGCATTATAAGATTTAGCCAGGGCAGCTTCGATGGATTTACCTAAAGCTGTAACGGCTAATACACGTCCTCCTGCAGAAGTAACAACAGGTCCGTCAGAAGTTGTTCCGGCATGAAACACCTGACAATTTTCTACTTCATTCAGTCCGTAAATTGTTTTTCCTTTTTCATAACTTTCGGGATATCCACCGGATACCATCATAACAGTTGTTGCTGTCTTTTCATCAAATTCAATATCCCGTTCAGAAAGAGTGCCTGTTGCCACCCCTTCAAAAAGATCGAGTAGATCCGATTTAATTCTTGGTAGAACAACCTCTGTTTCCGGGTCTCCCATTCGACAGTTGTATTCGATAACAAATGGTTCACCTTTTACAGCCATCAACCCGATGAAAATAAACCCTTTGTAATTAATATCTTCTTGTTGCAGCCCTTTTATAGTAGGGATGACAATTTGGTTTTCTACTTTATCTAAAAAGTCAGGTGTAGCAAAAGGTACCGGAGATACAGCTCCCATTCCTCCTGTGTTTAATCCTGTATCACCCTCTCCGATTCGCTTATAGTCTTTCGCTTCTGGAAGAATCTTGTAGGAGTGTCCATCCGTAAGTACGAAAACGGATAACTCAATGCCTTTCAGAAATTCTTCGATAACAACACGTGAACTTGCATCACCAAATTTGGCATCAAGAAGCATATTCGAGAGTTCAGCACGAGCTTCCTCAAGATTGTCGAGAATAAGAACACCTTTTCCAGCAGCCAGTCCATCTGCTTTCAGTACATAAGGAGGCTTTAATTTTGCAAGAAAGGCATAGCCCTCTTCGAGTGTATCCTTGGTAAATGTTTTGTATTTAGCTGTCGGTATATTATATTTTTCCATGAAGACTTTGGAAAAATCCTTGCTTCCTTCCAATTGAGCTCCTTTTTTATCGGGACCAATCACAGGAATTTTTTTCAGTTCCTCGTCCTGTTCAAAAAAGTCGCGAATCCCTTTTACCAAAGGATCTTCAGGTCCTACAACCACGATCGAAATATTTTTTTCCAGAACAAACTTTCTGATGCCTTGAAAATCATCCGCTTTAATAGAAACATTTGTTCCATGCAGGCGTGTGCCGGCATTTCCGGGAGCGATATATAACTCTTCCAGATGTGAACTTTGTGCTATTTTCCAACTTAATGCGTGCTCGCGGCCTCCAGACCCTAATACTAATACTCTCATTTTATCTCCGGATGATTTTTTTTCAAAAATACGAATTTGTTCAAACGTCCAAACGCGAATTACATACACGTTTTAAACAATGCAGTTATTTATTTAATAAAAACGCCCTTTTTCTTTAATACCGGAACAAGCACCTCATTGCTTTCCTGAATGGTTTCCGGAAGAAAAATAAATTTCTTGTCAAACATGGTGTTGCCGATCCAAAAGCTCACCCAGTACTCGTTATTGAGTCCGAATAAATCTTTCATTATCGGTTCTATCTTACGAAATGAATGCGGTTGCACTTCGTCCAGAAAATGACGAAGTGTAGAGGTTTGTACCATTTCCTCCGAGTCCGGATGTTTCCCGTATCCTCTTGAAGATACAAGGCATCCATTCAAATGATCATTTCTTTCATTAATAAGATAAACGTAGTGTTGGGGTTCTCCTTCATCATTGGTGTCTAAAACAACAGCTACGCTGACACCTTCTGCCGGATTGCTTTTTAGCGATTCTTTCATGTTAATCTATTGCACTTTGGCTAAGTAAGGTGCAAATATAGTTATAATCGAAGCCTAAACCGCAGGCAGATGTTTTTTTATCTGATCTAAAAGGGATCGTTGATTGGTTGTTTCCATGGCTCTTTTGTCCGGGGACTTGTCTCTGTTTTTGGTGAGGTATATTCCGGATAACCTTTTGTACTTTTCGTCCTGAATAAGTCGCAAAATGGTTCGCGCACTTGATTCAGGTTTAGAGAATAAAAATCCAACACTATTCATTGCTTTATCCATCCAGTCTTCCCGGGATCGGGTAATTCCGGTAGCAGCTACACCAGGGTCCAGAAGATGGACACGAATCTTTTCGTTTTTCGCTAACCACATTGCATAGGTACAGATGGCTGCTTTTGATCGTGAATAAGATTTGAACTGACTATGCTTAGTCGCGTTCAGACTAGTGCTAAAATCGTAGTTGGCTAACCAGTAAGAGCGGTGAAGCATAGAGGAAGTAAATGCCAGAACAGTTCCTGATTTTTCAAAAACAGGTAACAGTTGTTCAACGAGTAATGCGTGAGACAGGAAGTTAACTTGCATGGTCATTTCCACTCCTTCCCCCGTTTTCCGGGTGTCTTTGTATCCGATCACTCCTGCATTTGCAATGAAATAATCAATAGTAGTCTCTTTACTTATGATCTCTTGTGCAGCCTGTAATACAGACATTGTGTCGGAAAGATCACAAACGTAATAGTCTCCTCTTCCGATTTCACGAAGTATTTCTTGTGCTTTTTTTTCGGATCTTGCTAACAGGATGGGATGAACTTCGGTGTCTTTTAACTGACGTATTGCTGCCGCACCAATACCATTTGTAGCTCCAGTAATCAGCATTTTTTTCATGGTCTGACAAAAATAGATCATTGTAAACAAACTTCCTTACATTTGATGAGGGAAAATAACCTGATGTATATAGTTTGGCATTGAATTTGTTTTCCTCGTTAGAAATTTTAAAAAACAATTTATGAAACAAGTACTTACTATTTTTACAGGTTGTTTGCTGACTATATTTTCCATGGCGCAACAACAAACAAACCTTGTCTTTTTTAGTGAACAGGGAGAGCAGTTTCTGGTGGTTCTGAATGGTGTACAACAGAATTTCAACCCCCAGACCAATGTGAAGGTTACCAATTTAATACAGCCGTATTACAAAGTGAAAATACGGTTTGTAGACGGAAGGACTCCGGATATTGATAAAACGATCAATTTTAACGCAGGTACTGAGACTACTTTTATTGTTAAAAAGACGAAAAAGGAGAACTATGTTCTGAGATGGTTGAGTGAGGTTCCTATTATGCAGGCTCCTCAAAATGTGGCGAATCAGAATATTGTTGTATTCTCTACAATGCCTCCGGTTGATCCTGCTTTAAACGGGACGGTTAATAATACAACAACTACGGTTGTGCATTCTGAAACCAATGCGCCTTCACAGCAAAGTGGAAATGTTTCAATGGGTGTAAACATTAATGACCCGGAGTTGGGGGTTAATATGAATATCAATGTGAATGCAAGTGAGACAGGGATGCATACGCAGAATAATACGACAACATATTCACAGACTCAGACTACAACAACCTATTCAACAGGTTCTACAGGGGGGCAAATACAACGTCCCGGTGTGAATGGGTATACCGGAACCGTTGGTTGTGCATGGCCTATGGATGCAACGTCTTTCAGTAATGCATATGCGTCTATTCAATCAAAAGATTTTGAAGATTCCAAACTCACGATAGCTAAACAAGTGATCAAAAACAACTGTTTATCATCAGATCAGGTGAAACAGATTATGTTGCTGTTTGATTTTGAATCTACCCGTTTGGAGTTGGCTAAATTTGCTTATGGTTATACCTATGATATCGGAAATTACTATCTATTGAATGATGCTTTCGATTTTGAAAGTTCAATAGATGAGTTGAATAGTTATATTGAAGGATACCAACGGTAAGAAATAATAGAAGTCTCTGTAAATAAAAATCCCCTGTAATCTTTTACAGGGGATTTTTGTATTATAAAAGTTGTTTGACATTTTCCGGAGGACGACCAATAACGGCTCTATTCCCGTCGATTACGACAGGTCTTTCAATCAGTTTGGGAAAAGTGATCATCGCTTTAATCCATTCCGCTTCAGAAAGAGATTTCCCCTGAAAATTTTCTTTGTAAATACCTTCATTCTTTCTGACAAGTTGCTCTGCAGGGATTCCCAGTAGAGCAAGTACCTTACGAAGTTCCTCTTCCGAAGGCGTGTCTTTCAGGTATTCAATAATTTCAACATCTTTCCCTGATTCTTCAAGCAACCGAAGTGTTTCCCTACTTTTCGAACATCTGGGATTGTGTAGAATTTTCATGTTCTAGTCATTTAGTTTAAGTACTGCGAGGAAGGCTTCCTGTGGTACTTCCACACGACCAACCTGTCGCATTCGTTTCTTCCCTTCTTTTTGTTTCTCCAGAAGTTTACGTTTTCTGGAAATATCTCCTCCGTAACATTTGGCTGTTACGTCTTTTCGAAGAGCTTTAATGGTTTCACGGGCAATAACCTTCGACCCGATAGCTGCCTGAATCGGAATTTCAAATTGCTGACGAGGAATTAATTCCTTTAGTTTGACACAAATCTTTTTACCTAAGTTAAATGCATTACTTCTGTGTACCAGTGCAGAAAGAGCATCTACTTGTTCTCCATTCAACAGAACGTCCAGTTTAATCAAGTCAGAAGATTTGTAGCCAATTGGGAAGTAGTCGAAGGAAGCATATCCTTTCGAAACGGTTTTAAGTCGGTCGTAGAAATCAAATACAATCTCGGCCAAAGGCATTTCAAATGTTAATTCCACTCTGTCCTGCGTCAGGTATACCTGATTTTGTAATTCTCCCCTTTTTTCAATACAAAGGGTCATAATAGCTCCGATATATTCTGATTTAGTGATCACCTGAGCCTTAATAAAAGGTTCTTCAACCTTTTCCAGGGTAGAAGGATCAGGAAGTTCAGAAGGGTTGTTTACAATTAATTTTTCATCAGGATTTTTGCGGAGATAAGCGAAGTAAGATACGTTAGGCACGGTTGTGATAACAGTCATCTTGAATTCACGTTCCAGACGTTCCTGAATAATTTCAAGGTGGAGCATTCCAAGGAATCCACATCGAAACCCAAAACCTAAAGCTGCCGATGATTCTGGTTCAAAAACCAGTGAGGAGTCATTTAACTGAAGTTTCTCCATAGAGAAACGAAGTTCTTCATAATCTTCTGTGTCAACAGGGTAAATTCCGGCAAAAACCATAGGCTTTACATCCTCAAAACCTTTTACGGCTTCAGTACAAGGGTTAGCTACAGTAGTGATCGTATCTCCGACTTTTACTTCATTGGCTTGCTTTATACCGGAAATAATATACCCCACATCACCGGTTGAAACTTCTTTTTTCGGAACAAGATCCATTTTAAGAATACCGATGTCGTCAGCGTTATAAGTACGACCGGTATTGACAAACTTAACTTTTTCTCCTTTTTTTAAGGTTCCGTTAATTACTCTGTAATACGCAATAACACCCCGGAAAGGGTTGAAGACAGAGTCAAAGATCATTGCTTGAAGTGGAGCGTCCGGATTTCCTTTAGGAGCAGGAACCCGGTTTATAATAGCGTCAAGAATTTTGTCTACACCTAATCCTGTTTTCCCTGAAGCAGGGATAACATCTGTTGGGCTACACCCAATCAAATCAACAATTTGGTCGGTTACTTCCTCCGGCATTGCTCCCGGAAGATCCATTTTGTTGAGTACGGGAATAATTTCTAGATCATGCTCAAGCGCCAGGTAAAGATTTGAGATGGTTTGTGCTTCAATACCTTGTGCCGCATCGACAATCAATAAGGCTCCTTCACACGCCGCAATCGAGCGGGATACTTCGTAGGAGAAGTCAACGTGTCCGGGAGTGTCAATCAGGTTTAATGTATATGCTTGCCCTTCATGGGTGTGATTCATTTGAATGGCGTGGCTCTTAATTGTGATACCACGCTCGCGCTCCAGATCCATGTCGTCCAGAGCCTGGTCTTTCATCTCACGGTCAGAAATGGTACCTGTTGCCTGAAGCAGACGATCTGCCAGAGTACTCTTTCCGTGGTCGATGTGAGCAATAATACAGAAATTGCGAATATTCTTCATAGGGTGCAAAATTACGCAAATAGATGTCAATTAATGATTGCGGAATATCTTTTTTTCAATTCGTGAAACGAAATCTATGTTTTTTGCGTTGAATACTTAAAAAACATTCGAAGACTTTCTATATTTGACCCTATGAATGAGAAGACAATGGATAAACTGATTCGCGAATTTCCCGGAAACATCACCGAAGCAATTAAGATAGCCGGTGAAGCCCGTTTAAGAGAACCTCAGTCCGAGATCAGGAATGTGGTTGTTTGTGGCATGGGGGGCTCCGGAATCGGTGGAAAAATTGTCAGTCAGTGGGTCTATAATGATTTAGAAGTGCCATTTACTTTGGTGAATGATTATGTGTTGCCGGCGTTTGTCAATGAAAACACATTACTTATAGCCTCTTCTTATTCAGGTAATACTGAAGAGACTCTTTCTGCAGTGGAGGATGGTTTGAGTAAAGGAGCTCATATTGTTGCGGTATGCTCCGGGGGTAAACTTCAGGCAATGGCAGAAGAGAAATCTTTTGATGTAATCGTTGTTCCCGGAGGTAATCCACCCCGTGCGAGCCTTGCTTTTTCTTTGGTGCAACTGGTTTCTATTCTGGAGAAGTTAGAATTGGTTACGATTCGTTATTCGGCTCAGTTAGAAAAAAGTGTTGAGTTATTGCTTGCAAATGAATCGAAAATAAAGGAGGAAGCTATAGAAATAGCAGATTTCCTGTTTGAAAAAATGCCGATTATTTATTCAACTTCATTATTCGAAGGGGTGGCAATACGAACAAGGCAGCAGTTGAATGAGAATGCTAAAACGCTTTGTTGGCATCATGTGATTCCTGAGATGAATCACAATGAACTGGTAGGTTGGTCCGGTGGAGACAAGCGATTTGCTTCTTTATTTTTGATAAATAGTGACATCTACGAAAGAAATGCGTTTAGGTTATCGGTTTCTAAAAAAGTGATGGAAGAGAAAGGTGCCGGAACTATGGTGGTGTATTCAAAAGGAGAGAGTCGCGTAGAAGAAGCGATATATTTCATACATCTTGTAGATTGGGTGTCATTTTATCTATCGGAAAAGAATAAGGTAGACCCTATTGCGATTCCCGTAATAGATTATTTGAAGGGAGAATTGGAGAGATTGTAATGAATAAAAAAGTCTTTGTACAGGATTTAGGACAGAAAGACTACAAAGAGACCTGGGATTATCAGGAAGAGTTGTTTAAATCCATTATTGACAGAAAAATCCAAAACCGGAACGAAAACGAGAGTGTTCAAACGGATAATTATCTTCTGTTTGTAGAGCATCCGCACGTATATACTCTGGGGAAAAGTGGTAGTCCGTTACATCTCTTATTGAGTGAGCAGAAACTCAAGGAAATTAACGCTACGTTTTATAAAATTAACAGGGGAGGAGACATAACCTATCATGGTCCGGGGCAGTTAGTGGCTTATCCGATTCTTGATTTGGATAATTTTTTCACGGACATTCATAAATACCTGAGGTTACTGGAAGAATCGGTGATTCAAACGTTAAAAGAATACGGGATTGAATCCGGTAGAGTAGATGGACTTACCGGTGTCTGGATAGATGGAGATACACCAGATGCACGAAAGATATGTGCAATGGGGGTAAAATCTTCGCGTTGGGTAACCATGCATGGTATAGGGTTTAATATTTCAACAGACTTGAACTATTTTAATCATATTGTCCCTTGTGGGATTGAGGACAAATCCGTAACTTCATTGCAACGGGAATTGGGACGAGAGGTCTCTGTGCAGGAGGTTAAAGAGATTTTGCTTGAAAAAATGGCAGAACAATTTGGATTTGAATATGAAAAAAAGGCCACTACGAAGTAAACTAAGAAAGGTACTGCGAATATTCTTACTTGTTTTGTTGCTGGGGATACTTGTGCAGAATATATATATTGCTCTGACAGGGAAATGGTATTTTTATTCGGCGTTGTCAAAGACATATTTCATTGGGCAAAGCGGTCCCGGGATATATGATTTAAAATTGTTTCCTTATCAAACAATAACGCATGATAAAACCCCTTACAATATACCGGAATCAACCAGTGATGAAAAAGAGCTTTCTGCGGAGGAAAATGCTTATTTCGAAAGTCTGGAGACAACTTCCTTTTTAGTGCTACTCCGGGATTCCGTGATTTTTGAAAAATATTGGGAAGAACATACACCTGAGACCGTGTCAAATACCTTTTCGGCTGCAAAATCAATTGTTAGTTTACTAATAGGTATTGCTGTGGAGGAGGGGTATATTGGTAGTATTGATGAATCTGTAGGTGAATATATAGAAGAATGGAACAAAGCTCCCTACAGTAAAATAACAATACGTGATCTTTTAACAATGAGTACGGGTCTTGGCTGGCATGAAAGCGGAGGGAATCCTTTTTCTGATAATGCCGAAGCGTATTATGGAACAGATCTGGAAAAATTGGTGTTGAAGCAGGAGGTTGTGGAGGAACCGGGGAAAGAATTTGAATACATTAGTAGTGCAACGCAGGTTCTTACGATTGTTCTGGAGAGGGCAACAGGTTTAGGACTTAGCGTGTATTTTCAGGATAAAATCTGGTCTAAGATCGGTTCCGGGTCAGATGCATACTGGAGTCTTGATAAGGAGGGAGGAATTGAAAAAGGATACTGTTGTCTGTACGCGACAACAAGGGATTTTGCTAAAATAGGTTTGTTAATAGCTAATGATGGAGTCTGGAAAGGAGAAAGAATAGTTCCGGAATGGTACATGAAGGAGGCTTTTGTTCCGGCAGACATCAAGGTGAAAGGCGGAGGGGATAATCACAGATACGGTTTGCATTGGTGGGTGGTTCCGACAGAAGAAGATACTGTGCGGTATGCAAGAGGAATTCAAGGGCAATATATAGTTGTAGTTCCAGGGCGAGACTTGGTGGTTGTGAGAACGGGGCATAAAAGGGCTTCGGACTACAGGGAGGTTCCGCCAGGTTTTGATGACTTCCCAGAGAGTATTAAGCCACAGATTGGGCATCCGGGGGATCTGTTTGTTTATCTTAAAGTAGCAATGCGTCTGGCTGATCAGGAATAAATTCTGACTAATCTTTGTCAATTTCAAATAATTGACTATATTTGCACCATCATTTATTGTTTGAACAAATGAGGGGACGAAAGTCCCCTCTTTTATTGTCAAAAGAATGCTGGATAGAGAGAAAATAACTGCATTGGCAGAAGAACGGATGGCGGAGCTTGATAAAGGTCTGTTTATAGTGGATTTGCGTATTAGTGATACGAATGTAATCTCTCTTGAAATTGATTCGGAAACAGGTGGTGTGTCGATTGATGATTGTGTGCGGGTTTCAAGGAACATTGAACACAATCTGGATCGGGAGGAACAGGATTTTGAACTTTCTGTTTCTTCTGCCGGGTTGGATAAGCCTTTGCGGGTTTTGAAACAGTATCCGAAGAATATAGGTCGGGAATTAAAAGTTAAAACAGTTTCAGGGGATAAAGTGGAAGGTGTTTTAACGGAGGCGGATGCAGAAGGTATTGTTTTGCAAACAAGTCGTAAGGAACGAATAGAAGGAAAGAAAAAAAAGGAGCTGATCGTGGAAGACATTCCATTGAAATATGCTGATATAAAAGAAGCAAAAGTTGTTATATCATTTAAATAATTAAGCGATGGATAGCTTAAACTTGATTGAATCATTTTCGGAGTTTAAAGAATTTAAAAGCATTGACCGTGTAACAATGATGAATGTCCTTGAGGACGTTTTTCGTTCAATGTTGCGTAAAAAATATGGTACGGACGATCATATAGATATCATTATTAATATTGATAAAGGGGATCTTGAAATCTGGCGTAACAGAGAGATTGTTCCGGACGGTGAGGTTGAAGATGCAAATACAGAGATTGCATATTCCGAAGCAATAAAAATAGAGCCTGACTTTGAAGTTGGGGAAGAAGTTTCTGAAGAGTTGAAGTTTATGGACTTTGGTCGAAGAAATATTTTGTCGCTGCGCCAGAACCTTATCTCACGTATTCTTGAACTTGAAAAAGATCATATCTATGCGAAGTATAAAGAACGTATCGGTGAGATCATTACAGGAGAAGTATACCAGGTATGGAAAAAAGAGGTGCTTGTTCTGGATGATGAAGGAAATGAGTTGATCCTTCCGAAATCAGAACAAATTCCTTCGGATTACTTCAAAAAAGGAGAAACGGTTCGGGCTGTTGTAGCAAAAGTAGATATGCGTAATAGTAGTCCGGTTATTATCCTTTCACGTACGGCGCCTGAGTTCCTTGAGCGTTTGTTTGAGTTGGAAGTGCCGGAGGTGTTTGACGGATTGATTACAATCAAGAAAATCGTGCGTGAACCGGGAGAGAGAGCGAAAGTTGCGGTTGAATCCTATGATGACAGAATTGATCCGGTTGGAGCTTGTGTCGGAATGAAAGGTGCGCGTATCCATGGTATTGTGCGTGAGTTGAGAAACGAGAATATTGATGTTATCAATTACACAAGTAACCCGATCTTATTTATTCAGCGTGCACTTTCCCCTGCTAAAATTTCTTCGGTTGAAATTCTTGAAGAGGAAGCGCGTGCAAATGTTTATCTAAAGCCGGATCAGGTTTCTCTTGCGATTGGTCGAGGAGGGCATAATATTAAGCTGGCAGGTAAATTGACAGGATACGAGATCGATGTATACCGTGAGGGTGCTGAGGATGTTGAGGATGTTGATTTGGAAGAATTTGCAGATGAAATCGATGGATGGATTCTCGATGAATTGAAAGCTATCGGTTGTGACACGGCAAAATCAGTTCTTGAATTGAATGTTCAGGATTTGGTGAGTCGTACGGATCTTGAGGAAGAGACGGTTAAGGAAGTGGTTAGAATTCTGCGTGCAGAATTTGAATAATTGAATTAACCCGACTACCTTTAACACGAAAATTTACGAGTGAGAACTCAAAAAAATAATTGAAGGACTGTTTTATGGCCGGAAAAGTATTAAGATTAAGACAAGTAGCAAAAGAGCTGAACGTAGGTGTGAACACCATAGTGGAATTCCTGTCTGGTAAGGGGATCAGTATTGATTCAAACCCGAACACCAAGATAGAAGGAGACGTCTATGAACTGCTTTCTGATCAGTATGCTGCTGACCAATCTGTTAAAGAGAAGTCAAAGCAGGCCTCTTTAGTGAAGGAGAAAAAGGAAACGATTTCACTTCGTGATGCTAAAGAGCAGGATAAAAAGGAAGAGGAAACGGAAGAAGAAGTAGAGATAAATATCGATGCTTTTAAAGCTCCTTTGTCAGATCCTAAGCCTGTAGCTGTAGCGAAGGAAAAAGAAGAAGAGAAAGAAGAGCAGCCGGCAAAAGAAGAACCGAAGGAAGAGGAAAAAGAGCCGGAGCCGAAGGAGGATAAAAACACCATCGGTGATGGTGAAGTAAAGGTCTCTGTTGTTGGAAAAATTGATCTTGATAAAATCAATACGAAAACACGTCCTGATAAGAAGAAAAAAGCAGATAAGCCAGAGGCTGCACCTGCTGAAGAAAAAGTAAAACAGGAAGAGGAGCCGAAAGAAGAGGTGAAACCTGCAGCGAAAGAAGAAAAATCGATTGTAGTAGAGAAACCTAAAGAGACGGAAAAGAAGAAAGAAGAGCCGGAGAAGAAAATTGAAACAATTAAGGCGAAGACAGATAAGCTTTCCGGTCCTACAGTAGTTGGAAAAATTGAACTTCCGACGGAAAAACCAAGAACAAAAGTTGATCGTTCGAAAGATAACGCGGATAAAAAGAAGCGTAAACGAATTAAGAAAGTAAACGTTGATCGTGCCGGTCAAGGTGGTGGTGGCGGAGCTCAGGTAACCAAAAAAGGTAAAAAGCCGGTAGTGAAACCACAGGTTTCTGAAGAGGATATCCAAAAAGAAATCAAAGAAACGCTAGCGCGTCTTTCGGGGACTGGTAAGTCTAAAGCAGCTAAAATCCGCCGATCGAAAAGAGACGAACGTGCTCAGAAACGTGAGCGTGAAGCAATGGAAGCTGAGCTTGAATCAGGAATCCTTAAGCTGACAGAGTTCGTTACCGTGTCGGAATTAGCTTCGATGATGGATGTGCAACCAACGCAGGTTATCTCGGCATGTATGTCGTTAGGAATTTTTGTTTCTATTAACCAGCGTCTGGATGCAGAAACAATTGCTATCGTTGCCGATGAGTTTGGTTTTGAGGTTGAATTTGTAAGTGCAGAGGTGCAGGAAGCAATTCCTGTACAGGAAGATAAAGATGAAGATCTTTTACCTCGTGCTCCGATTGTTACTGTAATGGGACACGTTGACCACGGTAAGACATCTTTATTGGATAGAATCCGTAATGCAGACGTAATTGCCGGTGAGGCAGGGGGAATTACCCAGCACATCGGTGCTTATTCTGTAACACTGGAAAATGGTAAACGAATCACTTTCCTTGATACTCCGGGTCACGAGGCCTTTACAGCGATGCGTGCAAGGGGTGCTCAGGTTACGGATATTGCGATAATTATTGTTGCGGCGGACGATGATGTGATGCCTCAGACGAAAGAGGCAATCGCTCACGCTCAGGCAGCAGGTGTTCCGATGATTTTTGCTATTAACAAGGTGGATAAGCCTACAGCAAATCCGGACAAAATTCGTGAGCAACTTTCACAAATGAATATTCTTGTAGAAGAATGGGGTGGTAAATACCAGTGTCAGGAAATTTCTGCAAAACAAGGGTTGTACATTGATGAACTACTTGAAAAAGTATTGCTTGAGGCAGAGTTATTAGACCTTAAGGCGAACCCGAATAAGAATGCTGTGGGAACAGTGATTGAATCCTCACTTGACAAAGGAAGAGGATATGTTACAAACATGTTAGTGGAAGCCGGAACGTTGAAAATCGGAGATATTATTCTTGCCGGACGTTATGCAGGTAGGGTTCGTGCGATGCACAATGAGCATGGAAAGAACCTTAAAGAAGCTGGACCGGCTGTACCGGTATCTATCTTAGGTATTAATGGTGCGCCAAGTGCAGGGGATAAGTTCTATATCATGGATGATGAACGTGAAGCAAGATCGATTGCTACAAAACGTGAACAATTGTACAGAGAACAAGGTCTGCGAACTCAGAAACATATTACACTTGATGAGATTGGTCGTCGTTTGGCGATTGGCGACTTCAAAGAATTGAACCTGATTGTTAAAGGAGACGTGGATGGATCTATAGAGGCACTTTCTGACTCATTACTGAAACTTTCTACCGACCAGATCCAGGTGAATATTGTACACAAAGGAGTTGGAGCAATTACTGAAAATGATGTAAACCTTGCATCTGCTTCAGACGCTATCATTGTCGGATTCCAGGTACGACCTACGGGTGGTGCGAAGAAACTTGCTGAGGGAGAACAAATCGATATCCGTATTTATTCGATCATTTACAAAGCTATTGATGAAATCAAAGCTGCGATGGAAGGGATGTTGTCTCCGGAAATTGAAGAGCAGGTTATTGGTTCTGCAGAAGTTAGAGAAACATTTAAAATCTCTAAAGTGGGAACCATTGCAGGATGTTTTGTACTTGAAGGAATTATCAAACGTAATTCGAAAATCCGTGTTATTCGCGACGGAATCGTTCAGCATACAGGAACACTTGGTTCATTGAAACGCTTTAAGGATGATGTTAAAGAAGTAAAACATGGTTACGAGTGTGGATTGAATATCGACAGATACAATGATATTGCAGAAGGAGATATTATCGAAGCTTTCGAAGAAGTAGAGGTAGCAAGAAAACTCTAATAAGATACAAAATAGAAGGAAACACCATCTGAAAAATCAGATGGTGTTTTTGTTTTATATTGATTATAAATTACATACTACATTTGCTGACTGTAGCAGAAATCACTAGTTTTGTGCCTGCAATTGAAGAAATTATACCTTATGAATACAATTCTTAAGAAAACAGGATTCTCTGTTTTTGCAATGTCAGTTTTATTAGTAGGATGTGGAGAGAAAAAAGCGCCTGAAAAGGAGCAGGAGATTAGTGAAGAGCAGGTTAGTTATGCTGTTTTTGGAGATACAATAACTGCAGAAGGCGCTGTGTCGGCTGACGAAATGTATGCAACGTATCAGGAATTAGAAGAAGGAGATACGATTGATGCCAAATTTACGGCAACTATCTATAATGTTTGCCAGAAAAAGGGATGCTGGATGAATGTTGATCTGAATGATGAGGAAGTAGCTTTTGTACGGTTTAAAGATTATGGTTTCTTTATGCCTTTGAATGCAGCAGAATCGGAAGCGATCATAAATGGGAAAGCGTTTATTTCGGTAACTTCTGTTAATGAACTCAAACATTATGCGGAGGACGAAGGTCTTGCTCAGGAGGAAATTGATGCAATAACAGAACCTGAGATCACATACGGATTTCTGGCGGATGGTGTTTTAATAAAAGAGTAATGAAATTATTCGGTTTTATCTTTCTTGTATTTGTTGGAGGGCTAGTGAGCTGTCATGAACAACAGCCGGAGCAAACAGCAGAGCCCAAGCGAGAGAAGAAGAAGTTTGAAATGCACGAAAGCTCTGAGATGGCATCTCTGATGCGACAGATGCATCATATCAATATGCAATTGAAGGAACGCATAAGTGCAGGTGAAGATTTGGGGGAGTTTCCGGAGAGTTTCGAAAGAATTTTAGAAGCGGCAATGACAGAAGGTCATGTGAAAGATGAGTTTTTTATAACCCATGCTGAGTCATTTCTTGAATCTCAACGTGCTATTTATGCAAATCCTGAGCAGGCAGAAGACCTGTATAATAAAGCAGTGGCATCCTGTATTGAGTGTCATCAGGTAAAATGTACAGGTCCTATTCCGAAGATTCAACAGCTTATTTTGGAATAAGTCGTTTGTACTTTTTTGCAGGAAAAAGTAAGAAATTAGTAAAATTAGAGGTACCTTTGCCTCCTCAAAAAGTTTAGGTTGTGTCAATTGGAGTAAAAATATTTACAGGTCGGGCCTCCAGTGATATCGCATCAAAGATTGCGGAATCGTATGGTGTGTCACTCGGGAAAGTTACGGTTACAGATTTTTCAGATGGCGAATTCCAGCCTTCTTTTGAAGAAACAGTAAGAGGTCAGGATGTATTTATTGTACAGTCAACAATGCCTCCGACTGAAAATTTATTTGAACTTCTTTTGATGATTGACGCTGCAAAGCGTGCTTCGGCGCGTAAGATTATTGCAGTAATTCCTTACTTTGGGTTTGCCCGACAGGATCGGAAAGACAAACCAAGAGTTGCCATAGGAGCAAAACTAGTTGCTAATATGCTTATGGCAGCGGGAGTAAATCGAATCATGACTATGGACTTACATGCTGATCAGATTCAGGGATTCTTTGAAGTGCCTGTTGATCATTTGTATGCTTCCACTCTGTTTTATGAAGAGATTCAGAAATTGAATACGGGTAACCTGATTCTTGCTGCTCCTGATGCAGGAGGAGCTAAAAGAGCCAATTCATACGCTAAGAAATTAGATACGGGTCTGGCAATTTGTCATAAACACCGTAAAAAGGCAAACGAAGTTGCTGAAATGACGGTGATTGGTGATGTAACGGGAAAAGATGTTATTCTGGTAGATGACATGTGTGATACGGCAGGAACACTTACAAAAGCAGCTGACTTGTTTATGAGCAGGGGAGCAAAAAGTGTTCGGGCTTTCTGTACACATGCGGTTCTTTCCGGACCGGCGTATGACAGAATCAATGCCTCAAGTCTTACAGAGCTCATTGTTACGGATACTATTCCGTTAAAAGAGAAGAGCGATAAAATCCGTGTTCTTTCGACATCGGAGCTATTCGCAGACGTAATCAGAAGATTGGTAAATAACCAGTCAATTAGTTCGCATTTTATTATATCATAAATCATAAACAAATGAAAGTAGTATCGTTGAGCGGTTCTCCGAGAGAGAACGTAGGGAAAAAAGATGCTAAAGCACTTAGAAGTGCTGGTCTTGTTCCATGTGTATTGTACGGAAGCGGAGAGCAGGTACATTTTTCTGCTGAGGCAGTACAGGTAGACAAATTGATTTATACACCAGAGGTGTACAAAGTAGATTTGGATATCAACGGAAGAAAGTCACAAGCGATCATTCAGGAAGTGCAACAAAATCCTTTAACGGATGATATTATCCACGTTGATTTCCTTGAGTTGGATGAAAATAAGCCAGTAAAAATTAGTTTGCCGGTTCGTATCAAAGGAATTGCACCTGGGGTTACTTCAGGGGGTAAATTGCAACAGGTTTTCCGTAAGTTGAAATTAGCTGGTCTTCCAAAAGATATGCCTGCTGATATCACTTTGGATATTTCGAAGTTGGAAATTGGTGATGCTATTCGTGTTAAGCACGTAGAGATCCCGGGGGTCCAGCTTTTGGATCCTGCTAACGCAGTTGTAGTTTCTGTGAAAATGGCACGTGGTGCGAAAAAGAAATCTGCGGAAGAAGAAGCAGAAGCGGAAGGATAAAAAGTATTTTCCTTATAAGAAAAATCCCTGTCGTTTACGGCAGGGATTTTTTGTTGAACAATATGCCACTTGCGTTGTTACGTATTTTGAATTAACTTCACTGATATGGCAGATTTACTCATCAGACATAGAATTAAGGTAATGGTAGGTGTTCTACTGATTACATATTCTGTTGGACTTGTTGGTATTCTGTCTCCCTATCAGGATTCATTTCTGAATCTCACTTTTTATCATTTATCCCTGACTTTTTTTCTGTTGGCCTTTTCATTCTACAAATTGAATAGAGCCACGCTGTTGGCTTTTTTCGTTGCATTTGGGACAGGAATAGCAGTAGAGTGGATTGGGGTACATACAAGCCTGCTATTTGGTGAATATGCGTATGGAAGTAACTTAGGACCAAAATTGTGGGGAGTACCTTTAATTATTGGCGTCAATTGGGCTTTACTGTCTTCCATCTCCTGCGAGATGAGCAGAGTGCTGGTAAAAAACTTTTATGTACGGGTTTTTCTTTCTGCGACATTGATGGTAGGTATAGATATTCTTATTGAACCAATAGCCCATTTGATGGATTTCTGGCATTGGGAAGATAATGAAATTCCTGTTTTCAACTTCATCTGCTGGTTTGTCATTGCTTTGGGGGTGAATACAATTTACCTTAAACTGACGAAGGACAACCTGAATTATTTTTCGTTTTGGGTGTTTTTTGCTCTGGTTACCTTTTTTGTTACACTCAATCTCGCACTTTAGTCGTAAAATTCATACGCGTCCAGACGGAGGATAGTTATAAAGTTTGTGGATACCTGACGAACGAGAATAGCACTGATTAAACCCGTTTTTTCGTTGTAAATAACCTGAATTTCTGTTGTATATTTTCCGTTTCTGTGGATTTCCTTCGAGATCAAATTGTTATTTTCATCGTATGTGAATTTATACGTCACTTCCGAATTACCCATTACAGAACTTGTCGTTGTCATTTCGGCCAATAGTCCTTTTGCATTGTAGGCATAAGTCGTTTTTTTCTGACCAGAAGTAACCTTTAGCTTTTCAAGCTCTTCCAATAGATAGTTGTCATCATTGTAATAGGAGAACTTTTCCTGAAAAGGCTTTCCGTAACTGTTGTAATACGTTCGTTTTTCTTGTCCCGGATAGTTTTCATATGTTGACGTTTCATAAGTGATTAAGAATTGCTTGTCACGTAAGAAATTTACTTTGCTGCCGGACTTATTCATATCTCTGCGAAACTCTTCCCGGATAACACGTCCTGATTCATCGTATTCAAATACATAGGCATAAAACCCACTGTTGTCTGTTCTGCGTTTGACATGGAGAAATCCTTTAGGGTTATATTCGTATTGGGTCACAACGGTATCAATTCCTCCTTTTACTTCGACGGTTTCATATTTCTGAGTTAATCGTCCTTCTTCATCAAATTCATAGACATAAATTAATTTCCCGGGACGGATCTGATCATTTATCTTCTTTGTGGAATACTGCCCTGATATGCGTTTTATTTTATTGGCACGGACATTTTCAATATTAAAAAAAGGTTCATCAGTAAATGCTTCTCCTTTGCTATTATTGAGCAATTGAGCAACTCCGGTATACCAGACAAATAGGGATAGTAATGTGATGATTACTTTCATGTACTTTTCTTTATAAACGAATTGCAGCGTGAATTATTGAGGAGTTTTAATACTTCTGAATGCTTCATCAAAACTAGAGACGGGCGCCTGGCAACTTTTGTTTTCGCAAACGTACCACTTGTTTTTATCTGTTTCCAGTTTCCCGACCGTGATTTCCAGTTCTCCCTGTTGGTTTCCTCCGCATACAATTGATTCAGGGATGTAATACAAATTCCATTCCGAAAGGGAAGACTTCCAATCCTTTCCTCCAATAACTGTTTCATAGAAAGGAGTGGAAAAATTCATCAGTAACCAGGCCCAGTTACTATATCCGGATCCGTAATCTTCCATTCCGTCATACACATTCGCAAGCATTTGTTTGGCTTTGTCTGTCCATTCGTCCTGTGAGAAGTATTTACCGAGCAGGAAGAGATTGTTTGCCATTTGTGAATTCGTGGAGGGGATCACATTGTCATTGATTTCCATTTTTCGGACAATTAGTTCGGAGTCTTTGTCCGTAAAGAAAAACATTCCGGACTTTTCATCTTCGAACTGTTCAATGGTCGTTTCTGTTAATGCTTTTGCAGCGAGAAGCCATTGTTCATCGAATGTTACTGTATACAGTGAAATCCAGGCACTGATTACAAACGCATAATCTTCCAGAAAACCGTCAATACTTGATCGTCCGTTTTTCCAGGTATGCCAAAGTGTTCCTTCTTCTTTCGTCTGACTGTTTTTAATCCATTCTGCACAATTCATTGCGAGTTGTACGTATTCAGGATCACCAGTTACAGAGTAGGCGTCACAAAGTCCGGAAATAAGCATGGCATTCCAGGATGTAAGGGATTTATCATCCAATCCGGGAGGAATACGTTTTGTGCGTGCTTGCAGAAGTATGTCAAAAGCACGGTTTACGTTTTCTGTCATTGCTTCAATTGTCTGATCAGATTTTTGAGCGAATTGAGCCAAAGATTGCTTTCGAAGTAAGATAGATTTATCTTCTTCCCAAATACCTTCATTTTCTACTTCAAACAAATCGGCGAACCAGGTATAATCATCCCGTAAAAGCTCTTTTAGCTCCTGCTCAGACCAAACGTAATATTTTCCTTCCTCTCCTTCGCTATCGGCATCAAGTGCGGAGTAAAAGGATCCCGATGGGTCCAGCATTTCCCGTTTTAACCATGTAACGGTCTGACGAATTACCTGTAAATATTCCGGGTCTTGCGTGAGTTTGTAGCCATCTGCATATAAGGATAACAGCTGTGCGTTATCATAGAGCATTTTTTCAAAATGTGGAACTTTCCACAATGTGTCAACAGAATAGCGTGCAAAACCACCACCGATCTGATCATAAATACCCCCCTGTGCCATTTTGGTAAGCGTCAGCAATGCGTGACGTTTAACGCGCGGATCTTCATACTTCATGGCATAGCGAAGTAAAAATCTATAATTATTGGGAAGCGGAAATTTAGGAGCCCGGTTTGCTCCGCCTTCATCGTCATCAAACTGGTGTTTCCAACGAGTAACAAGCTCATGTAAACGCTCTTCTTCGAATTGAGATACGGTTGTTTTAACTTCAATTAATTCGCTTTGTTCTATTCCTTCTTTTAAGGTTCGGGCATATTCTTCTACGCGTTGTGGATCAGTCGTGTAGGTATGAACCAGACTTCGGAGTACATGTAACCATTGTTCTTGCGGAAAATAAGTTCCTCCATATATGGGGCGTCCATCGGGAAGGGCAAAACAGTTTAGTGGCCATCCCCCGCGTTGGGTCATCAGTTGAACAGCATTCATATATACCTGGTCAACATCCGGTCGTTCTTCCCGATCGACTTTGATGCAGATAAAATGCATATTCATATAGGCTGCCACTTCTTCATCTTCAAATGATTCTTTTTCCATCACATGACACCAGTGACAGGAAGAATATCCCACACTGATCAGCACCAGTTTATTTTCTTCTTTTGCCTTTTCAAAGGCAGATTCTGACCAGTTTACCCAGTTTACCGGGTTGTGAGCATGTTGTAATAAGTAGGGAGAAGATTCATGAATGAGCGCGTTTGTGTGTTTATGTTTATCCTTCGTCATTTTTCCTCTCTTTTCGTTTTTTACGTTCTTCTTTCCTGTATTTTTTCCAGTTGATTTTCATTCCCAGCGTTCCGCTTAACCGTTTAAAAAAACCTTCTCTTTCTTTTAAAGAAACATGATTGCTGCGATAAGCCGGAGAAGGATCAATTATCGGATGCGGAACTGTGTCAATCATTTTAATTGTATCAAAAATGATAGGGATGTGATCTACTTTGTGTTTAAAGATCCTTTTGACTCTTCGACGCACAGGGCGCATCATACCTGCCTGAAAAGGATCAGTGGCCAGGGCAATTTTCTCGAATCCCTTTTCTTTTGCAAGAAGAAAGCCGTAGAAGACATTTTCAGAACTGTGTTCAGCTAGTGTGTCCAGAAGAATCGCTTGTTCGGGTATTCCAAGAGCTTTTCCGTATTGTGCCATGTATAGGGCTTCTACATAAGGTGAATGTACATCGGATCCGGAATAAATAATGCGTTTTGTGATTCCCTTTTTATACAGCCATGTAGACCACAGCAGACGCGCTTGAATGATTCTGTTCCAGGTGGTATCTTCTTCATTGTAAGGATAACCGGGAACGATAATTGCATCGTAAGGTGCTTTTTCAACCGCTTTTCGATAGTACTTCTTGGGAAAGAGCACATAACACCCTTGCAGAAGAAAGGCGAAAAGGGAAAAAAGTATCAGACGGTTCAACAAAGACATTTAATTAAAAAAAGGGATATTGAATTTACTGAGATCTATAGATCGGGTTTCGTCAATTTCCATTTTTCGTGTAAATCCATGTACACTACCTTTAACAGGTCCTTTGATCCTCACATCCGCCGACTTTTTTGTGGCGAGCTCAAGGATAGCTCCCATTCCTGCTCCAGCCAGATTTTTTAGCCGGGCATTGATCATAACAGGATAAGAAGCCGAACTGTTTTTCTTTATTTTCAGCTTCTTATCCAGTCGCGCAATTCCTAATTCCCTGTCACCAATAAAAACCTGTAAATCGGTTGGTTTTATCTTGATGTTGTATTTATTCGGATTTTCCAGTTTAACATCAAACCCGAAGGATAATTCACCATCCTGAATCTTTCCGATTTTGTAGTTCTCAACACCTTTAAAGCTGACATCTTTATACGAGAAACAACTAACAAATAAAGGGGCTGTAAGCAACAGGATAAAAAGAGATCGCATCATATTTTATTTCTTAAGTTCACTGTAATAATGATAGAAATACGGAATAGTTTCAATTCCTTTGAAATAATTGAAAACACCGTAATGCTCATTGGGAGAATGGATCGCGTCACTGTCTAGTCCAAAGCCCATTAACATTGTTTTTAAACCAAGCTCTTTTTCAAACAGGGCAACAATAGGAATACTTCCCCCACTTCTGATCGGAATAGGTTTTTTACCAAATCCTTTTTCCATGGCCATCGAAGCGGCTTTATATTCTTCAGAGTCAATAGGTGTTACTGCAGCTTCTCCACCGTGATGTGGTTTAACTTTCACTTTTACACTTTTTGGAGCAATAGACTCGAAATGTTTTTGGAAAAGCTCAGTGATTTCATCTGACACCTGTCTGGGAACTAGCCGCATAGAGATTTTAGCGTATGCTTTAGACGCAATTACTGTTTTTGCTCCCTCACCGGTATAACCTCCCCAGATTCCGTTTACGTCCAACGTTGGTCGAATAGAAGCACGTTCCATGGTTGTGTATCCTTTCTCTCCGTGTGTGTCTGCAATATCCAGTGCCTCACAGTATTTTTCATGACTAAAAGGCGCACGCCCCATTTCGTCACGTTCGTCACGGGATAATTCATCGACCTTATCATAAAAACCGGGAATGGTAATATGATTATTCTCGTCATGCAGTGATGCAATCATCTGACAAAGGATATTGACAGGGTTTGCAACAGCTCCTCCATACAAACCGGAGTGAAGGTCGCGATTGGGGCCAGTTACTTCGACTTCAACATAACTTAATCCACGCAATCCTGTTGTAATAGAAGGTGTGTCGTTACTCAGAATTCCGGTATCAGAAACAAGAATGACATCTGCCTTAAGTTTCTCTTTATTTTCTTTTACAAAAATGGCCAGATTAGAACTCCCTACTTCCTCCTCTCCTTCGATCATAAATTTCACATTGCAGGAAAGTTCCCCTGAAGCTACCATCGCTTCAAAAGCCTTTACATGCATGTACATCTGTCCTTTGTCATCACAGGCTCCACGGGCAAAAATTGCTCCTTCCGGATGAATGGCTGTTTTTTTGATAACGGGTTCGAACGGAGGGGAGTCCCAAAGTTCGATCGGATCAGCCGGTTGAACATCATAATGTCCGTATACCAACACGGTTGGCAGTTCCGGGTTAATTATTTTTTCTCCGTAAACAATCGGATACCCTGCGGTTGGGCAAACCTCTACAACATCGGCACCTGCCTTACGAAGTGATTCTGCTACTGCATCTGCTGTTGCGTGTACATCTTTTGAATAAGCGGGATCCGCTGATATAGAAGGAATTTTTAGTAAGTCAATGAGTTCGTTCAAAAAACGATCCTTGTTGGTTTGAATGTATGACTGTGTTTTGTCCATTTATGCTGTTTTTATTTGAAAGGATGAAGTTAAGGAGAAATTTTGAATTGTAACGTGACTACACACACAGAGGAAGTGAGTCAACTGCTACCAGATAATCCCTATTTTCCCGACAGAATTTCCCGATTCGAGAAAAGTGTGAGCCTTTCCTAACTGCTCATGTGAATACAGAGATCCGATCTCGGGATGGATCTTTCCCTGTTGGTATAAATCAACAACTGCCTCAAGGCATAAAGCCATTACTTTTGGACGATTATCAGCTATTTTCAGCATGTTGACGCCAAGAATGTTGCGTGAAGTCATCATTAGTCCAACAGGAATCACCAGTCCCATCTTTCGAAGGAAATTCAACTGCGAGAAGATTCCCCATTTCGTGCCGGATAATTCAGCTCCTCCGAACAATACAATTCGTCCTCCGCTTCCTAATAAAGACATATCCTTCTTATAAGTACTTCCTGCTATTGGGTTGTATGATACATCCAGTCGGTCCTCTTTTAGAATACGGCGTATTTGAGTAGTGTAGTCTTCTTTCGAGTAATTAATAAAATGATCTGCTCCCTGGGATAGCACGTAGTCCTTTTTTTTGTCAGAGCGGGACTTGGCAAAAACTTCTGCTCCCCGGATTTTAAGAAGTTGAATTAAGGCCGTTCCGACTCCTCCCGCAGCAGAATGAACAAGGACTTTGTCCCCCGGCAGAATATTGGTTAGTACGTTCACCATATAATAAGCTGTAACATATTGCGTGGCCAAAGCCAATGCTTTTCCGGCTTCCATATTCCCGATTACTGCATAACCATATTGTTTCGTAATAACTTCCTGAGCATACCCACCAAAACGTGTAAAAGCTACCACTCGTTTTCCCAGATGATCCTTAGGGATATCAGCACCGGCTTCTGTTATTGTTCCAACGACTTCATAGCCGATTACACAGGGAATTGGAGGAGCCTCTCTGTATTTTTTATTACGTGCCATTACATCAGCATAATTCAACCCAAACGCTTCAACCTGAATGCGTACTTCGTCCGGTTGAACCGAAGCGTGTAAGGGATGTTCTCTTAACTCAAAAGCGGTGTCAGCCTTTCCGTATTGCTTGAGATAATATGCTTTCATGGCGTAAAATTTCTTTAATTTCAAATATACTGGATAATTGAGACAATTGTTATTTTTTTAGTTTTGCGATAATGAGTTCGATACACATAGTAGGTGCAGGACCAGCCGGGTTAATGGCAGCCACACATTGTGTAGCTCGGGGGGAGAAAGTACACATGTATGATCATAAGAAAGCAGCGGGAAGAAAGTTTTTGGTTGCCGGACATGGAGGATTTAATCTTACACATAGTGAAGATTTAGCTACTTTCTTGACGCGGTACGATCATCCTGAAATCAGAAAAATAGTACAAGAGTTTGATGCCGGAAAAACAATTGGCTGGTTGAAAAGTATCGGAGTTGACACCTATGTGGGTTCATCGGGGAAAGTGTTTCCTGTGAAGGGAATAAAGCCGATCCATGTGCTTGAAAACTGGCTGAATGCCCTCAGGCAGTCTGGCGTAGAATTTCACTTTTCACACAGACTAATTGATTTTAATCAGGAATATCTGTTGTTTGATTCAGAAGGTGTACAGCAAAATGTGGAGTACGAGCATGCTGTTTTTGCTTTCGGAGGTAAATCATGGTCAAAAACCGGTTCGGATGCTGTATGGACAGAGTTGTTTTCTGAAAAAGAGATAGGGGTTTCTTTGTTGGAACCTTCCAATTCAGGACTGGAAATGTCAGAACCTTACCCTGATCTGGAAGGCCGACCTTTGAAAAATATCTGTTTGTATACGGAAGAAGCGGAGAGAAGCGGCGAACTGGTTTTCACTCATTATGGACTTGAAGGTTCCCCTGTGTACTTTATGAATCGATTTATTCGACAAAAGAGCTTCCCGCAGCAGGTTTTCTTGGATTTGAAGCCTAACCTTTCAGTTGTCGAAATTGAAACCCGGTTGACAGGAAGTAAAAAAATAGCAGATGGCCTACGAAGTATGAAACTGGACGGTATAAAACTGGAATTACTTAGGAAAACCAGTAAGGAAGTATTTACAAACCCTTCGTTACTGGCAGAGAAAATAAAAAAGTATCCTCTGACAGTCTCCGGGTTTCGTCCGTTGGATGAGGTCATTTCCACATATGGAGGGGTTTTGTGGGAAGAGTTGAATGAGGATTTGTCACTAAAGAAATTTCCGAAGATAAAATGTGCGGGGGAGATGTTGAACTGGGACGCTCCGACAGGGGGATATTTGCTACAAGCGTGTTTCGCTTCGGGGTATAAAGCAGGTGGTTGATATTGCCGTCTTCTGTAAATTACGTACTATTATAGATCAAAACAAAGTTGAATAATGAAAATATTTTTGGCGTTTGCAGTATTCTTTTTAAGCTCTTTTTCCTTTTCGCAGCAGATTAAGTACGAGGGACTTTGGAGTGGTTCAATGGTTCTTATGGGGCAGTCACACGAACTATTATTGAAAGTGAATAAGAACAAGAAGAAATATGAAGTTCACCTGTTGCATCCACAAGACAGCACCACAATGGGACTTTCAGCAGATGTGGTTGAAATAGAAAAGGAAAAGTTTGAATTTGCTATTTCGGCAATAGGAGCAAAATATAAGGGAGTATTGAATGCAGAGGATGTGGTTATTGAAGGAGAGTTTGAACAAATGGGAATGAAAGCACCTTTAAGTTTTCACAGAGAACGCCAAGAAAAAAAGGTCGTTGTGCGCCCGCAGGAACCTCAACCTCCTTTTGCGTATCATACAAAGGAGTATACGTTCAAACATATTTCTGAATCCTTGTCATTTGGTGGTACACTTGTTTTGCCGGAAGATACTACAGAACAGTTCCCGATTCTTGTGTTCTCTTCAGGTTCCGGAGCACAGGATAGAAACGAAGAGATGTTAGGACACAAGCCTTTTTTAGTAATTGCCGACTATCTGGCGCGGAATGGTGTCGGCAGTTTTCGTTTTGATGATAGGGGGACGGGTGAATCGGAAGGTGTTTTCCAGGGAACGTCACTTGAACAATTTGCTACCGATCTGGAGTCAGCGTATGGGTTTGTGAAAGCTAAATTTCCGGACCACCCTGTCGGGCTTATCGGTCATTCAGAAGGAGGAATGCACGCCCTGATGACAGCAAAAAAGCATGATGACGTTGCTTTCATTATTTCGTTGGCAGGTCCCGGAACAACCGGGAGACAAATATTGGAAGAACAACAGTATTTGATGATCATATACGATGGTAAGTCGGAAGAAATGGCGAGATGGAACCAGTCTACATTTTCCGGAATGTTGGACATTATTGATGAACATTCTCAGACAGAGGCAACAAAATTGCTGACTGATTTTTTATCCGAACAATGGGATAAAGCTCCTGAAGGTGCAACGGAGGGTACAACCAAACTTCAATTCGTGATGGGACTTTCGACTTTTCTTAACAATGAGTTCGGGCGGCAGTTTTCAAAGTGGGACGTAAAGGAGTATTTACCCTACATTGAGGTGCCTGTTCTGTCGTTGATAGGTTCCAAAGATTTTCAGGTTCCTGCTGAGTCAAATAGCCAGGGAATTAAAGACAACCTAAGTGTTGCTTCTCAAAAGAAAAGTCAGGTTGAAATCCTGGAAGGGCTAAATCATTTATTCCAGAAGTGTGATGTGTGCAATCTGACTGAATACGGAGAGCTGGATGAAACGATCAACCCGATTGTGCTGGAGAAACTGGTGAAGTTTGTTCAGTCGGTTACTTTATAGTTCTATTGCAGGGGCATAGAATTTCGTTCTTCACCAAATTTTTGGCTGTTTTCGTAATCCGGTGTAATCAGTTTTTCCCAGTAACCAATAGGTGTATGATCCTTCAGGAAAATGGTTGTATAACCTTCATACGTCATCGAATCAAAATGAATAAACCCTTGCGAATATTGCCAGCTTTGGTAATTATTCAGGTAAACAAAGAAAACAGGAGCAATAAATAGAATCCATCGCTTTTTTTGACGGGATACCCATTCAAATCCTGCTGCCAAAGGAAATGCCATCAGGGGAAGAATATCAATCAGGGTGCGTGCTCCAAAACTTCCTCCATACCACCAACACCACCAGGAAAATGTAACGTAAAGAAAAACGCACAGAAAGAGTAAGAGGATGCGAGCTGAATTTTTGTTTTTCCGATAAAGCGGGATGAGTCCAAGAATAGCTAACAGCATCATGGGCGTATAGATAAACCAACCTTTTCGGAAAGAAAATAACCCTTCAAAAACATGGGGCTTTAACCAAAAGAATGATTCGTTTCCGTATGAGTAGTATAACCAGTTTCCCGATTGCATCTTCCAGAAAATCAGTTGTGGAGTCCATATTATAATAGCTGCCGCAATACTAATTAACAATTGTTTTAAAGAAAGAATGGATTGAAGATACGGGATCGCTCCCATGCCTTTAGGACGGTGCATAAATACAATTGGGAAAAGTAAAAGGATGTTGATCGGCCGGATCAGAATGAGTAATCCGATTATAATACCAAAACATACGGAGAGAATAAACGAACGTTTGTTGTACCACAGTGGAAAGATGTAAAGTGCTGCAGCGAGGAGAAAGAAGTTGTGTGGATGTGACATCCCTGTCTCATGAGTAGCATAAAAAAACAGATTAGTTCCTAGTGCCAGAGCAAGTAGTGTCCACCCGGTTGTTTTATCATCAAAAAAGCGCCTGAGCCACCCCCGAAGTAGAAGAAGACCAAGTACGGAATAGATAAGTGTCGACCAGGTAATGATATATTGATACGGTCGGGAAAACCCGTCTCGGGGTGAGTTTGAAATGAACTGTGTGTACCAGTCGGCGATCAGAAAAAAAGGAAGATCCATCATGGCTTTCCCCATGGACATTTTAGGAATATAACCGCCCTGTGGTGATTTGAATGCCCAGTATTGTCCCTTTTGATTGTACTCTTTTTCGTTCTTTTCGTAAAAATTCCAAAGCGGATCTTTTTTTATGAAGGTTGCGGGCAGGTATGAATAATAAATAACGACATCATTTATGATCACGCGATTTTCTCTCCAGCGTGATTTCTGGTGCCCTTCGTAAAAATAAAACAGAGTAATAAAAATCAGGCAGATCAGACTGAAATGTCGTTTCAACATACCTGACAGCTTACCGATATGGAGATGGTTCACCATGCCATTACTTGAACCACCTGTATTTAAAAATACAATAGATGGCGCGGAACCCATCTTTCCAGCCTATTTTTTTCCCTTCTTCATAGGTACGACCGTAATATGAAATTCCAACTTCATAAATTCGAATTTTCTTGATGCGGGAAAGTTTGGCTGTAATCTCGGGTTCGATTCCAAATCGGTTTTCCTTAATTTTTATTGATTTTGCCAACGATGTGCGGATCAGCTTATAGCAGGTCTCCATGTCCGTCAGGTTCAGATTGGTCATCATATTAGACAGGAACGTGAGAAACTTGTTCCCCAAAGAATGCCAGAAAAAGAGTATTCTGTGTGGATGGTGCCCCATAAAACGGGAACCGTAAACCACATCTGCATTATCCATATAAACAGGCTTGATCAACAGATTGTACTCATGAGGATCATACTCCAGATCAGCGTCCTGTATGATGAGGTAATCTCCTGAACATTCCTGAATTGCGCGATTGATAGCGGCACCTTTTCCCTGGTTTTTTTCCTGGCTAAAAAGACGGATATCCATTTCCGGATTTCTTGAAATATACTCTTCTACCCGTTCAACAGTCTTGTCTTTTGAGGCGTCATTGACAATGACAATTTCTTTTTGTATTCCGTGATCCAATTGAACCTCTTTTACTTTTTCAAGGATCACCTGAATAGTATTTTCCTCATTATACGCTGGTATAAGTATGGATAGCTTTTTTAATTCCATGTAGTAATTCTGTGTTCTTGTCTTTCGGATTCTTAAACAAAAGACCTTATCAATACGTAAAAGACAAAGTCTTATTGTTTAGATCCTAAATTAGTTTTCTTTTATGGCGCGGATTCCCGGAAGTTCAATTCCTTCCAGATATTCCAACATTGCACCGCCACCCGTTGATACATAACTGACTTTTTCAGCGAGTTTGAATTGATTAATGGCGGCTACAGAGTCTCCCCCTCCGATCAAAGAATATGCACCATTTTTCGTAGCTTCAACAATAGCGTAAGCAACATCAGCAGTTCCTTTACTGAAATTACTGAATTCAAATACTCCCATGGGACCATTCCACAGGATCAGTTTTGATTGTTTGATAACATCTGCAAAAATAGTAGAAGAGTCGGGTCCTATATCAAGTCCCATCCATCCTTCAGGTATTTCACCAATAGGGAATAACTTCTTATCTGCATCGTTATCGAATTTATTAGCTACAAATGTATCTACAGGAAGGTGAATCTTAACTCCCTTTTCCTGTGCCTTTTGTAATATATCTCTTGCAGTACCCAGAAAGTCATCTTCCACAAGTGAACTTCCGACATTTCCTCCGGTAGCCTTAACAAATGTATAAGCCATTCCTCCACCTACGATCAGGTGATCTACTTTTTCCAGTAAACGAGTTATAATGGTAATCTTGGATGAAACTTTCGCTCCACCAACGATAGCTGTCAAAGGTTTTTCAGTACTATTTAAGACTTTGTCAACAGCAATGATTTCACTTTCTATCAGATAACCGAACATTTTATCATTTGGAAAGAATCGGGCAACAACCGTTGTACTGGCATGTGCACGATGAGCTGTTCCAAACGCGTCATTAATGTAACAATCTCCGTGTTGGGCAAGGTGTTTCGCGAAATCTTCGGTGCCGGTAGTTTCCTGAGCATAAAAACGTAGATTCTCAAGTAATAAAACTTCTCCCGGCTTCAGGTTAGCAGACATTTCCCATGCTTTTTCACCCACACAATCATCTGCAAATTTTACATCCCTGTTAAGAAGTTCTGATAAATGATGAACGATATGTTTCAACGAGAATTTTTCTTCAGGTCCTGATTTTGGTCGTCCGAGGTGGGACATCAGTACAACACTCCCCCCGTTATCAAGAACGTGGTTGATTGTTTTTAATGCCGCCCGGATGCGCGTGTCATCAGTAATCTCAAAAGTTTCTTTGTTTAACGGAACGTTAAAGTCAACACGTATAAGGGCGCGCTTCCCTGCAAAATCATAATCTTGTATGCCAGCCATGATACCTTAGTAAAATCAATTTTGGAGGATAAAATTAAAGGATAATTTCAAAATGACAGATGAATTTCGTTTTTCATTTGAGATTTGTTTCCTGCCTCTCCTTTGTTTTTACTATTTTTGACCAAATTACAATTGCGGTTTGGATTCATTCGATTACAGGTCAGAGGGAGTTTCAGGAAAGGACAAAGAACTTGAAAAAGTGTTGCGTCCCAAACAGTTCGATGACTTTACCGGACAGAAAAAAGTAATTGAAAATCTGGAAGTTTTTGTTGAAGCAACCAAAAAAAGGGGAGAGTCTTTAGATCATGTTTTATTACACGGTCCTCCCGGACTTGGAAAAACAACATTGGCGAATATTATTGCTAATGAATTGGGAGTTGGATTTAAAGTTACTTCAGGTCCGGTTCTTGATAAACCGGGAGATCTGGCAGGTTTGCTAACAAATTTGGAAGAGGGCGACGTGCTCTTTATCGATGAAATTCACCGTCTTTCTCCTGTAATAGAAGAATACTTGTACAGTGCAATGGAAGATTATGTTATCGATATCCTTATTGATACGGGACCCAATGCACGGACGGTTCAGATCGCTTTAAACCCATTTACGCTCATCGGAGCAACGACCCGTTCCGGTTTGTTGACAGCACCACTTCGGGCACGTTTCGGAATTAATGCCCGACTGGAGTATTATGATGCGAAAACACTTTCCGATATAGTTGAACGATCAGCTGGAATTCTAAATATCGGAATTGATGTTCCGGCAGCCTACGAGATCGCCAGCAGAAGTAGAGGAACTCCTCGTATTGCAAATGCGTTGCTGAGACGTGTGAGAGATTTTGCAGAGATAAAAGGATCCGGAACGATAGATACCAAGATTACTAACATTGCCCTGGAGGCATTGAATGTTGATAAAAACGGTCTGGATGAAATGGACAATAAAATTCTTTTGACAATCATTGACAAATTCAGTGGTGGTCCGGTAGGTTTAACAACTATTGCGACAGCTGTAGGAGAAAATGCTGAAACGTTAGAGGAGGTTTATGAACCTTTTCTGATTCAGGAGGGATATATAATGAGAACTCCCAGAGGAAGAAAGGTAACCGATAAGGCGTATAAACATCTGGGTAAAAACTCAGGATATATGCCGGGATCTCTTTTCGGAGATTAGTCGATACTGTTTTTTGCTTACTGGAAGTAAATTTGTTCTGTTTACAGAACAAGTAACGCACAATCAGAACTATAAAGATGAAAAAGTTTATTTACACACTTTTGACAGGAGGTCTTTTTCTTACGGCTTGTATGTCAGGAGGAAAAGAACCAGAGCGAAAAAACTCGGTAATTCCTGAGGTTGATGTAGTAGTGGCGGAGGGAGAAAATATAGATAATATCATTCGTATTCCCGGAGAAGTACTTCCTTTTGAAAAGGTTGATCTGTATGCCGAGATTTCAGGTAGGGTTAGAAAGATTTATTTCCAGGAAGGGAAAGAAGTTCGTAAAGGAGAGCTATTGCTCCGTATTGATACTGATATCCTGGAAGCACAACGTAACCAGGTCAAAGTTGATCTGGATCTGGCTAAGAAAGATGAAAAAAGGAAGCGTGAGTTGTTGGAAAGTAAAGCGCTTAGCCTGGAATTATACGAGCAGGCACAATCTAAATTGGCGGCATTGGAAGCACAACTGGAATTATTGGATGTACAAATAGCAAAAGGGTCTGTATATGCCCCTTTTTCGGGAGTTATAGGATTACGTCAGGTTAGTGAGGGAGCTTATCTTACCACAACTACAAAAATTTCTTCGATTGCGCAGAATAAGAATGTCAAAATTGAATTCTCTGTTCCCGAGCAATATGTTGCTTTGGTAGAGTCGGGTCAAAAAATTGCACTGACAACGGCAAAAGATTCCACAGTATATGAAGCTGAGGTATATGCGGCAGAGCCAATGGTTGACCCTGTAACCCGAATGTTAGTAATCAGAGCCGTGTTGGAAGGTGATCAAAGTCTTTATCCGGGTTCTTTTGTTTCGGTTTCTTATGATCTGGGTAAAATCAACAATGCAATTATGGTTCCTGCAGTTGCTATTGTTCCGGTATTAAAGGGACAAAACGTCTGGGTAATTAAAGATGGAAAGGCGCTTAGTGTTCCTGTAGAAACAGGAATACGTACCAAAGACCGAGTGCAGATATCCGGTGCTGTTAAAGTGGGAGATACAATAGCGGTTACAGGACTATTGGGAATGCGGGAAGGAATGGATGTGAAAGCAAAACAAAAGTAATTATGAACCTGGCATCACTAAGTATAAACCGACCGGTACTCGCTACTGTTATGTCAATTGCAGTAGTGATTTTTGGGGTTATCGGTTTTAGTTATCTCGGAGTTCGGGAGTTTCCTTCTGTTGATCCCCCGATTATTACAGTTACCACAAACTATCCCGGGGCAAACGCAGATATTATCGAGTCCCAGATTACAGAAAGATTAGAAGAAAACATAAATGAGGTACAGGGAATTCGTACTATGACATCAGTCAGTAGTGACGGGCGAAGTACGATTACTGTTGAGTTTGAGCTGAGTAGTGATATGGATGCGGCAGCTAATGATGTCCGGGATAAAGTTTCTGCTGCAGTCAGAAACCTCCCGCAGGATGCGGACCCTCCTATTGTGGCAAAATCAGATGCCGATGCAGAGACGATATTTTCTCTTACTGTACAATCAGAGTCAAAGAGCTTGCTGGAATTAACAGATTTAGGTATAAATGTATTTAAAGAACGGCTTCAGACGATTCCGGGGATTAGTAAAATTTACATTTGGGGAGAGAAACGCTTCTCGATGAAGTTATTACTGGAACCAGTGAAAATGGCGGGAATGGGAATTACAGCTTCTGATGTACGAAGTGCACTTCTCTCGCAAAACATTGAGCTTCCTTCCGGAAAAATAGATGGCGAACAGGTCGAACTGGCTATTCGTACTTTTGGAAGACTGACAACAGAGGAGGAATTTAATAACCTGATCGTAGCGGAGAAAGACGGGCAAATTGTCCGGCTCAAAGATATTGGTTCAGCTCAGTTACGCCCCCTGAATGAACGTACCCTATTGCGCGGTAATGGAGGTGTTCCTATGATCGGAATTGCCGTTACGCCGCAGCCAGGATCCAATTACATCGAGATTGTCGACGAAATCTACAAGCGTGTAGATCAGATCAAAAAGGACTTACCGGAGGATATTACGCTTGGAGTAGCGTTGGATAGTACGGAAAACATTCGGAAATCAATCAATGAAGTGCAGGAGACAGTGATTATAGCTTTTCTGTTGGTTGTACTTGTTATTTTTATGTTCTTACGCGACTGGCGAACAACTGTTATTCCGATTATTGCTATTCCTATTTCGCTGATCGGAGCGTTCTTCGTTATGTATACGATGGACTTTTCAATCAATATTCTGACACTACTTGGAATTGTTCTGGCAACAGGACTGGTTGTGGATGATGCCATTGTGGTAATGGAAAACATTTATACGAAGGTAGAGGATGGCGAACAACCTATGGAAGCTGCTCATAAGGGGTCAAAAGAGATCATCTTTGCTGTTATATCAACAACGATTACGCTAACAGCAGTGTTCCTGCCTGTTATTTTCTTACAGGGATTAACAGGGAGGCTTTTCCGGGAATTTGGAATTGTTGTTGCCGGATCGGTGATTATTTCATCATTTATCTCGTTGACATTAACGCCGATGATGAGTTCACGTATATTACGGAAAAGGAAAAAGCATTCCTGGTTGTACGAGAAAACTGAACCTTTTTTCGAGGGTATGATGAAGGGATACCGGAATTCATTGACGCGTTTTATGAGACGCCCATGGGTGGCATTTATCTGGATGGGAGTTTCGTTTCTATTAATTGTGTTTGTTGGTGGATCTTTACAGAGTGAGCTGGCTCCGATGGAGGATAAAGGAAGAATGATTATTCGGGCAACTGCGCCGGAAGGAACGTCCTATGAGCGAATGGATGAATTCCAGCAAAAATTAATTGCACTTACGGATACGATACGCGAAAAGGATAACATATTGGGGGTTACTTCTCCCGGTTTCGGAGCTTCCATATCAGCTAACTCAAGCTTTGTTCGACTTAATTTAGTTCCTAAGAAAGACCGGAAACGAAGTCAGCAGGAAATAGCAGACGAATTGAGTGGGATTTTAAAGGGATATAATTTTGCACGAATATTTGTAGCACAGGAACAAACAATAGGGGGAGGTCGTTTTGCCGGGCTTCCGGTGCAGTATGTACTTCAGGCTCCTACTCTGGAAAAACTTGAAGAAGTGTTACCAACATTCATCGAACGAGCATCACAAGATCCTACCTTTCAGACGGTAGACGTCGATCTGAAATTTAATAAACCAGAATTGCAGGTAGTGATTAATAGAGATAAGGCTGCGGCTATGGGGGTGAATGTGAGAGATATAGCGGAGACCATGCAGCTCTACTTTGCCGGGCAGCGTTATGGTTATTTTATAATGAATGGAAAGCAATACGAAGTCATTGGAGAAGCAAAAAAAGAGTTTAGAGATGATCCGATGGACTTGAGACAAGCTTCTGTTCGGAGTGCAGACGGTAAACTTGTTCCGCTGGATAACCTTGTGATGATTACAGAAGCTTCTAGCCCTCCCCAGCTGTATCGTTATAACAGATACGTCTCGGCAACAGTTTCGGCAAACCCTGTTCCCGGTAAGACAATAGGGGATGGTATTGAAGCAATGGATCGGATAGCACAGGAACTTCTGGATGATTCATTTTCCACAGCACTTGCCGGGACCTCCAAAGAATTCAGAGAAAGTGGAAGTAGTTTGGTTTTTGCCCTGATACTTGCATTAGTACTTGTTTATCTGGTATTGTCAGCCCAGTTTGAAAGTTTTGCAGACCCGTTGGTAATTATGCTTACAGTACCATTGGCGTTGGCAGGAGCAGTTCTTACTTTATGGCTGTTTGGTCATACCTTAAATATTTTCTCCCAGATTGGTATAATTGTTCTGGTTGGTTTGGTTACGAAAAACGGTATTTTGATTGTTGAATTTGCAAATCAACGAAAAGAAGCGGGACTTTCTGTCCGGGAAGCAGTTATTGATGCTTCCTCGCAACGTTTTCGACCAATTCTTATGACTTCTCTGGCGACAATTCTTGGGGCGCTACCAATTGCCTTGGCATTGGGAGATGCTGCCACAAGCCGGATTCCGATGGGTATTGCTATAATAGGAGGACTTACTTTCTCTTTGATTCTCACCCTTTATGTAATTCCGGGGTTGTACATATACATAACTTCAAAACGAAGAGCATCATGAGACAGTTACTTACAATACTACTGCTTGTACTGACCTTTTGTGAAGCCACAGGGCAGAATTCATATACATTGGATACCTATATTTCGGCAGTTCTTGAGAATGATTTCGGGATCAAACTGATGAAAAATGAAGTGCTTATTTCGGAGAATGAAAACAACCCTGGAGCAGCAGGATATTTACCGACAATTGGTGTGACTGCTGAGCAGAACTGGACAATCAATAGTGCACGACAGGAATTTTTAAGCGGGCAGGTGAATGAAGCTTCCAATGCAAAAAACCAGGCATTTACGGCAGGATTGATGTTGAACTGGACTTTCTTCGATGGCTTTAGGATGTTTGCAACTGACAAGAAACTGGACTTGTTGGAAGAACAGACGAAATTGAACCTTGCAGCCGAAATGGAGATGAAGATTTACAGTGCGACATTGTCCTATTATACCTATCTGGTTTTGTCGGAGATGAAAAAAGTATATGAACAATCTGTAGATCTTTCTCATGCTCGTAGGGAGTTACTCGAATTGCGTGTGGAAAAAGGAGCGGCATCTGAAATGGAGCTTATTCAGGCAAGATTAGATGTAACAGCTGATAGTGCTGTGTTGTTGGATAATATGCGAGCCACTGAGCAATTGCGTGCGGAGATGAACAAGTTGTTAGGGCGTTCACCAGAAATTGAATTGCAATTAGAGGGAGAACTTCCTGAAACAATCAAGCAGTTAACATGGGAGCAGTTGACAGAAGCCGTCCTGACACAAAATACTACTTTGCTACTGGCGAAATCCGGTATTGCTGTGCGTGAGAAGGAGAGAAAGGAAGCATTGAGTCGTTATTATCCTCAGTTGGCTTTTTACGGAGCATATAATTTTGGTACATCTCAGAATGAAGTTGGTTTTCTTTTGTCTAACAGAAGTTATGGACCTCAGTTTGGATTGACACTTCGTTGGGACATTCTTGATGGACTGACGCGGATGAAGGATACTAAAAATGCCCGGATTCGGATAGAAAGCGCCGGTATAGTTGCCGAACAACAAGAGCTGGCGGTAAAAACTGAATTGCACATAGCTTTTCAAGACTACGAGTGGGCCGTTAGAATGATGGAATTCGAGCAACGGAACGCAATGGAAGCTGAGGAAATGGCCGATATTATGGAAAAATCGCTCCAATCTGGGGCATTAACTCCGTTGGAGCTCCGGGAAATTCAGTTTGGGATAACACTTGCGCGTAGCCGGTTATTGAACGCACAGTTAAATTATCTTACTTCAACGTTGAACATTTCACTGGCTTCAGGAGATTTTAAAAACCTCCTGACAGATTAATCCTCGTTGGCCATTAATTTCCCGAAAGGCTTCAGCTCTTCACTGGAGTTGAAAAGAATGCGGAGTACTGCAAGAATTGGAATAGTCAGCACAAGTCCCATAATGCCTGAAAGCGCTCCCATAATTAACAGTCCCAACATAAGAATAACGGGGTTGATGTTTACGGCATTTCCGACAATCTTTGGTGTAATGAGATTTCCTTCAAGAAACTGCACAAGAATAAAAAGTCCCAGAACAGCTACCGGATAAAAGAGGGAGTCTTTCGTTAATACAGCAATGGTAATGGGCAAAAGTGCTCCCAATACAACACCAATATACGGAAGTAAAGTAAGCAGTGCACATAAAATACCGAGGAGTAGCCAGTAAGGAATTCCTAAAAAATAGAGTCCGGTAGAAAGGAGTACACCTACTGTAAGAATCACAAAGAACAAGCCGGAAATATAATTCCGAACAGACTGATTGATTGACTGTGCTACAGATTTAGCTGAATCAATGTTTTTTGCAAATTTTAGCTCAATAAAAGCTTCTGCCCGATCCCGGTATACTAACATAAAAAATACATATACAGGAATGGTTACCATCATCATTACCGTAGAGGATATATAGGTAATGATTTGTTGTAGATAATCGGCAGAGTTTGTTACAATGTCCGTTGAAAAGCGTTCGATATTCTCTGCGATATTCAGGTCGGCAAACCATGCACTGGCTTGTTGTACGGCACCGGTGTTGGATTTAACAGTTTCAGGCAAGTCTTTTACCATCTGATCAATTTCCAGATAAAGAAAGAAACCAACACCGCAAATTAATGTAGTCAGACTCAAAACAGCCAGGAGAGAGGATAGCCAAACCGGAAACTTCCGTCGCTCAAGAAAGTTAACAACAGGTAGAAGTAACAGGGAAATAAAGACCGAAAAGATAAAAGGCATTACAATATTTCCTCCATAATAGAGGAGGAGACAAATCATAAATGTTATGATGAGGTAATTAGCCCATTTTGAAGAAGCAGTATTCATGATGATGTATTTTTAGTCCCAAGTGAAGCCCGGTAACCAATAATTACCGGAAGTAGAAAGTTAATCAAAAAAATGAATAACCAACCAACAGGTCTTAGGCGTAAATCAACTAACCCTGTTCCGGAATAAGCCTCAATATATTTTTCTTTATTGATGAGATATTGAAGACTCATCTTTTCATGAATCTCTTCTCCTGATGCCATAACTGCTACTCCATCATACAATTCGACCGGAGCCAGAAAAGTAATTAATGCGATGATAATAAATGCTGCTATTCCTATTACAACAGGTCTGTTCATACGTTTTATTTTTTAGGTAAACTGATTCTAAAGGTAGTTCCTTTTCCCGGTTCCGAACGAAGAACAAATACACTTCCTTTGTGGTAGGTATGTACAATCCGACGAACGAGGGATAAACCAAGCCCCCAACCGCGTGTTTTGGTTGTAAAGCCGGGTTCGAAAATTGTCTTTTGCATATTTGCAGGAATACCTTTCCCTGTATCAGTAATGTCAATATAGACCTTCTTGGGACCTTGCTCAAGGAGGACGGTGAGTTCTCCCTGTCCCTCCATAGCATCTACGGCATTTTTACATATATTTTCGATTACCCATTCCAACAACGGAGCGTTATGCGCCAGTATAATTTCATCTTCAGAATGCGTAAAGCGAAAAGTAACCTTTGAGGAAATCCGGGAACGCAGATAGTCAGTTACGTGAGATACTGTATCCACAATATTCTGATCTGTCAACATAGCCCCAGAACCAATTTTCTGAAATCGATCTGCTATTATTGTCAGCCGGTCAATGTCTTTATTCATCTCATTCAAATCCTCTTTGGGGACTCCTTTTGCTTCCAGTAACTGAATCCAGGCCATCAGAGAAGAAAGAGGGGTTCCTAGCTGGTGTGCTGTTTCTTTAGCCATTCCTGCCCAAACCTGATTCTGTTCGGCTTTACGAAAAGTACTGAAGACAAGATACCCGATGAGAATGAAAAGTCCGATACTTCCAAATTGCAAATAAGGATAAAAACGAAGTTGTTGTAGTTCTTCACTTTCATCAAAATAGACAACTCCGGTTTGATAATCCTGAAAACTAATTTCAAGAGAATCGTGCATTGCAGAGATTATCTTTTTTTCATCAGGAAGAAGTTTTCCTATCCGGGAGGTGAGAGAGTCAATATTTGTTTCAATGACTTCCCGGTTGTTTTTATTAATAAATACAACCGGAACAAGAGATCGGTTGTCAATCAACTCGCGGTTAAAGGCATGAATCAGCGAATCTCTCTGGTTCTCAAGATGACCTAATTTTCTGGAATCAAAATAGTAAAAACGCTGATTGATATTGCGGTACACTTCTACTTCAATAGGTTCATGCGAGTCTTGCCACGATTCACTTAGTGTCACTAATGAATCATTGAATTTTTTATCGATAGCCTTTTTGTCAGATTCAGGATATAATTCACGCAGTTTATCTTTATCAAACCCAAGGTTAATATGACTAAGTACTTTGTTGTTCCTGTCCATCAATATGACTGGAATATCATCATTTGCCTGGATAATTTCAAGCAGGAATGTGTAATCCATGTTCATATTGAAGTCCTGAGAAGGTTTGGCGAGTTCGCGGGTTGCTTTTGCCCATAATTGAACCTTCTGTCGTTCTTTTTCCCTAAGTTCATCAAACGTACGGTTTGTCAGGTTAACGAGGTCAGCTTTTTTCCGGATTGCATCGGCCCAGTGTGTAATCCGTTCCTTTTCCCGCTCGCGAACTTTAGTAACGATCTGGTTGGAGAAGAACAGGGATGCAGCAACCAGTAATATAGCAACCAGTAGTAATGCTATTTTCCATTTTTGTTTGTTGGAGTATAGATTCATTATTCGATACTAAATTCAGTTTCCTTTTCTTTTTGGTTTTCTTCACGCATTTTTTCGAGATCCATTCCGAAAAGTTTTTTCATTTTCTTTTTTTCTTTCGGGAGTTCCTCCGGATTGCTTTCTTCTTCGTTCGTAAAGATTACCTCTAGCCTTTCCTGAGGCTTTTCTTTCACGGTAAACTCACCAATAGTTGTGTCCTTACCAAAAAGTCCCATTTCGGTTTTGAACATACTTTTTATCGTCTCTTTCTCTTTTTCCCGCTGTTCTTGTCGGTGTTCTTTATTGGCTTCCGCATCCCAACCAAAATTGAGATTACTTGTACTTCCGTATACATGCAGAAAAATGCGTTTACCGGTGCCATCATCAATAACATCCCCAAATTCGGATGATTTTTTATTGAACTTCAGATCGCGTAGTCTGAAATCGAAGCGATAATCCAAATCATTATCAAATGTATGCCATCCTGAGAAATCAATATCCAACGCATTTGATCGAATAGCCATTTCCGGAATATTGATTTTTCCTTCCCGGATGGAAAGTTTGTTCTCAAGTGTTGAAAAAGTAAGATTCAGTAATTTGGCTTCCAGTGCATCAATATTTTTGCCCAGAACTGTTTTTACCAGATTACTTTCCCGCATACTGGCAGTGATCGACCGGAAAGTCTCAACATTCCTTAAGGCCCCGTTCTTTATAGTAAAATCGGCTGTAGCTTCCAATTTTTCTTTTTGTAATCCTTTTTGAAGGTTGAAAGGAAGTTTAAAATGAAGAGATACATCAGCTATTCCTGAAATCTTATCTGAGGTGATAAGTTTCTGTTCAAAGTTATCCCACTCGCTGAATAACTCCCTGAATCCAATTCCGGAGGCGCTTAAATCTCCAGAAACCTCAATTTGAGAGGGTTTGGCTTCACGTATTTCCAACGAGCCATTGGTAGTAGAACCTGCATGTTGGAATCGTATTGCAGATGCTGAATATGTTCGGTTGTTGATATAAAAACGGGATGAAATATCTTCGAATAAGTGCTTGTCCAGATAGAATTTTTGAATACTCAGGATAACCTTTCCGTTCAGGTTTTTAGGAAGTAAATAGGCTCCTGGATTACTGACTGTTTCCTGTTGTGGATTTTTATTGGAATAAAAGTCAGCCGAATACAGTTCACGTACATCTACTACAGCATCAACGGAGAGGTTTGCCTTTTCTGAGAAATAGGCAACAATATTTCGGATCGAACCGGATAATTCAATGCGTGATTTACCGGTTCTGATTGTAATTCCGGATAGTATTGCATTATCACCTGAAGTACTGACCTTCCCGGATAGTTCACTGATTTCCGGTAAATCCTCTCTGATCTTCATTCGGATTCCGGAAAAGTCAAAATCCCCTCTTGAACTGTAGAGGGTAATATTGCCTAGATCTCTTTTCGGATCATTCATTTTTAAATGAATCTGACCATCTGCAACAACTTTTCCACTGATATGATCAATACCTGAGATTGGAAAAAAGTGGAATAACGTTGCCAGATCAACGGTTCCGTTCATACTGGTTTTGATTGTCGGGGCACTAAAATTTTCGACAAGAAGCGTTCCGTCAAAAGAGCTGTTTAATGTTACGAAGTGTAGTTCACTAAGTGAGAGAACTTCATTTTTTCCATAGTTATTAGAAAATTCGCCTGTTAGTTTCACTTGTTTTAGAGCGACTTTACCGGAAGGATCTTTCAGACTTCCATTGGTAATCGTGAATCGTGCCTCTGTGAGAGGAGGTTGTTCCAAAGCGATAGGACCATGGATGCCAAGAGTGAAGTTTACATTTCCGCTGCCCTGGTATTTCTTTATAGCGTCAATACCCGACTGGTTGAAGTTTTCAGCGAAATCGGTTAGAGAAATGTTATGTCCGGAGAGTAAAAAATCAATGGAATCGCGGGCGATTTCTCCGGATACATGAAACGGAAGATTTTCGATAGCTACAGAACTCTTTTCTAACCGAAAGACTTTATTCATTTTATCGATAGAAAGAACGACATCAAAACGGGCATTTTTATTTGTAATGAGAGCAACGGATTTACTTTTGATCCGACGAACAAACAGATCTCCTGCTGTACGCATATCGAAGGATTTCTCACTGAACTCACCGAAGAAGTTTAAATGTTGTGCATGAGCCTGATAATGTTGCTGAGTGATGTAATTATCATACGTGAAATCCAGATTTTGAATATTGACTTTATCCAGAACAAACCGGAAAGCCTCCCCGGTTGAGGTAGAATCTGACCGGATAATGTCATAATTCACTTTTCCCTCTTTGTTGACTCGTAAGCCCAGTCGGGCGTTATCAATATCGATAGATTTCACAGTGTAATCTCCCTTCCAGAAATCAGAAGTATTCAGTTTCAAAAATACTCTTTCGGCATAAATCATGGTGTCGGGGACAGTCCCTTCCACAATCATCTCGTCCTTAATAAGCACTTTGTCAAATTGAATGGAGATATTCGGGAACGTTTTCCAAAATGCAATATCTATGTCATAGACATAGACCTTGGTAGTAAGATAACTGTCCAGTTGAGAGAGTGCGTAATTCTGAATGTCTTTCCTGAAAATCAGTAGTAACAGGGTGATCAGCAGAGCTAACCCTGCAATTCCTGCTATTAACCACCTGATCCATTTCAGCACTTTTCTCCACATAGTAACGTGAATATACGTTATACCTTTACGTTACTAACGTTAAAAGGAGTGAATTTATTCACTTTTACCCTTTGAAAAGCCCGATGTGGGCACTTATCAGGATGTAATTACGGAAACTTACCCCATTCGTAGGAAAGCAATTTCTTTTTCGGTAAGATGACGGAAGTGACCTCTTGGAAGATCCTTTTTGGTAAGTCCGGCAAACATGACGCGATCCAGTTTAATAATTTTATATCCTAATCGTTCAAATATTTTGCGGATTACTTGGCTTTTTTCTGATGCAATTTCAATTCCAGCCTCCCTGTTATCTCTTCCGGGAACATACTCAGCCTTTCGTACTTTTAATGAGATATGCTCGTCCATTTGTACACCTTTTGTCAGTTTGGCAAGATCTTCCGGTTTGATAGGATGATCTGTTTCTACATGAAAAAGGCTGATGGCTGTTCGTGATGGATGTAATAGTTTTTTTGTCAAATCTCCGTCATTGGTAAACAACATGAGACCTGTTGTATCGCGATCCAGTCGCCCTACAGGATAAACACGTTCTTTGCAAGCACGCGCAATTAGTGACATAACCGTCTTTCTTCCCCATGGATCGTTTGTTGTTGTGATAAAATCCTTAGGCTTATTGAGAAGTACATATCTCTTTTTCTCAGAGTTAATTGTCTCTCCGTCATATTGAACGACATCAGTAGGTTTGATCTTCATACCCATTTCAGTGACAACTTTACCATTTACGGTAACGACACCTGTTTGGATCAATACGTCTGCTTCTCTTCGCGAACAGATTCCCGCGTTTGACAAGAATTTATTCAGACGAACTTCATCTGTATTCATGTTGGGGAGCGGATCTCCTACCTTTGATTTTGACCGTTTGGGGAAGGACTTGAATTCTTTTTCGGACTGTGTTTTTTTCTGGGTTCCGAATTTACCTTTCGCATTTGTTTTTGTGTTGCGATTTTGGTTACTGCGTCCTCTCGACGGATTTTTCTTAGAATTCATACTTTGCAATTTGGAGCAAAGGTACGACCTAAATTTGTATTGTGACGTATATCTAGCTCATTATATTGGCTATGATCCTTGTTTTCGGGAACTGTTCCAGTATCGTTTTGATGAGAACTGTCAGTGGAATAGAAAGAATCATACCCGGAATGCCCCACAGGAAGCCCCAGAACATAAGGACAATAAGAACGGTTATCGTATTGATCGAAAATGTTTTTCCCATAAAAATAGGTTCAAGAATACTTCCGAATAATACCTGAACACCAGTTATGGTCAATGCAAACACAAGCAAGGTTCCGGAGGGCTCCATCTCAGCTAATGCAAACAGGGTAAGTAATACAGTCGATATTATCGAACCGATCATCTGCACAAAGTTGATGGCAAAAGTGAAAACTCCCCAGAAAAGCGGGAAGGAAACATCAAAATAAATACAGGCAAGGGAGAACCCGATACCGGTTAACAGACTAAGAATGAACTTTACTTTGATGAACTTCACCATACTTTTTTCAATCAGGCGATAAGTTCTGATAGAAGGAAAGCTTTGTTGATTAAAGATGGTTCTTTCCATGATTTGTTGTACATTCATAGATCCTGAAATCAATAGAACAAGGAAGAATAGAGTCATTAAGAGCATGGTTACTGTACTTCCCATGGAGCTGATTGTCTCGCCCGAACTACTGAAAATAGCATTAGTAACTCCTTCACTTTGCATGAGATCTGAGAAAGTTGCCATTCCCTGAAGGGATTCAACACCGAGTGTATTGAGAACCATGGTGAAGAGTGTGTCCAGTTTTGTTGTGAGCTTCTCCCAAAAACCGGAGTCTGCACTTAAGATTTCCTGAGCAGATAAACGAACCAGTAAGAATGCTGTAGAAACTCCCACTACCATCAATACCACAGAAGTAATAACAGCAATAATCTTGGGAACTTTTCGCTTGTCCATCCAACGCATCAGTGGCATAAAGAGTAACGCAAGAAGTATTGCTCCCATAAGTGGAATGAAAATAAATTTCAGAATATGAAGCACGTAAAATACCAACGGAATTACCAGGATCAGTAAAATTCTCTTTATTGTTTTGAGTTCGTTCATACAAATATCAAAATAGAAATCTCCCGGAGCGGGGCTGTAAAGATAGGAATTACTTTTTCGCAATGTTTCTGATGGTCTTGATTTTTCTCAAAAACTATCAGGAAGGATAAAAGGCATTGTCGATATGGCTTATTTCAGTTCTATATTGATTATGAACGATTGAAACAATATCAAATCGGGCATTGAGGTCTGATTCTGTTGACAAAATATAGTGTTCGGCAGTTTTGATCAGAAGCTTTTGTTTCCGTTTTGTAACAGCTTGAAAGGGTTCGCCGATTTCGGAGGTTTGCCGTGTTTTCACTTCGATGAAAACAAGTGTGTCAGCATCTTCCATAATCAAATCAACTTCTCCTTTTCCGAACCGGTAGTTTCTTGTTTTCAGTTTATAGCCTTTGGTGAGCAGGGTCTTAAGAGCGAGATCTTCGCCCAGTTTTCCCAGGTCATTGTGATCAGCCATGGTGTCTTTAGGTTGTGGTTAGTAACGTAAAAATACAAATTTTTAAATCAATTCAGATCTGAAACAGGATACGAGGAAGTCTGAATTGTAACAAGATTGACTTTTGTTCTTATTGGTTATAAAGGTTTTTAAAAAGAAAAAATCTACTTTTGTCTGTGATGAAGAAGGTACTGCTAATTTCGATTTTACTTATCGTTACTGTTCCGGTGATGGGGCAGAGAAAAAAAAGTAAGCCCAAAAATTCGTATGCGCGTGGAACACTGAATTTTTACTGGGGATATAACCGTGAGGCATATACAAGGAGTGATCTTCAACTTATTGGTAGCGGGTATGATTTTACAATAAATAAAATTCAGGCAAATGACCGCCCGGAGCCTTTTTCCTCGACCTATATCAATCCGAAGAAAATAACAGTTCCGCAGTTTAATATCCGGATCGGATATAACTTCTGGAACAACTGGAACCTTTCGTTGGGATATGATCACATGAAGTACATACTGAGTAATGGGCAGCAAACTTCAATTAATGGGTACATTGCTCCCGGAATAGATGATTTGTGGGAAGGGGAGATGAACGGGCAACCAGTCACGATAAATGATAAACACTTTCACTATGAAAATTCGGACGGACTGAATTACATTCGATTGCAACTTTCCCGTGTAGATCAGTGGTACAGAACCCGGAGAAACGGATGGTTTGCGTTTAATACACTTATGGGAGTCTCTGCCGGAATGATTCTTTCGTATAATGACTTAAATTTTGGAGGAGAGTTTACACGACGAACAATAAGTGCGAGTGGTTATGGGGTTTCCGGGCATATCGGGTTGCGTTTCGAATTTTGGCGCCATCTGTTTCTGCAAACTAATTTAGCAGGAGGATTTCTACACCAAACCCGTGTCAGAACCCGACCGGGAGGAACAGATCATGCGAAACAAAAGTTTGGATATATAGCTTCCGAAACGGCTATCGGAGTATTGTTCTACATTCGACCAACGAACGACTGTAATAGTTGTCCGCATTGGTAGAAGGAATTACTGAATTAATGTTGCTATATCTTTTTCGACAGTAAGCTTTGCTTCTTTACCCAGTATGATTGCACGGTTATCCGTGATATGTCCACCTGGAAAATGAAACGCAACGGGGATATTTCTGAACGAAAACATATTATTTATGATCTCTTCTACGCTAAATCCGGTTTTTGGAGATGTATCTTTCATATCAGTCATTCCACCGACCATAAGTCCCGAAATCTGATCCAAAGCTCCTGATTTTTCGAAACTATACCACATTCGGTCAAGTACATAAAGTTGCTCGCTTAAATCCTCAATAAAGAGAATTGCATTTTCAAAATCAGGACGGTCATCGGTTCCGAGAAGACTGTAGAGAATGGATAAGTTCCCTCCGATAACTTTTCCTTCCGCAATTCCTGATTTGGAATGGGAAGTAGAAAAATGATACGTATTGTTTTTTCCTTCCAATGCGTTAAATAAACTGTAAATAGCTTCCTGAGAATTATCGGGGAAATTCAGTGGCATAGTGGCATGAATACTTGGGAGTCCATATCGTTGAATATGTTGATGAAAAACGGTTATATCCGAAAAACCGACAATCCATTTCGGGTTTCTTAAGAATCCAGCCCAATTTAAAAGATCCACAATACGAATGCAGCCATACCCTCCTCGGGCACAAATAATTGCTTTACATTCGGTATCATCCAGAGCTTCCTGCATATCATGAGCACGTTGTTCATCCGTTCCGGAAAAATAATTCGATCGCCCGGCAGCATATTGCCCTATTTTTACCCGATATCCTTTGTCTTCAATTAATTTACGGGCATAGTCAAGAAGCTCCTGGTCAATCGCTTTGGCAGGACTTACAATGCGTATGAGATCGCCTGGCTGGAGGTGTGGAATCGATTTAATCATTGTCCTGTGTTTTATCCTTGTATTTGTTTCCGGTCACTTTTTCCGGTTTAGGAGCGCCTTCAATAACTACGACAATTTCCCCTTTTGGTTCATTTTTAAGGAAATGCTGTAAAACTTCTTGAGTTGTTCCCCTTACAAACTCTTCAAAAAACTTGCTGATTTCTCTGGCTACACAGATTTTTCGTTCTGCTCCGAAGAACTCAACCAATTGTTCCAGACACTTCTGTAGACGGTGAGGAGATTCGTACAGAACCAATGTTCTTTCTTCTGTAGAAAGTTCTTTGAGCTTTGTTTGTCTTCCTTTTTTGTGTGGAAGGAATCCTTCAAATACAAAACGATCACAAGGAAATCCACTTGCAACAAGTGCTGGGATAAACGCTGTAGGTCCCGGAAGACACTCTACAGGGATTTGTTCTTCCAAAGCAGCACGTACCAGTAAAAATCCGGGATCGGATATTCCTGGGGTTCCTGCATCAGATACAAGCACCGTCAATTCTGAGTTTTTTAGTTCCCGAAGAGCTGATTCTAAAGCCTTGTGTTCATTGTGAGCATGAAAGGGCAGCACTTTTTTATCAATTTGAAGATGCGCGAGCAATTTTCGTGTTACACGGGTGTCTTCAGCGAAAATACTATCACATTCTTTGAGATAGCGTATAGAGCGCAACGTAATATCCTCCAGATTTCCGATAGGAGTGGGAACTAAAGCTAATTTTGACATACGTTTGTATTTTGGGTAAAGATAAAAAAAGCAAACCGGATAAAATAAAAGAGCCGCAGAAGGAACTACGGCTCTTAGAGATATCATGTGGGAGATGAATTACAATCCGAAACGAGATTTTACTTCATCAACATAATCCAATTTCTCCCAGGTAAATGTTTCGATTTCTTTCGATACTTTTTTTCCTGCGTTTTCAAAAACAACTGTTTTCTTTTCAGACTTACGTCCCATGTGTCCATAGGCAGCAGTATCCGAATAGATAGGTTCGCGAAGTTTCAAACGACGCTCAATAGCTGCCGGACGCATATCAAAGACCTCTCCTACGATCTGAGCAATCTCTCCGTCGGTCATATCAACCTTTGCAGTTCCGTATGTATTTACATAAATCCCCATAGGCTCTACTACACCGATAGCGTATGAAACCTGAACAAGGATTTCATCACAGACACCTGCTGCCACCATATTTTTAGCAATATGACGAGTCGCATAAGCTGCTGAACGGTCTACTTTGGAAGGATCTTTTCCTGAGAATGCTCCACCACCGTGTGCTCCTTTTCCTCCATACGTGTCCACAATTATCTTACGACCTGTCAAACCGGTATCTCCGTGAGGACCACCAATCACAAACTTACCTGTTGGGTTGATGTGATATTTGATTTGATCATTGAATAATTTTTGTAGTTCAGGTTTCAACTGAGCTTTTACACGAGGAATCAAAATCTCAATAATGTCAGATTTGATTTTAGCTAACATTTTAGCTTCGTCTTCATCAAAATCATCGTGCTGGGTAGAAACTACAACAGCATCAATTCGTTGAGGAACATTGTCATCGCTATACTCAATAGTTACCTGAGCCTTAGCATCCGGACGAAGGTATGTGATGTCCTTCATTTCGCGACGTAGTGCAGCTAACTCGATAAGGATTTTATGTGAAAGATCAAGTGCAAGAGGCATGAAATTCTCCGTTTCCTTTGTTGCATAACCGAACATCATCCCCTGATCTCCGGCACCTTGTTCTTCCGGGTTTCCACGGTCTACTCCGCGGTTAATATCCTCAGATTGCTCATGAATAGCAGAAATAACAGCACATGACTTTGCATCAAACTGATATTCGCTTTTTGTATATCCGATTTTAGTAACAACGTCTCTGGCGATTTGCTGAACGTCGAGGTATGTATTGGATTTAACCTCACCTGCTAAACAAACCAAACCTGTGGTTACTAAAGTCTCACATGCTACTTTAGAATCCGGATCAAATGCTAGGAAATGATCGATCAAACCATCAGAAATCTGGTCGGCAACTTTATCAGGATGCCCTTCAGAAACTGACTCCGAAGTGAATAAATATGGCATTTCTTTCGAAAATTTAAAGTTTTGAATCGCCAAAAGTAAGCATTATTCTTTTGAATTGGAAAACATTTATTTTTTGTTTTACATCGGGTTTTGTTTTAATTTTTTGCGATTTGTATGAGGATATAGAATTCTGTACTATCTTTGTATCAGTTCTTTAAAAAATGCTTATAGAGAAAGGTGGAGGGACAGGCCCTGCGAAACCTTGGCAACCTCTCGGTTCTGAGACCGAAAAGGTGCCAAATCCGATTCTGACGAATTTGTTGGAAAAAGATAAGTGTTGATTCTGATTGTTCAGGCAGTCTTCAATTTTTTCATCTCTCTTTATAATTTTTTTAGAACGTATGTTTACGAAAAGAGAGATATGAGTACACAGGAAAAATCATCACGCACCCGGCTTTTGAGAGAGACACTTCTCCGACGTATTTTAGTGTTGGACGGAGCTATGGGGACAATGATTCAGCGATATAATCTTACAGAAGACGATTTTCGCAAGGGTTGGTTTGAAAATCATGAGAAACCTCTGAAAGGAAACAATGATCTTCTTTCTTTAACCCGTCCGGATGTGATTAAGGAAATTCACGCGGCTTATTTTGAGGCAGGAGCGGATATCGCAGAGACAAATACCTTTTCAGGAACCAGTATTGCCCAGGCCGATTACGGACTGGAACATATTGTGTATGATCTCAACTATCGTTCGGCGAAGATAGCAAGAGAAGTGGCAGATGAATTTACAGCTGCTAATCCGAAGAAACCCCGGTTTGTTGCCGGGTCAATAGGCCCGACAAATCGTACGGCTTCTTTGTCTCCTGATGTAAACGACCCGGGATTTCGGGCGGTTACTTATGATGAGTTGGTAAAAGCGTATTCGGAACAGGTTGAAGCGCTCATTGACGGAGGGTGTGATCTTTTGTTGGTTGAGACGGTTTTTGATACACTGAATGCAAAAGCTGCTTTATTTGCTATTGATTGTGTTCAGGAAGAAAAAGGTACGGATTTACCTATAATGGTATCGGGAACGATTACTGACGCAAGTGGAAGAACATTATCAGGTCAGACAACAGATGCATTTTTAATCTCAATTGAACACATGCCTTTACTTTCGGTAGGGCTGAATTGTGCTTTGGGGGCAGAAGCAATGCGTCCTTATTTACAAATATTGAATGAACGATCTTCATTTGCTGTGAGTGCTCATCCGAATGCAGGGTTACCGAATGAATTTGGAGAGTACGATGAAACACCCGAGAAAATGGGAAAACAAATTAAGGATTTTCTGGAGGAAGGATTGGTAAATATAGTGGGAGGTTGTTGTGGAACAACACCTGAACACATTCGCGTAATAGCTGATTTAGCAAAAGAATATTCTCCCAGACAACTTGAAAAACTAAACACTAACGATTAAAAGGAAGATCAGAATTATGTCGAAAATCATTCCCCCGCTAAAGCTTTCAGGACTTGAACCTCTGGTTATAACGAAGGAAACCAATTTTGTTAACATAGGAGAGCGTACCAATGTAACGGGGTCCCGGAAGTTCTTACGACTGATTCAGGAGGAGAAGTACGAAGAAGCGCTTGCGGTGGCATTAGATCAGGTGCAGGGAGGAGCGCAAATCATCGATATTAATATGGATGAAGGGATGATCGACGGAGAGAAAACGATGGTGAAGTTTCTTAATCTGATTGCATCCGAACCGGATATAGCACGGGTACCGGTCATGATTGATAGTTCGAAATGGGAAATTATTGAGGCGGGACTGAAATGTATTCAGGGAAAAGGAGTGGTGAATTCTATTTCTTTGAAAGAGGGGGAGGATTCTTTTATTTATTATGCAAAAAAGATCAAGCGATATGGTGCGGCTGTTATCGTAATGGCGTTTGATGAGCAGGGGCAGGCAGACACTTACGAACGTCGGATCGAAATATGTGAAAGATCGTATCGGATCCTGGTTGACAAAGTCGGTTTTCCCTGCCAGGATATTATTTTCGATCCGAATATTTTTCCGGTGGCTACCGGGATGGAAGAGCATAACAATAATGCGGTTGATTTCTTTCGGGCGACGAGATGGATTAAAGAAAATCTACCGGGAGCAAAGGTAAGCGGAGGTGTTTCTAATGTGTCTTTTTCTTTCAGGGGGAATGACAGAGTGCGGGAAGCCATGCATTCGGCCTTTTTGTACCACGCAATACGAGAAGGGATGGATATGGGAATTGTCAATCCATCTATGCTTGAGGTGTATGATGATATTGATAAAACATTGTTGGAGTATGTAGAAGATGTGTTGTTGAATCGTCGTCCGGATGCAACAGAACGATTATTGGAGTACGCTGAAACAGTAAAAGGAGAAGGAAAAAAAAGAGAGATAGATTTAAGCTGGCGGCAAGAAACGGTTCAGGAGCGGTTAGCACATGCTCTTGTCAAAGGCATAGTAGAGTTCATAGAAGAGGATGTTGAGGAGTGCCGTCATCAGTATGAACGACCTATTCAGGTGATAGAAGGACCTCTGATGGACGGAATGAATATTGTAGGGGACTTGTTTGGAAGCGGAAAGATGTTTTTGCCTCAGGTTGTAAAGTCTGCCCGGGTTATGAAGAAGGCTGTTGGTTATTTATTGCCTTTTATCGAAGCCGAAAAAGATGGGAAAAGAGAAGCCGCCGGAAAAATTCTGATGGCGACAGTTAAGGGAGATGTGCATGATATCGGAAAAAATATTGTTGGTGTAGTTTTGGGATGTAACAACTATGAAGTAATTGATTTGGGGGTAATGGTGGCTCCGGAAAAGATACTTGAAGCCGCCAACAAAGAAAATGTGGATGTGATCGGACTGAGTGGACTAATCACTCCTTCACTGGATGAAATGGTTCATCTTGCAAAAGAAATGGAAAGAGCAGGACTTTCTATTCCACTTATGATTGGCGGTGCAACAACCTCAAAAGTTCATACGGCAGTAAAAATTGAACCGCACTATACCAAAGGTCCTACAGTACATGTGCTCGATGCTTCCCGTTCCGTGACAGTAGTGGAGAGTTTACTGGGGGATAAAAAGACTGCTTTTGTAGAGGGATTACGGACGGAGTATTCTCGTATGCGTGAACATCACATGAATAATCGGGCAGCTAAGACTTATTTGTCATTACCGGAAGCGAGAAAAAAGAAACAAGATTTAGATTTTCAGGGAAATATAGTGCGACCAAAACGAACAGGATTGTTTGAGTTTAACGACTATCCATTGGAAGAGCTGACCCGGTATATTGACTGGACGCCCTTTTTTCAGACCTGGGAATTAGCCGGTCGTTTTCCGAAGATACTGGAAGATGAAATAGTTGGGGAAGCAGCGCAAAAGGTGTACGCAGATGCCCGGGAAATGTTGCGACGAATTATTGACGAAAAATGGTTGACGGCTAGTGCTGTTGTGGGAATCTGGCCGGCAAATAGTGTAGACGAGGATATTGAAATTTACTCGGATGAAACGAAAAGTGAAGTCTTGTATGTTCAACATACGTTGCGTCAGCAATTAAAGAAGGCAGAGGGAGCTTATAACCATGCTCTTGCGGACTTCATTGCACCTAAAGACTCCGGGATAACGGATTATATAGGAGGGTTTGTTGTAACAGCAGGGTTGGGAATAGACAAACACGTCCAACGATTTGAGGCGGACCATGATGATTATAACGCCATTCTTCTAAAAGCATTAGCTGACAGGTTGGCGGAAGCGTTTGCCGAATGTATGCATGAAAAAGTGCGTAGGGAGATATGGGGGTATGTTCCGGATGAACATTTTTCAAATGAGGAGTTGATCAGAGAAAAGTATAAAGGGATTCGTCCGGCACCCGGATATCCTGCCTGTCCCGATCATACGGAAAAAACCGGATTATTTGCTTTGTTGAATGCAACAGAATTGACAGGAGTTTCCCTTACAGAATCTCTGGCAATGTTACCCACAGCTTCAGTGAGTGGGTGGTATTTTGCACACCCTGATGCGAAGTATTTCGGAGTTGGGAAGATAACAATGGATCAGGTAGAGAGTATTGCAGCCAGAAAAGGACTTCCGGTTGAGGTCATGGAGCGGTGGCTTGGTCCGAATCTGGCTGAATAAAGAATGTCTGTTCGTAACAGGGTTTCTTTATCTTTGCATGAGAAAAATAACTGTTTCATGAAACTGAATTATAAGAAATACGGAGAAGGACATCCTTTTATTATTCTTCACGGACTTTTTGGGTCATTGGATAATTGGCAAACACATGCTAAAAAAATAGGAGAGTATTACGAAGTAATTCTTGTCGATAATCGGAATCACGGACATTCTCCACATGCTGAGCTTCATACGTATGATCTGATGGCTGAAGATTTGAGAGAATTAATGGATGATCTGGGGATTCAGGAAGCAATTATTCTGGGGCATTCCATGGGGGGTAAAGCGGCTATGCGATTTACGCAATTATTTCCGGATCGGGTAAAGAAATTGATTGTTGTTGACATAGGGGTGAAAGGGTATCCGATGCATCATGACGCGATTTTGGAAGGGCTTTGTTCTTTAGATTTTGACAGGATAACTTCAAGAGGTGAAGCAGATAAGCAATTGGAGCAGTATGTTGGCAATATAGCTGTTCGGCAATTTTTGCTGAAAAATCTATATTGGGTAGAGAAGGGTAAACTGGCTTTTAGAATGAATCTTGCTGTTTTACAGGAGCAGATGCCGGAAATTTTAAAAGCGCTTCCTAAACAAGAAGTGTTTACCCTGACACGATTTATAAAGGGAGAATTATCGAATTATATTCTGGATGAGGACATTCCCGAATTGGAAGAGTATTTCCCGGATAGTGATGTTGTAACTATAGAAGGAGCAGGGCATTGGGTGCATTCTGAAAAACCGGAAGAGTTTATTGAAGCCGTTCTGGAATTCTGCTTGAGATAAAAATGAAATCAAAGAAGGAGAAATATTTGTTTCTCCTTCTTTTTTGATAGCTTATTAGTGAATAACGACAAGACGTTTCGTCTGTCTGCTTTCATTATGATTCGTATACATAATGGTATAAATTCCTTGTGGGAAATCGGCTGTTTTGATTTCTATAATTTTAGATGTTCCTGAAGGTTGATACATTTTTATCAATTGCCCGGTAGTAGAGTAAACAGCTACACTCCCATTTCCTAACTGTTGACCGAAGTCAAGAATTGCGTATTCATTTGCCGGATTAGGAAACAGACTGATAGATGAGGTTTCATTTTCTGTAATTCCGTTAGTTTCATCTGTCAGATTGTAAAGGAGCTGGAAGTCATCAAAATAGAAACCATCTTCCTGAACACCTCCGTCGGCATGAAGAATGAAACGTAATTGAACCATTTCTCCCAGATAATCATTCAGGTAAATTTCTTCAAGCACCCATTCCGATTGTATTCCGTCATAAATAGGGAAGCCTACGGGTTGTATCCCTACACTTTGCCCTTGCCAGTTTGTCTGATCTACTCCCGGATTGGTGTATTGCCCACACAGTTGAGTCCAGGAATTACCATTGTCAGAGGAAATTTCGAACGCCGCGTAATCCCAATCCGGTTCAATATCCCACTTTGCGTAGAAACGCACCATGGCAGCGGTCGCTTCGGTAAGATCTATCGTTTGATGATATTTGTAAATCTTGTAATCGTCAGCCTCATAATTGGACATAGGACTATCTGTGAATGATTTGGAAGGGGAGAAGAATTCCTCTCCGGTCAGTGCCCAATCACCTATCCAGTTTCCGGTAGTAGCTGCATCATCAGCAAATTGGAGGGTTGGAGTTCCAAATGTCTTTCGTATCGTATCACGTCTGACCCAGGTGCCATTATCCGTTAGTAATTCATACACAATTTCACTGCCGGGTTGAAAATCGGGAAGTATAGAATAAGCGATTGCTCCGGATTGTTCTTCGCGTATATTCAGGTCATATTGAATGGGATTTCCTACCGAAGCTAAACCGGAAATCGGATGTATTGAAACGGTAATAGTACCATCTTCAAGTCCCAGTCTTTTGATAGAATGGTTAAACACTCCGGTAGCATTATCAAGTGTGGAAGGATCAAGATCCTTTACCAAAGCGTATCGGTGTGCAAGATGAGAAAGTACCATATTCGTAAAAAGCATTTCTTTGCAAATGGGTTCTATCTGATTGGCTGCAGGCCAGAAACTTTCACCTATTTCCGGAGTCATAGCAAAAACACTGTCTTTATTTCCAACGCCAATGTCCACTTTGTACATGTAATCGTCTGAATCACCGGATGCAGGGTACAATCCTGAACTTTTTTGCGGGAAGTAATTATTATGTTCGCACATGTGACCGGAGATATCGTCAAAATAGTCGTGGTGTTCGGCAAATTCTTCGGCTGTTGTACCTACGGGATACAGAAGTGTATTCCCATAAGTGTGAGCGTTCAGCGCAAGTTTAATAGTGTATTGCTCATTCAGCCATTTCATAGCTTGTGTTTCCGGTTCGGAAAAAGGAGCAGTTCCGGGATAGGTCTCACCATCTGTTTGATTAGAGACTCCTGTTGTATTCCATCCGTACGAGTAATTTCGGTTCAAATCTACTCCGTACGTTCCGTTGCCGTGATTCCGTCTGTTTTTGCGCCACATTCCTCCTCCGTTGGGATCAGTTGTTTCATTGTAGATGTATCCGTCAGGGTTGATAACCGGAACAAAAAGCAGCTGCGTATGGTCAACAAGATAAGTTACTTCATCGTCAGAACCATAATTTTCTAGTAAGTACCACATAAAATACATCGTTTGAGATAACGATGCCGGTTCACGAGCATGATGAATAGCAGAGTATAGAACATAGGGATCACCGTCGTCTGTATTGGGATTATTTGAAATTTTCACATGATAAACAGGTCTTCCTTCAAAGGTCTGAAACGTTGAAATAGGGGCTTTAGCTGAAACCAAACCGGGATAAGCAGTTGCCATAGCGTCCAGATCGTCCAGAAATTCAGCATAGGTATAATACCCGCCCATTGATCCTAATTCAAAATTGGAAGGGCTGATGATATTATCAATTGGGTTTTGTTGAGTTCCCGAACATATTCCCCCCTCTTTTTCCAAATTATTTTTGATGTTTGATGTATTTTGTTCTGCATAGAAGCGGCTTACATCATCAATAAGAATTTCATGACGAAATCCCGATTGTTGTATTAATTCGATCTCAAATTCAGAGAAGTCACTGATGAAAAAAGTGTTTTTTCTGAGATGTCCGTGGTCAATAGCCACACCCATTTCTGCAAGGGCTCTCAGACCTTCATTATCGGTATAAATTTTGACTTTCGAATACTTCTGCCCGTGCATGGATAGTGAGCATAGTATTGCTAATAAGACCAACGTGATCTTTTGGGTAAATATGCGTTTCATTTTGGTTTAAAATTTGTTACAATTTATGAAAAATATGAACATCTTCTAAACCAAAGTTTTCAAATTCAGATTCTTTGGTGAATTCAGCTATTTTGTGAATAGTATCTAGAATAAAGACAAACTGATTCCGAAACTGTATGGAAGTAGTTGTGAACTTTGGGAATTTGTAAACAGATCAGAGATAAAAAATGATCCGAACAAAGCCCAGTTGCGGATTCCTATTCTCGCAGTGATACCATATCGAAAACGAGCAATATCAGGATGATTAAATTCTTTGAATTTTTTTGAACCCTCTTTCCATCTTTCAAATGAACTGATTCGTACACCTGCCTTAAATCCAAGATGGAATTTAAAGTGTTGGTATCCCGGAGACCGGAATCGGAACTCAACAGGAATTTCAATATAATTAGCAACAAACTTATTCATTTTTCTGGGAGTTTCTCCCGCAAAATGTGGAGTTAGAGTAGTTGTTTCAAGCGAATCATTACTACGCAGGACACCATTGTTCATAAGGTTGACGTGAGAGAAACTCAGACCTATTCCCATTGAAGCGGTACTCTGTTTATTGAAGGGCACATCAAAAAGCAGATTAATATTGTATCCAATAGAATACCACTGTGTCTTTGTCCCATTTTTATCTCCTAGCCAGTCGTTATAACAGATGTCAACAACAAGCCGGTCATATTTTTCACCCTCTTTTCCGTAACGGGGCTCAAAGCCGGTAAAGCGCCATAGTAATCCGGGGTTGTACCTGCTCTGTGTATCTTGTTTTTTAATGGTATCTGCCTGAGAAAAGCTGTTTTTCGTAAAAAACAGACAGATAAAAGAAACGAATATAATTAATCTGTAATTCATTGTTTTCTGTACTTTTTTTCCCATTCCCAGGCATCCTTTACTGCATCCCTGACAGAGAATTTTGCGTTCCAGTTTAATACGTGTTCTGCTTTATCAACTTTTGCGAAAATTTCTGGAACATCTCCTTCGCGTCGGGGGGCAAACTCCCAATTAACTTCAATAGCATTAACCTCTTCAAAAATACGAATTATTTCGAGGACAGAAGTTCCTTTGCCCGTGCCGATATTAATTGCGTCAATGAAAGCTTCTTCCTTCTTGTGCATCATTGTAATTGCTGAAACGTGAGCACTTGCCACATCACAAACATGGATGTAGTCGCGGATACACGATCCGTCAGACGTCGCATAATCGTTACCGAACACGGCAAGTTTTTCCCGTATACCCATGGCCGTTTGCGTAATATAAGGAAGCAGGTTATTTGGAATTCCCTGTGGTAATTCACCTATTTTCCCTGAAGGGTGTGCCCCGATCGGATTAAAATACCGTAATAATGCGACCCGCATTTGTTTTTTATGCCGGACTACATTTTCAAGCATTTTCTCTCCGGCCAGTTTTGTAAACCCATAGGGTGATTGTGGATCCTTGAGAGGTGTTTCCTCAGTGACAACCGGGTCATCGGGGTCACCATAGACTGTACAGGAAGAAGAGAATACCAGATTTCTGATAGAAAACTTATCCATAGCTATTAGAAGCTGGTTTAATCCGTTGATGTTGTTATCAAAATAAGCAAGAGGTTTGTGTACGGATTCTCCAACGGCTTTAAAAGCGGCAAAATGGATTACTGACGAGATCTGGTGTGAAGAAAAAATCTTATCATAGATGGCTGCATCACGACAGTCACCTTTGTAAAAAGCAGGTTTCACTCCCGTAATATCCTGAATAGCATCGAGAATGCCTTCATGACTGTTGGAGAGATTGTCCAAAATTATTGGCTCAAATCCCTGAGTTATTAACTCTACTACTGTATGGGATCCGATATAACCTGTTCCGCCTGTGACAAGGATTTTTTCTGACATTGTCAAAATTTGTTTTTCCAAAGGTAAAAAAACCACTTAATTTTGTAAGCAGATGTCAGAAAAGGACAACATAAAGTTTAACTTCTCGCAATACCGAAGGCATTCGAAAAGTTACAGATACCTGATCAGGATAGGAATTTATATTCTCATCCTCGGGGTTCTTCTGTGGTTGATACAGGTCAAACAGCAAAAGAAGAGCAGACCTGCAGAAGATATCTATGTTCCTGAAATCATTCAGGAGTAGGAACAGTGGCAGGTAATTCAGAGAAATAATCATAATTCTGTTTACATTTGTCGTTTTAATCCGATAGTTCATGCAAAAAACCAGATATACAGTTACAGCGGCGCTACCATACGCTAATGGTCCATTACACTTAGGTCATGTTGCCGGGGTTTATTTACCGGCTGATATTTTTGTACGTTTTCTGCGAATGAATGATGAAGATGTAGCTTTTATTTGCGGGAGCGATGAGCATGGAGCTGCAATTACCCTACGGGCAAAAAAAGAAGGTATCACTCCTCAGGAAATCGTAGATAAATATCATGGCATTATAGGGAAAGCATTCAAAGATTTTGATATTTCTCTGGATATTTTTCACCGGACATCTGCTCCGCTACATTATAAAACAGCTCAGGATTTTTTTAAAAAACTGGATGATGAAGGACAGTTTATCCAGGAAACTACAGAACAATATTATGACGAGGAATACAAACAATTCCTTGCGGACAGATACATAACCGGAACGTGTCCGAATTGTAACAGTGAGGGGGCGTACGGAGATCAATGTGAAAAATGCGGGACGACTTTAAGTCCCACTGAGTTGATTAACCCGATATCAACGTTGAGCGGATCGCGTCCTGTGTTGAAATCAACCTCTCATTGGTTCCTTCCAATGGACAGGCATGAAGAATGGTTGAGAGGATGGATTAAAGAGGGTGTGTTGGAAGGGAAACAGCATCATGATCCTAAACAATGGCGAAACCAGGTAATAGGTCAGTGTATGTCCTGGATCGACGGGGGATTAAAACCCCGTGCAATGACAAGAGACCTTGACTGGGGAATTCCCGTTCCTGTCGAAGGTGCTGACGGAAAAGTATTATACGTTTGGTTAGATGCACCGATTGGTTATATTTCAGCTACTAAACAGTGGGCAGAAGATACAGGGAAGAACTGGGAAGATTACTGGAAAAATGAAGATACAAAATTGATTCATTTTATAGGAAAAGATAATATTGTTTTCCATGCGATCATCTTCCCTATCTTACTGAAAGCTCATGGCGAGTTTATCCTTCCGGATAACGTTCCTGCTTCCGAGTTTTTAAATCTGGAAGGAGACAAATTTTCAACATCCCGAAACTGGGCAGTGTGGCTGCACGAATTTTTAGCGGATCATCCGGATAAAGTGGATGAATTGAAATATACCCTAACAGCTATTGCTCCGGAGTCGAAGGATGCTGAATTTACCTGGAAAGAGTTTCAGGCGCGCGTAAATAATGAGTTAGCTGATATTCTTGGTAATTTCATTAACCGGGCTTTGGTATTATCTCATAAGTACTACGAAGGGACAGTTCCTCCTCAGGGAAAATTAACAGAGGAAGACAAAAAGCTTATGGCTGAGGTAAAACAGGTTCCAGAGCGAATCGCTACCCTAATTCATAGGTATAAGTTTCGGGAAGCTCAAAGTGAAGCTATGAATCTGGCACGTATGGCAAATAAGTATCTTGCCGATACGGAGCCATGGAAACTGGTAAAACAAGATCCTGAGCGCGTAAAAACAATTATGAACATTGCATTACAGATTTCAGCTAATTTGTCTGTTGTTCTTCGTCCTTTCTTGCCGGGTACAGCGGATAAAATTGCCGACTTCTTAAATCTGTCGGAATTGAAATGGGCAGAAGCCGGACGCATGAATCTTTTACAGGAAGGTGATATGATAAACAAGCCTTCCATATTATTTGGTAAGATTGACGACGAATTTGTTGAACAGGAGTTGGAGAAATTGAAAGCATCACAAAAATTAAATGCTGATAAAGCGAGCGATATGACACCACAAAAAGAGCTTATTAATTTTGATGATTTTGTCAAGATGGATATTCGATTGGGTAAAATCCTCGAAGCGGAACGTGTTCCTAAAGCGGATAAACTTCTAAAACTTTTAGTCGATACCGGAATTGATAAAAGAACGATCGTTTCTGGCATCGCTGAGCACTATTCAGCAGAAGAGGTTGTTGGAAAGACAGTTAGTGTTTTACTTAATCTGGCTCCAAGAAAAATCAGAGGAGTTGAATCTCAGGGAATGATTTTGATGGCAGAAGACGCTAACGGAAACCTTGCTTTTGTTTCTCCGGAAAAGGAGATGAATCCGGGGGGAGAAGTACGCTAAAATCAACTATTTTTTGATCGGGACTAATTTTTTGTGAACTTAATCTACGGAGGGTTGTTCTAACCGTATGGCAGAGTACAAGATAAAAGATCTTGAAAGTTTAACGGGGATCAAGGCGCATACGATACGTATGTGGGAGAAGCGTTATAGCTTGTTGGAACCTTGTCGTACCGATACGAATGTAAGAACATATTCAGATGAAGATCTACAAACAATATTGTTAGTTTCAGTTCTGGTTAATAGTGGATTAAAGATTTCTTTTATAGCAGAAATGACACCGGAAGAACGGTCGTCAAGAGTACAGAAGTTATATAATAAATCACTTGAAAACAGTTCTGTTGAGCAGTTAGTGCTTTCATTATTACGATTAGACGAAACCCTTTTTAATTCGGTCTTTGATGATCTGGTAAAAGAGAAAGGGATGGAGGTTGCATTTTCACATTATGTTATTCCTTTTCTCGACAAAATCGGTATCATGTGGCTTGTCGGCACAATTAATCCTGCACAGGAGCACTTTGTAGCCCACCTAATTCGTCAGAAGATTATCGCTTCCATTGATAAGGTAAGGACGAAAGTAGAAAATCCCGAACGTAGAGCTGTACTTTATCTTCCAGAGCATGAATGGCATGAGTTGGGACTGTTGTTTTATCATTATATTCTAAAAGAGGAGGGATGGAAAGTTTTCTATCTGGGACAATCAGTTCCTTTGGATGCACTGGAGGCGATTGTAAAACAGATCCAACCTGATTTTTTGGTGACTTCCTGGGTGGTAAATGCAGATGATAATGCACTTGATGAGCATGTTCGAAAGGTGAGAGAGTTTTACTCCGGAGTATTGGCGATTGGAGGAAAACAGGTAATGGAAAAGGGGAAAAAAGACTTTTTAGTGATACAAAATCACGAAGATTTACACCGGATTATTTCTGATTTGAAATAAAGTTATGACCTTGTTATTCATGGTGATATGGCTCATTCCGAAGAATCGTCATTGCTCTGTACGTTTGTTCCAGAAAAAAAAGACGAATCATCTGGTGTGAAAAAGTCATTTTGGAGAGAGACAGCTTTTCATTGGCTCTTTGATATACGGTTTCACTAAAACCATACGGACCTCCAATTACAAAAACAGTTGTTTTTATTCCCCTGTTGAATAGGTTCTGATAGTAGTCTGCAAACTGAACAGAGGTATACATCTTACCCTTGTCGTCTAATAAGACAAGATGATCACCTGATTGAATTTTGTTAAGAATTGCAGTTCCTTCCTGTTCTTTTACTTGTTCGTGGGTAAGCTTTTTCGCATTTTTTATATCCAGGATTTCAATTTTTTCAAAGGGGACATATTTGACTAATCGTTTTATGTATTCTTCTTCTCCTTTCTCCAGAAAATCTTTCCCTGTTTTTCCTACACAGACTAACTTTATCTTCATGAATCGCGAATTTACGCTGATTTTTCCGATTTTTTCAAACTTTCAATCCATGAGAAGGCTTCATCGGAAGAGTCAAATCGCGCAAACGGAATTTTTCTCTTGTTAAGTTTTACATAATTGTCTACAATTATTTTCTGTGCCAGATTTCGGGTGATAAAAGCTTCGGCTTTAAAAGGTTCATCTGTTCTGTTCATTGAAAACAGGCGTGTATCTAGGTCTGTAGTTGAAAATTCCCCGAACTCAAGAATAAGGTAAGCATCTTCAATACCATATTCTTTACGAAAGTCAATAGATTTTCTTAGACAATCCAAGGTCATTGTTTCGTCTTTTTTTAGTCGGGCATAGTATATAGCACCATCCAGATAGGCGATTTCGATAGTCCCAAGATCATACCATTTTCCGATAATAATTTTTTTCATGGTAATTTCCACCAACATTATTTTGTGCCTAGTTTTGGGTTACACAACTCAAATATATAGACAAACAATTGATTTTACAAGATAAAACAGTATAATAAGCAGATTGTTTTTGTTTTTCGGTATTTATACTTAATGAAGTCTCTTAAACAGACTTTTGCGTTCAGCGAAATCTGTGTATTTTTAGCGAAAAGTACCTTAGAATGAATAAGTGGTTGTTGGTCTTATCTTTTTTTACAGCTTTACCAGGGTTCTCCCAAAAAGCAGAGTTGACGCATGAGCAATACGATGAGTGGAAGTCGTTGAAAAATACCGGAGTTTCCCGATCGGGAAAAATACTATTTTTTGAAACAGCCCCTTATAGAGGAGATGGTTTTTTAAGCTACAAAAACCTGAATGGTACTGACGCAGATACATTAGTACGTGGATATGATTTTCAAATTGGAAATAATGATTTGTTCTTTGTTGCCAAAATCAGACCACAGTTTGATACAATTCGGAAATTGGAAATCGAAAAGGTAAAAAAGGAAAAACTTCCAAAGGACACTTTGTGGATCCATATTCCAGGGCAGGATACATCATTTTATCTTGCAGATCTTCTGGATGTTAAAGTCTCTTCTTTTTCTGATTGGTTAATGTACCGAACGAATTCAAATGAATTGCCTCTTGAAAAAGGGAAGAAGAAAAAAAAGAAAAGAAAGAAGAAAGGAAAGGAACGACCTGATTCAAAAGGAAAATTGGTTACCTTATTCAACCCGATTACGTATGAAAAAGAACAAATATTGGATGTTACGGACTATCATTTTAGTGATAGTGGAAGCTATATAAGTTTTGTTACACACCAGAAAAGAGAAGGTAAAGATGTGTACACGTTAGATGTTCGTAATCTGAAAGACCCTTCAAAAAATCAATTTTTCGGACCTTTTACTTTTGTAGGTAGGATGGTTTGGAACTCCGGAGAGGGTAAATTTGCTTTTTTGGCGAGCAGGGATACTGTTGAAAAGAATAAACATTTCGAACTATTTATTACTGATTTGGAAACGGATCAGCCTCAATTAGTGATTGACAGCTTATTTAGAGGGATGCCTAAAGGTCATGGTCCCAGTGAGTATGGTAATCTTATGTTTGCAGAGGATGCCGATCGATTATTCTTTGGGACATCTCCGCTTCCTGAAAGAGAGCAAAAAGATACACTAACAGAGGATGAGAAGGTAAAAGTAGATGTATGGGGATGGCAAGATGAAGAAATTCAACCCCAACAGTTGGTGAGTTTAAAAAGAAAACAAAAAGAAAATTTCCTCAGTTTCTATGACTGGCAAACCGGAAAGTTAGGAATTTTAGAAAGTGACTCGATGCAGGTGGTTTCTTTTAGTAAACATCGTACAGGACACTTTTTACTTTCCAGTAATGAGCGTTACAGATGGGAGTCCGGGTGGAGTTTTCCCTGGAAAAATGATTACTATTTTGTACGAATTGAGGACACTGAACCACAATTGTTTTTAGAAGGATGTACAGAGTCTTTGCATTTAGATCCGGAAGGAACAAAAGCAGTGTATTTTGATTCCAAAAAGGAAGAGTACATGTTACATGATTTTGTTGCCGATAAGATCAATTGTCTGACATGTGGGTTTGATGCAGATTGGTTGGAGGATAATAATGGACAACCATACAAACCTACTGCGATTAATAAAGTGTATTGGGAAAACAGCAAAACACATCTTTGGCTAATGGCCAAACACGATCTATACAGAGTCCGGTATAATGGGACATCTTACCGGAATATTTCAATTGCTTCGGAAAAGAGTTATCCTCAAAATTATGAAGTAATACAATGGGATAAAGATAGTTTGTATTACGACCCACATCGGGTGTGGATCAAGTCTCAGGATGATAAAACAAAGCAAGAAGCAATTTTCACCATTGATGAGCAATGGAATCTTGTAAAGCGAATGGAGGACAATGCGGCTCTATTTGGTTTTAATAAGTCAGAGGAAAGTGATGTAGTTACCTATCGAAGATCAACGGTAAGCGAGTATCCGGAGCTGTGGGTGACAGATGTACAGTTCACAAACCCTAAAGTGGTAACACATACGAATCCGCAACAAAAGGACTATAATTGGGCGAATGTTGAGTTGATTAAATGGAAAACCCCTTCAGGAAAGAGGCTTCAGGGATTGCTCTATACACCGGAAAATCTTGATCCAAAGAAAAAGTACCCACTATTGGTGTATTTCTATGAATTGAATAGTGATAACCTACACAGGCATTGGGTTCCCCGACCAACAGCGTCCATTATTTTTCCTACGGAGTACGCTTCATCAGGATATGTCGTATTCATTCCGGATATCAGGTATGATGCAGGGAATCCAGCAGAGTCAGCTTACGATTGTATTGTTTCCGGGACAGATTATGTCTTAAAGAAATATCCGTTTACTGATTCAGGAAGAATGGGACTTCAGGGGCAGAGTTGGGGAGGTTATCAGACAGCGCAACTCATAACTATGACGAATAGATATAAGGCTGCCATGGCTGGTGCTCCGGTGGCAAATATGTTCTCTGCTTATGGAGGAATTAGATGGGGAAGTGGTTTTAGCCGGATGTTTCAGTACGAGAGAACGCAAAGTCGTATTGGAGGAACCATTTGGGAAGAACCGGAACGTTATGTAGAAAACTCACCGTTATTTGGTCTTCCGAATGTAAAAACACCTCTTTTAATTATGCACAATGATAATGATGGTGCTGTTCCATGGTATCAGGGAATAGAGTTGTTTATGGGATTACGTCGATTAAATAAACCCGTTTGGTTGTTAAATTACAACGGCGACAAACATAACCTGATGAAGGAATCTAACCGACGAGATTTAAGTATACGGATGAAGCAATTTTTCGATCATTATTTGTTGAACAAGCCTGCACCTAAATGGATGGTAGACGGAATCCCTGCGATAGATAAAGGGAAAGACAATGGTTTGGAATTGGTAGATTAAGTGTCTTTTTTGCTTGCTTTTCAGTGTTTTATATTCAGGCTTAAATTTTTTATTGAAATTGATTTTTGAAATAGAAAATACTATAAATTCGATGAAAAATTGAGTACTGCTGAGTAAGCGATAGTCACCTACTAAAAGGGATGAGGCCGAGGGGGCATTAATTAGTAAATTGATGGTTTTATGATTCATCCAAAAACTGAACTGAGGTTCATTGATGACCATGTGGGATATGGCGTATTTGCAACTGATGATATTCCCGAAGGAACAATTGTATACGTAAAAGATTCTTTGGAGTTAGTGGTTACTCCTACCGATTACCTGTTGCATTCTGAGGAAGTAAAAGAAGTTATAGAGAAGTATTCCTATATTGATCAGAATGGGAACCGTATAATTAGCTGGGATTTTGCAAAGTATGTAAATCATTGCTGCAATTGCAATACAATAAGTACAGGATATGGTTTTGAAATAGCTATTCGTGATATCCAAAAAGGAGAACAGATTACTGACGAATATGGGATTTTTAACCTGACTTACCCTATGGAGGTTAGTTGTGGCTCTGCTAATTGCAGAAAAGTAATTAAACCAGATGATTTTGATACCTATTATAAGGAGTGGGATAATAAAATCAGGAAGTCAATTGTAAGATTGTTTGAAGTAGAGCAACCTCTTATGTCTTTTGTAGAAAAAGAATCCAGAGAAGAACTAGATTCTTTTTTCCAGAATCCGGACTCCTATAAATCAGTTTACGCCTTAAAGTTTAAATCTTAGCAGATTAGATGTATAACTGAGTTGTATGCCATGCTGAAACCAGCCCACAAAAGCACATTTCCAATTCGCACTTTCCAACACACAGACCAAAAATTGCAAAAGAGCTATTTCTACCCGACTCCCTGACTGAAATGCTAACTTTAGTATGTAGTACAAAAAGAAGACTATAATTAGCTTTGTACATACTACAATTAGCAATGGATTCAAATTCAGATATACTAAAAAGGTTCGGTGACAGAATAAGAGACTATCGAAAGAAAAACAACATGTCACAAGAAGAACTTGCTGAAAAAGCTAGGCTTCATAGGACATATATTGGTATGATAGAAAGGGCAGAAAAAAACATAACCCTGATAAATATTGAAAAAGTTGCTAATGCACTTGAAATTAATTTATCAGAGATCTTCAATGACTTATAAAGAAATACTTGAATTAGCAGGAAAGCATTTAGAGTCACTAGTTGGCTCACAAATGGATGTAGTTGATATAACAAAACCACCAACACTTGAATATGCTGAACATCTTGCTAAAACAGTTTCTAAGCTTTCGCCTTTAGTAGGAAATATGATTGAGTTTAAAGTTTGTGAAGAATTAAATACTCTTGACTGGAAAGGGCTTGGAGAGTGGAAAAGACAAGACCCAGGATTTCCTGACACTATTTTTGATGGTAAAATTGAACCGCAACCAGGAATAGAAATTAAGACATGGTTTCCTCTTGCTACAGAGATTACTGCCAGATTTAAAGACAGTATTAATCATTTTGACCAAGATCAAACTCATGTTGCTCTTGTGGCATGGTTACCTGAATATATTATTTATGGTAAGCCTGTTTTAATTGATGTTTGGGTTGGTTCTGCTAAAAGCTTAGCAAGTGCTAGAGATAGTCATTATCACAGACCTCCTGATTACTTAGTTTTTGAGCCAGAAGATACCTCTTCAAGAACTTCAAATTTGCAACAAACAAATACAAATGGTTATAAATTTCAAGGTGATTCTTCTTTACTCAAAAAAGCAGAGAAAGATATTTTAAGTTGGGGGGCAAATGGGAAAGTATATGAACCGACTGTTGAATACCAAACCAAATTAAAAGGTCTCCTTGGCAAATACCCATATCGTTTGGATACTAACTTTGCAAAAATGGATAGAATTCAACATGAAAGCATGGAAGAATTTAAGTCTAAAGTACTAGAATCAAAATTGCATGGTCATAGGATAAAAGAATGGGCAAAACTGATTAGTGATTCTAAAACAAACACTATTGATCTAATAAAAGATTTAATTTAGGTTGATCTAAAATAGATTTCACCCTGTTTTCAGCGTGCTTAAATATTTCTCCATTTATTTCAGACGCATAAGCAACTCTGTTTAAATTGTGAGCTGCAATAGCACCTGAAAACAATCCTCCAAATGGTTCCCATATTACATCACCTATATCAGAAGAGATGTCAATTATTATTTCCATTAATTTTAATGGTTTTTGATTGAGATGTAATGATTTTGAGCCGTTTTTTAAGCGTTCTTTACCGTTTAATGGTGGGTGTTCCCATACGTTAGATACACCAAAAGGGCATTTGAATTTAGCCCTCATTTTATCCCATTCATCTTTTGAAATAGGATCGATTCCATTTAAAGAGAAATATGGTTTGCCTTCAACTTTACCATTTTCATTTGCATATTTTGTGAACTTCTCAAAAGCTTCACTAGGTGGGAAATACCATAAATCGCAGGTAGTGAAATATTTTCTCGTTGCAGCATTTTTCACTCCACAAGCCTCATTGGTTTTAGATAATGGTAAGCCTGTTCTTTTCCATTCATATCTTAACCACTCTTGCATGCTTAAGCTGTTTCCATCAATAACAAACTCTGGCTTTAATACATATTGAACACAAACTTCAGTCACTACTGGTAATTTTCTCAAAGTTTTTGTGTTTGCATTTCCTGCAATATGAGCTTTACCTTTATTCCAAATATGGCAATTAACAAACTCCCAACCATATTTTTCTAGAACCGGATGAACATTTGCCCAACCAAGTTCAGTATTCCAAAACCAAAGAGTTGTATTAGGAGTTGATGATTCAGCCCATGCCTTAATGAAAGGTTCATAAACCTTTCCAAGATTTTTAGCTGATTTTGGGTCACCAGGAAAGCCACCAATACCATATGGACCATCTGAAATTATAACAGTTGGAGCATCCCAACTTTTATATAAATTTAAAAAATCGCCTTCTTCAATTAGTAATCTCTGATCCATCTAAATTTGATAATACATGATAATTATAGTATGCAAAAATAAAACTTATAAATGGTTTTTCCAACCCTAATTCAATGCACATTTGCAATTCGCACAACCTAGCCCCCAGACCAAAAATTGCAAAAGAGCATTTCACGCTGACCCTGAAAGCAGAAAGCACGGGCATACAACAATTTGTATAAGCAATAGCGGCAAAAGTGCTAAATTTTAAGGTCTGCAATCCGCTCAAATTTCATCATAATTTGATAAGTTTGTAGCACGCAAACCGCTACTGCTCATACAAGTGGCCGTTATGGGTAATAAGCTAAAAAAAATGAAATCGAAATGAAAACAAGGTTCTCAATAATCACAATATTCCTGATGGGGTTGCTATTGTTTGGTTGTGGTGAAAATTTGAATCTGATAATTGATGAAACTAGAGAGATATGCATCATGGATCAGAAGAAATATTGGACAGAACCACTTAAAGATTCAATTCAAAATTCAGGATGTATAATGCTCAAACCAAATTCAGCGGAAATTATAGCATTGTCCAGTTGGTTTAAGGAAAATCAATCAAACTGGAGAAGTAATATAGCTTCATTTGCCATGCCAAAGTATTCATTTGAATATGACCATTATAAATTTAGAATATTAGAAAAGGTCATCGTGGTAAATTTCACCGATGAAAAAGGAGAACCGAAACAATATACACAGGATATTGATATATCGAATTTCAATTTCCTTGATTAAAAAATACCCATAACAAGCGCTAAGCAAAATGGCGCACGTACACACGTGTTAGAAAGCACCAAATTGCCTAGCGCCAAACCGTTAGTTTTCATACCTGTATTTTAATGCCTTCAGATCATTTCTGAAGGCGTTAAATGTTTTTATTACCTACTATTTTCCTATTGAATTACTCATCTTATATAAACTTTATTTAAGATTAAGTCTTTTATTATCAGGTATAAAACCATTTTTTAAATGATTTCAAACGAATAACTTCCGTATACAAATAATTAATAAACGAAAAGCTTCTTGATACTGTCTCAACTTTGCAGTGTCGATTGATGATCAACTCACTCGACGTGTTGAAATTAACTAACATCAAAAAAATTAACAGTATGAGCACGTTAAGAAACAAAGTAGCATTAGTTGGACGTACAGGAATTGAGCCTGAAGTTAGAAATTTTGAAAACGGACGTAAATTTGTGCGTTTAACATTAGCAACAAGTGAGTCATATCGAAACAAAAGTGGCGAACGCGTTGAAAATACCCAATGGCATACCGTTGTTGCGTGGGGAAAACTTGCAGGGATTTTTGAAAGCTATGTCAGTAAAGGACAGGAAATCATGGTGGAGGGTAAACTTATTACCCGGAGCTATGATGACAAAAATGGCGATAAGAAGTACTTTACGGAAATCGAGGCATCAGACGTATTGCTTTTAGGAAAGAAAAATTAACCTTAAAACTTACCGATTATGAATACACCAGTGAATCATGTACACCTGATTGGGAGCCTTACAAAGGACCCGGCTGTAATTACAACACCATCAGGAAAGAAAATGGCACGTTTTGCTTTGACAACCCGGGAGTATCGCAAGGGGCTGGAAGGAAAAGTCGAAACAGAAAATCAATGGCACAAAATAGTTGCCTGGGGAAAATGGGCCATAGTTCTTGAAGAGTTTGCTCATAAAGGAGCAAGAATAGCGATCGAGGGTAAATTGAGATCACGTTTTTTTCGCGGAAAAGACGGGAAAAGTCACTACTCTACAGAAATAGAAGTAAAAGACCTTATACTTCTTAATCATGGAGAGTTGGCAAAATCAGCTTAGTTCAATGTAACCCTAACCTACACCTAAAAGGCTGCCTCTGACGGGGCAGCTTTTTTAATTACTTAACCAGTAGGAAGGGTTTAGTTTTTCTACTGAGTTAGCTTTTACTTCATGAATTTCGAAGTGCGCTATTGATATATTTCCTTGGGGGAGCAATGTCCCTATAACCTGTTTTACAGAGATTTTGGTGCCTTTATCCACGTAGACATCCTGAAGGTTAGAGTACACCGTTCTATAGTTTCCATGTTTAATAATCACTACCTTACCAGCTCCGGGAATACTTAAAACAGAGGTAACTTCTCCCTGAAAAACAGCTCTGACATTAGCTCCTTTGGCAGTACTTATATCAACACCATTATTGTATGTATATATGTGAGGAACTGTAGGGTGGGGATTCTTTCCGAATTTTTCAGTAATGGTTCCACTTTCTACAGGATAAGGAAGCTTTCCTTTATTTGTAGTAAAATCGGTACCGATTAATCTGGCTTCAGGTGTCAGTCCAAATTTTTCAGCGGCATCATTTACATTTTCTTTAGGAACAACAGCTACTCCACCCTCTTTTTCAGCTTTTTCTTTTGCCGCGCGTTCGCGGGCAAGACGTTCTGCTTCAGCCTTTTTTCTAGCTTCCTCCAGTTCACGTGCTATTGCTTTTTGAATTTCTGCCTGTAATGCAGCCTTTTTTCGTTCTTCCTCTCTTAGTTTGGTAAGTAGTTCATTTTCGCGGGACTTAAATTCATTGTAGAGTTGCTGTTGATTCTCTTTGTCAGCTATAAGCGCTTCTCTTTCTGCACGCTTTGTACTCGCTAGCTTTAAAGACTCCTGCTTTTGATCATTTAGTTCTATACTTTCCTTTGCAAGCAGATCTTGATTTTGTCGGATAAGAAGCACCTGACGAAGCCGGATTTCTTTTATTTTTTCCAGATAAACCATTCTTTTGTAGGCCTGATTAAAATTATCGCTGGAAAAGATAAACATAATGCGGTCGTACTTATTTCGTTTTTTATAGGCGTAGAAAACCATTGCCCGGTATTGCTCTTTTAAGCTTTCAATTTTTGTGTTTAGAGAAACTATTGAAGATTCTATATCCTGAATCCTGTTGTCAGTAGCTTTTATTTGCTGATCAATATTTTCCAGCAATTGTTCCCGAAAACGAATATTCTGTTCTGTGAGCTGTAATTCCTGAAAACTTTTTTCAGTTCCTTTTTTTGTAGTTTCCAGCAATGATTTAGTTGCCTGAATCTGTTTTTCAAGTTGTGCCTGCTCTTTTTTTAGTTTCTCACTTTTCTGTTGGGAAAAAACAGGAGAGAGAGTAAAAAGGAATAAAAACAATATGTAACTAGTTACATTCTTCATAGCTATCAGGAATAGTCAAAAATATGACCTTTTCCTTTTCTGTTTCGGGTTTTTGAAATTTCATTTCTACTGCAATTGTATCTCGTGGAGTAAAGATTTCCAATTCAGTTCTCTGCGGAAGTGGAATTCCCATATCTGTATAGCGATCATAAAACTGTATCCGTATAGATAAGGTATCCTGCGGACTATCCAGTGCTATTTGTTCCAAATCCAACGTTTGAGGATGTAGAAAGTATCTGATGAGAATATTGTTTTCAGGTCGGCTTTCCCGACGGTTGATAAAGCGTTTTTTATGGGAGCTAATAACGTAATGTTTCAGGTCATCTAACTGGTGATATTTTTCGTCTGTTTCCCAGGCAAGAGGAAGTCCTAATAATAATTCTTCAACCTGAGGAAAGTCAAATGGAATTTCAAATTTATCCTTCAGAATATCCAGATCAGCCAAAATAAAACACTTGTCTTTTTTGTTGACAACTTTTAGTGAATCGTAAGTTAAAACAGAGTTGATTATAGGGATAGCAGCAAAAGTGATGGTTGCATTTATCGCACTGTCCTTTTTCATTTTCAGGGTGGTCTTGAAACTTTGCTTTTGTTCTCGGGAAGAAAAGCGTATAGCAATTTTGGTGGATAAGAAGTCCCACTCTGCTTTTGATAATTCTTCTAAATGCTGAACAAGTTCTGATGTGCGCTTTCTTTCAATTTTTCCGAATCCGCTGTCCAAACTTTTTTTGGAGCATGAAATCAATACAAGCCCGGCTACTACAATCCATTTGAAGTGATTATTACGGATTGCGTTCATAATATTCACCTGTTTCAATTTTTCTCTCCAGCACTTCATCTTTGTTTCCTAAATCGCGCGAAGTTAACCATAATTCTTTAGCTTCATCTTTCTCTCCCAGTTTAAAAAGAATATCACCATAATGTTCTGCTATAACAGCGCTTTTAGGGGAAAGTGAAAATGCTTTTTTTATTTTCACAAGAGCTTCACTATAATCTGATTTTCTGAATAATATCCAGGCATAAGTGTCAAGAAAATTAGGCTGGTCAGGACTTATTCGATCCGCAGATTGTATGGCTTTCAGAGCTTCGTCGAGATGTACGTTATGAACAGCTAATTTATAGGCGAAGTTGTTTAGATAAACAGCATTGGAAGGATCCTCTGATAGCGCATTTTCATAATGAGTAAGGGCTTCATCATATTCTTTAATTGCCATGTGCGCTTCACCAAGATAAAAATCAAACTCAGCAGAGAGTAATTTGTCTTTTACCACGAAATCTTTCCCTATTGTTAAGTATTCAATCGCCTCGTCAGTTCTCCCGGTTGATAATGCTCCAACACCGGCAAATAAATAGATATTGGAGATAGTTGGGAAATACTCCAAAGCTGCTTTACTATCCTGATAGAGATTTTCGTATTGCCCTAGCATAAAAGCCAGATAAAGGGTTTCATGCCAAATCGGATATTTGGTTTTATCAAATTGGAGGGCAGTTCGGAATGCTTCCAAAGCTTCCAGTCTGTTACCATTCTTTAGAAAAAAATCTCCCTGAATAGAATAGGTTTTAGCATCTGCACCGTGCATTTTAATCAAAATCTCCAATAATTCAAAGGCTTCCTGATCGATCGGATTCTGATTATCATGAATATCTATCAAGAGCTTTATTTTTGAATCAATCTCTAACGCCTGACTAGCGAACGCTTTCTTTAAATATTCATATGTTTTTTGCTTATCCCCTTTTGAATTATAGTGATCTGCCATTGCGAGCAGCGTATGAGGATTGTTTGGATCTTTCTCGAGCATCTCATCCAGAAGACTGATAATCTCGGTTTCTTTACCCAGATTTTTGTAATAATCCAAAAGCATAGCAGCATACTCGGGAGAATCGGGATACTCATTCATAAGTCCACGTAGTTCAGTGACAACTTTTTCGGTCTCCCCCTGATCTACCAGCATTTCAATTTTTCGATGAACAAGATCAGGAATGGGTCCAGCTTCTGTAATCATCCTGTCATAAGTAGAAATGGCTCCTTTGATATTACTATTATATAACTGTGCTTCTGAATAATAATAAAGCCAGTCAAGATTGTAAGGTTCTATATCCGTAAGCTTTTTATAACTTTCTTCTGCTTGATCATAGTCTCCTGAATTTTGCTGGATATATGCTAAAAGTTCGAGGTACCAAATGTTGTCAGGGTCGATACTGTATGCTTTTTCGATATAGTTTTTGGCTTTTGTTGTTTGTCTGTTCCCTGCATAAAAATTGGCAAGTACGTACAGTACTGCATCGTCTTTGGGGTTCATTTTTATACATTCCTCAAACAAAGCGACTGCACCATTATAATCCCCTACAGTTTTTAATCGGAGGGCTTCATAAAATTTAGCCTTATAAGGAGTCCGATCTCCGGGAAGTGTTAAGGCAGATTCTTTCGCTTCTTCACGTATGCGCTCTTCCGTTTTATTCTTCTTATCTCGCTTTTTCTTCTGTGCAAGAGCTGTATTTCCTGCAAATAAGAGGAAACAAAGAAACAGAGTTATATGCCAAAAAAATTTCATTCTTTACTTGTTGAATAATCACCAATACTAAGATCGCTTGATCTGCCGGTAACTTTACAATAATTTCCGATCATTGAATTTTTTAGGTTGGAAGAATCAATTTCCGTACCATTTTGAATCAGCGAATTGGAGATGACCGAACTCTTTACTTTTGAATTGCTTCCAAGACTGACGTGGGGTCCTATCACACTATTTGTTACGGTTACATGGTCTCCGATAAAGCAAGGAGGGATAATGACTGAATTTACAATATTTGCGTGATTGCTAATTGTGGACAACCCTTTTTCTCTGTCGTACTCCAGTACTCGCTGATTGGTGTGTACAGTGACGTTCTTGTTTCCACAGTCTAACCACTCTGAAACTTCTCCCGGCTTAAATTTAGTACCTTTTTCAGTTAATCTTCTTAAAGCATCCGGAAGCTGATACTCACCTCCTTTGATAATATTGTTATCAATGAGATAATTAATTTCGGTTCTTAGTTCTTCTCCCTTTTTGAAATAATAAATTCCTATCATAGCCAGATCGGAAACAAAAGTTTGTGGTTTCTCTACGAAATCAATTATTTCTTTGTTTTCATTCATTTTGATTACTCCAAAAGAACTGGGGTCTTCAATTTGTTTTACCCAAAGCACACCATCAACGTTGTCTTCCATGGTAAAGTCGGCTTTAAATAAAGTATCTGCAAAAGCAACAACGACTTTGCCATTAAGCAAAGGTTCGGCACAAAGAACCGCATGAGCCGTTCCTAGTGGTTCTGTCTGGTGAAATATATGCCCCTTGGCACCTAGCTTTTCAGCCACTTCAATAAGTTCCCGTTCAACTTCACTACCAAAATCCCCGATAACAAAACCAATTTCTTCTATTGGCTCGTTACAAACAGCTGCAATATCTTCAACAAGCCTATGAACAATTGGTTTTCCTCCCACAGGAATGAGAGGTTTGGGAGTCGTTAATGTATGAGGGCGCAAACGGCTACCTCTACCGGCCATTGGAACAATAATTTTCATCTATTTAATTTCGTTTTTAAGTCGTTAATTTATTTTATTCCGGTGCTGCCAAATCCCCCTGCACCACGTTCCGTTTCTGATAAGTCGGAAGTCACTTCCCAAGTTGCCTGTTCTACTTTAGCAAATACCAGTTGAGCAATACGCTCTCCATTTTCCAGAGTGACAGATTCGTTGGATAAATTGATGAGAATAACACCTATTTCACCTCTGTAGTCTGCATCAATAGTGCCTGGAGAGTTCAAAACTGTAATCCCCTTTTTTAGTGCCAAACCACTTCTTGGTCGCACCTGAGCTTCATAACCGGCAGGGATTTCCAGAAAAAAACCGGTTTTGACCAATGCTCTTTCCATGGGTTGTAATGTAATTGGGTGCGTGCTGTTTGCTCGTAAGTCAACTCCGGCAGAAAGAGGTGTTTCATAAGCCGGAAGTCCGTGTTCGGATGTGTTTTTTATTTTGACAATCATTGTATCGTAATCTTTGGACGCAATTTACTTAATAATTCTCAAAGAAAAGGGGTGTAAAACTATAAAATAAGTAGATAAGGGGGCTTATAAATTCTATTTCCGTTCAAATATTCATGTTGCTCGTATTTGATTTGTAACTTTGCAAAAAAGAGAAGAAGAGCTATGTCTGATGTGTTTGATGTATATGCGATTAGAAACGATTTTCCGATTCTTTCGGAAAAGGTTGGGGATAAACAGTTGGTTTACTTTGATAACGGAGCAACTGCACAAAAACCACAGATTGTATTGGATGCGATTACTGCGTACTACTCAAAATACAACGCAAATATTCATAGAGGAGTACACCATTTAAGTCAGGTTGCAACTCAGGCTTATGAAGATGCACGGGCATTGATAGCAAGTTGTCTTGGAGTAAGTAATTCCAACGAAATATTGTTCACCAAGGGCACAACCGATAGTATAAATTTGGTTGCTTTCTCTTTTGGAGAACTGTTGAAAGAGGGAGATGAGATTATTATTTCTGCGATGGAACATCACTCGAATATCGTTCCCTGGCAGATGCTTTGTGAACGAAAGGGATGTGTACTTCGGGTAATACCGATGTTTGAATCCGGGGAGTTGGATATTGAGGCGTATAGAGAAATGCTTTCGGAAAGAACAAAGTTGGTGGCTGTTACGCACATTTCAAATGCGTTGGGAACCATTAATCCAGTTAAGAAAATGATTGATTGGGCGCATTCAGTAGGGGCTAAAGTTCTTATAGATGCAGCGCAGAGTGTACAGCACATGTCAGTGGATGTAAAAGATATGGATTGTGATTTTCTTGCCCTTTCAGGACATAAAGTTTTTGGTCCGACGGGAGTTGGAATTTTATATGGTAAAGAAGAGTTGTTGAATCAGATGCCTCCTTATCAAGGTGGAGGGGACATGATAGCTACAGTGACATTTGAGAAAACCACCTATAATACTTTGCCACATAAATTTGAGGCAGGGACACCACATATTGCAGGTGGAATTTGTCTTGGAAAAGCATTTGAGTATATTAAGACGCTGGATATGGGTGCTATTCAAAAGTACGAATCAGAGTTGTTGGAGTATGCTACTGGCAGATTGTTGGAAATCGAGGGTATGAGAATATACGGAGAAGCGAAGAACAAGACCAGTGTCATCTCCTTTTTAATCGAAGGGACTCATCCTTATGATGTTGGGACATTGTTAGATAAGATGGGAATTGCTGTGCGAACAGGTCACCATTGTACTCAGCCCATAATGGATTTTTATAAAATCCCCGGAACGATAAGAGCGTCATTTGCTTTTTATAATACGAAAGAGGAAGTAGATAGTATGATAAATGCTCTAAACAGAGCGGTAGGAATGCTGAAGTAAAAGGAAGAAATGAAGACAATTAAAGAAATAGAAGAAGAAATCGTTGATGAATTTTCAGTTTACGATGATTGGATGGATAAATACGAATACATTATTGAGCTCGGGAAAGAACTTCCATTGATTGACGAAAAATATAAGACAGATGACAGGCTTATTAAGGGCTGTCAGAGTCGGGTTTGGCTACATGCAGAAAAAGAGGGGGGAGAGATGGTTTTTACAGCTGATTCTGATGCGATTATCACAAAGGGTATAATAGGGTTGTTAATTCGTGTTTTATCCCATCAGAGTCCTGAAGATATTGCCCGGGCCGATTTAGGGTTCATAAAAGAAATCGGATTGCAGGAACATCTTTCACCTACACGTGCAAATGGTTTGGTGAGTATGATCAAGCAGTTGAAAATGGCTGCAATAGCTGAAGTTTCCGGAAAGTAATTTCTGGATCAGGGTTCAGGGAAATTTCCGCATTCATTTCTGAGTTCATATAATCGCTCAGGTCCCATTTCTTTAAACTGATCACAAATTTTATCTACTTCTTCTCTAAGTAACTGGAGTTTCTCTTCCTGCTCTCCAGTAATTGTTTCACTTTCCAATAGCTCGCTCGAGAATTGATTGAGTTCATCTCCTTTTTCGATACAAGTACATAGCTCATTTTTTGAGTTGCAGGCAGTCAACAAAAAGAATGATACTGTCAGTAAATTTAAAATTCGTTTTTTCATTTTAACTTTATCCAAATAAAACATCAAAGATACAAAAGTGAGACTGACATCAAAGCTTCCTAATGTAGGAACAACTATATTTACACAAATGAGCGCTCTGGCGGCAGAGACAGGTGCAATCAACCTGTCACAGGGTTTTCCTGGTTTTCCGGTGTCGGAAGACTTTAAAAGAATTCTAGCCGACACCATCCATCAAAATGTTCATCAATATGCACCTATGCAAGGCCTTCTTACATTACGTGAGCAGATTAGGCAAGTGGTTGATCAGGAATATCAGCGGAAGATTGGTGCTGGGGATATTTTAATTACAGCAGGAGCAACGCAAGCAATTTTTACGGTTGTTCAGGCTCTCGTTAATGAGGGGGATGAGGTATTGATCATTGACCCTGCGTATGATTGCTACAGACCGGCGATTGATCTTGTAAAGGCAAAGGCAGTTCATGTGTCTTTGGATAATGAACTTAGATTAGATGTGGGAGCGATTGAGGATGCTTTGACTCCCAAAACACGTATGATTATTGTTAATAATCCGCATAATCCCACAGGTACTGTTTTTCCCAAATCGCAAATGGATAGTCTGGTAGGTGTTCTTGAAAAGTATCCGGATTGTTTCATTCTTGCAGATGAGGTGTATGAGTTCATTAATTTTTTAGGCGAGCCCGTAAGCTTTAATTACTATCCTCAACTTTTTGACCGATTAATTTGTATTTCATCTTTTGGTAAGACATTGCATGCCACAGGTTGGAAAGTTGGGTATCTTACAGCGCCGGATAAGATTATGAAAGAGATTTTGAAAGTGCATCAATTCCTGGTCTTTTCAGTAAGCCATTTTGCCCAATCTGCAATAGCAGAATATCTAAAGATTTTTGACATAAAAGAACTTGCCGGATTTTACAGAGCCAAGCAAGAGATTTTGTCGAATAGTTTGAGTAAATCCTCATTGAAGTTAATGCCCTGTTCCGGGACGTATTTTCAGGTAGTCGATATTTCAGGTGTTACTGACATGGGAGATGTCGATTATGCGATCTGGTTGACAAAAGAGAAAGGCGTGGCAACCATTCCTTTGTCTGTTTTTTATACTTCCCAACCTTTTTCAAATTACCTGCGTCTATGCTTTGCAAAGGATGAAGAGACGCTTTTAAAAGCTGGAGATATATTATGTCAGATTTAGTAGTAGCGGGTGTTCAATCCAGACAATTCTGGGAAGATAAATGTAAGAATCTGGAGCATTTTGAGAATTTGCTCGAGAGAAGCGATTTGTCAGATGTAGATGTTTTACTTTTCCCTGAAATGTTCCATACCGGTTTTACGATGAACGCAAAACCGTTGGCAGAAACGATGAGCCAATCAGAAGGGGTTGATTGGTTAAAGACGGTAAGTACACGATACAATTGTCTTACGATAGCTTCTCTCATAATAGAGGAGGAAGGTCTGTTTTATAATCGGATGGTTGCAGTATTTCCTAATGGACAGTTAGAAAAATACGACAAAATGCATCTTTTTTCACTTGCCGGCGAGGAAAAAGTTTTCAGTCCCGGGATGACTGAGAAGATTTTAGAATTCAAAGGTTGGAGGATAAAACTTCAGGTTTGTTTTGATCTTCGTTTTCCTGAAGGTGCTAGAAATGGTATTGGGAAAGACGGGAAACCACTGTATGACCTCTTAGTGTATAATGCGAACTGGCCGACAAGACGAATTAAGCATTGGGACATTCTTGTTCCTGCAAGAGCAGTTGAAAATCAGTGCTATGTGTTGGCAGTAAATCGAGTTGGAACAGATGGCAATGGGATTGAATATGATGGTCATTCTCAGTTAGTAGATGCACAGGGAGAGGTTTTACAGAAATACGAAAATTCTGAAGAGATTGTTTTCACTTCTGTATTATCCCGAACAGGGTTAGAAAGCCTGAGGGAGAAATTAGCTTTTTTAAAAGATAGGAAAGAAAATGTTAGAATCTTTTGACCCCTGTTAATTGCGCTGTTTATTATGGATTATCAGAGTTTTTTTATTAATTTCGGAACTTATTAATTTAATAATCATGAAAAGAAAAGTTATTCTATTTTCTACTTTGCTTTTAGCTTCAGGTGTTTCTATGGGGCAGGCAAAGAAAATGTTACTAGCAGAAGATGTAACAAAAGGAGCAGAATTATATACATCTGTCCTTAAACCTAATCTTAATGTGGGTTCTATTGAAAAAGCAGGTGGTGACACTGTTTGGGAAAATGAATTTGAGACTGCTACAGAGTGGGTTGCAGCAGGGCCTGGAAATAGCTATGAGACAAACGGTTGGTCTATTGGAGCAACTGTAGCAAACAGTTGGGCATTTAGTTCAGGAGATATGGGTACCTCTGGTGAATTTGCTAGAATGGTTAATAATGCCCCTAATGATAATAGTCAAGTTAATGACGGACCTTTTACGTTAACTTATACTGGTTCAATCGATTTAACAGGTGTACCGGTTCCTCATCTTGAGTTTGAGCAATATGGAGCTTTGTTTGCAGATTCTCAGGTTGTACAGATCAGTTTGACAGGAGGAACTTCCTGGATTACTGTTGCAGCAAACAATGACTTAGAGAGGTTAACGGCTGCTGGAGGGTCACCATACGACAAACCGATGACACGTAGATTTAACCTTGCACCTTATCTTTCTGGTGACATTTCAAATGTTATGGTTCGTCTTTACTGGAACGGAGGAATGAATGGACCAAGTATGTCCTATACTACTTACGGGTGGTTTGTTGATAATATTCGTATCGTAGAAGGGTTTGAAAATGATGTAAAAATCAATGATATTTTCAGTTCTGTTGGTGCAGCAGGATTGAAATACACGAAAATTCCTGTTACTCAGGTAGACGGGGCTACTAAAGTTTCTTTTGGAGCAGAAATGCAAAATGTAGGAAGTCAGGATATTGATGCGTTATTGAATGTGTCAAATGCTGCTGGGTATAACCAGAATGGACCTACTTCTTCAGTTGTTTCTTTGGCTTTCGATTCATTGTTTGTTGATGAGCCAATTGGGTATACAATTCCTGCAACTGTTGGTGTTTATGACTTTACATATCAGTTAATGAATGCTAACCCTGTTACGGGTGTTGTTACAGGGTTGGACAATACTACATTAGTTGGAGGAACAGGGTATGCAGATGCAACTGACGTTGCTGTAACAGGTGGTTCAGGAACAGGTCTTACTGTTGATGTTGTAACAGATGGTTCAGGAGTTGTTACTGCGGTTACCGTAAATAATGGCGGTTCAGGATACGTTTCAGGAGATGTTATTACTATTTCTACTGGAAATGGTGATGCAACAATCGAAGTTTCTACGGTAGAGGATATTACATTGAATAACACTGCTGATGATGTTAAAACACACCCATTTGAAGTGACTAGTAAGGTGATGGCGGTTGATAGTTACGACGGTACAGCAGCTTCTTTCAACGGAGGATTTACAGGATGGGCAACTGAAGCACTTGATCCGGGAATCGGAACAGACTATGAAATTTTCGTAGATGCTGAGTTGGAACGTGTTCAGGTAGGTGTTTCTGCTGTGAATGATGAGGCAGAGTATATCGATAATATTCTTTTTGTTCAGTTGTTTAAGTTTGTTCCTGGTACAGGGTACGAGTTTGTAGCGATCTCTATGGAGCACGAAATGAAAGCAGGAGAATTTGGAGGGTTGGTAAATATTCAGTTTGAAGAGCCAGTTTCTCTTCAGGCAGGAGATATTATTCTTCCAGTTGCTTGTTTCTTCACAGGATCAGTTGTTCCAATCGCGTTCTCAGGATACACAACAGCAGGAAATGTAGTTGGAGTTGGAGATAACTCAATGATTAGTCTTGCGTCTGATGGAGACCTTGTTCAGGCACCAGTAGTACGATTGGACTTCGGAACATATCTAAGCGTAGAAGACAATGTAATCGAGTCTTCTAATGTATCGCTTTACCCGAACCCAGCGTCTAATAATGCAACTATCGCATATTCATTGAACGAAGGTTCTGATGTAGCAGTTGAAATCAGAGATATGGCAGGAAAGCTTGTTTACTCAGCAGAAGAGTCAAATGTAGCAGCAGGATCTCACACAATGGCGATTTCAACATCTGCAATGGCAGAAGGAATGTATACATACACGCTTGTTGCTAACGGATCTAAGGTTACTAAGAAGTTTGTAGTGAAAAAATAAGCTTCAATACAAATTTTCATAAAAGAGAGTAGGGTTTTAACCCTGCTCTTTTTTTTTATATAAAAATGTTGTAAATTAGCGTAAAACACTTAAGTATGAAGAAAAAATTAACTTTATTATCGACGGCTATTTTCTCGTGCTCTGTCTTTTTTGGTCAGGGAATCACTGGAGTTAATACCGTTGAGTCTTATCCGAAAAAAAATGGATTGACTACACAGGGTAAGTCAATTTCAAATCATTATCAAACAAAAGCCGAAGGCGATATAATTTGGTCTTCAGATTTTAGCACTCCTACAGATTGGAGTGTGGGGAATAGTTCTACTCCTTCTGTTGATTGGGTTGTTGGAACGGCGGCACCTACTGGTGAATTCTCTGCTGAAATGGGGGTTATTGAATCTACATCCGGAGGAAATTTTGCCTTGTTCGATTCAGATGGTTGGGGTTCTGGTACCAGTACTCAAAATTCTTGGATTGGTAATGCAAACCCAATTGATTTAACTGGAAATGCTGCTGTATTGATTCAATTTGAATCATATTACCGCGCTTATGCAGGAGAATGTTTTGTTGAGGCAAGTACGAACGGTACTGATTGGACAACGGTTCAGGTACATCAGGACATACCGTTGAATTCAGGAACAGAAAATCCTGTTGTTGTTCAGGTAAATATGTCAGGAGTAATTGGAGGAAGTTCAACCGCTTATGTCCGATTCAGATATCAGGGAGCATGGGATTATGCCTGGATGATTGATGATGTAAATATTATTGAAGCGTATGAGAATGATGTTACACTTCTTAATGTTTATTCAATAGCTGGAGCAGCAGGGTTGCATTATACAAAATTCCCTGTTTCTCAGGTGGATGGAGCAGCAGAAATCACGTTTGGAGGAGATGTTATTAATGATGGATCTACAGCTCAGAATCTTACATTTACAGCGTCTAACGCTTCAGGGTACACTTATACAACATCTGCAGTAGCAGTTGCTCCAATCGCAGGAGATTCTCTATCTATTGAATCTCCGAACGGATTCATAATTCCTGCAACTGAAGGAGTGTATGATTTTACAATGACTGTAGCAGGTGATCAACCATTTGTAGATCCTTCGAAAGCAACAAAAGTTGAGCCTTTTGAAGTAACATCTAAAGTGATGGCAGTTGATAGATTTGATGGTACAACTGGTTCTCTTTCTGGTGCCTTTACTGGATGGGCAAACAACGCGCTTGATCCGGGGATCGGAGCTGATTTTGAAATCTTCGAAGATGCTATGTTGGAAAGAGTTCAGGTAGGAGTTTATCCTGCGGCAGATCCGACTCCCTACATAGGAAATGGTCTATTTGTTCAGTTATTCAAATTTACACCTGGGACAGGATATGAGTATGTTGATATCTCATTGACACATGAAATGCAAGCTTCAGAGTTTGGTACGTTGGTCAATGTACAGTTTGAGACTCCTGTTTCTCTTCAGGCAGGGGATATCATTCTTCCGGTTGCTTGTTTCTTCTCTGGATCTGAAGTTCCGATTGCTCTTTCAGGATTTACACTTTCTGGTACTGTAGTTGGAGTTGGAGATGGAGGAATGATTAGTCTTGCTTCTGACGGGGATCTTGTTGATGCTCCTGTAGTACGATTGGATTTCGGAACATATCTAAGCGTAGAAGACAATGTAATCGAGTCTTCTAATGTATCGCTTTACCCGAACCCAGCGTCTAATAATGCAACTATCGCATATTCATTGAACGAAGGTTCTGATGTAGCAGTTGAAATCAGAGATATGGCAGGAAAGCTTGTTTACTCAGCAGAAGAGTCAAATGTAGCAGCAGGATCTCACACAATGGCGATTTCAACGTCAGCAATGGCAGAAGGAATGTATACGTACACACTTGTTGCTAACGGATCTAAGGTTACTAAGAAGTTTGTTGTGAAGAAGTAATTCTTTATAAAGGATAATTTTGAAGGCTATCAATTTTGGTAGCCTTCTTTTTTTGTTGATTAAAAATAGTAATTGATTGGTATATGCCATAAATGCACGAATGTATAGGTAATATTAGGTAAAAACACTTCGGTCTAGTCCCGATATCGGGGAGACATAAAAACAAAAAACCACCCCAAATATGAGGTGGTTACTAATATCTATTATGAAGAGATTTTAAATCCTACTCTTCGTCGTTGTCTTCTAATACTCTTTTTGGGCGAATTGCTTCAAACAATCCTAATGTTACCCAATAGGGAACAGCAAATCCAAGAAGGAACAATAACAACCAAAATGCCATTCCGCCAAATAAAAAGAAAAGTACAATTCCAACTACTGTCATATCACATTATTTTTTCTCATAAATAACGGGATAAAGCGATTTCCCGTTTTCTAACTATCGGTTAACTTTCGTAAATTTGATAGTATCCGACGTTGTAAAAGTAATAAATAATTCAGTTTTACAAATAAAAATTATGGAATATCGAATAGAAAAAGATACGATGGGAGAAGTCAGGGTGCCCGTTTATGCACTTTGGGGGGCTCAGACAGAACGTTCAAGGAATAATTTCAGGATAGGACAACCTGCTTCGATTCCGATTGAAATAATCCATGCATTCGGAGTGTTAAAAAAAGCGGCAGCACATGCCAATCATAGTTTGGGCGTACTAAGTGAAGAAAAGAAAGATCTAATCTCAAAGGTTTGTGATGAAATTATATCGGGGCAGCATGATGAACAGTTTCCACTTGTGATCTGGCAAACAGGGTCAGGAACACAGTCAAATATGAATGTCAATGAGGTTATTGCCAATCGGTCTCTCGTGCTTAGTGGAGGAAAACCGGGGCAGGATAAACCAGTTGTATTACCCAATGATGACGTAAATAAGTCGCAGTCGTCAAATGATACTTTTCCCACTGCGATGCATATTGCAGCATACAAGTTATTGGCGGAAAATACAATTCCCGTAATAGAACAATTGCAGCAAACGATTCATAAAAAATCAACAGAGTTTGATAAAATTATTAAGATCGGAAGAACACATCTTATGGATGCTACTCCTCTCACATTAGGGCAGGAATTTTCGGGTTATGCTGCTCAACTCACTTATGGATTGACAGCATTGAAGAATAGCTTGAAACATCTTTCAGAATTAGCTTTAGGTGGAACGGCTGTCGGAACAGGGCTTAATGCTCCGGAGGGATATGCAGTTCTTGTTGCGGAAAAAATTGCGGAGTTTACAGAGTTACCGTTTGTGACAGCAAAGAATAAATTTGAAGCACTTGCTGCACATGATGCAATTGTTGAAACACATGCAGCATTGAAACAAATAGCTGTTTCATTATATAAAATCGGGAATGATATACGTTTGTTGGCATCCGGACCAAGATCGGGGATTAGTGAGTTGATTTTGCCTGCCAATGAGCCCGGGTCTTCAATTATGCCGGGAAAGGTAAATCCAACGCAGATTGAAGCGCTGACCATGGTGTGTGCACAGGTCATCGGGAATGATGTGACAGTTTCATTTGCGGGTTCTCAAGGGCAATATGAATTAAATGTATTCAAGCCGGTTATGATTGCGAATTTGCTTGAATCAGCAAGATTAATTGGTGATGCCTGTCGTTCTTTTGAGGTGAATTGTGTTCGGGGTATTGAAGCAAATACCAAGCGAATCAATGAATTGTTGAATAACTCATTGATGTTAGTGACAGCATTGAATACGCATGTAGGGTATTACAAGGCTGCGGAGATTGCCAACGCTGCTCATAAAAATGGAACAACTCTAAAAGAAGAGGCTGTACGTTTGGGGTACCTTACAGCGGAAGAGTATGACCAATGGGTAAAGCCTGAAAATATGGTATAAGTAATAGAAAGGAGGTAAACATATTTGCCTACCTCCTTTGCTATTTTTGCGATCGGGTATTGTTTTATTTCAGACTAAAGTTAATAGGTACTACATACCAAACATTAACAGGGCGTCCACGTTGTTTTCCGGGTTTCCAATCCGGCATTTTTTTAACAACACGGATAGCTTCGGCATCCAATTCGGGAGTTACTCCCTTAACGACATGAACATCGCTGATGGCTCCATTGTCTCTTACCAGAAATTTGACATAAACACGTCCCTGGTCTCCTATTCTTACAGAAATTTCGGGATATTTTATTGCTTTTCCGAAATAGTTCATCATAGCTTCTTCTCCTCCGATGAACTCTGGCATTTCTTCTACAATTTCAAAACGCTCATTACTGAGAACCGGATCTCCGGGAGGGAGAGAAGTAGAGGTTCCTACTTTAAAGTTTCCTGGCTCGATAAATGGTTCGATAATACCATCATCTTTTTTCTTGAGGTCATCAACAGGGTTTACAATGTCTGTGATAACAGCCACAGTTCGTTCCTGTTTAGATACTTGTTGTTTCTGTTCAATGACTTTGGGTTTCTCAATGATGTCGTAGGTAAATTCCCGTGTTAGTTCCGGGGCAACTTCTTCATTTTCCGTAATTCCGGTCGGTGTTGCCCAACGAAAAGCGACCAACGTCATAGTTCCGGCTACAATTAAGCCGATTTGGAAGAAGGCGAATCTTCTTCTTTCGAAGTTCAACTTCGGATTTTTTTTTGCGATCATACTAATAGATTTTAATTAAACATTAATAATCTACATTCAATCTTTATGCCAAAGTTGAAACTCCTTTGTTTACAAGGTGTGCAGGTGCTCTTTCGTTAACTTTTGTTAAAGTTAATCGTTAACGATCAATCGGAATCCCTTGCCATGAATGTTAATGATTTCAATACGACTTTCGTCACGAAGTAATTTTCGTAACTTGGCAATATATACATCCATGGATCGTCCATTAAAGTAGTTGTCGTCCCCCCAGATTGCCCGCAAAGCGACTTCTCTATCCAGTACATCCGGACGGCTTTTACACAAAAGGTGAAGGAGCTGATTTTCTTTTGTTGTAAGCTTCTTTTCATCTCCTGAAATACTAAGAACCCTGGTAATAGGATTGAACGAAGCGGATGCCAGAGTAAAGGTTTCTACAGGTGATGAGGAGGTGTCATTTTTTGACATTCGTTTGTTGATTGCATTGATTCGGGCAAGCAACTCTTCCATGGAAAATGGTTTGGTAAGATAATCATCTGCTCCAATGGCGAATCCCTTTAGTTTGTCATCCTTCATTGATTTGGCAGTCAGGAATAAAATAGGAGTTTCTTTATCGATTTTCCGAATATCTTCAGCAACAGCAAAACCATCACGTTCAGGCATCATTACATCGAGAATGAGGAAATCGTATTTTTTTGTATTAAATTTTTCGAATGCAATTTTCCCATTGACAGCAAGATCCGTATCAAAACCCTTTGCTTTGAGAAAAGTTGTGAGAAGTTTTCCCAGATTTTCATCATCTTCTGCCAGTAGTATTCTTTGTTTACTCATAATAATTCAAGTTTAATCCTGAAAGTAGTTCCGACACCAGGTTGACTTTCCACATCAATACTACCGTTATGAAGGTCTGTAATTGATTTTACATAGCTCAATCCTAGTCCGAACCCTTTAACATTGTGTACGTTACCAGTGGGTATTCTGTACAATTTATCAAATATTTTTGAAAGATGCTCTTTTTTCATTCCAATTCCGTTATCAATGATCTCCAGAATAACATGGTGCCCCTCTGTTTTCGTGATAACCCTGATATCGGGTTGTTTGTCACAATACTTTATGGCGTTATCCAGTAAGTTATTGACGACATTGGTAAGGTGGAATTTATCTCCGTTCACCATTGCAGAGCCTATAGCAACTTCGTTGTGTAATGTTCCTCCCAATGATTCCACGCGGAGTTTAACTTTGTTGAGCACGGCGTGTACCAACGAGTTGAACTCAGTAGCTTCCTTATTAATTTTTAATTCACCTTTTTCTATGATTGCAATTTGGAGAATGTTCTCTACCAGTGACTCTAAACGCTTGTTTTCTTCCTGGATCATACCAATGAAAGAAGCAGTTGCATCCGGGTCCGCTTTTGATATGTCCGCATCTTTTAATGCTTCACAAGCCAAAGATATTGTAGAGATCGGTGTTTTAAACTCGTGGGTCATGTTGGAGATAAAATCTGATTTCATCTCGGAAAGATTGCGCTGTGTTAACAGGGTTTTGTACATGATCCAGTATGAAATGATCATAAGTAATACAACGAGAAAAGCTGTTATGGCAACTCCCTGTATTTTTTTCCATAGGAATGTAGTTTGGTCAGGGAAGAAGACTTCTACGTAGAGGGGTTCATGAAACAACTCGGCCGGAAATAATTGGGCAGTATGATTGATCTTCTGTAAAGCTTTTGAATAATTAGGAAGACTATCCGGAACACTTAATACTTCTCCCTTTTCGTCAATAACCCTGTATTTATAGGACGTTTTTAACTCTCCCAGATACAACTCTTCCTGTAGAATGGAATCCAGTAAATGGAGGTCAATACGCTCACTGGATTTCATAAAAAGGTCTTCCCTGAAAGCCTGAACCATCAGCTCGTTGATATATTTTGATTTTTTGAACAGGTTTTGTGCAGCACGAACATCCCATTCCATCATCCTGCCAGTTGTGTCCAGAGACATGTAGTTATTTTCAGGGGAGATGAGTTCATGGAATTCCTGTACATTTCTTGCTAATACACGATGTTGAACCTCAATACCTGTGATCGTATCAACGGCTTTACCGGTTATAATAAGATAGTTGAGTTCCTCACCTCTGATGTTAATAATGGTATCTTTAATCTCGACCTTTTCTTTTACCGACATCAGGTTTTGGAATTCCTGTTTCAGCACATCTTTATATTTCCCGGAAAAATTCTGTCCCAATAATTCCCGGTACTTACGATACTCTTCTGATTTCTCGTGTCGAAGAGCAACACGTTCAAGAATAGTATGTGTTTTTTCGTCAAAGTCCTTTTTTTCCTGACCAATAGCCTCCTTCACCCAAAAAAACTGAAGGGCGATTAATGTCAGTAGCGCAATACTAATGACAGCTATAATGAAATATTGTCGTCTTTTATCCAACTATTTATTGTACAATTCTATCAACAAAAAAACTCATAAATCTTGAAATTAGTCTGGGCTTAACTTTTTTTAACAGGGAAATACAATAGCTTTCCGGTACGCTGTTCTTCTTTGAATTTTAACTGTACAATTTCCTGAACCGTTTTTCCTGTTAGTTTTGATTCTAACCACGAGATAATATCCAGATACAGGAAGGGTCTCTTTTCATAAGGTTTATGACTTAATGCAACCAGTTTTTCAAGAAGGTTTCCGAAGGCCAGACTCTCCTGGTCTCTTGAGCTTAAAGGTAGTTTACGTAGAAATCCCAGAATCTCAATTTGTACACCGTTTAAGTCATTCTTTTTTAGTAAGAAACGATACACAGACTTCACCTGATACTCCACCAAAATATCATTCCCCAGCTCATAGTGAGCAATGAGATTAAGGATTCTTGCAAAGGACTGGATATCTTCCCGCCATGCCTGTACCTTAAATTGGATAACACGGTTGAGATAACGTATCGCCTCTTTATTCATCCCGGCGCCAAAGAATAAGCAGCCGATTTTGTAATATAAAACCATAATTCGGTGTTGGTCGAGAATGTGTGCATGGCGATCTATGAATTCATCTATAGTCTCTGCCAGTTTTGTTCCCTCAGAGAACGATCCTTCCAGATAGTGTTTGTTTATAAGTGCTGTATACAAAAAGAGATAGTACTGTACATTCACATTGTCACCTCTGTAATCCGGCATTTCGAGTTGTTCAAAATCAGTAATTGCCTGGGTAAGTCTCGGGTGATTCCGGATATTAAAAAGCGCCAGAAGTAAATTGTTATATCCTTTAAGGTACATCTCAAATTCAATGGTTCTCATTGCGGGGAATTCATCGAATAAATCCACCCATTTTTGTGAATATCGGTACCCCATTAAAAAGTCCTGTGTGATAACATAATACCATACATACGCATTGTAAAGCATCAATCGTTCATGAAAACCGAGTTCTTCTGCTTCAAACTTGGGAAGTTTGTCTTCAAACATGGATTGTATAACCTGGAAATCTCTTTCGTTACGGACAACCCCGACTTTGGTGTATAATCCGTACAGTTCAAGAGTTAAATTGGAATAAGCAACAGTTTTACTTACCTGATTACTGAGCCGGGTGCTGTCTTCAATCAGCTGTGCTGCGCGATCCTTAAATCCCCGGGTTATATAAAGAGCTTCAATTCTTTTCTCAAACTCAATAAGCTCGAGTAGAAGCACTCTATCATTGGCTTGTTCGGCTTTACATTTAGTTCGTTCAATTATGCGTAAGGCTGAAGAATGGAGTCCTTTAATGTAAAGGATATAGGCATGGTCCAGACTCTCCCGGAGTTCCATTAGCTTATAGTGACCGGAATGTAAATTCCGCAAACTATTCAGAATCTGATGATATAAATGAGACTTGATATTGGGGAGCTGAATCTTTTTGATCTCCGGGTGTCTTTTCAGAAATAGTGTATCATCATAATTAGAGGAGCGGTCAATAAAGTTAAACAACAGAATGAATTTTGCACTTTCCGTACTATTGCCTGATCGTTTAGCGAAAAGCTTAAAAGATCGTTTTTCGGAGGAGCTTAACGACTGAATAAGTTGAACGAGATGAATAGTTATGTTTTTAGTCATCGTAGTTATTTTTTCGTTAACTTGTTGGTTTACATGTGTTTTATGTTTATTTGTTGTCAGTTTGACATCGTGAATATATGAAAAAAAATTTTGTAGAATTAGACTTTCCTTCACACATTTGTTACGAACCTGATGGTTCAATATAGATACAGGCAGTTTAAAGCCCTTAAATGGGAAGGAGTATTACTCCGCGTTTTTCGATTAATAGCATATAGAAAGTTCGCCTAGGCGAACTTTCTGTTTTATAAGGAGTAAAGGGACTTTTCATTTCCAAACAAATCAAGTACCTTTGCACAAATTTCAACGCATGGCATTCGAAGTTACGAAGGAATTTCTAGAACAAATCAGACAAGCCGTTGAAGAAGGGAACAGCAGTTTTATTGAAAGTGCAATAATTGACCTGCACCCCGCTGATATCGCTGAGATTATTGATGAGCTGGATGCTCAGGAGGCAAAGTATGTTTTCTCCCTTTTAGATGATGAACAGGGAGCGGACGTACTGATGGAATTGGAAGATGATGTCAGAGAACGGTTTTTGAAAATTCTTTCGTCCAAAGAGATTGCTGAGCAACTGGAGCAACTGGATTCGGATGATGCTGCCGATATTTTGGGGGAACTTTCCGAAGATATACAGGAAGAAGTTATTTCCCAGATTGAAGATGATGAGGTCGCTTCGGAAATTGTAGATCTTCTGAATTATGATGAAGATTCAGCCGGGGGATTGATGCAGAAAGAGTTCATCCGGGCTCAAATGAACTGGTCCGTGATGCGTTGCATTGCTGAATTACGTCGCCAGGCGGAAGAAGTTGAGAAGGTTTACACTATTTATGTAGTTGATGAAAAGAATGAACTTATCGGTCTTCTGTCCTTAAAAAGATTGTTGTTTGCTTCTCCTAAGTCGTTGATTGAGGATCTGTACAGTAATAAAAAGATCATTTCGGTTAAGGCACACGATACAAAAGAGTTTGTTGCGCAACAGATGAGTAAGTATAATCTGGAGAGTATTCCTGTTGTTGACAGACAAAACAAGCTGATAGGTAGAATTACTATTGATGACATTATTGATGTGATTCAGGAAGAAGCGGAAAAGGATTACCAGATGGCTTCCGGTATCTCCGGGAATGTTGAGGCTCGTTCCAGTGTTTTCAGATTGACTCGTGCGCGTTTACCCTGGTTGGTAATTGCGCTTTTCGGAGGGCTTTTAGGTGCTCAGGTTATTAAAACTTTTGAGCCTCAGATTGCGCTCCATGCAATGCTGGCAATTTATATTACACTGATTCCTGCGATGGCAGGTAATGTGGGGGTACAGTCCTCTGCATTGATCGTACAGGGGCTTGCAAATAATACATTGCGAACGACGGACCTGAAAACCCGGTTGACAAAAGAAGTATCAGTAGCCTTGCTTAATGGAGCTATATGTGCCGCATTGATCTTTACCTTTAATTATATTTTTTATCAGGATATCCGATTAGGTGTAACGGTAAGTGTTGCATTAATGACAGTGATTCTTTTTGCTTCGTTTTTCGGGACAGTGATTCCACTAATTCTGGATCATTACAATATTGACCCGGCTTTGGCTACAGGTCCTTTTATCACAACACTAAACGATGTTGTTGGACTCTTTGTTTATTTTGCGGTAAGTTTATTATTATACTAAGATCATGTCAAAGAAGGTTGTTTTCCTGGATGTTGTTCATGAGGTACTTGAACAACGACTTGCAAAAGCAGGTTTTCAATGTATTGATGCAACACAAATTTCAGATAAAGAAGCGAAAATACTTGTACAACAAGCCGAAGGAATTGTCGTTCGTTCGCGGTTTCCTTTAGATTCTGAATTGCTTTCTTCAGCGGAAAAACTTGAATTTATCGCCCGGTCAGGAGCAGGTATGGAGAATATTGATCTTACATTTTGTGAGAAAAAAAATATCAAATTGTTTAATGCTCCTGAAGGGAATAGAAATGCTGTGGCTGAACATGCCTTGGGAATGTTGTTGGCGCTGTTCAATAATCTGTTGAAGGGAGATCGTGAAATTCGTTCTGGAGTTTGGGATCGTGAAGGAAACAGGGGAATTGAACTGGACGGGAAAACAATTGGAATTATCGGGTTCGGAAACAATGGACAGGCTTTTGCGAGAAAATTAAGTGGTTTCGATGTGAATGTTCTGGTGTATGATAAGTATAAAACAGGCTTTTCTTTGGGACAGGTCGAAGAATCTTCCATGGAGCGTATTTTTGAGGAAGCCGATGTGGTGAGTTTTCATATTCCACAGAATGAAGAGACCATGTATTGGGCAGATGCATCTTTTTTTAACCGTTTTACGAAACCTTTTTTTCTGATCAATCTTTCGCGGGGAAAAATTGTTCGTATAGCCGATCTTTTGGAAGCGATTGATTCAGGGAAGGTTGCAGGAGCATGTTTGGACGTATTGGAATTTGAGAAATCAAGCTTTGAAAATATGTTTGAAGGAGATCAGTTACCAGAAAGTTTCAGAAGGCTGATGGATTCGGAGAAAGTAATTTTAAGCCCGCATGTTGGTGGTTGGACAAAGGAAAGTTATTTCTTGTTAAGTGATGTGCTGGCTGACAAAATACTACATGAAATTTCCCCGTTATAACCTGATAGAATCTTTGTATTTTCCTCCCTTATTAGTAGTTTCGTGTGCACAAGTGCCTGAAAAGTTCAGGTAGTGTCGAATGAATTGTAAACAAAAGAGAACAATATGAAGAGATTAGCAGTAATGGCTATTGGTTTAGCTATAGCAACAACTTCGGTAGCGCAGAAGTTACCCAGAACAAGTCCGTTAGCAGAGGTAGAACAAACAGTTGGTTTGACGGATATTGAAATACAATACAGCCGTCCGGGAGTAAAAGACAGAACGATTTTTGGTGACGTGGTTCCTTACGGAGAAATGTGGCGTGTAGGTGCAAACGAACGAACAACGATCGAAACAGAAGACAATATTAAGATTGAAGGGAAGGAATTAAAAGCCGGGAAATATGCTATTTTAGTAAAGCCCGGAAAGGATACCTGGCAGGTTATGTTCTCTTCGAATATCGAATCATGGGGAACAAATGACTATGATCCGAAAGATGACGTGTTAACAATTACGGTAAAACCTGAAGAGGCACAGTTTACTGAAAACATGTTATTCTATTTTGATGAAGTAGTTTGGGATAAAGCCAATCTTGTTTTGCAGTGGGATAAAGTAAAAATCCGTATTCCTATTGAAGTGGATGTCGATACTAAAGCGTGGGCCGGAATTGAAGAGGCTATTGCAAAAAATCCAAAGGATGCAATGGTATTGAGAAATGCGGCACGTTATTGTGCAGATTCAGGAAAACGTCTGGATAAAGGATTGAAGTTTATTCAGGAGGCAAATGAAATCAAGTCATCATGGTTGCACAAACTGATTGAGGCAAGAATTTATGCCGCGAAAAAAGAATACGATTCGGCAAAATCTTCAGCTAAGGAAGCAATTAAACTTGGAGAAGAAGAAGCAAAAGAGAGCGGAAAAGAGTTCTCTTATAAACGTATGATTGAGTCGGAAATGGCGAAGTGGAAATAAGTCCCGAATAAACTTAGTTTTCAGAGCCGGAGCACAGATCGCTTCGGCTTTTTTGTTTTTCTGTTTATATTAATGTTACTTTTGTTTAAAACAATAATAACATACGTTGGATAGTAGTAAACAGGTTTTGAAGTTTATCGTATTCTGGTGGTTGGTATTTACGTTTCAACGGGTTCTCTTCTCAATACATCATGCAGACCTGGTTCTCTCGTCAGGATGGGGAGAGTTTTTGGGAGTATTTTTTCAGTCTTTCCGTCTGGATCTTGCAATGATCGGATTCATTGCATTGGCTACATTGCCTTTTTGGTTGTTGTATCACCTTTCGAAAGGTAAGATGCGTAAGATTGTCTGGCAGGTAATGAAATGGGAGCAAATCATTATTTTGTTGTTGATTTCTATGATCCATGTGGGAGAGATAAACGCCTATGGAGAATGGATGCATAAGCTTTCCGTACGCGTATTTAATCATTTAATTAACCCGGATGAAGTATTCCGAACCGCGACAGGGGCCAATTATTTTTTCTTTTTCCTGTACGTATTTCTTGAAATGCTGTTTGGGATAAAAGTACTGAAGAAGATGTTTCGGTTTGAGCCCTCGCATTCTGTTTCTCCCATACGGAACAGTATATCTGTTTTGGGAATGACGGTTGTTTTGGGTGGTTTATCTTTTCTGAGTGCAAGAGGGGGGTGGCAACCAATTCCAATTGGGATTAATTCGGCGATGTTTTCGGTGAATCCGGTTCTCAATGATGTATCTGTAAATTCAACCTATTTCTTTCTACACAGTTTACGTCTTTACGGAAAGGTAGAGCTGGACCATTATTTGGAAGAGGTAACACTTGAGGAATCAAACGAATTTACGACAGAAGTTCTTAGTTATACAGCGGATCATACTGCTGTTTTTCTTGCTGAAAAACGACCGAATATAATTGTCGTTGTATTGGAGAGTTGGGCAGCAGACGCGATCAGTTACTCAGGGTTGCACGATGGGACAACACCCCATTTTGATAAGATGATCAGTGAAGGGGTGTATTGTAGTGAGTTTTATGCAGCTGCAGGAACATCAGAGATTGGTAACGCGGCTATTTTTGGAGGATACCCGGCTCTTCCTCAGGTTTCTCTGACAATGCATCCTGAGAAGAGCAGAAAACTTAAATCGTTGAATCAGACACTTAAACCGTATGGGTATTACTCATCTTATTTGTTTGGAGGAGATTTGAAATATGGAAATATAGGGGGGTATTTTCTGGATCACCAATTTGATAAGGTGATGGATGAAAAGGATTTTGACCCTGGATTAGAAAGAGGTGTGCTTAATGTGTATGATGAAGATCTCTACAAAAAGTTTTTACAAGAGATTAACCAAACCAAAGAGCCGTTTTTGCAAATTGCATTTTCCGGAAGTACACATTCTCCGTATGATATTCCTGAAAAGTGGAAGCACTTCTGGAAAGGAGATGAAGCGGGAATTATGAATAGTATCCGGTATGCGGATCACGCGTTATATGAATTTGTGGAAAATTGCCGAAAAGAAGAGTGGTTTGAGCACACACTTTTTGTGTTTGTAGCCGATCATGGTCGGACGACACCAACTAATCAGAATGCAACAGCCGCGTCGTATTTCAGAGTCCCGTTGTTGTTTTGGGGACCATTGATTACGGAAGAGTTTCGTGGTTTTGATATGGACAAAATTGCGACACAGTCAGATTTTGTTGCCACGTTGTTGTACCAAATGGAGATTCCATCGGACGATTATCCCTGGAGTAGAGACATTATGAGTCCCGACTTTTATCCGTTTGCCGTTTATTCCAGCTCACTGGGATACGGATGTAAAGATGAGGACGGAGATATGTTCTGGTTTATGAATGCCGAAAGATTTACAGCAAATACTTTTTCGGAAGAACAAATCAATGAAAAGATGGATAAAACCCGAAAGTATCTGAAAGTACTTTGGGAAGAATTTAAAGCACTTTGATTCATTTCAGGATTATGCTGATCAACTGTAATTTTCGTCGTAACTTTGCAGTGAAATGGTAAACACTTCGGGACTAAATATCAGAAATCTTGATTTTCCTGCTCTTCAGACCAAAATGGAAGAGATGGGAGAGAAAAAATTCCGTGCAAAACAGGTGTATGAGTGGCTGTGGAAAAAAAATGCCCGCTCATTTGAAGAAATGACCAACCTGTCAATAGAGTTACGGAAAAAACTGGAGGATCATTTCTTTATCGATGGAATTACACTGGATGATCAACAGATCAGTTCGGATAAGACCATTAAATGTGCTTTTTCTATTACAGGAACTAATCAGGTAATGGAAGGTGTGCTAATACCGACTTCTTCGAGAACTACAGCGTGTATTTCTTCGCAAGTGGGTTGTAGTCTCGCCTGTAAATTTTGTGCGACGGGAAGACTCAAATTGCTACGAAATCTTACAGCAGGAGAGATTGTAGATCAGGTAGTTTATCTCAAAAATCAGGCGGAAACAAGATACGATCAATCACTTTCGAATATTGTTTATATGGGGATGGGTGAACCTCTCCTCAACTATAAAAATGTACTTCGTTCGGTAGAACTGATTACTTCAGAAGAAGGATTGGGAATGTCTCCCCGACGTATTACCGTATCTACTGCCGGAATTGCCAAAATGATTAAAAAACTCGGAGACGATGAGGTGAAATTTAACCTTGCTTTGTCGCTTCATGCTGCAAATGACATGAAACGCAGCAAAATCATGGAGATTAACGATACAAATAATCTCGAAGCACTTGCTGAGGCGTTAAAGTATTTTTACGATAAAACCGGTACACGAGTGACGTTCGAATACATCATTTTCCGGGATTTCAATGATGGAATAGAAGATGCGGCAGAACTGGCCGTTTTCTGTAAAAATGTACCCTGTAAAGTGAATATCATAGAGTATAATCCTATTGACGATGGCGAGTTCAAACAGGCTGCACCGGAAAGGGTGGATCGTTTTGCGGCATTTCTTGAAGAAAGAAACATCATTGTAAATGTGAGAAGAAGCAGAGGAAAAGATATAGACGCTGCCTGTGGTCAGTTGGCAAATAAAAATAAGGTTGCCAACGAAGAGAACCGCATTCTCAAGTAGATTTTCAAATCAGACGATTAACGGGTGAAAAAACTTCCTTATCTTCGGAGTAATGAGCCGGTTGTTGATTACCTCTTTTTTTATGTTTGTATTCCTGCTGATTAACGGACAGGAACAAGGATATACAGGTCCGGTTTTCAGAACGAATTCCAAAATACAGTTTCAGGGCTTTTTCGGGATAAAGGATTCGACAGTATATGGCGTTGAAACAGAATTTGGGTTGCGAAGATTACGATCCATCTATTTATCCGGGTATAACAGAAATAGTCTTGAACAAATCGGACAGGTGGATATCACACCTCCTGTTGATGAGGATATAGAATGGTTTCCGACTGAAATTGTGTCTTTAGAAGGAGGAGTTTTTCTATTGTCTGAAGCGAAGAACAGGAAAACAAAAGAAAGATTTCTGATGGCCCATAAAGTGGATGAAAAGGGGAATCAAGCTGATCCGATATGTCTTGATACACTGGCTGCGAATAATCCTCCCGGAACAGAGTTTCATATTATCGGGGATACCTCTGATTCATTCTTGACAGTGATGACGTTGCACCCGTTTGAGAGTTTTCAAAATCAGAAAATTACGATTAAAAATTTTGACGCAGCATTGAACTTTAACTGGTCATGGGATGTGGAATTGCCGAATAAAGACAATAATTTCAGTTTTCTGACACTTCTTTCTGATGCGCCTGACAGGATTTATTGTCTGGCTGAGCAGAAAATGAATATCTCAAATGAGTTTAATATCATTAAGGAAAACAACAAGTTTACTGTATTAAGCTTCGATGTAACAAACCGGAAGGTGGAAGAGCTTGAGTTAAGGTTGGAGAACGAATGGATTCAACAGATAGAGCTACTTAAGTCCGGAAATGATTTAGTGGTTGCAGGTTATTTTTCCAATGAGCCGGAAGAGCAAATCGGTGGCATTTTTACTGTATTTCTGACACCTGATTTACAAATACGGGATGCGGTATTGGAAGAAATTACGATTAGGGATTTTCATTTAACCGATTATTCAAACTTATCACTAACCAACGTCAAATTGCTAAAACTCCACCGGTTTTCAAACGGAAATTATGTGGTAGTAGGAGAGAGAAGTTATAAAGAGGTTAACCCGAGATATGATATGCGTACGGACATAACATCCTATACGGATTTATATTATTTTCAGGAAGTCTTTGTCAATATTCTTGATGAAACCGGAGTTCCGATCCGGAATATAGTAATTCCCAAATACCAGGTTACAAATAACGATATGGGTATGTATTCTTCTGTGTTTTTGGCTGAGTATCCGGATAAAATAGCAGTTTTATACAACGACAACGATAAAAATTTCAACAAACATCTTACTTCTCCTTCCGATTACCGGATAATGAGTAACTATCGGAAAAACTCGGGAGTAATGGTTGTAGTCAGTGAAGAGGGAGAAGTAGAAAAGAAACGAATATATAAAGCTGATCTGAAAATGAACTTTCGTCCGGGAACGGCTAACCAGTTTAAGAATGGGTCAGTATTCTTAATGGGTGAAAGAGTAAAGCAAAACCGAGTGATAAGGCTTGATTAAGCGTCTTTTTCCCGTTCCGTTTTCTTTTCTGCCGGAGTAGGTTTCATTCGCCAATCTTCAGCATAATGTATAATCCCCGGAGTTTTATCCAGCTTTGTTTTATCAATTCTGCCATCGAAATAAGCTCCCAGTGCAGAGAAAATTTTGGGTTTGCTTTGCTTTAAAATCAGCAGGGAGGAATTGGCAGCTGTTGAGACAGCAATAGGAACACCTCCACCAAGGTTGGCCCAATGTCCACTTAATAAAACATTTTTCAAAGGTGTTTTATAGTGGGCAATACGCGCCTGGTAATTATTTTTTCCGGGGCGGGCTCCCATCATTGTTCCATCTTTATTTCCGGTATATCTGTAATGTGTAATGGGAGTAGCAACATCAAGGTAAGCAATATGTGACTTGATATCTGTTTGCATAGCTTTTTCTACCCTTGCTATCAGAATGTTTGCATATTCCTGTTTTACCTCTTTATACCGTTCTCCGCGAACAATATTCCCGTTTTCGTCATAATCAATCCCCCAGTTATTGTATTGGTGAAAATGGGCAGGTGCATATATTGTTAGCGTTCCTTTCCCCTCCGGTGCCATTGATTTGTCGCGTGTAGTAGGAGCAAGGACGCTCAGATCACTTTTATGCGGATCACCGGCATTGTGATCAGAACGTTTAACAGTTGCGTCTACAATTAACAACATTTCATCTCTGAAACCAAGCTCTTCTGCAGGGCAATCGAGACCAATGGAAAGCGTGACAGCCGAACTATACAATTCAGCATTTTTTAATTTCTTAAGAAACCCGGCATCAGATAGTTCCGGATCCATTATACGCTCATAAAGTGTCTCGACATCGCAAGCTGCGACAAAATAATCCGCAGAGAAAGCCAGTTCATTTCCTTTGTGATCTGCCAGTATGTGTGTGGCTTTGTCACCCTGATGAACTATTCTTTTTACTCTTGTCTGATAAAATATCTGATTGCCGAGTGATTTGGTAACGTATTCCAACCATTCGGGGAAAACCTGCCCACCACCTTTCGGTGGAAGTTGATAATCTTTATTATATGCCCAGGCAATGGGAATTAAGCAGGATAAAAGATCCTCTTCTGCTGCCCAGATTTGCAAAAGCTTGGGATCGGAAAAATATTTTTTAAGTCCTTTTATTACACCTTTTTCTCCCCCGTAAAATACATGAGGAACAAAGGTAAGTCCGAACTTTGCCAATTTTAACCCGTAATAGGCTTTCCCGAATACATTTCGGGTTTGCATATCTCTGAAATTGGTTGAATAGTTAGCAAAAGCTCCTGCCATTTTTTTTGCTGTGCCAAAAAATCGAAGTAAACCTTTCTTTTCGTGAGGGAACTCTCGTATAAGCTCATCCCTTAAATCATCAGGCGTATTTGTAAGAAGAAAATCAATATCCTGTGTGATAAACCGTCGGATGTTAACCTGATCTTTCGTTTCAGGGAAATCCGTTCCGATTGCTCCAAAGATACGGTGCACAAAGCCCTTTGGTCCACATTGATTCAACCAGTGAATTGCTGAATCAAACCGATAGTTTTTACGTCTGAACCCTGCCAGATAACCGCCGGGACGGGCATCCATTTCAAGTACAGCAACAGAGAGACCGGCTCTTCCTAACAGAGCGGCAGATGTCAGACCGCTTACTCCGGCTCCTATTATAACTACATCGTAATGACTTTTGACTTGTTCTTTCACAGTTTTGTAATGAGTTGTAAATATACTATAAAGGAGAACACTACAGGCCTGATTTTGTTTTTATCAGACAGCAATTTACTTTTTGAACGGGGTAGAATATCTAGTGAGCTGGCAGTCCTAGTTCAACAAAATCTAGTAATTTTACGTTCTTACAAAGAAAACGATGAAATGAAATTCATGAAAATAACGATATCTCTGGTGTTTACCTTGTTTTTAATAGTTTCGTGTGACGAAACAAAAAATAAACCGGAGGAAAAGGAAGAAGGCAAGGAGACCGTAACAGTAGTTGAAGAAACAGTTGACCATGAGAAAAAATTAGCTGATCTTGAGAGGCAGTTGGCGTCTGACCCGGACAACTCAAAATTATTGACGGAGCGGGCATTGCTTTTGATGCGTATAAATAGATTGGATGAGGGGTTCTCAGATATGTCAAAAGCATTTCGTCTGGATTCTCTGGATTTGGATGTGCGAAAAGCACATGGAGATTACATGTTGGCGATGACGAGAGTACTTGCAGCCCGAAAAGATTACAATTATGTTATTGAAAATGATCCCTCCAACGCACAGGCTTATTTGGGGATGGCGCGAACGTATGCGATAGAAGACTACTACGAAAAAGCATTCGAATTTGCTGACGAGGCATTGAAAAGAGATAAGTTCCTGAGAGATGCTTATGAATTAAAAGGGCTAATGTTTAGGGCACAAAACAAGACTGAACTGGCGATTTCTTCGTATCAGACCGCTGTCGAAATGGATCCGGACTTTTATAGTGGATTTATAGCACTGGGAAACTTGTTTGAACAGAAAAATGACCCGATTGCTTATGAGTATTATAAAGCCGCTCATGAAATTGATACGGCTGGTTTAGAAGCATTACATGGGATGGCATTGTTCCTCCAGTATCATAATGGAGAAACAGAAGCAAAAGATTTATATCGCAAAATTCTGGAGTATGACTCGACCTATTTCATTGCCTATTACAATCAGGGTTGGATCAAGCTGGTTCTGGAGAATGAAATGGATAGTGCTACTTATTTCTTCGAGCGAACACTGGAAATAGTGCCGAATTATGCGGATGCATGGTACAACCTTGGGTTGTCTCAGGTGGAAAAAAATAATCGAAATAAAGCGATTGAGTGTTTTAAGAACGTTTTGAAAATAAATCCGGAGTATAAAGGGGCACAGGAACAGATTAATGATCTGTTGAAATTGTGAGAAATCAGATTATAATACAGGCAGTAGGTGAGTTATTCATTCCAATTCTGGGCTTCTATTGGTGGGAGTGGGATTTACACTTTATTTTGCTTTTCTATTATCTTGATGTATTGGCTTCGTTGGTATTGTTTATTGTAAAAGCGGGGAAGGTAAACACGTATAGAACCGGGAAACAACTCACTATTCAGAATTACCGCCCCTATCTGACAAACTATTTTTTTGTTCTGGTGGGATTGATTGGTTTTGAGATGGGAACCCTGTTGGTTTATAAGGATATGAACCTGATGGCTTCGCTACTGGATTTTCTGACTTATAAAGAGTTGGGAATTCCACAGGGAATCATTTTGTTGCCTCTTATTGTTCTGATGAATTATCAGAATTATAAACTTACTTTCCTGATGAATGGTACTTTTCGCTTTTTTACCGTATCCTCATTATCTGTCATAGCTCGTTGGGTATTTGTTTTATTTGCTGTTGCAGGAATTGTGTTTCTGGGAGTAAATGTATGGCTTTCTATACCGGATCAGGTATGGTTATGGATACTGGTTGCCGGAAAGTTAGGGTTTGATTTGTATCTTTATCCAAAGTTGGAAAACAAGGTGCTTAGAAACCAGGTCTGAATGAAAGATACATTAAATATCATCCGGAAACTAACTTTTAAAAGAGTGTGGAATCTGTTCCTTTTGAAAGGTTCTTATCTTTTAGGAAGGTATTTAAAGTTGTCAAAAGTAGCAGGTGCACCCTATGCGTTAAGTATTGAGCCGACTACAGCATGTAATCTGGGGTGTCCTGAGTGCCCGAGCGGATTGAAACAGTTTACCAGAAAAACAGGAAGACTACAGTTGGATATGAACAAAAAAATTCTGGATGAAGTAGGTTCCGGAGTCTTTTATATCAATTATTATTTTCAGGGAGAACCGTATTTGCACCCTCAGTTTACCAGCTTGATTCAGGAGGCAAAGAAGAGAAAGATATATACGGCTACTTCTACAAATGCTCACTTCCTGTCAGCGAAAAAAGCGGAGGAAACTGTAACATCGGGATTAGACAGGCTGATTATATCTATTGATGGCTTAACCCAGAATACGTATGAGAATTACAGGATCCATGGTAAACTGGAAAAGGTAATAGAAGGAACCCGACAAATAGTTGCGGCAAAAAGAAGACTGAAAAGTACTACACCACATCTTATTTTCCAGTTTTTAGTAGTGCGCCAGAATGAACACGAGATTGAAGAACTTCACCGGCTGGCAAATGAATTGGGAGTAGATGAGGTGCGATTGAAAAGTGTTCAGGTATATGATTATAAGAATGGGAATGAATTACTACCATCAGATATCAGGTATAGCAGATACAAACGTAATCGTGATGGTACTTATTCCCTAAAAGCAAAAACGGGAAACCATTGCTGGCGAATGTGGAGTTCTACTGTTTTTACCTGGGATGGAATTTTAGTCCCTTGTTGTTTTGATAAGGATGCTCAACACCAGTTAGGAGATTTGAAAATACATTCTTTCCGTAAAATCTGGTTCGGCGAAAAATATACAGCTATGCGAAAAGCCATCATCACCCAACGAAATCAGATCGATATTTGTACGAACTGTTCAGAGGGAGCAAAAGTATGGGTGTAACGTAAAATTCGGCGGAAGTAAGAAACTGATAGCTGTTATACTTTACGTATCTTTGTCTCGTCAGAACAAGAGAGAAATCATGAAATATTTGGTTGTAGGTCTTGGAAACCCAGGATCTAAATACGAAAACACACGACACAATATAGGGTTTAAGGTATTAGATGCCTTTGCCAAAGAGATAGGAGAACCTTTCTATGTAGAAAAACATGCAGAAGTAGCACGTTGTAAGTATAAAGGGCGGCAAATTATTCTTGTTAAACCAACTACTTATATGAATCTGAGTGGGAAAGCAGTAAATTACTGGATGCAACAGGAAAATATTCCTCTGGATCGGGTAATGGTCGTTACGGATGATATAGCTCTTCCGTTCGGGAAATTGCGGATGAAAGGAAAAGGGAGTGATGGGGGACATAACGGATTGAAAGATATTCAGGCTGTCCTGAATACGAATCTGTATGCACGACTGCGCTTTGGTGTGGGAGATGCTTTTTTTCCCGGTCAGCAATCGGATTATGTGTTGGGAGAATGGTCCAAAGAAGAGTCTGAAAAGCTTGAAGAACGCATCAAAACTGCGACTGAATTTATCAAAGGTTTCTGCACAGTTGGAATTCAGTTGACCATGACAAACTGGAATGGAAAGTAGATTCTATAAATAGGTCCGAACTTCCGTTTAGAAGGGGTAAATAAGGGATAAATTGAAAATTGAGGGGGCAGCCCTCTTTTTTTGTTTCTTATTGCGACTTAAATTTGTGTCAAGGTTGAAGCAAAGGATAAATAAAGAATAATCACAACATTAACAATTATATATTTGCTACTCAACTTACTATTACTGGTTTAAAAAATTAAGGAGGTTTCTCAAACCTCCTTTTTTTATTTGTAACAATATTCGCAGTATTTAGCTTCCGGACTATGTTCAAAAACTTCTAAACGCAGCATTTCTTTCCCTATATTGAGTAGTAACTGCTGCATGAAATCAATAAACTCAGGGTTGACTTCAGTTATTTCAGAGCGTTTTGGAAAATGTAAAGACTGGAACCCTTTGGAAAGAGCAGTCAGAGAAATAACTCCTGTTGCATCAGGGATACTGTTTTCGGCATAATAATACAACACATTGTAAATCCCCAACTGCAGTGTGAATTTATGCTTGGTGAGTTCCTTTTTTAGTTTTGGATAGTCCGGAACAGAAGAGTAAGATGAAAAATTGAACTTCACATCCTCTTCTTTACAATTTCCGGTTTTATAATCTACAATTCTTCTTCTATTTCCCCAGTTATCAATACGATCGATAAGCCCCAATAGTTTGAAAGGATACTTTTTATTATCCCATTCTATTTCGAATTCGACCTCGATTTTATTTTCGAGTGATTCGATATAGAGCTCCTTGTCCGGATTTTCTTCAAGCATTTTCTTTTCGGTCCGTAAAAACCGGTCAATCTGATAGGAAGCCATTTCGAAGGAAAGTAGATTCCGTCCCTTTTCGAAGGTTTCTTTCTCTGCATTGAATACTTCGGACACTTGTTTTTGTAACTCAACAGGATACACTTTCAACATCTTTTCAATATCGTAAGTGGTAACCTGAATCTTCTTTTCAGCAAAGGGAGTATAGAGGGCTTCCAGTGTCCGGTGTACGATATCTCCGAACGTACTGCTTTCCATCTCTTCTTCCACCTCTTCATTCTCGTACAACCCGAGTATGTACCGATAATAAAAATCGAGGGGGCAGGTAATGAATTTTTTTAGTGCAGAAGCTGAAACCCCCGAACTGAAAAAGTTCAGGATGGCATCCGTTATCTCCTTGGTTCGTTCTATCTGGACTGGATGGCTTTCTTCCTTTTCGAGAAGAAAAGTCTTTTCCGACCAGTTGATATTCTTATTCTCACGGGCAAGTTCCAGTTCCAGTTGGCGTAAATAGCGACTGGGTTCATTTGTCGCTATTCCTTCTCCCGGTGCATTATTATAAGTAATATAAATGTCTTTTGCGGAGGGAAGCAGTCTGTAAAAGTGATGAGCAAATAAAGCATCCTTTTGTGTGGGAGTCGGAAGTCCGAAATACCTCCTGAGATCCATTGGTATAATCGTTTGAATATGGTTTCCGGGAGGCATTTTCCCTTCGTTCATTCCAATAACGATAAGCGTTTCAAAATCCAGCATTCGCGTTTCCAGTAACCCCATAATTTGTAACCCTTCTGTGGGGTTTCCGTAATAGGCTACCGCTTTATTCATCCAGCCTGGATTGAAGAGTTGTTTGAATGTAAACAGACCGATGGTGGGAGATTGGGAATGGAAAACGGGAACCATTTCACGTACAACCGTGTCAAACTGGTTGATGGCACTGCGCTCCAAAAGATCCTGTTGTATATCGAAGCAGGGAAATACTAAAGCGTTGATTGTATGCATGCGTTGCAGAGCACTTCCCCAGTTGTCCTCCCAGGATGCGAATACAAGTCGGATCAGCTCATTCAGTTTTTCCGATAGTTCTGGAAAATCCGGTTTTGAGAAAAGCCTGTTCTTTTTAATGATGCGCAATTGTATCGCTTCAATTTCCCGGACATCTTTTTCTGAAGCCAGCTTATGTACAAACGGATGTCGGAAAAATCGGACAATCGTTTTGTGATATACCGCTGTTGTTTTAAAATAATGGATGTTTTCCTGCGCTTCAAATAACAAATCTACCCACGTTCGGAGCAACGTATTTTTTAAGGGAAGTCCAAGTGTAATATTGGCTTCTTTTGCTTTTAGAGGAATGTGTTTAATGGCGGGAACAATAAGTGATTCATCGGCAAGAAGCAGGAGTGTTTTTTTTATTTTTTCTTCCGGAAAGCTCTCCAGTACCGTCATAGCAGCTTTCACCTGACTGGTTGGTTGTGCGCAGGCGATTACTTCGATGTTCTTTTCTTCTTTAAGAAGAAGGTCTGAAGTGTAAATCTGAGTACCTGGAACCTGTTGTTTTAATTCACGGATAAACGTTCCGGCTTCATGTTGACGGTCGTCAAGAAAAAAACGGTCAGCTTCCAGCAAAATATGACCACGTCCTGTTTGTTGCAATTGTTTCATAATACTAATCTCTGCAGGAGAGAGTGCATTAAACCCAACAAACAGAAAGTGAGCCTCTTTATTTTCTCTGAAGCACAAATCAATATTTTCAGCTACTTTACGATAGGCAGCCCCGTTATATGTTTTTCCGGATTTCGTTAACCGAAGTTGTAGGGTTTGATAATAGGCTCCCAACTTATCCCAGAACTCCATAAATCGCTTTTGATTTTCTGTAAGCTCCTTGGTAGAATCAAAAGACCAGTTCTCAATATCCTTCACATCCCGGAGATTTTTAAAGAGATCCGTAGGATTGATTAAATACCTGTCAATTTCGTCGCAATCACTCAATAGTGTTTTTCCCCAGCGTATAAACTCGTCAAACGATTCTTTCTTATCAGCTAGGGAAAGATGTACCTCATACAATTGAAACAATAATTCGGTCTGAGAGAGAACTGTTTCAGAAACCAGTTGTTGTATCCATGTGTTAATCGTAATAAATCGTGGAGAAAAGAAAGGTTTCTGTACAATAGAAAAAAGCTCCTCCTGAATATACTTACCCGCGCGCTGAGAAGGCAGAACAACGGTTACCTGCGATTTGTCAGGATATTGATCGTGGATGAATTGAGCGATGTTTCTTACAAACAGGGGCATTTTATGAAGATTTCTTCGAAATTAACAAAAGAACTCATAAATTTATTTGGCAAGAACTAAATAATTTTTATTTTTGACGAAAATATCGTCAATAAAACGACAAAAAATATAGCGACATGACGACATTAAAGGTTGGAGACAAAGCACCGGATTTTTCGGTAACAGATCAGAATGGGAAAGTTCACACGCTGGTAGATTATTCAGGTAAAATTCTGGCGATTTATTTTTATCCTAAGGACATGACTCCCGGTTGCACGGCGCAGGCCTGTGACCTGCGGGATCACGAAACTGTCCTGATGAAAAAGAACATACAGGTAATTGGAGTGAGTGCAGATGATGAAAAACGGCACGCAAAATTTGCCGAAAAGTATGAACTACCTTTTCCCCTTTTGGCAGATACGGATTTGACAATGATCAAAGCGTATGGTGTTTGGGGACCTAAGAAATTTATGGGAAAAGAATACGAGGGAATTCACCGGACAACGTTTATCATTGACGAAAAAGGAATAATTAAAGCAATTATAGAAAAAGTAAAAACAAAAGAACACGCTGCGCAGATTCTTGATGTTTTATAAAGTGCGTAAATACTTTACGTACTGACGCACCTAAATTTGTAGAAAAATAGAAAACATGGCAAATTCGAAAGAGATCAATAAAGAGAAATTGAAAGCACTTCAGCTGACAATGGATAAGATGGAGAAAACCTTTGGAAAAGGAGCTGTAATGAAGCTTGGTGATGCTCCGATTGAAAAGCTGGATGTTATTCCGACTGGTTCGGTAACACTGGATCTTGCTTTGGGAGTGGGAGGTTTACCTAAAGGACGTGTAGTTGAGATATACGGGCCTGAATCATCCGGTAAGACTACCCTGGCAATTCATGCGATTGCAGAAGTGCAGAAGCAGGGAGGAATTGCTGCCATTGTCGATGCAGAGCACGCTTTTGATCAGTTTTATGCTGAAAAACTGGGCGTTGATGTAGCAAATCTTTTAATTTCTCAACCGGATAACGGAGAGCAGGCTCTGGAGATTGCTGACAACCTTATTCGTTCCGGAGCTATTGATCTTTTGGTGGTGGATTCAGTTGCTGCACTTACACCAAAAGCTGAGATCGAAGGTGAAATGGGAGATTCCCAGATGGGACTTCAGGCACGTTTGATGTCAAAAGCTCTACGAAAACTTACCGGATCAATTAATAAAGCAAATTGTTGTTGTATTTTCATCAACCAGTTGCGTGATAAAATTGGAGTGATGTTTGGAAATCCGGAAACAACAACCGGAGGGAATGCACTTAAATTTTACTCTTCGATTCGTATAGATATCCGTCGTGCCAATCAGATTAAAGACGGGGAAGAAGTGATCGGGAACCGTGTTAAAGTAAAAGTCGTTAAGAACAAGGTTGCACCACCGTTTAAGAAAGCTGAATTTGACATCATGTACGGAGAAGGAATCTCAAAAGTGGGTGAAATCATAGATTTGGGTGTGGAATTAAATATCCTGAAAAAGGCAGGTTCCTGGTTCTCTTATGGAGAAACACGTCTGGGGCAGGGACGAGATGCGGTAAAAACATTGATCGCGGATAACCCTGAACTCATGGATGAACTGGAATTAAAAATCAAAACAGCATTAAATGGCTCAGAGGTAGTAGGGAATGATGAACCGATAGCTACCGGTGAAGAATAGAGAGAACAACATCCTAACAGATGAGAAAGCCTGTGAAATTTTTCACAGGCTTTTTGCTTTCTGCAAAACAGCAGTTTGTTCTATAATTTGATTAACTTAGCTAGAAGATTAACTTATAACTACGAAGCTATTAATGAATTCAGGATTCCTGCTGACATATTATTTGCCGGATAATGTGGTGACGAATGAAGAATTGGCAGATCAGTTCCCTGATGTGACGCCTGAACAGATATTTAAGCAGTCGGGAGTTAGAAAAAGATATCTTACAAATCCTGATGAAATTGGGTCTGATTTAGCGTGTAAAGCAGCAAAAAAGCTCTTTTCGGAAAATGAGTCGCTTGTTGTTGAGGAAATCGATTTACTGGTAATGTGTACACTATCTCCGGATTTTAAAGCCCCATCTACTTCTGTTTTTGTACATGAACAACTTGGTTTAAGAGAAGATTGTCTTAGTATTGATGTGCCAATGGGGTGCTCCGGATACATATATGGGCTCAGTCTTATTAAAGCAATGATTACAGCTGGTTTGGTTAAGAATGCTCTTTTTTTACTGGCAGAGACTTCTTCCCACGCGACACATTCGGAGGACTTGTACCTGAGGATGATATTTAGTGATGGTGCATCAGCAACCTACATTTCAAAAGAGGGTGTAGATAAAATTGGAGATTTTGTTTTTGGTACTGATGGAAAAGGGGCAAAGTCTTTGTTTGTAGACAGAAGTGCTACCCGGAATCCGGTTGATCAGAAGTGGATTACTCAATACAAAGATGAACCGGGAAATATGCTGAATGGGAGAATGTATATGAACGGAGCAGAAATAGTGACGTTCGCAATACGCAGAGTACCAAAGCTTCTTGCAGAAACATTAGAAAAGAACAACCTGAATTTTGAGGATATAGATTTGTTCATTTTTCATCAGGCAAGTGGTTTTATTCTACATGTATTAAGGAGGAAATGTAAAATTCCTGAAGATAAGTTTTTTGTGTATTTGGAAGAAGTAGGTAATACTGTTTCAAGTTCCATCCCTATCGCTCTGAAAGAAGCTATTGTTCAGGGAAAGGCAAAAAGAGGGATGAAAATTATGCTTCTGGGTTATGGTATCGGATATACATGGGGAGGAACCGTTATTAAATTATAAGGTTATGACAGTTGTTGAATTTACAAGGCTACTTGAAAAAGAGTTTGAAGATATAGAAGAAGGGACATTAATCCCTTCGATGAATTACAGGGAAATTCCTGAATTTAGTTCAATGCACGCCCTTATTCTAATCGCTTTGATTGATAGTGAGTTTGATGTCTTGTTGAATGGAGAAGATTTACGATCGGTGAACACGATAGAAGAATTGTTTAATCTTGTAACTGAAAGGTTATGAGTGTAGTGAAGACTTCCGGTGTACAGATTGAAGCCATTTCGGCCTGTGTTCCGGGAAAAATTGTCAAAACGGAAGACTATCCGTTGTTTACTAAATCTGAACTGAAGTTTTTCCAGTCCGGAACAGGTGTAAAGGAACGGAGATTTGCAGATAACAATGTTTGTGCATCGGATTTATGTGAGCGGGCTGCCCGTGCTTTTTTTGATTCAGGAATAACGAAACCGGAGGAAATAGGAGTGATTATCTTTGTTACGCAGTCACCGGATTATATTCTTCCGGCAAGTGCAATCCTTCTTCAGCAGCGGTTACAACTTGGAAAAAATGTATTGGCATTTGATATTAATTTGGGCTGTTCAGGTTATATCTATGGATTAAGCGTTATATCGTCATTGATGACAGCTTCAAATATAGAGAAAGGATTGCTTTTGTGTGGTGATGTTTCCTCTCCTTCGCTTAGCTACGAAGATAAGAGTGTTTATCCGTTGTTTGGTGATGCAGGTACAGCTACTCTGTTACGGAAGGGAGAAGTAGAGTCAGTATTTAACTTGCAGACGGATGGAAGTGGACATGCTTCTATAATCATTCCAGGAGGGGGGACACGAAATCCGGTTTGTAGTACTACGTTTGAAAAGAAAGATTTTGGGAATGGTATTATAAGAGCAGATCGGGACTTACATCTGGATGGTGTAGAAGTTTTCAATTTTGCGTTGAGAGAGGTAAAACCTAATGTAACAAAAGTATTGGAAACTGCTGGGGTGGAACAGGATGAGGTTGATTACCTGATTATGCATCAGGCGAATAAATTGATGAACGAAACTGTTCGCAAAAAGATGAAATTTCCGGAAGAAAAAGTACCCTACTCAATTGATGTATATGGTAATACAAGTTCGGCCTCTATACCGTTGACAATAGCACATTGTTTTACAAATGAGGAGCTATCAGGAAAGAAAAAATTATTGTTAAGTGGTTTTGGAGTTGGGTATTCTTGGGGAAGTGCAATTGTTCAGACAGACAATTTGAAGGTAATTCCGGTAATAGAATTTGATGAATGAGGTTAAGAAATAAGAAAATACTGATTACAGGTGCTTCAAGTGGTATTGGAAGGGCAACATGTATAAAAGCTGTAGAAGAAGGAGCTACTATCATTGCAGTTGCAAGAAGAGAAAACCTGTTGATAGAATTGATAAAACTACTGGAAGAAATTTCGACTGAAAAACAAGAATATTATGTCTGTGACATAACAGATGAGAATCAGGTACAACATCTTTCCGAAAGTATAGACACAGTGGACGGTATCGTTCATTCGGCAGGAATGGTTTTTCCGCTTCCCGTTAAGTTTATAAAAAGAAAACACCTGGACAAAGTCTGGAATCTGAATACGTTTGCACCAATTGAATTAACAGCAATGCTGCTAAGTAAAGGAAGAATCAGAAACGAAAGTTCATTGGTGTTTTTGTCCTCTATATCGACAAAACACCCGTATTTTGGAGGTGCTGTATATGTTTCCTCTAAAGCGGCTCTAGAAAGTTATAGCCGCAATCTTGCCTTAGAATTAGCGCCTAAGAAAATCCGGTCAAATGTTGTTTCTCCAGCGTTGGTTAAAACAGCAATTTTTGAAGAAACGGTGAAAGCTACCGATCCTGATAAGCTGCAAACTTACGAAAAGCAGTACCCGTTTGGACTGGGAACTCCTGAAGATGTTGCTAATGCAATACTATTCTTCCTTTCATCTGATTCGCGATGGATAACCGGGCAGAACCTTGTTATGGATGGAGGATTAACACTAAGTTCAAGTCAACAAACATGAGACAAGTGCGATCTATATCGATTATAATACCTGTTTTTAACTCAGAAAACTGTATAGGAGAATTACTGGAAAGACTTATGGATGTTTCCCGGCAACTTGATTTACAGACAGAAATTATAGCGGTGGATGATGGTAGTAGTGATAACTCCTGGGAAGTCTTAAAAGGTACCGGAGCGCAAAGTTTATTTCCAGTAAAACGAATCCGTTTGTCCCGTAATTTTGGTCAACATCATGCACTGATTTGCGGAATGTCGAAAGCGAAAGGAGATGTGGTTATAACGATTGATGACGATCTTGAATTTTTGCCGGAAGATATCCCTGTTCTTTTGGAGAGATATTTGTCTGGAAATTCGGAGGTCGTATATGGTGTTCCTCAGTCAAAGAAGATCTCGGCATGGAGAAAATCCCAGTCATTTTGTTATAAAAAATTAGCTGGGTGGGTTAATAAAAGTGGTGTGGGGTCAAGCTTTAGGTTATTGTCTTCATCTTTGGTGAAAGAGATCGTTAAACATTCCAGTCCATTTATTTTTATTGATGAACTTTGTTTGTGGTACACAGATAAGGTGGAGGTGGTGCAGGTTCGTCACGAATTATCAAAACGTTCGCGCTCAAATTACAATTCGTTTAAACTGGTAGCACTTACTTCAAACCTGATATTAATTTCGTCAACATTTCCCTTGAAATTAATAACAAGACTGGGCTTTATTTTAATGTTGACCAACTTTTTTATCGGCTTTTATATCATTATCCAAAAGATGTTCTTTTCGATAAAAGTACTGGGATATACCTCATTGATTGTCAGTATTCTTTTTTCGACAGGAATCATCTTATTCAGCCTCGGAATCATTGCTCAGTATGTCTCAAAGATTCTTTTATCGCAGTATGGAAAACCATCTTATCATATAGCGGAGGAGATATGATTATTGAACAGTATGGTATACGATTAAAAAGAGTAGAGTTCAATGATATTGAATTGATTCGTCGCTGGAGAAATGACCCGACTATCCGAAAGACAATGGAGTATAAAAAGAGGATTTCGGAAGAAATGCAAAAAAAATGGTTTCAATCCATTAATACTCCTTTCAACTATTATTTCATGATTCAGGTTGATGATGAACCGATAGGGGTTTTGAATTGTAAGAATATAAATCTGGAGGAAGGCTATGGAGAAGGAGGAATTTTTGTTTGGAAACACAATGCGGGAGAATATATTCCCGTTTTTGCCAGTTTATGTTTTTTAAATGTTGTTTTTACGGAACTCGATATTTTTAATAAATCATTCATAAAAGTGCATAAAGAGAACAAGAAAGCAATTGTTTTCAATCGTTCTTTGGGGTACGTGCTTGTGCCAGGGCAGGAGAATAGAGACTTTCAGTATTATGTGCTGACACGAGAAGATTATAACAGAAAATCACAGAAATGGATACAACTTGCAGAGAAGTTAAGTGGTGATTTGGAAAAACCGAAGTTTTGGGGAGTACCCGGCCCTCTGAATTTGGATGTTATTAATGAAAAATTATCATTCCAAGCGTCTTAACCATTCTTCTTTAGGTGCTATCCGTAGCAGCACTTCATCAGTAAGGTTCTCAAATTTGTAACGGGCTATTTCTTTTGCTCCATAGGCTGAACCGGGAACTGGGGTATCAATCATAAGCACCCAACGATCTTCTTCTGTTCTGTTCCATGCTTCGTGCAATTCTCCATCATTGAAAGAGAAGGTATCGCCCTCTTCCCAGGAAACACTTTCGGATTCTGTTTTGAAACCAATATCTCCATCGGGAACTTTTAGGCCAAGATGTGTTCTCATAACCTGTTTGGAATAGCCTATATGAGGACGAATCTCCGTTCCGGGTAAGAGGATCGAAAATTCGGCACTAATTAATTCTGGAATAGCCTGGATAATCTTATGTGTTTTAGGAAAGTGAGTTATGAATTCAGGATTTTCGATTGTGAAAAAGACTAATGGAATAGTTCTCCACCCATCTTTATTCGTGTAAGCTTTGTAGTTGTTGTGAAGCGATGATACAGGACACTCCCGCAGAAAATGAAAAAGTTCTTCACGGATTACTGAATAGCCGGATTTTAAATTGGGTAACCAACTGTGTTCAATAGTGTATAGCATTTTTCAGATCAGATTAATTATTAATAAATTCTTCTTTTATTAGCGTACCAGGCAGCAACCAGTGCAAACGGACGGAGTATAAAAATAAGTGGCCTGATCCACTTGCGGGGAATTCTTTCGATCTTTTGTGGATCTTGTATTCGAAACAGGAAGACAAAGAACAATGCTACTTTTTGAAGGAAAAGGAATGAGAGAACAGTGGATACAACTCTTTTCTTTTGCTGATCGAATTCATCTCTCATAATGTCAAATAGAAAAATATAGCGATCCTTTTCACTTAAATTCCAGGCTTCGTGTCGTTTAGCGTCACAAAAAATAAGAAGCTCTCCTTTTTTCCAACTTTGCTGTTCATCCCCCACCTTAAAACCACATTTCGGTAAATCTGCAGGGATATATATTCCCAAATGGCAACGAAATATGGCATTTGTATCTCCACAGTGCGAACGGATACTGGCTCCGGCTTCCAACTTATTGAAAGAAGCGGAGTACAATTCAGGAATCCCGTTAATAATTTCTGTCGTCTTTGGAAATTTTTTCTGATTACTAAAATTGTTAATTGACCAGAACTTAAGACCGATTGTTTTCCATTTGTTTTTTTCGGAAGTAAGAGACTGATTAAAATAGGGGTCAAATTTCTCTTTTGTTTGTAAGTACTCAGAGAGTTCTTTTTCAATAACTTCTTTGTGAGCAAGAATTTCTTTTGCCCACTTAAATTGCTTTGGATCGTAAAAACTACTTTCCTGACCCTTGTAATCGTTATTATCGTATGCAGAATACCATATCGAGGGTTTCATAATAACTCTTTTAAAATGAAGAGAGGGAAGGCTGGTTCACAACCTGTATGACAGTAATGTATTGTAATACAATGTTTTTCCACCATTCTCTTTTTTTTATATCATCAATTTCACTTAGCCGGATAACAGCGACAATGATTTCCCATTTTTCATGATCTTGTGGGGTACACCCGGTAATCTTTTGATAAGCATTCAGATAATTTGCAGCAATACGACGTTTTATAAAAGTAGCAAAAAAGCGGTATATCCATACCGGCTTTTCAGAAGGTGATTTGAGTAAAAGATATGTTCTGCAGACATCATACATAGCATTCCCTTTATGCGTATCTCCCCAATCAAGAAGAGTTACCGATTGCGCTTTGGATGATGAAAGTAATAGGTTTCCAAAATGAAAATCTCCATGACATAATGAAGTCCCTTTTGGTAGAGTATGGAAATATTGCTGTAGTTTTTCTTTTTTTTCGTCGGGTAAAAAATCTAATCGGGTTAATGAATAAAAAAAGCGATGTTCCAGTTCTGGGAGCTCATCTACAGTGTTTACTTCATGAATTTGTGTATGTATTTCAGCCATTTTTTTGGGTATGCTCAACAACTTGGAAGGATGTTTTAAAACATATTCGGAAAGAGAAATCCCTTTGCTCAGGTTCAATAATAAGCCGATCCTGCTTTTCACTTTGACAATCCCATAGGTTTGAACCGAAAAAGAAAGTTTACTTCCCGCGATCAATGTATTTTGGTATTCTGTTCGTGCCCATTCTTCCGGAATAAAAGGAAAGAAGAGCTTGATGACACCTGAGAAAGTGCTGGTAGAAAACTCAAAAATTTCGGCGGTACTTCCGGATTTAATCAGATCACCGAGTGTGTATGTCTCCTCTGGGAGTTCGATTAAGGTGTTCATGATTCAGCAGTTTTTTGAGAAGTAACCCTGGCTTTTATAATTTTTATTCCGCGTTGGAATGAAAATGGTAACATGTACCATGTTTTTACAATAAGCTCTTCTGAGAAGAAAGGGTAACCTCCTTTTTTTGAAGTATCTTCAGATAAGGATTCTGTTTTTTGGAGGATGTATTGAATTTCTTTATCTGAGAACTTTCGATACCCTTCACCTATTTTATTTTTATCAGGTTTCTTGAACGACATTTCATGAAAATGAGTGATTTCTTTAAAATCTGATGTTGCGTAATAGTCTGAAGAAGATGTGTTTTTCAATATTTCAGGAGAATAGGGAATGTTCAAAAAAGAACAAATAGTTGAAATTGTTTTCTCAGTGTCGTTGATGAGGTTTTCATAGGTAATTAATAAAACCTGTGATGTGGGCAGCTGTGACAATTGCTGTAATATGTTTCTTTTTCTATATGACCAGAGCTTTGTCAGATGACTGAGCTTATGTTTGCGTTTCCTCTTTTTGCGCATAAATTGCCATCTGTATATATTGTCGACAGGTTCACGAAACAGGACAATAAATTTTGTTTGTGGGTAGCGTTGAGCTACTTTTCGGATAAACTGGTAGTATTGTAGTTCTTTATCCAGAATACAGGAAATAGCTGACTTATCTTTATCCGGGAAAAAAGCCATATAAGCAAGCCGGATAGCTTTTTCAAAATTTAAGCCCTCAGAGTTAGTCGTTAGTAGCCCTTTTAGTGTGTCAAAATGTACGGATTGCATTTCCAGTTTATGATTGGAAAATAGAAAGAAATCCGCGCAAAAGCGATTGATGACTTCAGTATTCCAGTCTTTTATCTTTTTGTATTTAGGGTACAGGTTAAAATAAAAAGGTTCTTCGATTGTAGACAGAATTTGCGGATGCTTGTTAAGCATGATGGACAATAACGTACTCCCCGTTCTCGGCATAGCTATCAGATAATGAACGGGGATATTGGCTATTCCGGAAGAAGGGAGTTGATGGCTCATTCTTCCAGTTGTTTAAGTGATGTTTGCGTTAGCGAAATACTATTCACCAATTGATTAATCCTTTCCCGGTTAGCAGTCTGGTCTTTTGAACGAAGTAACTGTAGTTCTTTTTCGTAGGCATTCAGAGCCAGATTGAAATAGAATGTTGCGCTATCCTTCTGTTCTATTCTGCGGAATGCTGCACCTGCTTGCCGATATCCTCCTCCTGCCTGATCAGGAAAGTTCTCCGCAAATCGTCTTCCCCAGGTAATAAGGGGTTGAGGGTCGTCATTTGCAGAGGCAAACTGGGCAACGGCATTGTACATGTGACTAAATTGCGGATCAATGCGGTACAATTCTTCAAATGAGTTGTAAAAAGAATCTCTATATACAGAACTTCCTGCAATCAGAAGTGTTTCTGCTGAATGGGGGGCCGTCTCATCAGCTATCGAATTCAAGATTTTGTTAGACAGAGCTCTGCGCAGTTGGTCAAATAAATCCCTTAACCGAGCGTATGTGAGGTTATCCGGTGCTGAACAGGTAGATAGGATAACTTCATGCGCATTGGTGGATTCCAGATAAGGAGAAGTCCAGGTTATATATGCGTTAGCATACTTTCCATAAGAGGTGATAATTCCGGGGTCAGGACGCTGTGACCAAATTGAATTAGCCATCTGCTCCAGATGATTTAAAACTTCCCAGGCAACAAGAGATTCTGAAATGTGTTCTGTAGAATGGTTCTTTTGGAATTGCTTTTTATAAACGGGTAATGTGTTTTGATCAATGGAGTCGGAAATAGCAAGAGCCAGAATGACCTGATCGATATTCTTCTTGATTTTTCCATACGAGTTGGCAATATTGTACCGGGCCTCTTGATAATCCGGTTCAAGTTGTAGTGCTTTTTGCCAGTAAGGAATACTTCCTGTAATATCACTTTTCTGATTGTAGAGTAAGAAACCAATATTGTTATAAGTATTGGCATATTGATCATAGATTGCTAAAGCCTTCGTATAATACAACAAGGCGGAGTCTACATTCTCAATCAACCGATTGATCTGGTCTATATTACCGGACCTTTTAATCTGATTGGCAATCCCTGCATATTCAGTAGCCAACAATGAGTTTGCTTTCATCGACTTATCCAGTTTGGATATATCATTGTGGTAGAGTGTGAAAGTAGATTCCCAGTCTTTATTTCTTTGAAAGGAATAAACCAGTGATGTGATAAAAAGAATGGATAATCCCACTCCCAGTGTCCGCGACAATTTTGTCGGAAGTTGGCTGATAAGAGACGTTTTAGAAAAATAGAAAAGAAGGTACACCAATAGGGCACAAAATCCGACAGAACCCACAAAAGCAAATCGCTCGGCAATGATTCCGGGCAGAGGAAGAAGTAAATTACCTGCGCCGCCAATTCCTAAGAAAAAGAATAAGAGGAAATAACTGCTTTTTTTCTTCGATCGAATACCTGAAAACGTAAAGTAAAGAAGCACAAGTATCACAAGCAGTGATGCATAGAAAGCAGGATCCGAATAACCAACTAGCGGGATTTCATTGTACCCATAATAGTATTTCAATGGATAGGGAAGAATCAGAAGAAGAATATACCGACAGATAGAGTAGAAAAACATGGGAATACGAGAAGCAAACCCGAGTTCATACAATGGATTTTCGAACCAGCTGAAATAGCGAATAGATTCCTGATTCAGGATGAGTTTAGATCCTTTTTTGTAGGAAATGTAAGCAACAGCGAGAGCAAGTGTAAAGAACAGTACATGCTTGAGTTTAATATCTCTGAAAAAATAAAGACTGACCGGAACGAGAGCTAAAAAGATAGTCCCGGTTTCTTTACTGAAAATTGCCAGAAAAATAAATAGGAGTGAAAAAAACAAGTAGCGCTTCTTTCGGGTATCATAAAATTTGACTGAATGGATCAAAAGGCTGATTCCGAAAAGAAAAGCGAGTAACTCATCTCTTGATTTAATGTTGTTCACAACTTCCGAATGAATGGGGTGAATCAAAAATAGTAAAACAACTAAAGCATTGAAACGCCATGCCTGCTGACCAATTGAGAGCTGTAAAAAAACAAAGAGTAAGTACCCGCTGAGTGCGTAGAGTAGAATACTGATGATATGACTAATCGCTGCCCGATTCTCAACATTACCAAACAAGTCGTATTCGATAGCAAACGAATAAACAGTTACCGGACGATAAGCATACTGTTGTTTTCCATCTTCTGCATAACGGGAAGAAAAGATATTTGCAAATCCGTTGAATCCCTGTTCGATTTTCTCGTTTTTCTTCGTATCCGTTGAGGTTACAAGTTCGTCATCAAGAGAATAACCATTTTGGATAGAATTGCCATAAAAAAGAAGCGAAATAACAATACAGATCAACAGTATGAAATAATTCTTCGGCTTTTTAATGTTTCGTAGCATAGAATACTATTAGTAGTAGTGCCTTCGAATTTACGAAAAAATGTCAATAGAAAAGAACAGAAGAAAATTTTAACCCACTATTGAAATGAGACCTTTTTCTTCTTTACAGAAGATACGTAATTTTTGTAGAAAATGACAGAAAAGTCGTTCCCTCAGCCCCATATTCATCAGAAAAGAAGCAAGATAAATAACGGCAGAGAGTTATTTTATCAGAGATTCTCCCGTCATCTCTTCCGGTTGCTCAATTCCCATTAATTGAAGAATAGTTGGACTCACATCCGCTAAAACTCCGTCGTGTAGGGTCCCTTTGGAAGTGCCTACCCAGATTACAGGTACTGGATTTAAAGAGTGCGCCGTATTAGGACTTCCGTCAGTATTGATAGCATAGTCCGCATTTCCATGATCTGCAATAACAATGAGATCGTAATCGTAAGCCAACGCAGTGTCAATTACTGTTCCCAGACAGGAATCCACCGTTTCCACTGCTTTAATAATAGCATCGTAAACCCCTGTATGACCTACCATATCCGGGTTCGCGAAATTGAGACAAATAAAGTCCGGTTGATGATCCCGGATTTCAGAGACAATATTTTGGGTAACTTCCGGAGCACTCATTTCCGGCTGAAGATCATAGGTTGCAACTTTCGGAGAGTTCACCAGAATGCGCTTTTCTCCTGAAAATGTATTTTCCCTGCCTCCGCTAAAAAAGAACGTAACATGCGGGTATTTCTCCGTCTCAGCGATACGTACCTGAGATAATCCGGAGTGTGAGAGCACTTCACCCAATGTATTCTTTAAATTATCATTTTCAAATACAATGTGGACATTTGAAAAACTCTTATCATAATTGGTCATGGTTACATAATGCAGATTCAATTTGTGCATATTGTACTCATGAAAATCTTTTTGTGTCAGGGCAATAGAAATTTCACGGGGACGATCAGTCCGGAAATTGAAACAGATGACAATATCACCTTCCTGAATGGTCGCCAAAGCTTTACCCTGTTCGTCCGTAATTAACGAAGGTTCAATAAACTCATCCGTAATTCCTGCTTCATACGATGCGTCAAAAGCTGCTTTTGCTGAAGGGTAAGAAGTCCCTTCTCCATTCACCATCAGGTGATAGGCCTTTGCAACCCGTTCCCATCGGTTGTCCCGATCCATGGCATAATACCGACCGATAATACTGGCAATTTTTACAGGTTTGTCAGCGATATACTCCTCCAGCTCACGAACAAATCCTTTGCCGCTTTTCGGGTCACAGTCACGCCCGTCCGTAAAGGCATGAATATAAGTATCAGGAACACCTTCTTTTTGTGCCAGATCACAAAGCGCATACAAATGTTCTTGCGATGAGTGTACTCCGCCTTTGGAAACTAATCCGATAAAATGAACGGAACGATTTTCATTCCGGGCTTTTTCAAAAGCGTGAAGAAGTGTTTGGTTCGTGAAAAAATCTCCTTCGCGAATAGCCTTGTTAATGCGGGTAAGTTCCTGATAAACCACTCTTCCTGCTCCGATGTTTAGGTGACCTACCTCTGAATTCCCCATTTGTCCTTCAGGTAATCCAACCTGTTCCCCGCTTGTAATAAGTGTTGCGTTGGGATAATCACGCATAATGCGATCAAAAACAGGTGTGTTAGCGTTAAAAATAGCATCGGATTTTGTGTGGTCTCCTAATCCCCAACCATCAAGTATAACAAGGGCAACTTTCTTTTGCATCGGAACAGTTTTATCTATCTGTCTACAAAGTTCATCAAATTATTTGTAAACGTCAATTACAGACGACTTTTTTGCTTTTGACAGCCTTGTTTTACTTGAAATATGCGATTTGTATCTGATTTTCGAGTAATTTTGTACGGTGCGAAAGCAAGCATACATATTGGTGTTGTTTTTGGGCGTTTTACTGTCAGGTTTCTTTGCTGAGACATGGGTAATTAATCAATATGTTTTCAATAATCAGAATTTTACCGAGGAATTTTGTGAGAATAAAGATAAACCCGAATTGGAGTGTAACGGTTCCTGTGCCGTAAAGAAAATAACGCACAAAGACCCTGTTGATGATTCACCATTGCAGACAGAGCAGGAAGAAGTTAAAAAATACTCACTTACTTTTTTTATTGAAATAAACGAGGAACAAGTCCATGCTGGTGTTGGTATTCCTGATTTTTTTAGACTCAATACAAATCTTGTTGAGGGTGTTACCCGTTCGGTAGACCACCCTCCGGTATACGCATAATTTTCTTTATGTGATTTTAGAATCACTTTCCGGTTGTTTTACTAGTTTATTTAAAAGAATTATGCAAAAGATTTTTGTTCTTGCCGCAATTCTGTGGCAGACAACGATACTTGCCTGTGATATCTGTAGTGGATTTTATGAAATCATTCCAAACGATAGAAAAAGCAGTATCGGGTTTAATTATACAACATTGTTTCGTAATGGTTACCCCATCGTTCATACCAAACATTCAGGACATTTGAACCTCGTTGGTAGTGAAGTGAAAGAGATTTTCGATACCTACGAACTTAGGGGAAGATATAGTTTCACCGATAGAATTTTCGGAGAAGTAGCTATTCCGATCCGTAATATTTATCAGGGAGTCAATGGTAACAGACGTTTTGACTATTGGGGAATGGGAGATATTCAATTACAGGTTTCAGCACGACCGCTTTCCAAATTGTCGCCAAATGGATGGAATAATCGTCTTGATTTGTTTGGAGGAATGGATGTCCCGTCAGGAAACTGGCTGGATAGTAACGCTAACATCCTTATAGACCCGGTGTACCAAATGGGGAGTGGTTCCTTCGACTTTTGGGGAGGCTTGTCATATATGGTGCGTTATAGGTTTATCGGGTTAAGTTTACAAGGAATGTATCGACACAATACAAGGAATGCGCTGGATTATAAATTCGGCGATATGGCTACTGCAGATGCGGCTTTATTTGGTCTGATTAGTGCAGGAGATGTTAAATTTATGCCACGTGCAGGTGTGTTTTTTGAGTGGGGAAGAAAGAGTGAGGTGAGAGGGTTACTGGACGAGTTTTCAGGTGTGTCTATTCTTTCTATGCAATGGGGTCTATCAGTGAGTTATAAGCAGTTTCAGGTAAATATGTTCCTAAGGAATACTATGTTGCAAAAGACAAATGGTCCGGAAGCACGACAACATTATGTGGCCCAGGTTGGGTTGGTCTATGCATTCAAAAAGAGAGAGAAGAGCGAAGGAATGACCAACTAAAACGTCGAAAAAATCGTATATTTAAGGAGAGAAGTTATATGCTCTGCTGTGTAAAAGAAGAAAAATGAAAAAATCAATAAAATTTCTGTTTTTAGTAATAGGTATAGCTGTGTCATCCTGTAAGGAGGATAGTCCGGTAGTAATTCCCGAACCCGGAGAGGATCCGATCATGCTCGAAGCTGTGGTGGAACCTTATTATGGAGGAGAACCTTTGGCGTTGGATCAGGTAGTAGAAACAGTTCAGGGGTACCCGATAAAAATCAGGGAATTAAAATTTGTTGTTACCCGGTTAATGAATGGAGAAAAGCGGTTAGTTAATTCCGCGAAAATGGATTGGGCATCGGAGGGACTTACTTTATTCAAAGCTCCGGGTGATCCAGGGAATTTTGAAAATATACAGGGAAATCTGGGAGTGATCCAGGAGTGGAACCACCTTGATCCGGTTTCTTTCGAAGAAACAGATCCGCTTTATCTTACCAATATCAATGATATGCACTGGAGCTGGAATCCGGGATATATTTTTGTAAAAGTAGAGGGGAGTCATGATACGATACCCGGTTCGGCAAATTTCCCGTTTAACTATTCTTTCCATTTGGGAATGGATGCGCATCTCAAACAGTTTGAATGGAATAATATACAGTGGGAAAAGATAAATGAAAAACTGTACAGGATGAAGATAAAAGTACATGTTGATCAGTTTTTTACAGGACCGGGAGGTACAATTGATCTCAAAACAGAGTTTGTGACGCATTCCATGCCTGAGACAGAAGAGTTGACAAATAAAGCAATGATAAATTTTTCCAATGCAATTCAAGTCGGAGAGTAAAAGAAGCTTGTTTATTCTTGCAGGCTTACTTTTGATAGCAAGTTGTAGAAAGGATAAGATTTCGGATTTTGAACCCACACCATATAATCTGAGCATACCCTCTCATTTTCCAAATATGCCGATTCCCTCAGATAATCCCATGACAGTGGAGGGAGTAGAACTGGGGAGGTATTTGTTCTATGAGAAGAAACTTAGTGGAGATAATTCAATGTCATGCGCCAGTTGTCACCATGCAGAAGCGGCCTTCTCAGATCCAAATCAGTTTAGTACAGGAATTACCGGTGCTGTTGGAACAAGAAATTCGATGGCTTTGATTAATCTGGGGTGGCAACAATTCTTCTTTTGGGATGGCAGAGCAGCTACACTGGAAGCACAATTATTGGAGCCGGTTCCGAATCCGATTGAAATGAATCAGTCATGGAGTGATGCCGTTGAAAAATTGCGAACGGACGATCGTTATCCTGAAATGTTCGCGAAGGCCTTCGGAGAATATGGAATTGACTCGGTAAAGGTGACCAAAGCTCTGGCACAATTTCTCCGCACAATGATATCTGCAGAGTCCAAATTTGATGTGATGTATAAATACCAGAACGGGCTTCAGTTGACGGCGAAGGAACAACAGATCTATTCTTCAGTGACCATCGAAGAATGGGCCGGTTATGATCTCTTCCTGAGTTTGAATGGTGCTGACTGTCTGCATTGTCATAACGGACCATTAATGCAGGTGCAGAAATACTCCAATAATGGTCTGGACGCCAGTTTTACTGATCCGGGGCGAATGGAAGTGACAGGAAACGGTACGGATAACGGGAAGTTCAAAGTCCCTACGCTTAGAAATATTGCATACTCAGCTCCATACATGCACGACGGACGATTTGCAACATTGGACGAAGTAATTGATCACTATAGTTCGGGGATCATTCAGAGTGAGACCATCGATCCGATGATAGAATTTGCTCACATGGGAGGGGTGCAGTTGGATGATCAGGAAAAACAACTTCTAAAAGCATTTCTTCTTTGCCTGTCGGATGAGAACTTTATTCAGGACCCCAGATTTTCAAACCCGCATTAGTTTTGAAATCTGCACGCTAACAATTACTTTTAGTGACATTTTGAAATTTAGCAAAAATGAAAATTCTGATATCTCCCGCAAAATCAATTGATCTGGATCAGAACATCCCTGTAACTGATTTTACTGTTCCTGTTTTTATAGAAGAGGCAGACTATCTGGCAGGGAAACTAAAAAAAATGAGCGCTGCAAAACTGGGGAAGTTAATGCATCTTAGTGAGGCGCTTTCGACGTTGAATTACGAAAGATACCAGAACTGGAAAAAGCCGGAGAACCCGGATGACAATACGCGACAATGTGGTTTTGTTTTTACCGGAGAAGTATACAAGGGGTTGGACATGATCTCCTGGAAAAAAGAAGATATTATACAGGGGCAGAATCAAATACGTATTCTATCCGGATTGTACGGTTTATTAAAACCGTTGGATTTGCTCTATCCGTATCGTTTGGAAATGGGGACAAAGTGGGAAGTTACGCCCAAAACCAAAAATCTGTATGCATTCTGGAAAAAGAAAGTGACGGAGCAATTGAAACAAGAGACCGATAAAGACGAAGTGATTGTAAACCTGGCTTCAGGGGAGTACTTTAAAGCGATAGATACTAAAGTAGTAGACAGAAGAATTATTACACCGGTTTTCAAAGATCTGAAAGGAGACACGTTTAAAGTAATAATGATGTATGCCAAACATGCCCGTGGAGCAATGGCAAGGTATATTGTGGAGAAAGGTATTTCTGATGTCGAAGAGTTGAAGGATTATGATGTAGACGGATACCGTTTTCACGAATCTCTGAGCTCAGACGAGGAATGGGTTTTTACCCGCTGATCTTGTGAAAATCAAAAAATAGTCATAACTTTTTTGAGTTAAATATGAAAGTTATGAAAACAATGAAGTATTTTTTTCTGTTCACAGTACTCTCTATAGCAGTATTATCGGGATCCTGTAAAAAAAAGGATTGCGATTTAAAAATAACACAATGTTCTGAAACTCCTCCTACAAATGAAGCTTGTCAGGCGGCATTTAACAGGTGGTTTTTTAACGAAGATGCAAATGCGTGTGAATTGATCGGTTATAGCGGTTGTTCACAGAAAGGATTTGCTACTCAGGAAGAATGTGAAGCATGTAAATGCAAGTAAAACAGATGTATGTGAAAGTACTTTCATAATTATCATTATTTTAGTGAAAAAATCGACCAGATGAAATTTCTTACAACTTGTATAGCAATTAGTATGCTAATAGTACTGTCTGTAACCACTGCTCAGGCACAACGTGTAATGAACGGAAGCAGAAGTACCATTGGTTATATTGAAAAAGACCGTGTGATGAATAGCTCACGAAGCACCATTGGATATATCGAAAATGGACGGGTTATGAACAGTTCCCGAAGTACTATCGGATATTTTGAAAATGGAAGAGTGATGAATAGTTCCCGCAGTACAATCGGATACATAGAAAATGATCGTGTGATGAACAGTAACCGATCGACCATTGGTTATGTGGAGAATGACAGAGTCATGAACAGCAACCGTTCTACTATCGGATATACAGATGGAGTAACCCGGGAGAATGCGGCTCTATGGTTCTTTTTCTTTTTTAATGACTAAATACTAAACAGAAGTTCTTCATGAAAAGAAACTACTTACTACTCACTACTTGTTTAATTTTCTCGTTTTTTTCTTCATTCGCACAGGACCTTCTGCATTGTGGAACGGATAAAATGCGACATGAAATGGTACAGCAAAATCCGGAACTTCATGAAGGAATTGCTATTGCCTATGAACAATTGTCAACATACACGGAATGGTTTAAACAACAACCGACTCTACGAGAAGGGACAACTTATATCATCCCGGTTGTATTTCACATCATTCATAACTATGGAGATGAAAATATAGGTGATGCGCAGATCTATGACGCAGTTAAACAGGTCAACACACAAATGCGTAAGCGAAATGCTGATACGACTGATATCGTAAGCCCATTTAAGGCATTAGCTGCTGATGCAGAAATCGAAATTCGTCTCGCACAATTAGATCCGCAGGGAAACTGTACCAGTGGTATTACAAGAACCGTATCTGACCTGACATATATCGGTGATCATCAGGTAAAAAGTCTTATCCAGTGGCCGCCGGATCAGTATTTGAATATTTATGTATGTGACGCAGCTGCAGGATTAGCAGGACATGCTCTTTTACCGGCAGATGCGGCAGCGGCTCCGGAATGGGATGGAATTGTCATGCAACATTCCTATGTGGGTACTATCGGTACTTCCGATTATTTCAGAAGAACAGTATTGACGCATGAGATAGGTCATTATTTTAACCTGCAACATATTTGGGGTGGAAATAATGTACCGGACTACTTTTACCTTACAGTAGCACAAGCGGGAAATTGTGAGTATGATGATGAGGTAGAAGACACACCGCTCACCATAGGTTGGCAAACATGTAACCTGAGTGGAGCCACATGCGGGACATTAGATAATGTTCAGAATTATATGGAGTACTCCTATTGTGCCCGAATGTTCACAGAAGGTCAGAAAACGAGAATGCACGCCTGTTTGAATTCTCCTGTAGCCGGACGAAATAACTTATGGCAACCGGGAAATCTGTTGGCAACCGGAACGGACGATGCTACTTATTATTTGTGTGCAGCTAATTTTGAAGCGGATAAAAAAATAATCTGTGCGGGCGAAACAGTCGAATTTTCTGATGTGTCTTATCACGGTATTGAACAGAGAGACTGGACATTTGAAGGCGGAACGGCTTCATCGTATACAGATTCCTTGATTGAAGTTACCTACACAAGTCCCGGAGTATATGGTGTGACACTAGAGGTTGGAAATGGAGCAGAAACAGAGATTATAACTAAAGAGGAATATATTACCGTATTACCTGCTCAGGGAGCGTATTCAGGAATGCACGAGTCCTTTGAACATGTAGATCCTTTTTTTGAAAGATGGGTGCGAATACCCACAGAAGCTCCGGTAAACTGGGATTTTACTCCTGTTGGATTTGAAAGTTCTACTTCTTTTTACATAAATAATTTTGAAGCAGGTGCATGGGAATACACATTTCATTCTAAACCTGTTGATGCTTCAGCATTAAGTGATCTGGCGGTGACGTTTGATTATGCCTATGCGCAAAGAGAAACCGGAAATAATGACCTGTTGCAGATTGCAGTGAGTAATGATTGTGGCAATACATGGGCTACGAGAAAAGTGTTTTACGGAGCGAGTACCTTGAAAACAGTTGATGCTGCTATTTCTGAAGAAGCATTTACACCGGTGGATGAAACACAATGGAAATCAGGAGCAGTTACCAATATAAATGCCTCCTATCTGGTGGATAATCTGATGATTCGTTTTCGGTTTATAGGAGACGGAGGAAATAATTTGTATATTGATAACATACGTATCGCTCACCCGGATGCTCTTCAGGTTGAGGAGAAAATGACCGGAGAGTTGAGTGTGTATCCGAATCCGGTTACGGATCAGTTAACTGTAATCCGGGAAATGGAGACAGGTAAATCATTCTTGCTAAGGATAGTAGATCTTTCAGGAAAAGTTGTTTATGAAGAGGAAGCAATGCAACAAGAAACAACAATATTTACCGGGAACCTTAATCAGGGATATTACGTATTACACGTAGATGGGAAGACTGTTCCCTTTGTGAAATTGAAATAATTGACATGATTAGAGTAGTGTTTATGCTTCTCCTGATGGGAATTGTCTTCTCCTGTGCGCCTACCCGGTTTTATCGCACGTTGGATGAAGGAGAGCATGCGATATCCGCTAATGTACTTGGACCTGTGATTAATGTGCCGGGTGTCTCACCTATGCCGATACCATTATCTGCTCTGGGATATGGGTACGGGATAAAAGAGTATGTAACAGTATTTGGGAACTGGCATACAACAGCCGCTGCATTTAATGTGTGGCAGTTTGATGCGGGAGCTTCTTTCAGAGTCTGGCAGAATACGCAGAAAACAATGGGGGTAAGTATCGCACCCGTAGCTAATATCATGATAGGAAAAACAGCATCGGATTTTCGGTTGTATCCGCAACTGGATATGAATTATTACATCAATTATCCGGTGAAACAAAAAGAAGGAAAATTCAGACGAAATGATTTCTTTGTAGGATTTGACAACTGGTTTGATCTATACAATATGCAGGCACATGGAGAGCCGAATGCCGTAAAATGGCTCTGGAATACACATGTAGGAACAACATTTACGCGAAATCGCTGGTCCGTACAAGTAGAATTGAAACTGTTGGCTCCCTATTTATCTAATGAAGATATTGTTCTGGACTACGTGAGTCCTCTGGGGAACAGGGGAGCTATGGGGATTTATATAGGAATTGTCAGAACGCTAGGAGGTAAGAAATGAAAAGAATAAGTATAGTTTTAGCTTTTCTGGGAGTGTTGACAGGAACATCCTGTAAGAAAAAACTGGATAGTTTTTTGTTCAATAATTCGGAAATAGAAGCCTATTATCTTGATGCCTATGATGGGGATAAACCTTTTGATGTACCTGCATCCTTTTCCGTTTCACAAGATAAGATTACCGTATTTTCCTATGATATAACTTCCGGTGACGAAACACTGAAAATCTATGCGATTTATATTGGTGATATCGCACAAATAGCTACGGATACTGTGATTTTTTACTGCCATGGGAATAAAGATCACATGGATTATTATTGGAACCGACAGAAGTTACTGGCCTCGGCAGGGGATCAGTATAGATACGGAATCTTGTCTATTGATTACCCCGGGTACGGCATGTCTTCAGGTGAGCCCACAGAACAGAACATGTATGATGCGGTAAACGGTGGGTTAAAATGGTTAAAAGAAAAGGGGCTGACGAACGAAAGATTAGCTGTATATGGATATTCTTTAGGGTCTGCACCCGCCTGTGAGATAAGTGCTTCTGACCAGTACGCATTAAAACCGGGTTGGTTAATTCTGGAGAATCCCTTTGCCTCTTCGGAAGTAATGGCACAAAGCTCGACAGGGTTGAGTTTACCTTCTTCCTATTTTACAAATGCCAAAATAGAAAATGCGGAAAAAATAAAATCTGTTCAGCAACCTTTTCTTTGGTTTCATGGTAAGAACGATGATTTTCTTTCGTTGGAGACACATGGGGAAATTGTATATAAAAACTACTCAGGGGAATATGCTGAAGCGCACCGAATTGAAGGAGCTGAGCACGATGGAGAAAATGGCGTGCCGAAGGTAATGGGATTTGAAAACTACCTTGAGGTGATTCATGAGTTTATCAGCACGCATTAGTGTTCAAAATCGTACATTTGCCGGACACAAATACATCAGATACAATGAAAATTAACGGTCACGGCCATTTGCTGCCTTATCCCGAAGATATACCTGCGTTCATGCGGGATAAAAAATTGTTTTGGATAGATGAGGATAAGCAGTTTATGAGACAGGGAAATTGGTGCAGGCCGATTACTGATCCTAGTTTTTTTCTGAACGAGAAGTTGGAGTGGATGGAAAAGAACGGGATTGACCACGAGGTTGTATTAACCTTATCACAATTGTATTGTAATGGACTTTCTGAAAAGGAAACATTAGATGCTGTTCGTTTTCAGAATGATTTCAATGCCCGGATTCAATCCGGAAACCCGGACAAGTTTACAACAGGTTTTGTTGTACAGCCGGCATACATTGAGCAGTCTTTAAGAGAAATAGAACGGAATGTAGAAGAGAATAATTTGCGCTTACTCTGTCTCCCGACTCATTTTATGAATGAAGAGCAACAATGGGTTTCTGTAGCTGATGAGTCCGTTTTTCCCCTATTTGAACTGGCTGATAAATATAAACTTGCAATAGAAATCCATCCGTATGATGGAGAAAAGATGGTTAATATCGCAGATAGATACTGGAGATTTCATCTGGTGTGGATGTGCGCCCAGACCGCAGATGCTTATCATCTATACACGTTACTTGGAATAGCACAGAAATTCCCGAATATACGTACCTGTTTTGCGCATGCCAATATGTTGGGACAGGCAAACTTCGGAAGGCGATTGCAGGGATATGATGGCAGACCGGATTTATTCGAAGGTGCCATGGATCCGAGAGAATCAAACCAACATCCGAATATCTATTTTGATACACTAGTGCACGACGTGGAGACTTTCCGTCTTTTGGTCAATCGATCAGGTGCTTCTCAGGTATTGGCAGGTATGGATGATCCTTATCCGCTGGGAGAAATGGAGTCTGTTCCAGGGTCATATCCCGGGAAGGTGATAGATGAAGCTCTGGAACAACAAATTATTACACAAAATGAGTTTGATTCTATCTGGTCGGATAATGTGCTAAGGTGGTTGGGGAAAAAATGGTAGTTTTTCGGGTTAAATAATACGCTAAAATAGTAGATGCCAGCGGGAATTTGACTAAATTTGCATGGGGTGAGAAATGTTCTTGTTTCCATATTGTTTGTCGCATTGACTTTACCTTTCCTGGTGAGGTTTGTTGTTGTTTCTCACTATTTTTCTAATTACGAATATTACAGTGAAGTTCTTTGTGAAAACAAGGATAAACCGGAGTTGAAATGTAACGGTTCCTGTCAACTTTCAGAAGAATTGAAAGATTCATCTCCGGAAAGCAATAATGACCCTAACAGAACGATTGAAAACCTCAGAGTTGAGATCAGTTTTTTTGTTGTTGATACCTACGAATTCCCGAACTATGGATGTAGTACAGAATTAACGGATAAGCCTCTTGAGGGAGGTCAGGATACATATACCTATCTGTTAATCGAGGAGATTTTTAAGCCGCCCATATATACTTCATTTCTTTAACCTGACTTTTTCTTTAATCTGAACAGGGAAGTAGTGAAATTACTTCCCCTGGTAGTGTAGTATTTAAAAATTAAGAAATGAAAAGAGTAAAATATTTATATAGTATATTGATAGTTAGTTTGTTAGTTGGATTTGTTAGTTGTAAAAAAGACAATCCTGAGCCAACCCCTGAGCCTTCAGCTACAACAGGAACAGTTAAAGTGAAATTGGATCACAAATGGGGTATGAATTGGGATGCTTTTGCAATGAATACAGCATATACTCATCCAATGAGTGCTGAAGAAATCACATTTACAAAACTGAAGTATTACATTTCAAATGTAAAGCTGAAGAAAACAGACGGTACCTGGTGGAGTCAGCCGGAAAGTTATTTCCTGGTAGAAGTAGGTGAAAACACAGTTCCTGAACTAAGTATTTCTGGCGTTCCGGTTGGGACTTATACCGATATAGAATATACAATTGGAGTGGATTCGACGAGAAACGTTTCCGGTTCACAGACCGGGGCATTGTCTACATCAAACGGTATGTTCTGGTCATGGAATTCAGGCTATATTTTCATAAAAGCTGAAGGAACTTCTCCTGATTCGCCTTCTGGTGCATTTGAGTATCATATCGGAGGATTCAAAGACGAAAACAATACCAATGCAATTCGAGTAAATACGCAAAGTTTTGGTGGAGAGCTTGCCGTAACAGGAAGCAATAATCCTATGATTCACTTCTATGTAAATGCGGCCCGATTCTGGCATGGAGGCATTCTACTTGCAAATGTGAATACCGTTCACATGCCGGGAGCCAATGCAATTACGCTTGCCGATAATTTCCGAGAAGCCTTTATTGTTCACCATATTCATTAGTAGGTGAGGGGAATTGTTGAAAGCATTGGGATAATAACCCTGCTTTTTCTTACTGCATGTAAGAAAGAATTGACAGAAGTGCCGGGAGGGAATGAATATTCCTTCCTGGTGCCTTCTCATTTTCCTGAGCCGTATTATCAGTTTGAAAATAACGAAGTAAGTCAGGAAGGCTTTATACTTGGTCGTAAATTGTTTTATGACAAAAGGTTGTCATTAGACAATACAGTTTCCTGCGCCTCCTGTCATATCCGGGAATATGCATTTAGTGATCCCGGGAAAAAAGTAAGCACAGGTGTTGAGGGTAGAGTGGGAGTTCGCAATTCCCCGGCACTGTTTAATTTGGCATGGAATCCTTCTTTCATGTGGGACGGAGGGATTAATCACATTGAGATAATGCCGCTTGCACCTGTAACAGATCATAACGAAATGGATATGAGTATGCAGGATCTTATGAGCAAACTGGATACGCTTGAAGAGTACTCTCTGTTGCTACAGAGTGCTTTTGGTACAAGAGAGATGAACGATCAACGCTTCTTTTATGCGTTAACACAATTCTTAACTCTATTGGTTTCGTCTGAATCGAAGTACGACAGGTTTTTGGAAGGAAAAGTCCAATTAACAGACGAAGAGCTGGAAGGGAAGCATCTATTTGAGCAGAATTGTGCCGTTTGTCATGCAGGAGTGTTATTCACAGATTATTCATACAGGAACAATGGACTTCTACTAGATCCGGAGGACAACGGTCGAGAGCGAATTTCCCTGAATCCGGAGGATAGAGGGAAGTTTAAAGTCCCTTCTTTGCGTAATAGTGTATTGACATATCCTTATATGCACGACGGAAGATTTGAAACACTGGAAGAAGTGATCGATCACTACAGGTTCGGAATTAACCTGACAGCAACAACAGATCCTACTCTGGTTAATGGTATACCACTTTCAGAGGAAGAAAAAGCTAAGTTAATTATCTTTCTCTCTACGCTTACTGATGCTGAGTTTTGTTACAATCCTGTTTTTGGTAACCCTTTTGGAGAGTAATCGTTTTTTACTATCTTACGGAAAACCATAAACGCAACGGAAATGAAATGGTCTTTTCTTTGGATTACACTTGTTCTATCTTTTTCCGGCTTTTCTCAGACGGAAGAACTGGATTCATTAATGGAGATCTGGCATAGCGCAGCGGCACAATCAGACTGGGATTCATATGCGGAACTGTTGTCGGATGATTTTGTTTTTCTGGGAACAGACCCTTCCGAAAGGTGGGAGAAAGAAGAGTTTGAGACTTTTGCTCGACCCTATTTTAAGAAAGGAAACGGATGGAAGTTTTCTACAATTTCCAGAACATGGTACCTTTCATATGATGCCAGTACAGCCTGGTTTGAAGAAGAATTGGATACATGGATGAACAACTGCCGGGGTACGGGTGTTCTGGAACAGGATCAGCAAACGGGAGAATGGAAACTCAGGCACTATAGCCTTTCTGTCTTAATAGAAAATGAAAAAATCGAGTCCTTTATTGAACTAAGGAAAAACTAACTTTTCTGTTTTCGTATATTTGCTTTCAAGCGATAGACATAAGTTGAAAAAAATATTACTCATTGAAGATGATCCCCAGGTGTGCTCGTTTGTCCGGAAAGGATTAACCGAACAGAACTTTTCCGTTGAAGTTTGCCTGAATGGAGCAACAGGGCTGGAGCGCATTAATTCCGGAAATTATGATGTGGTTTTACTGGATATTATGCTACCGGATATATCGGGGCTGGAGGTTTGTTCAAGAGTACGGGAACAAAATGTAAATGTGCCCATTATTCTGCTTACAGCTTTGGGGACAGCAGAAAATGTAGCTTTGGGACTCAATATGGGCGCAGACGATTACATTGTAAAACCATTCAAGTTTATTGAGTTAGTCGCCCGGATAAAATCATTACTCAGAAGATTTGAGAGACAGGAGCCCGAACCGCAGATCCATCGATTTCTGGATATTGAAATGAATGATGAGACAAAGGAAGTACGAAGAAACGGAGAATTGATATCACTGACATCCACAGAGTACCGGCTACTCATGATGTTTATTGACAATCCGAAGCGGGTTCTGTCCCGTGCTGATATACTGGAAGCGGTATGGGGGAGCGAATTTGACCTCGGAACGAACGTAGTTGATGTGTATATCAATTACCTGAGAAAAAAACTGGAAAAGAATGGCGATAGCCGGGTGATTCATACTGTTTTTGGTATGGGATACGTAATGAAAGAAGAACCTTGATTTGAATATAAGAACTAAAATAGTATTAATGCTGGCTTCAACTTTTGTAGCTTTGATACTGGCATTCAGTGTGTTTATTTACTATTTTAATTCAAGATACGCGTTTTCCGATTTTTACAAGCGGCTTGAAATCAGGGCTTTTTCTATGGCAAAAAGTGACCTTGACCAAAAATCCACTGCAGATTTAATCAGAGATTTTAAAGGAGAGTACCTGGAACCGTTACATGAAGAAAAGCATGTGTTTATTGAGCTGGACGGAAAAAACAGAGATTTTAAGAAAATTGCCAATGAGAATAATCTCAATGAAGATTTTGTCCGGGAAATTTATGAAAACGGATCATCAACCTACCGAAGAAATAAGTTGTTTTTCAGTGGGATTCGATATGATGTCAATAATAAGAACTATCTGGTAATCACATCAGCCATTAATTATTATTACGAGCACCACATGGTGTATATGAGGAACTTATTAGTTATTTCAATTAGCATTTCCTCCATTATAGTGGTATTAATAGCATATTGGTTATCAAAACGCCTGATCAACCCGATTAAAGTCATAACAGAAGAAGTGAACCTGATCGGTACGGAAAATTTGCATGTGCGTTTGGATGTCTCTGATAACGAAGATGAGTTGACGCAATTAATCAGGACGTTTAATAACATGCTGGATCGATTGGAGACAAGTTTCGAGACCCAAAAGAATTTTATCAGTAATGCTTCTCATGAATTGAATACACCATTAACATCTATTATTGGAGAGGCAGATGTTGCTTTGGCCAGAGATCGGTCGGCAGAAGAATACGTTGACGCGTTGCAACAGATTCTGAAAGAGGCCGAAAAACTGGATAAAAAAACCAAAGCATTACTCTATTTGGCACAGACTGGATTTAACGGAAAAGTACTTGTTTTTGATAAAGTACGAATCGACCAGTTGATTTTTGATGTACACAAAACAATCAACAGGATTCACCCGGACAATAAAATTGTGATCGATTTTTCATTATTACCGGAAAACCCCGAAATGCTTAAAATTAAGGGGAATGAACAACTGCTGCATCTGGCACTTTCCAATATACTACTCAATTCGTATAAATATTCTTCTAATCAATCGGTTAAGGTGTCTTTGGGTCTTTCTGAGAATCAGGTTATTCTGGTCGTGACTGATTCAGGAATCGGCATTCCGAAAGATGAATTACAGTATATCTACGATCCTTTCTTCAGAGCTTCCAATACAAGAAATTTTGAAGGATATGGTATCGGATTACCTCTGACACGAAACATTATTAAAATTCATAAAGGAGAATTAAATGTTTATTCTGTTCAAAATGAAGGGACTATTGTTGAGATTAAACTTCCTGTCGGGAAGTATACGCTTTAATTCTAATCAAATCTTAATTAGTTTCTAATCCCATCCTAAGAGCGCAGAGATAAGTTTGTTCCAAAAATTAGGTTATGGAACAAACGATCATGATTCTTACAGATTTCTCTATCGATTCACTTTATCTCGTAAAAAAGGCATTGGATGATTACGAAGATCAGTCCGTGAATATTCTGATGGTGCATGGGGTTGATGTCTCGTCTTATCCTTCAGATCTGTTGTTTTTTTCTAAATCAGTGCTTTATAGTAAGCTGGTGTCGGAGGAATTTAAAGAAGCCTGTAGTGTTTTAAGAAACAGATACTCTTCACGGATAAACTCGTTTCGGTTTGACTTTTTTACCGGGTTTACGAATGCGGCATTCGGTAATTTCCTGGAAGGAAACAAAGTCGATAAGATATACGTTGCAGGCAATTTTCAAAGTCGGCATCTCTCAGGAATGAGCGCTGATATAACAGGTTTTGTAAGGAAATGTAAAACAGAGAAAGTAGAAGTTAATTACGTAACATCCGAAGAAGGTCCGGTGTCCGGACAGCTTGCCCGATTGTTTCAGATGAATGCATAAAATGAAAAAGAGGTATTCACATATCATTTTATGGGTAGTCTTTCTCGGAATGATCTTTTCTGTGTATATCCTTTCCGGTAATATGGAACACCCGGAAAAGAATCTGATCGGAACCTGGAAGGAAGTTTCTTGGCACTATGAAAAAGTAGACAAGACGGAAGATGGAGAATTTTTCAAAGAGATTGCTCGGGATGAATTGAAAGATGAAATTGCGAAAAATCTGGTTATTCATAAATCGGAAGAATGGACTTTTGAGCAAAACGCAGATTTATTACTAACCGGAGAGGATAAAGAAGATAAGAAACTCAACTGGCGTCTCAAAGGAAGAGGACATATCCTGAAGCTGAAATATGACAATGATAAGTTTGAAGTGTATCAGATTAGGGAATTGAACAGGAATAAGTTGGTGTTGCACTTTGAGAATGACATCCACGCCCGTGGTATTGTAAGAATAGAATTTGAAAAAAAGAAGTAAATATGTTGAGGAAATACAGTAACTCAAGAAGTCTTGGAGATAATATAAAATTGGGTGCAATGACCGCTTTTTCAGCGGGAATGGTTAATGTTGCATCGCTGATTTTATTCTTTTCATTTACTTCAAATGTAACAGGTCATTATGCCATTTTGGCTGAAGAAATAGCAAAAGGGAACTGGTTTCAGGTTTTGGTTGTATTTTCTTGGATTTTTTGCTTTTTCGCAGGTAGTTTTTTTTCGAATTACATGATTATTCACGGTGAAAGAAGAAGTAGCTACATCACCCACTCGATTCCGTTGATCCTGGAAATGATTTGTATTCTTACTGTAGGATTTTACGGGCATTTTATATACTCAGAGACATTGATGGAAACAGAGATCATGGTTGCTGTATTATTACTCGCTATGGGGTTGCAAAATGGTTTGACAGCCAGTATTTCTAATTTTTCCGTGAAGACAACACACCTCACCGGGTTAACGACTGATCTTGCAGCACACTTGTCTATGTTGACAAAGAAGAAGTACAGACAGAACAAACAAGTGAGGGACAAGGTGAAATTACTGTCGTTTATTGCCGCAGCTTATCTGACAGGAGGTGTTATAGCTGGATCAATTACGTATTGGTTTGAGTTTACGGTATTTTTTGTCATTGCGATTACCATTGTAGTTGTACTGATTTATGACATATCTAAAATATACCTGACAAAAGCGATACGAAAGAAAAAGGTTAGAATTTCAGTGTCTTTGGTTCCTCAGTCGGGAAACAACAGTAATTAGAATTTATCCGACCTCACCCAAAACATATAATTCTTCGAGATTGGGAGTAGGTTTTCCACCACGCTCTTCCAGTGTAATAGCGAAAGCAGCAGCACCGGAAACAGGTTTCATTTCAAGTAGGGTTTCTTGGTCTCCCATATCAAACACACCAAGGTCTACCGGAGTTCCGTCAACAATGGCCCAGAGTTGGTATTGTTTATCAGGCGGGTTTTGAGGCAGATTTCCTTTATTTAGAATTACTTTGTTATCGGTCGGATTCCAGGCGACAAGAACATTCCCTTCCGGATATTTACCGGGAATTCCCTTCAGATAAATACTTTTTGATGCAGGATCTGTTACGAAAGTAAGAAGACTACTTTTGAACTCAAGTGCAGCTACTGTTCTCGACAAACTGTCATTCATAGATGCATTCTGAGCAGATAGAGTCGATAATTCATCCGAAATGGTATTTATTTTTTTTGTTGTGTTTAGATACAGAATACCTAAAAAGACAGCTGCAACTGCACTGATAAGCGAGATGACAGGAGCAATTCGCGTTGGTTTTTTCTGAGGAATGACAGCGGAATCGGCTTCGTTTTCATTGATAGAAGCGCTTGTTTGTGCCATCATCGGTTCATCATCTATTTCTTGTGCAATAGCATCCCATAAATCAACAGGAGGAGCAACTTGTTGTTCCATGAAAAAGTTTTCCATTGAAACTTCAAGGTTCGTCAACTCTTCACGAATTTCGGGATATATATGAGACATACATTCCACTTCCTGTTGTTCCTGAGAAGAACAGTTACCGAGAATGTAGTTCTCCAGTATACCTGATGCTATGTATTCTTCAATATTCACTATTCTGTGCCATATATTCGTTTCAATTCTTTCATCGCTGAACGAACCCTGGTTTTTACAGTTCCCAGCGGCAGTCCCAGCTCTTTGGCGGCATCTTCATGTGTGTGCCCCATTAAGTATACGGTGTTAATTACATTTCTGTGATCTTCACTTAATGACCTTAATTTGTCTTTTAAGTCAATTGTGTCCGTTTCTTGTTTTGTTTGATTCACCTTGTCTGCCATACCTACGAATTTATCCTGAACATGGATTTCGTATTTAGCAGCTTTTTTGCGAAGCTGATCAATAGCAGTGTTTTTGATGATGTTGGACATCCATGTGAAAAGAGTTCCTTTCTTTTCATCATAGGAAGTGAAGTTTTTCCAAATTTTGACAAAGCCATCTTGTAAAACATCTCGTGCGATGTCTTCAGATATGACAACACGTAGTGCAATACCATATAAAGCTCCGGAATACAGATCATACAACTTTTTGAAAGACGTTTTATCTCCACTGCGTATCAGGGTAATGTCGTCAGCTGTAATTAATTTTTTATGGTTGGTTGCACTCACATATCAAAGGAATGAAATTTTTTTTAAATCATAGCATAGTGGGATGCTTAAATCATACTTTTTGTTTTTAATAAGCTCATTATCAATTGATTTAATATTTTTTTTCAAGAAATGAAATCCAAATGATTTGCAAAGAACGTATATGAGTCAAACAAAAAACAAAACGTTATGAAAAACAAAGAAAACACAGCTAAGGCAATCATGGGCGGACTGGCATTGGCAGCTGTATTTACTACGGGTAACAATGCGAATGCATCAGAGATTATTGAATTAGGAAATGGTTGCGAAGTGAGAAGTGCTCTTATAAATGGAGTGGAAATTCTTACGGGAGACAGAGCCATGGAGTTAAAATGCGGCGAAGCGAAATGCGGTGAAAAATCACAGGAAGCAAAATGTGGTGAGAAATCGAAAGAAGCTAAGTGCGGCGAAAAAACGAAAGAAGCTAAGTGTGGAGAGAAATCACAGGAGGCGAAATGCGGTGAAAAGTCGAAAGAAGCAAAATGTGGTAACCTGTAATAAAGCGTGATGATGAATTGTCCGTTGAGTGGTGTGGGCCTGGGGTTTCGAAGGGATATTGCAGATCTCTTGTTGAATTGGGGTGATGAAAACAAACCTCGTTTTGTTGAGTTGGCCCCGGAGAACTGGATGAGTCTCGGAGGAGCTTCCAAGGTCTTATTGGAAAAAGTAGCAGCGCAATACCCGATAACCACTCACGGACTTTCTTTATCTATTGGTTCACCTGATGAAATAGACTTCGGATTTCTTGCCCAGGTGAAAGATTTTCTCGATCGGTTTCAAATAGAGCATTATACGGAGCATCTTAGTTTTTCTCAATGCAACAACGTTCATCTTTATGACTTACTTCCTGTTGCGTTTACGAATAATGCCGTAGAACATGTTGCGGCAAAAGTAGCACGGGTACAGGACTTCATGAAGCGGGAATTAATTCTTGAGAATATATCCTATTACACCAACGTACCATCCGAAATGTCGGAATTGGAGTTTATCACTAAAATTGCTGAAAAATGCGGTTGTGGACTACTGCTTGACGTGAATAATGTTTACGTCAATGCATTTAATCATAGCTATGATCCGTATGCGTTTCTAAACTCATTTCCCTTAGATAAGGTAAAGTATATTCACATGGCAGGGCACACGAAAGTGTCGGAAGACTTGATTATTGATACACATGGAGAGGAAATTATTCAGCCGGTGTACGATTTGCTAAAATTTGTTTTGCCTAAGTTGAGTCGTGTACCGATACTATTAGAGAGGGATTTTAATTTTCCTGAAAATCCGGAAGATCTGAAGAGAGAATTGAGACAATTGAACCGGATTGAGAATGAAGTCATAAAACAAAGTTATCATGCGTAAGAAATTAGAGGCTCAACGGGAAGATCTGGAGGTAAATATGAATGCATTTTTTAATTTTTGCCTGGAAGGTAAGCTAGGAGAGGTGGCTGTGCAGGACGTGTCCAGAATTTGGAATTACAGACGGTTGGTTTTTACTGTTTTTGAAGATGCGCTTTCCACGGCTTATCCAATCGCCAAATCAATTATGAAGAAGGCAAACTGGATTGATTTGGTAACGGGATTTATGAAAGAAAACAGGCATGCTGAAAAAGAGCTTTGGAAAATGCCTGTGGAATTGATCGGTTATTGTGAAGAGTTCAACATAGCTGAAAAAACAGACATGCCCTATTTGGTCGATTTGTTACGATTTGAATGGGCCGAGACAATTGTCTTCTGTGAGAAAGATTTTTCTGACGAGGAGGCTGAGAGATTCGTTTTTCAGTATAAAGAACAAACGTTTCTGTTTGGGCCGCATTTTAGGTTAGTAGATTCAAAATGGGAAATTCATACCGGCGAAAGAGGTGAGCTGCGACCCACCTTTTATTTTGTGTACCGAAACGCTGACTTACAGGCAAGTTACCTGCTAGTTCCTCCTATCTATGCTTATGTCATACAGAATATTGAAATTCTTTTTGTGGAAGGGGTAGAAGAATTTTTGAAAATTTTGGAGTTTAGTACGCAGGTTCCGGAAAGTGAGCTTCGAAAAATTTGGGAGCAATTCTTTTCATCTTTTTGTCGTTTGGGAATAATTAAACAAGTTAATCGGATTGAGTAACTTGTCTGTGTTGATAGTTAGAGATTTACTATTTTCACTTTGTGTAAAAAATCAAAACAAAATTTTAACTAACTCGTTAAGCTTAGGCAAAATAAATTCTATCTTCGGCAACATGTAAATGTTGTGATATGAGAAAATTAATACTGCTAACTGCTTTGTTGACATCGTTTGCCGGTTTCGTGACGGCACAATGTTCAATTTATTATGTAACTGTAGACGGAGCGGAAGATGCTTCCGGTACTATTGAAGACCCACTGGCAATTGAAATTGCTTTTTCAGATGCTGTGGATGGAGATGTGATTAGAATTGCTACGGGGGAATACGCTCTTGATGCGCCTCTTGAGATAGCAGGGAATAATATTGTTGTAGAAGGAGGTTTTATTGCAGAGGAAGACTGGACAAAAACCAGTGTTGCAGGAGCGACGACTCTGTATCGTTCTACAAATGCTCCGGAAGGAGCACTGAATCAACAACGATTGGTTGCTTTATCAATTAGTGACAAAACGGGTTTTGAGTTACATGACCTGACAATCCGAACGGCAGATGCCAATTTGCCGGGAATGTCAACGTATGGAGTGTATCTTTCCAATTGTTCTTCGTATCGCTTTGTGCGATGTATCATTGAAGCGGGTAACGCCGCAGACGGAGAGTCCGGGCTTGTAGGAGATGCCGGAGAACCGGGTGAGCAGGGAATTACCGGAGGAAATGGTAGTTGTAATGGAGGAGAGTGCACATTTGGTAACGGACAAGCCGGTGGAGCCGGAGGTTCAGGAGGTCTAGGAGGAGGTGCTGTAGCAGCAGGTTCCGGAGCAGGGTCGAATAACGGACAACAGGATAACGGAGTTGCAGGAACCGATGCGTCAGGAAGAAATGGCGGCGGCGGCGGTGGCGGCGGTGCCGGTGGAGATGAGTGTTCAACGAATAATGCGGGATTAGGAGGTGCTGGAGGTGCTTCAGCTTGTAATTCTGGTGCAAATGGTGGAAGTCCTGGGGCTCAGGGTGACCCGGGAGGAGATGGTGGTACCGGAAATCCGGGGATTAACGGTATGGCAGGTAGTATTGGAGAAGCCGGTTTACCCGGAGGTGAATATGCAGGATTTTGGATTCCCGGATCACAGGCGGGGACTGGTGGAGACGGATGTGGTGGTGCCGGTGGCGGTGGCGGTGGCGGAAGCGGTCGTCAGACATGTACTTTTTGTGATAATGGTCCAGGGAACGGTGGCTCCGGTGGCGGTGGCGGTGGCCAGGGAGGAATCGGTGGAACCGGAGGTTTCGGTGGAGGTTCTTCATTTGGGGTATACACGCGTCAGAATGGAACCGGATCAGCATTTATAGATTGTCGGGTGATTGCCGGTAATCAGGGATTTGGCGGAGCTGGTGGTCAGGGCGGAGCCGGAGGAGAAGGCGGAGCTGGTGGAGCAGCTAATGGTAGTTGTTCCGGAGAGATTGGTACAGGTGGAGCTGGAGGAAAAGGCGGTAACGGTGGTGCCGGAGGAAATGGTGGTGATGGAGCCATGGGAATTTCTTCTGCTGTCGAACTGGCTTCCGGAGAGGCATACACAGTTTTAAGTACAAATTATAACCTGGAAGCTCAGCCGGAAGTTAAACTTTCGTATACTGAATGCATGACACCTCAATCGGTAGTTGTTATCGAAAATCTGGATCTGAGTCAGGGAGAAAATGTTACAACCTGGAATTTTGGTATGAATGCAAATCCTGTTTCAGGAGTTGCAAACCCACAAGAAGTGACATTCCTTCAATCCGGATTTTTTAATATCGTAAATGGAACAAACACGTACCGTGCTTTTGCGTATTACTGCTGTGGAGACTTTGCAGGTGTAGAAGACCTTGATCCTATTGATAGAATAATGGTGTATCCGAACCCGACTTCAGGGACTATAACGATGGAACTTCCGGAAAGTATTGATAATGCTGTTGTTCAGATAACAGATGTGAGTGGGAGAGTCTGGATTGATACAGAGATTAATAATAAGACCAATCCTCAGTTTGACGTACAGGGAGCAGCCGGAATTTACTTTATAAAAATCAAAACCGGAGAAAAAGAAAGAATAATTAAACTGGTCAGAAAGTAATGACCAAATAGATCAGAGAAAGAGGTTGTTTCGTTAGGAGCAACCTCTTTTTTCTGCCATAGTGGCAGGGATTTGTTTTGGCATGATTTCTGACAAAAAATAACCCGATAGAACAGTGCAAAACCGATTATTAGACTTATTTTTGAGGTTTGCAATAAAAGAAACAGGCAATGATAGCAGGAATTTTAAAGAAGATTTTTGGAGATAAATCAGCTAAAGACCAAAAAGAATACCAACCCTATATAGATCAGATCAATACATTTTATGCAGATTTAAAAACTGTTTCGGATGATGATTTGCGTGCTAAAACAAGAGAATTTAAAGCAAAAATAAAATCAGCTACGAGCGAGCTGGAAGATCAGATTACAGCTCTTCGTACAAAGACAGAAGATCCAACACTAGAGGTACTCCAGAAAGAGGAATTGTTTGTCCAGATCGAAAACCTGGAGAAAAAAGTAAATGATAAGATCGAAGACATTCTTCTTGAATTGCTTCCGGAAGCATTTGCAGTGGTTAAAGAAACTGCCCGGCGTTGGTCTGAGAATAAAGAACTGGTCGTTACAGTAACCGAAATGGACCGGGATCTGGCAGCCAGAAAAGACGGGATCATAATTGAAGGCGAAAAAGCAGTTTGGAAAAATCAGTGGACTGCGGCTGGTGCACCTGTTGAGTGGAACATGGTACACTATGATGTACAGTTGATGGGAGGAGCCGTATTACACCGTGGAAATATTGCTGAGATGCAGACCGGGGAAGGAAAAACGCTTGTTGCGACGCTTCCTGTTTATCTGAATGCTCTTTCTGGAAAAGGTGTGCACGTCGTTACAGTGAATGATTATCTGGCAAAACGAGATTCTGAGTGGATGGGACCCCTTTATCAGTTCCACGGACTTAGCGTTGACTGTATTGATAAGCATCAACCCAACTCTGATGAAAGAAGAACAGCTTACAATGCTGATATCACGTTTGGGACAAATAATGAATTTGGTTTTGATTACCTGCGTGACAATATGTCAAGTGATCCCGGTCAGTTAGTACAAAGAAATCACCATTATGCAATAGTCGATGAGGTCGATTCAGTATTAATTGATGATGCCCGTACTCCTCTTATTATTTCGGGACCTACCCCTAAGGGAGATCAGCACGAATTTTACCAGCTGAAACCGAAGATCGAAACGGTAGTCAACGAACAGAAAAAGTATGTTACAACTGCCCTTTCGGAAGCAAAGAAATTATTGGCGTCACTTAATAATCCTGAATCTGCAGGAGATAAAAAAGAAGTGAAAAAGCAACTGGAAGACGGAGGAGTAATGTTGTTGCGTGCTTACCGGGGACTTCCTAAGAATAAAGCTTTAATTAAGTTTCTAAGTGAACCGGGAATAAGAGCTCACCTGCAAAAAACAGAGAACTTCTATATGCAGGAACAAAATAAACACATGCCGTTTGTGGATAATGAATTGTTCTTTGTAATTGATGAGAAAAACAACTCGATTGAGTTGACTGAAAAAGGAATTGCCTTATTATCCAAAGGTGAAAACGGAGATTATTATGTCTTGCCGGATCTTGGTTCAGAGATTGCCGAGCTTGAAAAGCAAAACCTTCCGAAAGAAGAGCTTCTTGAGAAAAAAGATGGTTTAATCAGAGAGTTCAGTGTTAAGTCCGAGCGAATTCACAGTATGAACCAGCTATTGAAAGCATATACACTTTTTGAAAAAGAAGTTGAATATGTGATCATGGACGGTAAGATCAAGATCGTAGATGAGCAGACAGGGCGTATTATGGAAGGACGTCGTTACTCGGACGGTTTGCACCAGGCAATTGAAGCAAAAGAGAACGTTACAGTTGAAGCGGCTACGCAGACATACGCAACGGTTACCTTACAGAACTACTTTCGTATGTACCACAAATTGTCCGGTATGACAGGTACAGCGGAAACTGAGGCAAAAGAATTCTGGGATATTTATAAATTGGATGTGGTTGTTATTCCAACTAACAAACCGATTCAGAGAAATGACGAGAATGATCTTGTCTATAAAACAGCACGGGAAAAATATAATGCTGTTATCATTGAAATTGAACGTCTGGTAAATCAGAAAAGACCTGTTTTGGTGGGGACGACAACAGTCGAGATTTCTGAATTATTGAGCCGGATGTTAAAGATGAAGAATATTTCGCACCAGGTATTGAACGCAAAATACCACCAGAAGGAAGCGGAGATTGTTGCGGAAGCCGGAAAACCGGGTACAGTAACGATCGCTACCAACATGGCCGGTCGTGGTACGGATATTAAACTTGGAGAAGGGGTTAAAGAAGCTGGAGGTCTTGCTATAATTGGTACAGAAAGACATGATTCAAGACGGGTGGATCGACAGTTAAGAGGTCGTGCCGGTCGTCAGGGGGATCCGGGGTCTTCGCAGTTCTTTGTTTCTTTGGAAGATGACCTTATGCGTAAATTCGGTTCTGAACGGATTGCCAAAATGATGGACCGTTTAGGGTTGAAAGAAGGAGAGGTGATTCAGCATGGAATGATCTCTAAATCAATTGAGCGTGCGCAGAAAAAAGTAGAAGAGAATAATTTCGGTATTCGTAAACGACTACTGGAATACGATGATGTAATGAACGCCCAGCGAAAAGCTATTTACCGTAAGCGTAAGAGTGCTTTGTTCGGAGATCGTCTTGATCTGGATATTGCCAATATGTTCTACGACACAGCAGAAGATATGGTGATTAACGGTATTCAGGGGAAAGACTTTAAATCCTTTGAACTGGAATTGTTTAAAACGTTTAGTATTGAATCTCCTGTTTCCGAAACAGAGTTTGGAAAATTAGATCAGTATGTGATTGTCGATAAAGTATTTGATGCGGCAATGGATTATTACGACCGTAAAAACCGTAAGCTGATAGATGTGGCAATGCCGATTATTAGTCAGGTGAAAGAGCAGCAGGGAGATAAATTCCAGAATGTCGCATTCCCGGTAACAGATGGTACAAAATCCATGCAGTTAGCGGTACATATAGATAAAGCAATTCAGTCAGAAGGACGCACTATTATCAAGAATATTGAGAAGAATATTGTGCTTGGAATGATTGACAACGAATGGAAAGAACACCTTCGTGAAATGGATGACTTGCGTCAGTCAGTTCAGCAGGCAGTGTACGAACAAAAAGATCCGTTATTGATTTATAAACTGGAGTCATTTAACCTGTTTAAAGAAATGATGGCGCGACTGAATACAGAGATTTCTGAATTTTTGATAAAAGCGCAATTGCCGGTTACTACAGGTCAGCCGAATGTTCAGTCGACGAATAAAGAAATAAATCAGGATAACTACGCTAAGGCACAGGCAACTTCTGCTCCTAATCAGTCAAGTACTGAAGCTCCGAGATTTGAAGGTAGCCAGGGATATCAGCAGGCTATGCAAAATTCACACCAGGACAAAGTAAAACAACAACCGGTTACAGTAGAGCCGAAAATAGGGCGTAATGATCCTTGTCCTTGTGGTAGCGGGAAAAAGTATAAACAATGCCACGGCAAATAGTGGAATAGTGAGTTCTTCTTATTTTGTTCCATTTTTTGGTAATGGTTTGAATATCATATAACTTTTTTACTATATATTTGGAGCGAATAATAAAAAAACAATGTGCTATGAAAAAAGTAATTTTTACTTTGCTTGGAGGATTAATGTTGACAGCTTCAGTTACATCTTGTAACAAGTGTGCTGAGTGTACTGGTACGACGAATAATATTTATGAAGGTGAGTACTGTAAAGGAAACGCAGTGAAGAATGCTATGTATGAAACTGCAAAAACTAACTGTGAAGCAGCAGGAGGAACTTTTAAGTAATTAGATCTTAAAGTGTAGAAAAAACCGTTCTGAGGAGGACGGTTTTTTTAGTATATAGACTTTTGTTCTGCAATTTTTTTGTTGTAACAATTTGTATTTTGTTTAATTATTTATTTAATTTGTTAAACAGTTTTGTTTAAACTTTTTAATTTAAAATTAAACAATATGTCAACACTTGAATTTTATACCGCCTTAACAGGTCTCGAAAGTTATCTGAAATCGTTTGCTATGACGTATACCAGAAACGAGGAAGATGCAAAAGATCTGACGCAGGAAACAATCTTAAAAGCTATTGTTTACAGAGACTATTATATTCCTAAAACAAACTTTAAAGCATGGGTTTTCACCATTATGCGTAATATCTTTATTAATCAATATCGAAGAAAAACAAAATCAAATACTATATTTGACCACTCTAAAGATATGTTTCTGCTAACCAATGCTCCCGGGAGATCAGGGTCCCCTGAAAATTATATGGACGGTTTGGAATTAGAGAAGCAAATCCATAAATTAGAGGAAGAGTATCTGGTGCCTTTTCAGATGCATTTTCAGGGATTTAAATACAAAGAGATTGCTGAAAAGTTGGGTATTCCGATAGGCACTGTAAAAAGCAGGATATTTTTAGCCCGGAAAAAACTAATGAACTGGTTACCGGGGTATGAGGAGTAGATGGTATGAGTAGAGTTATAGTAATAGGCTCGGGGATTTCTGGATTAGCAACGGCTTCTTTTCTTGCGAAGCAAGGTCATGAAGTAACTATTCTGGAGAAGAATAAAAGTGTTGGTGGGAGAGCCCGTCAATACGAGGAGAAAGGCTTTGTCTTTGATATGGGACCTTCCTGGTATTGGATGCCGGAGGTCTTTGAAAACTTTTATGCAAAATTTGGATATACTACCTCTGATTTCTATGAATTAAAAAGAGTAGATCCTTCTTATAGAGTATTCTGGAAAAATTCGGAGAAAACAGATGTTCCGGCTTCTTATGAAGCACTATTAGACCTGTTTGAAAGTATAGAGAAGGGGAGTGCAAAAAAACTGGACTCTTTTTTGAAAGAAGCTCAGTATAAGTATGAGGTTGGGATGAATGATCTTGTCTTCAAGCCGGGGATATCTATACTTGAGTTTGCAGATAGAAGAGTTATAGAAGGGATCTTTAAATTACAATTGTTTTCTTCTTTTGAAAAGCATATAAAAGCACATTTTGCAAACCCTAAACTCTTGTCACTTCTCGAGTTTCCCATATTATTTTTGGGAGCAACGGCAAAGGAGACTCCTGCTCTTTATTCTTTAATGAATTATGCTGATCTGAAGTTAGGTACCTGGTATCCGATGGGGGGGATGTACAAAGTGGTTGAAGCATTTAGAACAATAGCTGAAAAACAAGGAGTTCAGGTTCTTACCGATCATGAAGTGACAGGTTTTGATTATGAAGGTAAAGAAGTAAAAAGAGTAAAGACGGATAAAGGTACTTTTGAAGCCGATATTGTTGTTTCATCAGCGGATTATGCACATACGGACAAGCTGTTGAATACTAAGGCAAATTATACAGATGAATACTGGGACAAGCGGACGATGGCACCTAGTTCCCTGTTGTTCTATATCGGAGTGGATAAAAAGATAGATGCGTTACAGCATCATAACTTATTCTTTGATGAAGATTTTACGCTCCATGCGCATGAAATTTACAAAGATCCTAAATGGCCTTCAAAGCCTTTATTCTATGTGTGTTGTCCCTCCAGAACAGATGCTTCAGTAGCTCCGGAAGGAAAAGAGAATTTGTTTATTCTTATTCCGATTGCTCCGGGTCTTGAGGACGATAAAGATCTACATGAACATTACTATAACATAGCGATGGATAGACTTGAAGAAAGAGTAAATACTTCCGTAAGAGATGCTGTGATTTATAAAAGAAGTTATGCTTTAGATGACTTCAAGAAAGATTATCATGCGTTTAAAGGAAATGCTTACGGGCTTGCAAATACATTGCGCCAAACAGCGATACTTAAACCGAAATTGAAAAATAAGAAACTATCAAATTTCTTTTATACCGGGCAACTAACTACTCCCGGTCCCGGACTCCCTCCCGCAATAATTTCTGGAGAGGTTGTTGCCGGACAAATTCATAATAGCCTGAAATACTGATACAATGAAAGAAGTTTTTGATCAATTATCCCACCACACAAGCAAAGTTACTACAAAGAGGTATAGTACTTCTTTTTCTTTGGGTATCAGATTTCTTGAAAAAGAATTGAGACAACCTATTTATGATGTGTATGGTTTTGTCCGTTGTGCTGATGAAATTGTGGATTCTTTCCACGGTTTTGATAAAGAAAAACTAATGGCTGATTTCCGTATTCAGACGTTTGAAGCTATTGAAAAAGGAATCTCACTGAACCCGATCTTGAACGCATTTCAGCATACGGTCAATAAGTACAAAATTCCACTTGATCTGATTGATACATTTCTGAAAAGTATGGAGATGGATCTTGATTTTGAGAAATATTCAAAAAAAGATTTTGAAACCTACATTTTAGGATCAGCGGAAGTAGTTGGTCTGATGTGTCTTAAAATCTTTGTTTTTGGAGATGAAAAGGAATATGAGCGATTGAAACCCAATGCAATGAAACTGGGGTCGGCTTTCCAGAAAATTAATTTTCTCAGAGATCTGAAAGATGATTATCATATCTTGGGTAGAACGTACTTTCCGGGAATAAATATGGCTGATTTTACCAACGAGGTAAAACAAGAAATAGAAGCGGATATTGAACGGGACTTTCACGAAGGCTATTTAGGTATTCTTGAACTACCTAAAAATTCCCGGTTTGGTGTGTATATGGCTTACGTCTATTATTACAAATTGTTTTTGAAAATCAAAGCCTGCCCTGCTGATAGAATTCTAAAAGAGCGGGTACGTATTCCTAATAGGAGAAAATACCGTTTGTTTCTTTCAAGTTATGTACGGCATAGCTTTAATTTAGTCTGAACAGCATACATTACAAGAGAACGTAAATAGATTCTGTCCGAAGTTTAGTAAACTTGTGAAAAATCGAGTGTATGGCGAAGCAAAAGACAGCATATTTTTGTCAGGAATGTGGTTATGAATCTCCCAAATGGTTGGGGAAATGCCCCTCCTGTAGTTCGTGGAATTCTATGGTTGAAGAACTGGTAACCACGTCAAAAGCTGCGTCTCAGGTTGTTGCTTTTTCGAAAAATAAGCGTGTCAAGAGTGAGTCGCGTTTGATGCAGGATATTGAGGTGATCGGACAGCCACGTGTGGAGACAGGAGACAAAGAGCTGGATAGGGTTTTGGGGGGTGGTGTTGTCCCGGGTTCATTGATCTTATTTGGCGGAGAACCGGGAATCGGAAAATCAACGCTTCTGCTGCAGCTTTCTGTTCGTATGGGAAAGAAAATTCTTTATGTTTCAGGAGAAGAAAGCGAACAGCAGATTAAAATGCGTGCAGATCGTATTGGTATAGCGAACAATTCCTGTTATATCCTGACAGAGACCAATACACAACAGATTTTTACACAAATAGAACAAATAGAACCGGAACTGGTTATAGTAGATTCAATTCAGACGCTGCACTCTGACCTGATTGAATCAACTCCCGGAAGCATTTCACAGATTAAAGAATGCACAGCTGAATTTCTGCGTTTTGCTAAAGAAACCCACACGCCGGTTTTTCTGATCGGTCATATAACAAAAGAAGGAAATCTGGCAGGACCTAAAGTATTAGAACATATGGTGGATGCCGTTCTTCAGTTTGAGGGAGATCGAAATCATGTATATCGTTTACTGAGAACCGTAAAAAACCGTTTCGGTTCGACGAATGAACTGGGGATTTACGAAATGCAAAGTAGTGGGTTAAGACAAGTCGAAAATCCGAGTGAAATTCTGATTGGTCAAAATCCGGATCAACTGAGCGGAGTTGCTATTGCTGCGACTATTGAAGGGATTCGCCCGATTCTGATAGAAGTACAGGCATTGGTTTCAACAGCTGCGTACGGAACTCCGCAGCGTTCTGCAACAGGGTTCGATTTACGACGAATGAACATGTTACTTGCGGTACTCGAAAAACGCTGCGGTTTCCGTTTGGGAGCGAAGGATGTGTTTCTGAATATTGCCGGTGGAATCAAAGTAGATGATCCGGCGATTGACTTAGCTGTTGTTTCTGCTATCCTCTCTTCAAATGCTGATATTTCTATTCCCAGAGATACTTGTTTGGCAGCAGAAGTTGGGCTGAGTGGAGAGATTCGCCCGGTACAACGAGTGGAACAACGTGTACATGAGGCTGAAAAACTGGGGTTTGCCAGAATTATCGTTTCTTCTCAAAATAAGGGAATAGCTGCTTTACGAACCAAAAGTATAGAAGTCATTCAGTGTAGTAAAATAGAGCAGGTATTAAAGGCATTGTTTGCCTAATCGCAACTCAATATAGTTCCCTGATAATCTGAGATGAGAATAATTACAAGTCACGCAATAAAAGTAAATTATTTACGTCTTATGACTGAATTTTTGTTTCTTTGAAAGAAAATAACGCAAACTTACAACTTGATTTATGAAAAAGGTAGGATTGATTTTAGCGATGCTTTTTGTTGTTTCGATAGTGATGGGACAGCAACAGACAAATAAAGAGAGAATTGCTCAATTGCCTGAGTTGATTGAAGAACAGGCTGCTGCAGAAAAATATGATGAAGCTGCAAAACTTTCAAGAGAGCTTGAACTTCGTGAGGAGTTGGAAATTGCATTGAAAGATAAAGATTATAAAAAAGCAGCTCAACTGAAAGATGAGTTGGATAAGTTGGAGAAAGAAGGACTGAAGACGTCAACAGATGCTGTTACAACTGCTCAAAAAACAGAGGAACGTCCTGTTTCAAGAAAAAAAGAGAATATTAAACTGTATCTGGATTTGACATTTGCCGGCTTTGACTCGTATGTCTATGATAGACAGGAGTATGTGGAAATGTACGATGAAAACGGATATTACATAGGCTCAACAATGCAAACCGTGCGAACACGTGATAATATGTTTGCATTAAATCTGAAGTTGGGAAATAAATTCTTTTTTGGTCCGGGAGAGAAGAAATTTCGTTTGGGATTAGATGTTAATTATTTGTCCTTGAATATGGGGCTGTCTAATTTCAACAATGGTGATTTTTTTCCAAATATGAACTTTTCAATTGTTCGCCCCGGAATTGTGGGAACATTATTCCTGAATGAAAAGAGAAATATGGGAATCGATTTTCAGGTAAATGGAGGAATGATGTTTGCCTTGACAGGATACGATGACTTTATATTCCCTCCTAATCTAGGTGTTTCCGTTAATCCTCACATTAAGTTTTGGTACAACAAGATAGGTGGAGGAATCGAATTTAACTACGGAAGAATGAGAAATACAAATGATATTGTTTATCAACATGTAGGTCTGTTTTTCGGTTTCCGATTCTAATGTAGAGGAGAATACGCTCTCTTTTCGCTGAAATTCTACTATATTTAACGTCAAATTGAACGATTGACAGAATGAAGGCAGATCAGGTACTTGCAGATAAGAGAGAGAAAGCTAAAATTGGTGGTGGAGAGCAGCGGGTTGCCGCCCAGCATGCAAAAGGAAAACTTACCGCAAGAGAAAGAATCGAATTACTGCTCGACGAGGACTCTTTTCAGGAAATGGGAGGGTTTGTTCAGCACAACAGTTCTGATTTCGGTCTGGAAAATCAAAAATTTCCCGGTGATGGTGTAGTTACAGGATTCGGAACAATTCATGGGAGGTTGACATACGTTTTCTCCCAGGATTTCACGGTTCTTGGTGGGTCTTTATCCGAAGCACATGCTGCGAAGATTTGTAAGATTATGGATCTTGCGATGAAAAACAATGCCCCGCTTATTGGTATGAATGATTCCGGTGGAGCAAGAATTCAGGAAGGAGTCGTTTCTTTGGCAGGATATGCAGATATATTTTATCGAAACACCAAAGCATCGGGTGTAATTCCTCAGTTATCTCTGATAATGGGACCCTGTGCAGGAGGAGCAGTATACAGTCCTGCGTTGACAGATTTTGTCTTTATGGTAGAGGATACGAGTTATATGTTTGTAACCGGCCCGAATGTTGTAAAAACAGTTACACATGAGGAAGTGAATGCTGAAGACCTTGGAGGTGCTGAGGCACACGCTGTGAAGTCTGGTGTAACACACTTTACTTCGCCAAATGACTTGACGGCTATTAAGCAGGTACGGAAATTAATGACGTATATCCCTCAGAATAATGCGGAGCGTATGATGGATCAGAAAGAATTCTCTTTTGATTCTGAGAAATTGACCCGAATTCGCAGTATTGTTCCTGAGAATCCAAACCAACCCTACGATATGCGTGAGGTGATTGATTGTTTGATCGATGATCAGACTTTCATGGAGGTACATGAAAAATTTGCTCCCAATATAGTAGTCGGGTTTGCAAGAATAAATGGAATAGCTGTAGGAATAGTAGCTAATCAACCGGCTCAGATGGCGGGGGTACTGGATATTGACTCGTCCCGAAAAGGTGCGCGATTTGTCCGTTTTTGTGATTCATTTAACATCCCGTTAGTTGTATTGGAAGACGTTCCGGGATTCCTTCCGGGTACGGATCAGGAGTGGCGAGGGATTATCAATCATGGTGCAAAATTATTGTACGCTTTTTGCGAAGCAACTGTTCCACGCGTTACGGTGATTACACGGAAAGCATATGGAGGTGCGTATGACGTAATGAATTCTAAACATACAGGTGCTGATCTCAACTATGCCTGGCCCAATGCAGAAATTGCAGTGATGGGAGCCAAGGGAGCAGCTGAAATTATCTTTAGAAGAGAGATTGCAGGTGCACAGGATCCTGAACAGGAATTACAGAACAAAGAAAAAGAATATGCAGCGGCATTTGCGAACCCGTATCGTGCCGCAGAGAAAGGTTTTGTGGATGATGTTATTTTTCCTGAAGAGACACGGGAACGAATAATAAAGGCGCTATTATCGCTAAAGTCGAAGAAAGAAGTGCTTCCACAAAAGAAACACGGAAATATTCCGCTGTAAACGGATAAAATAACCTGGTAAATACAACGTTTTTATACTTCTATAGGACTTGTGTGTATTATAAAAGGATGAGAATACCATTTTTTGTCATAGCTTTTTTGATTCTTATTGTGGGTTCCGCTTACGGTCAGACCCGGCGTAGTTTTGCTTCTCGCTCCGAATTAGGAATTATGCTGGGAGGAAGTTACTACACAGGAGAATTGAACCGGATGGGACATTTTCAGCAAATAGAACCTGCCGGAGGGCTTATATTCAGGTACAATGCCCACTCACGACTAGCTCTCAGACTTACGGCTTTTTATGGAAATGTAAGAGGGGATGATAGCCGTTCTCCCTATGATTTTCAACGAAACAGGAATTTGAGTTTTCGGTCACCAATTATAGAAGTAGCTGCCGGTTTTGAGTTTAACTATTTTCAATACGAAGTTGGAAATAAGAAGTATTGGATTACTTCCTATATGTTTGGAGGGATTGGTGGTTTTTATATGAATCCCAAAGCAAACCTGAATGGGGAATGGGTAGAACTGCGCCCGCTTGGTACAGAGGGACAGGGAACAGCGCTTTCTTCTAAGAAACCATATCCGTTGACACAGCTGGCTGTTCCAATGGGGCTGGGACTGAAAATGAGTATCGGAAAAAGAGTATCTATAGGAATTGAATACGGTTTACGTTGGACATTTACCGATTATATTGATGACGTGAGCGGAAGCTATGTTGACCCGGTGGCACTTGCAGAAATTAACGGACCTATGGCTGCTGCTCTTTCCGACAGAAGTATAACACCTTTGGGGTATGAAGGAGTGAATACAGGCTACAGAAGAGGTGATCCCAATAATAAAGATTGGTATAGTTTCTTCGGACTGATGCTCACTGTTACTTTGGGAGACCCTTCAACCTGCTGGACAGGGCGCTGATAATTTTCTTCATTTTTAATCTGTACGTATAATATTACGGACAATACTCTATTTTTGTGACATGATTAATCAAGACCATATTAAGGAGCTGGGACAGCGAATAGATAAAATGAAAGCTTACCTTTCGATCGATCAAAAGCGACTTGAAGTAAGCGAAGACGAGATTCGTACACAAGATCCTTCGTTTTGGGATGATCCGAAAGAAGCGGAAATTCTGTTGAAAAAAATCAGAGGAAAGAAATACTGGGTAGAAACATTTGATGAAGTCAGTTCACAATTGGATGACCTGAGTGTTTTACTGGAGTTTTTCAAAGAAGGAGAAGCGACAGAAGAAGAAGTAAGTTCGTACTATGATCGACTTCTTGAAAAAGTAGAAGAGCTGGAGCTGAAAAATATGTTATCCAGTGAAGAGGATAGCCTGAATGCTGTTTTGCAAATTACAGCCGGAGCCGGAGGAACAGAGAGTTGTGACTGGGCGTCTATGTTGATGCGTATGTACATGATGTGGGGAGAGAAAAATGGGTATAAGGTCAAAGAGATTAACTACCAGGAAGGGGAAGTTGCCGGGATAAAGACGGTAACTCTTGAGTTTGAGGGTGAATTTGCGTTTGGTTACCTGAAGGGAGAAAACGGAGTTCATCGTCTTGTTAGAATATCTCCTTTTGATTCCAACGCAAAACGGCATACTTCATTTGCTTCCGTATATGTGTATCCGTTGGTCGATGATTCGATTGAAATTCAAATCAATCCTGCTGACATTACGTTTGAAACCTTCCGTTCCGGAGGAAAAGGTGGGCAGAACGTAAATAAGGTTGAAACGGCTGTTCGTTTACGACATGCTCCTTCCGGGATTATTATAGAGAACTCTGAGTCCAGATCTCAGTTGGGGAATAAAGAAAAAGCGATGCAACTTCTGAAATCACAGTTGTATGAATTGGAGTTGAGAGCACGCATGGAAAAGCGGAATGAAATTGAAGCCGGGAAGAAAAAGATTGAGTGGGGTTCGCAGATCCGGAATTACGTAATGCACCCGTATAAACTGGTTAAAGATGTGCGGACTGCTCATGAGACAGGAAATGTCGAAGCTGTAATGGACGGAGATATTAACGATTTTCTAAAAGCCTATCTAATGATGTTCGGAGAAAAGATATAGGAAAGAATCAACTACCTTTTTGTATTGTAAACAAGACGGGGCGTGAAGGCGCAGCGTCATTATCAAAAGCAGCAACCTGAAGGTTGAGCATGTATATTCCATCATTTACTGTTTCGGGAACATAAATTAACTCGGTGATCGTTGCGTCGAAACGGGGAGTATTTGGGTAGCACCAGAAACGATGATGAAAATCAAGAACACCTGCATCAACTTCTCTGTCCACACTGGGAAGGTCTACAAGAAGATGCTTGACTCCCCTGGATACAAGGTAATCAGCAATCTCTGCATCGAAATAAGGCGGATTCGTTCCTGAGTAGATAGCAGATTTCTTACTTTCAGGATTAGGAAGAGTACGGATAATAATTGCTTCTGCGTGTATTTCTGCCGATTTTTGGATTTGATCAAGTGTGATGACATTATCTTCAACCCCTTCATCCGGGTGGTGTCTTTTTCTCGGAGTTACAGTGATCACTTGTGCTGTAAACCAGAATTCTTTCAGATGAGTGTTAATACTTTCGACTTCCCTGCTTATATGCCCGAGACATTCTGTATGTGTACCATGTCCGTGAGGGTTAAAAGCAATATTCCGGAAGTTGACGGATCCTCCTTCTGCTACGGAACCGGTAAAACCATTTGCCCGTACAGGTTCAAATTCAGGAAGATCAACATACCAGGCTCTGGGGTTGTGAGTCTTGTTTGTAAGTTCTATAGATAAATCTATCCCTTCAGAAGTTTCAATATATTCATTGTGACTGATCCGGAGCCGCATAATTGGTTTTTTCCTAAAAATAATCAATTTTTTGAAGTGGAAACAGCTTTGTACGAGATAAGAAAAAGAGCTTTGATTTCTATTTTTTCCATTCGGTAGACTCCATCAGATGAATAAGGTCTTCGCGAACATATTGGAGTACCGGATAAATTGAATCGTAATTTGGTTTGGCATTGAAATAAACAGCACCGCGGATGAAGTGATCAGTACTGTCTGTGAAATAAAACTGGAACGGAGAAGCCGCATTCCCCTGTATTTCAAAAAACGTTCCGAAGATTCTTTGATCGGAATTAATAATAGTTGTGTCTTCTATGGCAGCAGCCTTCACGATATGATCCTGTACTTTTTGGATAGAATAATTAATATAAGCCGATAAGGCGGTATCAACGGGAAGGTAACTGAGATGGATAACACCATTGAATCGTGTAAGATCTATATCCTTGTGACAGGAACCTTCCGAAGCCGGTTTACTGTCCATATAGGTTGCCAGTTCCATCGAATAAGGACAGTCATCTGCAACACGCGTATAGGCTCTTTCCGGAAACTCCATACGAAGAGGAGCAGTTGGCTTGGGGATATAAAATTCCTCTTCTGAACAGGCGGTTACTAAACCTGCAATCATCATGTATATTACAAATCTTTTCATCTGTTTTCCTCCTGCGTTTTTTCCGGTTGGCGAATGACTTTCACCATTTTTACTCTTCTTTTATCTGAAGCCTCAACAACAAAGGTCAACCCGTTGAAATGCAAACGTTCATTTTTTCGCAATATTTTTCCGGCCTGCTCAATCATAAACCCGGCAATAGAATCAGAGTCTCCTTTAACATCTTCAAATTCTCTTCCGTCAATATTCAGTACTTTGTACATATCCAAAAGAGGGGTCTTGCCTTCAAATATATAGGTCGTATCGTTGATTTTGCTGTAGACAAGATCGTCATCATCAAATTCATCAGTTATCTCTCCGACAATTTCTTCTAAAACATCTTCCAGTGTAACAATACCATTGGTCCCGCCGTATTCGTCAACAACAACAGCCATGTGCATCTTTCTGTTCTGAAAATCTTTAAGTAAATCGTCGATCTTTTTATTTTCAGGCACAAAGAAAGGAGTTCGAATCAGACTTTGCCAGACAAAGGAAACCTCCTCGCTTAGGTGTGCCAACAGGTCCTTAACATAAAGGATTCCGATAACATTGTCAAACGACTCCCGGTAAACAGGAATGCGTGAAAATCCACTTTCAAGGATCGTTTCGAGAACTTCGTTATAATCGGAGTCTTCATCAATAGCTATAGTATCCACTCGGGAACACATAATTTGTTTCACATCTGTGTTTCCGAATTTCACAATTCCTTCCAGGATTTTATGCTCTTCTTCATCACTATCTTCTTCCTTGGTCAATGCTAGTGCCTGTTCCAGGTCATCTGTAGATAGTTTTAACTCTCTTTTTTTAGCCTTTTTGTTTATGATTTCAGTTCCGTATACCAATCCATACATTAACCAGGAGAAAGGAGGTACTTTTGAGGTTACCCGTAGGGGATACCCCATAAACCGTGCAAGAGCTAAACCATTTTTTGTGGCAAAAACCTTGGGGATTACTTCTCCTATAAGAAGAATAACAAATGTAATCCCTACAACCTGAGCGAAGAAGGCAAGAGTAGGGTGAGCAACCCAAAAAGCCTGTCTGAACAAGTCTTCTGTCATAAAACCTGAAAGAACAACTATTCCTACGTTGACAAAATTATTTGTGATCAGGATTGTCGCCAGAAGTTCTTTGGGTTTGGAAAGTAAATCCAGAACAAGATCGTTACGTTTGGATTTTTCTGATTTTAGTTCTTCAATGTCCTTAGGTTCTAAGGAGAAAAAAGCTACTTCCGAACCCGAAATAAGTGCGGAGAGGAAAAGAAGTACTACTAAAATTAATGAATTGACTACAAAAAGTAAGTCAAATTGAATGGCCCCAATTAAGGGGAAAAGACTGGACGGTTCAATATCAGACATACAAGCTATTATTGATTAAAATGGCAAATCATCATCATCTTCCATAAAATCATTACTCATCGGAGTGTGAGGTCTGTTTTCTTCACGAGTCGGAGGGTAAGACGGTTTCGCATCATTAGTACCACCACCTTGTTGATTTTGTGTCATTTCTTCCCGTGGTGAGAGCATGGTCATGTTATCAGCAATAATTTCCGTTGTATAACGCATATTACCGTCTTTATCATTCCAGGAACGGGTACGTAATTTCCCTTCAATATACACTTTCTGACCTTTTTTAAGGTACTTTTCTGCCACTTCGGCTAATCCTCTCCAAAGGACAATATTGTGCCATTCGGTTTGATTTCTACGTTCACCGGTAGTTCTGTCAGTATAAGTTTCCGAAGTAGCAAGCGAAAAACCTGCTACGGGAACACCTGATTCCAGATAACGAACTTCCGGGTCACGTCCCAGATTTCCGATTAATATAACTTTATTTACGCTTCCTGCCATTTTGCTGAATCTTGTAACAAACGTACGTATTTTTTTTGATTTTCGCTTACAATTTAATGGTGGTCTGTTAAGGAAATCAGCTAGCTGTCTTGTTCCTGTTCTTCGAAGAAACGGTCAATTAATCTGGGAAGCGGCAAATCGTTTAGTTCTTCCTTTTCTATCCAACGACAACGAGAGACGTCAACTTCTTTGGGGATTTCGGGAGTCTTATAAAACAGAGCATGTATTTTTTGGTGGCTAAGTTGGTGCGAATAGCTGGCCATTGGTTCGCTGAAACTGCTTTTTTCAATGTTGAGTTCAGGAGAGGGTGTTTCAATAAGTGGAAGCTGATACATATTTTCCCAGATATCCTTTCCCTTGCGCTGTTGTATTACCAGTTTATTCTTTTCTTCTATTAATAAGAAGTGAAAATACCGGTTTCTGACTTTCGTTTTCTTTTCTTTAACCGGAAAGTTCTCCTGATTTCCGCTTGCTCTTGCTGAACAAATCTCTTCTATCGGACAGGAACTGCAATCAGGACTTTTGGGAGAGCATACAAGTGCTCCAAGTTCCATAATTGCCTGATTGTGTCTTCCGGGGTGTGTTTTATCAAGAAGATTGTCGGCGAGTTCAGAAAATTCTTTCTTGCCTTTCGTTGAATCAATAGGAGTGTCGACAGAGAACACTCTACTTAATACACGGAAAACATTCCCGTCAACAACTGCATGTGGAAGATTATAGGCAAAAGAGGCAATAGCAGCTGCAGTATAAGGACCTACGCCCGGAAGAGATAAGAGCTCTTTATACGAGTCAGGAAAAACTCCGTTGTATTGTTGGTCAACGTGTTTGGCTGTTTTGTGAAGATTTCTGGCTCTGCTGTAATATCCTAGACCTTGCCATGTATTAAGGATTTCTTGTTCTGATGCATTTGCGAGATCATGAACCGTAGGGAAAAGCCGGGTAAATTTATGATAGTAATCCAACCCTTGAACAACCCGGGTTTGTTGCAGAATAACCTCCGATAGCCAGATAAAATAAGGGGAATCAGTGTTTCTCCAGGGTAAATCACGGTGATTTTCAATGTACCAATTCTGAATTAATAGTGAAAAAGCGCTAGTTTGAACCATGTTTTTATATGTCTGTCTAAAAAACAAAGTTACAACGAATATGTGACTTAAATTTGCAGTGATAAACATTTCGTTTTTAGACAATTAAAATAGTTAAATTATGACAAAGGCAGATATCGTTGCTGAGATTTCGGAAGGAACAGGATTGGAGAAGATGGAAACACAAAAGGTTGTTGAGGCGTTTATGGATTCGATTAAATCCTCACTTTCTAAAGGAGAGAACGTATATTTACGTGGTTTCGGGAGCTTCATCGTGAAGGAGAGAGCTGAGAAGACAGGAAGAAACATTTCGAAGAACACGACTATTATTATTCCTGCGCATAATATCCCAGCATTCAAGCCTGCAAAAACTTTTGTTGAAGAAGTAAAGAACAACGTAAAAGTTAAGTAATTGCGACTTTTTTTCACATTAATTTGTGAATTAAAACGTATTCATTATCTTTGCACTCCTGTTTTTTAAGCAGGAGTGTTTTATTTTATCGTAAAACAGGTTTGTTTTAAGAAGTTTAATATTTAAAATTATATAGTATGCCAAGCGGAAAAAAAAGAAAAAGACACAAGATGGCTACGCACAAGCGTAAGAAAAGACTAAGAAAAAACCGTCACAAGAAGAAGAAGTAATCTTCACATTCTGTGACAGATTTTTTACTGAAATGCTTAGTAGAATGTTCTGCTAAGTTTTTCTTTTTTCGTTACGTGGTGTTTCCGGGTAGGAAACGCGTGATGACGTGTCCAGTTCGTTCTGGTGCGTTTGTGTTTAACCAAATAGAGCTTCCGTGAGTTTAGAATTAGTTGTTGATGCCCGTCCTCAAGGGATTTGGCTGGCGTTACTTCGTGAGGGGAAGCTGATTGAATTACACGAGGAAAAAGGTAACAACGACTTTATGGTCGGTGATTTATACCTTGGGAAGGTGCGAAAAGTTGTGCCCTCTCTTAATGCGTCGTTTGTTGATGTTGGGTATGAAAAGGACGCTTTTCTTCATTATCTGGATTTAGGTCCTCAGTACAATTCCCTCAATAAGTTCGTCCGACAGACACTGGACGGTAAACAAAGTGTCCCCGACTTATTGTATTTTAAGTCGGAGATTGATATTCCTAAAGATGGTAAAATTGATGACGTTGTAGCTACTGCTCAACCTATTCTGGTACAGGTCGCAAAAGAACCCATTTCAAGCAAAGGTCCTCGTCTGTGTTCAGAGATTACTCTGGCAGGACGTTACATTGTTCTTGTTCCGTTTTCGAATAAAATTTCAATTTCCCAAAAAATTAAAGATCCTGAAGAGCGTGATCGTTTGAAGGGAATTCTGGAGAGTATTAAACCGAAGAATTTCGGGGTGATTATTCGTACGGTAGCTGAGAACAAAAAAGTGGAACAGCTGGACAGGGATTTGAAAAACCTGATGGAGAAGTGGAAGAAGATGTTTGCTAATTTGAAAACAGCAACTCCTCCTTCCAGAGTTTTAGGTGAGCTGAATAAAGCATCTTCTTTGTTGCGTGACATGTTGAATAGTGATTTTACCGCTATTCATGTGAATGATGTCGGTCTGTTGGAAGAAATGAAGGAATATGTTACTTCAATCGCTCCGGGCAGAGAGAAGATATTAAAGCATTACGACGGAAAGATTTCTGCTTTTGAACGCTTTGGGATCAATAAACAGATCAAAGCACTTTTCGGGAAGAAAGTTCCATTAGCCTCAGGGGGATACCTGATAATAGAACATACTGAGGCTATGCACGTTATTGACGTGAACAGTGGAAACCGAAAAGGAGCTGAAGGGCAGGAAGATAATGCGCTTGCTACAAATGTCGAAGCGGCAGAAGAGATTGCCCGTGTTCTGCGTTTGCGTGATATGGGTGGAATTATCGCTATCGATTTTATTGATATGCACGACAAGGAGAATAATAAAGCCTTGTATGAGCATTTGAAAGAGTTTATGAAGCCGGACAGGGCAAAGCATAATATTTTGCCTCCTTCCAAGTTCGGTGTTGTTGAGATAACACGCCAGCGTGTTCGTCCGGAGACGGATATTAACACGAACGAAAGTTGTCCGACGTGTAATGGAACAGGAGAGATCCAGGCGTCTATCCTGTTTGCGGAAGAAATTGAAAATAATCTGCACTACCTACTTGAAGACCGGAAAATGAAAGATGTTACGTTATGGGTACATCCGTATCTTGAATCGCATTTCAAGAGAGGTTTGTTATCTCGTCAGGTAAAATGGTTCTTTAAGTATAAGAAGTGGATTCCTGTAAGAGGAATTGCTGCTCACCATCTTATGCAATACACATTTGTTGATAAAGATAAAAAAGAGATTGCGCTCTGACAATGAAGTCAGAGCGTAAATACTCTTTATTGGAGGCTAAATCCAAAATTGAAGCATGGTGTGCCTATCAGGACCGTTGCTTTTCTGAAGTAGAAAGAAAACTCCGCAGTTACGGACTTGATGGTGAGGATGTGGACCGTCTGGTAGCTGAGTTAATCCGTTTTGATTTTTTGAATGAAGAGAGGTTTGCCAGATCGTATTGTTCGGGTAAATTTAGAATGAAGGGATGGGGAAGGATTAAAATTCGTCAGTATCTCAAACAGAAACAGGTAAATGACCGCTGTATCAAATATGGTATGGAAGAAATAGACCCTGACGAATATTACAAGCGGGCTTTACATTTAGCAGAAAGAAAATGGGATGATCTCAGGTCTGAGAAGAATAGTTGGAATAAAAAAGCAAAAGTACTCAGGTATCTGACACAGAGAGGGTACGAAAGTGATATTGCGAACGAAATTCTGAATGAATTAGTTAGTTCTACAGAAAGTTAACTTCCGGTAGATATTACATAACAAGCGTTGAGAACAGGTCAAAAAGATTAGGGAACTCCCATGACGTTTCCGACATGGTTGCTGTTGCTTTTTCACTTTTCTTTACCTCTTCGGTATTGACTTCGCTTGTTTTAGTTTCAGAAGTTTTTTCCAATTGATTGATTTCAATCGCTCCTACTGTAAACTGACCATCGTTTAATCCTTCAATGATTTTTTTGATATCAGCGTCAGTAAGGTCTGCATCATCAAATTCAATACGGGCAATGTTAGTCTCGTTGTCAGCGTCAAAGTCTACGAACTTAGTCGAAGCTACAGCACCAGAAGACTTTAGTCCTTTACGTATTTCGCTTCCGCAACCCATTTCACAAGACATTCCCTGAACTTCTACTAAAGCAACAGAATTGGGTTCTACAGCAAAAACTTCATCCGAAGTTACTTCTTTCGATGTGTTTTCAGCTACGTTTTCGTTTTCGCTTTGCTCACAAGCAGTTATAGTTCCGAATAACAGAGCGCTGAAGCCTAAAATTTTCCAGTTCATGTCAATGTGTTTTAAACAAAAATACGAAAAACAAATTAGGAATGTAGTAATCTGTTCAGAAAAGTGTATGCATACCAATTCAAATTGAAGTAGTTTCAGGAGGAAATAGATTACTTTTGCAGGATGAATCAGGATAGGTGGAAAGACTGGGGTTTGTTTTTTATACTGGCCTGTATTTGGGGGAGTTCTTTCTTTCTCATGAAACACAGTATGTTCACCTGGGAGGGAGTCCCTGTTTTTTCAAGTACACAGGTTGCCTCGATCAGGATGTTAGTGGCGAGTACTGTTTTACTTCCAGTAGCATTGCGGAATTTAAAAGTAATTAATTCGTATCGTGTTTTTATCACATTGTTGGTGGTGGGGTTTTGCGGTAATTTCTTTCCTGCCTTTCTATTTACCTATGCACAGAAACATTTGGACGCCGGGTATGTGGGGATGTTGAATTCTGCAACCCCTGTTTTTACTGTGTTAATTAGTTTTTTCATTTTTGGTCAGCGGTTAACTATTCGTCAGATAACGGGTTTGATCATTGGAAATGCTGGAGTTGTTTTGTTGGTGTTGGCGGGTGAAGGAGTGACTTTTGAAGGAAGTTTGATCAATGTTTTGGCAGTTGTTTTGGCTACAATTTGCTACGCAACCAGTTTGAATTTCATTAAATACAGACTGGCAGGTATTCCGGCACTGAAAATTACTTCATTGGCTTTTTCACTAACATTTATTCCGGCGTTGACGCTTTTTATCTTTCTGGACACACCGCTTGTTTTTTCAGAAAATGAGTATGCAGCGGAAGGGTTTTTCTATGCCACGATTCTGGCCCTGATGGGAACTGTCCTGGGAGTCTATTTATACAATGTTTTAATAGCAAGAACAACGACTTTGTTTGCATCAAGTGTTACCTATGCAATTCCTGGAGTTGCTATGTTAATTGGTATAGCAGACAATGAACGGTTTACTTTCTTTCAGATTTTCGCACTTAGTGTCATACTCACAGGTATATTTGTAGCTAACTGGAAGAAAAAATAAACAATTAGTTGTTAACTAAGAAATTTTCTCTATCTTTGTCCTCCAAAAATTTGGGTAAGAATTAATTTAAAACAAGCTATATGTACGCAATTGTAGAGATAGCAGGGCAACAGTTTAAAGTTCAGAAAGATCAGCGAGTATTCGTTCACCGTCTGGATGCTACTGAAGGAGACAAACTTACGTTTGATCGTGTTCTTTTGGTGGATAATGATGGTAAGGTAAACGTTGGCGCCCCGGCTATAGAAGGAGCAGCAGTTACTGCTTCAGTAAATCGTCACGTGAAAGGTGACAAAGTGATTGTATTTAAAAAGAAAAGACGTAAAGGGTACCGTGTGAAGAATGGTCACCGTCAGTCTTTTACTGAGATTACAATTAACGATATTAAAGCGTAACGAATTATCAGGTTCGCCTGAGTAAAATTATATAGAAATGGCACACAAGAAAGGAGTCGGTAGTTCGAAAAACGGACGTGAATCGGAAAGTAAACGTCTTGGAGTTAAGATTTTTGGTGGACAGCCTGCTATCGCAGGAAACATCATCGTGCGTCAGCGTGGAACTCAGCACCATCCCGGAGAAAACGTAGGGATTGGTAAAGATCATACGCTTTACGCTCTTACTGATGGAGTCGTTGAATTCAGAAAAAAAGCAAATAATCGTTCGTTTGTTTCAGTTGTTCCTTTTGAAACTGAAGCATAATTAACCGACGTTAAACAGAATTAGAAAAGGTGGTTGATTATTCAGCCACCTTTTTTGTTGGGTAAAATTTAAGGTATTTTTGTTGAAAACCGCCCATATTCATTGCATAAAATGTATTTTTACAATAGAAAATAAACAAGTATCATGCTCGAAATACAACGTATTCGTAACGAAAAAGACGCTATTGCAGCGGGACTAAAGAAGAGAAATCTGGATGCACTTCCTGTTTTAGATGAAATTCTGGAAGTAGATGCACAGTGGAGATCGTTAAAAGGAGAATTGGATCAGCTGGGAGCTGAGTCAAATAAGTTGGCAAAAGAGATCGGAGGCCTTTTTAAGGAAGGAAAAGTAGAAGAGGCAAATGCTGCGAAATCAAAAACAGCAGAGATTAAATCACGCGAGCAGGAGGTAAAGCAAAAAGTAGCGGATTTGGAGCAACAAATTACGGAGTTGTTATATACCTTACCCAACGTGCCTAAGGAGATTGTTCCGGCTGGGTCCAGCGAAAATGATAATGAAGTTGTAGAGGAAGTTGGATCAAAGGCTGATATAGCAGAAAATGCGCTTCCACATTGGGAGTTAACAGAGAAGTATGGCTTGATAGATTTTGAGCTGGGAGTAAAAGTTACCGGATCCGGATTCCCAATTTATAAAGGTAAAGGGGCGAAACTGCAGAGAGCGTTGATCAATTTCTTCCTTGCAGAGGCCGAGAGAGGTGGATACGAAGAATTCATCCCGCCATTGGTGGTAAATGAGGCTAGCGGATACGGGACAGGGCAGTTGCCGGATAAAGAAGGACAGATGTACCATGTTGGAGTGGACGATTTGTATTTGATTCCTACGGCAGAAGTGCCATTGACGAATATGTACAGAGATGTTATTCTTCCGACAGAAGATTTTTCAGTTAAGATAACCGGATATACACCTTGTTTTCGACGTGAAGCCGGATCTTATGGTAAAGATGTAAGGGGGCTTAACCGATTGCATCAGTTTGATAAAGTAGAATTGGTACGAATTGAACATCCGGATCGTTCAGATGCAGCATTGACAGATATGGTTAATCATGTAAAAGGATTGCTTGAAAAACTGGGATTACATTATCGTATTCTAAGGTTATGCGGTGGAGATTTAGGTTTTACTTCAGCAATTACTTATGATTTTGAAGTGTATTCTGCGGCACAGGGACGTTGGTTGGAGGTTTCTTCTGTATCCAATTTTGAAACATTCCAGGCCAATCGATTGAAATTACGTTATAAGTCAGCTGACAAGAAAACACAGTTGTGCCATACCCTGAACGGTAGTGCTCTGGCTTTGCCACGTATCATGGCAGCACTTCTCGAAAATAATCAAACGGAGAACGGAATAATAATTCCGGAAGTACTGCACTCGTTTACCGGATTTGACAGAATAGATTAACCCAACTCCGGGCAAGTATATACGCTCTGAGTAAATAAAACGTTTATAGAATATGTGGAGATTTGTAATAGTTGTTGCCGCAGGTGTGCTTTTGACAGCATGTCTTGATGCGGAGCGAAAAGGATATATTTCGGAAATTGACGGGATGACTGAAAAGTTAGACAGTCTTGAAAATTTGTACTATGCGATGCCACTGGATAGTTTTACGGTAGTAAGAGAAATTGCACAAAACAATGAACACAGTGTCAAACAGTTTTATGATAATGATACAATTGATGCAGAGTTTGCACGTGCAATGAATCGCTATAAGGCAATCCGTAAGGGATCCGGATTTATCACGCAGAAGAGAAACTTTCTGGATACTGTTTTTGCTTTTCAGAAAACTCAGTTAGGTAAATTGAGAACAGACATTCTCAATGGATCGGGGAAGCGGGATAAGTATGAAGCATTCATTAATTCTGAAAGGGAGAATGTCGCGCTTATTACCACCTCTTTCGTGGATTTTGAATCCCGTTTTGAACATCTTTTGGAGGAGTTTTATGAAACGAACCCGAAAGTGGAGGAAATGATAGAAAACTTGAAGGAAGATTAATCAATGCTAGGAAGAATTCTTTTTGTGTTGTTAGTAGTGGTTGCCATCTCCCCGGCAATGAGCCAGGGAAATGACCATGAACTGGCTAATATGTACTATACGCAGGGAGAATTTGATAAGGCATTAGGGTATTATGAAAACCTTGTAAAACGCTCAAACAATCCATTCTATATTGAAAGATATGTGGAGTGTCTTGTGAAAACGGGAGACATAAATGAGGCAGAGAAGCAGCTGAAAAAAATCGTTCGGAGAGAGCCGATGAATTATCAGATGGGAGTTCTGCTGGGGAGTGTCCTTGAGGAAGCTGATCGAAAAGAAGAAGCAGACAAAGTGTACAGGGAGATGATAGATAATCTACCTTCCAGTAGTTCCGCTGTGATTGATCTTAGTAATCGGTTTAAGTCCAGATCTAAATTTGATTGGTCATTGGAAACCCTGTTAAAAGGGAGAAAACTACTGAAAGATAGATATCCGCTTAATATACAACTAGCTGAAGCGTACGGTGCACTGGGTAAAACAGAGGAGATGATCAATGAGTATATTGGTTTGATTGATTATAGCGTAGCTTACAAGTCTTCGGTTCAGAATATCATGGCTCGTTATTTGAGTTTTGAAGAAGGAGAATCAGAAGAATACGAAATGATGCGGCGGAAACTGTTGGAACGTATTCAAAAGAGTCCGGACGAAAAAGTATATTCTGAGTTGTTGATTTGGTTGTATTTACACAGAGGAAATTTTGCCGGCGCATTGATCCAGGCGAAAGCACTTGACAGAAGATATAAGGAAGAAGGAAGGAATGTTCTTGAGTTGGGAGTTATTGCTAAACACTCGGGAGATTATAAAACAGCGCGAAAGGCATTTCAGTATGTAAAAGAGCTGGGGGAAGATAAGGTCTACTTTTACAGGGCAGAGAAAGAATTATTGAATACTTCTTTCATTGAGGTAACGCAGAACAGATCCTTCAATAAGGAGGAGATCAGCCAGACAGTTCTGGAATATGAAACTGTTTTGGATAGAGTAGGGAAGAGTGCAAATTCGTTTAATTTGATACTGGAATTAGCAGAAATAAAAGCATTTTATGCTGGAGAACCGACTTCTGCAAGGTCATTATTAACAACTGGACTAACTATTCCCGGTGTTGCTAAAATGGAAATTGCCCGGGCAAAATTGCTGTTGGGAGACATTGAAGTGTTATTGGATAATATCTGGGAGGCATCTCTTTTTTATATGCAGGTAGATAAGGATTTCAAATACGATGCAATTGGTGCAGAAGCGAAATTGAAAAATGCCCGTATTTTTTATTATGACGGAGAGTTTGTGTTTGCCCAGTCACAACTTGATGTGTTAAAAGGATCGACGAGCAAACTAATAGCAAACGATGCAATGAAGCTTTCCCTTCTGATTACAGATAACCTGGGATTGGATAGTAATTATACAGCAATGCGGCAGTTTGCCCAGGCCGATTTGCTGTTAGAACAACATCAGTATGAGAGAGCCTTCGCCATTTATGATTCAGTGTTGACATATTATCCCTTTCACGGACTGGCAGATGAAGTGTTGATGCGAAAAGCAAGTGCCATGCAGTACCAGGGGCGTTGGAAAGAGGCAATACCCTATCTGGAAAAAGTTTATAATTTACATGGTCAGGACATTCTAGCAGATGATGCGATTATGCAATTGGCTGTAATCTATGATTATCATGTAAAGGATAAAGAAAAAGCAAAAGAGTGGTATAGAAAGATCCTTTTTGATTATAAGGGAAGTTTACATGTTATTGAAGCAAGAAAGCGTTTCAGGGAATTAACCAGTGAAAGTAGTAGTGTTGACAACACGAATGAAACACCGTAAAATTTGAAAGAAAAATATGATATTGTATAATGTTACTGTTAGTATAGATGAGGCTGTTCATGATGATTGGTTGAAATGGATGAAGGAAGTGCACATTCCGGATGTGATGGCTACTGGATTATTTTTAGAAAGCCGTATTGCAAGAATTCATGCAGAGGAAGAAGGGGGATTGTCTTACGCGATTTCATACCTGTGTGAGAGTAAAGCTGTTTTAGAGCAGTACAATACGTTATTTGCTCCTAAATTACAACGTGAGCACGCGCTTCGTTACAATGGGCAGTTTGCAGCATTTCGTACTATTCTGGAAGTAGTAGGAGAATTTAAAAAGTAAAAGAGAGAGACGACACGAAAGAATACAAAAATAGCCCCGGTTTACCGGGGCTATTTTATTTATATACGATAGCTGTTTTCTTATAAACCTAGCAAGACCTCATAAGGGTCTTTCGAACCGAACAACATGCGTTCAGGGTTTTCAAGCATTTCCTTAACTTTAACAAGGAAGCTCACAGATTCTTTTCCATCAATAATTCGGTGATCGTACGACAACGCAAGATACATCATAGGACGAATCTCCACTTTTCCGTCAATAGCAACCGGACGCTCAACAATATTGTGCATTCCCAGAATTGCCGACTGAGGAGGGTTAATAATTGGAGTTGACATCATTGAACCGAATACACCTCCGTTAGTAATCGTAAATGTACCTCCTGTCATTTCGTCCGGAGTAATTTTTCCGTCACGGGCACGAATAGCAAGACGTTTTATTTCTCTTTCGATTTCTGCCAATGACATTTGCTCCGCATTACGAATAACAGGTACCATAAGTCCTTTTGGAGAACTTACAGCAATTCCTACGTCAGCGTAATCATGGAAAATCATTTCTTTCCCATCGATCTGTGCATTAACCGCAGGGTATAGATTTAACGCTTCTGTTACCGCTTTGGTAAAGAAGGACATAAACCCAAGGTTAACATCGTGTGTTTCCGCAAATTTCTTTTTGTATGCATTTCGTAAATCCATGATGGGCTTCATGTCTACCTCGTTAAAAGTAGTAAGCATTGCCGTTTCATTTTTTACAGAAACCAGACGTTCTGCAATTTTACGACGTAGCATGGACATCTTTTCTGCTTTTGTCTCACGAGTTCCTCCCCATCCTGCTGCTGCATCTGTTGAGAATCCGCCGGCCATAGCTGCAATAACATCCTGCTTTGTAATCCTTCCGTCTTTTCCAGTACCTTTTACCTGTGCTGATTGGATATTGTTCTCCGCCATGATTTTTGACGCAGCAGGAGACGCAGTTCCTGTAGCATAATTTGAAGACGATTTATCTTCAACCGGCATAGGATTAGGAGCCGGAGCAGCTTCTTTCTGAGCCTCCGGAGCCTTTTGCGCTTCTTCTTTTGGTGCAGATTCAGCAGGAGCTGAACTTCCCTCAGGACGAGGTGCAGCAGTATCTATGAGGCAAACCACCTGCCCTACAGCTACAGTATCACCTTCTTCAGCTTTAAGTGTTATAACACCCGATTCCTCAGCAGGTAGTTCCAGTGTAGCCTTATCAGAGTCAACTTCTGCAATTGCCTGATCTTTTTCTACATAGTCACCATCCGAAACCAGCCATGTTGCTATTTCAACTTCCGAGATTGATTCTCCCGGACTTGGTACTTTCATTTCTAAAACGGACATCTTATCTTGTTTTCGTTTTTATTTCGCTTTTTCTTTAACTTTTGCGTACTTGAACAACTCGTCGAAAAGAGTTTTCAGGCGTTTAACGTGAAGGTCTTTACTTCCTTCAGCAGTAGCTGCTGAGGATTTACGCATTATACCCTCCAGGTGAACAGAACGCAGGTTCATAGCCATATACTGCCATGCTCCCATGTTGGAAGGTTCTTCCTGTGCCCAAACGTAATGTTTAACGTTTGTATATTTATCAAATATCGCTTTCAATTGACTTTCAGGAAGTGGATATAATTGTTCGATACGAATGAACGCCATATTCTCAACTCCCATTTCCTGAGCCTTTTCGGTCATTTCATAATAGAATTTACCTGTACACAATACAAGTGTATCTACCTTTTTCGTGTCTGCAATCGGATCGTCCAGTACTTCTTTGAAAGCTCCTTTCGATAGATCTTCCAATGTAGAAACCGCAGAAGGGTAACGTAATAACATTTTAGGAGAGAAGACAACCAAAGGTTTTCTGAATTCCCGCTTCAACTGACGGCGTAGCAAGTGGAAATGATTCGCAGGCGTCGAAGTATTGACAATCTGCATATTCAAATCTGCACAGGATTGAAGGAATCGTTCCATACGACCACTTGAGTGTTCAGCTCCCTGACCTTCATATCCGTGTGGAAGCAACATAACCAATCCACTTTGTACGGACCACTTATCTTCACCGGAAGAGATGAACTGATCGATCATAATCTGTGCCCCGTTGAAGAAGTCTCCGAACTGAGCTTCCCAGATTGGAAGACCATTTGGCGTCGCCAGTGAATAACCGTATTCAAATCCCAGAACAGCATACTCGGAAAGCAGCGAATTATACGCATAAAACTTAGCCTGATCTGAATGGAGAAGATTCAGTGTTTCAATTTCTTCTTCTGTGTCTTCGGTTTTAACTACCGCATGACGATGAGAAAATGTCCCGCGTTCGACATCCTGACCGGATATACGAACCAAATGTCCTTCATCAAGTAAAGAAGCATACGCTAACATTTCAGCAGCTCCCCAATCCAATCTGTCCTCGCGGATAGATTTCAAACGATCATCATAGATCTTTTGGATTTTGCGGAAGTAATTTTTTCCTTCGGGAAGTGAAGACAACTTTTCCCCAAGCTCTCTCAGTTTCTTTATATCAACACCTGTTTCAGGAGAATAGATGAAATCTTCTATCCGACCATGACGGTATCCTTCCCAGGTATTCGCAAGGAAATTCCAGGTGATTGCTCTCTCATTTTTTCGGGCAACTTCAAATTCGTCATCCAGGAATCTCAGATAAGCTTCCTCAATACTTTTCGCTTCCTCTCCCGAAATAGTACCCTCTGCAAGTAATTGTTTCAGGTAAATATCTTTAGGATTCGGATGCTTAGCGATCAGCTTGTACAAATTAGGTTGTGTGAATTTAGGCTCATCACCTTCGTTGTGACCATATTTTCTGTAACAAAGAAGATCAATAAAAACATCTCTGTTGAAAGTCTGACGATACATTAAGGCAATCTCCATCGTTTGTACAACCGCTTCCACATCGTCTCCGTTTACATGGAATACAGGACACAAAGTGGTTTTGGCAACATCGGTACAATAAGTTGATGATCTGCCATCCAGATAATTCGTTGTAAAACCAACCTGGTTATTGACAACAATGTGTACAGTACCACCCGCTTTGTATCCGTCAAGCTGAGCCATTTGAATCACTTCATAAACTACTCCCTGACCTGCGATAGCTGCATCACCGTGAATCAGAACCGGACAGATTTTGTTATAATCCTTCAGGTACTGATCTACTTTGGCGCGGGCAATTCCTTCTACTACAGGGTCTACTGCTTCCAGGTGAGACGGATTGGGAGCAAGTGTCAAGTGTACATTCGATCCGTTTTCCGCCACGACAGGAGAAGAATATCCCTGATGGTATTTAACGTCTCCGTCAAAGTCATCGTCCATGTCGAATTGCTTTCCGTCAAATTCGGAGAAGATATCGCGTGGACGTTTGTCAAAGATATTTGCAAGTGTATTTAGACGACCACGGTGCGCCATCCCCATAACAAACTCTTCTATTCCTAACTCAGCTCCTTTGGAGATAAGTGTATCAAGAGCCGGAATTAAAGCTTCCCCACCTTCAATGGAAAAACGTTTCTGACCGACATATTTCTTTTGAAGGAAATTCTCAAAGTTAGAAGCCTGGTTCAGCTTTTTGAAAATACGTATTTTACGATTTTTATCAAACTGAGGTCGGTTTGTCACCTCAATATGGTGCTTCATCCAGTTTAGTCTTTCCGGCTCACGAATATAGTTGTATTCGATTCCGATAGACTGGCAATACGTTTCATCAAGATGTTTGATGATCTCACGAAGCGTTGCAGGACCAATCCCTACTTCCTCACCCGCCTGGAACACAGTGTCCATATCGGACTCTGATAAACCAAAGTTTTCGATGGAAAGTGTAGGCTCGTATTTACGACGTTCCCGAACCGGGTTGGTTTTGGTAAACAAGTGACCACGAGATCGGTAACCGTGAATAAGACTGATTACTTTAAATTCTTTCTGATAGTTTTCCGGAATTTCACCATCCTCGAAATTGGTGCGGGCAAAATCAAACCCTTCGAAAAACTTTTTCCAACCCTCATCTACAGCGGAGGGGTCTTTTTGGTATTCTTTGTAGAGATGGTCTATGGCATTTACATCTCCATTTCCCACGTATGAAAATTTATCCATGTCTTTTTGAACAATAATGGAACTACAAAACTAAGGAATTTAAACACTTCCTAAACATAAAAAAACAAAATAATCGCTGAAGGTTTGTTTTGGATAGTTCGAAAAACATTTTCTGTTGATTTTCAAACAAAAAAATCTATTCTACTCTGTTTTTTGTTTTATCCGGAGCGTAATGATTTCGGATGAAAACTTTTTGAGCTTCCCGGTAAAGGATTAGTTCATGAATCTGTCGGTTAGATTCGTTTGATTGTTCCTTTTTGAGCTCTTTCATAACACTTTCAGGTAGGTCAACCAAATAGTAGAACTGATCAATATGATTTCCTTTTTTCAGGATAGCTTCTTCTATAGAGGCAATCCACCCGATAAATTGCTCAATAACAGGAATTGAATGGTTCGGCTCGAACTCTGGTACTTCGCACAGGTTTTGCGCATCTTTCCGAATCTGATGTCTCGTTTGTTCAATAAAATCACGAGTAACACTTTTTTCGTGAAAAGCCGCAGCAATATTCCGGATAGTTAACTCTTGCATGATCATGTAAAACTACAAAAAGAGTACTTTTGTGACAAATAATTATGGGTATGGAGGTATTTAAGTTTGGCGGGGCATCGGTAAAAGATGCAGATGCGGTAAAAAATGTAGCACAGATACTTGCAATGTATGGAGAGAATAACCTGATTGTCGTTGTTTCGGCGATGGGAAAAACAACCAATGCTTTGGAGCGGATTGCTATGGCCTGCTGGAACGGAGATACACAGCTTTTTCGCAACGAGGTAAATGAATTAGAACAATTTCACCTGACGATAATGAATGATTTGTTTGATGCGTCAAATGAGATGATTTATAACCAGGTGAAAAATGAGTTTCGACTGTTATCGTTAAAAATAGAACAGCCGAGATCAGATAATTTTGACTTTGAATATGATCAGATTGTTTCCTTGGGAGAGATTATCTCAACACGGATTATCGCTGCATACCTTAATCAACAACAGTTGCTGGCGGTTTGGGAAGATGCAAGAAGGTTGATCAGAACGGATAATACCTATAGAGAAGGAAGTGTGGACTGGCAGAAAACAGATGCATTGATCAAAGAAAGAATGCTGCCCCATTTTGAGAAGAATCGGATTGTCGTAACACAAGGGTTTTTGGGACATACGGCTGAAGGGTTTACCACTACTTTGGGAAGAGAAGGGTCGGATTATACAGCCGGGATCCTGGCATTCATATCAGATGCGGATGACGTTACTATCTGGAAAGATGTTCCGGGAATGTTAAATGCAGATCCGAAATGGTTTGATAATACAATTAAACTGGATAAGATTTCCTTTAAAGAAGCAATTGAATTGTCGTATTACGGAGCTTCGGTGATACATCCTAAAACGGTTAAACCTCTTCAGAATAAAGGAATCCCGTTGTATGTGAAATCATTTTTGAATCCTTCCGAAGAAGGTACGGTTATACAGGAATCTCCGGATTTTGATCACCTCGTTCCTTCCTTCATTTTCAAAATGGATCAACTTCTTATTTCTGTGATGCCAAAAGATTTTTCATTCATAGTTGAAAAGAGTCTTTCTTCAATATTCAATACGTTAGACAAGCTGGGAGTAAAGATCAATGTTATGCAAAATTCGGCATTGAGTTTTTCCTTGTTAGTAGACCGAAAAAAAGTGGATCTGGAAAAAGTGATAGCTGTTTTCTCTGATGACTTTAAGGTGAAGTATAACGAGGATCTCGAACTGGTTACGATTCGGCATTATGATCAGGCGACGATTGACCGGGTAACGGTAGGAAAAGAGATTATTCTGGAACAGAAAACAAGGGAAACGGTTCGCATAGTTATGAAGGATCAGTCTTTAAGCTGATGAACAGGTTAAGGACGGGCAGTGTCTTCGTCTATTTCATTGTCTCTGAATGCGGATGGAATCAATGTAGGGATTACTTTTAGAATTAAAGGAAGGAGAATGGCTCCTCCGGGAAGCATGAATATCGCGAGTGCCGGAACACTTTTAATAATGTCCATAAACTGGGATTTCACTTTCTCCTTTTCCTCTCCCGAAAGTTCTACTACAGCGGATTTACGTACAAGTTCTACCAACTCTTTACTTTCTCTGATTTCTTTCGTAAGCCGGTCTTTATTGCGCAGAATAACTTTTGACCAGTGATTTCCCAGACGGGAGACAACTTTGTCATACGAGTTTCCTCCTTTAAGATACGGTATTATGTCATGGTTTTTCAGGACAAAATTCTCAACCACAGAAAAAGATTCATTGAGATCGTCTTCTGAGAAATTCAGATAGGTGGCGAGATCTTGAAGGAAAGTATATTCTTTTTCGCTGAAATCCGTATCTGACCAAACGGTAAAAATAGCAAGGTCCAGCAGGTATCTCTTGAACATTTGAGGCATTGCTGTGGCAGGTTCGATATCTTCAATAGAAGCTCCGCTTTTAAAAAGTGTTATATAATGTAGTCGTTCTTCTTCAGAAAAATCTGCCGATGCAAGAAACAGATCGAATAAAGATCGTTCTTTGGTTGCCACAAAACCGTCTGCGTGAGAAGCCAGAATAATTACCTGAAGAGCGGCCTCCGACATAATGGTTCTTTTCTTCTGAAGGTTCCCCGGATCTGATTCTCCGGTCAGAAATATTCTGAAAAGAAGAACATCGATAAAGCAAAGACTGTTTTGTAAGTAGCTTACCCAGATTTTATGGTCAAAAGAAAGAGGAATCTGTGTTCGTTTGTTAATAGCTTCTTCCAGTGGGTTTAGCTTACTGAAACGAAGGAAATCAAGCCAGCTGCCACGGACTTCACGACTTCCTCCGGCTTCAAAAAAATCAGTTAAGGTGGAAGAAAACAGTTCGGTGTCTATTTCTGTTGTGTTTTTAAATTCGGTATAAACGAACAAAAGAGATTCGAGATAAAGTACTTTTAATTGTTCGTGTTTGGTCCATTTATCCTCTTTTGTTGGCTGAATAAAAATGAAGTGAGAGTAAACGCCAAATATAATTCCGGTTCCTCCTAATAGCATATGAGCCTTATTTTCGCCAGTTGTTCCGCACTCCAGGTTATACTGAAGTCGAATGTCCCCTTTGCGAACCATGCTGAGGTATTTGTTTACCCAACCTTTAGATCCCGGATTCAACATGCCTTGTTTTTTTGGTAAATTTACAACTTCATATTGAAATGTGTATGAAGTTGATTTTTTCCATCTGTTTGGTAATCGGAGTGTGCTTTTCCGGATATTCGCAACAACTAAAAAAGATTGCTGCATTACCGGATATTATTCATGAGAGTTCGGGATTGGTTGCCTGCTCGGATACATCTGTGCTCACAATAAACGATAGCGGCGGTGAGCCTGTAGTGTATGAAGTATCGCTTTCCGGTAAGTTAGTGTCAAAAACAACGTTTGCCAATGTCAGAAATACGGATTGGGAAGAAATTACTATTGATAGTGGTAGGGTGTACATTGGTGATATAGGAAATAACCGAAACACCCGTAATAACCTCACTATTTACCGCTTTCCTCTGTCAAAAGTAGGGCAACGGGATGTTAAGGCGGACGAGATACAGTTTTACTACCCCGAACAAATGAGCTATCCACCGACTGATGATGAGAAGGTGTATGATGCGGAAGCTTTTGTTATCTGGGAGAATGAAATTATCATTTTTACAAAATGCAGGACAGATCCTTTTACCGGTGAGGCCCGGATTTATAAGGTCCCAAATGAACCAGGGAGGCATGCCGCCAGGTGGGTGAATACGCTGACTTTGGGAAATGGTTCCTGGAGGAGTCATAGTATTACCGGGATGTGTAAATTAGATAAGGGAATAGCGTTGCTTACCTATTCGGATTGGTATGAAATACATCTCTTTAATCCGGATGTAAAGTTTTGGCAAAATGGAAATGTGATAAAGCATAATTTGCCTTTTTGGAGGCAGAGAGAAGCGATTACGCAGATGCCCGATGGGAGAATAATTATCTCGGATGAGAAAAAAACATTACTTGGAGGAGGAAATCTATACGAATGGTCTGGAAAGAAAGAAAAATAGAGGCAGTTATCTTTGATATGGACGGAGTTCTAATCGACTCGGAACCACTATGGAAAATAGCGGAAGTTGAAGTGTTTAATTCTTTAGGGCTTAATCTTGATAAGCCTGATTTTGAAGAGACCGTGGGTTTGCGGATAGATGAGGTGGTTGCGTTTTGGAGAAGTCGTTTTCCCTGGGAGGGAAAAAGCAATGAAGAAGTAATTCACGAGATCATAGACCGGGTAGTATATTACATAGAGCGGGAAGGAAAACCGATGAGAGGAGTTCATGAAATCGTGCCGTTTTTGTCGAGTCGGGGGTATAAACTGGGGATTGGAACATCTTCGTATTCAAGAATTTTAAAAACGGTATTGAAGAAACTGGAGTTAGAAACCTATTTTGATGTTACTCATTCAGCAGAATTTGAGGAATTTGGAAAGCCCCACCCAGGAGTTTACCTGACTTGCGCACGGCAATTAGGAGTCCGACCTTCGAACTGTCTGGTTATTGAGGATTCTTTTAACGGATTGCTTGCGGCGAAAGCAGCATCTATGGCTACCATTGTTGTTCCGGACGGTTCTAATACACCTCATCCGCATCTTGTAATTGCTGATGAACAATATGAGTCCCTGTTAGATGTACTGGAATTGTTTAAGGAGAAGTAGAGTAGAGAGAAGAGAATAAATTAAATTGTAAAAGGACGCTTTTTTAAGCGTCCTTTTGTTTTCTCAAAAAAATAATTGTGTTGTGATATATTTAGAGAAAATTGTTTGTTAGTGCTTGATCAGCTTCTGTGTGAAAACGATATCCGATTGATAGGTAAGCTGAACAATATACATACCTGTTTCAATATTTTCGGTTTGGAAGGACAGTGATCCTTCAGAGATATCTGAAGTGAAAACTACTCGTCCTTCTGTAGAAATAAGTCGAATATGGTCTGCTTTTCCAGTTTCAATAGAAACGGTGATTTCATTTTTGAAAGGATTAGGAAACACAGAGGCATCTATACTTTTTTGAGTGGTAATTCCAAGAGGATTACCATCTCCTAAATCAGGTCGGAAATTCTCTAAAACAGATCGCATAATCCCAATTTGTCCGAGAGTAAATGAATTTTGACAAGATTCTGCTGAATAATCCATAAAATTCTCAATCATGTCAGGAGCGTCTCCGCCAAGTTCAGTGATATTGTCAACACAGGTATTTTTACTTGTGTTACAATCGAAGTCTGATTGCGCAGCAGCATTTGGTGTGTCATCGACCCCATCTTGTTCAGCACAGTCTCCATCTCCCCAAATATGTCGTAGTCCCAGGTAATGTCCTACCTCGTGTGTAACTGTTCGACCTAATACCTCCATATTGCCTCCGTTTCCACTTGGGTCAGGAAGTGGATTTGGGTTATTGCTTCCGAATGCCTGGTATTGAATAACGACACCATCTTTCATCCCTTCTGTTGATCCTGCAGGCCAGTGCGACAACCCGTCAGGAGGTGTGGCATATCCTAGCAATGCAGTGGTTTCCTGTCCCATAAAAGAGATAGACATATTACATACCCAGATGTTTAGGTATTCATCCTGATTCCAGGGAGAAATACCTCCATCTGTAGAAGACTTAACGCTCTCAGTGACTGACATATCTCCGAGAAAAAAGTTAAAACTTCCAAAACTAGTAGTTGATGTTTGTGTACGGGTAATACCATTAGTAGGGTTTCCGTCAGGATCATACTGAGCTAATTGAAAGTGAATATCTGCTGAGCCGACAACCGGGTTAAAGACCGGGCGTACATTGCCAGCGTCGTCATTCTGCCGGTTAAAGTCTTTATTGAGATTAGCAATCTGATTAAAGACCACTGTGTCGTGCAGATTTTGTTCAGGAGTGTTATAAACAATATGTACGACTACTGGAATTGTATAAGAATTTTTTTGTTGTCCGTTTACAATGGCGCGTTCTTTTGCATAATCAAAGGCTGAATTTACAATAGATCTGTATCCGGGAGTTAATTCTTCCTGATACGATATAGCATGATCTGATGCACAATGAATATAATGAGGAGTTTGTGCAAAGGATACTCCGGTAACTAATCCAACTGTTAAGAGGGATGTAATTTTTTTTAACATGGGGTCAATTTTTGTAGTAATAGCAACGAATTTACAAACATATCAGGCTATTGTGGTTTTGAGAGAAGAAAAAGTACGCGAAATTATATGAGCGGTTAAAAAAAGGTTGTTAACGGTGATTGTGTTAAGAAAAAGAACAGATGAGGTAAAATTGTGTGAAATTGCATGTGGGAAAAATTAAACTTGTTACCTTAGTCGCAACGATAAAAACGAACAAATTTGCTTTCATGAAAACAATTCTAGTTATAGGTGCAGGCTTGTCATCTTCATCTTTAATACGCTATTTTTTACAAAATGCTGAACAGGAAAACTGGGAGATAAGAGTTGTAGACCAGGACAAAGAACTGGTGAAAAGAAAATTAGGAGGTCATCCACGTGGAGTAGCTTTGGCTTTTAATGCGCTGGATCCTGTGGAAAGAAGACCGGAAATAGAGAAGGCTGATCTGGTTATAAGTATGTTGCCGGCCCGTTTTCACATTGATGTGGCACGGGATTGTATTGAGCTACGTACAAATCTGATTACTCCGTCTTATGTTTCTCCGGAAATGAAAGCGTTGCATGAAGAAGCAGAAAAAGCAGGTATTATCATCCTGAATGAAATAGGAGTAGATCCGGGAATAGATCATATGAGTGCCAAAAAGGTGATTGATGAGATTGAAGCAAAAGGAGGGAAACTAACCATTTTTGAGTCTTTTACCGGGGGCCTGGTTGCTCCTGAGTCAGATGATAATCCATGGAATTACAAATTTACCTGGAACCCAAGAAATGTTGTTCTGGCAGGTCAGGGAGGAGCAGCTAAATTTATACAGGAAGGAAAATATAAATACATACCTTATACAAAACTTTTCCGTCGTACGGAGATCATAGAGTTGGAAGAATTAGGGAAGTTTGAAGGGTATGCAAATCGGGACTCTTTAAGTTACAGATCTGTTTACAAATTGGATGATATCCCGACAATTTTTAGGGGAACATTGCGAAGAAAAGGATTTTGCAGAGCCTGGGATGTATTCGTTCAACTGGGAGCTACCGATGATTCTTATGTAATTGAGGGAAGTGAGAAGATGACGTATCGTGAATTTATTAACTCTTTTCTTCCGTATAATGAAAATGATTCGGTTGAGTTGAAGTTGCGTCACTATTTGAAAATTGATCTTGATGATACGCTTTGGGACAAGTTGGTTTGGTTGGATATTTTCTCAAGAGATAAAATTGTAGGGATTAAGAATGCAACACCAGCACAGGCACTTCAGAAAATTCTGGAAGAAAAATGGGCGTTGAAGGAAGAGGATAAAGATATGATTGTCATGTATCATAAATTTGTTTATCTCCTTGACGGAGAACACAGAGAAGTTGTATCTTATATGGCAAATATAGGTGAGGATCGAACGTATACAGCGATGAGTAATACGGTCGGTTTACCAGCTGCTATTTGTGGTCGAATGATTTTAAATGGCACGATTGCATTGAAAGGTGTGCAAATCCCGATTTATCCTGAAATATATAATCCGGTTTTGCAGGAGTTGGAGGAGTATGGTGTGGCTTTTACCGAGAAAGAGATTGTCCCTCCGCGACTTTACAGCCAGGATATGCAGCCATGGTCGTAAAATAATAGGGTATGAAAAGTGATTTGTTTTTAGGAGGTCAGTGGATTTCTTCAACGGAAAAGATGAATGTTCTGAACCCGTTTGACGAAACAGTGATAGCAACTATCTCTTTAGCAGGTGAAGAACATATTGAGCGGGCTATTGCTCTTGCAGGAAAAGCAAAAAAAGCATACGCTTCTCTTTCGACAGGAGATATAAGCGCCATTCTAATGCAGATCACACGGGAATTAGAAGCAAGAATAGAGGAGTTTGCGAACCTGATTGTTCTGGAATCCGGCAAACCATATAGATATGCTCGTGGAGAAGTGCAGCGAGGTATAGAAACTTTTCGCGTGGCAGCCGAGGAATGTAAGCGTATTCCGGGGGAGATTCTGGCATTGGACTGGACAGAGCCGGGAAGAGGAAAGAAAGGAAGAGTTGAGTATAAGAGTGCCGGAATTATAGCGGGGATAAGTCCGTTTAATTTTCCCCTGAATCTAGTTGCTCACAAGATTGCACCGGCAATTGCCACAGGTTCTCCGATCTTATTGAAACCTTCTTCATCTACTCCCTTAACGGCATTGTTGCTGGCGGATGTAATTGCTCGTACGAACCTTCCGGAAGGGGCGTTATCAGTCTTACCCTGTTCACGGGTAACAGGGCAAAAACTGGTAGAAGATCCCCGGATAAATGTACTTTCATTTACAGGATCCCCGGATGTGGGATGGAAAATGAAGGCACAAGCCGGAAAAAAGAAGGTGGTTCTGGAATTGGGAGGAAATGCTGCTGCAATTGTACATAAGGATGCAGATATAGCTGCCACAGTTCAGAAATTGATTGTGGGTGGTTATGCCTATAGCGGACAAGTGTGTATTCATACACAACGTATTTTTATACATAAAGATAAGTATGCAGAATTTCGTGAGTTGTATTGTCAGGAAGTAGAGAAGTTACGGGCAGGAGACCCTTCTGACAAAGATACGCGCTACGGTGTTATGATTGATGAAAAGAATGCAATACGTGTGGAGGATTGGTTAAAAGAGGCAGAGGAATACGGAGCAAAAATTATTTGTGGAGGAGAGCGAAAAGGGGCTTTGATTCTACCTGCTGTAGTAGAAAATGCTGCTAAGGGAATGAAAATCTGGGATGAGGAAGTTTTTGGTCCGGTGGTATGTCTGGATTATTATTCAACCCTTGATGAGGTGATCGATAAGGTAAACGATAGTCGTTTTGGGTTACAGGCTTCCGTTTTTTCAACGGATCATGAGGTATTGGAAACTTGTTATGCACGTCTTGAAGTTGGCGGAATGATTGTAAATGAATCAACCACTTTCCGGGTGGATCAGATGCCGTACGGAGGGGTGAAAGATTCAGGTTTCGGGAGAGAGGGAGTTAAATACGCAATGATGGACTATCTGGAGCCTAAATTGATGGTTTTTTGATCGTAATTAGCGAATCAGAGTAAAATGCCCGCGTACGATCTCGTTAAGATTTGTATGTGCTTTTTTGAAGAAAATCTGGTATATATAAACACCGTCTCCGGCAGGTTTTCCGTTGTGTGTTCCATCCCACCCTTGTTTGGGATTATCAGTAGTGAAAATACGATTGCCCCATCGGGTATAGATATCAAATCGATATTCCAGTACATCCCGTACCTCTGGTAAAAAAACTTCATTTAATCCATTGCCATCCGGAGTAAAAGCGTTAGGTACGTATAAGGTAGTATGAGGAATTACATAGATCCTGCGAATCATAGTGTCTTTGCAGCCAAAAGAATTGGTTACCACCTGCAACGGATAGTGATTACCTCCGTCTAAATAAGCCCAATCCGTATTCCGTTCGGATGTCGAATCCAGAGGAGTGAAGTAGTACCAGTGTTCCACTCCGTCAATTGATTCATCTGTTAGCGTCACCCAGGGTTCAAATGCAGATACAGTATCGGCAGATAGAGAGAAATTCGCTTCAGGACTTGGTTTGACATCAATTGCATTTTCAATCGTCATGGAAAGATCTGCCTGACAGCCATCGTCAACAACTATGCTGAGAGTAACGTCATATATACCGGGATCAGGATAAACATGTGTAGGGTTTTCTTCATTGGACATTGTTCCGTCTCCAAAATCCCATGCGTAAATTATTTCTGTATCTGCCTGTGAACTATTATAGAAACGGGCAAGGTAGGGAGCACACATTAAGCCTGTATCAAGATAAAAGTCGATAGTTGGTATTTTGAATACAAGTACGGAATCCGTATAGACCGACTGGCAAACTCCATTATCACCGGATAAAGTGACTGTATGATAACCGCTGGTATTGAAGACAATATTCTGAGGGTTTACGTCCTGTGATTGTGTTGTGTTCGCTTCATTTCCGAAATTCCATGTTATAGTGGTTGTTGCCGGATTAAATTGCCCGTCAGTCTGAAATGAAAAATTGTTGTTTTCGATACATTGAGGCGGGGGAGCAGTATATTGTACATAAAACTCTTCATACACTCTGAATATTTGTTTGCTGGTGTCAGTACATGGCCATCCACGATTAACAATTAAGGTAACTTCATAGTCTCCGGCAGAAGGAAAGGTATAAGTTGGTTCGAATAAATTACTGGTGTCCTGATTTGTTCCAGATACTCCGAAATCCCAAAAATAAGTATCCCCGTTAAAAGAGTCATTTTCGAATTCAATAGTTAAACCTTCGCAGTAGGAGATAAATCTCACCATTTCTTCCTGAGGAGTAATTTCTGACGTTAGCTGGATTTGACAATTAATAACCCTGAAAAGAAAATCCCGGGTTGTTGTTCCTATCAACGTTCCGTTCCTGTATTCTTTGACGCAGACACCAACCGCAAAGAGTCCCGTAAGATTAGGGTCGGCACTTAATACTCCTGTCGTTGGATCTATCGTAACAGAAGATCCCGGACCTAATGGAACCGCAGCCGAAAATCCGGACTCCCATGGTACCAATGAATAAGGGGGCGCATCCGCCGGATTGGGTAGAGGGGCAAAAGTAGTCCCACCGTTGTATGGTGCACATAATTCATAAACGAGCTGGTCGCCATCCGGATCTGTAGCACTATGATCAAATACTAAGGGATCATTGTTGCAAAGCATCAAAGGAGGAAATTCACTAAATCGTGGAGAACTGTTACAATCTGCAATGCCGGCAGGAGGAATTGTGGCGAGTAATGTCAGACCTACATCATCCGCATTTAGCAGGTTTTGAACGGCAGGTCCTCTACAACAACGTTGGTAGGCTAGTTTATATCCGCTTGCTGAAGGAGCCAATGTGATAACTTTGGTGTAGATAGCTTCCTGAACACAAATGTTATTTGGAGGGGTAACACAGGGGTTGTTAAACGTAACAGGTATCGTAGTATTTCCGGGATAAGGAACATCCTCTACACGCACGAATTGATCGTTACCTGTGAAAATAGTTACCGGTAACGGGGAATCAAAATCAGCTCCTGAAGAAAAACAGTCCCGGTAAATCTTTAACGTGATTCTATACTGATTGTTTCCCAGACAGTCATAATACATCTCTCCTCCTACAATATGCGATGCATAACCTGAAAAAGAGGTCAGGAAAATAATCGTTAACAGAAAATACGTAATCCGCATACTACTAAGTTAATAGAATTGGGTGAATTGTGGAATATTTTTGAAGGTATTCCGGAAGTAAGACGCTTGAAATGATAAAAAGTTCGTTCGTACTTACCCCACGCGAAAGTAATTGGTATTTTTGCGGAGACTGGTTTTAGTAAAAGGATTTATCATGAAAATACCTGTTTCTCGTTCGTTCGTCCGCCTTAGTTGGATTACATTAGTTTTTATTTATCTGGTTGTTATAGCCGGAAGTTTTGTCCGGATAACCGGAAGTGGGATGGGGTGTCCGGATTGGCCGAAGTGTTTCGGACAATGGGTTCCTCCGACAGATGCAGAAGTATTACCGGAAAATTACCAGAATATCTATTCGGAGAAACGGAAAAATAAAGTTGAGAAATTCATGAAAATGTTGTCAGCAGTTGGTCTTGAAGGAGAGGCGAAAAAGCTGGGAGATAACATGGAATCTATTTTGATAGAGGAAGAATTTAATGCACGAAAGACCTGGACAGAATACGCCAACCGTTTGTTTGGGTTTGTAGCCGGAAATCTGATTCTGCTTTCTTTTCTCTGGATTTTGTTGAAGTACAGAAAACGAAGACTCGTTTTTGTATCAACGGTTAATCTGATTATATTAGTGTTTCAGGCATGGTTTGGATCTATTGTTGTGGCAACCAACCTCGTCCCCTGGACGATTACGGTTCACATGTTGCTGGCACTGGTGATTATAGGACTGCAATTGTATATTATCAGGATGGTCTCTCCTGTTCAACAAAAAGATCTGGCTGTTTCAAAAACGATTTACTGGTTGATGTTCGTCATTTTTACGGTGACCTTTGCCCAGATGTTTTTAGGGACTCAGGTAAGAGAAGAAATTGACTTCTTGCGAAAAGCAGGAGTGGAAAGAGAAGACTGGAGTACTTATTTCTCTATTCCGTTTTTTATTCACCGTAGTTTCTCGTGGTTAGTATTGGTATTGATTGCGGGCGTATATTGGTTCAAGAGAAAGGACAGAGAATTACGAATCATTCACTGGTCGTTTTATATCCTTGTCGTAGAGTTGGTGTCCGGGATTTTACTCGCATATTTCAATATGCCGGGGCTGATTCAGACTGCACATTTGTTATTTGCCAGTGTGTTATTTGGTGTGTTGTTGATGGCAATGTTCAGGATGAAAAGTAAAAATCACACAAGTGAAATTTAAAAAATGATAATAACTGATAAATTTTATCGAAATTTGTGTGAGCGCAGAGAAAATAAAGGCGTGGAATGAAGAAATAAATGAAGACAAAGTATAGAGATTTAATAGAGCAAACCTTTGACTTTCCTCAGAATGAGTTTAAGTTGAAGGAAGGAAACCTTACCTTTCACGGGATTGACCTGATGAACCTGATCAAAGAATATGGTACACCACTTAAATTTCATTATTTACCTCAAATAAGTAATAATATTCAACGTGCCAAAAGCTGGTTCAGGGAAGCAATGAGCAACCTGGGGTATTCAGGAAATTACTATTATAGTTACTGTACAAAGAGTTCTCATTTTTCATTCGTTCTGGATGAAGCATTGAAAAACGATGTACATATTGAAACGTCTTCTGCTTTTGATATAGATATCGTTCAAAATTTAAAGAATAAAGGGAAGTTGGGCCCCAACAATTATGTGTTGTGTAATGGATTCAAATTACCCAAATACATCCAGAATATTGCTAACCTTATTGATCAGGAAGATATAAAAGTGATTCCTATCGTTGATAACTTCAGAGAAGTAAGTGAATTACTGGAAGCTACAGACAAGAACTTATCAATAGGGATCCGGATTGCTTCGGAAGAAGAACCGAAATTTGAGTTTTATACCTCTCGTTTGGGAATTCGATACCGTGATATTCTTCCTTTTTTCAATACGCTTATTAAAGACAATCCTCGTGTAGATGTAAAGATGTTACACTTTTTCATCAATACAGGGATTACGGATACGGCGTATTACTGGAACGAATTAACAAAATGTCTTCGCGTATATTGTGAGTTGAAAAAGGTGTGTCCTACACTTGATTCGCTCAACATAGGAGGCGGGTTCCCGATAAAGAAATCGTTGGCTTTTGATTATGATTATTTCTATATGGTACAGGAAATCCTGCAGCAGGTAAAGCATGTTTGCGAGGAGGAGAATATTCCTGAGCCACATATTTTTACGGAATTTGGTTCTTTCACGGTAGGAGAGAGTGCGGGAGCAATTTTCAAAGTACTGTACCAAAAACATCAGAATGATCGTGAGAAATGGAATCTGATCGATAGTTCTTTTATGACAAATCTTCCGGATACATGGGCGATTAATCAGCGTTTTATTATGCTTCCCGTGAACAAGTGGGAAGAAAAATACGAACGAGTTTTGTTAGGAGGGCTTACCTGTGATAGTGATGATTATTACAATTCCGAACAACATTCAAATGCTATCTATTTACCTCAGTTCGACCCGAACTCACCGCTTTATCTCGGCTTCTTTAATACCGGAGCTTATCAGGAAACAATAGGAGGTTTCGGAGGACTTAAACACTGTCTGATTCCTGAACCGAAGCACATTCTCATTTCAAGAAATGAGAACGGTCAGTTGGTTACCGAAGTGTTTTCTGAAGAACAAAATGCGTCTGACTTTATGAACTTATTGGGGTATTATAAGTAATCTTAATGCAGTAAAACCGGAAAAGTGTAAAAAAAAGGAAGGTTATTCCTGTTCATTCGGTTTAAAATCGTATTTTTGCACCCCGATTTTCGAGACTTTCGTAGTGAGGTCCCGAAATAAATTGTGAGCCAAAATGACCACGAAAAAAATAGTCTTTGTTGCCAATACTCCATTTACGGAGGTGATGCAGGCCTGGAGTTCAGATACTGGTCTTGAGTTTGAATTACATGACTCGAAGACTGACATGCTTGAACTTGCCGAAGGTTTGGCAATTTTTCACGAAAACCACAACTTTTCTAAGGAAACAGAAGAGCTTCGTGATTTGTTTGATAAAAGTAATAAACCTGTTCATAAGGTAGATATTAACGGAACGTTGGTAGCAACAACGTCTAATTTGTTGTTGTGGATGGAACGTGAAAGATTGACCAGTTTACTCGTTCTTGGAAATCCGGAACTTGCTGTTAATGAAAATTTAAAGCGTTTTCTGGACAAGTTAGTAGCTACAGATAATTAACCACTCTTTTTCAGGGTTTTCCCTCCTTTTTTACAGGAGTAAGCAGCTTACTTTTGTTACTATAAATAGCTTATAATAACAAAAAGATAAGTATGAAAAGAAAAGTACTCCTTTTAACAGCGATAGGGATGGTTGTTCAGGGATGGTTGTGGGGACAACTTCCTGTTGCAACAGATAAAATTTCCCTTATTCCAACTCATCTCAGAAGTGAATACGCAGCACATTCAGGAATTACACCCCGGTATAACCTGAATAAGAGTAATGATAGTTACGATACGCCTTACTCTCTTAAGAAATATGCTGTAAGCGGAGGGGTAGAAACGTTGGCAAACAATTATATCTTAACGTATTTTCCAGGAGGTCAGTTGAGAACGCTTACTATGCAGGATGGAGCCTACCAAAACCTTAGTCGTAAAATATATAATTATGATGGCTATGGTAACGTAAGCTCAATCATTCACCAAAACTGGAATGTTGTAAATAATTTTTGGGTATACGGTTACCGGACAATTAATACATACACTCCGGAGGGATATTACAGTAGCTCACTTCAGGAAATCTATAATGCAGGAGAGTGGGAATATGATGGAGAAGTACGTATGGAGTACGAGAGAGATGCTGAAAACCGTTTTACCAGTTTGAGAGGTTTTGAGAGTGAGGACGGAGAGCATTGGGAGGAGGTATATGTTTTTAATTATGCCTATGGAGAAACGTCTGATCCGATAGTAATAGATATTTCCGTTTGGAATGTTAACCTGTTATCTTACGAAGGTTTTCAGCGTATGGAGATCTCTGAATGGGGACCATCTGAATTTCGTCCGGATTATTACTTTGTAGGTTTGGATGGCGTCCAGAAGATAACAGATGGGATCATCGGCAAAAGAAGTGAGCTTGACCAGTACTATCCTGCTGATTTCATTCTTTATGCAGATTATCAGATGGAATTGGGGGCGTATACACAGCAACTTTCAGTTACCAGTGATTACGATGGAGAGGGGAATCGGACAGAAATAATCTTCGACGTATGGAATGGAAGTGATTATGAACCGATAGAACGTTATGTTCAACATTTTGATGATTGTTATGGCTTTGAAGGTAGTTTACAATACGAATATATTGACCCTTCCGGTTGGCAATTGGACGATGGACAGTTTTTTGAAGGTGAAAAGACGCCGTATAATGAATCATGCTTTGTTTCTGCCTATGATGTGTATGAGGATTATGCTGTTGCTGAACCTGCAGGGATCAGAAGAGGGCGTTGGGTAATTGAACAAGCTCCGAATCTTTCAATAAGTGAGGAAGAAGATAAGAATGCATTACAGATTTATCCGAATCCGGCAGAAAACACAGTTACACTAAACCGGAAGAATGAAGAATCTGCTATTGTAAAGGTCGTAGGGATAGATGGTCGGGTTTATATTGAATCTGAAATAAATACATCAAATGTGAGTCTTGATGTGAGTCATTTGCCAGCAGGCATATATACTTTATTGCTTGAAACGGCAAATGATATCCTGATGCATAAACTGGTGAAAAAGTAAAGGATTAGTGCACAAAAAAGGGAGCTATCTTGTTTATAGCTCCCTTTTTGTATTTTCTTTTTTCAACTTAAAAATCCAAAACTTCCACTTCAAAAAGAAGAGTAGCATACGGTGGGATAATAGATTGTCCTCTGGAGCCGTATCCAAGAAAGTAAGGAATGATAAGAGTTGCTCTTCCGCCTTTTCCAATTAATGGAATACCTTCGTCCCAACCTTTGATTACTTTTCCTTTTCCTACAGGAAAGGAGAACGGTTGATCGCGGTCTTTTGAGGAGTCAAACTTTTTACCATTGAGAAATGTACCTGTGTAATGTACCTTTACCATTTGCCCTTTTTGTGGCTTCTCTTCACTGCCCGGTTCATGAATAACAAGCATCAATCCTGATTCGGTTTGAGTTGCCTTAGGGAAATCTTTTATAGTCTGCTCTTTGAAGTACGTTTTGTACTCCTCAACACTCATGTTTTTTACTTTTTCCATTTCTGCAAGTTCTTTTGCTACCTGTTCAGCTTTTTCATGGTAAAGTTGCTGAAAAACTTTTGAAGCCTTGAATTTTTTAGCAGATTTTCCTTTTCGGATAATAGATATACGAACAATACTATCATTTTGTTCAATACTGTCGACTATGTCTTGTCCTTGTAGCACATGACCAAATACACTATGCTTTCCATCCAGCCAGGGGGTTTCTTTGTGTGTAATAAAAAACTGGCTCCCATTTGTATTAGGTCCGCTATTCGCCATAGAGAGGACTCCTGCTTTGTCGTGTTTCAGATCATCCTGGAATTCATCAAAAAATTTATATCCGGGACCTCCCATTCCATTTCCCTTAGGGTCTCCTCCCTGAATCATAAAGTTAGCGATTACCCGGTGGAACTTTAGCCCGTCATAAAATGGAGCTTTGTAATAAACCGAGTCGAATGGTTGGAATTTACCTTCGGATAACCCGATGAAGTTGGCCACAGTAAGCGGTGTTTTTTCGTGTTCAAGCACCACGAGAATATTTCCTTTAGAGGTCTGGATGTTGGCATACATACCAGGATCCAGATTCTTTTTATTGATTTTTTGGGCAAATCCACTTGTAATCGCACCAAAAATAAATAAACCAGCAATTATCTTTTTCATACCTGTTGTTCAATTTTTGCCTAAAGTTATTCATTTTGTCTTACAAAGAAAGTGCCGAAGACGTATTGACAGGTTTATGTCTTGAGAAAGAGATATGAACTGATGAAAATCATTGTTTCCTGAGGTGTAATTTCTTATATTTAAGACACTAAAAATGAAATATAGAATAGAGGTTTCAGAGTGGAATGCATCAAAAAGCTGTTTGTCACATAGCATGTGAAGATAATATTTCACTACGACTACTAATTTCCTTATGAAAACAAGGGAAGGTGAATGCAAGCCGACTTCAGTTTGGAGTCGGCTTGTTGTTAAAAAAGACTTTCAGGATATGTGCAATAGTTTAATTTATTTGAGATTCCCGTTTGTTTTATCTCAAAAAACTATATTTGCGCTCAAATTTTGTAACGATCTAAACATTCAAACTTATACAGCTTACAAGGTATCTATTAAATACTACTATTATGAAGGGAAAGAATTTTCTTGCCGTTATAGGCATATTTCTATCGTTGTCGGTTCAAACCGCCTTTGCTCAAATGGACAGTATATCTGTCACAATTTATGAAGAAGGAGAAGTTACCTCCCCTTTGGATTCTACGCAGACGATCCCCTTATTGAAACTGAGTTTATATGTAGCGGATTACGATTTTTTCGGAGAACTATTTGTGGAAGTATTGGAGAAAACCAGCCAGCAACCCATTTACCGGGTAAAGTATGATTTCGCGCGCCTGGAAACGGAAGCGGTTAGTTTTACAGATAATCAATTTATCCTGAACTTCATCCCTTTCATGAACGAAGTTGATTATACCATACATGTACGGGTGAAGGATTACTTATTGAATCCGGAGTTGTTCAGTACGTTTGAATTTATCCATTAACTGCTAATACTAAGAAGTATACTATGTTTGTTGATCAAAACTGTTTACCTGTAAGGGGAAGATATGCTTATGTCGTAGCTCTCGTAACCCTATTGTTTTTAATCCGACCGGTTTCGGCACAGGTTTCTGTTCCTTTAACACCATCGGATGATGCGTATGTTTATTCGCTTATTTCTAATAATTATGGTGGAGCAGGCACGTTTTCAATTAGTAAATCTAGCGGACCTTATTTTACTACTTATACTAAAAGTCTACTCAAATTCGACTTGTCTTCTATCCCTGACAATGCAATTATCACATCAGCGGAATTAAAACTGGCAGTAAGTGCAGGAACCCCTATTGATTTTTTGTTTCAGCAATTGACAGAAGATTGGAGCGAATCAACAGTTACCTGGAATACGATGCCAACAGAAACCACACAATATGAATTTTCGGAGATACCTACAACATCAACTATTTCCGGTCCGGGTACGATTAATCATCATTTTAATGCCTTAGGGTTAGTTAATATGGTTCAAAAATGGGTGAATTATTCACATTTGAATAATGGGTTTGTGATCTCACGTTCACCATCATTAGTGAATGATAATAATAACTCCTATAGATCGAAAGAAGACGGGTTTATCTATTGGGGGAATTATCCAAATGGAAGATATGTGACAATAGATGTCAGACCACAGCTTACCGTACAATACGTACTACCGATTGAAATCAATTTAGTGTCTGTAACACATGCTTCGGGAACAAGTTCAGGTGACGGTTCAATTTCGGCTACTGCCAGTGGGGGTAATGGTACGTATACGTATCAATGGTACAATAGTTCAGGGAGTGCTATCGGAACAAATTCTCCGACGATAAGTGGATTGAATTACGGTTGGTACGGTGTAAAGGTTACAGATGGGCTGGGCGTGGAGAGCTATATGTCCTTTATTGTGGGTGTGGAGTGTGAGAAGGTAAGTATTACGTATAATCCTGGAGCAGATTATGTAGATGATGCGTATATTTCGAATCTACAGCAAACATTTAACGCGTCTCCATCCCCTATCTATTACGATTATATTGATAATAATTATGGGAATTTAAGCAACCTGATTATTTCCCGTGGACATCCGTCGGTTACAATATTTGGAGAAATACACAACAGTTTCAATTTAAAGACATTACTAAAGTTCAATTTGTTGCTTGATCCCGTTTTTAAGATTAATAAATCGGATTTAAAACTACAAGTAACATCTATTCCGACAGTGGCAGATAACATACCTTTCTTAAGGTTAACAACTGAGCAATGGCAGGAGCATGTAGTGACTTATAACAACCAACCTGCGCATAGTAGTTCTGTAGAAAAATCAACAGGCATTACGTCACTCGGATCGAAGATAATTGATACCAAAGCATTTTGGGAATACTGGCAGGGTAATCCGAATTACGGATACTTTATAGATTTGCAGTATCCCAATTCGTCAAGTTCAAGAAGTGTCCAACTCCGGTCGTCTGAATATACCACGGCTGCTCAACGACCACAAATGGAATTTGAGGTGAGTTTAGAGTGCGGTTCTCCGGTTAAGACTTTCCGTCAACTCAACAATAGTTATTACGAAACAATGCGTGATCGGCTTTTTGTTGAATACGAAGAACTTAATGAAAAAGGAACCATTCAATTTAGAATAATAGACGCAAGTCAGACAAATATCAGTAACGGAATGGCACTTGTGGCCATAGTCCGTACGCATGGTAAATCAGTATTGGAATTTGACTTCAGCAACAGTGGTCAGTGTTTACCGACAGGGTTCTACATACTTGAATTGACTGATCATAACGGACGACTGAAAACACTACGATTTAAACACGAAAATACAGGATGCTAACTAAACGATTGATATATGTGGTAGCGGTTATGCTACTTGTGATAAGTTGTTCTGAGTCAATTCAGGAGGACCAAGGGAAAATAGTATTTGTCCAAAACAAGCGACTTATAGCCGAATTTGATATGCGTCTGGAATTACTTCGGGAAGTAGAAAACAAGACAGCTGCCGAACAGGAACTGGCTGATAGTTTAAATATGATGATTGAGAAACTGGAAATTCAGCTCACAAATGATAATCGTTTAAGTTCAGAAGAGAAAAATCTGGTTTATGAAAAAGAATTCCGTCGATATCTGAAAGATAAAGAGGCGATTGATAATCGGGTTGCCAATTTGGAGAAAGAGGCACTTGAGTTGGTCATAAAGCGCCTCAACGGATATATAGAAGAGTACGCAAAAGAGAAAGGGTATCTGATGGTACTTGGCGCCAATGGCGAGGGAACGATTCTTTATGGAGAAAAATCCAGTGATGTGACCGATGAATTAATCACATATTGTAATGAAAAGTATTCGGGGAAATAGTTGGTTTTTAGTGTTGATGCTTTTTGTGTTCGTTATTTCCTGCACGAAGGTTAGGACGGATGATGAGTATTTGGAATACATCAGAGATACCGAAAACGGGTTGTATCATGTGCAAGAGTTATCAGGATATATCTACAGTGTACAGATGCTTACGGAAGAATGGTATAGGATTCGGGACAAAAAAAGGAACAGGACTGTAGAGGCGGATCGATATATATTACCAGACGAATTACATTTTTTGTTTTCAATTGAAACACAAGAGGGAATCAATCCCATAAAAAAACGATTCAGGGAAGAAGGCGAATATTTTGACATAGTCAGGCAATTGAATCAGCAGGCAGCCAACTTATTTACACTTGAACAGACCAATAATGAATACGAGTGTGTTTTTGCACAGGCAGAATCCAGTTATGATTTAATACCCTCACTTCATATCACCGTTGTTTTCTCAAAAGTGAAACCGCGTACTTCCTTTTTACTGGAATTTAACGACATCATATGGGGCGCAGGTCCTCTTCGGTTCCGGTTTGAAGACCAGAAACTAAATGAAATACCAATTTTGAAATAATTAACTATGATCCAGCAAATCAGAAAAAGTCGTACGGCGAAAGGAGTATCCGTTTTACTGATCCTGACATTCCTTACTGAAATGATCCAACCTTCTGTGAGCTTAGCTCTTACGGAAGGTCCTTCACAGCCGGAAGTACAATCCTTTACCCCGATAGGGACTTCGGATATGGTGGATTTGTCTTCGGGCGATTTTAATTATAACATTCCTCTTTTAGATGTGGGGGGCTATCCTATTAACCTTGCCTATAATTCAGGTGTAACGATGGATGATGAGGCTTCCTGGGTTGGATTGGGTTGGAACATTAACCCAGGGGCAATCACGCGCAGTATGCGGGGTATTCCCGATGACTTTAACGGAGATATAGTTGATAAGGAGTTCAATATGAAAGCGAATATTACAGCGGGGGTCTCATTAGGGGTTGGATGGGAGTTGGCTGGCTGGAATGGAATTGGTTTAAATGTTGGGATGTCCATCAATTACAATTCATATACTGGTTTTTTCGCTTCTCAGTCTATTGGGGCCCAGGTTGGTTTTGGTGCAGGAATGGGATTAGGGTTAGGTCTGACTTCCTCTAGCAATGAGGGGGTTACTATTAACCCCAGCGTTTCCTATTCGAAGAAATCCAAGATGAATGAAGATATGGATAAAAAGATTTCTGGAAGTGTAGGGTTATCGTGGAACTCAAGACAGGGGTTGAAAGATATTTCTACAAGTGGATCTTTTTCGGGAACATCGGCTAATGAAGTAGTAACAGAAAAAGGTGTAGCAAGGGTTGACGAGGAAATAATGTCAGGGAGTATCGGGTCTAGTATTTCGTTTTCAAATTCGACCTATACCCCTTCTATTACTACAGCGATGGCGAATGTTTCCATTTCTTTTTCAGCCAAGATTGGAGGAGATGCGTATCTGAATGACCCTACGGGGCATATTTCTGGTTATTTTTCCAGCCAGTCCCAACTCAGAAATTATACATCCTCCGGCTCATACGGATATATGTATCTTAATCGTGGTCAGTTTGATCCATCTGCAACATTGGATTTTAACCGGGATAATGACGTTTCTTACGTAAAAGGAGCGTCGATATTGCCGCTTGTTAATGTGACGTATGACCTGTTCAATGTGAGTGGGCAGGGAATTGCTGCTCAGTTCAGACCTTATCAATCGAGTATCGGACACGTTTTTGATAATAAGGTAAATTCCGGTGGAGGGGGAGCTCAGTTGGGGTTGGAAGTCGGCGCAGGTGGACTGGTAAAAGCCGGATTTTCTGTTACGACCAATTTTTCAACTTCAAATTCAGGAAACTGGGACGATGCTTCTAACAGGGCACAGAAAAAACTCAGATACTCAATCGAAGATCGAATGACGGATCATGAGGCTGTGTATTTCCGGAATATAGGAGAGTTTGGAGTAGATGAAGAGCAAACACGTTTTACTAGTCTAGGAGGTTTTGATCCGGTACGAATTCGGTTGATTACTTTGGGGATTGATGTAGTTGCTGCTGCGAAATATGAAACAAATGCCTATCAGCAGTTTAATATTAGTGGAAATTATAAAAGACAACAGCGGGTTAAGAGAAATCAGGCAATTATGAACCTGAGCAGAGCAGAGGTCCCGGTTGCAGGGCTTCATAGTTATGTATCTCCGCATGGGAAAAATCATCATATTGGAGAGTTTACAATATACAAGCCCGATGGTGAGCGCTATGTGTACGGGATTCCGGCCTATAATACAATACAAAAAGAAGCTACCTTCAATGTCGGTGAGGTTTCAAGTCCTCCTGCTGATGGTTTAGTAAGTTACTCAGCAGGACAGGATAATACAATAGACAACCAAAAAGGAACTGACAAATATCACCAAAAACAGACTACACCTGCATATGCTCACTCTTATTTACTAACGGCAGTTTTAGGCAGTGATTATCAGGATTTGGATAATGTACGGGGTCCCTCATCCGGAGATTTGGGTAATTATGTTTTGTTTGATTACGATGCAAACCCGTCTTTATCAGGGGTTCAGCCAGCAATTTCTGATTATAAATGGAGAGTACCCTATCAGGAAAATAAGGCAAATTATAATGAAGGATTGCGGACCTTAAATGGAGATAATAAAGGGTCTTATGTGTATGGGGAAAAAGAGATCTGGTATCTTCAGAAAATTGAAACCAAGACCCAGGTAGCCATTTTCCATTTGTCGGATCGTCATGATGGTTATGAAGTGAAGGATGAGAATGGAGGAATTAATGCTTCTACCGGACAGTCAATGATGAAGCTGGACAAAATTGTATTATACGCGCGGACTGATTACGATTTAAATGGCGCCAGTGCGGTACCGATTAAAACGGTACATTTTGAATATACGTACGAGCTATGTGGAAATGCACCTAATAACGATGATGCAACTGTAATGGTTGACGGAGTTGATATTAATCAGAATCATGGGAAATTGACCTTGAAAAAACTGTATTTCACGTATGAAAATTCGGAGCGTGGTAAATTAAGTGCCTACCATTTTAACTATGCAGATAATGATCCTGCTAAAAATAAAGAGTATAATCTCAAAGAATACAATATGTGGGGCGGTTACAAGCCTTTTCAAACGGCAAATGGTGTTACAAATGCTGAGTACCCCTACATCTCTCCTTACGAAGATGAACAGGATCTTGATACGTATGCTTCGCAATGGTTGTTATCCAGTGTGGAACTACCTTCGGGAGGAATACTCAATATGGTTTACGAGAGTGATGATTATGCTTATGTACAGAATCTAAAAGCCTGTCATTTGTTAGATGTAGTTAATGTAACTTCATCAAATGAACTGGATGGGGTACCCTCTCTGGGGACAAGTATCGAGTTGTTTGATAATACTACCCCGAAACAATATTTATGGGTCAGGTTGCTACCTGAGGATGAGAATATAGCCAATCCGCTTTCTGGCGAACGGTTTTACCAGAAGTATATTTCAGGTCTTTCTAAAAAGGACAAGCTTTATTTCCGTTTCCTGATGGATTTTAAGAAAAACCGATCTGAATATGTATCAGGATATATGGAACCGGATCTTTCTTCAGGAGGATATGGGGTAGATACTTATAATGGAAAGCGTTACGGTTATATTAAAATCAATAATGTGCGGGAAGAGAATAAAAATAATGGCCCGCATAATGCACACCCTATTGCAAAGGCAGCCTGGCAGTTTGCCAGAACGCATTTACCGCAGATTTTACAAGCGACCAATAGTTTGGATGATAATCTTGATGAAGTTGGTATCATCGAAGCGATAGCTTCCTTGGGAGACTTATCCGGTTTTCTGGAATTGTTTCAGGGTCCTAATGGATATGTGCGTAGGAAAGGGATGGGGAATCAATTTATTGCGGGAAAAAGTTGGGTGCGTTTGACCAATCCTAACGGCAGGAAAAAAGGAGGAGGAGTTCGTGTAAAACAGATCACAGTCAGTGATGAGTGGTCCTCGATGACTGCTAGTGGGGAAACCCGGAGTTTTGGGCAGGAGTATATCTATGAAACGGAAAATGGTATTTCAAGTGGTGTGGCCACGTTTGAACCATTGGTAAGTAAGGAAAATCCTTTTGTTAACCCCGTTTATTATGATATCAAGAAGACACTCATTCCTAACGAACAATATATGATTGAGGAGCCTTACGGAGCTTCCCTTTTCCCTTCACCTAAAGTGACATATGGTCGGGTTGTTACCCGTGACATTTATCCTGTTTTTGAAGACGGGGTTGAGTCTTACTCTACACCGGAATCAAGAAAAACAGGAGAAGCGGTGACGGAATATTATACTTCTAAGGATTTCCCTACCCGGGTTAGGCGAACAGCGATTAATTCTATCCCTGTAGAGTCACCAAAAGTACTTCAGTTATTCAATTTGTCCGTTATCGATCATCAACATGTGAGTCAGGGGTTTGTCGTAGAAACCAATGACATGGACGGTAAGCTTAAAGCACAGCGCGTTTATTCACAGGCTAAGGATGCCGGTGGCAATCCGATCCTTATATCAGGTATAGATCACAAGTACGATATGGGAATTGACATACTATCCGGAGGTGTGACCAGAGAAGCTTTGAATAATAAAGTGCCGGTGATCCGGAAGGATGGTTCTGTAGAAGAGCAGATGGTGGGTGTTGAATATGAGGTGTTCAATGATTTTAGAAAATGGGAATCTACGAATATCTCAACGGGATTGGATGTAAATATCGGAACGATTCTTGCTGGCGCACTCCCGATTGTAATCCCGACTTTTTATCCTTCTTTCGTATCGGAAAAAACATCTATCCAGATGGCAGTTACTACCAAACTGGTTAATCGTATGGGGGTATTACGTGAGGTAGTCGCTTATGAGGATGGCGCGCGAGTATCAACACGAAATGTAGCGTGGGATGCAGAAACAGGAGAAGTGCTACTTACACAGACGGTAAATGAGTTTAAAGATAAAGTCTATAATTTTAATTTTCCTGCACACTGGTCATACGATCGTATGGGGCAGGCCTATAAGAATCTTGGCGTCTATATTACTAGTTTTAGCAGTTCAGGAAATGGAATCTTTACTTCTCCCAGTGCAACGTATTTTGTAGAAGGAGACGAAGTGCTGCTTCGAAAAGGAACCGGTCAATACCAGAAAGGTTGGGTACTTAAAGCCTCTTCTTTACAAATAACAGTAGTGAATAAGGTGGGGGCTTTACTTCCAATGGCTGGTACGGATATATCGATCAAAGTAGTCCGATCAGGAAGAAGGAATCAGCAGTCTTTGGCGATAGGTAGTCTGACCACAAAAGAAAACCCGATTGATCAGGGAACCGGTCAGCTGACAGATAATTTACTATCAAGTGCAGATAATTCAATCATTGCAGCAGCAGCGATGGAGTATTCTGATCAATGGTCCGTGTTAAGGGGGTATTTAGAAGATCCGAATAGTAAATGTAAAGATGGGGTTGGAGACAGAATAAACCCATTTGTAAACAACATTAGAGGAATCTTTAGACCCTTCCGCTCATGGGTTAAGCTTGGAGAGCGCAATCAGGTAAGCACACCTTCTGAGGTTCCTGTTCAGCGCAGCCAGGGAGATTATGTAGATTTTGCATACTTCTGGAAAAAGCCGGGAAGCCCCGGTTCTGACTGGCAGGCGATGCCGGATTCAGATAATGACGGAACGAATGATTGGACCTGGGTCACTACCATTAGTCCTGTAACCGGATATAATCAGAACGGAGTAGAGCAGGAAAACACAGATGCTTTATATAGGTATTCATCAGCAATATATGGGTATGCTGATAAATTGCCAATTGCGGTGGCGGCTAATGCGACCAAGGCGCAAATAGGATTTGATGGGTTTGAAGATTATGACTTTTATAATTATGATGGTTGTGTAGGCCGACACTTTTCTTTTGATAGTTACTCGGCTTTATTGACAGAAGAGGCTTCCCACACAGGAGCCAGATCGCTGGAATTAAGTGTGGGAGGAGGCGTCACGATGAAACGGGTATTGGCCAGTACGCCTTGCGATCCTGCAAATCTGGGCTTCCCCGCTAGCCATGGAGCATCTTATCTTCTGTCTGATTGTGAAATGTATAATCTATTTGGTCCTGAGACATATGATCGGACTACTTATGAAAAGAGTATTGCGAGCGGACAAACTCCGGTTCTTGTGGAAAAAGACCAGAAGTATGTATTGAGTTACTGGGTGAAAGACAGTAACGGAAATCCTTCTGATGAGTCCCTGAACAATGTGGCCGGAAGTGTTTCTATAGATGGTACTCCATTAATTCCAGTCGATTTCCGTGTGTCGAGGGTAATTGATGGTTGGCAGAAGATTGATCATGTGTATGAAATTCCGGGTATAAACCCGTTGGATGCATTGGAGCATACGATTACTGTTATATTCGAAAATGATGCATCGACTATAATGTATCTGGACGACGTTCGTTTCCAGCCGTATAATTCGAGTATGAAGACGTATGTCTATGATCCGTTAAACCTGAGATTGGTAGCTGAGTTGGACGATCAGAATTTTGCCACATTCTATGAATACGACAGAGAAGGGAAATTGCTTCGGGTTAAGAAAGAAACGGAACGGGGCATTATGACAATTAAAGAAAACAGGGATCATATTATACAGAATAATGCAGACTAGCAAACGGATATATGTGCTTGTTTTCCTTGTTGTACTTAGTGCAGGAAGGATTAGTGGGCAGGAAGGATTTATGCAGGATTTAGAGCGTGTTAATTCCCTTTTCGGTAAAGGGCAGTTCTGCAAAATGACCTATCGTTTATTCAGAGCGGGAGTAGAATCTCCTGTGGAAGTACTTGAAGGGAGTTATCTTTCCAAAGGGAAGAATTATATCCTGGAAATTGCGGGAACGAAAGTAATCAGTATCGAAAAGGAGCGACTATTGATTAATGAACCCGAAAAATTCATGGCATTGGCCAAACCGGCTCTTTTCGGAGAGTATGGACAGGTTGATTTTTCACAGATTGAACCTTTTATCGATACCGTTAAGATGGTACCCGGACTCCCTGAACATATAAAGGGATACGCTCTTTTTCTGAAACCCTACTTATCGAATCCTTATAAACGGATTGAAATGTATATCGATACGCAGACGGGGTATCCGGTGAAAATTCGTCTGTTGTATGCCAATGAAATTGATTTTTCAACAGATAACAGTGGTGCTTTGGGGTATCCCATCATCGAAGTTCGCTATAAAGAAATTCGTCCCAGAAGTATTCCGGATAAGGAATTTGACACGAAACGTTATTATTCATGCGTAAAAGGTACGTGCTCCGGAAAAGGTGCATATACCGGATATGCGTTTTATAATCAGAAAGACCTATGAAAAAGATACTCACACTATTTTTCCTATTCCTTGCGACGGGAGTATATAGCCAGCAGGAAATTTATACCGGACGCCTTGAAGGTGCTGCGGTAGCTGTTGGATTAACAGCGCTTGAGGTTAAAGATGGTAAATATGATGATCTCAATTCAGCTTTGTTTACTACACACGCAACCCAAAATGCGGTGGTACTGAGCATTGAAGAAGGACTCACTTCCGCTTTTCTATCGGCTCATGCTACGGAAGTAGATATTACGCTTACAGGGTATGATGATCTGGGAGCTCCTTATGCAATGGGGGCACACACACTTTCGGTAGCCTATGATCCGGGATCGGTATCCGGGGCAACCCAGCATCGGCATGCGCATTTGGAAACGAATGGTTATCCATGGGTGAGGGTAGATATTACGGAGGTTCGGGTTGGAGGAGTTCCGGTGTCTACAGCCCCCGAAAATGTAACATTGGAAATGGAAATAGCGGTGGAACGTTATTACCCGTTTGATACAGATCTTGTTCCGGGAGTGTTACCGCATAATTTGTCGATTACCTTTATTGATGAAGGGGGAACCCTGCATACACCCGATGCTTTTCTTATTTACTGGGACTATATTGAAGGGGCAGTGGAGTATGATCTGGAATGGACATTTGTGGAGGCTTTTGAGAGTGATGGAAGTCTTTCGGGTGCATCCATTGTTCCTTTTTCAGAGAATGATTTCAGAAAGAATGCTACACGCATCCGTACCCGTAATCAGTATTATCGCATTGAGAATATTTTTGAAAAGGGATATCTTGTTTATCGGATACGTGGTATTGGTAAAGGAGGAAGTAGTTTTACGGCAAACTTATTGGGGAGATGGAGTACTTTTGTAGCACAAACTGAAGACTATCTTGACGGATTTCCACATTATCTGACACTTACAGGTGGACATGAAGGAAATAAGAACTGGCAGTACTCAGCGGTGTATGCTGAAGAGGGAAAACGCAAGGATGTCATTAGTTATTTTGATGGTAGTTTGCGTAACCGACAGACAGTTAGTCTTCTGAATACGCAAAAAGAAGCGATTGTAGGAGAAACGATCTATGACGGAATAGGAAGACCTGTTGTTCAGGTACTACCGGTTCCCACGTTAGCGAATGGACTGGAGTATTATGAAAACTTTAATCGCCCCCAGTCAGAACCGACAAGAGCTTATAATTACAAAGATTTTGATGCAGAACCTGTTTCCGGTTTAGGAAGTTGTCAGCGTCCTACTGTTGGCGAATTAAGCGCTTTATCGGGAGCGGGGCGGTATTATTCTCCTTCGGCAGATTTGAGAAGTAAAGCACATGACTATGTTCCTGATGCAAATGGATATGCGTTTACTCAGGTAGAGCATACACCTGATAATACGGGAAGAATAAAACGACAAAGCGGCGTAGGGGGAGATTTTACATTGGAGGGGAATCACCACACGCAATATTTTTATGGAAAACCCACCCAGGAGGAATTAGACCGTCTTTTCGGCGCGGACGTAGGATATAACCAGCATTACAAAAAGAATATGGTTATAGATCCTAACGGACAGGTGAGTGTATCTTATGTGGATGCACACGGGCGTACGATAGCCACAGCAATGGCGGGTTCGGTGCCGGGAAGTATGGATAGCTTACGCAATGAACAGGGGGAAGCACTTTCTGTTTCATCAGTACTTGAAGTGGATGAGTTGGCAAAGGTAGATAGTAATGGAGACGGCTATATAACTGACGAGCCCGATAGCGAAGAGGATGACAATCAGCTTAAAAGCAGCGGGAATTATATACATAACGATATCCTCACCACTGAAAATTCTGTTGTAGTGACAGAGAATAACCCCAATTTCACGTTCAATTACGATTTGAACGCAGCAGGGTATACCGATTCTTGTATGAACGAAGCATTGTTCCCGTACATCTATGACCTGAGTATATCTATGGTTTCCGAATGTGGGGGAAGTTTACTTGATTTTCCCTCACGGACAGTCGGGCCAAATGATATGAATTTACCCTTAGGAAATCATGGAACGGCTCCTACCAGTGTAGCCTTTGATGCTACTGACGGGTTGATGATTGATTATGGAACAGGTCTTAATGTCCCTGCGGGAACTTATCATATCTCAAAAAAGTTGCAGGTGAACAGGGATGCCGTTGAGTACTTTGCCGATCGCTATATTGAGCAGGGGCAGGTAAACGGATGTATTTTGGAACTGGATGACTTTATCGCAGCTTATGAAGCAGAGATCCAGGCTGAAGGATGTGCTTTTGATTGCGAAAGTTGCAGGACTTCGTTGGGAACTTTGGGTACGTATGCACAACAGATGTTTGCAGCGGATAACATAGAGGTCACGCTTGATGGAAATGGTGATGTGATTGTTCCTTCCGGAGAAGAAGACCGTTATGCAGAGTTTGTACAGGAATATGCCATGTTGGAAAAGGAGTGTGATGATTTGTGTGGACTGAACCAAAGTAATCTGTGTGCTTCTTTGTACAACCAAATGCTGAATGATGTAAAACCTCGGGGGCAATATGGTGCGGTAACAGGAGATAAATCCTTGTCTGTCTTCACAACATCTAATAACTTATTGAGTGCTGTGAACTGGAAAAACCCTTCTTCACCTTATTTGGATGAAAATGGAAATGAAGCATGGGTTTACGTTCACCAAAATGAAGATCTTTCATATTCACCTCAGGTAGATAACCCGGGAGTATTGCTGATAAACGAAGAAGGAATCTTTACTAGACCGGAAAACATAACGCATCTTTCTGATTTTATTGACCAGTGGCAGGATTCATGGGCTGCGTCTTTGGTTGAGGCACATCCTGAGTATTGTTATTACGACTGGTGTACCTCTTCTTCGAGCGGAGGGTATGGTCAAACTAATACTGTTGGCCTGGAAGTAGTAACGAGTCAGGATGTTGATAATATTTTTATGAGTATTCCTTCTTATAGTGAGGCAACTAGCGGAAACTACCTGAACGGACTGGATGTGTTTGATTTTTCAGCACTGATTGCCGTTGATCCCTTCTTCTCAGGAAATACAGATCTAAGTAACCTGTTCAATAACTATCATACATTTGAGAACACGGTAACATTGGATATTCTTGAGTTTGCTATATTCGTTAATACCGAAGGATATATTGTGGGAGCACAACCTTCGGCAACACCGGGTTATTACAACTGGAGTTTTGTTAGTTCCAATTATCCGCATCAGTTTGATGTGATCTGGAGTTTTTACAAAGGGCTTGTACTTGCTTCCAAACAAAAATTACTCAAACCTCTTGCGCATGAGTATGCATTGGACAACGGGTGTTTTAACGGGTGTTTTGGGACGGCAATTGATATGAATACGTTTAATCCGTTTATCAATGCGTTCTGGGCCTTTACAGGGACATTTCCTACTCTAATGTTCAACATGGCGCTTATGCCGCAACCCTGTGATATTTTGCGCTTTCAACAGTACAAAAATAAGCGTCCGGTATGGTTCCCTGGGAATATGGAGGGGGATCAGCAGGGAGATGTTTCATCCCATATCGGCAATTCTATACAGAATACGAACAATATCCTCTATGAGCAAACCGGAGTATGTCCATTGGCATTTGACTTGAAAAACCTGCTCAATGCCGTAATCAATGACGCTACGGTTTCGTCTACACAGTTAAAAACGGCATCGATGGATTTGGTGGGAAAACCCTATTTCCCGGTCCAATTACAAAGCGTATTAGGGGTAACACCACCTTTGGCTCCTACCGGTGTGTTCTTTTATGATGCTACTATCAGTTCTTCGTCAACACTTTCAATCGGATTGGGAGATATTTCTGATCCTTGTTTAACAGAACTGACACTTCCCAATTACTCATTTGCTACGAATAATCTGGATTGGAACAATTACCTATCTACATGGAAAATTTATAGTTTTGGGTCTCCTTATTTTTCACAGGAAATTTCAGGCGTTTATCACTTTACAGTTACAGCTTATGTGGATCGGGATCTGGGAGACCCTTACAATGCGTATGATGAAGTCGTACTTTCAGGAACAACTTGTCTGATGGTAGGGAATTGTGATCAGGCTACTCCCGGAACATTAGGTGGTGTAACTGATAACTGTCGCCTGAGTGAACTGGGAGCCGGATTACAAGACCTTTTGATTCAATTGCATGGAACGGTTCCCGGAGGATTGGAGCCTACTTCTCCTCCTTACACATTGTCTTCAGATAACTTTCTGAATAATGCGCTTCTGAATCATTATAGTTCCGGAGTCTGGACACTTTCAATGGAGTCATCGTATCCGAACTCCAGAATCTACTCACTGAAGAATGGATTACATAATTTAAAAATTGTTACGCACAACTGGTTGATCCCTCCTGCTTCTGTAACGGCTGTTCAGGGAATAAGTCCCATGATGAACAATAATTTTTACCTTAATGTAACAGACCATACGCCTGCCAATGAATGGGATCCGTCAATGTCTTATGCGATGGATGGGAGTCTATTCTATAACTACAACGGAGTTGAGATGGAGAAGCCCCGGATTACCTGGTGCGGTCCCTGTGAAGGTGCTGAGTTTGATATGAATGCAGCTCTGCTGGAAAACATGGAAGCTGCATTTACAGGAACCTCTTCTATACCGGATGCATTCTATTCCTATTTCGGAACCGAAAATATTTCGATGACGGCACTTCAAACGCTCACTGGAGATTTACGTGCTTACTACCTGCTGGACGCACTAACAGGAGATACACTGTGTGAAGTTCAGATTCGGTTGACGGGTTCATCAGGCGGATCAAGTACGCCGGTACAGATAAGAAATATTCTCCCCTATCGGGAATTCGGAGAAAATGGCTTCCAGGTAGACGTGCAATTGGAAAACGGCAACTGGATGCGTGCTATAGGAAAGACTTCATGCATTAAAGTGGCAGCTTGCCCCTGTCAGCCTGAACCGATTCCTCCAATGAGTTGCGAATCAGCATACGGGGACTATACGGCAAAAATGACGGAATTTGGAGGGGATTACCTCACGTATCAACTTTCTTTTGCTGATTTTTGTGCCGGGGACTACCTGAATCATATCGAAAATTACCTCAATTTACTGGATGCTTATCATGATTACTATGGTGTGGCAACTCCTTATATCACACTGGAAGATTATATCAATTGCCGTCTCGATGATTATGTTCTGGGAACACAGGAAGACTGGGAAGCGTATAACGATCATTTGGTTTCTATAGGGTTACCTACTATTCCGTATTCAGAATACCAGCAAGTAGGGAGCTGTGATCTTTGTAAAGATTTATACGAAGATGTTCGTTTGAATCCGGGACTCCGGTCGTTAGCACCTACTTTGGCTGAAGTTTGTAACTACAGGGAACGCTGCCCCGGATTACCGGCAGATGTAGCACCACCGATTGTCGTGGATACGACGGATAATTATGATTGTATTGATTATTTACGTGATCTGGCAGCTGAAAATGCCAACTATGCATACGAGCAATACATACAGGATCTGCGCGAACGGTTTATTGCCGGGTATATCAGCGGTGCGGTAACCCAGGTTGTTGAGAACTTCACATCTGAACGTCCGGATAATGAATATCATTATACCTTGTATTATTACGACCAGGCAGGTAATTTGGTGCGTACAGTACCACCGAAAGGGGTGAAACGGATGGACACAGCTCCCGGATGGGCAGCAACCCGGGTAGCTATAGGTCAGGCGCGTCTACAGTTTGATCCTCTGGTGGGATACAGTGCCGGGGTATTGCCCCAACACGAATTGCCGACAACGTATGCCTATAATGCATTGAATCAGCTAGTGTGGCAACACACTCCGGATGGAGGTGAAAGTAATTTCTGGTACGATGCGCTGGGTCGTATTGTAGCCTCCCAGAATGCACGCCAGCAAGCGAATCATTTGTTTTCGTATACGAAATTTGATGCGCAGGGAAGGGTGATTGAAGCCGGGCAATTGCAAGGCAGTAGTGGAGATGTAGTTGCCGGAGAATTACAGGTGGATGTGAACGATGCGACCTATCCTGATAACTGGACGATGAACCGCACAGAAGTAACCCGTACCATTTACGATGGTACACTCATTGCCTCTCCTACATGGGGACTGAATTTCCGTAACCGTATCGGATCGGTGATACAACAGGAAGCACTGAATACAAATCTTGTATTCCGAAGTGCGTATCATTACGAATACGATATGCATGGGAATGTGCGTCAGATGCAACAGGATTTCCGAACAGATCCTTCTGTGAGTGGAAGTGGAATTACAGCAACGATGACGTATGACTACGATCTAATTAGCGGTAATGTTAAACAGGTAAAATACCAGACACCTTCAGAATTAGACTTGTTCTATCATCGCTATTATTATGATGCCGACAATCGCATTACGGAAGTGGAAACTTCACGGGACGGCTATTTCTGGAACACGGATGCGGAATACATCTATTTTGCTCACGGACCGTTGGCGCGGGTGGAAATCGCGAATGATAAAGTACAGGGGATCGACTACGCATACACCATTCAGGGTTGGATCAAAGGCGTAAATGCACCGACACTTAGTGCCGGCACGGATATGGGAAGTGACGGAAAAGCGGAAACCGGTAACCCGAACCGGAACACTGCCCGCGATGCCTTTGGGTATGCACTGACGTATTATGACGGGGATTATGCCCAGATTCGAACGACAGCTGCTTCTCCGAATTTACTGGGAGACCTTACAACGGCACTTCCTGTGGGGGCAAGCGGACTCTTTAACGGCAATATAGCCCAGATGGCGACAGCCCTGCGGGATGAAAATGAAAACGAGTTGCCCTTACTGGCTGCTATGTATTCGTACGATCAGCTCAATCGTATTAAATCCATGTCCGGCAACCTGAGCGGTACAGGGGCTGGCTATTCGTACGCCGCTGCTACGGGGGGCAACTATGCTTCTACGTACCAGTACGATGCGAACGGAAACCTGAAAACGCTAACCCGCAGGAACAGTGCAGGCACATTGATGGACAACTTTACGTATCACTACAATGCCAACACGAACCAACTCAACTATGTAGCCGACCCTGCGGGAAGTCTGGGAGATGATCTGGACAACCAGAGTGTAGATAACTATACGTATGATGCCATCGGGTAGTTGGTTTCCGATGAGCAGGAGGAGATTGAAGAAATCGTATGGACGGTTACGGGCAAAGTAGCAGAAATTCGCAGGAAGGCCACCTCGACCAAACCGGATTTGTTCTTCACGTACGATGCGCTGGGTCGACGGATTCGTAAAGAAGTTCGTCCCCGCAACGGATCGGGATGGGTGTCGATCAGGGATTGGGTATCGACATTGTACACGTATGACGGACAGGGGAATGTGATGGCGGTGTACGAACTGAAAATGAGGGAGAGTGGTTCTACGCGTACAGAAAATTACTATATTAGTGAGATCAACCTATACGGAAGCGCACGACTGGGAATGATTAAAGACTACCGACATATTGGAGGACGAACGTATTCTACCTCGGGAACTGGAGGAGGAACGCCTCCGGCTATGACGTACTACTCGTGGGACGGTGTCCCCAAAGAGACGCGGGGAGAAAAGTTCTTTGAATTGAGTAATCACCTGGGGAATGTCCTTTCGGTGGTTTCTGACCGGAAGTTACCAGTGGATGACGGTTTAGGAACTGTTGCCTATTATCAGCCGGATGTGGTGAGTTATTCGGATTATTATCCGTTTGGGATGCTTATGTCTGACCGACATGGAAGTACTGGGGAGTATCGATACGGCTTCCAAGGTCAGGAGAAGGATGACGAGGTCAAGGGAGAAGGAAACTCTGTGAATTACAAATACCGGATGCACGACCCGAGGGTGGGGAGGTTCTTTGCGGTTGACCCTTTAACAAAAGATTACCCTTGGAATAGCCCATACGCATTTAGTGAGAATAGAGTGATTAGTCACGTTGAACTTGAAGGATTAGAAAAGGAGTTCTACATGGATGCAATGGACAATGCCAAAGAGAGGGCAAAAACACTTACTCACGGGACGAAAAATACAACAGCTTCGGAGGTCATACATTTAAGTCTTGATGTTATTGGTCTAATTCCTATAATAGGAGAAGCGGCAGATTTTGTAAACGGTGGGATTTACCTAATGGAAGGTAATTATACGGATGCTGGATTGACGTATGCTTCGATGCTACCAATTGCGGGCTGGTTTGCTACAGGTACAAAATGGGCTAAAAATGCTGTAACCCACTCAATGAAATATTCTGATGAAGTTGGGGGATTAGTGAACCAGACCTTGAAGAAAGTTGATGATTCTGGAACTATAGGAAAGGAAATCGTCACTGTTACTAAATCTGGAAAAAGAACTGATGCATACAAGATTACAAAAGGCGTATTAGGTGACCTTGGTGATGGGATGAAAGTTAAAAAGGGAAAATTTGGAACACAGAAGGACAGGGTAGTCGGTTTACAATCTGCTGATGGTTCCAAAGGTTGGAGAATTGATTATGACGAGGAAAAAGGAGCTCATTACAATTGGTGGGACGGCAAAGAGAAAGGGGCTGTTCCATTTGAAGGTACTCAAGAACAAGTAGACACAATAATTGACCAATTGAATAAAACATATGACGAAGCTAAAAAATCAAATAACTAATTATTTTTTAAAACCTCACAGAGCAAACATTGAAATTTTATCAAATGATTACCCTGGGTATTTTAGTAATGTTTTGAAGAAATTTGATATTAAATTGAATACTGATGAGAACATCCATCAATTAATTGCTTGGGATGACATTGAGCATGTTCATACATTTTTCTGTGATTATGAAGGGAGTGATAAAGAAGTTTCAGCTTGGTTAAGAAAATCTGATTTAAATGATAGTCAATTCCTCATTATTGAGTTAGGGTATGAGCTGCCAATTATTAAAGTTGAATGTCAAGTTTTTATGGAAAATTGGGAGGATTTTGTTGCTGCAAGTGGATACACAGGTATTACGGTCATTGACGAGAATGGTAGATTTTATATGGAATTTGTAGATGAAGGAAAAAATCTTTTCAGCAATTTTAAAATACAAGATTAGGGGGGTAGTGGGTAGGGTAGTGGGTAGTGTCTCAAACTATCACCTGACGACAAAAAGTATATGTAACTTATTGAAAAATAATAAATAGAAAGGTAGTGTAACAAACTTGCACCTAGGTTTATTTTATAGGTGTAATTAATTGAAAATCAATAGTAATTGATTTGTGGTTTTTTGTTCTTGGAACTATCTATGGGGTATTCTTAGGGTAAATAGTGCAAAAGAGGTATCTTAAACGCACTGTTTTCGTATCACGTGTATCAAACTTGCACCTGATGAAATGTCGCTACTGTTCGTGTCCTTGTATAAAAAAAGGAAAACTAAAAGAAACTCAACGTTATCAATGTACTGT
>NZ_BAAAFH010000003.1:731634-737302 GCF_039523435.1 Wandonia haliotis
CTAAAAATTTCTCCAACTACGGTTATCAGTAGAATCCTGAAAATTTCAGCGGGTTTAAAACGACCTTATCCCATTGTAAAAGGCAACTGTTACGAAGTAGACGAATTGTTCACTTATGTAGGCCATAAAAAGAATCGAATTTGTATTTGCTATTCGTTAGAACCTAAAAGTGGAGCAATCATTGATGTTGTTGTAGGGAGAAGAAATAAAACGACACTTCGAAAAGTAACTGAAACGCTTGTTTTATCAGATGCACAACGTATTACAACGGATAAACTGAATAGTTACAAAGACCTGATTCCAACCGAAATGCATTCTACGAAATTACGTGGGATTAATCACATTGAACGCAAGAACCTGACATTACGAACCCACGTAAAGCGATTAAACAGAAGAACAATTTGTTACTCAAAATCACTTCTTGCACTAAGTGCAATTATGAGGATTTATTTCTGGGGATAAATCCTTTTTTTTGAAGAAAAAAGGATGAAAAACAGTTCTTAATTTCTCTTGAATACATCAAAAATGATCTTTGACAGATTGAAATAGTTTACTTTCAACGACGGAAATCCCGCCCCGGCGCAGGGCGATAGCTTGACACAGCAGGCAGCCGACTGAACACTGTTGGGAGTCTGCGACATGAGAAGCACGCTAACAAAAGTAGAGAAGACGCGTCTGGCTGCAAGGCAACTAAAGCCCGGAGACGGAAAAGGCGGCCTATAGATAGCTCAACCGTATTAAATCCATGTCCGGCAACCTGAGCGGTATAGGGGTTGGCTATTCGTACGCCGCTGCTACGGGGGGCAACTATGCTTCTACGTACCAGTACGATGCGAACGGAAACCTGAAAACGTTAACCCGCAGGAACAGTGCAGGTACATTGATGGATAACTTTACGTATCACTACAATGCCAACACGAACCAACTCAACTATGTAGCTGACCCTGCGGGAAGTCTGGGAGATGATCTGGACAACCAGAGTGTAGATAACTATACGTATGATGCCATTGGTCAGTTGATTTCCGATGAGCAGGAGGAGATCGAAGAAATCGTATGGACGGTTACGGGCAAAGTAGCAGAAATCCGCCGGAAGGCCACTTCGACCAAACCGGATCTGTTCTTCACGTATGATGCGCTGGGTCGACGGATTCGTAAAGAAGTTCGTCCCCGCAACGGATCGGGATGGGTGTCGATCAGGGATTGGGTATCAACATTGTACACGTATGACGGACAGGGGAATGTGATGGCGGTGTACGAACTGAAAATGAGGGAGAGTGGTTCTACGCGTACAGAAAATTATTATATTAGTGAAATAAACCTATACGGAAGCGCACGACTGGGAATGATTAAAGACTACCGACATATTGGAGGACGAACGTATTCTACCTCGGGGCCGGGAGGAGGAGCGCCTCCGGCTATGACGTACTACTCGTGGGACGGTGTTCCCAAAGAGACGCGGGGAGAAAAGTTCTTTGAATTAAGTAATCACTTAGGCAATGTTTTAACCGTAATCACAGACCGGAAGTTACCAGTGGATGACGGTTTAGGAACTGTTGCCTATTATCAGCCGGATGTGGTGAGTTATTCGGATTATTATCCGGGCGGGATGATGCTACCCGGGAGGTCAGGAAACTCTGGTTCATATCGTTATGGGTTTCAAGGTATGGAGGGTGATGACGAGGTAAAGGGAGAAGGAAATAGCGTGAATTACACCTTTAGAATGCACGATCCAAGGGTGGGTAGGTTTTTTGCTATTGATCCATTAGCTATTAAATATCCTGAATTAACCCCATACCAATTCAGTAGTAACAGAGTTGTTGATTACGTTGAGATAGAGGGGGCAGAGGGAGAGCCAGGAGCTGAAAGAATGATTAGACAAATGACCTCTTCCAGACTTTCAAATCAACAAGGTGGAGGTACCTCTGGGAGAATTTATCAAGAGCTGATGGAAGCAGAAGGAGACAAAACTCAATATGCGGGTTATGCTGCATTCGCTGCTAGTGGATTTGTTCTTTTTGGTGCTAAAGCAATATTAGGATATATAATAGAAGAGGTTATAGAAGAGTTGGCAGGTTTCCCAATTATTCCAGATCCAGGAGATGTTATCCAAAATAAATTAAGAACAGAAATATTACCTAGTCCATCTAAGAATAGAGTCTTGACAAATGATCCTTTAGATATTAGAATACAAAAAAGATCTAAACTAGCTGAAAGTTGGATGAGACCCAATCAAATGAAGTACGTTGATTTTAACAAGCCAGTATATACAAAAACCATTGAGGAGGGAACTGATTTAATACAATTTAGAGTGAAGGGTACGGAAGGAACCTTAGGTAATTACTATGCCCCAGTTGGAACAAAACCAGCTCAAATAGGATTGGACCCTAATGATGTCGTTCAAACATTGTCAGTAACAGTTGAAAAAAACACTAAGGTATTAGTTTCAAACCGTACTAAAAATGCAACGTATTATGCGAATGAGGCTGTTACTGTTGAAGGTGGAGGAATGCAATTTTTCAGCCGTGACTTAAAAAATAATGTTTCAACATTAAATTCTCCGCCAAATCAGTAAATTTAACCATATGGAAGAATTAATAATATTATTCAGAAAACGTTTAAGTGAATATCGATTTAAGCGAATCGGTATGGAAATAAGCTTGCATGTTAATGCAATGGATATTGTATTGTGTTTAGCCGAATATGCTTTACATCAAAATCGAAAAATTACGAAAGATGAATTGAGGTGGTTCGATGCTGGATTACAGTTAGAGTACGTATTTGGAGGTAGCGAATGGGAGGACCTATTAGATTACTACGATTCATTACATCAAAAATTATTAGAAAGTGATTTGATTGAAAAATAAATACATGCTCGCCATCTGTATCCTGATAATAGGATTCTCTGCCAGAAGTAATTCTTTAACAGATAAACCACTATCTACGTTACAGGATACTACTCAGAAGTATGGTGTGTTTTTGAACCCAAAAAATCACCGAGTTCAGGAAATCGTCTTTGGGAATGATTCAAACTTACTCCAACAGTCTTTTTTGAATGGGAAATTGTACAAGGTCAGAATATTCGAAGATGAAGAAAAATTGTCAAAAGAGTTCTTCTTTTTTGAAAATTGGTCGCTTGAGTGAAGTACGGTACTACAAGGATGGGAAACTTTCAGGCAACCATGTTGTATTTAGGAATTCTGGAAAGATAAGAATAGTCTATAAATATGTTGATGGTACTCTGGAGGATTATATCAAGTTTACATCAAAGGGAGAGCCTATTGGCGATAAAAATAGAATTTAAGCAATTGGATATGGAGAAACAAGGCCTTTAGAGCCAAATGACGATACTGAAGCTAAACAAAACCGAAATAGAAGAACTCAAATAAATTACACAAACAATGGGGGTTATTAAGACTTGTATAGTAACTATCATATTATCTTATAGTTTCTCAAACTCTTTTGTATTTGGGCAATGTGGTGTTTTGATTGATTCAATCAATATTCATGTATTTAGTAATTCCGATTTAGGATTCGATTCCGTTTGCAATCGGGGAGTGACGTTTGATCAGGTAGGTGAATCGCTCAGTGTCCTTCCTTCAGACTATATCCAGTTTCAAAAAAAATTAATTCCTGACCGAATTTTCGCTGATTATTCATACTTAGACTCCATTGTAAGGGTTTCCGAAGGAGAATCGTGTTTTGATTTGAAAATTTTAGTGATTGATTCTTTAGAAAAAAATGGGAATTTGTCTTTGATTGATAAAAATGGCAAATTAAGAAGTGTGTATCAGTATTCGATGGGACACTGCCTTTTTATGCTTTTTTATAATGAAAATGAAGAGTTAATTAGACAGATATGCTTTGTAGAAAAAGAAAACATAATAGACACGTGGTTTTATCAATCCAAAGTCATAAGGATTTCGTTCCCTCTTAACGACGGGTTTGTGTTAAAAGAGTATTACCCGAATGGAAAACCATTTCTAGAATATTACTACAATAGTTCGGGGCATTTTTTTGAAGGATATAAGTACAGTAAATCCGGTGAACTTACACTCGTGAAATTATCAAACAGAGGGAAGACTAGATAGTCAACGAATACGAAATGGAAAATTATTCACAGGGAATTACTAATTTGAATAACGTGATTAGTTTAATCAATAATAACAGTAAATTATGAATGCTTTAAATGTGTTAGTATTGGTTGTTTCAGGATTTGTATTAACAATACAGGGTAAGAAAAAGGAGGACTGTTATTTCAGTCGGATGAAACAAGGTATGTTTGTTGATTATTATCAAAATAAAGAAGGTATTGAGGTATATGATATTTGTAATAATGAACTTTGTATTACAATGGAGATATACCCTAATGGTCAACCAAAACGGGTGATTTTTGAAAAGGAAATTAGTCCTGAATGTGATGAAATAAATACCATCATTCCTACAGGAACAGTTTTATTTGATGATAATGGGTTCTATAACTATTCACAGTCGTATCCACTGGAATATTATGAATCTGGGAAATTTAAAAAAAGGCTTGTAGACCAAGAAAATTCAAAATACTATAAATATATTTCATTTGGTCCAGAAGGAGACACGTTAAATGTTCAGTATGTAAATAAAGAGGATTATCGTCCCAAGGAATGGGAATAGCTAAGGCAAGAATTTTAAATCATCAAGACCTAAACCATGCTATTAAAATACATACTCGCCATCTGTATCCTGATAATAGGATTCTCTGCCAGAAGTAATTCCTTAACAGATAAACCACTATCTGCGTTACAGGATACTACTCAGAAGTATGGTGTGTTTTTGAACCCAAAAAATCATCGAGTTCAGGAAATCGTCTTTGGAAATGATTCAAACTTACACCAACAGTCTTTTTTGAATGGGAAATTGTACAGGGTCAGAATATTCGAAGATGAAAAAAAATTGTCAAAAGAGTTCTTCTTTTTGAAAAATGGCCGCTTGAGTGAAGTACGGTACTACAAGGATGGGAAACTTTCAGGTAACCATGTGGTATTTAGGAATTCTGGAAAGATAAGAATAGTCTATAAATATGTTGATGGTACTCTGGAGGATTATATCAAGTTTACATCAAAGGGAGAGCCTATTGGCGATGAAAATATAATTATTGACATACCAGGCGTTAATTACTTGGATTGATGGTCGTGTACCCGATTAGGTAGTGTCTCAAACTAGGTAGGGTAGTGGGTCGCGTCTCAAACTATCACCTGACGGTAAAAAGTATATATAACTTATTGAAAAATAATAGATAGAAAAATCAATTTGTATTGAAGCGAGTGGATGTCTATATCGACTCGCTTCTTTTTTGTGTAAATAGGACTGCGGGAAGTCTGGGAGATGATCTGGACAACCAGAGTGCAGATAACTATACGTATGATGCCATCGGGCAGTTGATTTCCGATGAGCAGGAGGAGATTGAAGAAATCGTATGGACGGTTACGGGCAAAGTAGCAGAAATCCGCAGGAAAGCTACCTCGACCAAACCGGATCTGTTCTTCACGTATGATGCGCTGGGTCGACGGATTCGTAAAGAAGTTCGTCCCCGCAACGGATCGGGATGGATGTCGATCAGGGATTGGGTATCGACATTGTACACGTATGACGGACAGGGGAATGTGATGGCGGTGTACGAACTGAAAATGAG
>NZ_BAAAFH010000003.1:737312-745079 GCF_039523435.1 Wandonia haliotis
TCTGTATGGTAGTTCACGTCTGGGAATGATTAAAGACTACCGACATATTGGAGGACGAACGTATTCTACCTCGGGACCGGGAGGAGGAGCGCCTCCGGCTATGACGTACTACTCGTGGGATGGTGTTCCCAAAGAGACGCGTGGCGATAAGTTCTTTGAATTGAGTAATCACCTGGGGAATGTTTTAGCCGTTGTCACCGACCGGAAGTTACCAGTGGATGACGGTTTAGGAGCTATTGCGTATTATCAGCCGGATGTAGTGAGTTATTCGGATTATTATCCGTTTGGGATGCCTATGCCTGGGCGTAACGCCAATAGTGGAGACTGCCGTTACGGTTGGAATACACAAGAGTCTGTAGATGAGATTTCAGGCGTTAAAAACCACTATACAGCACCCTATTGGGAATATGACCCAAGAGTAGTTATGCGTTGGAACACCGACCCAAAACCAAATCCGTCAATTAGTCCCTATGCGATTGTTCAGGGCAACCCGATTTGGTATAGCGACCCATTAGGCGATACGGTTAAAGTTTCTTTTAGAAGTGGATTTTTAGGATTAGGAAAAAAGCAAACTTTAAATTACGAAGGAGGTAGTTTGTTTAACGCTGATGGTTCTGCCTATGCAGGTAAAACAAGAGGTTTTTTAAAACAATCATTAAATGCCTTGAATGATATTCGCAGCACCAGAGAGGGGGGAACAATGTTAGAGGAATTAGAAAGCTCTGAAAATGTATTTACTCTTGAACATTCAAAAAACAATCCAAGCGGAAATAGAAACGAATTTGTAGCATCAGACAGATTTAAAGCCCATGGAAATCAGTATGCTACTGACCCTGACGGTGCTGCCGCATATTCGCATTATCAATCTATTGGAACAGACTTTACAGGCGGCTCAGGCGGCACAATATATTGGAATCCAGGAGGAGGAACTTCTGTTCCTGAACAGGGAGGGAATTTTGCAAATAGACCGTCAGTATTTTTAGGACACGAGATGTTTCACAGTTTAGATGCCAATAGAGGTTTATTCGATTCCCGAACGCATTTAGGAATTTCACGAAATGAGTGGCAAGCTGTTTATCGTGAAAATGTTTTGAGGCAACAAATGGGCTTGCCACTAAGGACACATTACAAGTCTTCATATAACCCAAGTACGGGGGAAAGAAAGGGTTTGCCCCCTTATATGCTAACTTCTGGCAGTTCTCCTATTTTACCAAGTTGGTATAAACCATAATGAGGGCAAAAATGAAACGTAGTATACTCATCATAAGTCTTATTTTTGCCGCTTGTGCTGTAAATCGTGAATTTAGAGTTACAAAATTTGGTTACTATAAAATTGAAGTCCCGAACGGATACCTTAATCACTTAGTAATATCAGGAAATCACGGAAAAGAACAGCAGTATTGGTATAATGACTCTACATTATTTTATTTTAGTAATGAAACTGGAATAACTACACCCAACTATGAAAATATCAGTAAAAATGAAGAAACAAGGAGCATAAGAACCAAAGCGATACTTGAAAATGACACATTTTATTTAGAAGGGAAAGACGATAAAAATCTCTTTTGGAAGGAATGTTTTTATAGAGATATTACGATAGGATATATGAATGTTCCCAATGAGAAAAAAGAAATTTTTGATAAAGTAATAAGCAGCTTACGGAAAAAGTAAATCAAAAGGGTCGTGTACCCGATTATCTGCTATTTTTATTTGTAGGTAGTGTATCAAACTTGCACTTATGTTTATTTTACAGGTGTAATTTACTATATTAGTGAGATCAACCTATACGGAAGCGCACGACTGGGAATGATTAAAGACTACCTAGATATTGGAGGACGAACGTATTCTACCTCGGGGACGGGAGGAGGAACGCCTCCGGCTATGACGTACTACTCGTGGGATGGTGTTCCCAAAGAGACGCGGGGAGAAAAGTTCTTTGAATTAAGTAATCACTTGGGAAATGTCCTTTCGGTGGTTTCTGACCGGAAGTTACCAGTGGATGATGGTTTGAGCTATTGCGTATTATTAGCCGGATGTGGTGAGTTATTCGGATTATTATCCGTTTGGGATTCAGATGCCAGGGCGGGAGTATCGTCAGGGGTTCAACGGTATGGAAAAAGACGATGAAATTAGAGGTGAGGGTAATAGTTATGATTTTGGAAATAGAATGTACAACCCAAGAATTGGAAGCTTTTTAAGCTTAGATAAATTTGAATCAAAATTTCCAAATCAATCCCCATACTCTTTTGCTGCAAACACCCCGATTTGGGCGATTGATAATAATGGGGATAGTGTATGGGGTTATTCTGAGACAATCCCAGCGACAGGTGGTGTCGGTATGCATTTATTTATGCGAGTAAAAACAACCGATCGAGATATTATAATCGAGTTATATGGTCCTGAGAACTCTAATGGGAAAGGAGGTCCACAAGTCAATGACTACAACCCTGGGGCAATGAATCGTGACAACGTAATTTACCATCAAGTTTTTGAATCTATTAGCAATGATGATGATGCATTTGAAAATAAACTTATTGCTTATGCTGAGTATATTGAAGCGCACAATATCTTAGATGCGAATAATAATGTTATTGATAATACTTTATTACCCAAGTATGATATGTTTAATAATAATTCAAATGGTTACGTATGCGCATTAATAGAATATGCAGGAGGGAACTTAGGTGATGCTAGTGGTGGTTTTACAATGCCATCCAATCCTTTTGGATCCGTTTATCAAAATACGCACCTTTTTGGAGCTAGTTGGAAGGATTTACAATCAATTTTTGAAATCCTTTGTTCTGAATTCGGGGTAGATGAGTATTATAATAACACCTACGGAATGTCAAAACAACAATTCCAATAGGGTGTTATGCCTACCGTTATGGAAAACAAAAGCGCACCAGCTGATAAAACATATGTTAACAGAACGAAAGTGACAGGAAGTCCACCTAAAGAACGTGCACAGAAAAAATCGGCAGAAAATAATCTTTAAGTATTTATTATTTACGTTGTAATCTTAGGCTTAGAGAGCCTAAGATTACAAATATACCGAGCATTGTATACATCAAAATATTTAATAAATACTTATATTTGTTAAATATAAACACTCCAACAGATGCTCCTCCTCCAGTTACATCAATAGTTACATTAAAATGAGTTCCTATTAATTTTTCATGTAAAGATTTTGATTTTATTCGTAAAATATACGTTTTCCCCTTTTTTCCTTCAAAGTATAAAGTAGTGGTTTCTATTTGATTTAAATTGATAATATCTTTTTGAAGAATATTTCGTTTTTCATCTAGTAGTTCGACAAGTATCGTACTGTTTATTTTGTCAAATTCATTATCTATGTCTTTATGTTTAATAAAAAACCTACATGCATAACCATAATTAATGTTAACATCGAATTGCTCCTCTAACAGTAGCTCCTCTCTCAATGTGAAATTTTTACTCAAAGCTTTCGTTGTATCAGTACTACTTGATATCTCTGTATACATTACTATAGCTATAAATAAACTAATGAAAGCACCTATTATTAGTATCTTTCTATTCATTGTAAAATTTTATTTTTGGAAAGTTTATAAATCATCTACACCAGAATCTCCTCCACTACCATTGTCTTTTGTGTCTTCGCTATTTACCTCCTCCAGGCTTAGGTGTTGTTCTTGGTTTTAACTCATAGGATTTTCTATGTTCTTCTTGTTGCTGAAAACTTTCTCCAACTCCACTATTACCTGTTTTTCGGTGCTGATCTTGGTGATATTTTTGGAGGGTTTTGATTTGTTCTGAGAGTACTCCCTCCACTCTTGTTTTTGTTTCTTTCGTCACTCATAATTTAGATGTTTTGATTGATAAAATAAATTAATAATAAAGCTCCTACTAATATAGCGATGATGCTCAATATGTTTAAAAAACGAATTGGATAGTTCCACCAAATTAGTTTACAATTGTACAGCTCATCTTCTAAGTGTTGATTTTTGTATGCTCATCGACAAGCTTGTATGACAATAAATTGTGAAATTAAGCTTATGAAAATCACAGAAGAGAAAATTACCCACGAGCCAATAAGTGAACTTTTATGTGTTGCTTCCGCAAAATTAGGTACTATATCTTTGATAAAAACAAAAGAAAACCCCAGCGCTCCGGATAGTGTATCAAATGTGTTGATGGAAAATTAACCTGTTCACTTTGTAGTGATTATGTGGTTAAAATGGGGGATTCATTTGGAAATCAACGCTATAAATGCAAAAGGTGTGATTACGTGTATTGGAGTATCGATACAAAAGCTATCAATCAGCGATTAATTCGCAAATCGTACTCCACACAAATGAAGGATGTGGTATACGAAGTATTGCTAGAATCTTAAACATTTCTCCAACTACGGTTATCAGTAGAATCCTAAAAATTTCAGCGGGTTTAAAGCGGCCTTATCCCATTGTAAAAGGCAACTGTTACGAAGTAGACGAATTATTCACCTATGTTGGTCAAAAAAAGAATCGAATTTGCGTTTGCTATTCGTTAGAACCTAAAAGTGAAACAATCATCGATGTTGTTGTAGGGAGAAGAAATAAAACGACACTTCGAAAAGTAACTGAAACACTTGTTTTATCAGATGCACAGCGTATTACAACCGATAAACTGAATAGTTATAAAGACCTGATTCCTAATAAAATTCATTCTACGAAATTACGAGGGATATAATCATATCGAGCGAAAAGAATTAACGCTGCGAACCCATCTGAATCGTCTGAATCGCAGAACGATTGCTTATAGTAAATCAATGGTCATGCTTTTGGCTGTGGTGAGAATTTATTTTTGGTGCTAACTGATGAAAAATAACCCGTATTTTCTTCATGAAAAAACAGGTTGACAACCCTATTTTTCAATGGATTTTGCTTATTTTTATTCTGCAAAACAGGAAGGTTTGAAGCATTTTCCAACGCCACAGGTAATAAACATTCAGCAAGTGATATTAAAAAGAGTTTTAAATCAGGTCAACGATGGGATTTTATATTAATAGGTGGAAATTAATTTGTTTAGTACTCTTACCAGTTGTGTTATATTCATGTGCGATTGTTTCACAAAAGGAGAAGACTGTAATACGGCAAGGGTATTATTTCATTGTTCAAATAAATTCAATCAATAAGGATACTATTTCTTTTTATACGGTTGATATATATACTCCTTTTAAAATAGTTGATTTAGACATATATGATAATGACGGAAATTTAATTAGTTCCTCAGAAAAATTCTTGAGATTATGTGAAAGAAATTACAATCAGGGATATCTCAAAGGTTTGGATAAAAAAAATATCGGAGAAATTTTAATATTATCAATAAATCCATCATCAGGTATAAGTGATGATGGATTTATTATATTTAACAAGGTAGAAAATCAGTCAAGTATAAATTTATCGAATTTCTATGTTTTCCCTAAAAACTGTTATTAAGTATAATATTAAAGATTTTGGGGTAGTGTCTCAAACTATCACCTGACGACTGAGAATGATTAAAGACTATCTACATATTGGAGGACGAACGTATTCTACCTCTGGGACGGGAGGAGGAACGCCTCCGGCTATTACGTACTATTCCTGGGACGGTGTTCTCAAAGAGACGCGTGGAGAAAAGTTCTTTGAATTAAGTAATCACCTGGGCAATGTCCTTTCGGTGGTTTCTGACCGGAAGTTACCAGTGGATGATGGCTTAGGAGCTATTGCGTATTATCAGCCGGATGTGGTGAGTTATTCGGATTATTATCCGTTTGGGATGCAATTAGATAGTCGTCACGCGAGTTCGGGAGGTTATCGATATGGGTTTCAAGGTCAGGAGAAGGATGACGAGGTCAAGGGTGAAGGAAACTCTGTGAATTACAAGTCCAGAATGCATGACCCTCGTATTGGTAGGTTTTTTGCGGTTGACCCAATTGGAGCTAAGTTCCCATATAATTCCCCTTATGCTTTTGCTGAAAATCAAGTCATTGCATTTGTCGAATTAGAAGGTCTTGAAAAAGCTACTCCTGAACAACAACAAAACGCCTTAAATTCATTGAACGAATTTAAGAACAACGCAAATACAACATCCGTTTTTGAGAATATAAGTAAGGACGATTTTGTATCCTCGCTTGAAAACATGCTAAACAACCCTTCAAGTATCGATCAAAGCAGAACGAATTTATGTGGTATTGCAACTTCATGTAAGGCTTCAATAGAATACAACCCAGAGGAATTTGTAACAATGGCGTTATCAATTTATCAAACAGGTGAATATTCGAATGGTAATGTAACTTATAAAGCAAATAAGGACTTATTTGACAACTCTAAATCTAATGGTCTTGGTGCAGCAGAGTTTGTTGTAATGACTACTCTAAGGCATTCATTGAATGGAGTTCTTTCTTACGATCCTACTGATGATAATGGTACATCCGGATTCACCTACCCAGGGGATGTAGATAATATTTTACTGAAAGGAATGAGTATGACGAAAACAACCAATACAGACTGGTCTTCAACTCCATCTAACGGAGCTTCGCTTGTGGGAGGAATGACCAAAGCAATTGATGCAGGTCATATTGTAGTTTTAACAGTTAATACAAGTCAATTTATGGGTAATTCAAGTTGGAGTGTAATTCCAGATCACTATATTCAAATTACTGGTGTAACAGAAAACACAGATGGCACGGTCAATGTAAGTTGGTGGTCATGGGGTAGTCAACAAACACCCATTAAAATGACAAAAGATCAATTGTATAATTCGACATATTTTTATGGATCCTTTGAATAATCTCCTATGAAGAAATTAATTTATATACTCCTTTCATTGGCTCTATTAACTTTTTTTGGTTGTGTATTTCTATTTAAAAGTGTGGAGGATAAATATTTGATTTCCAAAATTGAGCTAAGAAAAGTGCAACTCATACAAGTTGGTGAAAATTTAAAAGTTGTAAATTATTCTGCTTCTAATGAATTTGTTCGATCAGGTATAGGCATTACCCTAACCAAAAAATTTGTATCCGATGAAGAGTCTCCAAAACAATTAATATTTACATCGCAAGAACCTGGTATTAATGGACTGTTAAATTCAAGACAGTTAGATAGCATTGGAATATACCTTGGAGGCACAGCAATAATGGAAAATATTTTTTGCTTTAATATTAACACTCAAGATCCGGAAGATTTAAATTTTAATGGAGAAGGCGTTTCATTTAATGAAGTAGTGAAGATGATGAAAAATAACGACCGAACGTTAAGTGGTATTCGCCTTAATAAGGTTGAAAAGTATTTTTGGATTTCAGATGAGGATTCTACAACAATCGAATTAATGAAATTTAAAGACTTGAAATCAAACAAATAATACCTAAGCGGTAGGGTAGTGTACCAGATTTATTGGTAGTGTAACAAACTTGCACCTAGGTTTATTTTATAGGTGTAATTAATGGTAGTGTATCAAACTATCACCTGACGACTGGGAATGATTAAAGACTACCGACATATTGGAGGACGAACGTATTCTACCTCGGGACCGGGAGGAGGAGCGCCTCCGGCTATGACGTACTACTCGTGGGACGGTGTCCCCAAAGAGACGCGGGGAGAAAAGTTCTTTGAATTAGGTAGTGTACTCAATTAGTTGGTAACACACAGTTTAGTGTTTAAATTATTGATTTTCATTGTTTTTATTTTGGGAAAATAGTTAAATCGGGTGAGGGATAACCTTCACCCGATTTTTTTTGAGTAGTTTGAGTGTCTTCAACTCAGTAAATAGATC
>NZ_BAAAFH010000003.1:745089-745893 GCF_039523435.1 Wandonia haliotis
CTCAATTAGTTGGTAAGATGAAATGTAGACATTGTAACAGTTCAAATACAATAAAGTATGGATATCAACAGAATGGAAAAGTAAGACATCATTGTAAGAGTTGTTTTCGTTATTTTCAGGAAAGTTATCGATATCAGTCTTCTATTACAGAGGATAAAGCGATCATCGTTCTTACGAAGGAAAGTTGCGGTATTCGCAGCATTTCACGGATTTTAAATATTTCTTCATCTACAGTTATTCGTCGGACTAAGAAAATAGCGAATGGTCTTGCCCGACCTTATCCCGGGTAGTGTACTCAATTAGTTGGTAACACACTGTTTAGTGTTTAAATTATTGATTTTCATTATTTTTATTTTGGAAAAATAGTTAAATCGGGTGAGGGATAACCTTCACCCGATTTTTTTTGAGTAGTTTGAGTGTCTTCAACTCAGTAAATAGATCTATAGTGTATTCAATTAGTTGGTAAGATGAAATGTAGACATTGTAACAGTTCAAATACAATAAAGTATGGACATCAACAGAATGGAAAAGTAAGACATCATTGTAAGAGTTGTTTTCGTTATTTTCAGGAAAGTTATCGATATCAGTCTTCTATTACAGAGGATAAAGCGATCATCGTTCTTACGAAGGAAAGTTGCGGTATTCGCAGCATTTCACGGATTTTAAATATTTCTTCATCTACAGTTATTCGTCGGACTAAGAAAATAGCGAATGGTCTTGCCCGACCTTATCCCATTGTAAAAGGCAACTGTTACGAAGTAGACGAATTGTTCACTTATGTAGGCCATAAAAAGAATCGAATTT
>NZ_BAAAFH010000003.1:746123-1033252 GCF_039523435.1 Wandonia haliotis
TCTGTCGAGCGAAAGAACCTGACATTACGAACTCACGTAAAGCGATTAAACAGAAGAATAATTTGTTACTCAAAATCACTTCTTACATTAAGTGCAATTATGAGGATTTATTTCTGGGGATAAATCCTTTTCTTCCAAGAAAAAAGGATGAAAAATAACCCGTATTTTCTTCGTGAAAAAACAGGTTGACAACTCTGTTTTTCAATGGATTTTGCTTATTTTTATTCTGCAAAACGGGGAAAGTTCTTAAAGATTTACACACAATCCTAGGTTCAGTTAGAGGGAGTGGAATGGGGTCCGGGTTATCAGTTGTTGGCAAGGTTAAAGAGGGACTTAAAGTTCAAAAATCGATTACAAAAGTGATGGGGAAGGGTTATGAATCCTTAGAAGAAGTAACCGTACCAATTAAAAACACAGAGCTGCTGAATAAGCTAAATACTACTCCAAAAGGGGATTGGGTAAAAGTTTATGAGGCTGGTATTCAGGATGGAATTATAAAAAGTAAAGTGATAGGAAGCGGATTAGAAGCTGTATTTAAGGAAGTGTATGAATTACTGGAGGAAATGGAAGATAAAAGTGGTTCAACCAGGTCGGTTGGAGAGGGGACAGGTCAGATAGATTATTCTTGGGATACAAAGTCTATTGATGAAGATGGAAACGAATGGCATATAAATTCTAAAACTAAAGATACGATTTATGGTTATCCTAAAAAAGTTGAGGGAGTGGGGAAATCTCCAATTCTTAAATGCAAGCCATGTGAGGAAGGTTAATTTGGTTAAAGTACCACTCTTGGTTTTTCTTTTTTTTCTTTTATCAAATTGTAAAAATGAGAAAGATGAGGGGGAGGTAGCTGATTATAAAGAGAGTACTGAATTATCTGATTCTTCTTTAGGAGAAATTAATTCAATTTTTTCAGACATAGAGATAGGAGGTAGAATATATAAATTCGATAAGGGAAGTCTCATAACTCCAAAATTTAATACTAATTTTATTGTTGATTCTGATACAATGAATTTTATTTATTTGAAGCTATACGAAGAATCAGATAGTATAGTTCTTGGAGTAAACAAGCTTCTTTGCTACGCAACCATATTACCAGAATTTGAGGGTTATTATTACCCCAACCAAAGTGTTATATACCCTCATAATTTTCGCTTCCTCAACGAGGAAGGTTTTCATTTAAATATTAATTGTTCTAATGAAAAGGATGAGAAATTCCGAGAAGTTGGTTACGATAAGAATTTACTTGGCATTTGGACAGTTGACTCTATTAATCCGTACCATAAAGAATATAAGAGTGATTTAGATTTGAAAACGTTAACGTTTTCAAGAGAAAATGTATTATTAAACGATACAATATCAAGTGGCTATCGTCATTCTGGTTTTGCCTTGCTAGTAGAAGGATTTCCTTACGATTTTCATAAAGTTTTGGTGAATAATGAAAAAATGATCCTAATTAACACTTTTAAAGATTCTTATGAAGTGTTTTATTTTTCAAAATCAGCTTCGCGGTAGTTGGTAGTGTACTATATTTATTGATGAAAGGACAGGTACTAAAGTTGCGTTTCAGGTAGAAAATGCAATTTCCACTCAAGTTATTACTAACAGTGTAACCGTAATTGGTTCAACCAGGTCGGTTGGAGAAGGGACTGGACTAGGGACAGATAGTGCCAATAATAGAGGAGGCGAAAATATTTTAAATAGTGATACTACTATACAAATAAACCAATTCGAACGAAATGGAGCATATACTTTGAATCATATTAAGGATACTACTGTTAAGAAGTCAGATGTTGAAAAAATAAATCAAAACAGAGAATATAAAAATGATAGATAGATTAGGGTTTTTTAAACGTTTTTTATGTTTTACAATCATGGTTTTTCTTTTGAACTCTTGTTCAGATGAGAGTAGTGACACTTTGAAAATGAAACATCTTGAAAATGAGAATTTATATCTAAAATCACAGCTAAAAGAAATTAAATTAAAATTTAATAATGAAGTTATAAATCCAATTATTATTGAGAATAATTATGGAGAAGTAATAACGGATAAGGTAAGTTTTGCCGCTTTTTTAGCTTATGATAGACCGGAATTGATTGATTCGATTGAATTTAACTTGTACAAGCTAGATACTACTAGTATGGAATTATCTAGGGAAAGAACAATTAAAAAGAAACATATCTTTAAGCAAGATTATATTGATGTTATAGATGTTGAGTTTGAAAATCTCAATGCTGGACAATATTATGTGAAAGGTTGCTTCTATGTTCGTGATAAAATAGGAGATGTCCGTATTTTAGAATTTAGGAGGAAATTTACGGTTAATGGGTAGTGTGCCAGATTTGGTAGTGTCTTAAACTTGCACCTGATGGTACATATAGAATGCAGGTCGATTCTTCAGATGCAGGAAGGTATCCGAATAACAATAATTCTAGAAAAATAGCTAATGACAATTAATTCAATATCTACAGTAGCATTTTTATTTTTTTCTACTTGCTTGGTATTATTCAATACAGCGTGTACGAATAATTCTGATCAAAAATCGAAAGAAACTATTGAGAATTTAGCATCAGATTCAGTTGAACTACCGAAGCTTGATTCGAACCAAATAAGGCGAGTGGAAAAGACTTTTTATAGATCTGGAAAACTTAAGCAGATTGCATTTTTTGAGAGAAATCAATTAGTAGGTTATGTGAAAAGTTTTGATTCATTGGGAAGATTGGTAAGAGAATCCAGATATGGTTGGACTAATGAAATGAAAAATTCATTGGTTGAAAATATCGTATACGATAGTCTAAAAAATATTAACTATACTAAATCTTTTTTCTTATCGACCATCCCAGAATCAGTAAATGATACTATTTATTTTTTAGCTAAAGAGACAAAGAAGATAGATTTAAAAGTTAAGTTCTATGATCCTAACTTACTATCTTCAAGGATTATTGTTAAATATGACAATCATAGTGATACGCTAAACTTACGTAAAGGTGAATGGAAAACATATACTTTTTTTGAGTTAAAGAAAGCTGTTACAGATATTCATTTTAGTGTTGAAGTGAAAAAAAGTGACAGTTTAATTAGTATTCATGAATCAAAAAGGGTCTTAAAAATGGGCTATTAGTGTCATACTGTAAACTCTAATGATTAGTTATGAAAGTAGCAGGAAAACCTTTGTTTTTCATATTAGCGACTATGTTATACATTTTAGGTTGCTCTAGTGTTGATTCTGAAGACTTAACATTAAAACTAGAGTTATTAAAGGACCAAAATGAAGTATTGAAACGAGAAAATGATAGTTTGAAATTTGTTTTGAATTCTGAAATTTTCTCTCCAGTTGTTTTCGCTAACAGGTATAATGGATTTGGGACAACCAGTAATGAACTTGAATTTATCGTATCGTTATCGTATTTCCGAAAAAACTTAATTAACGCTATCGCATTTGATGTTTTCTCAAGTGAAGACTCTTTAGAATATGCTTTGTTTGAGAATAAAGAATTACTTAGCAAAAAAATCTCTCCAGATAGCTTTGATGGTGTTTTTATTTTTGAGTCAAAAGATTATTTGGAAGGTGATAATTATTTTGGTGGAGTGTTCTCGGTTAACTCGGATACTACAAAAGAAATACCATTTAGGTTTAAGTTCAATTATAAAAAGTAGGTAGTTAAAAAAATATGAAAATCTTACAGTATTATTTCAAAAAACTTCTTTCTGGAGTTTTATTTGTTCATTTGGGTTATTCTTTAACCCCATTAGTTAATTCTAAACTTAGACTTTTCATTGAACATGGATATGAAAGTGATTTATTCACTTCCAATGACTTAAATACCATGTTGAGCATCACTTTTTATATGCCTTTAGTGTTTTTATTTGTGTTTTTTTTAATAGATGTAATACGAAAACGTATAAAGAGGGAGAAACTAATTCACTCAATTATGATATTCTTATTGTTATTAATTACATTAAGATTTTATTTTAATACGAAGTTTACCAATATTGTTTTTAGGTGGTTTGACCAATTATTTGACAATATAGTAATTAGCCGAATTATTTTATCCGTTTTTATAATTGCTTTCTTTCTTTTTTTGTACTGCAAATCCAACATGGCAGCATCCAATACTTCTAAAGAAAACAGGCAAAAAAACCCTTAGGTAATGTACCATGGCAACATCCCAGACTTTCTCAGACTTGTCCGACAGTATAGGCGGGAAAGCACTTCGAATTTTCGTAACTATTTGAAAAATTAAACAACTTGAAAAATCAAATCAATTATATTCGATCGTAAAAATCAATGTACCCATTAATGAGAGGACAGGTCAAGCAAGAGCAGATTTAAGTACAGGTGCAATTGTTGCTGAGTATTTAGACGAAGGTAATTTGGCTCATGAATTAAAACATTTATATCAATTTGAAATTGGTACATTAAGTTTTGATAAAGAAACTGGAGGAGCAGGTTATTTATATGATGCAACTGATGAAATTGAAGCTTATAATCGACAATCTTATTATATTGGAATGGTGAGAATTAGAAATATGACAGCGGCAGATATTAGAAATTTAAACCCTGCTTATTCAAACTTGAAAGATGGTCCATTGAATAAATACTCAAGACTTCAAAAAATATTTGAAGGAACTCCAGAGGGGGACGCTTGGTTAAAAACTTTAAGTGAAGAAAAGAGGAAATTACAATTCTTAGGTTCGGGTGTCGATAAATTAGACTTAGTAAGATGAAAAATTTAATACGATTATTTTTATTTAGTTCTCTAATGTATGGTTGCGCAAGTATAATATATAAAGAGAAAAAAACTAAACAATCTAATGAAATTCATTGTAAAAATGGAAAAATTGTTTTTGATTTTAATGGAAATGGAACTTACATACCTAATGATTTGGTTTTGAGAGATATAGTTAGTTTAACGACTTTTATTATTGGAGATAGTTTGGTTGTACAAAGTGAATATAGCAATTCTAAATTACCGATAATTTTTAATTTAAAAGGGAATATTTTGTCGAGTGATTCGATACAAATAATTGTTAAATCTAAGAATTTCTCGAAAGGATTTTTAAATATCAAAGCGGTATATAAAAATGATGAAGAATATGATTTTTCATTCATAGGGCATTCAGGTAAAATTTCAACAAACGAATTAAGTTATTTACAAATAAGAATATTTAATGCAACTAGTGACTTAATATATTTGAATTCAAGTGATTTGAAAGATACATTAGAGATGCATATCGATTATTTAGATTTAAAGGATATAGAAAGATATACTTTTTTTGAGAATGAATATTTCTATAGGGGTAGGTAGTGTATCAAATGTGTTGATAACAAGAAAATAAAACTTCAATCGACTGATTATCAATAAATATTGAAAGGTGGTTCGTTAAAAATGAGTGGATACTCCTGTAGGAACAATAGATTTGAGGTCAAAAAAGGATCTTAGATGCAGTCAAATGGTTCTACGTGTATCAAATGTGTTGATGGAAAATTAACCTGTTCATTTTGTAATGATTACGTGGTTAAAAACGGGAGGAATTCAGTTGGAAACCAACGCTATAAATGCAAAAGGTGTAATTACACACGTGTATTGGAGTATTGATACAAAAGCTATCAATCAGCGATTAATTCGCAAATCGTACTCCATACAATTGAAGGATGTGGTATACGAAGTATTGCTAGAATCTTAAAAATTTCTCCAACTACGGTTATCAGTAGAATCCTAAAAATTTCAGTGGGTTTAAAGCGGCCTTATCCCATTGTAAAAGGCAACTGTTACGAAGTAGACGAATTATTCACCTATGTAGGTCATAAAAAGAATCGAATTTGCATTTGCTATTCGTTGGAACCTAAAAGCGGAGCAATCATCGATGTTGTTGTAGGGAGAAGAAATAAAACGACACTTCGAAAAGTAACTGAAACACTTGTTTTATCAGATGCACAACGTATTACAACCGATAAACTGAATAGTTATAAAGACTTGATTCCTAACGAAATTCACTCTACGAAATTACGAGGGATTAATCACATTGAACGCAAGAACCTGACATTACGAACCCATCTGAATCGTCTGAATCGCAGAACGATTGCTTATAGTAAATCAATGGCAATGCTTTTGGCTGTGGTGAGAATTTATTTTTGGTGCTAACTAATGAAAAATATCCGTATTTTCTTCATGAAAAAACAGGTTGACAACTCTGTTTTTCAATGGATTTTGCTTATTTTTATTCTGCAAAACAGGGAAAAAATGCTGCACACAAAAATATGAAAGCAAAGGAAGCAGCAAAATCAAAATATGAAGAATCCAAGAGTTTATATGAAAAAGTAAAGAGCACTCCAAATAAAACAAAAGATCTCAAAACGGAGATGGAAAAAGTAAAAAAACAAATGGATAGAAATAAACAAAAAATGGATGAAGTTGGGGAAACACACAGCAGAAACGCAAAAGGTAATATGTAATCAAAATTTGTTTACAATAATTATTGATTATGATGGTAATACTTTTGTAGAGCAATTACTATGTGATAATCAAGAACACGCCTTGAATAAATGGTTGAGTATATTTTCTGAAAGTAAGTTGGTTGATTTAATCGAATTAAATGAATTAGAAAGTCAACTAAAAGAAGATAATGATTTAATTTTACTGAATGGAATGAAAAATATTTGGTGTACTTCTGTTTTACTAAAAAAAGGTTTGGGGCTAATCCACGTAATACAAACAGAGAGGTAACACGGCAACCTTCAAGACTTTCTCAGACTTGTCCGAAAGTATAGGGGGAAATCACTTCTGATTTTCGGTACTATTTGAAAAATTAGAGAACTTGAAACAACACAACAACCTTAATGACTCTATTACAACATGATACTATTGGTAATCCTTTTCCCGCAATATCATTCCTTCTCAGAGGAAAGATTTTCTCTTTTATTGTTTATCTCATTCTCCAATGCACGTTGATTGGATGGCTACTAGTAGCTATATGGGCTGTGGCTTCGTTGAATAATGCCAAAAATGAGAAACGATATAGAGAGTTGGAGCGGAGGGTTGCGGGTTCAAATAAGTAATATAAACTACTAAATATAAAGATTAGCATCTGTAATTAACTTAATCAAAAATGGATATAACTACTAAGAAAGTCAAGATATTATATGAAACGCTTATCAAATATCAATGGAGTAAAGGAAGTACAATAAAAGATAGAAGTACCCCTTTTTGGGAAGTTTATAATGTTATTAAATTAATAAACAAGAAGCCTAAAAAAGATAGAATTCAGGACATCAAAGGTGACAAACTGCTGTTGTTATAGATTTTGATAATTAGAAACTATGAGGAAAATTATATGTATTACTTTGATTATTCTCTTTAATACAAACTTAATGTTTGGACAATGTAATAATCTTCCAAGTGAATTATTAAATCTCTCTGAAAAATCTTTAAGATTGATTGATAATGCGTATCATCAGGATACAATATATTTCTTAATTCCTAAAGAAATGCGAGCCGATATTGAAAAGGAATTTTGCTTTTTTTATTATAACAAAAAGGTAATAGCTTTTGCATATATGAAGTCTTATTTTGGATCAAGTGTAGTTGAATATTGGTATGAGTTTTCAGAAATAAATAAATCTAAAGGAAGAGTGACTGCTAGATTAAATCGACAATACCATTCAAGAGTTAAGATTCAAAGAGATAATGACATAGGTGTCATTAGGTAGGGTAGTGGATAGCGTACTCGATGTGTGGATAGCTTCTGTTGAAAAAAATAACAATAAGAAAATGAGTGGAAAAGATAATGTGCATTATGAAGATCGTTCATCTAAAGAACAAAGTAATTATGACAGAAGAAAATTATAGTAATTTTTGGTTGGTATTCGTTAATTTAAAAGCTAAGGAGGGGATTAATTTTATTGACTTGATAGATATTGAGGATATTCCAGAGAATATGAAGTATAAAGGAGCTTGGGCAAATATTATTGTAAAATCAAAAAACATAAGAGAGGCTCTTGATATAGTGCCTTTAGGTTTAGACGAGTTGGATTTTGAAGTTATATTTATTGATAAAATTGAAAACATCGGTTCTTTAGTAGAATACGAAGAGATTACGGAGGAAGTAAGAGCTGAAGTTGATTGGCTTTCGGAGAGTGAATTTATTTTTAAAATTAGTGATAAACTATTCCCTTATAAATAAATTAGTAGTGGGTAGTGTACCATATTTATTGATGAAAGGACAGGTACTAAAGTTGCGTTTCAGGTAGAAAATGCAATTTCCACTCAAGTTATGACTGACGGTGTAACCGTAATTGGTTCTCCAGATTTAACGTATACCTATAGTAAGTATTATGACTTTGAGACGACAATGATCTTTCGAATTGACAAAGAAGGAAAAACGGTATTGGAAATTAAATCGAAAGTTTTGCATCAAAGAGGGATTAAAGATAGAGATATCTGACCATGGGAGGATTGAAAAAGTCCTGGTTCCAAAAAGTGTTTAGCAGAAAAAGGCGAAAATGTCATTCAAAAACCAAATTAATGAGAAGTTTACTTATAATATTATTTCTGTTTTTTCTTTCGGACGGTATGTATGCGCAACATATTTGTTTTCAAGTTGATAGTGTTAGAATAATTTCTTTACCAAGACAGCTTAAAACAAAATTATCCTTGATTGACTACGATGTACTGAATTTTGAACCAGCTTCTTTAAAAAAAGATACTATTATTCGCAATGTTATAGAGTTAAATGAACTAATAAACGTATTAGGGAAAATAGATGATTATGAGACCCTTGGTTCGAGTATAGATACTCGTATGGTAATTTGTATCTTTATTGATAAAGATTTTGTATTAAAAGTATCTGTTGATTATTTAGGAAATTTTAAGTATCTAGGAGATATTTATTTTAGAGAAAAAGAAATGTTGGATTGGATTAGGAGAAATGTATCCACATGGAAAGATATAAGATAGCGGGTAGTGTCTCAAACTATCACCTGACGACAAAAAGTGATAGTATACTCAATTAGTTGGTTACACACTGTTAAGTATTTGATTAATGGAGTTATTTTACTATTGATAAAAGTAATTTCTTTGATAGCAGTTTGCAGCGGATAAATACGAATATTTCAGATAATAGACCAAAGATAAAGGTGCTTACAAGTGAAAATTTAATATCATAAAGAAGAATGATTTATGTAATTAACGTACTATTTGTAGTTATGTTCTTTGTTTTTATCGCAAAGTTAATTAGCATAGCTGACTTGAAGAGACAAGAATATAAACGAACTAATAACCCTGAAAGTTTACATAAATTTTATCGTAAAGTAGGACTTTTTTTTCTGACTTTATTTTTAATGGCTGTAGGAGTATCTGTATATTGGATCATTTCATCAAAATGAGACTATTGGTAAGCTGGTAGTTAATATGTTGGCATAGAAAACTAATGATGTTCTTCTATAAGCCGCGAAAAATTTTGGAGTTGTACAGATGATGTTTATACAGAATGTCAATAGTAAATATTGAATTTGCATTAAACGAAGACCGGAAGAGGAGATCGAGAAATAAAGATTGGAATACCTTTGGTGTTTTATTACGAACTGGAGCTATATGTTATTATGCTGGTGATTTTACGAGTAATGTTTCAGGAATTTGGGGAGAAAAGAGAGACCGTCTTCAAATCAGGACTTTTTATATGGCAGATTTATTAGATTATGCTATTCAGAATTATAAACAAAGGAGGTGGAATCCCTAAAGCCGAAGAACAAAGTAAGAGAGTAATTAAAGAATAGTATTATGAGATATTGTGTTCTCCTTTTATTTTTTTTGAATTATGTGAACCTGTATTCACAGCTAAACGAAGCAGAAGGAAACTTTCGTTTTTCCAATTTATCAGTTGATAAAGAATATATTGATTCAGTGATTTTGTTGCTAGATGAAATGACTGATTCAATAAAAGAGAGGTATCAATTAGATTTAAATGTTGAATACTTAATAGTATATTTCTGTCCAAAAAATGAAAAAGAAAATACAAGGTGGATTTGTCTTGCAAAAAGAATTTCAAAAAGATTTAGGAAACTAGTAAATGTTAATTCAACTATTTCAATTTCAAATGAGAGTAATTATAATAAGCAAGATTCAATTCATTTTATTTCTGTATTTCCTATTTGGGATAGATAATGTGCCTAACTTACACCTGACGAAATGTTACCACTGTTCTTCACTTTGAATAAAAAGTCAAATACTAACTATGAAAGCTATACGATTTTTGATAATTATAATCTTTGTGTTAGGAGTAAATATAAGATCTTCTTATTCACAAAATTCAATTGAAGAGCAGAAGGAGCGTTCAATGCAGATGTACTTTTGATTTTAGCTTAAGCATCTTTGGAAAGTGGCTACGGCTCGTCTACTATTGCACATGGGGAGTATAATTTATTTGGTGTAATGACAAATGGAAATGATTAAATACAAAATTTACTTAACTAGAATAAAAAGCGAGAAACCGTTAAGGCAGATATTTCTAGTGTGGAGTTATAATTTAATTTAGAGTAAATGAATATTTATATAAATTTTAATGGTAAAATAAATAAACTAGGGTTGTTTTATAAAATAATCTTGGAGAACATTAAGAATATTTTGGCTCTATTATTCTTGATAATAATTAATGATGGATACACACAAGAGAATTATGACATTAAAGTTTTTGCATTTCAAGATGCAGAAATAGAATTTTCCCATAAATTCGGAAGTGATACTATTAAACTTTCATATACAAACGAGGTAAGTAATGTTTATCATGAAGAAACCCTTTGTTTTTTTTATGGCTTTTCAGAAGTTATTTTTCCTGAGAAAAGTTTTTTAATTGTAAGTAATGAGAATCAAATTGACTCTACATTTGCATATTTAACTAGAGATAATATTGTATTATTTTCCCTAATGGGCTTATCCAATCAATTGTTTCTTTTTTCCTTTGACATTGATAATAAAAAGATATCTGAATTAGATTTTACTAGTAATAGCGCTCTGTTTTTAATTGATGAATCAGTAAACAAACTTTATTCAATTCAAAGTTTTAGAGAAACTGGAGATTTATTTATTTCTGATATGGTTTGTTTTGATTTGAAAACAAACAAAAAGCACATACTACAAAATTTTGTAGTTAATGGTACAAAAACTTCAAATATTGATATTTTACAATATTTAGGGGCGCTTAGATATTTTGCCAATGAAAATGATTAGGGAGTGTATCAAACTTACACTTGACGAAATGTTACCACTGTTCTTCCCCTTGAAGAAAAAAGTTAAATACTAACGATGAAAGCTATACGATTTTTGATAATTATAATCTTTGTGTTAGGAGTAAATATAAATTCTTCTTATTCACAAAATACAATTGAAGAGCAGGAGGTCAATGACTCAATTTCGTGGTCAGGTTGCCTTTTATTTTACGGAGGTCAATTCTATTTTTATCCAAATATTTCGAGTTCTCAAATGCCCATGATTCTATCAAATAGTTCTTCATTATTGAGTTTTAAATTGACGTTTATTTGTAACCAATTTTTATTTAAAAGAGATTTAGATTTTTATTTTTCTACAATCGAAACTGAGAAGAACCATCCTAAGTCAAATTTGGTCTGGCATAGGATTCACTTTACTGATGTTGAAATAAAATTCAAAACGGATTACTTACTATTGAAAGATAAAGTTATGAAACAGACTGCCATTATAAATAATGAATTGGTGTATATAGAATTCGTTGGAAGTATTTATGGTGCAATAATTGATATTGTTGGTAAAAAAAACAAATCCGGTAATTCCCTATTTATAGAGGATACAAAGTCTTTTGCTCCTGGTGTATTACGTTTTGATTGTGGTGAGGATTCTCAGGATAAAAGTGATTAATTGATAATGACATAATATGAAGGATTTAGAAGGTTAGATTCAAGTGTCTGATTCTAACTAATTAATAATTTACAGATGGTTAAAGAGATTAAATGGAGTTATGCAGGACAAAGCATAGGAGCAATTATAACAACTCTAATTCTTGCATTAATAGGCGTTTTGTCATCAATTGTTAGTGAGAGTGTAGTGTTTGGTTTCATTTCGATTGTGTTCTTTATTTGGTGGTTTATGTTATTATTTAAAGCGACCAAGCTTATTGAAGTTGATGATAAAGTCATTTTACAAACATTTTTTACGAAAAAAGAGATTTGGAGTATACAGTTATCTGAATTAAGAGAATTAAAAGTGAGATATTTCTCTGATACATTATTGAACAATAAACATCTTATATTTATAACACATTCAGGTCAGATCCGAAAATGCAAAATTGTAGGTGCGTTAATGGAAGATTTTAGTAGAACATTTCTTGAAAGAGATATCAAAGTGAAGTATGAACTTAATGGTAGCTATGTTCGTTATACTTTGCCTAGGTACAAGTAATGCAACTAACGCATAGATGTCTGGTTTTGAAAACAACAACAAATGACGTTTAGTGATGAGACTATTTTTAAGTTTACTGATTATTCTTTCCGGGAGTATATTATATGCACAATCATCCTTTCAGGAAGATCATAAGATAGACATAGTATGGAACGGAACGAAATATTACTTTAATACAGGTAAGCCTTATCCTCCTATTTGGCACATCGAAATATTGGTTTCTAATGAAACAGACGAAAATAGCGTGATTGATTTCAATAATTACTCCTTAATATTTGATACTGATTCTTTCTTAAGAAAGCTAAATATGACGGGAGTGGGGGAAATTGAGTTAAAAAAGGGGACAGCTGTAACTTTGACTTTTGAAATCAGTTTTGATGAGAACTATCCGCTTAAAGGAAGTCTTGCCGAAAAATTGAATTATATTAACCATTTCTCATTTGAAAGTATTTGTAGCCTGATGGATAGGAAAAATGGGTGTATTACCCTTGTTGCTAAAAGGAGTCATGAAACTAAATATTATGACTATTATGAAATGATAACTTTGGATGATTGACAACGGATTTGGAAGAATAACTTCTGTTTTTTCTAATTAGAATAGTAAGAGCTGATACGCGAATAATATGATAAAACAAGATGGCTATATGTTAAGAATATTAGTATATACAATTGTTTTACTGTTCGTTCAATCCTGTTCGAAAAAACAGGCTACGGTTCGAGAGTATTTAGAAAAGGGAGACTATCCACATTATAAGAAAATAATTAATGATACAATACTATTTCATAGAGATCATTCTTTTGTTCTTCGAGACAGGTTGAGGAATAGAGAAGTAACATGCTATTCAAAATTGTGGATTGAGCAAAATCCAACTTTTGAATTTGAAGCGCATGATAATACGCAACGACTTGCCCAAGGAAAGTATATTTTTAGTACTTACTGTATTCAATGTCATTCAGATTTTGAAATTAAAAATCGAATTGAAAACATCAAGATAAGTATTGATGCAATCGGCAGTTTGTTTGAATCGTCTCGTCCAAAAATTGAACAAATTAATGGAGTATTTTATTATGAAATACAACCAGATAAAAAACATAGCAAATATTATATTATAAATCCATACGATAAACAAGTGCTTATTGAATATTTGAATTGTTTGAAAGAATCTACAGATGGCGGTTGTCTGATTGTTTTAAGTGAGAATGTGTGACAAGCAGAAAAGTTAAATACTTAGTGTTGAAATCAGGTGTAAATATATTTCTATTAGCTTTTGCATTACTGAATGCTTTTGCCTTTATTGAGTTTATCTGTAAAGTATATGAAGAGAATCGAGAAATAAAGGTTGGAATACCTTTGGTATTTTATCAGGAGATACTATTAAGTGATGGTAGAAATCATTCGTTTAGGATGGGGTATTTTATGGTTGATCTGATTTTTTGGATTATCTTTATTCTATTCACTTATCGAATGATAAAGGTTGATCATAAACCCGTTGGAAAACATAAGAAGTGATCAGCGCTTTTATGTAAATATAGAATTGTCATTCTGACCACATGAAAATACTACTATCAATATTGTTAACTATTCATCTTTTGTTTTGTTTTTCGCAAAATGATAGCAGTTTCTGTAAAGAAGGTGATACCTTACAAGGAATTGTTATTTTCCATGGAGAGTCCTTTTCTTTTTATCCATGTGATTCTTGCGATTTTTACTTTTTGCTAGAAAGAGATTATTTCTCGAATAGGAAAGGGGTAATTATTTATGGTTTGCCATTTTATAAGACGAGGGAGCAGTTGGTTAATAGGTTTCAATGGGTTCGCTTAGATCCTGATAAAAATGGAGGGAATAATGTTGATTTCAGTAATTTGTTTTTTAGTCCTTGCAAATTAATCTTTACTAATCGTTTACTTGAGTTGAAGGTTAAACAAGGATTTGTTTTGCATGATCATTACTATGAATTGGAGACCGAATATAGATCAGCTTATCCGATTATACTTTTTGATAACGAAAGAGAAATTAGAGATGTGAATTACATATCAGAATTAAAGAAAGTACTAGATGCAATATTTGCCACATTTACATCACATATACTTTATGATGACAATAAGGAATAGCATTCAGAAAAAAAGTAAATTAATTGAAAGGGGGACACGGTTAGCCTTGCTGTTAACATTGGCAGTCGTAGTGATGTCTTGTTCATCCGACAAAAGTCGGTTCAATGAGGAGGCTAATACAAAGAAGAATGATAGTGTCGGTAACTCCGCTATACAGGATTCAATAAGTAAGAATTTGAGTTTGGTTTGGGAAATGACCTTGTCGATAAAAGACTCTTTAAACGGCTATGTTCAATACGATTCTAAGAAAAAAAAGGATGAACTTGAACGTGTAAAAATGTTGGAGGGTATAGACAGAGTTGATCCTGAAATAGTTCTTTTTCAAAAAGATAGTATTGTTATAAAAAATAACCTTCACGGTTCAAATTTTGGTGGAATACCAAATCATAATCTTGAAACGTATTTTATTAATCAAAAAGATCAGATTCAACAACCATCAAAATGGGGAATAGAGAGGTGTAATTATTGGGGAAGTAGCCGTATGGTGCTATCGCTCGATTTTGATGGAATTCAATTCTTGTTAAAACATGATCATGAAACGAAGAAAGTTACGTACGGGAAAGTAATAGATAAAAAAGATAGTAGTTTATGTACGGTATCAGTTGATGGGATTGATTTGGATGTTAGTGTTTATAAATCATACTTTATTAGACTTTATGATAAGGGGATTGTTTTGATGAATACCGAAATGAATGATGTTTTTATCTTTGATTGTGACCACCCCTCTGTTATGCAATTGAAGCTACCCCATTCACAGGTATATATCGGGCACTTTGGTGACGATAAATTTGTAGTATATGATGGGCAGACGTATAATTTTCTAATAAAAAATTCCCTAGGAGATGTTGTTGGTAAAATAAACAGATCATTGGAGGAAAAGTATACTCACTCTCCTCAATTTTATTATTCTGCTTCAGATAGTATTTTGGTTGAAGGGCATTTTGATCAGGAGAAATTAATGTTTCATTTGAATGGGTATAAAGTTATTCCTACTCTGCCACTTTTCAGGAAAGGATAGGTTTGATGTAAATTTGTTGGAGGTCTGAATATGGAAGATTGGTCGAAAAAAATAAAGATACTCACTATACTGTTACTGTTTATTTTTGGGAGAAGTTACGCTCAGAAAGAAGATGATCTGGTATTTATACCAGATACGACTATAGGTAACGTTCTAAAGTTACGTAACTCAGCTTCCGTAGTGGGCTTTTTTGATGGGAACATTAAGTATCAGGAGTCTTTTGACATTGAAGAGCCTTTTGTTTGTTTTCTGAATAGCGACACATCAGAATATATGATAGTATATCACTTTTATGGTGACTTGCAGAATCAGTTTAGTTTGTTTGAAGTAGCTGAAATAGAGAGGGAACATAAGACCTATACATGTAATTATACAAAGTATGACAGATTTAGTACGGAATCTGGAATTGCGTTAGGGATGGGAACAGAGCAGCTTATTTTGATTAAGGGAAAACCACATTCGAAACTAGAAACTGATAAGGTGTCGGTCTACAAGTATAGCATTAGTAAGAAGGATACGACTTTTCTCAAAAGGTATAAGATGCCTCTTTATTTTGCAGAATACTATTTTTATGAGAATAGTTTGATAAGGTATCAATTCGGATTTGAATATCCATGAAAAAGAAGAAACTGATGCATCAAAAAAATATAAAATTGACCCTGATAATTTTGCTACATGCTTTTTGGGGAATAGCGCAATCTGAATACCAGTCAATTAAATTTGGCAAAGACTATTCATATGGTGAAAAGCCCGTTATTGATAGCATCTTAATAAACGGAGATTTAATAAGGTTTATCCAGGAGAATGCTCCGGCTTTAGTAGGGGAACAAATTGTAATTCGGACTGTAGCAGTAACATGTGGAAACAAAGAATATTTTAGGGTTTATGATTGTATCATTTTAAGAAATAATAGTTTTAAATCTGAATTAGTACAGCTTAGCGATTGGTTGTCAGAAAAGGAATTTTTAGTTTTTTTCAACCCACATATAACTAAGACTATTTTAGAAAGGAAAACAACTAAATGCAGTTTTACTATAGAATGGTAAGGTCGTGGGCAATACGCCGAATTGGGATTTACGGAGTAGTGTATCAGATGTATTGATCATATGGTTTGATACTGCTATTTCTTAGCTTTTAAAAGCCCGGGAAAAAAGTCTTTGATAGAAAGTTTAATAAGAGATTAATCACCTTAATGCGAATAAGTAAAAGCATGGCATTCTGTTCATATGTTAATAACCTTCTTACATGAGGATTATTTAGCAAACAGAATGGGAGGCATTGCGTCAAATCAATTACTTTTGAAAGTGAAGTCGGGTTGCGATAAACTAACGGTCCGGTAAGAACAAGCTGCTCTAATTAAACAAGAAGAATATGGGAATAGATAGTATGTCCTATTGTCTTTTTACAGATGACTTTAAAAAGAAGAAAGTGAAATATCAGGATGTGTCACCTGCATTGTTCGAATTGTACAAGAAAAAGATCTCGGTCGAGTTTGCAGATATGATGCTAGAGGAGGGACTCTGTACGTATGCGGAAGGACTTTTTACGCTGGTTGATCCCCGGGTATACGATGAAGTATTGAAACAATACAACGTATACTCAGACAAATGCATAACGCTGGTAAAAAACGCCTTTGGAGACCTTTTTTATTATGATGGATTTGAGTGTAGGGTATTGTACACCTCTTATAACGAACAATATAGCTTTGCCGGAGGAGATGCAGTGAAGTATTTTTTTACATTTCAGCTAACGGATGCTGCTTTTTTAAGAAAGAACTTTAAAAAGAAACTATTCGGAGAGGCTGTAAAACAGTACGGTAAACTGGACCCGGATGAAACGTACGGCTTTATTCCTGCCTTACCATTGGGAGGTGAAGAGACTTGCCGTTCGATTCGGAAGGTAAAAACAATAGAATATCTTAACAGTTTATCACAAGCATTTCTATGAATTCTATTTTTATATTGTTAACCTTGGTTTGCGCGGTTCAGGTTGTCCAGATTATTTTCCCTTTAAAAGAGAATGAGAGGCGGTATAACCGGATGAGAAGTCGTTTTTTAACAAAAAGAAAAAGAGGGGGATAAAAATGATGGGTACACAAATAAAAGGGAGAGGTAGAAATATAGTCGTGTTGTCTTTTTGTTGTGCTTTGGTTGGTTGTTCTGATAAGAAGGTGAATGACCTGAGTACTAATCCTGATCCTGATTCAGATTCGTTGGAGGGAGCCTATATAAAGTCTTTTGAGCAAGCCATGGAAGTATCTCAGGCGATTAAGAGGCTGGACAGTTGCCAGCAAAGCATAGAGGGATCTTTTGACTCCATCAACCGCTATATGCAGGAAATGGAGTTGGGTACAATAGAACGGTTTGAAATTGACTCTTTTTCGGGAAAGAAGTTCAAAGTATTCGAAGCTTCTTATAAAGAATAACGGCTTCTTTAAAAGAAGAAAAGGGGACAGACCCTTAATTACGCAAGTCTCATTTGCAACATTTTTAAAGCCAGCATCATTGCTGGCTTTCTTGGTTTTAGAATTAAACGGGAGATTTTTACGTAAAAAACGGAAAACGCTTTAGAATTGTAGGCTCATTGTTTAAGTTGATTTAGAAATAAATTTAATTCTGAATCATGTGGCTTAGATTTGTAATGACTTTTTATAGAATATTAGGTTTCTTTATTCCAAAGTTTATGAAAATGAATAAAGAAACAATATTGAATGCTATTAACATTTCAATGACAGAACGAGGAAGACTTGGAAGTTATAATGTTAGACCAGCGCTGGAAATAACTACTAACATGGGGTTTCATAAAATGAAATATGAAGTTAAACTTGCCAGTGGGTTGTTGATTATTCATTTGACCTATAAAAATGGAAAGCTGTCATATTACTATGAAGACCATTATGATTCACCTAAAAATGCCGCTGATTATGCCGACCTTGCTGCATCGACAGCACATTTCGATAAAAATATAGATGTCGCCACACTTAGTAGCATGTTTGGTCAATTACCAACTCCATCTTAACTTTTTTGAGACTATTTATAGAAAAAACAGGAGCTATCCCTGGCGTAAGGTTTCTACATTAAGCAGATTGTTGCAGTCCGTTAAACGCTTGACCACAACCCTTAGGCATACTGAAACTAATTTTGTACCTTTGTACCTTTGTACTAAAGGACTTGATGCCTTTTAAAACCAACATCAAGTGGAACTTTGTATTGAGATTAGTATAAACGGAAAAGAACTTCCGCTGGGATTCCAACCCAGATTCCCCTCTTCGCAACAGAGGTCTTTTATGCAATTAAAATACGGAAGCAAGAATCTTAAAAGAATGTTCGTCGCTTGACTTGCATTCTTTTTTCTTTTTCATTTTAAACAATTCAACCAGAATCTACTGGTCGCTCGATTATATGAATCAACGATTCTTGCGATAAATGTAATTATTAAATGGGAAACTTTAGCGCAGGGGCTGCAAGCATGTTGCAGGCGCAACGAAAGTTTTGGGCAGGGGATATTGCTCCAGTCTAAAGAGAAAGGAGTAACCTAAGGATTCATGTCTATTTAATTTTTTCAAAGTCAACTTTTGTGCTTAAGAACACCCAATTTTGGCCATCTTGGCATATTGCCACGGTATCAATAAATGCCTTTTGGAATCTCCTAACTCGTGCATTAAGTTCAATATCATCAATGTGTTCATTTAGCTTTTCTGCAATGGCTCTGAATATGTTATTAGCAATAGCAGTTATAATAAAGAACACAGTATTCTCATTCATTTTCATAAAAGGTGGGTATTTCCACCCAAAGTCTTGCTTCATGAAGCTAAACTGTCTTTCAGACTCTCCTCGCTGGTTATAGAAATATATAAGTTCTTCCGCAGGTGTTTCATAGTCATTGGTTGCTATCATCTTATATTTATAACCTCTGACTTCATTCCAATCAGCCTCATGAAACCTCTTATTGTTCTTTTTTAACAACCCTCGTTGTGCAAGAGAGTTCAATCTTTCTTGCACCATCTTCCTTCTTCTAAGTTCGTCATCACATAGAGTCTCTTGTAGCGTGTCTTCAGTGGGTATTCTTAGCGCAATAATTCTGAGCGGAGTATCAGTGCCTGTCATTTTATAATTAACTTCTCCAATTAAGCAATCCCTGTCTCTATGAGCTGTTTTAATTCTCACTTTATTCCAAGCGCTTTTATCGAAAGCATTGAACATTTTCTTAAATGCAGCGTTGACTGGAGAAGCCGTAACGAATTTTACGCCTCTATCACCCAACGTTGTCAAAAGCTCTTTTCTATATCCCGCACCATCTGTTCTCACGGTTTTAATTTTAATGTTCTCCTTATCTAATAAATCCAAGCATTGCTCAATGCATTCTTTAATCCTGAAGTCAGCAATAGAGTTACCATTTCTCATATTTACAAATACAGGTAGGTTCCCAATTAAGCATATCATAGGGTTGAATCCTGGTGAGTTTTTATCCTTCATACTATTTGCACCTTGACAAGTAGTATTTATGAAGGTGCAATCAACATCAAGTGTGTATTCAACACTTTCTTTTAGGCCTCCCATTTGCTTTGTGAGTCTAATTAATAAATGGTTTAAATCTACATTGTCATCCCATTGGTTTTCGTTAGCGCCTTCCTGGGTTACCCTATCAGCTCTTTTTGTTGGCTTGACCAAACTTTTCATCATTCGACCCATTGTATCATGACTTGGAACATTTAGCCCTGGAATTACTTCTAAATCTTTCCTTAGCCCCGTAACATGGTCAATTCTCGTGGCTCCACAAAATGCAGCTGCAATCCAGGTTAAGAATACATCTGAATACTTGTATTTACTTTGCTTTGCTCTTGGGAAATAATCATTAGCTGACTTGTTAATTATCTCATCAACCTTTAGTGAGTATAATTTTCTAATAATTGGAATTACTCCTCCATAGCGTGTGGTCAGTATGTCTTCATAGGCTTTCATATTTCGTTGTTACATAGATGGATTTTATATTTTTTAATGTATTTAGATAAAAGAGGAAGAGCTGTCAACTCAATTACGAGATGATAACTGGCGATTATCACTTCGACCTCTTTTGATTTTTGTTTAAAAGAGAGGTGGTGACCAAATCACTTACGAGCAAGACCGTCTGGCCTAAAAAACGACTTGGTGCCGTCTTGCTCGCCTCTCTTGAAAAATTGAAGAGGGAAGGCAATGAGCTGTAGCCTTTGATAAAGTGAGAGTGAATTATAGTTTTGCTCTCACTTCAACCTCTTATCTAATCTTGAGATATTACAAGTCTCAAGTCAAAAGTTCCTATTAGTTTAAGTTTTGCCAGAAATCTATCTTGCCATTTTCAAACGTTATATCGAATAACTGAATAGGGTTCTTTGTGTTTTTGAAGATGGGTGGCTGAAGCAATTTTTTCTTCTCTGAGTTATCTACCAATGGCATTGATTCGTGAAGTCCATGATACCTCAGAATGGCGAGGATGTAGTTGATTCTGTCTTCCTCTGTGAGACTAAAATCATTTAAGGTTCTTGTTATCTCAATGATTGGTCCGAATTCTTCATCCTTGCACTCCTCAAGAAAAACCAATAGGTCAGTAAATTTATAGTAAATCATAGCTTGTCTTTATTAGAGTCAGAGCAGATAAGAAAGCGCAATAAGTCCCCACTCATTGCACTCGAATTATTGAGTGTTCACCAGAGTGTTTTGATTTTTAAGTCAAAAGATTCTTCACTTCGAGTGACACATAATAACCCAGGCAATTTGCCTCCTTATCCTTAACACTGAGTTAGTGAATGACTGGTTATCCAGCTTGATTGAATTCGAGCATTTTAATGTCTGGTATTGAGCTCCCAGAGATGCCCTTGATATTTCCGTAGAAGTCAATGGTACTTGCAAGAACTTGCTCCAGATGCTTCGACCTGCGCTTCCAAAGAAGCTGCATCTTACGCTGCTCGTCATGATGACTGTCCTGGAGACTCTTAAAGCCCTCCAATATAGATTCAAAAGTATTCTTGAACTCGGACGAGGTTAAGTAATCGTAGAGTAGGCTCATTTTATCACCCTTTCCAGATTGAGTTGCGATTACAGAATGCGTCTTCAGCAATCCGTATCGAAGCATAAGAGACATATCCCTAACATTCAAGAGTGATGTAATCCACACTCCATCAATAAGTGCATATTTCCCTTTAGTATTCTTCGGCATTGTCTTGGTGACGATTACCATTATATCTGCCTTGCTCTTTAGGTTATCTTGCTTGAGTTTCTTGATGAAGCTATCACTCCAATTCTTCGTGTTCTTGCTCTCGTAGAGAATCTTTCCTGCAATGAGTCCTGTTTGTGTCCTTACCGTTTGCAAGCAGTCGGCTCCATTGGCTCCTTTCTTGATTTCTTCAATCAAGTCTGTAGGGTGAATTTCCTTAAGCATTTCTTCTAAGGCGAGCTCTTGAGCTTCTCCTTGTGATTGCATGCTTCCTTGGCTGGCACGTTGCTGAGCCTCTTGTAGTTTCTTCTTGAGAGACTCAATTATGTCCTCTTTTTCCTTGACCTTCAAGAAGCTCTCCATTTGGATTTTATCCTTTAGAGTTTGTTTCATTTCAGCAAGTCGCTCCGAGAGCTTCTCTTCCATCTGAAGATGAATTTTTGCCTCCTTCTCCTCAAACTCTCTGGATAGTCTCTGGAGCTTGGCCTTGGTCTGGTTTAACTCAACTAATTGAGAACTCTTCCTCTTGAGTTCATCTTCAAGTTCAGCAAATTGTTCTCTCTTTTCTTGTTGAATTTCTTGCCGAATGGAATCCTTCAGTTAGTCCTCTCTTGATTTTAACTGAGTCTTAACCTGGTTGTTGACCATGGCATCAAAATCTACCTTATCCTTCTTGAATTGTTCAGTTAAGGTGATTAATTCCTTTTTCTGCTCCTCAAGTTCCTCCTCACGCTTGTGAAGCTCTGATTGAAGGTCTTTTTTGATAGATTGATGAAATTGATTGACCAAGGCATTGTCAAGGTCAAATGTACTCTCGCACTCTGGGCATTTGATTTTTAAATTTTTCATGATTATGTGGTTTTTGGCTGCGGTTGCAGCGGGTTAAACAATGACCAATTCGTAAGAAATGGATGGATTAATATTTTGGGTTTGCTTAACCTCTTCAAGAACCAGAAGAGATGTTTTGTTGACAATTTAGGGAATGCACTTCGGCGGTGTCAACAGTATCTTCTACGAAAGAAAAAATAAAATGTTACAAATATGAAACAAAATAATTTCTTTGGCGTATGATAAAGTAGAGTTAATTACGGATTATGAGAGACAAAGAATTTCTAAAAATTGTAGGCCAGAGAGTCAGGAAGTACAGAAAGGAAGCAGGCTACACACAGGAAACTTTTGCAGAGAAGTGTGGATTGGACCGTGGCGCCATTGCTCGAATTGAAGTAGGAGGGATTAATAGTTCCATCCTGAAATTGAAGCAGATTGCTGACTCGCTTAAAATTGAAGTGTCGCAATTGGTATCTTTATAGACGATGGAAAAGGGACATAAACTTAAGGACCATGTTGATTTAATATCTGAGACTGTTCGAAAGACAGTATTCAGCTATATCCCAGCGGGTCCCATATTCGATTCTTTTTGGAGCTATAGGAGCAACCTAAAGCAGAAGCGAGTGTTAGAATTTGACGCAAGTGTCAAAGAAGCGTTAGAGGAAATTAGTGAAAGGGAGCTTCATTCAGCGAACTTCGAGACTGAGGATTTCGTTGACCTTATGGAATTGGTCTACATCAAGGTAATGAGCACACGTTCGGCATATAAGTTAGAGCGGTTCCGAAATATTTTGGTCAACCAAATAGTCGAACCTAATCAAGAAAATAATATGTCCTTGAAGTTCGTTCACCTTGTAGAGCAACTTGATGACGTACAAATAATAATGCTCCATGATTTTCTAAATCATGAGGGAAAGGAAATACCTTCCTTAGGAGCACTATATTCTGATGGCGAAGATTCACCGAATCAAATCCATCAGTTCATTTCGATTAAAGTGAATAGACCAGTAACTCTCAGCGAGCTTGAATTTTACTTAAATGAATTATTGAGCATTGGTCTAATCCATAATAAAAGTTTCATTTTTACTGCACTCGGGGGAAGCAGCACAGTCAATAACTACCAAATTTCTCCGATAGGTAAATCTTTCCTTGAATTCATCAAACTTTATTGCTAAGGAACAATAACTTGTAACTGGTTTGTTATTGACCCACATTGACCATAGAAGATGTCATATGTCCATGTCGCTCCCTGGGTAATCACAAGAGAGCTCTCACCTCCGTAAGCATCAGTGTTGCTATTTCCATCAATGAATTTTAGTGTTCCCTGATTCTTGACTTCGAATGATGACATAGAAGGTGGAATACCTCGAAGAATCTGAAAGTCATACTCAACTCCAACTTGAAAAGAGAAGCTCTCATAATAATCTCCAGTGGTGTATGAATTCTGGCACTGTCCAAGATGTAGAGTGTCTCCATCTATTACCCAATATATTCCGTTGCTTGCTGCGTTAGCTCCAGACTTGGTGAGGTATTGAGGGGTATAAGATGCTGTTGGTGCTGAAGGGGGTGACGGTTGCGTTGGTTCTTCTTTTTGACACGAAACTATTGCTGCTATAAGAAGTGCAGCTACAATGAAGTATTTCATAATTAGCATTTATTGGTTAGTATATATTTTCTGAATAAGGCCGTTCCTGTAGACTTTTAAAGTCAGACCTTCAGGCTCAAATATTTCCTGTCCTAAAAGGTTGTACAGTCGATAAGGTCCTTCAGGCTCAAATATTTCCTGTCCTAAAAGGTTGTACAGTCGATAAGGTCCTTCAGGAAGAAGTTCCTCCTTGATGCCGAGCCACCCACTGCTGTTACAGCTACACGTTCCTGAAGGTGTAGAGTTCCAGGCATACCCTTCAATTGTTATAATTGAGCCTTCATATTGGACATAAAGGAACCCGCAGTGAATACCTTGCTCTCCATCAAATTGAAATGGGAACTTGATATAATCGTTGGAGGGATTCGAGCAATCTGAGGAATAGATATACCCATTAATTGAAGAGTTGGAGCCTCCACCTTCGAAGCAAGCTCTAAGTGAGTTGCAGCCGTCCACATCGAATCCCTCGTAAAGAGATGAGCTTAGGAGAAGTGCTTCAATGGCTGTCTCGATTCCTGTTGTATGGTTTGACCAAGATGTAATTCTAAGGTCATTGACTCCATCCTCATCAATATCAATTTCAATGGAATCTGTGACTCCATCTTGCATGATGACCGTTTGGTCTATTTGCCAGTCAATATCAACGTATGTGAGTTGAGCTGTTACGGGGATTACTATAAACAACCATGCAGTGAAAATTAAGTACTTCATTCTGTGATTTTTTTACAAAGTTACAAATTAAGTTATACGTTCGTATAACTATACGAAAGAATAATATAGTGACCTTGGCTTTATGACCGATGAGGAGTTCATAAAAGCGCTCGGAAAATCAATAGCTAAAACCCGAAAATCTAAAGGAATGAGTCAACTTGACCTTTGTTCTGAGATTGGTATGGAGAAGCCAAACCTCTCAGCGATTGAGAATGGCAGAAAGAATATTGCATCGACAACTCTTCGTAAAATTGCTGACGGATTGAAGTGCGAAGTAGGTGACCTCTTCGAGTTTTATGCTATTAAAAAATGAGTACTTTTAGCTTATTGCTAATTAGCAAATAATCAATTATCTTGCTCGTGGCAAATAATGGTAAATTAAATGATTCATCACAAAGTATTCTCTATTGAACGATAAATAAAAATTCACTATATTTATTAGTAACATCAAGAATTATGGCAATTACCAGAGATATTATAAGAAATGTAAATTCGAAAATCTCCTCAAGAGGAATTAAACATACACGTTCAAATTCTTCAACAGGGATTAATATCGTAGTAAATCGAGGTAACGTCTCCTATTCAAAGGTTTTCTCAAGAGAGGAAATCAATGAAATTTACAAAGGAGCCCTAAAAGGTCATGGCTCAAAAAAAGTATAATGTAATTTACCATAAACTTGTTGATAGTGATACTGATTTAGTAGGTCACATCGCTTATTCTTTGTATAAGAGGCAAAAGCTTGAATACATTGAAAATTACAAAAAGGAAAACAGCAAGCCCCCTACTGATAAGGTTCTCGAAGATTTTCATAGAATGTCACTTGGAGATGTTTCAATTGAAAATCTAAAAGTTAGAGCAGAAGGTATCTTGCAGGAATTTACTGGAGGCGTGTTAGGTGAGGCACTTCAAAATGTCGAAGAAGATATACGAAGGAATCAGCAAAATATTCTTGCTGAAATCATCGAGCCACTGAAACCTGAAAATAAGTGGAAAACTTTCGGCCGAGGTGTACTACAGAGTATGTCAGGAGCCTTTGCGTTTGCCTTAATCGTAGCTGGAGTCTGGTTCATTAAGGGTAATCACCCACAATACACTGAACCACCTAAAACTCCGAATGAAACAGACTCAATGAGCGCTCCTTCAAGTTCTGTAGAAGATAGTACTCATCAACAACCAGTAGATTCTCATTGAGTCATAATTGAGTGTTCGGAATTCCTACGGAACACAGGGTCGAACAGAGGAACTATCTCAAGTTGTAGCTCAAAATATTCTTTACTACTCCTGCAATAAAAAAGGATTCGCTACTATCAATAGAAATTATTGGGTGCTTCTGAGAATTCAATGAGTAGAGCCCCACTCCACTTGCTCCCAAGATGAGTTTCTTTATCATTACCCTTTCATTATAAGAACAAACCACGAGGTCGTTATTTTCAGCACTATTCTGTCGCTTCGCTATTACCACGTCACCTTCATAAATTTTCGGCTCCATTGAATCTCCTTTCGCATCTACAATAAAAGCTTCGGATGCAGGGAATCGAAGAAGACTTGATGCAATTGGAATATATTCTTCTGGTGACTCATCGAGCAAAATGCCCTCAGGACCACATTGTGCATCCCCATACTTTCCCACGTATACGACAGATGCCTCAGGTTTATCGAGGACAACATAGTCTTTCGAATTATTCGGGTTACGCTTCAAATACCCCTTTTTCTCAAGCTGACGAAGGTGATGATATAATACTCCTGGGGAATCAATTCCAGCAGCAGTGCTTAGGTCTTTAATCGTAAGTGGGTTATCACTGTTTTCTTTCAGTAGTGTGAGGATTTCACTCTGTTTTGTATGCAGTGCTTTCATGCATCAAATATAGTTAATACTAAGTATAAATACTCAGTCTGTTAATAGAATGTTCATAACTAAAGTAGTAATATTCTATTTTTATTCTACTTTGTTTTTAGCTTTATTCCTGAATATCAAAATCATATAAAAAATGGCTTATTACTACGTCAACAAAAACGCACAAGCAAACGGTGACCACGAAGTACATAAAACTGGGTGTTCGTTCATGCCAAACTCTGAGAACAGAACTTACCTTGGAGAATTTGCCTCATGTAGACCTGCTGTTACAGCGGCAAAAAAAATCTATTCGAAAGCTGATGGATGCGCTTACTGCTCTCCAACATGTCATTCAAGTTGAGATTATGCTAATCAAAGACACCATTGATTTGCACAATGGAACCGAAGGAACCGAGCTCAACATCTTGAGCGTGGTTCCTTTGATTGTGCTTTGAAGGGTTGGTTTGGTACTATAGAAAGCGACCTATTCCAATATGAATTCAGAACAAGCGAAGAAATTGACGGAGATGAAGAATCTCCATAATGAAATTAAGAGGCAAGCTAAGGAATACCTCTGCTTTTGCTCTCATTGTGACCAAAAATCAATTGACTCTCATTCAATATCAGAATCCAGAGTTCTTGGGGCTTTGGTCAAGGATAGGTCCGAGAAATTATTTGTCTTGGAGGATGAATCCTCTCCTGATTATGAAATAGGCAAAATGTCCACTTTTCAGGCAAGAAATCGAAAACTAATTGAAAGACATATTGCTTCGGCATCAACGTTTAGAGGATTTTGTGGTCCACATGATACCGAGTTTTTTGAAGAACTTGATAGGAAGCTCTATCAAAATACTCTCAAGATAAATTTCCTTCATGCGTTGAGAGCATACGCCTATAAACTGTGCAAAGAAAAATGTGAGTTTCAGTTCATAGATGAAAAACTGTCCAATATTCTTGGAGAGAGCCTAAGGCTTTGGGATGATAAGGTCACTCCGCACATCTCACATTTAAAGGCAATTGTGAACAATTGTCCAGATGATGTTGAATTAACTTGGGAGCAAGCAGAGCCTATTATTAATGAGCACCTCAAGAAAATGGAAGGGTTTTCCGCTTTAGGGATAGACACTAATACTCCTGAATACATCAATGCCATTTCATTTCTGCCAACACAAGAAGCTGATTATCCTATTGAGATGCGAGAGCTCAAAAAGGTTCTGAGTTCGTCGTTGGACACTGCTGACAATTACATGGCAACTCTGAAATCTTCGGAACATTCAAAAGCCTTCGATACAATTACCGAATATGCCAGTGAAGTATTAAAGCACCAGGAGGATACGAAATATGAGTTAACGAAATGTTTGACCGAAGAGTTATATGATGAGTTTCTTACAGAAACGTTTTCTATTGAAGGAATACACAAAATAGCTGGCAACTTTATCTACTATACACCAAAAAATGAAGAAATAGTATTGACTTTCTTCCCAGAAGAGGAGACAAGTAAGACTTGGTTCATTTTTACAGCCTGGCAGCCTTCACAGACACAAAGAGTTTATCTGAGTAAATTGAAACTGATGGAGCCCATCAAATTCTCCCAATTTGTCTCAAACATTATTTTATCTCAAGGAACAAATACATATTTATCTGGAGAATTCTTTGAATCACTTCCAGATAAGCAGAAGACTATTCTCTCTCAGGTAAAGACTTTACAAGCATTTTTAAGTTTTGACCTATTTAATCGTCCATAGGTGCCAGGGAAGAATTGGTCGCACAGAAGGTGGGGTATTAAGGCTTTTGAATTTCCAGAAAATGGATACCGTTAATTTTTTTAAAACTATCTAATAAAGAGGCATGGGGAAAATATTACCAATTAAGCCCGAAGAGTCAGAGTCTATTGATGACCTTCGTAAAGCAATTAATCACAGATTTAAAGATTTGGATAAGCGATTTGATAGATATGAGCAACACTTTAATCAACTTCATTTAAAAATTGATGGGGTAAAAACTCTATTGGATACTGTTCACTCAGGCCTTATTCAACGCATCGGAAACGTTCAATCAGATACCAGCTCGTTAGAGTTAAAGGTCAGTTCTCTTGAATCCAGGTTTAATGAATTTGGAGAAAAGCTGGATAGAGTTCTGAAATGGGTTGAGGAGCAATCAGACAAAGGTAACGAGGATTAAGCATTCAGTCTTAACCTCTTTGACATCCACGAAATCTATAGTTAGTTCTAAAAAACAAAAAAGATGAATAAAGAATTTTTGACTCCCGACAATAATGAAATTATCTTCAGCCCTGGACCTGGGGAGGTGCTTATAAGAGGCGTTATCTCCATGAACTCGGTACAATTCAAGCTACCAGTAAACCTTTCACTCCAAATTGAAAGAAAGATTGATGGAATTGAGAAGACTGAAGAAATTCATATTAATAGCTACATCTCCCCTGATGACCACGACTTAAGTGCGGTTGAGTTTCCCCTTAAACATAGAGCCTATGACTCTTACATGAAATTGCCTATTGTTGACAATTCCGAACAAAAGGTCGACTTTAAAATAGATGTTCCTGTAAAATGGACCTCTCAGAGGTGATTGCCAGATAAGCCAGTGTCCTATTAATACTTATGGCTTTTCTCTTGATTTTACAACTACCATTGTTTAATGTTAACCTATGAATTATATTTATTTAGATTTAAACGTTTTCGACCGAATAGAAAAACGACAGCGGCTCAGCAAGGAAGAGGCAGAGCCTTTAGAATTGATTTATAAGTTAATCGAAAATGAAACTTTAGCGGCAGTTTACTCAAATGCACACATAAGTGATTTAGTTAGAGCTTATGAAAATAGCCCTTCAGGCGATACATCACAACTCAATGGACATATTGAGCATATTGGTGCTTTAACCAAAAATCTGTGCATGTGCCTTTATTGGAATGAAGTCGATGTGAAAGTTGAAACCAGAGACATTTTTGAGTTTTTTAATAGTTCACTCGAAGAATCAGAAAATGAATACTCATCATTTAGCGGTCTGTTTGACACAATTTCTGATTTAAGCGGACTGACCAATACCAATGAGCTCCAAGAACTCCAAGCACAAATTCCTGAACTATCCGAAGTAATGCTACCTGATGAATTTGAACAAATGTTCGAATACCCAATCTTTCAACAAATGTATCCCAAGGCATTTGAAACAAAAAGCATGGGCGCTTTTATGGATGATATGCTTACACTTGGTCAAAGAATGCAAGAAAACCCAGATATTTACAGAGACCTTAAGCGCTTAATGAATCCGAATAATATCAATGAGTTCGTTAAAGTTCTTCCTCCTGGAACCGAAATCAATAAAAAGGAACTCAAACAGTCTATGAAATCAATAGATATTGAGGCTGAGATGGAGAAACATACGCCAAGCACCAAAACAAGCAAGAACCCTCGCTATGATGAAATAACAACTCTTTATTCGAAAATAGACTTTAAAGGGTTTAAATCAGATTCTCATTTTATCAATATGATTGATGATGCGAACCACACATTTTATGGTGCTCACACAAATTATTTTATTACCCTCGACAAAAAATGTCACTACAAGGCAAAGGAAGTCTACAAAAAATTGAACATTGGAACCATGGTTTTTACTCCAAAGGAATTTCTAACCTATGTCAATTCATTACAAAAAAACGCTGAATAAAAAAGACCTCCAAGATTTCTCTCAGAGGTCAATTCTAATTATACGAAAGCCAAACTAAGAATGTTCTTTTTGAGACTTGCGTAATTAAGGGACAGACCCCTTTTTTATTCTTCAAATTTATAACCAACTCCCTTAACCGTTTTGATATATTCATCACCGATTTTTTCGCGAAGTTTCCGGATGTGAACATCAATGGTTCGGTCACCGACAACAATATCAGTTCCCCAAACTGACTCAAGAATAAAGTCCCGTTCAAAAACTTTTCCGGGTTTGGAGTGGAGTAATGCCAGTAATTCAAATTCTTTTTTTGGTAATTGTAATTCTTCTCCGTTCAGCAAGACTAGGTATCGTTCCCGGTCAATTACAAGCCCGTTTTGTGTTTCTTCTGTCTGATTAGAGGATTTTCTGCGTAGAATGGCATGCAACCTGCTGATCAGTACTTTGGGCTTTAGGGGTTTGGCGATGTAATCATCTGCCCCGGCTTCCAGTCCTGCTATCTGTGAATAATCTTCAGACCGGGCTGTCAGAAAACAAATCAGTATATCCTGTAACTCAGGAATAGCGCGGATGCGTTCACAAACTTCAATCCCATCCATATTCGGCATCATCACATCCAGTAAAATGATGTCGGGGCGAAACGAATTCGTCTTTTCTATTCCAATTTCACCGTTTTCTGCTGTTTCAACTTCAAAACCTTCTTTTTCCAGATTGTATTTTACTATCTCACGGATATCCTGCTCGTCGTCTACTATTAAGATCTTAGGCTTATTCATTCAGTGTTTCTTTTGGAAATAAAGATACAACATTCGGTTAAATTAGGCGTAAGAGATATTGCTTATCTGAGTTTTAACCAGGGTTTCTCTGATTTATGCTGCAAAACAGTTAAAACCGCAAAAAAGGAAATAAATAGTAGGGCTCCCACTATTGCCTGCCACCCGGTTAAAGTATTGCGGTAAAAAGTGATAATTCCGGTTCCTGTAATAGCACCGTAAAGAACCAAAGAATGCAGAATATAAATAGTGAGTGTATTCTTACCAATAAGCAACAAAGTCTGAGTAGAAGCCAAGACTTTTTCCAGGTACAAAAGGAAAAGAATAACGACTGTAAGCTGAAACATGACTTTCAGGGCATACAATTCATAAACAATCTCCCGAAGACCGGTCAGCGCCTGAAGATACTGGAGTAATTCTCCGGATAGAAAAAGGAAAATGCCTAGTATTGGAAGCAGCACAACAGGAATGAGTGCAAAACGAACGCGTGTGTGGAGTTGTCTGAAAAGAGCACCCAAAAAAGCGCCGTAAAGCAGATAAGCCGACCACGGAAAGACCGGGAAAACAGAATTAGGACCTTTAATGCTATTCTGTATAAGCTCCGGAGCGTTCGCAGGGATATAGCCTTCAGTGGTACTTACGACACCGCTCAGATAAAGCCAGCAAACAAGTGTCAAGGGATAAATAATGTACCACGGAACCCGAAGTAATTTTATAAAGACAACGAAAAGAACAATCAGTAACAATAACCCGGCTCCGATACTTTGTAAAACATGAAAGGAAAAAATATGCACACCCGGATTCCCATTAAGGTAATAGGAAATATTGGCAAAATTGAACTGAAGCAAATACCCGGCAATGAATAACAGGAACACTCTCTTGAGTCCTTTTCGCAAACGTTGATTTTCAAACAGCGGAAGTGCTTGTGTTTTTAGAAGAAGGAAATTAAAGACAAGTCCGGAGACAATAAAGAAAAGTGGAGCTGTATACCCGCGCAGCTCTTTCCAGTAGTGAAAGGTATCCGTTTCTGACACGCTGTTTTCATCCAGTGTTGCAGAGATAAAATGTCCCTGAAGCATCAACAACAAAGCAATTCCTCTCGACAGATCGAGGAACAGGAACCGCTTAGCGTCATCAGTACCAGAAGAAATTTGCACGTTTTTCTATTTTACCGGAGTGTATGAACAAATGTAGTGAAAATCAGGAAGCTGCTTTTGGAACAAAAAAGAACAAGAATTATTGATGAAACTGGAGTCTAAAAAAAGTAGTTTTTAGGGGTTTTAAAAAGCTGGTTTTCGATGGATTTGGGAATAGTGTGGATGAATAAAATATATCGTCTATTAAAACTGTAAATAAATGATAAACAATCGTATATAATTGTTTTCTTATAAAAAATAAATGCTAAAAAATTGTTAATTTCTTTGGAGGGAACGTATAAAGCCCTTATCTTTGTCACAGTAGTAGTAGGTTAGGTTGATTTGAACAAGAGCTCTGGACGCCCGTCTAGGCTCTTGTTCGCTTTTTAGGCAGTTTGTTATCTGATTATTTCCTGTGTTTCCAGTTTGTTACTTAAATGTAAGTCTCTGTCAATAAGTGTGATCTTGTACTTAATGGTATCATTGTCCGTTGAAAATGGATTATAATAGACCGGTTCTACAAGTACTTCCAGTATACCTTTGACTGGTTCGTCTTTCTCTGACGTAGTGAAAGGCTTTATGCGGTATTTGAATACAATCGTGTCTCCCTGAGGTGTTCTTCCCGGTTGCCACCCAGCTCCATCCTGTTTTTCCCAGTATTCGATATATAAGTTGTAGTGATAAAAAGAAGCAGGATCGTAAGGAGGAGCAACCTGATCATCCCTCAGACCGATATTCCCGTCCCCGTCAGTAAATTCAAGACTCAAACGTGCAGAATCTCCTGTTATGGTAAAACGGTCAAAAACAATAACCGGTTCAACCGGATACTCCTCTTTTTTAAAGCAAGCGGTTAAAACAAGAAAAAGAAATACGGGCAGAATATATTTGAATCTTTGTATCATAAACGTTCGAATACCTAAATTTACATAATCATTATGAATTGTATGCAAGATATTTCGGAAATACGGAAGAACCTGTGGGAGATTAGAAGTGAAGAGGAGTTTTGTCGAATAGCGCTTGATCTCTTTCATTTTCAGTATGACCATGTGCCTGTATATAAGGAGTTTTGTGATCAGTTGGGTAGATCGAATCCGAAAACGCTGGAAGAAATCCCTTTTTTACCTATTGAGTTTTTTAAGACGCAAAAGATTCTTACTTCCGGAAAGAAAGAAGAGTTGATCTTTAAGAGTAGCGGGACAACGGGGAGTATCCGGTCTCATCACTATGTTACCGATCTTTCTTTGTATGAAGAGAGTTTTATGCATTGCTTTGAGCAGTTTTTCGGAAAAGTTCAGGGGAAAGTGATCCTTGCTTTATTACCCAACTATCTGGAACAGGGAAACTCTTCATTGGTATATATGGTCGATTACCTGATCCGGGCTTCTGAAAATGAGCGTTCGGGATTTTTTCTGTACAATCATGAGGAACTACTGCGTGTAATCGAACAGGCAAAAAAAGCGGGAGAAGATGTCATTTTGTTTGGTGTATCCTATGCTTTATTGGATCTGGCCGAAAAGCGAATAAATCTGGAAGGTGTCCGAATTATAGAAACCGGTGGGATGAAAGGACGCCGCAAGGAAATGATAAAAGAAGAACTACACCGGGTGTTGTGTGAAGGATTAGGAGTAGAGACAATCTCTTCTGAATACGGTATGACGGAACTACTGTCACAGGCCTATTCGTTCAGAGATGGCGTATTTTCGCTACCTCCGTGGATGAAAGTTCGTATCCGGGACACAGAAGACCCTTTATCCTGGATGGAACAGGGGCGAACAGGAGGGATCTCAGTAATCGATCTTGCTAACATATATAGCTGTTCATTTATTCATACACAGGATTTAGGGAAAATTGTTGAGGGAGGCTTCCGGATCATGGGGCGTTTTGACAATAGTGATATTAGGGGATGTAATTTGCTCGTGAATAATTAAGGTACGATATTTGTATTTAACAAATCCAAAAGAGAAACAGATGAAAAGAATAGTGTTTTTGATGATGGTCGGAGTATTGACAGCTTCCTGTGCAACAAAAGTTCCGTATACGAACAAAATAAAAAATGAATACGAGCTCGATGAAAAGACAATCAAAAAAGTACAGTTTTTTACATCCAGTGAAATTATTCTTTACAGAGGTTCCAGTTCGGGTTCGAAAGGAACGCAAACAGGAGGGGTACTGGTCGAAAGTAGCCGAAGTAAGGAAGATCGGATCATTATTCCTCCCAGAACGAAATGTGTAGTCGAAAAATTTGGTCCGAATGATGAACTGTTTGTTCGGTTTGAATCCGGGTCAGGTAGGTACTTATCCTTCAAATACCGGGAAGGATCGGGCGGTAGATATTTCCTGAATGCTACCTGGAAGGATGGAAAGGGAGAACTACAATACGCCAATGAGTTGTATACAGCTTCGGGAGCCAGCGGGAATGCTTTCTTGTTGGTGCAGATGAAGCGACTGCACGAAACACAGCGACAGGATCGTATTGTGAAAGGCGTGAAAGTGAAATAAGACAATAAAACAGAGTAAAAACGAAAAGGGAGTGAGACCGTAAAGGAATACTCCCTTTTTTTATTCTTTGGTAATTATAAATTTCCACTCTTCTTCTGTAAGAATGCGTGTCAATCGTAAGTTCACTTTACCATTTGCACTCTTTACATGGACTTTTCCCATACCTTTGGCATACGTAGTAACACCAATGGTTTCTGTAACTTTCTCCTTTTTGTTTCGCAGATCTACCGCATAATACTTAATCGAATCGGTTACCTGAACCGTTTCTAGACGTTTATCATTCCAGGTGAAATTACCTTTTTCTTTTTGAAGTGACTTTTTGCTGTCCAGGTGAAAGACAATACTATCTGTCATGGATGGGAAAGTGGAGGAAAAGTGAGCTGTATCTCCAAAGAAAGGGAAGAAGATCGAATCCCGGATCTCCGAGCTGATGTAAAGTTTCCCGTTGCTAACGGTATGATTATTCACCTTTAGGTCACGATCATAACTGAATTGATAAGTTTCCAGTAATCGGAATGCCGAATTATAACGTTCAAGCCAAACTGTTTTTCCGTTAATCGTATCTTCTGTTGTGAAAACCCGTTCAAATACTTCGAACATCGGGTTAAGACTATCCTGGTATACGTAGATGAGCGGTTCATCTTGTACAGCATAGAAATAAGGGAAAAAGAAACTCTCTTCAAAATCTTCTTTCTGAGGAGTACATGAAATCACTAGCGTTAGTAGCGTAAACATTCCGATAATTCGCATACAGTATTTTATTTTGGATCAAAATTACAAACAAAACGATTTCAAAATAAGAAAGGCCGTCAATATCATGACAGCCTTTCATTATCTTTTCAGGAAATAGTTAGTCGATAGAGCCAACTACACGTTTCATGAACTCATTTAAAGCTTCTTTTTTCGGCTTTCCTGCGGCAATTTCACGATGAACTTCTACTGCTCCCGAAAAGTTGGACAACAACTCGCCGATTACATCCAGTTCCTCGTCTTTAATACCGGGTGCATCAATCAGAAACTCCAGTGTTTCCATCGTTTCATTTACATAGTCTTCATCATTCTGCTCGATGAATTCAACCATGTGTTTAATTATTGGCAACCTCATTGACTACTTCTTGAATGATTTCTACTTTGTTACCTTGGTTTTGTTTTACCAGATTACCGTCGATAAAACCGGCAAATGTTGGCAAATTCGAAACCTCGGCAAACTTTCTTGAGTTGGGCAGCTTTTCTGCGTCAACATAGACAAACTCAATATCCGGATGCGATTCGGCCAACTTTTTGAATTTTGGCTTGGTAATTTTACAATTTCCGCACCATCCGGCACCGTACTGTACCATTACTTTCTTATTTGTTGAAAGTACCTGATCCAGCGTATCTTCAGTTAATTCGGTAAACATAATTTTAAGGTCTTAGTGTGTTTTCAAATAATCAGCTACACCATCGCGGGTTGCGCTCATAGCCTCTTTTCCTTCTTCCCAGTTAGCAGGACAAACTTCACCGTTTTTCTGAACGTGTGTGAATGCATCTACCAAACGTAGGTACTCGTTTACATTTCTTCCTAACGGCATGTGGTTAATTGATTCGTGGAATACAGTTCCTTCTTCATCAATAAGGTAAGTAGCACGGTATGTTACGTTATCACCACCGCTTCCGTTCTCATCAAACAAGTCAAAGTCAAGGATATCAAGCTCCATTGCCAATTGACGAGTAGAATCAGCTAACAAAGGAAATTTAACTCCTTCGATTCCACCGTTGTCTTTTGCTGTGTTCAACCATGCAAAGTGTACTTCTGCAGTATCGCAAGAAGCTCCGATAATCATTGTGTTACGCTTCTCAAACTCAGCTGCAGCTTCCTGGAAAGCATGGATCTCAGTTGGACAAACGAAAGTGAAGTCTTTCGGATACCAGAAAAGAAGCACTTTTTTCTTGTTGTCAACCGCTTGTTTGAAAACGTCAACTTTAAATGTGTCTCCCATTTCGTCCATCGCATTTACTTCAATTGATGGAAATTTTTTTCCTACAAAACTCATAATTTACTTTTTATTTACGTGTTACTTATTTACAGCTAATTTAACCATTACAATCAAATGGACAGCTTAAATTCTCTGCTCTTTTAATTGTTCAGGACAAAGATAGATAAGAAAGGAGTATAGAGTGTATCAATTTTATTTATAGATCAATTGAAAAAAGCTATATCCTGTTGTTTGAGTAAAAGAAAAATGCCCTGTAGCAATACAGGGCATTTATAAGAATCCTATCAATAAGTGATTTATTCGGTGATTTCCTGTTTGACAACCTGAAGAATTTCGTAGGTGTTAACATCGTACACATAAATCAGAAAATGTAAATTGTCAAAAGCTATCCCTTCAGGAAGACCGTAGGAATAGTTTTCAAGAACTTTTTCTCCGGCGCCCAATTCAGCAGTTTTCAAAGGACGTCCCCATTCCTGACCATCAATACTTCCAAGATGTTTGTTTTCGTGCAAGTAATCAGGGTTGTCAGAATTATCCGGCATTTTTTGCCAGTCTGTTTCTTCGTTTTTAACAACATATACAACAAGGTTGGTTTCAATACTTTCTTGCGTTAGTTTTTCTACCTCAATATGCAGGTAGCCACCATTCGTAGAAGAATAATAATTAAAAACAGATTGAATATTAAACTTGAGGTCTGCATCATTTAAAATTTCGGAAGTACGGGTACTCCAGGAGCTTTGCAAATCAAACATTTTGTTTTCATAAATAGCTCTGTTTACTGTTCCTTGCGGGTTACCGAAGAAATTAAAACCGTTTTGGAAGGTAAGACCATAGGCGAGACCTTCGGCATTGGTATGATCTGTATAATACTTACTTGCCCCCGGTGTAAAATTCTGGAATGCCGTCATTCCTCCTGGTCCGGCATGAATGCCAACGGAGAAAACCCGGGTAGGATTGGCTGCTTCAAGATTATGAGCCGTTGTTGCGGCATTGGGACAATTGTTGCAGGTATGACCTGTATAATCTTCTATCAGAACATTGCGTAGTGTGTTACTGTTTGGAGTAAACTCCGGCCACTCGTTTGCCTCGTAGTCAGACCACTCTCCCGGATAATAAGAAGGGTCGAGGTCAGTTGCGATAGCCGGATGATAGGCGTTTTCTACTTTGTCACAGGAAGAAAGCCCTGAGACAAGTGGTAGAGCAAGGATAAAAAAACAAATCTTTTTCATACTCTTTTATTTAAAAACTGTGCGTAAATGTTACGGTCAATCCATTGGAAGCCGGCACGAAACGACATACACCACCCACACAGAAAAGTCCTGCATTCTGGCGACCATAGGCTACCTGTAAACGCGTTGAACCCCATATTTTCCCAATTACTCCGATCGGATAAAGAACCCTCAGATCAGGATCAGGGTGTCCGTAGTTGTATTGACCTACAAAACTAAAGAACCAGTCCGGAGATATTGTATATTCCAGCACAAGGGTAGCCCAATGTCCACGATCTTTTCTCCCTTTGGTCCAGAGTCCCTGTAACTCTCCCCGTATCGAATGTTTCGTATTGATTTTATACAACACATCAATCACTCCGATGTGAGATTCGATAATACCTTTGGCATCTGTTATTTTAATAACATCATTATTGAGGTGAATATTATAATAAGATGCAATAAAACTCCATTTTTTGGATAGTTTTCGTTTAACTTCAACATTTATGTCACGCCAGTAGAGATCACTTCTTTTATATGATGAATGAAATAATCTTGAAGAATAAACAACACGTGAGGAATCGTTCAGATCAATCCCGTTAAGGGTTTGTTCCGGAGCAAAAGCCGTTGAGAAGTTCAGGGCAATATCCATCCCGTATTTTCCGCCCAGTTTTGTTCCTCTTTTGAATTTATAGAAGAAATCAGCCTGATACGCAACTTCTCCCAGGGGTTGTGATACATAAGGATATAACGTGGTGACAAGGTTGTACGTATGCGTTTTGGTCAGCGGAGGTATAAAGCCGATTGTCAGATCCTGTAAGGCAGCATTCCGCTCGCTTCGGAATGACATGTTATCAATACTTTTAGCGGATAGTAAAACTCCGATTCCTTTTTGAGAATACCCCAGATTAACAATCATACCTTTACCGTAATTGAAAATATAGTTATTGTCAGCAGAGGGGTCTGCTTCCTTGATAACATATTCCCCGTTGAGATAAAAGTTTTTATAGCCGAAATCAATACGTCCTCCATAGGCTCCGACGTTAGCCGGGATATTATAATCGGGATGTGTCCCTGATTCATATTTACTGACAAATGACCCACCAATCTTTAACCGGATTTGTTTATCGGATAACTTAGTTATTAATTGATCTACGGCCAGTTCTCCGTCAAATCCTCTGACAATTCCCGCGCTTTTCACAACCTTTCCATCAGTAAATGAAAAACGTTGTTTCCCATAAACACCTTTGATGGTTAATCCTTTCACAGGAGTGAGTCGCAAATGAAATCCGTCCATGGCATTGTCAACACCTAAAGCTCGGTCTTCATAAGAGCGGAAAATCAATCCTGAGCCAAACTGTTCGTAAAAATTTCCTACAGTTACGCTAAGCAACTTGTTTTCGTACCCTACATAACGATATCCCAACCCTGCACCATCATAACGATCCGGGTATCCCAGAATACGGGGATAGTACACCTCGAAGCGGGCTCCGGCTTTAAATCCTGCAAGATTATAGTTTACCAGAGCATACGTATTGATAAGTGATTTTTCCTTAGGCTGGGTAGCACCGATAATAGAATCTGTAAGCAGATACTGGTAAATACTCTCTATATTACCACTTACGGAGCCTAATTTTTGGGCAAAAGAACCCGTTCCAAATGTGAAGCAAAAGAGGATCACACTTGTTATATATCTATATTTCATAAGGCGATTACTTGATCTTTGACGCTATTCTTTTACAAGACTTTTAACGTGTTCGTACAATTCGTGCTCATCCCCTGGAGAATAATTGTTGTGTGTGTAAACGATATTTCCGTTTCCATCAACAAGGAACGTATGCGGAACATTATTGACTCCCATTGCGCGTTTGAAGTCTCCGTTAGGATCCATCCAGATTTCGTATTCCCACCCTGATGCATCCACATAAGGTTTAACACGATTTTTGGTGCGTTCGTCATCAACGGAAACAGCAATTAATCTGACACCTGTTTCCTCTTGCCAGTCAATGTACTCCTCATTGATTGCATTTAATTCACGTTTACATGGAGAACACCATGTTGCCCAAAAGTTTATGATCACAGGCTTTCCGTCGTTGTTAATTTCAGCAGTATTGATTCGTTGCCCGTTTACGTCTACAAGTTGAACGGAAGGAACTTTTTTGCCCTTTCCATTATCGGCTTCTGCTTCCTGAGCGTAGGTGCTGATAAATGAAAGACCGATTAGCATACTGGTTAAGAATATCTTTTTCATAGTTCTGTTTTTGGGTTAACATGCAAATTGTATTCCAGTGTTAAAAGTACGATTTTATTTGCGCTCTTCTACTGTGAAGATGGCTTAAATTATTGAAATCCTAAATTCTATAAAACAGGAAAGCCACCCGAAGATGGCTTCCCTCTATGAAAAGTAGAATTATTTCACAACTGAAAGACGAGCGGTAGCTGTACTTCCATTTGAGTTTTTAACATTAACAAAGTAAAGACCTTCAGCTAATTCTGAAGTTGGAATGTTAACTTCATTTTGTCCCATAACAGAACCTAGCTCAACTGAATAAACAGTTTGCCCAAGAGAGTTAATAACTTCTACAGAAGTGTTTTCTGCATCTGCATTGAATGATACAGTCGCTGACTCTTTTGCCGGATTAGGATATACGGAAAGAGTTGTTTCCAATTCCTCTTCATTAATATCAATAGAAAGCGTTGCAGAAGGACATGCATCAAGTGCAGATTGGTAGGCAACGAACATTCCGTTTCCATATCCAACATCTACTTTTACAATTTCACTTCTTCCCGGATCAGTAACGTTAGGACAAATCATCACGAAAAATGGAATTGAACCACCTGAGTTGAAATCATGGTTAACTCCATAGTGATAGTACTGTGCGTTGTTTTCAGCTGTATAAGCAAACTTAGGGTAGCTATAGAAACCACCGTTCCAATCCAGATTGTTAAGAACGCTGTTATTGTCTGTTTGTTCAACTGAAATAGCTAAAGCCTGTACCCGACCTTCTCCTGATCCATTGTTTTGAACCATTGCTGAAATTTCAGGAGTGGAACTTTCACAAGGTCCGCACCATGAAGCCATAAAGTCAAGGATGATAGCTTGTCCGCTTGAAAGACTGTTATAGAGGTTGAAATCTTCTCCGTGAGAATCAGTCGCAATATACTGTCTGATAGGCAGAACAATGTTAAAGTTTTGAGTAAGTGAGTTATTTGAGTCATCATCATCAGACGTTGTTATTGTTGCTACGAAAGGAATGTTATTTGCCGCAACTGTTCCATTAACAGGAACTTCAATTGTATATGAATCTCCAAATTCCAGATTAAGTCCTGTAGGGCTAACCGTAGTCGCACTTCCACCATTGAATGACCAGTCAAGATCAAATGCAGAAACAGGGTTGGTTCCGTTATTGGTTACAATAATTTGGAAGGTACGGTCTCCTTCAATACTGTTATCGATAAGAACGTTACTAACTTTAAGATCGTTAGCAGCAACGCTCATTACTTCAATGTCGTCCAGATTTATACGGAACTCGTCAGAGACGTTATGATGTCTGAAAGCTATGTATACAGTTTCTCCTACGTGGGAAGAGATGTCTATTGAACGGAACATGTATCCGTTAGAAGTAGTTAATACTTCTGTAAACGCATTCCCATCTGTAATCATTGTATTCACATCAGAAGACGTATTTACATATACAGAGTAGTTTTCTGCAGGCCAATCCTGATCCTGACCATATACTTTCCAGGTTAAAAACACAGTTCCCGTTGCAGAAGTTAAATCAATTGCCTGAGAAACCATCCAGTTGTCCGGATTTAAAGCTGAACCCGCGTATGAGGCAGAGGTCGCGTGATCGTTTTGAATTCCGTCATTGAAATTAAGAACGTACCAATCATTCCCATCTCCATCACTGTCAACAAGAGTCCAGTTGTTAAGGTTTCCGCTTGAGAAATCATCAGAGAAATAAGTCTGAGCCTGAGCACTGATACCCAATGCGCAACCAGACAGTAAACATAGAAATTTTTTCATAAGTATTCTTTTTAGTTCTGTTCCAAATGTAACATTATTTTAATCAGATTAACATAAAAATAACAAACCACTCTTGAAATCCTATGTAAGTATGATGAATGACAGAGGAAGGAAAGGATTGTTAAAAAGAGGTTCAATTTTTGTTATATTTGTATAATATAAATCAGATAGTTTGTTGATATGAAGAATACATTACTTTACGCTTTTACGCTTCTTTTCTCTTTTGCTGCTTCAGCTCAGAGTTCAGGAGTTTTTATTCACCTTGAAAGCGATCCGAACGTTGCTTACAATGGTCAGACGGTTACCATATCAGGTACGGAGCAATTGGTATATACAAATTTGTATATCCAGAATGTTAGTGGAGCAACAAAACAATATAAGTGGGAACGGGTAAAACTGGATTTGTCGTCTCCTGCTTTTACGGATCAGTTATGCGATAATGAAATTTGTTTCGACTGTAATGGAGATCCCTGGATTCGTCCGTTTTTCTATGAGTTAAATGATACGGATTCAACTTTATTCCAGCCAAAAATGTTTTTTAATGGTGGAGGAGGCTATGCCCGATTCAGATACTATGTTTTAGATGAGAATGAAGATCGTATTGATTGGGTTACAGTAGAGTTTACATCAACGCTTTCGGCAGGAGAAGAAGCTTTAGAGAATATTGAAGTATATCCAAATCCGTCATCGGGTATGGTGACAGTTAAGAATGCTTCTGAAGGAGCTTCTTTTGAAGTGTTGGATATGTTAGGTAAGGTTGCTTACAAAGCACCTGTGAGTGCTGCTTCTCAAAAAGTAAACTTATCAGGTTTGCCGGATGGAGTATACTTCTATGTTGTTAAGGATAAAAGAGGAAATGCTCTCCCCGCACGAAAATTGATTATTAGAAAGCAGTAATATTAGGGTTAATATTGTAAAGCTGAGACCGACCTTGTTAGGGTCGGTCTTTTTATTTCTTTTATATGTGTTTCAAAAGGTTGTGTCTGAATGTCTCAATACCTTTTGTAGCAGTTTCCTTAATATGTATGTAATTGGAATCAATAGGGATTGCTTTGGGGTCAATTGCGTAACAGATGCAATCAGGTTGACAAAAGTGGATCAGTCCCGCGGCAGGATAAACCTGCAATGAAGTGCCTATAATAAGAAACACATCTGCAGAAGAAACAATTTCTGCGGCATGGGATAATAAAGGTACTTCTTCTCCAAACCAGACGACGTGTGGTCGGAGTTGATAACCTTCGGGGCATAGATCACCAGGATTAAGTTCATCACCTACAATGTCATAATAGGCTGATTCCTGCTTAGGACCACTGCTTTTTGATTTAGTAATTTCACCATGGAGGTGGATGACATGTGTGCTTCCTGCGCGCTCATGAAGATTGTCAATGTTTTGAGTGATAACGGATACGGAGAAATCCTTTTCGAGTTCGGCAATTACCTTATGGGCGATGTTAAAGGTTGCTGTATTATTAATTCGTCGTCGGATATTATAAAAGTCCAGTACTGATTCGGGTGATTTCAACCAGGCTTCAGGTGTTGCAACTTCCTCTATTTTATAATTTTCCCATAAACCACCATTGTCACGAAATGTTCCCAGCCCGCTTTCGGCACTGATTCCGGAGCCGGAGAGTACAACAAGTTTCTTTTTCATACTACAGGAGTTCTTTTGGTTTTATTCAAACAAAGCGAAAGATATTTAATTTTATTTCACGAAAAAAGAACTAAGCTCTCCATTGTTAGGCAATTTTTATAATTTTACCCTCTTGAATTATCCGTAAAAGGAGTTTTATTATGGCGAAAATTAGAAAGCAAGAGGCGTTAGATTATCACTCAACCGGAAGACCGGGAAAAATTGAAGTTATTCCATCCAAACCATACTCCTCGCAGCGTGATTTGTCGTTGGCATATTCGCCCGGAGTGGCTGAGCCATGTCTTAGAATAGCAGACAATAAAGAAGATGTATATAAATATACGGCAAAAGGAAATTTAGTAGCAGTAATTTCCAACGGTACAGCAGTTTTAGGACTTGGTGATATTGGTCCGGAAGCTTCCAAGCCGGTTATGGAAGGAAAAGGGCTTCTGTTTAAGATCTTTGCAGACATTGATGTGTTTGATATTGAAGTTGACGCTTCAGATCCCGAACAATTTATTCAGACAGTAAAAGCAATTGCACCGACTTTTGGTGGAATTAACCTGGAGGATATTAAAGCTCCGGAAGCTTTTGAAATAGAAAGAAGACTAAAAGAAGAATTGGATATTCCGTTGATGCACGACGATCAGCATGGAACGGCAATTATTTCCTCAGCAGCTCTGTTAAATGCTCTGGAGCTGGCAAAGAAAAAGATAGGAAGAGTTAAGATTGTAGTGAGCGGTGCAGGTGCTTCGGCAATTTCCTGTGCAAAGCTATACGTTGCGTTGGGAGCAAAACGCGAGAATATATTCATGTTTGACAGTAAGGGGTTAATAACCAAGAATCGTGAAGGGTTGGATGAGCATAAGTCACTATTTGCTTTGCATGCAAAAGACCTTACACTTGATCAGGCATTAAAAGGAGCAGATGTATTCTTAGGTCTTTCGAAAGGGAATATTGTTTCTAAAGATATGATCAAATCCATGGCGAAAGATCCTATCGTATTCGCCCTTGCTAACCCTGACCCGGAAATTGCTTACAGGGATGCAATGTCAGCGCGAAAAGATTTGATTATGGCGACAGGACGTTCTGATCATCCTAATCAGGTAAACAACGTACTGGGTTTCCCGTTTATCTTCCGCGGAGCGTTAGATGTTCGGGCTACTTGTATTAATGAAGAAATGAAGCTGGCAGCGGTTCATGCGATTGCTGCGTTGGCAAAAGAAACAGTTCCGGAAGAAGTAAATGAGGCTTACGGAGATAAGAATATTTACTTTGGACGAGAACAGTTTATTCCGAAACCACTCGATCCTCGTCTTATATATTATGTTGCACCGGCTGTAGCAAAAGCGGCAATGGAATCGGGAGTGGCACGTTCTCCGATAAAAGATTGGGATGCCTATGAGGCAGAACTGAAGAACAGACTTGGGTTGGATAATAAATTTGTCCGGAATATTACCGAAAAAGCGACCCGAAATCCAAAGCGTGTTGTATTTGCAGAGGCGGATAACTACAAAATTCTGAAGGCAGCACTTACAGCTTACGAAGAGGGAATCGCGACACCTATTTTACTAGGTAAAAGAGAGCGTATCCTTTCAACGATGGAGGAGAACAATATTGAAATGCCGGATGTGGTAATTGTTGATCCGAAGTCAGAAGATCAGGAAGAGAAAAGAAATGAATTCGGTCAGGCATTTTTCGAGAAAAGAAAACGAAAAGGGGTTACCGAATACGAAGCGATTCAACTTATGAGAGACCGAAATCATTTCGGTGCTATGATGGTTGAAAAAGGTGAGGCAGATGCAATGATTTCCGGGATTACAAGAAACTATAAAGATGTAATTCGCCCGGCCCTCCAGATTGTGGGAGTAGAAAAGGATGCAGGACGTGTTGCCGGAATGTATATCCTTATGACCAAAAGAGGTCCGATGTTCCTTGCAGATACAACAGTTAATGTGGATCCGACAGCGGAAGATATTGCGACAATTACAGAGTTAGTAGCAAAAACAGTACGAAGATTTAAGGTAATACCGAAAATTGCTTTGTTAGGTTATTCGAACTTCGGATCAGCTCCGGGGAAAGACCCGAACAAAATGAGAGATGCGGTAGAGATTCTGCACGAACGCAACCCTTCGTTGTGTGTAGATGGTGAAGTACAGGCAAATTTTGCGTTGAATAACGAATTGATGCAAGAAAAATTCAGCTTCTCTACTTTAGCCAATAAATCAGTGAATACATTGATTTTTCCTAACCTTTCTGCAGGAAATATTGCCTATAAAATGATGCAGGAGATGACAGAAGCTGAAGCGATTGGTCCGGTACTACTTGGTTTGAAAAAATCAATTCACGTACTTCAATTGGGATCATCTGTTCGGGAAATTGTCAATATGGTGAAAATTGCAGTCGTAGACGCACAAAGTAAATAACACTATGATTACGCATCTCAGAGGAAGATTAATCGAGAAAAACCCGACACATTTGGTAATAGAATGTGCCGGTGTGGGATATGCTGTTAAGATTTCGTTGAATACGTATGCAACCCTGTCTTCTGATGAAAATATTTTTATTTACACGCATCAGATATTCAGAGAGGATGCTCAGATTTTGTTCGGCTTTCACTCGATAGAAGAGCGGGAAATGTTTAACCATCTGATCAGTGTATCGGGAATTGGTCCGAATACAGCTATCCTGATGCTTTCGGCTCTTTCTCCGGAAGAAATTGCTCATGCCATCCAAACCGAAGATGTGAAGACAATCAAGAGCATCAAAGGTATTGGAGCAAAGACAGCTGAGCGTGTTATTATTGACCTACGGGATAAGGTTGTGAAAATGGAATTTACTTCGAATAATATTTTCACACAGAACAATACAAAACGATTTGAGGCGTTAACTGCATTAATTGCTTTGGGATTTGATAAGAAAATAGCGGAAAAAGCACTGGACAAAGTAGCTGCCTCAGAGGAAGATACTGTCGAAGTGCTTATTCGGGAAGCATTAAAAATATTGTAGTAGAAATTGTACATTGTTAGGAACCTCATAGAAAACTACTTTAACCTGCGATACGCGTTTGTATTGTTGGTGATGTTGGTCATTTCGGGATCTTCTTGGACGAAGGAGTTCATCCCGAAAATTTATCTGGATTCACCGGAAGTTAATCTGCCGTTCCCAATTGAGGAACATCAGGATCCTACACAGAATAATTCACAAAGTTTTGATCTGGGATTGCCCAGTAATGTTACTACTACTATAGAATACGACCCTGTTTCGGGAAAGTATGTATTTAAAGAAAAAGTAGGAAATAATATCAATCTTCGTCCTTCTTCCATGATGACGCTTGAAGAATACCTTCAGTATCAGCAGGAAAAGGAAATGGAAGAGTACTGGAAAGACAGAATAGCCCAGGAAAATGAAGAAAATCAATTTCTTATACCACCTTTAAAAATTAAAGGGGAGGCGTTTCGAAATATTTTTGGTAGCAATGAGATCAATATCCGCCCGCAGGGTTCTGTGGAGTTATCCTTCGGAGTAAATTCTTCGCGATATGACAATCCGGTTCTTCCGGAAAACCAGCGAAAAATTACACGATTTGATTTTAACCAGAGAATCCAGTTGAATCTTGTTGGACAGGTCGGGACAAAGTTAAAGCTGACCACAATGTACAATACAGAGGCAGCATTTGATTTTGAAAATGTTACAAAGCTGGAGTACACAGGAGATGAAGACCAGATTATCCAGAAAATTGAAGCGGGTAATGTGAGTATGCCTTTAAATACATCTTTAATCCAGGGTGCGCAGGCGCTGTTTGGTGTAAAGACACAATTGCGATTTGGAAAATTAACCGTAGATGCTATCGCTTCTCAATCACGTGGACAGAAACAGGAAATAAATATTTCGGGTGGAGCACAGGTTCAGAAATTTGATGTAAAAGCGGATAACTACGAAGCAAACCGTCACTTTTTCATAAATCATTATTTCTATGATCACTATGACGAGGCGATGGCACAACTTCCGATTGTCAATACACCTGTAAACATTACACGTATGGAGGTGTGGGTTACCAACCGCCAGAACAATACGGATAATACGAGAAATATTATTGCCTTTTCCGATTTGGGAGAAGCAAAACAAGAGAATTTTGAGGGGAATGCAACAAGTACTTCCTCTTCGGAGCTTCCGGACAATGCAGCAAACAACTTATACGATTGGGCAACAGGTAATGCCCTGCTAAGAAGCTTTTCGAATGCAGTAACAGCACTTTCTTCTCAGGCAGCCTCACCCGGACCTTTTCAGCAATCTTTTGATTACGAGAAAGTAGAAAATGCAAGAAGATTAAGTGAGCAGGAATATACGTACAATGCTTTATTGGGGTATATCTCACTAAATATGCCATTGAATAATGATGAGGTTTTGGCTGTTGCCTACGAATATACCGTGCAAGGTCGAACTTATCAGGTAGGAGAATTTTCTACAGACGGTATTGAAGGGCAAAACGCGTTATACCTGAAAATGTTGAAATCGACGATTTTGAGTCCGAGAATGAAAATCTGGGATCTCATGATGAAAAACGTCTATTCGATTGGTGCTTATCAGTTGACGCAAGCCGATTTCAGAATGGACTTATGGTATAATAATCCGGAAACATCCTTACCAGTGAATTTCATGCCCTATTCGGGGGTAGATGAAACACTATTGGTTCAGTTACTGGAAATGGATAAACTGAATCAGAATAATCAGCCTTTTCCGGACGGGGTGTTCGATTTTGCTGCACTAGCGCAGAATGGAAACCGTTTCGAAAACGGAGGTACGATTAACCCGAAGAATGGACGAATTTACTTTTCGACAGTAGAACCTTTTGGTAAAACATTATACGATAAACTGGTGGATGGAGGGATTGCACCTAATCAGGCTTCCAGAATCGCCTATACGGAACTCTATGATTCGACATTGATTGCGGCTCAAATGCTACCGAGTAAAAACCGGTTTAGCTTCAAAGGAGAATACAAATCTTCGGTGAGTTCAGATATCCCTTTGAATGCGTTGAATATTCCTGAAGGTGCTGTATCGGTTACTGCTGGTGGAATTCGCTTACAGGAAGGAACGGATTATACAGTTGATTATAACCTGGGAAGAGTGAAAATTTTGAATTCTTCCATTTTGGAATCGAATACACCTATAAAAGTATCCATAGAGAGTAATTCTATTTTTGGATTCCAGCAAAAGAACTTCATGGGGACCCACTTTAACTATCGGGTTAATAAAGATTTTAATATTGGTGCCACCTGGGTACACTCCAAAGAAAAACCGTTAACCCAAAAAGTAAATATAGGTGATGAACCCTATAGTAATCACATGATAGGGTTAAATATTGACTACCGTACAAATGCTCCTTTCCTGACGAGATTAGTAGATCTTTTACCAATAATTTCTACAAGCGCACCATCTTCTATTACCTTTAGAGGTGAAGGGGCATATCTTATTCCCGGAACACCAAGAGGGATAGGTAAAGGAGGAGTTTCTTATGTGGATGATTTTGAAGGAAGTCAGAGTACGATAGACATTCGTACACAAAGTATGTGGAAACTGGCTTCTGTGCCTCAGGGGCAGCCGGATCTGTTCCCGGAAGGAAATCTCAAAAATGACCTTTCCGCAGGATATAAACGATCTTTGTTGGCCTGGTATACTATTGATCCGCTTTTCTATCAGAATAACTCGTTAACTCCTGCACATATTCAGGAAGATCCTTCGATGTTGGATGATGCGCGGATGCGAATTGTAATGCAGACCGAACTGTTCCCAAATTTACAATTACAGCAGTTTACCTTTAATAACATCCCGACACTTGACCTTGCGTATTACCCGAAGGAAAGGGGGATGTACAACTACGATACAACAGCAAACCTTACACTTGACGGATTGTTCTCTGATCCACAGGCAAGATGGGGAGGGATAATGCGTTCACTTTCTACCACAAACTTTGAACAGGCAAACATTGAATTTATCCAGTTCTGGATGCTTGATCCGTTTAACGATGATCAGGAAGCGGTAAATCAAGGTGCTCATTCAGGAGGGGACTTATACTTCAACCTGGGGAATGTGTCCGAAGATATCTTGCCGGATTCACGTAAAAGTTTTGAAAATGGATTACCTGCTGGACCAGATGATCCGCAGGGAAATACTGACCTGACGGTTTGGGGACGAGTGTCAACTGACCAGACAGTAGTTAACGCTTTTGACAATGATCTGTCGGCAAGAGAAAATCAGGACGTTGGTCTTGACGGATGGGGAAATACAGATGAGAGAGAATTCTATCTGGGGTATGTAAACTGGGTAGAAAGTAACGGAGTGTTGAGTGCAGAAACTAAAGCTAGAATGCTGGCGGATCCCTCTTCAGATGACTTTAACTATTATAGAGATGACCAATACGATGAAGAACGCTTGAATATACTTGAGCGTTACAAGCGATATAATGGTCATGAAGGAAACTCACCAACGTCTGAGATGTCTGCTGAACAAAATGCTGATGGCTATATGACATTGGCGACAAACTCACCGGATATTGAGGATATAAATCAGGATAACAACCTTTCAGAATCCGAAAGTTACTTCCAGTATAAAGTTAGCTTACGTCCGAACGATATGGTAGTTGGTAAAAACCATATTACAAGTGTTTCGGAAGTAACTACACCAGCCGGTAAAGTTGAAAAATGGTATCAGTTCCGCGTTCCGGTTTCTCTTCCGGACAAAGCGGTAAATGGAATTTCAGACTTCAGATCTATTCGTTTTATGCGAATGTTCCTGAAGGAATGGGACGAAGAAGTTGTTTTGCGTTTTGCACGATTAGAACTGGTACGAGGAGAATGGAGACGTTATAACCAAAGTCTGGTAGATCCGGGAGATGTGGTTCAGGTGGATCCGAATCTGACAACATTCAACATTAATGTTGTGAATGTGGAAGAACATGACCAGAGAGAACCTATTAAATACGAAATTCCTCCGGGAATTCAGCGTGAGATTGATCCGGGACAGGTGCAGACCCGACAGTTGAATGAACAATCCATGAGCTTACAGGTTTGTAATTTGCAGGATGGAGATGCTCGTGCCGGTTTCAGAAATGTGACCTTTAACCTGAACAACTATAAAAAACTGAAGATGTTTGTCCATGGAGAAGAGGTTGATCCTTCATCTCCTCTTTCAGATGATGATGTAACGGTATTTATTCGTTTGGGAACGGATTTGACGGACAACTATTACGAATACGAATTACCTCTGAAATTGACGCAGTGGGGATCAACAAGTGCAGAAGCGATCTGGCCGGAGGCAAATAATGTGGAGATTGTATTTGAAGATTTGACTAACCTGAAGAAGGGGCGTAATGAACTTATGGAGGCTGCTAACCCTACTGTAAGTATGAACGTTATGTATTACGAGCCTGTACCAAGTGATCCTACAAAACGAATAGGAGTAAAGGGTAGCCCTAACCTGCAGGACCTGAGAACGATAATGATTGGTGTAAGAAATCCGAAAAGTAATGGAGATAACCCATGGAAACCGGATGATGGATTACCAAAGTGTGCCGAGGTATGGGTAAATGAGTTGAGATTAACGGACTTCATAAGTGAAGGTGGTGGAGCAGCCGTGGCCAGTCTTCAACTTCAACTTGCTGATTTTGCCAATGTATCGATGTCGGGGAATTACTCGGGGCTTAACTGGGGTAGTATTGACAGTCGTGTTCAAGACAGACAACGGGACACCCGAATGGGATTTGATTTTAATACCAATATGCAGTTGGGACAGTTCTTTGGTAAAAAAGCCCGAATCAATGTTCCCTTCTTTTTCTCTTATTCAGTTGGTGTGATTAACCCTGAATTTGATCCATACAATCCGGATATCAAGTTGTCGGAGTACGATCTGAATGAAAGAAGAGAACGAGCCAAAAGGGGGCAGGATTTTACAGAAAGAAAAGCGTATAATTTCACCAACGTTCGTAAGGAAAGAAAGCAAGGAAAGAAAGCCCGTTTCTGGGATATTGAGAATATTTCACTTACATACGGATATAATGAGGATTTGCACAGGGATTTCAATATTGAGTATGACAGAACAAAAGTATGGCGGGGAGGAATTAATTATAATTTCAATGCAAATCCTTTCTTATGGGAACCTTTCAAGAATGTAAAGGGATTACAGAAATCCAAATGGTTGGCACTTATAAAAGAAGCCGGAATTTATCTTGGACCTAAGAGTGTAACCATAAACAATGCCCTGTTACGTACATACAATGAACGTTTGGTTCGAAATAACTTATCTTCGTTTGAGTTTGACCCGGTGTATGTGAAGAACTTCACCTGGGCACGAAACTACATGTTGAAGTACGATATTACCAAGAACCTGAAGTTTGACTTCGCTGCAAATAATAATTCGATCTTCACAGAGCCGGATGGTCAGATTGATAAAAAAGCAGATCCTGCGAACTATCAGTTGTTTAAGGACTCCATTCGTCGTCAGTTGGGTACAGGAGGTACAACAATGAATTACAATCATTCCTATAATATTTCCTATAATATTCCATTTAATAAGATTCCTGCTTTGGACTGGGTGACATCCAATATTCGTTACTCGGCAGGGTATGACTGGCAAAGAGCACCACTGGGGCAATCGGACTTTGGAAATATTATCCAGAATAACAGAAACCTGAATATGACTGCCCAACTGAACTTTGTGAATCTTTACAATAAGGTTGAATTCTTCAAAAAGATTAACAATGGAGGTGGTCGTTCAGGAGCGGTTCAACAACGACGAAGCGCCGCCGTAAACAGAGGTGGAGTAAGACAGGGAGGTAGAAGTTCTTCCGGTGATACAGGAGGATTCCTCGGATGGAAAATTGACAGATTGAAGAGCAAGATCCAGAAAGAGCAAGGAAAAATCCAGGATCTTGAAACGTTTAGAGACCCGTCTCAGAATTTAGTCGATTCATTAGGTCAGGAGACAATTGATGATAAACAGGAGACAATCAGTTCAAGAGAAGAGAAGGTTAAGACACTTGAAGAAAAACTGAAAGAGAAAGAAGAACTGGCTCGACAAAAGGCAGAGAATAAAGATAAGCCGGTTCATCCTGTGCTTGGTTTTGCCGGAAGATTATTAATGACCTTGAGAAATGTTTCTGGTACCTACTCCGTAAATGACGGAACGTTGTTGCCGGGGTACAATCAACAAACCAGTTTACTCGGGTTTAATAGTTCGTTTAAGGCTCCTTCTGCAGGATTTGTGTTCGGTCAGCAGGAACGAACAGTCTGGGGAAGAGATAATGGAAGAGATTTTGCTCAGGAAGCAGCTGATAGTGATTGGTTAGTTAGAAATAGTAGGTTGAATACACAGCATGCAACAACGCATAACCAAACCATTACAGGTAGAGCTACGCTGGAGCCGATCAGAGATTTACGTATTGATCTGACGATAAACAGAACGTTCTCTGAGAATCAGTCTGAATTCTTCAGGTGGAATGACTCGTTGAATATACATGAAACACAAAGTCGTTTCACAACTTCTAATCTCACGTATTCAACGATATCTATTGGTTCCGCATTTACTGCAATGTCCGGTCGATACCAGTCAAGAACATTTGATCAGATGCGGGAATACCGTCAGGATGTATCTGAGCTTCTAGGATCGGACAATCCTAATTCCTCTCCTGATGGAACCGGGTTCTATTCAGGATATAGCGGGAATCAGCAGGATGTTGTTATTGGGGCCTTCCTGGCAGCTTATACAGGAACCGGGGTGAACAGTAAGTCAAAAAATCCGTTGAAAAATATTCCTCTTCCAAACTGGTCGATTACGTATGACGGAGTTTCCAAGTTCAAATTTATGCGTAAAGTCGTTCGTAACTTTGTGATTAAGCACAGCTATAGTTCTACGGTTACAATGGGAGGAATGCAGACGAATCTGAACTATGGTGAAGATGGAAACGGAAATGCTATCGAACGGGATTTGAATAATAACTTTATTTCTTCGATGCAGGTACAGAACGTAAGTATCTCGGAACGTTTTTCTCCTCTGATTGGATTTGACGCAACATGGGTGATTAAGAAAAACGGATTGATTACGAAGTTTGAATACAAGAGAGATCGTTCTGTTGGACTATCTCTGGCGAATAATCAGGTAACAGAAATTTTTGGAACGGAATGGGTAATCGGAACCGGGTACAAATTCGGAAATGTTAAGTTACCCTGGTTCAAGTTGAACAATCGACCGATTGTATCAGACCTGAACTTCCGTTTTGACCTGACAATCCGTGATAATGTAACTGTAATCAGAAAAATAGTAGAAAACACAAATCAGGCAACAGCAGGTCAGAATGTGATCTCTATTCGTTCATCATTGGATTATAACATCGGACGTAATTTAACGGCGCAGATATACTATGATCAGATGATCACGAATCCTAAAATTGCGACGTCTTACCCAACAGGAAACATGAACTGCGGGATTCGCCTGAGAATTAACCTAGGAGGATTGTAATATGAAATTTCGTCGTGCTGTTCCTGAAGATTCTGTAGCTATACACGAATTGATTATTGAACTGGCTGTATATGAGAAAGAGCCGGATGCTGTAAGTACTACTCCGGAGCAATTATTGATTGATCTGTTTCAGGAGAAGAGATGTTTTGCTTTCGTTGCTGAAAATGAACACGGAAAAATAGTAGGATTTGCCCTGTATTATTTTGGGTATTCGACCTGGAAAGGAAGAACGATTTATCTTGAAGACCTCTATGTTCAGCCGGAATACCGAAAAGACGGAGTGGGAGGTAAACTTTTTGATCGTGTTGTAGAAGAAGGAAAGAGGCAGGGAGCAAAGAGAATGGACTGGCAGGTATTGGAATGGAATACGTCGGCTATCGAATTTTACAATAAAAAAGGAGCTTTGTTAGACGACGAGTGGATAAACGGACGTTTGTTCTTTTAAGAACTTTTTTCGTTGTATTTTGTTCCAAATAAAAGCTTCTTGAGTATGAACAGGATCATTTTGATAGCAGGAGGAACCGGTTTGATAGGAACCCTTTTAGTCAAAGAACTGGAGAGGAATAACCATAAGGTTCGAATTCTGACAAGAAATAAAAGGAAGTGTGATCGACAAAAGTTCTTTTTCTGGGATCCGGACGCGAAAGAATTGGATAGAAATGCATTGACAGATGTCGATACAATCATCAATCTGACCGGAGCTGGAATTGCTGATAAACGATGGACATCCGAACGAAAACGGGAGCTGATTGATTCCCGCGTTAAACCTGCTCTTTTTCTGGAATCATTTGCTGATGAAATGCCTGGTTTGAAACAGTATATCAGTGCATCCGGAATTAATTGTTATCCGATTGATGAAAATTCTCATGCTGAAGCGGATGCGTATGGATCTGATTTCCTTTCGCATATTGTTAAAGAATGGGAACAGGCGGCTAAATCCTTTGAAAAATATTGTCCGGTAACATTGGTTCGTATTAGTACCGTGTTAACACAATCCGGAGGTGCGTTAGAGAAAATGGCAGCTCCTTTTAAATTATATGTCGGTTCTCCGCTTGGAAATGGACAACAACCGATGTGTTGGGTTCATCAGGATGATTTGATCAGAGCATTTGTGTACCTGATGGAACATCAACTGGAGGGGGCGTATAATGTGAGTGGGGAGCAGGTGTCAAACAAAGAATTCTCACGTATTCTTGCGAAACATTTACACAAACCGATGCTACCTTTCGGAGTTCCGGGGTTCGTATTGAAATTGGTATTGGGACAGATGAGTGAAATATTGCTGAAAGGACCTAAAGTAGATACATCTAAATTGCAACAAACAGGGTTTAGTATGAAATATAAAACCATTGAAGCAGCCTTGAATAATCTCATGCCTGCGTAGTGTATTAGTTAAAACTTTAACAGTTTCTACCGAATTCATAAAACTCAATTACGGATTAGTGATATATTTCAAGTACTTGGTTATTTTTGTACAAACGACTTCTCATGGAAATGACACCGGAAATACAGAAAAAGCTTCAATTGCTTGAAGAGAAATATACCTCCATAGGACAACCTACGGAAAGTTATCTCGAAGGCCTTTTATATGCTAATCCATTAGGATACTGGGATTATATTATGACAGATACTCTGTTGTCTTTACAACATCCCAGAACAGACTTTCCAGATGAGCTTATTTTCATCATGTACCACCAGATTACGGAATTGTATTTTAAACTGTCGCTCAGTGAATTGAAACAGATCGCTTACAATGGTAAAAAGATATCTGATCTGGGACAGGATAAAGGATGGAATGAAAAGTTAGATGTCCAATTCTTTACCGAACGACTGCGAAGAGTTAATGCTTATTTTGAAGCACTAACCAAATCTTTTGATATCATGATTAAGGGAATGGAGCCGGAGCAATTCCTTAAATTCCGGATGGCACTGCTTCCTGCCAGTGGTTTTCAGAGTGCACAATACAGAATGATTGAGATTTGTTCTACTGACCTGATCAATATTGTTTCTTTACCAAAAAGGGAAGAGTTATTATCAGCGACAGTAGAGGATAAGTTTGAATACATCTATTGGAAAGAAGGTGCTACAGAGCTTGAATCCGGTGCGAAAACACTTACTTTAAAACATTTCGAGCAAAAATATACCGACCAGTTATTGAAGTTGGCACGTGAATTTGAAACAAGAAATATTTGGCAAAAATACCTGGAAATTGAATCTGCCGGAGAAGTGACAGATGCGCTGCGAAAAGAAATGCGACAACTGGATGTAAATGTAAATATCAACTGGCCTTTAGTACACTATAAATCTGCAGTACGGTATTTGACAAAGAATAATTCGGATGACACACCGGCTACAGGAGGTACAAACTGGCAGAAATACCTGCCTCCTCGCTTTCAGAAACGTATTTTTTACCCAAATTTGTGGTCAGATGAAGAAAAAGACAATTGGGGAAAAAGTTGGGTGGATGAAGTATTGGCAAGGTAGTTTAGCGGTTATACTGATACTGGTTTCAGCATGTACATCTGATGCGAACGTAATACCAGAGGATACAGATAAAAAATCAGAAGAAACGGTAGTTCGTGAACCTGAAACAAAATTCGGAATTAACATTGATCCGTATACGCTACAAGAGGGAGTTGTAGAAGATGGATGGACGCTTTCTCATCTGTTAGCCCCATTTGGAATTGATCACGCATCAATTATGAAGGCGGATGCAGCAGGTAGGGATTCTTTGGTCGGGCTAAAGTACATTGTTGCGGGAAAACCTTTTACAGCGTTTATTCCTAAAGGAGATACACTAGGGAAGGCAGATTTTATTGTTTACGAATCGAGCATCACAGATTATTTCATCTTCGATTTTACAGATAGCCTGTCGGTAAAAAGATTTGAAAAACCGATTGATATAGAACGGAAAACAATTATCGGGGAAATTGTCAAGAATTCCAATCTTACTGAAACGATTAATCAACAGACTGGTAACATTGCACTTACAGGAGAACTGGCTGAGTCAATCGCTGGGATTTTTGCCTGGAGTATAGACTTTTTTAAACTGCAGGCAGGAGATCGGTTTAAGGTGGTTTATGAAGAAAAAAGTGTGGAGGGTATTCCTTTTGGAATGGGAAGAGTAGAGGCGGTTGTTTTCGAACATTGGAAAACACCGAACTATGCGTTTTATTTTAAACTGGACTCGGCTCATGTAGAAGGCTATTACGATGAAACGGGGAAAGAAATGAAGAGACCCTTCTTAATGGCTCCGGTTCAATTTTCGCGTATAAGTTCAGGGTTTACCTCAAGACGTTTCCACCCGGTACAAAAGAGATACAAAGCACACTTGGGTACAGATTATGCTGCGCCCACAGGAACTCCCATTTTTAGTACGGCTGATGGTACCATTATTGAAGCAACAAGAAGCCAGTTTAACGGGATTTATGTGAAAGTTCGTCACAATGATGTTTATATGACACAATACCTGCACATGAGTCGTATAGAAGACGGAATTCGACCGGGAGTAAGGGTGAAGCAGGGGCAGACGATCGGCTACGTAGGAAGCACGGGATTAGCAACAGGACCACATGTCTGTTATCGTTTCTGGAAAAATGGGAAACAGGTAGATCACAGGTCGCAAAAATTACCGAAGTCAGAACCGTTAAAAGAAGAAGTATTACCGATCTATCTAGAAAATATTAGGGAAGTTAAGAAAGAACTGGATGACTTATCCTGGAAGAGGAAGAAGTAAAGTGATATTTGTCACTTTTTAATCGTACTACAATTTGTAACTTTGAAGCGTAGTAAAACGGAATATCATGGGTTACAAAGAAAGCTTATTTTACAGCGTATTCAAGGGGAAATGTCCCGTTTGTCATGAAGGAGATGTGTATCAATCTAAGAAAGTTTACAATTTTAAAGAATTTGATAAAATGCACGACCATTGTAGTGTCTGTGGTCACAAATATGAAATAGAGAATGGTTTTTTCTATGGCGCTATGTACGTTTCTTATGCTATGACTGTGGCTTTTTCTGTAGCAATTTTCATTCTTACCTACTGGTTTTGGCCGAATGCGGATTATTACAATTACATCATAAACATTGTTTTGGGTGTTTTCGTCCTTGCCCCCGTTACGTTTCGGGGAAGTCGTCTGATTTGGATGAATTTTTTCTCAAAATATAATCCGGAAGCTAAAAAAACCAAAGAAAAGACGACAAAAATCGGGAGTGAAAAACTAGCCAATTAATTTTGCAGAAGAAATGAGTGGTACTATGAGTGAGTTTAAGGAGATTATCAGAGGTGAAATTCCTGTGCTAGTTGAGTTTTATGCAGATTGGTATACACCTTGCAAAGAGACGTTGTCTTATTTGGATGAGTTGAAACAGGAATACGGATGTACGGTTCGTTTTTTGAAAGTAAATGCGGATAACAATCAAGATGCTACGGCAAAATATAAGGTACTGGGTGTCCCGTCTTTTTTATTGTTTAAAGAGGGGCAGATTTTGTGGCGTACGCAGGGAGTCCTTTCCAGATTTGAATTAAAACAAGCTATTGAAGTAGCTTTACTAGAGGAAGAACAAAGGCAGGAATTGGATAAATGAAGAAATTGACTGTTCGTGCACAACGAAACAAAAAAGGGATGTTTTAAACATCCCTTTTCTTTTACAAGCTTTTTGTTTGACTATCGGATGAAGATTTTTTGTTGTGAACTGGCATTAGCAGACTGTACAACAACAAGGTAAATTCCATTCGGGAAATCAATATTGATAGCTGTTACAGCGTTGGAAGTAACAGCAGTTTCTTTCACCTGACGCCCATCTACAGTGTAAATAGATACTTTTTCACCTTTAAATGAAGAATTCGTTAGATCAAGGTAAAGCTTTTCGTTATTTTGATAAACAACGATGTCCGACTCCTCAAACTCAGATATACCACTCGTAGATGTCACGTTAATTTGTACCTCATTCGAAGTAACAATTTCTCCTGCGAAGTTAGATTCACAAATCACATAATAGGTTCCTGAACTTGCAAAAACAGGTGTGTAACTGGTTGCGAATTCATCGGATAGAAATGACATATATCCGGATCCTGATGTTGTTGAATACTTCCATTCTCTTGAAGATGCTGCAGCTGGCGTTTCAGCTACAGTAAGTGTAGTTCCTGACTCATTTACATCCAGATTTTGAGTAGCATTTGGAGTAACCGTAGCTATATTGGGGATGGTCTCACTGACATGAATCGCAACTTCGTCTGAAGTAACCGTTTCCCCGCCAAAAGTTGACTCACAAATCACATAATAAGTTCCTGTAGCATTGAACTGGGGAGTGTATGTAGCTCCTGTTTCAGGAGAACTAAACGAAGCATATCCCGATCCGGAAGTATTTGAAAACTTCCATTCTCTGGTGATAGTGGCGTCTTGTGAAGCTGCATTGGCTAGTTCCGTAGCAGTTAGTGCAGTTCCTGCTTCATCAACAAGTAAGTATTGATCTGTTACGGGTGTAATTGTTACTGTATTTGGGTTGTAAATAAACTCTAGATCATCGATGAATACCTCATCATTTTCATCCCCTCCACCCGGAGTCATGTTCGTTGTGAAGGTAATAAGTACATATTGCGCATCATTTGCAGGAAAGTTGTAATCAAAAGGGATCGATTTTCTTACCCATTCTCCATTTGTAGGAGGGTAGTTTAATGTAGCCTTACCAACTACATGTGAAGAAGCAGTGGCATCTTCCGGATCACGATAGTTGTAATCATCATGAATAGATGTGGATATTCTGGCTAAACTACCAGAGTTAGCTGCGTTGAACTTAACCCATACTACCAAACTATCTGGAATGTTTGTAAAGGGCATATTGAAATTAGCATCATCTCTTCTGGTATAGTTGTGATTAGATGGATCACTCGGGGATATACTTCCCATATTAATCATCCCTGTTGTCAGGTTACCATTTGCAATGATTCCTACAGCTGAAGTAGAGAAAATCCGAACGCTATATTCTCCGGCACTACCTGGTCTTATATCGGTTTCTCTGTCAAGTCGTCGTTCCATTGCAAAGGGGCAAGTAAATGCACCAAGATGACAGTCTGCTGTTTTGAAGGAGTTCCAATTGGAAGGTTCACGATTATCAGATCCAATATTATCCCAATTTTCGAACCCCCCGTTAGTGGGTTGCTGTTGTGCTGTGGCGACTGTATTAAACATAACCGCCGATAACAAACAAGCAAACAAGCGTATTATTTTTTTCATTTTCAAGGAATTTTAATTGTAACAAATTTAACCCAAAAACTCAATTAACAAAAAAGCGAGACAAAATTTGCCTCGCTTTTCATATGTTCTGATTTTTTATTTATCTAAATCTTTCCGGCAATTGCTTCGGAAACGTTAATGATATGATCCCCAACTTTTTCGCACGATGAGAATAAGTCGTTGAATGTCATTCCGGATTTAATATTGTACTCCGGAGATTCCATGTTCTCAAGATGAATGTTTCGGAGTTCATCACGCTTTTGGTTAATCTGATCCTCTAATTGCATGGCGAGATCAAGACGGGATTGCGTCTTTTCAGATAATAGATTCTCTACCATTACTTCAAATGCCTGATCTACCAAATCCAACATTTCTAATAGTCCCTGACGCTGCTGAGGACTGAACCATATTTTTTCATCAGATTTTCTTTCAAGTGTCTTGGACATCTGGTAGAAAATATCCCCGATTCGCTCAAGATCATTGGTGATACTGTTTAGCCCCCGGATTTCCTGAGAGTTCTCTTGTGTTAATTCTCCTTCCGATACCTTGTTCAGATACTTGGCCACCTCAATTTCTACCCGGTCTGTAATTTCTTCATACTTCTGAATTCTCTCCAGATTACGTTTGAAAGACTTTTTATCCGGATCAATAAGCAATTGACGGGTAAAGTGAGACATACGACTAGTGATTTCCCCAAATTTCGCAACTTCTTTTTTCGCTTCGTAAATAGAGATTTCAGGTGTGTCCACAATATTGGTTCCGATAAATTCAAGACGGAACTCTTCGTCAATTTTTCCTTTTGATTTAACTGTTTTTTCAGCCAAATTCACGAGTTGAGGAACAAACCAGATCAGTACAAGTACATTAATCGCATTAAATGCTGTGTGTAATACTGCGAGTCCCTCATTTGCCAATTCTGGATTTCTTGGGTCCCAAACATCATTGCTGAGAATGGAAACAAGATAACCTACAAAGTCAAGGAAGAACGGGAAGATAATAATCATCCAACCAACACCAATGACATTAAATATAGAGTGAATACGAGCCGATCGTTTGGCGTGAACGTTTCCAACAAGAGAGGCCAACTCTGCAGTAATTGTGGTACCAATGTTTTCTCCCAGAATCATTGCAGCAGCTACTTCGAAAGGAAGTATTCCTTTTGCCACCAGTGTCATGGTTAATGTCATGGCTGCAGAAGAGGACTGTACAACAATGGTAACCATAGCCCCCAGAAGGATAAACAAAATGCGTGTAAAGAAGGTTGGTTCTTTGTAAGCCGTGAAGAACTGAACGAGCCCGGAATTCTCATCTAATTCCGGTACGGCGTCCTTAAGGAAACTAAGCCCCATAAAGAGAATTGAGAAGCCGATAACTGCCTGAGCAAGTGCTTTCGTCTTTCCGCGATTAATAAATATCAGAGGGAAAACAAGCGCGATAAGAACCAGAGAATAACTGTCGATACTGACTTTAAATCCTACGAGTAGTACAAGCCACGCAGTAATAGTTGTTCCGATGTTCGCTCCCATCATAACTCCGGCTGATTCTCTCAGTGTCATCAAACCGGCATTTACGAACGAAACGGTCATTACAGTTGTTACAGAAGAACTCTGAACAATAGAAGTAATTCCGAATCCGGTCAAAACTCCTTTGAAACGGTTAGAAGTAATAGATCGTAACCAATTACGCAATCTTGCTCCTGCCGTTTGCTGAAGACCTTCTGACATAATCTTCATTCCGTAGATAAACAAACCAAGTGATCCGATGAGGATCAAAAGGCGGATTACACCCCATGAACGACTTGTTTCTGTTTTGCTTTTTCCCGACCAGATGGGTTCAGCCAATGAACTGTCTTTTTTGGTCAGCCCCACTTTAACAACGTAATTCTCGGCATCAATTAAGTCCGTGATTTCATAGTTAAGTGTCTTAATTGGCATTGGTTCACTCACTACCCAGTCTGATCCTGTATATCCGCTTTTATTTCTTTTCTCACCGATAGCCGTATTATGAGCTACAATAACAGAGTAGTTGGATAACTGATCAATAATTTCATAATCGAGCGTCCACTGTACATTGATTGTTCCTTCTCCTGGCTTTAGATTGATATTGTTGAATAGTTTTGATGTTTTGAAAGCCGTTTCAGCTGACCACCATTTGAAGTCCCCCTCTGTCATTTCGTCTTTGACAAGCGAAGATTCTACAACACCAAGTTTTATCAGGTATGTTTTGTCAGGAGTGAAGCCGTTCAGGAAAAACAGACGACTTCCATCAATAGGCTTTACCCATGATAATTTCCATTCGGGAGTTAACAATGATCCTTCAAGTGGTTTTTCTGCAAATTGTGCAACAATTGAATACTTTCCGAAATAAGGAGAAACAAGTGAAGTATCATTCCAAAGGAGTTCTACTCCTGAGACATATTGACTCAATTCAACGTTGTCAAATAAAATGTCATTGATGTTTTGAGAAGTGATCTTCTTTTCACTGACTTCCGAATCAGGTAGAGCCTGTGCAACTCCGGAGAAATTAACCAGCAGTAATACTGCCAGAATACGCAAAGCAAGTCTTGCCATGTTATTTACAATTAATGGAGTGCAAATTTACTTTTTGTAAAAAGAAAGGGTTTTGACCTTATGTTAACAAAATGTTAAGTTCATAGTATACAGTTTGCAAGGAAATAAGCGAGCTTTTTTTGCGGGTTTAATTTGTTTGTAATGAGCTTTTTGAAGCGGTATGGAGTTTGAGGTGAAGCTACTTTAATGTTAATTCAGGATTAACAAAAGTTTATAGAAAAGTTATTCAACCTTAATTTAAGATTAAATAGATCATATTTGCAGCCAAAAATTTTTGGATGATGCGAATAACAAATTTCTTTTCGGTTCAGGTTTTTATTATTGTTCTTCAGTTGTTTGTTTTTGAGGGAGTTGTTAACGCCCAGAGAGACTCTCTGAAAAAGAATCGGGAGAAAAGAGATTTGTATGTTCCGGATGCTCCCGTTAAGTTTGAGCCGGAGAAGAAGTGGTATGAACGGATTAATATACGCGGATATGCACAATTAAGATATAACCGATTATTTGAGACAAATCCGGATTTGGGATGTGAACAGTGTGATAAGTCCTGGGGAAGGAACGGAGGATTTTCATTGAGACGTGCACGTGTTGTGTTTTTTGGACAGGTACACCCGCGGGTTTATTTTTATATTCAGCCGGATTTTGCAAGTTCAGTGAATGCAAACAGCTTACATTTTCTACAGTTAAGGGATGCATATTTTGATATTGGGTTGGATAACGATAATCAGTTCCGATTTCGTATCGGACAGACGAAAATTCCCTTTGGATTTGAGAATATGCAATCCAGTCAAAATCGGTTACCACTTGACAGGGATGATGCTTTGAACAGTGCGTTGAGGAACGAACGGGATATCGGAATCTTTTTCTACTGGGCACCCAAAAAAATCAGAAAGCGTTTTTCAATGCTTACCAGAGAGGGGTATAAAGGGAGTGGAGATTATGGTGTTTTTGGACTGGGAGTCTATAACGGGCAAACAGCAAATCGACCGGAATTAAACAATCAACCACATATTGTTGCACGGTTAACCTATCCTTTTGAAATTGGCGGACAGATTTTTGAGCCTGGAATTCAGGTGTATACGGGAAGATACACACTCAGTCCAGGAAGTGTCTCAGAAGGTGTTATACACAAAGACGACTACACATATCTGGATCAGCGAATTGCATTGACAACGGTTCTGTATCCAAGACCGTTTGGTATTCAGGCGGAATATAATATCGGAAGAGGGCCGGAGTTTAATAAAGCAACCGGAGCGATTGAATTGAATGATCTTCAGGGGGGGTACATTACAATGAGTGCAAGGATTAAGGCCGGTTCACATTTTATCTATCCGTTTGTCCGTATGCAGTATTATGAAGGTGGTAAAAAACACGAAAGGGACGCGAGAAGCTATCATGTGAATGAATATGAAATAGGTATTGAGTGGCTTCCGTACAAGAATTTTGAGTTGGTAGCCATGTATACCTTCTCGAGTCGTCGTTACGAAGATTTTGAGAATCAGGATAATTTCCAAAAGGGAAGTCTTCTTCGTCTACAATTACAGGTTAATTTTTAGGAAAACAGAGATTGTTGATAATTATCATTGTATTTAAACCGCTAGTCTGTTATTTTAGCGGGAAATACAATGCTATGTATAAATTTACTTTCTTTTCGCTGACCTTTTTCACGCTTATCTCCTGTTCAGAAAAAAGGGAAACAATTTCCCCTGAAAATACAGGTATTGTCGAAGCGGTTTATGCGAGTGCTGTTCTGGAACCCTATGATTACTATAATGTGAATGCCTCTGCTTCGGGTATTTTGGAAGAGCGGTTAGTAAATGAGGGAGATACAGTGGATAAAGGAGAGTTGTTGTTCCATTTGACAGATATTACTTCCCGACTTAATGAAGAGAGTGCACGATTATCCCTTGCTTTGGCCAAAGCCAATTATGAAGGAGATGGAAACCTACTTGCCGAAGTAAATGCGGAAATTCAGACAGCGAAACTTAAGTTATTAAATGATTCACTTAATTTTTTCAGACAAAAAGAACTGTTTGAAAGAAATGTCGGGTCAAAAGCAGAATACGACGCACGCGAGTTAGCCTATAATGTGTCTAAAGAGCAATACGGGGTACTTCAGAAGCGTAAGAAGAGAACTGAAAAAGAACTAAAGACACAGATGAAACAGGCGCAAAATGCTGTGGAGTCTTCAAATGTGAGGTCAGGAGATTATACACTGAGCAGTCGGATGAATGGTTTGGTATATGCGGTCTTTAAAGAACCGGGAGAGTACGTTACCATGCAGGAGACAATTGCTATTGTTGGATCTGCGGATGAGTTTTTGGTAGATCTATCGGTCGATGAGGTAGATATAGGACGAATCCGAAAAGATCAGAAAGTGATTGTTAAACTGGAAGCATTTCCTAATCAGGTTTTTGAAGCACGTGTAAGTAAGATTTTTCCGAAAATGGAAGACCGGACGCAGACTTTTAGGGTTCAGGCGGTGTTTGATACAATCCCCGAAAATTTTTATATGGGATTAACAGGGGAGGCAAACATTGTAATTGCTGAAAAAGAAAAAACATTGGTTATCCCAAGAGATTACCTGGTTGACGGGAAGCACGTTGAAACAACAGAAGGTCGTAAGGAGGTGAAAACCGGCTTGGTGAGTATGAGCCATGTCGAAATAATCAGTGGATTAAGCGCAGGAGATAAACTATTTAAGCCTGAGTAATATGAAGTGGAATCTGATTTTTTCGATTGCGACGACTCATTTATTTTCAAGGAAGAAACAGACATTTGTGGCTGCGCTAGGGGTTACCTTTGGTATTGCAGCTTATATTATTATGATGAGCTTCATGACCGGTCTGAACGGTCTGCTTGACGGAATGATCCTGAACCGGACGCCACATGTTCGTTTATATAATGAAATTGTGCCCAGTGAATTGCAGCCATTGGATTTTTCTGCTACTTACGGAGATTATACCAAACAAATTCATTCGGTGAAACCCAAAAGAAGTCAGCAACGAATAGCAAATGCATTGCCGCTGATTCATTTTTTGAATGAGCAACCGGAAGTACAGGGAGCAATTCCACAGGTAAAGGCAAGAGGATTTTACAGAGGAGGTTCAACTGAATTAAATGGTTCGTTATTGGGAGTAGATGTTTTGGAAGAAAACCGGCTGTACCAGTTAGGGGATTATATTGTACAGGGTAGAGCTGAAGATCTGGCTAAAAATGATAAAGGAATTATTTTGGGAGCAGGTGTGGCAAAAAAACTTTCTCTCGAATTAGGAGAAAATATACAGGTAACTTCTTCTCAGGGAAGTGTATTTACTCTAAAAATAGTAGGTATTTATCAAAGCGGGCTGGCGGATATTGATAATGTTCAGAGTTATGTGAATATCAAAATGGCGCAACGACTGATGGGTGAAGGGGATAATTACATCACAGATATTCATGTGAAATTGCATAATCTTGAAAGAGCTCCCGAACTTGCTGCTAAATGGAATCGTATGTTTGGTGTAAGTGCTGTGGATATACAAACAGCAAACGCCCAGTTTGAAACGGGAACATCTATTCGGAATATGATTTCGTATGCAGTCTCTATAACACTTTTGATTGTGGCAGGGTTTGGGATTTATAATATTCTCAACATGCTTATTTATGAAAAGATGAACGATATTGCCATACTCAAAGCAACCGGTTTCTCAGGTGGAGATGTAAAACGAATTTTTATTCTGCAAGCCATGTTAATTGGTTTGATGGGAGGTTTGCTCGGGCTTTTGATTGGTTATTTTGGTTCTTTGGCAATTAGTCATACACCTTTTGAAACAGAAGCTTTACCGACCATAAAAACTTTTCCGGTCAATTTTGATTGGTCTTTTTATGTGATAGGTACTGTTTTTGCTCTGTTGTCAACATTTTTTGCCGGATATCTTCCCGCAAGACGAGCAGAAAGAATTGATCCGGTTGATATAATAAGAGGACAATAACTATGAAGATTATAGAAGCCAGATCGATTAATAAATATTTCTATGCTCCGGACCGATTCCACGCGTTGAAAGATATCTCATTTTCAGTGGAAAAAGGAGAGTTTGTCTCAATTATGGGAAAGTCGGGGTGCGGAAAATCAACTTTGCTGTATATCCTTTCGACAATGGATACAGACTACGAAGGAGATTTGTTAATGGAAGAACAGCTAGTTACCGGTCTTTCGCACGAACAGCTTTCAAAGATAAGAAATGAGCACATTGGTTTCGTTTTCCAGTTTCACTATCTGCTTCCCGAGTTTTCGGTATTGGAAAATGTTATGTTACCGGCTTTGAAGTTGGGAAGGAAAACGAAAGAAGAGATAGAACACGATGCTATGACAAAGCTCAGGTTACTCGATATAGACAGTCAGGCAACAAAACTAGCCAGCCGAATTAGTGGTGGTCAGAAACAACGAGTAGCAATAGCAAGGGCGTTGATAAACAATCCTTCGATAATTATGGGAGATGAGCCGACAGGTAATCTGGATAGTAAAAATGCTTCTATTGTATTTGATATTTTTCGTGAATTATCGGATGAAGAAGATCTTTCGTTACTTATCGTTACTCATGATGAGGATTTTGCCAATAAAACAGATCGTATAATAGAAATGGAAGATGGCCGTATTATCTCGCATAAAAGAGAATGAGTCAAGATAATACAGCCATCTGTTTTTAATTTGTTTTGTCAGGGATCATTTCTTGAAAAGCCAAGTCGTTTCTCAACGGCCTCAATCATGCTGTCAGCAATGTCTTTTCCGGTAGCACCTTCAATTCCTTCTAATCCGGGAGAAGAGTTGACCTCCAAAAGAAGAGGTCCTCTGTGTGAGCGGATAATATCCACTCCTGCTACCTGAAGATTAAGAACCTTCGCTGCTTTTAAAGCCATTTTCTTCTCCTCAGCGGTAATGCGTACCGTTGATGCAGTTCCCCCCTGATGAATGTTTGCTCTGAATTCACCCTTTTGCGCCTGACGCATCATAGAAGCTACAACTTTTCCATCTACCACAAAACAGCGAATGTCTTTTCCATCTGACTCTTTGATGAATTCCTGCACAAGGATATTAGTTTGCAAACTCTTGAATGCATTAATGACAGATTCGGCAGCTTTTTTCGTTTCCGCTAAAACAACTCCTTTTCCTTGTGTGCTTTCCAATAGCTTGATAATTAAAGGAGCATCATTGACCATGTGAATAAGATCTTTTGTGTCCGATGGAGATTTTGCAAAGCCCGTGATGGGAATTTGAACTCCGTGTTTGGCAAGTAACTGCGAGGCAAATAGTTTATCCCGTGATTGCGCAATGGAAGAAGCGTCATTCATGCAGAATATTCCTTTTGATTCAAATTGTCGAAGCAGAGCACACCCGTAAAAGGTCATGCTGGGTTTTATACGCGGAATCACAGCGTCAATGTCATTCAGAATACTACCCCCCCGATAACGAACTTCAGGGTTTTGGGCATCAAGTTTCATATAACAATGTTCTGCATTCAGAAAGATAACTTCGTGCCCGCGTTCCTGTCCGGCTTCAATGATCCGTTTGTTACTATATAACTCCGGGTTACTGGCAAGAAGGGCAATTTTTAATCCTTTTTTGGTTTCACGTAAATCTCCGTAAAATGAAGTGATCTCCTCTCTGGAGTATTGTTTAAGACGTGTTCCTTCTCCCGGGTTGACGAGAATTCTCCCGTTCATGGCTTCTCTTCCCAAAAGCATTTTAAAGCCCATTGAGTCTCTGTTCGCCAATGTTATTTCAATATCCCAGGTTTGATCCCCGATATGTAATGCTGTTTTTATAACATAACGTTTTTCAGATACCCCACTCGTATTTTTAATCATTCTCGTGTCATGCACTTTCGATGAGCAGTGGATGATTACTTTCCGGTTTTTTTGAATAGGATGAATTTCATAACTTACCCATTGTTCACCATCTTTCATGAACTTGGTAATGTTAGATGCATGTATGGCCGAGGTTTTTGCTCCCGAATCAACGCGAGCTTTAATAGCCGGGATTCCTAATTCAGGAAGCGAACACCATTCCTCACTCCCTACAACGATAAATTGATTAATATCCATCGATACTGTTTTCCTTATTTTTTTGCAAGGTAATTTTTTTTCGGAGAATTGGGATTAATGGAATGCTAAAAAACAAAAAAGCCCCGTTCTAAGGTGAAGAACGGGGCGTGTAATCTGAGAAAGACTATTTCTGTTTAATGATTTTGGTTGTTTTATTTCCTGAACTACTTTGTACACGAAGCAGGTAAACTCCCTCAGCAAAGTCAGTCAGGTCGTAGACCATGATTGTTCCTGAAGTAGGTTCATTACCCGAATGCATAGGAATCTCTTTTCCTAACATATCAAATAACTGGATTGCAGTTACTCCTGCATTGGCAGGGAATACTACGGAAAATTTGTTTTGGGTGGGGTTCGGGAAAACAGAGAACTCTCCGTTAGAATCATTCTCGCCTAGACCTGAAGTATCAAGTGTAGCATTGAAATCAAGTGAGGATGTACTACAGCCTGCATTTGATGTGATAACCACATGATAAGTTCCACTTTCTGTAATGACAAGAGATGCTCCTGAGCCATTAGGTACAGGGTTACCATTAAGATACCATTGAGCCGAGGCTCCTGCCGGAACAGAAGTATAAAGTGTATTTCCTGTCTGGGTAATAAATGGTGCTGAAGGATTTGCATTAACCTGAATAGTTATGGTAGCGGTTTCCGTTCCACAGCTGGATGTTCCCTGTACAGTATAAGTTGTGGTCGAAGAAGGGGTTGCTACTACAACATTTCCGGTAGTAGTATTCAGATTGGAACCGGGTGTCCATGAATAATTGGAGCCTCCGTTTACAGAAATGGTGGTTGATTCTCCTTCACAAATACTGTTTTCACTTGCACTTACCTGAAGAGAAGATCCCTGCGTTACTGTAATTGTAATACTGGATGTTGAAGAGCAACCATCGGTTGTTCCGGTAACCGTATAAGTAGTCGTGTTGGATGGAGATACTGTTTGCGTTGCTCCGATCCCGAGACCATTATCCCAGCTGTACGAGTTTGCTCCTGTAGCATTTAGTGTAGCGGAAGCTCCTGCGCATACAGATGTTGATGAGGTACTTACATTAACTTGCGGAGCAGGTGTTACAGTAATCGTAATTGTACCGGGCTGCGCACATGAATTGGCAGAGTTATCAACCACAGTATAGGTTGTGCTTGTTGTAGGACTTGCAACAACTGAACTTCCTGTAGATGTATTTAATGACCCCGAAGGCGACCATGAATAATTTGCTCCACCGGCAGCAGTAAGTGTCGTCGAACTTCCTTCACATATCGTCATAGAACCTGAAGAAACATTAAGAGGAGCCGGGTTTGTTACAGTAATCGTAATCGATTCTGTTGTGCTACAGCTTCCCTGAGTTCCTGTTACTTCGTAAGTTGTAGTTGAAGAAGGAGAAACGATATGCGAGGCACCGTTTCCTAATCCATTATTCCATGAGTAATTTCCTGCTCCGGATACAGATAATGTTGTACTTTCTCCTGAGCAAATGGTCAATTCAGTTGCATTTACGCTTAGTACAGGAGCAGAGGTTACCGTAATTGTAATAGCATCTGTTGCTGTACAACCCTGAGCCGATGTCCCTGTAACTGTATACGTTGTGGTTGAAGAAGGAGAGACAGTATGTGAAGTACCATTTCCTAAACCGTTATCCCAACTGTATGAAGCAGCTCCACTAGCTGTAAGATTAGCTGAACTACCATTGCAAATAGTAGCTGAAGGAGTTGTAATAGAAACAGAAGGAGTTGCATTCACCGTTATATGATTCGACGTGGTGATACTTTCTGTCCCGAATGCATTAGTAACCTCCAGGGTTACGTCGTAAGTTCCGGGTGTTCCGTAAGTAACAGTTGGATTTGCAGAAGTAGATGTAGCAGGTGTTCCTCCAGGAAAACTCCAGTTCCATGCTGTGATATTAGCAGTAGACTGATCTGTAAAAGTAACACTTTGACCTTCACATACGGATTGACTGTTTTGTGTAAAGGAAGGTGTCGGAGAAGTACCGTTCGGAACACCACTTATATTAATATTATCAACGAAAAGATTGTTTCCAACAGTTCCTGCGTTGAAGCCTTCAAACTTGATAAGAACCTGCTCGCCAATATAAGCATCCAGATTGATTGAATAACAACTTGATCCTACTGTTCCCATACACCATTCATCTGAACTGGCAGGAGTAAAATTGGTACTGGTTGTTGTTGCAGTAGCAAATGAGCCGGTTCCATCCTCACCACGTGCAAAGATACGTTGGTAAGAAGCACCACAATCTGTAGAAATATAAATGATAAGAGAATCCGTGGCTGTTTGATTATACCTTCTGTATGCGTGCTCAAAGGTCATGTCAATAGAAGAGTATCCGGAAAAATTTAATTTTGGACTGATCATACCATCTCTTCTTGAGGATTGTGCATAATTGTAGAAGTCCATTTTTGCTGCTTGATTTCCGGGAGTTGTTCCCGTGATTGTTGCAATTTCCCAGGTTGTTGCGTTATCCGGGTTGTCAAGCGTCCAGACACCATTTGAAAACGGATTGTTTTCAAAGGATTCTACGAAAGGAAGTGATTGCCCTGTTCCGGAATATACAACCAGATTCGTTGAAGATTGGTCATTTGCCGTGTTGTCATCGGTAGTTCCATTTGGGTTGGAGGTATAAGCAACAAGGTTTATTGATCCTGCATTAACACTGATTGCGGGAAGAGTAATTGTTGTTGACTGATTCGTTGCAAGGTTTCCAGACCAGTTATACGTTTGAACTCCTCCTGTAGTCTGGTAATTGATTACGACAGAGGTGAGTGCATTTAGTCCGAAGTTTTGTAACTCTACCTGAGGTGTGATGGAATTTGTACAAATTGATCCCGAAGGAGAAAGAATCGACGTGATCCCCGCATCATTGAAATTATCAGGAGCAATAATACAGAATGGGTGAGAAGTTGAGCTTCCGAAATTTGAATTGGCTGCTGTCATTTGAAATAAAGTGCCTCCGTTTTCATCCGTCATAGAATAATCACCATCTATACTACATCCCTGGTAAGCACTTCCGTTCATCCCGTCTCCGTAGCTGTCAGCTATTTCGAATGTGTAACAACCAACGGGTAAACAGAGTGATAGGTTTTCAGTTGTCCCGGTTGCGGAATTCGTGTAAGGACCTCCCGACAGGATTACATTATTCGCATTATCAAGGATTTGCCAGGTAACTTCTTCTCCATAACAATCTGTCTGAATCGTAAAGTCAACCATTTGTCCGTTAGGATCCATGCTGAAAGATGAAGAGAAAGAATCATTTGCAGTGTTTTCATCCGTTGTGCTATTCGGATTAGATGTTGAGGCAGTAAACGTATAGTTCCCTGCTGCCCCTGTTTGAACAGGAAGAGTGATTGTTTGTGATTGTCCTGTAGCAAGATTCCCTGTCCAGTTGTATGTCTGGGGTGATCCGTTCCAGTTGTATGTAATGGTTACACTCGTTAGATTGTCTGCCCCGAAGTTTCGTAGAACTACCTGGGGCGTAAAAGATCCGCCACAAATAGTTGCTCCCGGTGATACAACCTCACTTATTCCGGCATCTGTATCTACATTATACTGCGCAAGGCAAAGAAGAGCCTCGTAAGCATTTATTCTTCCTGATCCTAACTGCCCGTTGTAAGAAGGGTTGACAGATGAAATATCATCAGCGCTACTTAAAAGACAATTAATAATATCCTGATTCGTAGCAGAAGGAGCATGCGACTTCATTAGTCCTACGAGACCAGAAACGTTAGGTGAAGCCATTGAAGTTCCGTCTATCCGTGCGTATGCACTGTTGCTGGATGCCCAGGTACTTCTTATACTTGAGCCGGGAGATGAAACAGTAATCCATGTTCCATATTGAGAGAAATCGGATTTTGTATCATTAATAGTTGTGCTGGCAACTGCGATTACATTATTGTAGGCAGCGGGATAAAACTGTTGGCTGGTACCATCATTTCCGGCAGCAGCAACAAGAATAGCGCCGGCGTTAAAAGCTGCGTTACAGATATTTTGTCCGTAATTGGAGTAACCTCCTCCTCCCCAGGACATATTAATAACGTCTGCTCCATTATTGGCAGCCCAGTTGATACCTTCGTACCCGGCTGTCAGTGCTCCCGTGGAGCAGTCTCCGATTCGTACGGGCATAACACTTACGTTATATCCTATAGAGGAAACTCCCAAATTATTGTTGGTTTCGGCTCCGATCGTTCCCGATACATGGGTTCCATGATTACCGTCATTCGCTCCACAAGGATTAGGGTCGTTACCACCTGTAGTGGCATCGTGTCCCTGAACCAGTTTATTAGTAAGATCTTGATGAGAAGTCAGAATAGCATCGTCAGTAACAGCTACTATAACATTTGAATTACCAGTCGAAAGATCCCAGGCCTGTTGAGCCTGCATTTTGTGTAAATGCCACATCCCAGTACCGGTAGTACTGTTCGCTCCAAGGTCATTAGGGGTAAGGAAATGCCTGTGAAGTTCTTTTTTCTCCGCATACTCAATCACTGGATTCTTTGCTAATTCACGTATGAGGGTTTCTATTTTTTCAACCTCTGTAAATTTGATCTGGTAAGTTTTTTTCAGAAGTTCATCCCTGTCATTGGGGTGAAGCTGTTTTGCTTCATAAATTCCGTATCTGGTTTGTAATGCAGCCAGAAAATCGACTTTCTTGAGATCAACCATTTTATCCTTTGAAGGAATGGTGTACGAAGAAGATGTCTTTAATTGAAAGATTACTATTCCGTCCTGATACCATTCATATACGTTTTGTGAAAACGTAAACAGAGGTATGAAAAACAAGAGTAGTACTAAGCGTAATTGTTTTTTCATTTTCCTTGAAATTTTGAGTTTTTAATGGGCGAAGAGAAGGGAATTGAAATACCATTCCCAAAAGAGATAATAGTAGTCTGTAAAGTCCTTTTCTTCAATTCTAGTTTTTAGTTTTTAGCGCCTCCAAGTTATTAGAAAAGAACGAAAAAGACAAAGTTTTTGTTAAAAATATAAAATTCTAAAAAGGAAAAAATAGAGGAATTAGAAGAGTTGAGAGTAACCAAAACAAGAGGTTGAGCGGAATACCAATTTTTAAGAAATCAGCATATCTATAGTTGCCGACACCATAAACCATTGTATTGGCATGATAACCTGTTGGTGTCATAAAGCTGGCAGAAGAAGCAAAAAGGACTGTGATGACAAAGGGTTCCGGAGCAACTCCCATCTTTTGAGCAATCAAAAGACTTAAAGGTGTAATCATGGCTGCGGCGGCATGGTTTGTCATAAATTCAGTTAGTATGGAGGTTAGAAGGTATACGGCAGACAAAACGACTACAGGACCGTAGTCAGTGAGGTTTTCAAGAATGGCATTGGCGAGTATCTGATCAATTCCTGAGTTCGACATAGCTATGCCTATTGAATAAGCTCCGCCAAGTAAGAGAATCACCTTCCAGTTGACTGCAGTAAATAATTGTCGGATTTTTACCTGTCTGCTGATTACGAGTAAAATAACAGAGTACAGTGAACCTGTTGTAAAGTCAATTAATCCGATTGATGTTGTGCTGAAAAGCAGAAGAAAAACAAGCAGGATAAATAGAAACTTACCTCTGTTGAAATCAATAATATGATTTTTGCTGAGAAAAGTAATTGGCGATCGGACACTTTTTTCAAGTTGAAGAAAAGATTCGAGATGATCACGTCTTACCTGAAAAATAATTTTATCTCCTGTGTGAAGAGGATGTTCCCAGATGGAAGAGGTTGACCGTATGGCTGCAAGTCCTACGGGGCGGGCTCGGAAGGATTTGATATAATTGAGTTCAGCCAGTGTTTTTCCTTCCAGTTCAGAATGATAAGGGACACTGACTTCGGTAATAGATGTCTCGCTATCTGTAGATGAGAAGCTGTTTCTTACTGTGAAAATGGAAGGAGTGTTACGCAGACGTTGCAGTAAAGTTGTTAATTCTTCAAAAGTACAGGTTATCCTGAATCTTTTATGACCTGAATGAGTTACGGACGATAAAGGGAGACGTAGTTTTTGTATTTCAGAAGTTATTGTTTTTTCCGGATAATCCTGTTGTGTCTCTAATTCAACATGGTAGTGAGAAAAGTTGGAGGTTCCTGTCTTATCCTTTTTGCGGGAGAATACGTGTATGCCTATAAACACAACATAGCAGGTGCCTGCCAGCAGGAGAATCACACCAACACCTGCAGGAGCAAATAGGGATAGTCCCGAAAAGCCTTGTTTCTGCGCAAGACTGTCTATCAGAAGATTAGTAGAAGTACCGATTAGTGTACAGGTACCACCAAAGATGGAAGCAAAAGAAAGGGGGATCAGTAATTTTCGTGCATCTGTTTTTGTACTGTAGGCTAACTGAATTACTACCGGTATAAATATGGCGACTACAGGTGTATTGTTAATAAACGCGGAAGCAAGTGCAATGATTAACATCATTACAAACAAAGAGCGCTTAAAATTTTTACTGAAGTTTTTTTCAATAGAAAATGCAAAATGTTGTAAAGCTCCTGTTCTCAGGACGGTATCACTGAGAATAAACATAAACGCAACTGTAATAATGGCTGTTGTGGTGAATCCTTCCAGAGCTTCTTTCGGAGAGATGACACCAAAGACAGTGAGAGCCAACATACCGGCAATTGCAGTAACGCCAATATTGATCCATTCTGTAGCAAATAGAATAGTTGTGATGACCATTACAACTAGTGTTACTGTTATTTCCGGAGAAATCATTTTGCAAATATAGTATACTAAATCGGTAGGACTTATATGGTAAGGTAAAGTTTTCTTTAACCTGTGAAAAAGAGAGTTATAAAATGTTTAAATTTTTTTTACGAAATCACAATTTTGTTTAAATTGCAACATGAACAGAATATTACTACCACTTGCAACAGTTTTTATTTTATCTGTTTTTTCCTGTAAAAAGGAGGTGGAGACTATTACTCCTATGGTTAAGCCTGCTGTGAATCCTGAGTTGGGGCCAATGCCATATCAGAAACTTTCGGATTATGGATTTTTCAAAGGAGATATGAAGAATCAAATTCCGGAGGATGAACTTTTTTCGTATGAACCAATTTCGTCATTATTTACAGATTATGCCAAGAAAAAGAGATTCATCCGGATGCCAGAAGGTGGAGAGAAGGCAACATTTGTAGAAGGAAATAAACTGCTGGATTTCCCAATAGGTACGATCCTGATAAAGAACTTTTATTATGATAATGTATTGCCGGGGAATACAACCCGGATTATAGAAACAAGATTACTTATAAAAGAAGCATCAGGATGGATATTTGCAGAATATGTTTGGAATGATGAGCAAACGGAAGCCTATCTTGATATGAATGGTAGTTATACTGAAATTTCTTGGATGGAGAATGGAGTGCAGAAATCAACGAACTATAGAATTCCTTCGGAAACGGAGTGCCTTATCTGTCATAAATTTAACAGTAACCCTATCCCGATTGGCGTGAAGCCTCAGCACATGAACAAACTACATCAGTATGCATCGGGAATGAAAAATCAATTGCAGGAAATGGTTGATAAAGGTTATTTGGAGGGAGGTTTCTCTGAAAATTATGTTTCTCTTGTTGATTATAAAGACCAATCTGAGCCTGTTGACCTGAGGCTTCGATCTTACCTGGATATAAATTGCGCACACTGTCACAGCGAAAATAGCCACTGTGATTACCGACCTTTACGACTTGCTTATTCTGAAACCACAGAGTTGAGTAACCTTGGGGTTTGTGTTGAGCCGGATGAACAAATAAACTCAGCGTTAGTTTATATTGTCGCTCCGTCAAATACGGCAAGGTCAGTCATGCACTTTAGATTGTCTTCGACGTCTGAAGCTACACGAATGCCTCTCCTGGGGAGAAGTATTGTGCATGAAGAGGGAGTGCAGCTTTTGGAAGAATGGATAAACACGCTTTCTCCTTGCGGAGGATAAAAAAACAACTATATGAAAAGGAAAGAACTACTTATGATGATTTTGTTGTCTGGCGGTATGGCATACGGTCAGAACACATGTAGTGAAGCGCTGACGATTACAGAAGGGCTACACACTATCGACTACATTGACGGGACAGAAATACCCGATCCGGTTTGCGCCCTAAATGGTCCCGGGGCTATGAATGCTGAATGGTATCGCTATGTGCCGGATAATGACTATACGGTTACGGTTAGCTCTGATCTTGCTGCGAATACAGGAAGAGATACCAGGGTGCACGTTTATACGGGGACGTGTGGTCAGTTGACCTGTGTTGCCGGTGATGATGATGCGGGAGCAGGGGTGCTGTCTGTCACTTCTTTTACAGCAGAACAGGGAGAGGTTTACTATATTGCCTGGGATAATAAATGGGAATCGGATGGATTTGTTTTTGAATTAACGGAAACCATATTACAAAATCCGGTTGAATTACCTGTTACGTTTACAGGGGTGTATATCCCAACCATCTCAGGAAGTTATAAAATTGCTATCGGAGATATGAATGGTGATTATCTGGATGATATTGTCACTGTTTCTTCCGGAAATATACAGGTGCATTATCAACAAGCCATAGGAGGGTTTACTAATACGACAATAGCTACGGCCGGGACTTCGTATTTGCCATCCTGGAGTATGGCTATTGCTGATTATGATAAGAATGGATTCAATGATTTACTATACGGTGGTGGATCAGGGGTGGCATTTTTAAAGGCAAATGAAACAGGTACTGAATACGAGGTGATCGCCGGACCGCAATATGTTTTTTCTCAGAGAAGTAATTTTGTTGATATCAACAATGATGGTAATCTGGATGCATTTGTTTGTCATGATGTTGATCCGAACGTATACTACATAAATGATGGCTCAGGAAACCTGTCATTTAACCAGGGAGGGATTGGAGATCACCCGGATGGGGGGAATTACGGTTCCGTATGGATTGATTATGATAATGATGGAGATCAGGATTTGTTTATTGCAAAATGCCGGGGAGGATCTTCTTCCGCCCGAATTAATGAATTACACAGAAATAACGGAGATGGAACGTTTACCGATGTGTCAATAGAGTCAAATTTGTCAGATCCTGTGCAAACATGGTCTTCTGCATGGAATGATTTTGACAACGATGGGGATATGGATGTTGTTGTAGGGGCGAGCTCTACAGCTGATGGTCCTCATAAGTTCATGAGAAACAACGGGGATGGAACGTTTACGGATATTACAGCAGGAAGTGGTTGGGATGCAAATACGCATCTGAATATAGAGCATATTACTTTCGATTTTAATAATGATGGTTTTGCAGATGTTTTTGGAGGTGGAAACGTTATCATGTTTAATAACGGGGATATGACATTTTCGCCCTATACAGTACCGATGGTTGTGGGAGCTGTGGGAGACTTGAATAATGATGGTTTCCTTGATGTACAGAATGGTAATAATATCTATCTGAATGATGGAAATGAAAACAACTGGATTAAAATGAACCTGGAAGGTGTACAGAGTAATAGAAATGGTATTGGTGCGCGAATTGAAATTTATGGAGACTGGGGACGACAGATTCGTGATGTTCAATCAGGGACAGGTTTCAGATATTGCAGTACTTTAAACCCTCACTTCGGACTGGGATTGGCAGATGAAATTGATTCAGTAGTTGTTCGTTGGCCTTCGGGATTGGTTGATGTGATCTGTACGCCTGAAATCAACTCAACACTTTACTTGTTGGAAGGAGCGGCTGCAAAACCGGTAGCTGAATTTTCTGTAAGTGCAAACGATATTCCGGTTGGAGGTACAATTATAGCTGCTGATGAGTCAACAGAATGTCCTAACGGATGGGAATGGGAAGTGTCTCCTGCTTCGGGATGGGCATTTATTAACGGAACGGATGCTGCAACACAACATCCGGAAATACAGTTCAACGAAGAGGGGATTTATTTTGTGAGCCTTGTTGCAGAGAATTCAAATGGAACGAGTACCAATCAGGTATCAGAAGAAATTCATGTTGGAAACCCAACTGCGGGAATTACAGAGTTGAATTCAGAAGAATTAGTTGTATTCCCGAATCCGGTAACGGATATGTTGTCTGTTCAGTTTAGCGGGAATATTGATAACCATACTGTATCCGTTTATTCATTAATTGGTGCCGAAGTGATGAAAGTTGAAAAGTCGAAACAAAATATCGATGTTTCTAAACTTCCTCAGGGGACTTATTTCCTTTCTTTAACTGCTAAAGATGGAAGTAAACTGGTACGAAAGTTTGTGAAGTACTAAATAAAGAAGATAGATCAAGCGAAAGGCAGTATCCTTTATGGGTACTGCTTTTTTATTTATGCATAGAGGGGAAATACAGAGAAATAAAAAAGTCTCGCAGAGATGTGAGGCTTTGGTGGAGAAGATCGGGTGAAAATCGAACCAAAAGAATCAATATCCATTTGATTCATTATCTTAGCTGTACTGTGGTTATATAAGATATAACAACCACACGGTATATACACGCTAGTTAGCTGTAAGCGTGAAAGAAATACAAACATCAACATTTAACAAATCTTAGATTGAAAAAAAGTGTAATACCTGACAAGCGAATGCCTCACCTAGTTTTACTTGGTGCAGGTGCTAGTTTAGCTTCATTTCCTAATGGTGACAAAAATGGAAAAGAACTTCCTTTAATGAGGAATTTAGTTCAAAAGCTAGATTTGTATGGTATTATTCCGGATAAATTTGAAAACGTAATTGACAATTTTGAAAGTTTATATAGCAAAATTGCAAGCGATAAGTCGTTGACTTCTATAAAGAATATAATTGACAGAAAAGTCTATGAATATTTCTATTATCTCGAAATACCTGAAAAACCAACGCTATATGACTATTTAATTTTATCACTTAGAAAAAAAGACTTGATTGCAACATTCAATTGGGACCCTTTGCTTTTGAAAACTATGAGAAGACATTCTCAAATAAATAGTTTGCCTGACGTTGTTTTCTTACACGGGAATGTTGCTGTTGGTATTTGTTCAAAATGCAAAATAAAAGGCTACAAATACAATAAAATATGTCATCATTGTCATAAGCCATTTGACGAAATGCAGTTATTATATCCAGTTGAAAATAAAGATTATAGTTCTGACAAGGCAATCAATGATGAATGGAAAATTTTAAGAGATTATTTTGAAATTTCTTTAATGGTTACAATTTTTGGTTATAGTGCACCAGTTTCTGACATTGACGCGAAGAAATTAATGCTCGACGCTTCATTCAAAAACAAATCCCGTGAATTTTACGAGCTTGAAATTATAGATGTAAAACCCGAAGAAGAAGTTGAAGAAACATGGGATGACTTTATTTATAGTCATCACTACTCTATCCATAATAGTCTAAAAGAAACTTATTTATGGTATCATCCAAGACGAACGACGGATGCATTTTTCGACGCTTATTTAATGAATAGTCCTTGGGATGATAATCCATTTCCAGAGTTTAATGACGTTTATGAGATGCATCAGTGGATAGAACCATTATTAAAAGGAGAATGAAAATAAAACGCCAACAGCTAACACAGTACATATTGCAGGGCGGGGTTCGGTGGTACGCTAACTGCGGATTCTCGCATCGCAGTTCCGTGTCCTTCGGACAGGAACGCTCCCCGAAATCCGCCCCGACAACATGTACCAACCGTTATGGTTCATTAACGCCATAGCGCGATACCCAAACTGAAAAAGCAATTTAAAATGGATAACCTAGTCCCAATTTATCGGCTAAAAAGCGGACACATCGATTTTAATCAAGGATTAAAACTTGATTTCTTGTTGGGTTTGGTATATAACGACGAGGGAAACCTATATATCGAACTACACTTTGACGAATTTTTAAATCTTGAGGAGTTTTATCACAACAATCAGGATGCATTTGAACAGGATGATTACAAATTATTCTGCAGTACTGAAGATGGATATAAATTTACAGCACCCAAAATTTTAATGAAGAATTTACCTTTTAGAAAATCCAAAGGAAATTTCTATTGTTTTGATCACATTAAAATTGAAAAAGAAATTCATAACAGACCCTCCAATGACTTAGAATCAGAATTAGAAATTGTCAAGGATCCAATTAAGTACGTTAAGTTGGAAGGCCTTCGTATTCATCATACCAGCCATACATTTATTAAGGCATCTAGGGCATATGGCCCAGTTCGTCCTGACGAAGTAGGAGGTGACAAGTTGTGGGACCACACTGAGGTTACATTTCAACTTGACTTCAGGTCATATAAGTTTATCATAAGAAAAGATGATGATGGAGAATCTATAATTGAATTCCAAAGTCCACAGAGTCAATATCTCGCTATGCCTTATACTTTTTGGGAATTCATTAAACTTGATTTTCTTGAATTCCTTTCCTTTCTAAATGGTGCGGCGGTGTACATAAGGGCAGAATATTATGGACAATACTACAGCGGAGGCAAATTGGATGCTCAAATTAAAAAAATATACAGTGCGCAACATCATAAACCTTATCGATGGAACAATTATATACCGATAAACAATGCATGGTATAAGGGGGATGGAATTGTTTCAAATGCATTTCTGAATTGTTTCGAAAAATATCGAAACCTTAATGTCCTATTGGACTTGAATACAATTATTTTCTATTTGAATAATGCTGAACAAGCTCCATCAATGGGGGAAAGAATTTTTATTCAAACTATTCTTCTTGAAAGATTTAGTAATAAACACGCTGAAACTTTTGAAGACCCAGAAACTACAATCATTGACCCTGATATTTATGCACCAATTCATAAAGAATTAGTGGAAGTGTTAGAAAGAAATAAGAAAGCAATGGGTGGTAATTTTAATCTACTAAACAGTAAACTTTCAAACATAAATAATACTAAACGAAAACAGACCGATTTTAAATTTCGTCAACTTATTCAAGCGGCAAATATTGAATTAACAAAGGAAGTAGAAGACTTACTTATTTCTAGGCATAAAATAGTGCATTCAGGGGATATAGGTAAATCTGATGAAGCCCGAAAAAATTATTTTTTGATGGATAAGCTTCTAAGAAAAATAATCGTGAATCTAATAGGTTACGAAGGGCCAACAATAGATTCTGGAAAGCATCTTCAAAATCCTCAAATTTCGCCAATTCGTTCGGCTGACAAAAAAGAACCATAACACCGCCTATAAAAGATAGGGCAACAATTACACTCGAGAAAAAGCCCTACCTTTCATAGCCGTAGACCGTTATGCACAAGCAAAAAACAGCACTGGATTTATCAAAACACGAAAGACAAAATACACGGATATACTAGACTTGCTCAGTGGCATGAAAAAGTAGTACAATCAGGGTTTAAGTCTTTTAATACGATCTCTCGCACAATAATGAATCACTATGTAACTATATTAAACTACTTTGACAATCGAAGCACAAACGCTTCTGCAGAATCATTTAATGCCAAAATCAAAGCTTTCAGATCTCAATTTAGAGGTGTCCGTAATATTGGATTCTTTTTATTCAGATTAACGCAAATTTATGCTTGATTTTTTTCAAGTCCACAGAAATATGACTTGATCCCCTTTTTATTGATACGTAGAGGAAAAATACAGGGAAATAAAAAAGCCTCACATTTCTGCGAGGCTTTCGTGGTGATGGACGGAATCGAACCGCCGACACAAGGATTTTCAGTCCTTTGCTCTACCAACTGAGCTACATCACCGCCGTTTGGTGGGTGCAAAGATATAAATAAAATTGTTTTTCAAACGAAAACTATACTTTTTTTTGAAAAAAGTTCAACTATCTTTGAATGATGATACAGAAAAGATTGATCGTTGATATGGGGAACACGCGGCTTAAGTATGCGGTTTTTCAGGGAGATACTATCGTTTCTTCAGGAGAGGGAATAGCAGGGGTAAAGAAAGTAATTGATACGGAAGAAATTGTTAATTCTATACTGGCATCTGTAGCCGGAGAGGAAAAAACACGTGAAGTATTGGAAATCCTCCCTAATGCAATTCGTGTAAATAATGAATTACAATTCCCGATACGAATAGCATATAAGACTCCTGATACATTAGGGGTTGACAGAATTGCCAATGCAGTTGCCGGGGTCGGATTGTTCCCGGAGAAGAATGTATTAGTCGTAGATGCGGGGACTTGTTTGAAGTTTGATTTTGTCAGTGATGAAGGAATGTATTTGGGTGGAGCAATTTCTCCCGGGTTACGGATGAGGTTCCGTGCAATGAATGACTATACGGCAAATTTACCATTAATCGAATCCTGGGAAAAAAGACCTCTCATCGGGCAAAATACAGAAGAATCTCTGGTATCGGGTGCATTAAATGGAATGCAAAATGAAATTTTAGCCACAATTAAACGTTATCAGGAACTGTATACTGATTTAAGAATTTTTGTGACAGGGGGAGATATGAAATACTTTGATTTCGAAGTAAAAAATCCCATCTTTGCGCACGAAAATCTGACTTTGTTGGGTTTGAAATTAATTTTAGAGGCTAATGCATAAGAAAATACTTGCTGTACTCATCCTTTTTATTCCTGTATTAACAATTGCGCAGGTGACTACAAATTCGCCTTACTCGCAATTTGGTCTGGGGATGTGGAAAGAACCGATTGACGGAGTATCACTGGGAAGAGGAGGTGCACGTATCGGGTTAAACGATTCTACTTATGCAAATATTCATAATCCTGCTTCTTTACCCTATCTGGGAAAAGGGCAACCTCTTTTTTCATTTGACCTTAGCACACGTTTTTCGAATTTTGAATCTGCGTCGGGAAAATCAAGTGACCACCTGGTGTATTTAAATTCAATACAGATCGCGATTCCTTTTGCGAAGCGTTTTGCTCTTGCTCTGGGAATGAAACCTGTTATTTCACGTGGGTATGATTTTAAAACCTATGAAGTAATTGCAGGTGATTCACTTCGTCATTCCTATATGGGAGAAGGTGGGGTGCAACAGGTTTATTTTAATTTTTCGGCAGCAATCCTCAAGAATGAAAAAAATTATCTTGCTTTAGGAGCGGATCTGGGATACAATTTTGGAAATACGACCAATTCGAAAAGAAGTGATTGGATCAATTCGTCCAGCTATTTTAATGGGTTATACACGGTTAATGATCGTATACGGGGTTTTAGTTTAAATACAGGACTTTCATATCAGTATACAATCAGCAAATACAGTTCGTTTTCGATCGGAGTAACGTATGCAATGCCAACCTATTGGAAAACGACCTCTTTGGAATCTTTAGTCAGATATACGGGAGATTATGATATTTCACCGGCTAATATTGATACGATCTTTTCTACGGGAGAACTTGGAGGAAAAGTGTTCATCCCTCAGCGTATCGGATTTGGAGTGGGATATGAGATCAGAGCAAGAGAAGATTCGCTTAAGTCAAGACTTCTGATGCACCGTGTACGAATTCTTGCGGATTTTGAAATGATGAGTTGGGGACAGTATAAAAAGGAGGTGAACGGGATTCCTGTAAATGAGACTTATTCGGATGCTATGTATGCCCGTTTTGGAGTGGAGTACACGCCTCATCACAAGTTTCTTGATAAATCACCATCGATTAAGTACCTTTCCAAAATGACCTACAGACTGGGGGCTAACTATGGGCAGATTCCCGGAGGAGACACCCGTTTAACAGACTTTGGCATGACTTTTGGACTAGGTTTTCCGATTCCGTTTAATCGATCGGTTTCTTCTCTGAACATCGGGATGAAAATCGGACAACAGGGAGAAATAGGACCGACATCGATACGGGAACGATATATTGGCGTTAATGTTGGAATAATTTTATCTCCCGGATTTAACGACAAATGGTTTAGAAAGTTTAAGTATGATTAAATTATAAAATGATGAACTTAGGTAAGTACATATTAGGTTTGACTTTAGCAATAGGATTACCTGTTGTTGCGCAGGACGAAATGAGTAAGGAGTGTAAAGAGGCTCGCGTAATCGGAGGTGATGCAATGACAAACAAGAATTTCCAGGAAGCGGTTAAATTTTATACCAAAGCAGAAAAACTTTGTCCGACGGATTCAACAATATACATGAACCTGAAGTATGGTTATGAGCAATTGATTGCGCAGAACGAAGATGCTGCAATAAAGAAAGCTTATACAGATACGTTGATCGGTATATTTGAAAAATATGAAACAAACATCGGCAAACGTGCAGAATGGTCGATTTGGCATGCCTATTACCTGACAAGTATCAAAAGTACGGATTACAAGAAGATCGATGAGTTGTTCAAATATGGAATTGATGGATTGCAGGAGAAGGCAAACCCTTCGTTGATTTCAACTTATTATTATAATCTTTACATCCTTCAGTATGGAGAAAAAGATGCTCAGAAAAAGAAAGAGTACAGCAAGCGTATTGTTGACGAATACTTAAATCTTTCAGCATTACTTGCAATGAACGAAGGAAACGAGCGGATTCAGGAATATATTACTGGAATATTTGATCGGGTTGCAAAATCATGTGATGATGTTCTTCCTGTAATCTCTGATGTTTTGGGAATGTTACCTTCGGACGCGGAAGCGAAAAAAGGAGCTGTAAAAAATTACATGTCCATTCTTGAGAAGAAAGACTGTGTAAACTCTAAAGAGTACGAAATGCTTTTGGACACACTTATTTCTCTTGATCCAACTGTAGATGCAATGATTGCTAAAGGAAACTTCCTTCTGGCTCAGAAAAGATACGGAGATGCGATGGGAGCTTATAAAGAAGCAAAAGATATGGATAGCGGTGAGCGAGGTGATGAAATTGCATACCGTATGGCTTACGGGTATTATCAGCAAGGAAACTACCGTGCGGCGCATGCTTCAGCTTTAACTGCCGGAGGAGAATACAGAAGTAAGGCTTTGGATATTGCAGCAAAAAGTGTGGCAGCTTCGGCAAACAGTTGTGGAGATACAAGTTTTGAACGAAAAGCAAATTACTGGTATGCGGTTGAGTTAGCAGAACGCGGTGGGTTGAGTACTGCTTCCTACAAAGCTAATGCTCCTACAAAGAATATGATCTTTGATGAGAACCGTACAGAAGGTGAGTCAATAACACTTTCTTGCTGGGGGGTATCAGTGAAAATTATCGGGTATAACTAGCATTGAGATCGTATACAAAATACTTTTGGATGATTCCTGCGTGGCTTTTGCTCGCAGGAATTGTCTTTTCTTGTGCCAATGATCTGGAGAACATCAGAAAGGTGACTACGCAAGAGAATTTACCGGATGAATTGTCTACAGATCTTCACATGATCGTCACAGATAGTGGTTATGTAAGATATGAGTTAAAAGGTACCTTGGTTGAGTCGTATCGCAACCCGGTCCCGAAGACGATTATTAAAGATGGGTTAGAGGTGACGTTTTACGATCGTGATACCCGGAAGCCGGAAGCGGTTTTGACTGCGTATTATGGTGAAAGAGAAACCAACACAGAGAAAATGTTTGTCAGGGATAGTGTTGTACTGAGAAACGTTAATAAAAATCAGCAATTGGAAACAGAAGAGTTATTTTGGAGAAATGATAGTATCTTTAGTAACAAAACTGTGGTTGTGAAGACAGAAGATGGCATTTTGTGGGGAAAAGGGATTGTAGCGGATCAAACATTTGATAAATTTGAGATTCTGAAACCCACGGGAGAGAAATATTTTAAAGATTGATTATGAACAGGTATAATAAAATAATGGAAAAGTTCTGGCTCCTGATCGGGATCGCCATGCTACTGTTTATTACGGTTCTTGGTTTTAAAGAAGGATTTGATCGCTGGGCACCCTATTACGTTTTTCCGGGGATCGCCTTTTTTGCCTGGATTATACGCTCTTTTATGAGAAAGCGTATGGAGAAACATATTGAATTCCTGGAGCAGCAGAAAAATAAAGAAGAGCAATGAACAAATTGATGCCAAATACGTTGTATTTTATGCAACATATATGACAATCAATGAACTAAAGCGATTACCTTTTTTTGTACTGATTCTTTTCAGTAACCTGCTTTGTTTTTCCCAGTCTATAGAGGGAATAGTGACAGATGATTTAGGTGTTCCCGTCCCTTATGCTACTATCTATATAAAAAACAGACCTGAACTCCGTACTGTAACTTCTGATAAAGGCAATTACACTTTATTTATTGAAGTAGGTTCCTACGACGTGGTTGTAAAATACCTCGGTTTTGAAACTCTGGAACAGTTTGTTGTTGTCCGGCAGGGAAGTAATAAAATAGATTTTCAGTTGAAACCTGCTGACAATGAGCTGAATGAGATTGAGATAAAAGTCAAAAGGACAAACCCCGGGCACGAGATCATTAAAAAGGTTATTGAGCGAAAGGATATTATTAATCCCGAACAATATTCTTACAGTGTTGATGTCTATTTAAAAGCAGCTGAAAAGCGCGCAATATCTGAAAAGCGTTCCAAACAGGAAATTGAAGAGGAACTGGATAAGATTACAGATCCTTTTGAGCGTGAAGAAAAGGAGAAAGAACTTCGTTATGCTACCACAGATAATTTAAACCTTGTCGAAGTGGAAATGGAACGGCACTTTCAACCACCCAACAATGTGAAAGAAATCAGAAATGCGTATGTCCGAAAAGGAAAGGACGATAGGCTTTATTACACGACAACAACAAAATCAAACTTTAATTTTTTTGCAAATATTCTCTATGTAGATGACCTTAATGAGTCTCCTGTTACCTCTCCGATTAGCTGGGCAGGAATTTTATCCTATAAATACAAATTGGTTAGGCAATATGTGGAGGGAGGTGTCAAATATCATAAAATAGAAATAGCAGCAAGGAATTCGGCAACTTCTACGCTGACGGGGTATTTGATCATACAGGATTCTGCCTGGATGGTAAAAGAATTGTCTTTCAGGATGGAGAAGGGAGATTTATTAAAATTTGATTATTTCGAAATTGACCAGTTGTTTGAAAATAGAGGAGATACGCTTTGTGTCTTGAAACAGCAGAACATGAGGTATGGTGTTTCCTTTAATAAGGATGTGACGGAAGCCTCGACCTCGGTAGCGTATGATAATTATGTATTTGGTAAGGAGTATGGAAAGAAATTCTTTTCGAATGAAGTTGCTGTCACAACACAGGATGCGTATGATAAAGACTCTGCTTTCTGGGAGAGTAATCGCAGAATACAACTAACTGAAGAAGAGAGAGAGCTATTGCGAAAACAGGATAGTATCCATGCTGTTCTTAACAAAAAGGAATACCTCGACTCCGTGGACAAGGAGTTTAACCGGGTTACTTTCTGGAAAGTTGTTTGGTTTGGTATAGATCAACGTAACAGGGCAAAAAAGATACAATGGTCTGTTTCATCTTTAGCGGGTATGATCGAACCAATATACATTGCCGGACCACGTATATCGCCAAATTTTGACTATTTCAAAAAATGGGAGAATGAAAAGTATATAGATACCTACGGTAAGGTGTCTGTTGGTGTTTTAAATGGGGATATCAAAGGAACAGCGCGAGTCAGATATCTGTATGATCCATTCAGACAATCGGCAGTTTTTCTCCGTTTCCGACATGATTTTGACCTGATTCGTCAGCAGGATGCTATTTCCCAGATCTTCTTGCGGGATAATTTTATCGAATCTACAAAGTTGGTTGGAGGACATTATACAGAGCTGTTAAATGGCCTCTATTTGGATGCTGAGGTCGAATTTAATGAAAGACGTTCCGTAGATGGTTACAAGTTTATCACGTTATTGGATAGCGCGATAAATAATACCGCGCCACCTGTGTTTAAAACGTATCAGGCTCTTTTGTTACGATTGATAGTAGAATATACTCCGGGACAAAAATATATGCGGGAACCAAAACGAAAGGTGATTCTTGGCTCAAAATGGCCAACTTTTTATATTGGATATGAAAAGGGAATACCTGGTTTTTTGGGAAGTGACGTTGATCACGATTACATTGATCTGGGAGTGAGACAATCTTTTAAAATTGGTACGTTGGGAACAACCAATTACCATGTAAAAACAGGAAAGTTTCTGAATGCACGTATTCTGAAAGATCCGGATTATAAATACCACAGAAGATCAGATCCTTTGTGGTTTTCCAATCCTCTGTATTCTTATCAGGGATTGGATACATCCCTCCCGACAATGGATTTCTATCTGGAAACACACATTGTACACCACTTTAACGGGGCGCTGCTAAATAAAATACCTTTTATGAAAAAGACCCGGATAAAATCAGTCGTGGGAGGGGGCTATTTATATGTGCCGGAACATAATTACCAGTATTGGGAATTTTTCGCAGGGTTGGAACGGGATTTCAAGTTGTTTAAACGTCGATTACGAATAGGTTTGTATGGGGTCTACTCAGATGCCAATTTTTCACCGCCCACCGGGCAATTTAAAATTAGTTTCTCATTACTTGATGAGCGGGATATGAAATACAATTTCTGATACAAAAAAAGCTGTCCGGTACAACGAACAGCTTCTCTTGATAATGGATGGATTTATTTTTTCTTAAAAGAGTTGATCGCATTAACTGTAAAATCGGATAGAACCAGTTTCCCACTCATTGCTGCTCGTTCAGCCAAAAGCTGATCCCAGTTTTCTGTTCCTTCCCAAAATACTTTTTTAAGTAATTGCATCGCTTCGGGATTCGATTTTGCCAGTTTGTTAGCCAGTGTTTGGATGGCTTCATCCATTTCTTCGATCGAATCAAAGATGTCTGTGTACAATCCCTTTTCTCTTGCCCAGTCTGCGGAACGCCATTCAGTAGCATCAATAGCCAGTTGACTCATTGCTGAAAGACCTATTTTTCTTTCTACTGCAGGACCTACGACAAAAGGACCGATACCAACAGCCAGCTCACTCAGCTTTACATCAGCATAACGCGTAGCAAAACAATAATCAACAGCAGAAGCCAATCCGACACCTCCACCAACAGCTTTTCCCTGAACACGTCCGATAATCAATTTGGGGGCTTTGCGGCATGCATTAATAACATTGGCAAAACCGGAGAAAAATTGTTTGCCGGTATCTAGATCTTTGATTGAGATCAGCTCGTCAAAGCTGGCTCCAGCGCAAAATGCTCGGTCTCCAGTCGATTTAAGTACAATTACTTTTACCGAATCATTGCCTCCCAGTTCAGTTATTGTATTAGCTAGTTTTGCAAGTACTTTACCGGGTAATGAATTGGATAAGGGGTGAAAAAATTCAACTGTTGCAATTCCATTGTCCGAAATAGTAAACTTTACGTCTCCCTGATTTATAGCTTCCATTTATATCGTTTTTAGTCCACGAAAATAACAAAAAAGGGAGACTTTTGTCTCCCTTCTCTTAAGCTGTCTGTTACAGTGATTTTATTTAAGTGTAAAACTATCTTTTCCGATTAGAGCAGCGTCAGCATATAGTTTTACAATGTAGTTTCCTTTTGCCAGTTCTTCATTTCCTGGCTCATAGTATACACAAACATCAATACTCTGATTTTGGTAATCAATCTCTTTACGATCTGAGTAGAGAACATTTACTCCGTCTATATTTATCACGTTGCTGGAGCGTGTGTGCAAAACTTTTCCGTCAGGAGTAATAACCTGAAGGTAGATGAATTTTGATCCTGCCGCAGCTAACGAATTTTCAGATACCGTAAAACAAGAACGGATTTTGTCAATTTTTCCGGCTCTGGAGTTTTCTTTTAGTGTTCCGTCCAGTTTGTATTTAAGCCCTGTTGAATAGATGTTATAAGCACTCAAACGAGCTCCAGCCGCCACTTTAGATTCCAGATTTGATGTTCTTTCCTGTAATGCATCGCGTTCACCGGTTACACTGGAAAGCTGTGTTGTTTTGTCTGTCAGTTCAGTACGAAGACCGACATTTACTGTATTAAGAGAGTCAATCTGACGAACATAATCTTTCATAATTGCCCGCAGCGTTTCAGTCTCTTTCTTCAATTTATAAATTTCACGGGCACTTCTCTTTTTGTTTGATTCCAGTTCATTCAGAATACTCTGAATTTTTTCCTGTTGCGCCCGGATACTGTCCTCGTGCGTATCATTTGTAGCCAAAGCGTCCTCGTACATGGCTAACATATTTCTTAGCTCACTTTTGAGGTCTCCTTTTTGAACATCAATATGTTCGGAAAGCATATCTTCCATCCCCGCCATATCCGCTTCCAATGCACTTTTTTCAAGAGAACAATTTTCCAGGGCCTTGTTTTTGTTGGAAATTAAAAATCCAAAACCTGCAAGTCCTGCAATTAACAATAGTATAACAAAAATGTATACCCCATCTCTCTTCTTAGGTGCTTCCTTCTCCTTCTGATTATCTTTCTGTATTTCTGACATAAAAAAAAGTATTTACACACAAAGTAATGAAAAATTGAGTGTACTGTTATATCTTTTAAGAAAAATTAACCTTGATGAAAATCTTAGTGGCTACCAAGTTTTCCTTTTAGTTGTTTCATGAACTGAGCAGCATAGACAAAATCGTTAATTTCCTGATTGTCGGTTCTGAGAATATCTTCTTTTGTTCCTTCCCACCACTTATTACCTTCGTAAATGAAAATAATGTGATCACCGATTTCTATCACGGAATTCATGTCGTGAGTGATGACGATAGTTGTCATATTAAATTCATAGGTCAGTTCCCGGATAAGGTTATCAATAACGATAGATGTCTTGGGGTCAAGACCTGAGTTGGGTTCGTCACAGAAAAGATATTTGGGATTCATGGCAATTGCCCGGGCGATGCCGATACGTTTCTGCATTCCTCCGCTGCATTCGGCAGGAAGGAGATGATTCCTGTTGGTTAGTTTTACACGTTCCAGACAGAAATTAGCACGCTCACGCATTTCTGCTTTAGACATTGTCGTAAACATGGAGAGCGGAAACATCACATTCTCTTCGACGGTCAGGGAGTCAAACAGAGCCGACCCCTGAAAGAGCATTCCGATCTCCTTGCGAACATCTTTCCGCTGATGACGATTCATAACCGTGAAGTTCCTGCCGTCGTACAAAATCTCTCCTGTATCAACTTCATGAAGTCCGACAATACATTTTGCAAGTACAGATTTTCCCGAACCACTCTGACCAATGATAAGGTTGACCTGCCCCGGCTCAAAAACAGTATTGATCTCTTTCAGAACGTGATGATCACCAAAACTTTTATTTACTCCTTTTACTTCAATCATGAATTATGTCAGAATTATTTGAGTTAGGAAGTAATTGGTGAGCAATATTCCAATACTACTGTACACTACCGCTTTTGTACTGGATCTACCTACGTCAAGCGCTCCTCCTTTGGTATAATATCCATAGAATGAAGCAATAGTTGTAATAATGAAAGCAAAGAAAAAAGGTTTCACTAATCCGTAGGCAACATCAGACTCAATGAAATAATACCGAAGCCCTTTTACGTAATCATTTTGCGAGCACAATCCTGTCTGAACGGCTGCAAAAAGACCTCCCAGAATACTCAACGCCATAGAAAGTATAACAATAATAGGGAATGTAATCAATCCGGCGACAACCTTGGGAAGTACGAGATATCCAAGAGAATTTACTCCCATTATTTCAAGTGCGTCAATTTGTTCGGTAACACGCATAGTACCGACCTCAGAGGCAATATTAGATCCGATTTTACCGGCTAGGATTAAGGAAATAATGGTGGGTGAAAATTCAAGAATAGTAGATTGACGGGTAATGTAACCGATTGTTTCTACAGGTAACAATGGACTGTCCATGTTAGCGGCAGTCTGAAGTGTAATTACTGCTCCCATAAACACCGACATAAGTGCTACCAATGGGATCGAGCTTAAACCGATAATCTCAATTTCATCAAAAATCCTGATTCTGTAAATCCGAAACTTTTCAGGTCGCGAAAATACATATTTCAGCATCATGACATACTTACCTATATTGTAGATCACCTTCATTTTCGATGCTAATTTAGCGGTTTTGGGTAAATTATCATCAATTTTTTGTAAACTCTTTGGTGGGGATAACTTTTGTTGGCTAATTCCATTATTTTTGTTCCGATGAATGAGGTTAAATCTGCTATTGCTGATAAAATCCGCCGGTTTCTTCCCGAGCAGGGGATTGATCAGGTGGTGAATCTTATAGCGGCTCATAAGGTAAAATTCAGAATTACGAACCCTAGAAAGACCAAGTTTGGGGATTATCGTAGTCAGGATAAAGAAGGGTTTCATTCTATTTCGGTAAATGGAAATTTGAACCCATTTGCCTTTTACCTTACAACACTTCATGAGTTTGCGCACCTTATTGCCTTCAGTGAGTATGGAAACAGGATAGCGCCACATGGGGAAGAGTGGAAAATGACCTTTTCTCAATTGCTCACTTCGGGAGGAGCACAAAACTGGTTTCCGGAAGATGTCAGGAGACCTTTGAAAAATTATATTCGTAATCCGAAGGCATCTTCAGCTTCTGATCACGAATTGTTTCTTGCACTTAGGAGATATAATACAAAAGATCCGGTGCCGGTTGTGAAGGATCTTCTTCCGGGAGAACGTTTTTTGTTGTCCGGGAGATTGTTTGAGAGAGGAAGTGTAAGGAGAAAAAGAGTAGAGTGTAAAGAAGTAGCTTCGGGTAAAATGTATTTGGTAAATGCAATTGCCGAGGTTAAGAAAGTAGAAGTATGAAAAGTAACAAGTTTGCGGTAATTATGGCAGGGGGAGTCGGAAGCCGTTTTTGGCCGTTGTCGACTCCGGAACACCCGAAGCAGTTTTTAGATGTGTTAGGTATTGGGAAATCATTGATTCAAATGACCTTTGAACGGTTGTCGAAGATTGTTCCTGCCGAGAATATTTTTGTTGTTACCAATCAGATATACCGGGATTTGGTGAAAGATCAGTTGCCTGATTTATCGGAGGAGGCAATTCTTACGGAGCCCCAACGAAAAAATACGGCTCCATGCATTGCGTATGCAGCATCAAAAATTTACGCAATCAACAAGGAGGCTAATCTTATTGTAGCTCCTTCTGATCACCTGATTTTACAAGAGGAAAAATTTGTTCGTATCGTTGATGTGGCCTTGAATGAAGCGGAATCAACAGACTGCCTTGTTACATTGGGGATAAAACCCAATAGACCGGACACAGGGTATGGATACATTCAGTTTTACCAAAACGGGGATTTAATTCCCGGTTCGGTGTGTGAGGTAAAACAATTCATGGAGAAGCCGAATAAAGAATTGGCCGAACTGTTTCTGAAGAGTGGTGATTATTATTGGAATTCCGGGATCTTTGTTTGGAAAGCAGCTACCATTCTTGAAGCGTTAAAAAAGTTTAAGCCTGATTTATACAGTTTGTTTGCAAGTGACTTTTCATTGTATAATTCCCCACAAGAACAGGAGTTTGTCAATACGTGTTTTGAAAAATGTGAAGACATTTCGATAGATTTCGCTGTTATGGAGAACGCAAAAAACGTAAAAGTGGTTTTGGCGGATTTTGACTGGTCAGATTTAGGAACCTGGGGTTCTGTTTACAGTCATCTGGAAAAAGATTTCAATGGAAATGCAATTATAGGAGGTAAAGCACAGTTGATTGATTCTCACAATTGCATTGTTAACATTCCAACCAATCGTTCCGCATTAATTCAGGGACTGAATGATTATATTGTCGTTGAGTCAAACGGAAAACTTTTGATTCTTAGCAAAAAGGACGAACAGAAGCTAAAGGATTATATTAAACTAATGGAGGAGTAAGTAATGTCTGACCCGATACCTGAGTCGTTTTATTCTGACCGAAGCGGAAAGCCAATTCGAAAGTGTGTTATGTGTGAAAAGGATTTGATTGCTTCCGGGGAGCCTTATGCGATTGAAAAAGCGATGAAGCGCACTGCAGAGGGCGATGTGTTGACTTTGTTTGAAATGGCAATATGTATACCTTGCGGACAAAAAATGAATCAGCGCATGTCTGAGCATTCCAAACGTGTCATCGAGGAGTACTTTGAAAGTATTCACCTAAACGAAAAGCGGGTCGGTTTGGGGCAGGAAGACTGGCAGGATAAATGGGATAAAGTTTGTGTGGTTACAGGTGAACCACTGTCAGAAGTAACAGAGTTTAATTTGATTGGAAACTTTATTGGTGATCGTGTTATCGCGGGAATTCCGCCAGTCGCTATAAGTGGTGAAATCATGGAGCAATTGCAGGAGAAAATCTCTCCTGAAACGAGACAGGAGATGGATGATTTCCGAGATACCTACCTTGGTCCTGATGATCCGCAGTTAAAAGCCCTTTTGAGTGAAACTCAGTTTGTACTGCTTTAATTGGAAATATTTAGCGTATAGGTACCGTCGAAAATAGTCCGATAGCCTCGTAAACCAAATTCAGCCGGTCCCTGAATAACAGAACCATCGTACAAGGAGAATTGGGAATCACCGCAGACATCATTAACAATAAGTGTATTTTCTTCATCAATTTCTACTCCTCCGCATTCTTGTCCGCCATCAGCTGTGGACTGTCTGTCGAAAGCAACAAATTCATCAATAGACCTTCTGTATACAACCACACCTTTAGAACCGTAATTATCAACATAGGCATATCCTCCTATATTTTGCAGTCCTGAATAAGAGGGCAGGTTTATGTTGATATTAACATTGAACGGAAGATTCGGAACCGGGTGGAGTTTGTTTTTATTGCAAGATGAAATCAGGAAGAGAAAGGATAGCACTGTCCCTAAAATCAAAACTGGCCTACATAGTTTCATGCTGCTGTGTTTATTCTGTAAATTTACAATTTTATTAACGCAAAAAAGAGAATTAAAGTATGCAAAAGTATTTAGTCATTTTCTTTCTGATACTTTTTAGTTGTTGTTTTTCATCAGGTAAATTGTTCGCTCAGAAAACTCCGGCTACCGTTGAGCAGGCTGAGAAAAATATTGAAAAGAAGCGTGAATCCAGAAAAAAGGCCCAACAAAAAGCTGAGAAGGACGGGAAGAAGCGTTTCATGAGCATTCAGAGTAAAGAGACTCAGAAGCGAATGAAGAAACAGCAGAAAGCTTTGAAAAAAAGAGACAAAAGAAAGAAGAAAAGGAGGAAATAGTTTAGACAGGTATAATATTAGAGAAATTCGATTTTTAGCTCGTTGTCAGATGGATTTTAAAACGGTATGTTTGTAGCATGCCTGAAAAAGGAGATGTTAAAATTTATTAAAAAGGAAAGAGGTGCTAAGAAAAATTATTTTTCTATATTTACCCGCTTTGTTGCTTAAAGAATAGTTCAAATTAAAATTTGCTTATGTTACGGAAATTTTACTTGTTACTCGCAAGTGTTTTATTAACAGTTAGTTACTCGCTTGCACAAACAGGGGTAGGTACCATCCGAGGGGTGGTAACAGAAAAGGAGACGGCAGACCCGCTTCCATTTGTTAACGTGGTGTTATTCCAGAACGGAGTTCAGAAAGGTGGGGGTAAGACCGACTTTGATGGGAAATTCCAGATTAACTCCATTAGCCCTGGTAGTTACGATGTTGAGGTTCGTTTTGTCGGGTATCAGACACTTCGTCAGGAAGGTGTTATTGTATCCAGTGATAAGATAACCTTCCTTAACGACCTTCAGTTAGGTCAGTCCGATGGGCTTCTAACAGAGGTGGAGGTTGTTCACTATGAAGTTCCTCTTATTGATAAGGATGGTGGTGCTTCCGGTCAAACGGTAACACGTGAGGATATCGCGCGTATGCCGGTTCGTTCTGCAGCAGGTGTTGCCGGAACTGTCGGAGGGGTTTATATGGAAGAAGGTTCGGGAGCAATGAGTGTTCGTGGTTCTCGAAGTGGTGATTCCTACTACTTTATAGATGGTATTAAAGTTCGTGGTTCGTCCAATCTTCCAAAGTCAGCTATTCAGGAGGTTTCTGTAATCACAGGTGGTCTTCCTGCGAACTATGGGGATATGACCGGAGGGGTTATCTCTGTAACAACAAGAGGTCCGTCTGCAAAATACTTCGGTTCGATAGAAGGTGTTACTTCCGGATTTTACTTTAATGGAAAAGATCCGAATGGATATGACGGGAAAGTGATCGGTATGGATCAGTTTGGTTATAACCTTTTGGAAGGAATGGTTTCCGGACCACTTTGGATGAAGAAAGATTCTTTAGGAAATAAAACAAAACCAATCTTAGGGTTCTTCCTTTCGGTAAACTATACGGATCAGTTAGATCCTCGCCCTGTTATCGGAGGTACTTACCGGATTACAAAAGAAGCTCGTGAAGAGTTGATGGCAAACCCTCTTCGTCCGACAGGTACAGGACAGGGGACTTACCATAACTCACAATTCCTTAGAGCTGATGATTTTGAAAAGACACCTTACCGAATGAATGCAAGAAGCCGTAACATTTCTGCAGCAGGTAAGATAGATGTTAATGCAGGACCTTCGGTTAACCTTACTTTTGGTGGGTCGATGGCTTACAATACAGGAAGAGGTTATAGCTATAATAACTCACTGATGAATTTTACCAACTTTGGTTTGAATACGCAGTTAGACTGGCGTGTATACGGACGTTTCACACAGCGATTCACTCCTAAACAAGAAGAGGGAAGCAGCTCAAAGATTAAATCAGCATTCTACTCTTTGATGGTGGATTATTCACAATCAACGGGCTATTCTCAGGATGCTAATCACAAAGATCGTTTGTTTAATTATGGATATGTTGGTAAGTTTACTACATATCGTGAGCCATCTTATACTTTCCGCCAGGTTACAGATGAAGATGGAAATGTTACGGACGCGTATTATGAGCACGATGGTTTCCGTGATTACCGTGTAGACTTTGAAGCGTCTGAAACAAATGATGCTTTTGCTGCGATTACTCGTCAGTATTATGATATCTACGATGGAAAGGTAACAGGAAACTACGAAAACCTTTTCCAGATTCAGACAGGTAAAGCTTTGCGTAACGGAGATACTCCGGAAGATGTATACGAAATCTGGAATAACTTTGGAGTTCCTTACAACTTCTATCAGAAATTTGAAAACAATCAGTTCCGTGCTACAGGTTCCGGGTCGATTAACATTGGTGGACACTCAATTACACTTGGTTTCGAATTTGAACAACGTACTGACCGTGGATTCCAGTCAGGTCAGGCAGGTCCTATTGGTCTTTGGACAGTGGCGCGTCAGTTGATGAACTCGCATATTTCCGAGTTGGATAAATCATCACCAAGTTGGGATAACTATGGTACATACTACCGTGTTACATATGACCGTTTAAATTCTGGATATGGTGCTACTAACGGAGTGTACGGTGGTCAGATTAATGGTGACGAACAGTCTTTCTTTGATTACAGCGTTCGTAACGAATTGGGATTGGATCCATTTGGTACTGATTTCGTGAATATTGACGAAGTTGATCCTAATACATTAACATTGGATATGTTCTCGGCTGATGAGTTGTTGAATTCAGGACAGAACTTTGTTCAGTACTGGGGGTATGACTACACAGGTAAGAAAATAAAAGGATCAACAGATATTAATAACTACTTCAATGAAATAGATGATAATGGTAACTACAAACGTACAATCGGTGCTTTCCAGCCAATCTACGTTGCAGGGTACATTATGGACAAATTTGCATTTGATGATATCGTTTTCAACGTTGGTGTACGTGTCGATGTATTTGATGCAAATCAACCAGTATTGAAAGATCCTCTTTTAGTTTATTCAGCAAGAAACGTTCAGCAGGCTCGTTCTTTGGCGCAGTCTGATCCGGCAACGTATAACTGGGTTGATATTCCGGAAAGTATGGGAGACGATTACGTAGTTTATGTGAATGACGTAAACAACCCGACTTCTATTAATGGTTTCCGTAAGGATATGCAGTGGTATGATGCTTCAGGTAGCCCGATTTCCGATCCGACTATCGTTCGTGGAGCACAGGGAATCGCGCCATGGTTGCTAGATCCATCGGCTGAAACTCCATCAGCAGATGCGTTTACAGATTATAAGGCTCAGGTGAATGTTATGCCACGTATTGCATTCTCATTCCCTATTTCAGATGAGGCAAGTTTCTTTGCTCACTATGACATCCTTACGCAGCGTCCTAATACAGGATTCCGTTTCGATCCAATCGATTATCAGTTTATGGAAACAAGAAACGTTATTATTAATAACGCAAATCTAAAACCAACAACAACTATCGATTATGCATTAGGATTCCAGCAGGTACTAACAAAAACTTCTGCTGTTAAGATTGAAGCGTTCTACAGAGAGCAAAGAAATCAGATTCAGTTGATGCGAATGGTAGAAGCGTATCCGAACACATACCGTACATTCGGTAACCGTGACTTCGGAACCGTTAAAGGATTGACAGTTTCTTATGACTTGAGAAGAACAGGAAACATCCGTTTGAATGCAAACTATACACTTCAATTTGCTGACGGAACTGGTTCCGATGCAACTTCAGCATTAACTTTGGTTAACTCAGGACAACCAAACCTTCAGAATATTTTCCCATATAACTACGACCGTCGTCACACATTTAACTTTGTGATTGACTATAGATACGGAGAAGGAAAATCATACAATGGTCCTAAAACGAAAAAAGGTGGTCAGATTCTGAAAAACACAGGTGTTAACCTGGTTGCAAATGTTGGTTCAGGAACACCTTACACACGTCAGCAACAAGTACGTGGTGCTGCTTACATCAACCCTCAGACTTCAGGTCTTGAAGGAACGTTGAACGGATCAAGAAAGCCTTGGACATATACTTTGGATATTCAGATTGACAGAACATTTAATTTGGAGTTCGGTAAGAATGAGGACAAGAAGAAAATGGCTTTCCTAAATGTTTATTTCCGTATCACCAACCTTTTGAACACAGCAAACGTTCTTAATGTATATCGTGCTACAGGTAACGCTGACGATGACGGGTTCCTTGCTTCTGTAGATTCACAGTCGTCAATATCTAACCAGTTGGATGAGCAGTCCTTCCGTGATCTTTACATGATGAAAGTTGATAATCCGTTCAATTATGGTCTTCCAAGAACAATTCGTTTAGGTGTGAAATTTGACTTTTAATTGAACAAAAAGAGAATTTAGTTATGAGAGAGTATATGAAAATAAGTATTTTAACCACGTTGTTCCTTGGGATCTACGGTGGTGTGATGGCTTGGAATCCTCCGGCTACTAATAAGCAAGGAGGAGGTAATGGCGACGGAGAACTAATGGTTACCAAAGCTGCAAACTGTGTGCCTCCTACAGAATCAACTTTCATGGAGTTCAATGATGTGCGCGCACTTATTGAAACAGGTGGGATGATGTGGCAGGATAGAAATAATAACAGAGCTGCTTATCAGGTTCCAAAACCATCTCAGGACAATCCAACAGGACCTTCTGTTCTTTTTGCAGGAGCACTTTGGATGGGGGGGACTGACGTTAACGGTCAGCTTAAACTAGCTGCTCAGTTATTCGGTACTCAGGGACGTGATTTCTGGACAGGACCTCTTACAGTAGATCCTAACTCAGGAAATTATAACCCTTCGGGACCTGTATATGGTGATGTAACACGCCCTTTTGGAGAGGCTACAATTACTGCACAGACCTGTTTGGCTTTTGATGAGTTCTTTACAATCAGAAAATCAGAAGTATCAAACTTTAATATGTGGTGGTACTGTGAAAATGTTGATGCGGAGGCTTGTCCTGAACCGGTTGTTGTTCCTGGGGAGGTACTTGACCGTATCATAAACTGGCCGGCTCATGGAGATGTTTCTCTTGGACAGGATTATTACCTGGCTCCTTTCTACGATAGAAACAAAGATGGGATATACAATCCTATCGCTGATGGTGATTATCCTTGGTATGACTTTGAAGAGGAAGTAGATTGTAGAAACGATCGTCGTATCACTTTGTTTGGTGACGAAACGCATTGGTGGGTATTTAATGATAAAGGGAATATTCACACAGAGACAGGTGGTGACCCGATTGGTATGGAAATCCGCGCACAGGCATTTTCGTTTGCTACAGGAGATGAAGTGAACAAGATGACATTCTACAACTATGAAATGATCAACAGAGGAACGCAAACACTTCAGGATACTTATTTTGCGAAGTATGCGGATACGGATGTGGGATGTTCAGAAAATGATTATGCTGGATGTGACGTGTCTCGTGGACTAGGATACGCGTATAACGGAACAATTACCGATCCTAGCTGTAACGGATCAATCGGATATGAAGACAATCCTCCTGCTGTAGGTATTGACTTCTTTGAAGGACCTTATCAGGATGATGATGGACGCGATAACGTTGGACCATCAAGAGATACACTTCCTGACGGAACTATTGTTGCAACAACTCCTTCAGTTGCTGAAGCAAGATTAGATAACGGTATCGTTTATACTGGATTAGGTATAGGATACGGAGATGGTGTAATTGATAACGAACGTTATGGAATGAAAAGATATATTTCGTTCTCACGTATCGGTTTTGGGTGTTCACAGACAGGTGTAACAGATGACCCTGTTTCAGCTGTAGATTTCTACCGTTTGATGAACGGAGTTTGGAAGAATGGTGAGCGTATGACATACGGAGGTTGTGGTAACGCAGGAACTGCTGGAAACAACCCTAACGTTATTACAGATTATATGTTCCCAGGTGATTCGGATCCTCTAGGATGGGGTACTCCTGGTTCTTCTCCACAAGCACCATGGTCTGAAACTTCTACAGGAAACCCTGTTGGTGACCGTCGCTTTGTTCAGGCTGCAGGACCATTTACATTACGCCCTGGAGCAGTAAATAACATTACAGTTGGTGTGGTTTACGCAAGAAGTACTGAATCAGATATTGAAGCTCCTGTACGTGAGTTATTCCGTGCTGATACGAAAGCGCAGGCTTTATTTGATAACTGTTTCCAGATTCTTGAGCCACCAACAGCTCCTAGATTGACGATTCAGGAGTTGGAGAATGAGTTGGTATTGATGATTTCAAACCCTTCAGGAAACAACGTAAATGAATCATACGAAGAAGAGGATAAAATCAATATTGTTGATGTTCCTGGTGAAACTCCTTATGATAAGTTCTATAGATTTGAAGGTTATCAGATTTATCAGATGAAAGATGGAACTACTTCAGTAGCAGATCTTGAGGACTCTGATCAGGCTCGTTTGGTTGTTCAGTGTGATATTAACAATGAAGTTAGCCGAATGATCAACTATGAATTCGATGAAGAATTAGGTGTTTCAAAACCGGTATTGAAAGTAGATGGTGCTAACGAAGGAATTCGTCATACATTTAGTATTACTGAGGATCAGTTTGCTAGTGGTGACAGAACTCTTGTTAACCATAAGACCTACTATTATATCGCTGTAGCTTATGCACATAATGAGTTTAAGCAATATGACCCTACTGACCCTACAAAATTAGATGGTCAGCAAATGCCATACATCCGCTCACGTTTGAGCTATGATGGAACTGCTATTAGTAGTGTTTCAGGAATTCCTCACAACCCAATGCCAGGAGGAGGAGGTACTTTCGCCTTTGTTGGTTATGGAACAATGCCTCAAATAACACGTCTTGATGGATGGGGGAACATGGCACTGTCTACAGATCTTACAGATGCGACAGTAAAATCTATCTTAGCAAACAACTCTGTAGATAGACCTATTTATAAGCAAAATGCTGGTCCAATTGATGTAAAAGTAGTTGACCCGCTTAATGTAACACCTGGACACTATGAATTGAAATTCATTGAGTATGGTACTTCTACTGCAAGTATTGATACAGCAAACTGGGTGGTATACAGATATACACAAAAAGGTGGTGCAATTATTGACTCTGTTAGATCGGATCGAACAATTGCAGTAGGTAATGAGCAGATTATTCCTGAATGGGGAGTGTCAATTACAATTGAACAGAAGAACTATACAGTTTACGCTTCTCCGGCTCCTAACAACTTTGTAACTGAGCCATTGGAAGCAACTCTTGAGTTCGCTGATTCAAGTAAAGCATGGTTGGTCGGAGTTCCGGATACAGATGATTTTGGACCTCAGAACTGGATTCTTTCAGGAAAAGTAGAAGATGAGGATAACGATCCTGCATGTTGGAATGATAATCAGGGACGTGACCCGGATGAATTGTATGAAAGCCTTTTGGGAGGTACAATTACACACTTCTGTCTTGTAAGAGATTGTGGACCTGCCGCTCCTGTAGTTAACAATGCATCAGTAAATATTACACAGGCTAAGACGCAATCAAGAATGGCGTCAGCAAGTGGAGTTGATGTAGTCTTTACACCAGATAAGTCAAAATGGACAAGATCAGTTGTTGTAGAGCTTTGTCAGGAGCCAACTTTGGCAATCGGTGGAGCGACAGCATCGAAAACAAGACAACAGGCTTCAGTTGATAAAAATGGTCTTTCTGCTGGTCAGGCAGGATACAATGCTGCTGAAGGTGATTTGACTTCAACTACCGGAATGGGATGGTTCCCAGGTTATGCAATTGATGTAGAAACCGGTCGTCGTTTGAATATCGCATTTGCCGAGAACTCTTTCTTGGGAGGTCAGAATGGTACTGATATGAAATGGAATCCATCTTCTCAGTTCTATGACAACGTTGGAAATGCAGTATTTGGTGGTCAGCACGTAATTTACATTATCGGAGAAGACATCAACGGTTCCGGAATGTCAGCTTACGATGAAGGAAGAGACTTCTACGATGCATTGAGTGGAAACAATAACACTGCGATCCGTGAGGCATGGAAGAGTGTAATGTGGGTTATGTATCCTATGCTTGCTCCGGACAGAAGCTTGTTGGAAACAGAGGCTAAAGTTAGAATGCGAGTTTCGAAGAGATTTGAAGACAAGGTTCTTTCTAATGAGAATGCGGGTAGACCGATGTTCGAGTGGAACATGGATGGTATTGCAACAATGGTTAATCAGGATCAGGCGTTAGCTGATGCATTAGAGATGATCAATGTTGTGCCAAACCCTTATTATGCTTTCTCTCAGTACGAACGTGATCGTCTTGATGCAAGAATTAAGATTACAAATCTTCCTGAGAAATGTAATATTAAGATTTTCAATGTACGCGGTAAGTTGATCAACTCCTTTGATAAAGATAGTCCGATTACTTCTTTGGATTGGGATTTGAAAAACTTCAAAGGAATTCCGGTTGCTGGTGGTGTTTATATCATTCACGTGGAAGTACCAGGAATTGGAGAGAAAATCTTGAAGTGGTTCGGAGGAATCAGACAACCGGATCTTGAAAACTTGTAAAATCAGTGAAACGATTGGAGACCATGAAAAAGTTAAATAATATAGTTAAGAAATCATTAATCGCCGGGGCAGCTATTCTAGCTGCAACCGGGGTTAACGCAGGTAATGAAGATCGCGTTGGTTCTGCCGGAGCTACTGAGTTACTGATCAATCCTTGGGCACGTAGTTTAGGTGCTGGTTCGTCCGGAATCTCTTATGTTAACGGGTTAGAAGCTACCTATACGAATATCGCAGGTCTTGCTTTTACAGATAAGACAGAGATAAAGTTTAATTACACCAACTGGTTAGGTGGTGCCGGAATTAATGTAAATTCTGCTGGTATTGCTCAGCGAATTTCGGATCAGGATGTGATCGCAGTGAGTATTCAGTCTTTCGGGTTTGGAGAGATTGACATCACAACGGTTGACCTTCCTGAAGGAGGAATTGGTACTTTTACACCACGTTATAATATCTTCAATGTGGGATATGCCCGTGAGTTCTCGAACTCAATCTACGGGGGGATTAACCTGAAAGTGATTAACGAGTCAATCGCAAACTTGAAAGCTACTGGTGTAGCAATTGATGCGGGTATTCGTTACGTTACAGGTGAAAGAGATCAGATTAAGTTTGGTATTGCGTTGAAAAACGTTGGACCAACGATGCGTTTTAAGGGAGATGGATTAGCTACACAGGTGAACTACATTGAAACAGGTAGAAGTGCAACTACTGAGCAAAGATCTGCTTCATTCGAAATGCCATCTTCATTGAATATTGGTGCTTCTTACGATTTCTTGTTTGGTGAAAGAAATAAATTAATCGTAGCAGCTTCGTTTCAGGCAAACTCATTCTCTACGGATCAGTATGCACTAGGTCTTGATTACGGATTTACTGCTGAGAAAGCTGCTTTCGGTATTCGTGCAGGATACGTAGTTGAAAAGAACAGCTTTAGCAAAACAGCTCGTACAAACGCGCTAACAGGTCTGACTGCCGGAGCTTCGGTTGATGTACTTGTTGGTAAAAACAAATCTGCAATAGGAATTGAGTACGCTGTAAGATTGTCTTCTCCATTTGGTCCTATCCATACTATTGGAGCTACAATTTCTTTGAAGTAATAAATTTATTTACTATATTTGTTGGACAGGAGAGCTCGTTAGGGCTCTCTTGTTTTTGTATAAAGTGAATTGATATGGCACAGATTAGTTATTATACTGAAGAGGGCTTACAGAAGCTTAAAGATGAGCTTCACCAAATGAAGACTGTCGAACGTCCGTCCATTTCGCAACAAATTGCGGAAGCTCGTGACAAGGGAGATTTGTCTGAGAATGCAGAGTATGATGCTGCAAAAGAGGCACAGGGACTTCTTGAAATGAAGATTGCAAAGCTGGAAGAGATTATAGCTAATGCTCGTGTAGTAGATGAGTCGCAATTGGATAATTCGAAAGCATTGATTCTATCCAAAGTGAAGATTAAACACACAGGCAATGGAATGGAGATGGAGTATACATTGGTTGCTGAAAATGAAGCGGATCTTAAGGCAAAGAAGATTTCGGTCGACTCTCCGATTGGTAAAGGTTTATTGGGGAAAAAAGTAGGTGACATTGCTGAAATACAAACTCCTGCAGGTGTTACTAAATTTGAAGTACTCGAAATATCAAGATAATGGCGAGCATTTTTTCAAAAATAGTGGAAGGTACAATCCCGTGTCATAAGATACATGAGAATGACAAATTCCTTGCTTTTCTGGATATTATGCCCTTGAAGGAGGGGCATACTTTGGTAATACCAAAGAGTGAAGTAGACTATATTTTTGATATCGAGGATACTATGCTCGGTGAAATGATGGTTTTTGCCAAAGAAGTGGCGGCTAAGCTGAAAGCTACTTTTCCGTGCAATCGGATTGGTGTTTCTGTCATAGGTCTTGAGGTACCGCATGCACATATTCATCTTATTCCTATCAATGCTATTGATGATATGAATTTCAGCCGTCCGAAATTAGAGTTAACACAGGAAAAGTTAGCAGAAATTGCTGATCGTGTAAAAGGAAATTAAATGAAGGTTCCGTTCACGGAACCTTTTTTATTTGCTACCGGTGAAAAAAAGAGTTGCGATAAATACGAGGTTCTTGTTAAAGGGGAAACTGGAAGGATTCGGTTGGTACACCTATGAGACGATCTCACGTCTTGTAAACAGGCATCCGGAGATCGAATTCTACTTTTTCTTTGATCGGCCTTTTGATACAAAATTTGTATTTGCTGATAATGTACATCCGGTTGTATTATATCCACCGGCAAGGCATCCGATTTTATTTCGAATCTGGTTTGATTTTTCAGTAACCCGAGCTTTGAAAAAGTATGCTATAGATCTATTCATTTCACCGGATGGGTATTTATCCCTGCGGACGAATGTTCCACAAGTTTCTGTTATTCATGATTTGAATTTTGAGCATTTTCCAAACGATTTACCAAAAAGCGCCTCAAGGTATTTACGTAAATTTTTCCCGAAGTTTGCAGAGAAGGCAGCACATATTCTGACTGTTTCTGAGTTTTCAAAAGAAGACATCCGGACGACCTATGGTATTGCTTCTGATAAAATCACGGTGGGTTATAATGGCGCATCAGCTATTTTTACTCCTGTAAGTAGTGAAGTGAAAGAGCGTGTAAAGCTAAAATATACGGCCTCTAATGAGTTTTTTCTGTTTGTTGGTGCATTGCATCCAAGAAAAAACCTGAAGCGCTTATTGAAGGCTTATGACGATTTTATAGAACAAACCGGTTCAGAGACACATTTGTTGATTGTTGGTGCAGCTTATTATTGGTCAGAGGAAATGAAAGCGGCACTTAATGCCATGCAAAATAAAGAAAAGGTTGTGTTCTCTGGTCACGTTGATATTCATGAGTTACGTGATATTTATGGTTCGGCGAGAGCATTGGCTTTTGTTTCGTATTTTGAAGGTTTCGGAATACCAATAGTCGAGGCAATGCAATGCAATTGCCCAGTACTGGTAGCAGAAAACACGGCGTGTCATGAAGTTGCGGGAGAGGCAGCTCTGCTATGTGACCCATTTTCTGAAACATCAATAACTGAATCATTAAAAAGGCTTGAGAATGACGAGAAGCTACGCGAACAATTGATTGCTTCCGGGAAGTCCCGTTGTCAGGAATTTAGCTGGGATACTACAGCACATAAGATGGAAGAAGTTATGATGAATTTGCTTACTCCACACTAAACTTTCCTCCTCTGTAAGCCTGATAAGTCATTCCCTGGTTACTGGCGATTTCGAATTCAACTTCTACTTTCTTTCCAATATATTTTTTCTTGTTTTGAAGAAGTTCGTTCGCAAAAGAATCACGATACTCTAACATCAAAGCTGTCGTTTTTTTTGGAGACTGTCGGTTAGACAGAAGTATAAAGGTAGAAGTACTGGTTTCGACAAGATCTAAAAAGTAGGTTTCATAATCTCCTTCTCTATTCAGAACATCCAGGGTGTTTTTAAAGGGGTGAGCTGTTACGGGAATCTCAGTGTAATCACTGTAGATTAACTCTTCTTCATACGGAGCAACTTTGGTCTGTGATTTTTTAGCCATTCCATTTTCATAAAATGTTATTGTTTCCCGCATTTGATAAGTCGAGTCCGGTAATAGTTCTTCCTTCACTTCTTTGGATACGACAAGTTGTTCGTTCATGAGGTAGTAGGAGCGTTTTCCATATGTTTTAGTTACATAATCAGAAAATTTTTCGTCCAATCTTGAAGGAGTTTCACCAACATAATAGAGAATAGCCTGTACTTCCTCTTGTTCATTTGAAAATTGTAAAGAGTATGCTGCTTTCTCCTCATTCTCTATTTCAGCATCGATCTCCGACACCCAAAGATTAAGGTCATAATCTTCTGTCGAAGTAGAACCGGACTCCTGGTTTTCTGGTGCTGTAGTGTCTTGCGAAGTTGCGTTATGGACAGCTCGCTTTTTGTCTTCACAGGAAAAAAATAGAAAGAACAGGATAAGAACAGGAATTAGTTTTTTCATGATCGTATGATGCTTACAAATTAGTACTCTTCTCGTTTTCAAAGATAGCCAAAAACTCGTTTTTAAGAAGATAATGCTTCAACTCAGGAAAAGTAACAAAAAAACGGGTACTGAAATCCAGTACCCGTTCTCATAGAAGAGAAATATCTTTTAATTAAAAATGATCGTCATTTCTACACGTCTGTTTCTTTGTCTTCCCTCAGGCGTATCGTTTGTATCGATAGGTTGTGTCTGACCGAAGTATAATACATTCATACGGTCGGACTCAATTCCCTGTTCAACAAGGAAATCCCGAACAGCTTCTGCACGCTTCTTAGAAAGAACAAGATTACTTTGTGCTTTACCTACATTGTCGGTATGTCCTGCAATTTGAAGTTTCCATTCTGATTTTTTCTTAAGAAGTCCTGCCAGTTCAATTAGAGATGGCTTAGATTCTTCAACAATAACTGATTTCCCTGTCAGGAATTCAAGATTATCAAATGCTGTTTTCAGAATTTCTTCTTCTTCTTTTTCAAGAACAGGACAGCCTTTGTTTTCAACAGGTCCGGCAGTATTCGGGCATTCATCTTCCAGATCGATTACTCCATCGCCATCTGTATCTTCATAAGGACATCCCTGGTTTCTTGCTGGTCCTGCAATGTAAGGGCACTTGTCATCTTTATCAAGAATTCCGTCACCATCTGTATCCGGCCATGGACATCCGTTATTCTCACGAGGTCCGGCTTCTGTCGGGCATTCATCCAGATAATCAAGGATTCCGTCCTCATCCGTATCCGGGCATCCGTCAAGTTCAGTCGGTCCGGCTACCTCAGGGCAAGCATCTTTGAAGTCAGGTATACCGTCACCATCCGTATCCGGACATCCGTTAAATTCAGCTAATCCGGCTTCTTCCGGACACTCATCCTCCTGATCCTGAATCCCATCACCGTCTGTGTCAGGGCATCCGTCAAATTGTTTTAAACCAGCCACTTCCGGACATTTATCATCCTTGTCGGGAATACTGTCATTATCTGTATCCGGGCATCCGTTGAAGATTTCAAGTCCGGGTTCTGTTGGACATTCGTCTTCCGTATCCTGAATTCCATCATTATCTGTGTCAGGGCACCCTCTGAAAGCCCATACTCCGGGTACTTCCGGACATTCGTCTTTTTTGTCTGAAACCTTGTCGGCATCCGCATCTTTAGGTCGTCCGTAAAGGATTGGAACACGAAGCCCCATATAAAATTCTGTTCCACGTACCTTTCCGGTGGCCAACAGTGAATTCCAATCCGTAAATCCAATAGTTATAGGTCCGAGTCGGGCTCCTAACCCGGCTTTAAATCCTGAATACTTGTTGTATGAAAGTGGTACCGAAAGACCAAACCATTTATAATCATAACTTGGGTTTAACACAAACTGATGTGGAACAATCACTTTGTGTGGGTTCTTTTTACTGGTCAGACTAAAAATTCCTGTAAAATTCACATAAAAATCATTCCAGATATGATAATCAATCTGTATACTGGCTGAAGTAGGTAGGTTCATAAAGAAAGTACCGGGGTCGCTTTCATCTACATCAAAATTATTGACAATTACTGAATCAAATTCTTCAAGAGATGATACTCCATTGAAAATAGTAAGATCGTATAATTTGTTAGTTTCGTCTACAGTGAAATCCCTAGAATATCCTCCTTTTTCAAATTTCATTCCTCCGATGTCGAGTACAGAAGCTCCTACACGGATTTTATACTTCTCTTTATCTCTTCGCCACAGGTTGGTTTCCCCGTCCATATCATATTTATACTCTTCCCAGTCGGGACGCCACTCATACACAACCCCCAGATCAAGTCCGATTCCCAATTTAGAATTGGATTTGAACATATCACCCAGTAGAGAGGAGCTTCCTCCCGTGTTATTCGAATTGTCGTTTCCAAGATACTGATCAAAGTTCTTTGAATAGCCATAGTCAAAACGTCCCTGAAGTGTATACGATGTATCAGCGTTGTACAATTCGTAACGGAAAGCATCCGTGTGCATGTATCCGGCTGCAATTCCCTGAAGAAATTTGATACGTCCACCAACTTTTATGAAATGCTCTTCTTTGTCATAAGCTACCTGAGCATAGTTGATTCCATACTCATTCCAAGCCATAGTATTCAGCGTAAGGAAATTATCTTCCAGTTCAATATGCCATAAATCCTCGTCTTCTAATCCCGTTTCCGCAAGACGAAGTAACTCTGGTGAAACATTGGTTAAACTTACGTTTACTCTGTTTTTAAAACTAAATCCGATTGCAATTTTCGGATTAATATGAAACATAAAGTTGAGGATATCAATTTGATTGGAAAAGATCATTCCACGAGGTTTTCCTCCCGGATTTGAGAGAGAGAAAAAATTTCGCTCATAAAAAGTGGAATCAGGAAGCATCCAGTCGTTATACGGATTTGAACCTCCTTCAACGACTCCGCCGGAGTTAGAAGCCGTAGCTTCATCTGCTTTAAATGATTTAGCCCACCATTTTGGCATATTACCTGTGTCAAAGTATTTTGCATTTTGCCAGACACTAGTGTTTACACTAAACAGGTTAATATCTACAACAAAGCGGTTGTCTACAATAGATGCTGGTTGTAAGTCCGCATTCATAATACCGCCGTAATTACTGCTGTGAACTCCCAGATAACTTTGTGCAGTAAGGGTAGAGGTCGCAAATGCCGTCACCAGCAAAGCGAATAGTAGTAATCTTTTTTTCATAGTTTATTTTTATAAAGCGTACATAAGTAGTTGTCCATCAACAAATGTAATCACTTTATCCTTGCCAGTCAATTTAAGAAATTGTGAAGCCTTGATCCTGACAGGGGCACTATGAGAAGCGTGGTAAGGAGAATAGAGTATCATTTCATTTTTCACGCCGTCCAGCACAATAATCTGGTCACTGTTATTGCCAAAATATCTTACTACTGCTAAATCAGGTTTGTAGACATCCGTTTGAATGGTGATGAAACGCGAGAAAGTAGCTGTAGATGCTGTCAGAGTGTCTCCCTGAATAAATAAGAAGAGGGGATCTGTATTACCTGAATATTGTGTTCGGAAGAATTTGCCATTAATTTTTGCGGATCCGATTGGCTTATCTTCAAACAGTCTTCGATACTCCGTCGTGTTGGATTTGGAGATCAGGTAGTGTACTTTCCCGTTTATTTTGGCAGACCAATTCACCTTTCCTTCCAGTTCAATTGTGCGCCAATTATTCTTTTTGGAGTTATAGATGTGAAAAACAGAATCGGTGAATAATCCAAAACATAAATCACCTTCGTGATTAAATGCGTGGAGTTGTCCTTCTGTGATCTGACGGGATTGAGGAATGTTATTGGTTTCTTTACTGCCATCTTTGAGCGAAATCCGGTACAGTCTGTTTTCGGAAATCAACCCAATAGAAGGAACATTTTTCCAGATATAAGGAGCGATTGTACTGGCTATAGCTCCTTTGAATGCAATTGCTTTTTTGTCGTAGGGCGGCGAATCAGACATCCAGAACAACTGGTCGAATTGTTCTACAAGGAATCCGTTTTCCATGGGGTGTATTGTTTTTATGTTCCCTTTCATTTGAGACCAGGTGGCAACTTTTCCATTTCTGTCTACAATCGAAACTGTTTTTTTATCCGGGTTGTATACGCATACGGAGGAAGCATTCTGAAAGAAGCGACTGTTTTTGTTCTCCAAAGTGAAATTCCAGATTATTTTTCCTGTTGAAGAAGTGACGGATGAGTTGTCAGAAGTATTTCCACCATTTTGAGTCAGTCGTGTTGAAGCAATATGGAGTTGCGCAGTTTCTGTTTTATAAACACCATGTCCAAAATCACCGCTCATATCCGGAATCTCAAACGGCATGATTTTCTCTGAAACATGATACCAGCGATAGTGCACTTTTTCAGCTCCCATACGACGGATTTGCTCAAATTGTGAGGTAGAAGTAAAAACAGTACCCATTTGATATAGCAGTCGTATTTGTTCGAGTGCATCTTTACTCTTACTGAGTACGAGCACATTTTCCAATGCGGTTGCATAAGGAGTTGTAAATTCTCCAATAGTATGGTCTAATCGGATAATAGAAGAGTTCAGAGCACCTTTGTCCTTAACATACTCCTGAATGACTTCCTGCGGAACGTAGTTACCGGGGATGTCCAGATAGATGATTGTATTTCCGGAAAACTCGGTAAATACTACACCGCGGTCAATAAAACTCAGAAGCTTTTCATCATTCCATTTGTCATTATTTTTTGCTAAAAAGGATTTTTCAATGAACAAAAATTGTCCGGTTTTTTCAGGAAGAACGCCATACAAATCTAAATCAGATACCGGGGCTGCCAGTTTTTGATCTTTGCGGTTTTCGATGATAAATTCTTTGTTGTAGCCGTTATGACAATAATAATCTGAAGCTTTGTCTTTGGTGATGATGGAATAATTGGACTGTCTGTCTCTGTTCAATAATAGATGAGAGAAAAGACTATCCTGGGTAGGTACTGCATTTAATTCCTTTGCATTCGTAAGCAGGACAAAACCATTTGTCCGGAAAAGTTTCCAGTTTTCGGTCTCTAATAATTTGTTCAGAGAAAAATCAGTTGTGGTTAATCCAAGATTAGTTAAAAAAGAGTGGATAGAGTCTTCTCTACTATTCGCTTGTTCTTCCAGAACGATTCGTATAGTATTATCCGGAAAATGCTGTACAGCAACAGATTTCCAAAGTAAGGATGTCTGTGTTTTTATCTGTTTCAGGAGAGAAACCGAATTAACCGTAATTTCTGTTTCGGGAAGACAGGCGTCTGTTCTGTTGATAAATACAACGGGTTGTTCCGGTGAAAAAAAGGTGGATATAGAAACTGTTTGTTGCTGTTTTTCTATCAGAAAAAAAGAATAAGCGATCCAGAAGAGTGTTCCGGTGACAAAAAGAGTAAACAACAATCTAGTTTTCATAATCTACAGAGATGTACTTTAACATTCAAAGTTAAAACTTTCAGGAGTTAATGCTTCCTCGTGTAAAAAGAGCTATAAACAATCTGTATTTGAAAACAGAAAGAAAAAGAGGTGTTGCGGACGTTTACAAATCAAGAAGTAGCTGCTCGTCTCCCAACAGGTTAAAGGTCTCCCGATGAAATCGTGAAGTTCCGAATTGCTTAATGGCTTTCCGATGTATTTTAGTGGGGTATCCCTTATTTTTATCCCAGCCATATTGCGGAAATTCTTCGTGGATGGAACTCATATAATCATCCCGGTAAGTTTTTGCCAGTATGGATGCTGCTGCAATGGATAAGAACTTTCCGTCCCCTTTGATAATACATTCATGCCGATATCCGTCAAGAGGTGTAAACCGGTTTCCGTCAATAAGCAATAATTCGGGTTTAATTGCCAGGGATACAATAGCTCTGTGCATAGCTTCAAAACTAGCATTCAGGATATTAATTTCCTCGATCTCACGATTGTCGACAAAAGCAACGGCCCATGCGAGAGCTTCTTTTTCTATAATGGGACGCAACGCATTACGCTTCTTATCCGTAAGCTGTTTTGAATCATTGAGAAGTTCATTTTGAAAAGTGGGAGGTAATATCACGGCAGCAGCGACTACCGGACCAGCCAGACAGCCTCTTCCAGCTTCATCACAACCGGCTTCAATCTTTCCTTCTTCAAAATAAGATGCAAGCATTTTTTTCACGAAAAGTAAGTAATATTTGTAAGCTTTGGCGCGATTTTTGGTGATTTTGTAGTATATTTAATCACGGATTAAACGAATTGTCATGAAAAAGATATTGGTAGGTTTGATATTCATCGTAGGTAGTATTTCTATGACAATGGCGCAGGAAAAGCACCAGGTAAGAGTGGATATGGACAGAAAGATGGTGAAGGAGCAGGTGGAGTCCGGAAATCTGGAATTCTTTTTCAATAAAGATATAGATGCAGGTGAGGTGCGAAGAAACGCACAATACTACATCAGTTACTTTGATGTGGTCTATTATCCCGAAACCGGCAAGGCTGAAATCCGTTTCAAAGATAAATCCAGAATGTCAGTAAAGGTGGTAGAACGATTTTTAACGTCTAATCACATTTCAGAAGTATTATTGGGGAAGGAGATACTTCGTTCAACTGATTTTGTCAACTGGCTAATCAATTAATCGGGTTCATTCTAACGTATTCTATTCCTTCATTTGGCTTTCATTTCAGCTCGGTATAATGTATCTTTGCCGATATTTTTGTAACGAATTACAAACAGATGAAAAGCTGGTATAGCAAAGATTTTAAAGTAGGTGTGCTCGGTGGAGGACAGCTGGGGCGTATGTTGATGCAGGAAGCTGTTAACTATGACATTAAATTGTGTATGATGGACAAAGATCCGTCTGCACCTTGTTCGCGATTTTCACATGAGTTTACGAATAATGATATTCTGGATTATGAAGCCGTTCTCGAATTTGGTAAAGACAAAGATGTTATTACCGTAGAGATTGAAAATGTAAACATAGAGGCGTACGAAGAGCTTGAAAGACAAGGGAAAAAAGTATTCCCTCAGCCATCCGTGTTGAAAACGGTACGTGATAAAGGGGTACAGAAAAACTTTTTCAAAGAGAATAATCTTCCGACACCTCCTTACTATTTGGTAGAGAATAAAGCTGAGATCAGCAAATATGAACAGGAGTTTCCTTTCATGCAGAAAATGCGTGTAGGAGGGTATGACGGGAGAGGTGTCCAGGCACTTAAAACACTTTCTGATTTGGATAAAGCGTTTGATGCGCCTTCTGTGTTGGAAAAATTTGTTGATTTTGAGAAGGAGATCTCAGTGATTGTTGCGAGAAATGAAAACGGTGAAATCTCTCATTTTCCTGTTGTTGAATGTCAGTTTAATCCGGAAGTGAATCTGGTAGAGTTCCTTTTTTCTCCGGCGCAGATTAGCGAAGCGATTGAGGAAGATGCGATTTCAATTGCCCGACGAACAATTGAAGCACTTGGAATGGTTGGTTTATTAGCTGTAGAGATGTTCGTAACAAAGGACGGAAGAGTACTGATTAATGAGATTGCTCCCCGACCTCATAATAGTGGACACCACACAATAGAGTGTAATGTTACATCTCAGTATGAACAGCATTTGCGAGCTATTTTGAATTTACCTTTGGGAAGTACCAAAATGTTGCGTCCCGGAGTAATGGTGAATCTGCTTGGAGAACCCGGTTACGAAGGAAACGTGAAATATGAAGGGTTAGAAGATGCGATGAAAATTCCAGGTGTTAAGGCTCATATTTATGGTAAGGCTCAAACAAAACCTTATCGAAAAATGGGACATGTAACCGCAACGGCACCGCTGCTTCAGGAAGCCGTAGATAAAGCAAGAAAAGTACAGGAAATAGTTAAAGTAAAAGCTTAATAATATGAGTAAGGCGATTGAAGTTGGAATAATCATGGGAAGTAAGTCAGATCTTCCGGTAATGAAAGACGCAGCTGAGATTCTTGATCAATTTGGAATCGGTTACGAGATTAATATTGTGTCTGCACACCGGACACCCGAGTTAATGTTTGATTATGCAAAGAATGCGCACTCAAGAGGAATTAAAGTAATTGTTGCAGGAGCGGGAGGAGCAGCACATCTTCCGGGGATGACAGCATCACTTACACCACTACCTGTAATTGGAGTTCCGGTTAAGTCGAGTAACTCTATTGATGGATGGGACTCTATTTTATCTATTCTTCAGATGCCAAATGGAATTCCGGTAGCAACTGTTGCTTTAAATGCAGCTAAAAACGCAGGGATTTTGGCAGCTAAGATTATAGGAGCATCCAATCCGGATGTGTTGAATACTTTGTCGGGTTATATGGAAGAACTCAAAGAAAAAGTATTGGATTCAGCAAAAGACCTGAAATAAAAAACGACCAATAGTTTTTGTGGAAGAGCGCATTTTTTTATGCGCTCTTTCTGGTTAATACAATACGTATTTTTTTCTTATTTCTTTGAATTGGCGAAGATCTTCCTGCCATTCGGAACGAATCTGCTCTTCACTCCATCCTTGTTCAATGCGCTGACGTAAGGTTTTGTTGCCGGCTAAGAGATCGAAAAAATTGTTCTTGAGAAAGAAGGCACTCCCTTTTCCTGTTTCACGGTAGAAATCAATGACAGGTTGTAAGGTGAGGTGTCGTGGGGCTATCGAATCACTAAAGTCAATCCCGCGACAAAGTTGACCATTCAGAACTGGAGATTTTGATCCATAGCCGGGAGAAGGAGTGAAAGTGTATTTTCCTTTGTCGTAATCTGGGTGTCCGATGATTTCAAAAGGTTTTTCTGTGCCTCTTCCCACACTAACAATTGTTCCTTCAAAAAAACAGAGACTGGGATACCAGGCAATCGCATTATCGGTACGAAGATTCGGACTTGGGGATACCGGAAGAGAGTAAGGAGCAGAGTGATCGTAATTCCGTATGCGGATTACGGTAAGTTCGCAAGGAGTTGAGATCCATTTCTCGCCATTAATCATTTGACCGTATTCTCCGATTGTCATTCCATAAACGACAGGTACAGGGTGCATCCCGATGAACGATTTTTGTGCTTCTTCCCTTACAGGACCATCGATATAATCGGCATTGGGATTAGGTCGGTCCAGAAGAATAACCGGAATGCTATTTTCAGCGCAGGCTTCCATTACGTAATGTAGGGTGGAAATATACGTATAGAAACGTACGCCTACATCCTGCAAGTCAAATACCATAACGTCTAATCCCTGCAACTGATCATTTGTCGGCTTTTTATTCTTCCCATAAAGCGAAACAAGTGGTAATCCGGTTTTTGTGTCAATTCCTGATTGTACAGATTCTCCTGCATCTGCATCGCCCCGGAAGCCATGTTCAGGAGAAAAAACACGCAGAACAGAAACACCACGACTGATCAAACTATCTACAAGATGTGTTTTTCCCAGCGTACTGGTTTGGTTGCCGGTAATACCGACTTTTTTACCTTCCAAAAGAGGAAGATACTCTGTCATTTGAAAAGCACCGGGAAGTATAGGTGCTGTTTGTTGGGCTGCCGGACCATATCCCTGATGTTTTCGCGCCGGATTAGTCTGAGCCGTACAGGATTGAACGAAAATCAGAAAAAATAGGGTCGGGGCACAAACGTTTATGTATTTTCGTAAAAATCTTTGTCGGAAATTGAATACAGCATACTTCATAGCTCGCAAAATTAGCATAGGAGAACGAGAAAATACAAAAGTTTCGCGTCCTGTGGTGAAAATTTCTGTTTTAAGTATCGTTTTGAGCATGGTTGTCATGATTTTAACATTATCAATTGTGACAGGATTTAAGAACGAAGTCAGAGATAAAGTGATTGGCTACGGAGCTCATGTTCAGATCATGAAATCCGGAGGTTCTTCCATTATTGATTCGGATGCGTTGGTACTGGACTCGGCAATGCTTCATGAAATAAAAACTATCAAATATGTAGCCAAAGTTTTTCCGGTGGGATATAAACCCGGGATTTTTCAATCTGATCCTGATTCTGTATTTTATACATTGAAGGAAGGACGGGATACGTTTGAAATCCAACAGGAAATAAAAGGAGTTTTATTTAAAGGGGTTGATGCAACCTATGACCTGAGTTTTTTTAATGAAAATTTGATTGCGGGACGATTGCCTGACTTCGGAAGTGATAAGCAAAACGAAATACTGATTTCGAAACGGGTAGCAGAACAGTTGCGTTTCGAATTGGACGAAGAGGTTGGTGCATTTTTTGTCCAGAATAAACCAATAAAGCGAAACTTTCGGGTTGTAGGAATCTTTGAAACGGGGTTAGAGGATTTTGATAAAGATATTGTGATAGCTGATTTAAGAAGTGTACAGATAAACAGTGGATGGGGAATACAGGCATCCATTCGTCTGGCAGATACGCTTTTTCAGGATCGGTTACTTTTTGAAGCGGAAGCAATTGGTGGGAACGGACAATATAAATACGATTGGGGTAGAGGTTTTGGAGTTTCTTCAAAGATTGCGATTGCTCCATTACATGATACAACGATACGGGTTATTGTCAGTGATTATTTCTATTCACCTTATGAGGAGGAGGAAGAGGCGACTATTGCTGATACGGCCTATATTCATATTCGAATTGAAGGAGATATTCTTTCCGGTCCTGTTGCTATGGAAGATGACAGAATCAAAAGAACATTCCTGGACGAGGAAGGGTTCCGGTTTTCTATTCGCGTTGGAACAGGGGAGTATTTGTTTGAGCAGGAAGATGGAAAGGGGAGCTCTAAATTTTACATCAGTGGATATGAAGTCTTGGCAGATAATTGGGAGGATCTGGAGAAACTGGACGAAGAGGTGAAGAGTGATCTTTTTCTGATGAGTATGGAAAAGGGAACGGCTGTTGAAATTCGAACCATTAAAGAAATCTACAGGGATATTTTTGCCTGGCTTTCTTTTCTGGATATCAATTTTGTAATCATCGTAATCATGATGATAGTTATTTCGGTGATTACAATGGGAGCAGCTTTATTGGTATTGATTCTGGAAAAAACAGCCGCTATTGGTTTGTTAAAAGCAGTAGGTGCCGGAAACTGGTTGATTCGAAAAGTGTTTTTGTATCAGGCCGGATATCTGATTATTCGGGGAATGTTGTGGGGGAATGGAATCGGTGTGGCTTTGGCTCTTATGCAGCAGTATTTTCAAATCATTCCACTTGATCCTGAAGTGTATTATTTGAATGCCGTTCCGATAGAATTCAATGTCTTCCATTTGCTGTTATTAAATGTCGGAACCATAGTGGTGTGTGTATTCGCTCTGATAATCCCTTCTTACTTTATCACTAAAATTACTCCTGTTAAAGCATTGAAGTTTTCTTAAGAATGGTGTTTTGTTATCGGTTGAATTGCTTCCAAAAGAAAACAAAAAAGTCGTTACGTACACTGACATAACGACTTATCGATACAAATTTTTAGTGTATTTAAACTGCTTCTACAGTAAATACATAGCTCTCCATAATCTGGTTTGCTAAAAGTTTTTTACAAGCTTCCTCCACCTTTGTTTCAGCTTCGGATTGATTATCAGCTTCAACGAACAACCGGACGTGTCTTCCGATACGAACACCTGTTATCTCAGGTAAACCAATATTTTTCATACTGTTAGAAACAGCTTTCCCTTGTGGATCCAACAACGCCTCCAGTGGCATTACGTCTATCTCAGCCTTGAATTTCATGTTTTCTCTTTTTTTCAAAAAAATTGTCTGTTATTGACAAAATGAGGTACAAAAATAATATAATTGGAATAGCTCTGAAAGATAAAAGCACAAATAAAACAATTGACACGAGGATTAGTACATAGCGAAACTCATTTCCCTTCCATGAAAAATGCTTGAATTTAAGTGCTATCAAAGGTATCTCAGAAACCAGAAGCAGCGAAAATAAAACAATAAATGAAATCAGAACGGTTGGTTTAATCAGTAATTCAGCGATAATAACTTTCCACCCGGTTTCTCCCCACGCATCCCACAGGAATAAGGGGATTGCCATGAAGAATAAAGTGTTTGCCGGAGTAGGAAGTCCCAGAAAACGATCACTTTGACGCGTGTCCAGATTGAATTTTGCTAACCTGAATAACGAGAAAAAAGGGATCAACAAAGCAATGAATGGAAGATAAAGAGTAGTGCCTGAAAAGTGAAAAGGAGCTGACGCAATTGGATTTCCGGTAAGATCAGCAAAATAGAATGAGATAATAGTATGAACAGACATCCCGAAACTATCGTACAGATAGGGAGAAGAGATCGTACTTTCAGGTAGGGATGTAATTTCAACCCCACCATTAATAATCAATAGAATAAAGCAAAGTACTCCGGGGACGACACCAAAAGTAACCATGTCAGCCAACGAGTCGAGTTGTTTCCCTAACTCTCCGCTGATTCCCATTTTTCGGGCTAAAAAACCATCCAGAAAATCGAATAACAAAGCCGCTGTTATAAAAACGGGAGCCATGTCAATTCTTCCCATCATGGAAAATAAGATCGCAAGGATTCCACAAATGAGATTGGAGGCGGTTAATATATTGGGGAGTGAGAACATAATTTTTTTGCGAAAATTAGGAAAAAATAACAGAGATAACGAACCAATCCATTAAATTTACGTCTGTATTTTCGGTGATTAGCTTGATTTTAAGGGTGAAACACAATTATTTATCAAAAATCAAGTTAATTGGAGTGAATAAAGAATTGTATAATGCAGAAATACCTAAGGTTTACCATCATTGGTGTCATACTTTTATTTTCAAAGCTTGGCTTCTCTCAAAGTGACTTAGCGCCTAAATACTCAAATGAATTCCTCCAGATTGGTGTTGGGGCAAGAGCTTTAGGTTTGTCTAATTCTGTAGTGGCAGGGGTTGATGATGTTACTTCGGCTTACTGGAACCCTGCCGGGCTTACAGGTGTGAAAACATGGCTTCAGGGAGCCTTGATGCACTCTGAATATTTCGCAGGAATAGCCAAATACGATTATCTTGGGCTTGCTTATCCGATTGATGAAAAAAGTACGTTGGCATTTACAGCTATTCGTTTCGGTGTAGATGATATTCCGAATACGACCCAATTGATAGATAATCAAGGAAATATAGACTATGATCGGATTACAACATTTACGGCTGCTGATTATGCATTTATGTTGTCCTATGCGAGAAAACTGGCTCCTGCCGGTTTGAGTTTGGGAGGAACTTTTAAAGTGATCTACAGAAAAGTAGGAGATTTTGCTCATTCCTGGGGATTCGGATTGGATGCAGGATTAAAATATGAGCATAAAAAGAACTGGAAATTTGGAATCGTAGCAAGAGATATAACCTCAACGTTTAATGCCTGGGTATTTACGTTGGATGATGTTACAAAAGAGGTTTTTCAGGCGACAGGTAACGAGTTGCCTGAAAATGGCTTGGAGCTGACATTACCGCGATTGATTTTTGCTGCTCAGGGAAAACTGGATTTTGGAAAAGGATTTTACGGATTATCTGAGATCGACGTTGATATGACAACAGACGGAAGGCGTAATGTTCTCCTTCCAACAAACGTAGTGAGTTTTGATCCGCATATTGGTGTAGAGATCGGATTTAAAGACATTGTAGCCGTACGTTGTGGATTTGGTAATTTCCAGTATGTTACCAACTTTGATGAAAGCCGGCAATTAACTTTTCAACCCAATATCGGTTTAGGAGTTCATTTTAAAGGAGTACACGTGGATTATGCTTTTACAGATATAGGTGATGCATCTGTAGCTTTGTATTCTCACGTAATTTCCCTTAAATTAGACTTGAAAAAACCTAAAGGCAAAAAGAAAGCCGAAGACACTTAAATCGTTAGCCTATGCGAGTAATTTTACTACTTGTCGCAATTTTATCAATGATTCCATCATTTGCCCAGGTGTTTGGTAATGAATGGATTGATTATAGTCAAAGATACTACGCATTTAAGATCTGGGAAGACGGAGTATACCGGATTTATCAGGAAGATCTTGTTAATTCAGGAGTCCCAATAGAAACAGTACCGGTCAACAGAATTCAGATTTTCGGAAAAGAGAAAGAGCTTCCTGTATATGTACAGGATAACGGAAACGGCGTATTTGAAGCAGGAGAGTATATCGAGTTTTACGCTGAAAAAAACACAGGGTGGATTGATTCGATTTTATACCAAAACCCGGATGCTAGTGCTAATCCGGCTTATAGCCTTTATAATGATACGTTACATTACTTTTTGTCCTGGACAACCAATACTTTAGGGAAAAGATATGTTCAGGAAACAGATGTAAATTATTCAACCTGGCCGGTAAGTCCTTATGTTTGGGGCAAATCCATTGTCAGTCCGAACAACTTTTATCTGGATGGACGAAAGGAAGCGGGTTCAAGTTCTTCTTTTTTTGTAGATGGAGAAGGATGGGGAAACGGGCATGCTAACGGTGTCCCAAATGGAGCTTCACAAAATTTTTCCATGCCTATTCCCGGATACTACACAGGTTCCGGAGCTCCATCATCCATAGTTCATGCTAAAGTTACATCCAATTCTAATGCCGCTGCCAGTGGAGTAAATAATCATCATTTGCGCTTGTCCTTTAATGGAAGTCTTATGGTGGATACGCTGTTTAATGGGTATAAACAGATCAGAAGTACAAAGAGCTTCAGTTCTTCATTGCTTACAGGTCCCAACGCTGTTATTAATATGTCGATTGTTAATGATTTGGGGGCGGCGACCGATTATCAGGCGTTTACGTATGGACAAATCGAATACCCGAGAAATTTGTCTGTTGATGGACGTTTTCTGAAATTTAGGCTGGAGCAAGGGACAACAGCAAAGTCCCGTTTAGAGCTACTTAATTTTGTCGGGACAAACCCGGTAGGGTATGTTTGGGGAGGAACCGTTCCACGAAGAATTCCTATTGTTGGTTCAGGCACACGATATGCAGTCGTTCCAAATTCAGTGAACGGTATTCAACACATGATTGTAGTCACTGAAGAAGCAATTCGTTCCGTTTCAGGTGGTTTTCAGGCAGTAAACGGGAATGGCTTTTTTACAAATTATATGACGCAGAACTACGAAAGTTCTGTTTTAATGATCTATCCGTCCCGGTTAGCTCAATCAGCAACCCAGTATCGGGATTATCGCCAGAGTTCAACCGGAGGTAACTACAATGTCGTTTTTGTTAATGCGGATGAATTGTACCTGCAATTTGGAGGAGGAGTTGAAAAACATGTGTTGGGAGTACGACGATTCGCTCACCTGGCTTATAACTTGTCGTCTGCAAAGCCTCTGGCTTTGTTTCTTATAGGAAAAGGTATTCGCGAAGCCAATGAAGGTTCTGGATCAATTGCCGGAGCAAGAAAAAGCATTACCTCATTTAGAGATAATTTGATTCCGTCGTTTGGTTATCCGTCTTCTGATATCTGTATTACCGCAGGTTTGGAAGGAACACACTGGGAACCTTTGATTCCTACCGGACGTATTGCTGCTAATTCCAATGAAGAAGTACTGGTGTATCTTTCTAAAGTACAGGAGAGTGTATTAGAACAAGATCCGTTTAGTATTTACAACTCTGCCTCCAAGGACTGGCAGAAACACGTACTTCATTTTGGTGGAGGTTCTTCACCGGGTGAAATCAGTACGATACGCAGTTATCTGGAAAATATGAAAGTACATCCGGAACGGGAAAAATTTGGCGGCTATGTACATACCTATATTAAAGAGAGTTCAGACCCGTTTGATCCGGTATTATTGAATGAGGTGAAAGAAAGAATAGACGAAGGCGTTTCAGTGATGACGTTTTTTTCACATGCTGCACCCGGAGGGTTTGAAATAAATATTGACGAACCGGATAGCTGGAATAATTCCGGACGTTATCCTTTGGTAATCGGTAATGCCTGCTATACAGGAGATATCTTTTTGCCGAATGCCCCCTCTGCTTCCGAAAAATTTGTACTTATACCAGAGAAAGGAGCAATAGCATTTTTATCTACGGTAAAGTTGGGTTTTGCTTCTTATCTCCATACCTATTCGAATGAATTTTACAGACAGTTTGCAAAGAACTCGTACGGTTCCGGTCTAGGTGAGCAAATTCGGTCAACAGTGATGCAGGTACAGAATACCATCGGTAATTTCATTATGGAAACTACCTGTACACAGATGACGCTGCATGGTGATCCTTTGGTGAAAGTTAATCCGCACAATAATCCTGAAATTGAAATAACAGAACAAAGCATTTCTTTTTCACCCACTGAACTTGATTTAAGTGTAGATGAGTTTGAACTGAAACTGGTGGTTAAAAATTTGGGGCAATCGATCATTGATTCCATAAATGTTGAAGTGCGGAGACAATTCCCGGGGCAATCGGTAGACTCATTATACAGAGAAGTGATTCCTCGTTTGGATTATATAGACACGGTTGTTTTTACAATGCCGTTGCAGCCAAATGTTGCGGTAGGACTGAACCAGTTTGAAGTTTCAGTAGATATTCCATCTTATATACCGGAACAATATGATGAGGTCGACAATAACCGGATTGTTCGGACATTTTTTATAGATGTGGATGGAATAGTTCCTGTTTTACCCTACGATTTTGCTGTGGTACCACGCGATAGCGTTGTGATCAAGGCTTCAACAGTAAATCCTGTTGCTGAATTTAATACCTATCGTTTTGAGATTGATACAACAGATCTTTTTAACTCTCCATTCCGCAAGTATGCACTAGTTTCAGGAGAAGGGGGGGTGAAAGAAGTACTTCCTTCAGAATGGAGAAGTAGTAATTCAGGAAGTGTCTCTCCTTTAGTGTGTGCCGATAGTATGGTGTATTTCTGGCGTGTAGCACTTGAGGGATCTGATCCGGATTGGAGAGAGAACTCATTTCAGTATATCCATGATAAAGAAGGATGGGGGCAGGATCATTTCTTCCAGTTCAAGAAAAATACCTTTACTTTTTTGGATTATGACAGGTCAATTCGTCAAAAAGATTTTGAAACGTACAGTGGTACTGTAAAGTGTGACGTCTGGGATAATGCAAGTAATGTAACGACATTCTCTGAGACACAATGGTTCATCAATAATACGATGATCGACTATGATATGTGTGGTACATCTCCTTCGTTACATGTTGCCGTTTTAGATCCCATTACACTGGAACCATGGTACTCCCGGGGAATCCAAAACGGGCAGGAAGTCAATTCTGATAAGAACTTCAATAATGCAAATGATCTTAGCAACTCACCGCCATGTCGGGAGCGTCCGGAAGGATATTTCGTTTTCAGACAAAATTCCCTGCAGCAACTTCAGGCGTTTGAGAATATGATAATGAATGAAGTTCCGGATAGTGCATATGTATTGATCTATTCAACCATTCGAGCGGACTACACCTCATGGGATGCACTGTATCCACAAGTCTACAATGTGTTTCAGGCACTAGGGTCTGACTCTGTGTATCAGGGAAGAGATAATCGGGCATTTATCTTCTTTGGAAAAAAGGGAACAGATGTATATAATAAAGAGGTTGTGGCACAAGCTGCCGGAGAATTAATTTCATTGAGTGCTCCGGTTTTTGGAGTGGATTACTTTGGTCAGGAAAGATCGTTATTGATAGGTCCGGCCGCTTCGTGGGAAGCAGTATACTGGAAACAGGACCCATTGGAAGTTCCGCTAGGTGATACAACAAGACTCTTGATTTCAGGGTTGGATATATATGGGAACGTACAGTCTGTTATAGACACCATGTTTACACGGAATGATTCAATTATCAATCTGTATAACCTTATGGATGCATCTATAATGCCTTATTTACGTCTGGAAGCACGTTATGAAGATAAATCTTTCCTCACGCCCGCTCAGATCGATCGTTGGCATGTGTTGTATGAGCAGCTTCCGGAAGCTGCTATTGACGGAACAAATGGTTTCTATTGGTCTGCGAGTTCGGATACAGTCCCGGAGGGAACATCACTTTCGTTTGCAGTTGATGTTAGAAATATCAGTGAGCGACACATGGATTCTTTATTGGTAAAATATTGGGTGCAAAATCAGAATCAGGAGATTGTTCCGATAACTTATCCCCGACAGGATTCGTTGAGAATAGGAGAGGTTTTGAGGGATACCATTACGTTTGAGACGTATGGAATGTCCGGACTGAACTCACTCTGGATGGAAGTCAACCCGTATGTTATGGGAAGTACTGTTGTAACGGATCAGCCTGAACAGTTCCACTTTAACAACATTTTGCAAATCCCTTTCTTTGTGTCAAAAGATAATATTAACCCGCTACTGGATGTTACCTTTGATGGAGTACATATTTTGAATGGAGATATCGTAAGTCCGAAAAGTGAAATTGTAATTTCACTAAAGGATGAGAATCCTTTCCTTTTAATGAGTCAGGATGCAGATACTTCTCTGTTTGCAGTTTACCTGAGACATCCGGACGGTGTCCAAAAGAGAATCCCTTTTATTGACGGAGATGGGAGACAAGTGATGGATTGGATTCCGGCTTCTGATAGTTATAATAAGTTTAAGATTATTTACCACGGAGAATTTCCGGTTGATGGAGAATATATGTTGTTGGTGCAAGGTACCGACCTTTCCGGTAATTTATCCGGAGATCTTGAATATAGAATCGGTTTTGAGATTATTCATGAATCTACGATTACGTATCTGATGAACTATCCCAATCCGTTTAGTACAAGTACAAAGTTCGTATTTACGTTAACAGGAGACAGAGTTCCGGATCATATGATTATTCAAATTATGACTGTGACCGGGAAGGTTGTTCGTGAAATCACTATGAATGAATTGGGACCAGTACGTATAGGTCGGAATATTACAGAATATGCCTGGGATGGAAGAGACGAATTCGGAGATCTTTTGGCGAATGGAGTGTATTTGTACCGGGTGTTGACCGATTTGGATGGGGATAAGATAAAGCATAGAGATTCAGGAGCTGATCAATTCTTTAAGAAAGAATTCGGAAAAATGTATTTGCTTCGTTAACATTTGGAATGGGAATTCAATGTTTGTTAATGGCTTCTTTTTATTTTAATAGTTGTTTATCAGTCTTTTAGTTTTTTTTAAATTATCCCTGTTTAACAAAATTTAGGTTAAAATCAGATTTGGAAGTGCAATAATCGGTTTTAATATAAGCTGCTTTTTCATGAGAAATTAGCTAACTTTGAGGGAGATTATAATTTACAAATCCGGTTTCCCTAATTCATGAAACAAATAACTTTTTTTCTGTTTTTATTTGCTAGCGTTGTAGCGTATGGTCAAAACAATGTTTCCTGGTCGTATGAATATGATCAGGAGGCAAAAGAGGTGAAAATTCACGCTGATATTGAAGAGGGTTGGCACTTGTACTCCCAGGTATTAAAAAATGATATTGGACCGATTCCTACCACGTTTGAGTTTGAGAAAAATCAACATGCAACAGTTGTTGGTAAAGTTCAACAACCGAAAGCGGTAGAAGCGTATGACGCAAATTTTGGTGCCAATCTTGATTATTTTGAAGGAGCTGTGACTTTTACTCAGAAGGTAAAAGTGAAAAAGGATACCGTTCTTTCCGGATCGGTATATTACATGGTATGCGATGACCAGAGTTGTTTGCCTCCAACAGAAGTGAAATTTGAAATTACGGTCAAAAAATAGAAATTGAATTATGACATACACTAAAATGATAACATCTTTTTTTGCTGTACTATTCAGTGTAATGGCTTTCGGTCAACCTGGAGACAGTTGGAAGAATTATGTTACGTGGAGTTTTTCTGTAGATTACCACGATAATTGTGAAGCAACGTTGAACGCTACTGCAAAATTGGCTGAACATTGGCATATCTTTTCGATAACACACGATCCGGATAAAGCAGATTTTATCGGAATGCCGACTACACTGACATTTTCAAAAAATGCGTCTTATGATTTGGTTGGAAAGGTAAAGGAGTCTAAGAAACCTATTGTATTTAAAGATGATTTTGGAGAACAGATTTACCATGAAAAGCAAGTTACTTTTTCGCAACGAATTAAGTTAAAGACAGACGGAGAGTTTGACGTTAAAATGGAGTACGAATTCCAGATTTGTGACGAGAATGGCTGTCTATTTCCTCCGGCACCGGATCATACGTTTAAAATTAGGGCAAATACCAACTGTGGAGCTGTTAAACCTGCCGGAACTAAAGAACAAACAGGTGATAATTCTTCACAAACAGAAGAAAATTCTACATCTGATAAAACAGCTTCTTCAGACGAATCGGTTGTTACTGCACCATCGGATAGTGTAGCAAAAACAGCGAAGAAAGAGAGTAAGGCCTTTGTTCCGATTGATAATTCAAAAGATGCGAGTAGCGAGAAAGAAGTGAATTTATGGTTGATTTTCCTGGGCGGTTTTGGTGCTGGATTAGCAGCTTTGTTTACACCCTGTGTTTTCCCAATGATTCCTATGACAGTAACCTTTTTTACCAAGCAGTCCGGATCGCGGGCGAAAGGAATAGGAAATGCAGTCATCTACGGATTGTCAATTATCGTTATTTATGTTTCCATCGGATTGCTGATTAATCTTCTTACAGATAATGCTTCTGTTGTGTATGAGGTCTCTACGAGTGCTACGCTGAATCTGATATTCTTTGCTATTTTCATCATTTTTGCCTTTTCTTTTTTGGGTGCTTTCGAAATCCAACTTCCAACTTCATGGATTAATAAAACCGATGCCCAGGCAGATAGAGGAGGACTTATTGGGATATTCTTTATGGCGATAACCCTCGTTCTGGTTTCTTTCTCTTGTACAGGACCAATTGTGGGGACAGCACTTGTAGAAGCAATCGCTTCCGGCTCTGTGATTGCCCCCGCGGTCATTATGGGCGGTTTTGCAACTGCGTTGGCTCTTCCATTTACTTTGTTTGCCATATTCCCAAGTTGGTTAAAAAATCTTCCGCAGTCGGGAGGTTGGTTGAATAGTGTTAAGGTGGTTTTGGGACTTCTTGAAATTGCATTGGCGATGAAGTTCCTGAGTATGGTTGATCTCGCTTATCATTGGGATATTCTTACACGCGAAATCTTTGTGGCAGTTTGGGTTGTTGTTTTTGCAATCATTGGGATTTATCTGTTGGGTAAGATTCAGTTCTCGCACGATTCGCCGGTTGAGAAACTTACGGTAACGCGTTTTATGTTTGCCTTAACAGCTTTGGTTTTTGCTGTTTATTTATTACCGGGTATGTGGGGAGCACCTTTGTCAATGATTGACGGAGTTGCACCACCACGAACACATTCAGAAGATAATTTCCGTTTTGTGAAAGGAAATCCGGAGTTTGAGGTAACTGATTTGTTTACGGAATACCGCTCATATATGCACGAAGTAGGAGATGGTTCTATCCTTGTATTTCATGATCTTGAAAAAGCGCAGGAATATGCGGCAAAGGTAGATAAGCCGGTTCTGTTAGACTTTACAGGACATTCATGTGCCAATTGCCGCAAGACGGAATCAACGGTTTGGACTAATGATAAAATTCGCCCGATACTTCAAAACGAAGTAGTAATTGCTTCGCTGTATTGTGATGACAGAGAAAAGTTACCGGAAGACGAGCAAGTATATTCAGAAAACCTGGGTGGAAAAATGAAGACAGTGGGGAACAAATGGTCAGATTTCCAGATTGGTAAATATGGACAAATCTCGCAGCCGTTATATGTAATGACGCACTGGGACGGAAGTGACCTTTCTGAACCATTGGGGTATGAGCCTAATATTGGGAATTACCTTTCTTTCCTTCGCAAAGGAATTGAAAACTACAAGAAGTACCAAAGTACTATGGAGTAGATAGAATTTGATTCTAAATAAGAAGCGGGAGATTTTTAATCTCCCGCTTTTTTTATGGGTTGTTTTATCCTTTCAATACCTTCACAAAGGTCATCCACATGAGTTTTAAATCATGCAAAAGTGTTGGGTTTTGCAGGTATTTTTTGTTAAGATCTAACTTTGCGGGCATAACCTCATGGATATATGTTTCCCGCGGATTTTCAGCTGCTCCGAGAATTTCATTTTCATGGAAATATTCAAGCGAAGCATAGTCTGTAATTCCCGGGCGAACGGTTAATATCTCGCGTTGCTGTGGAGTATACAGATTAACGTATTCCTGCACTTCCGGACGGGGACCGACAATAGACATATCACCGATGAGAACATTCCAGAATTGAGTGAATTCATCCAGTTTCGTTTTACGAAGGAAATAACCGATACGGGTAATCCGGGGATCACGCATTCCAACGGTTAGTTTTCCTGCTTTATCGGCATCTGTTCGCATAGTTCTGAACTTCAATAGCCGAAATACTTTCCCGTTTTTCCCTACCCGTTCCTGCCGATAAAAAATAGTCCCTTTCGAATCGAGCTTAATGGCAAGCGCAATCAGTATTCCAAAAGGAAGAAAAACAGAAAGAATGATCAGAGAGACTACTATGTCAAAACACCTTTTCACCCTTTTACCTGATGTACGGCACGTTTAACAGCTCCGATAACCTGATCGACCTGTTCGTCACTTAAATCATAGTACACAGGTAATGAAATCTCATTGTGGTATTTGTTCCACGTTTCCGGAAAATCTTCAATTAAATACCCCAGATTCTTATACGCTGTTAGAATCGGTAGCGGCTGAAAATGTACATTAACAGAGACATCCTGATCAAAAATTTCCTGCATGATACGGTCGCGTTCTCCTTCCGTTATATTATCAATACGCAACAGGTATAAATGATACGAACTAGTTTTTTCCTCTGTTGTATGGGGTGGTAAAATAGCCCAGGAATCGTTTTTAAAACCATTTTCGTATCTGTCGAAAATCTCTTTTCTTCGCGGAAGATTTTCTGAGTCATAACGTTCTAATTCGATCAGTCCGATGGCTGCTTGAATATCAGTCATATTACACTTGAAACCTGGTTCTACCACATCATACCGCCAGTTCCCTTTTTGCGTTTTAGCCAGGGCATCCTTTGATTGCCCGTGCAGTATTTTTATGCAGAGATCCTTATAGATTTGCTCATTATCAAAGGGGCTTGGCATATTCAGACAAATAGCACCACCTTCTGCGGTTGTCAGATTCTTCACAGCATGAAAAGAGAACACAGTAATGTCTGCCAGACTTCCGGAAGTACGACCTTTATATTTTGCTCCAAAACTATGTGCAGCGTCAGATAATACGGCAATTCTACCTAACTGTTTTTGAATTTCGTTCCCAGGGATGAATTGCGAGCGGATACCCTCTTCATTGACAAGATTATAAATTTCGTCATAGTCACATGGGAAACCGCCTATGTCAACACCCATTACAGCTTTTGTCCGGGGAGTGATAGCTTTACGTATCGCGTCAACTGAAATATTGAAATCAGATGTATTTAGATCGACCATAACCGGTTTTGCTCCGCAGTGCAGAATTACATTTGCACTTGCGCAATAGGTATAAGCGGGAAGAATCACTTCGTCCCCTTCAGTAATTCCCAGCCATCTTAACATTACTTCCATTCCGGCTGTCCACGAACTTACCGCTACTGTATGTTCCACTCCGCAGTAGGCAGAAATCTTTTTTTCGAATTCCTTTGTGCGGGGACCGGTTGTGATCCAGCCACTCTCTAAAGCTTTGGTAACTTCATCAATTACGCGCTTGTCAATACGAGGGGGAGAAAATGGAATCATGATAACAGTATTTTTTGGCAAATTTAGAGAAAAGAATGAATGTTGATATAGCCTGTAGAGGATTATTAAACGTATCCGGAAGATCGGGTGGTATCGAAAACAGATAAATCAGCGTATCTTTGAGAGGAAAGGAGTTGGTATGGGAGAAGGTATAGTGTGGAAGGAGGCAGCGATAGCACTGATAAAGTCGGTGCTGGCACAGACAGAAATGCAGGAAGAAATCAAATGGGGTATTCCTGTTTACACCTGTAATGGAAAAAATGTTGTCGGGGTTGCCGTATTTAAATCCTATGTAGGAGTTTGGTTTTACAATGGTGTTTTTCTCAAGGATTCCCATAAATTACTTAGTAATGCACAGGAGTCAAAAACAAAAGCTTTACGACAACTACGCTATACTTCGTTAGATGAAATTGACACAGCCCTTCTTTTGGAGTATTGTAACGAAGCTCTTGAAAATGAAAAGATGGGAATCCGATATACTCCTGAAACAAAGAAAACGGAGATCCCTGCCTTTCTTCAGGATGTATTTAGTCAGGATAAGACACTCAAGGAAGCCTTTGAAGTTCTCACACCAGGGAGACAACGCGAATATTGTGAATACATTGATTCAGCTAAACAATTGCGAACGAAGCAAACACGATTGGAAAAAATAGTTCCCATGATAGTGGAAGGAAAAGGTCTGAATGATAGGTACAAAAAGCAGAAATAAAAAAGCCGGTAACACCGGCTTTTCTATATCACAACAAATTTGTTATTACAATAATGTTGTTGGGCAGACATAATCTGAAATCTGAAACTTTTCAGATTCTTTTATTGCTTTAAACCCGCCCTTTACATCAATAAGATTTTCGTATCCGCGTGCTTTTAATGCTGAGATGAATACCATAGAACGGTACCCTCCTGCACAATGCACATGGTAGGTTTTATTCTTATCTACCTTTAGCATACTTTCATTCAGGTAGTCCAAAGGAGCATTTTCAGCCCCGATAATATGCTCACTTTGATATTCACTTGCTTTACGGACATCAAGAATTGTAGGTGACTCTACTTCCGCAAATTCCTCAGCCGAGATGGAAGTGATGGTATCGACTTCAAAATTCTCTTTTTTCCACGCATCAAAGCCGCCTTTAAGGTATCCGATAGCATGATCATATCCTACGCGGGCAAGACGGGTAATAACTTCTTCTTCCCTTCCTTCATCAGCGATAACCAGAATTTCTTGTTTTACATCCGGGATAAGTGTTCCTACCCATACAGCAAAGCTTCCGTCAATTCCGATATTGATTGAGTTTGGAATGAAGCCTTTCGCAAAAGTTTGCGGAGCACGTGTATCTAGCATTAAAACATCGCGGTCGTTAGCTACTGCTTCAAATTCCTTGGGAGAAAGAGCTTTTGTACCTCTTTCCAGTACTTCGTCAATACTGTCGTATCCTTTGATATTCATCAAGACATTCTGAGGGAAATATCCCGGAGGAGGAGTCAGACCTGTAAGTACTTCTTTAATAAACTCTTCTTTTGTCATCGGTTGAAGAGCATAATTGGTTTTCTTTTGATTTCCCAATGTATCAGAAGTTTCCTTACTCATATTTTTCCCACAGGCAGATCCTGCTCCATGTGCAGGATAAACAATTAGATCATCTGACAAAGGAATAAGCTTATTGTGAAGTGAATCGTACAGGTGAGCGGCTAGCTTTTCCTGAGTAAGATCTTTCACTACTTTTTGTGCAAGATCCGGACGACCTACATCTCCGATAAAGAGTGTATCTCCTGTAAAAATAGCGACTTCTTTCCCGTTTTCATCAGATAAAAGGAAACAGCTGCTTTCCATTGTGTGTCCGGGGGTGTGAATCACCTTAATTTCAATGTCTCCTAATTTGAAAACCTGATTATCTTCAGCGATAATTGCATCAAAACCAAGTTGCATTTGTGTTGGCCCGAATACGATTTGAGCACCTGTTTTAGATGCGAGATCTTTGTGTCCGGAAACAAAGTCGGCATGAAAATGCGTTTCAAAAATATATTTGATCGTTGCTCCATTCTTTTCAGCCTGATCAATGTAGGGTTGTACTTCACGAAGTGGGTCTATGATAGCAACTTCATTCCCTGACTGAATGTAATACGCTCCCTGAGCCAGACATCCTGTATAAATTTGTTCTATTTTCATATCTTTTATTTTTCTTGTGAATAATTTCAATCAACGGTACAAAGATCGAAAGTTTTCAGGGCTTAAAAAGTGATATTCGTCACAGATCTTCATATTTCTATCTAACCGTTGCTCAGTTTATTTCAAACGAGAGCTAAAATACGCATTTTATGACAGTTTTCCACCTTCAATAGGAGGAGAGCTTATCAGATTTGGCAACAGACTGAGCAAAAATGCAACTGGAATTATTCCGGCTTGTGTTTCCAGAAATGATTCTGTAAGAAGAGAGAGAAAGAGGCTGATACAAATAAGTCGTTTTATGAATGAAAGACTTCCTGAAGCTCTGATATAGGAAATAATAAATAGAAGTAGAAGTACAAGAAACCCGGGTAATCCAATAGCAAGATAAGTATTCAGAAATTGGTTGTGAGCATTCAGGTTCAGTTCAGCGACTCCAATATAACCTTTTTCGTAATTGCGTTGTTGTAGTTGATCTTTAATATCTCCGGTTCCCATACCGAGAATAGGGTTTTCTTTGATTAATTCAGTAGCTGTTTCCCACATGAGAAGCCTTGCCGTATTACTTTCTACAGATTTTACATCCAGGTTTTCATGATGAACAAGTGTGCGGAGAGAAGCCTTGACTCTGGATGACAGAGAAGGGCTGAATAGAAGAGTTAAAATAGTAATTAAGGTCACAGTCAGTAAAATGATGCTTCCCAACACAACTTTTCGTTTGACTAGCATTAAACGAATAATAAGAGCCAGTGTAACCAGTATAAGAATAATGAATCCCATTTTAGACCCTGTCATAAGAACAGCTCCAAAGAATAGGAAAGAGAAGAATCCGTATAAAACTCGATGTTTTTGTGCACTAAATACTTCATGTGTACTGAAGATGTAAGCGATTATTAAATATGTGGCCCAGTAACTTCTGTGCATGAAATAGGAAAGCCTTGAATCAAAGAAATAGGAAATATACCCTCCGTGGTAATGATAGTTGTAGAATGCAACGATCAAATCGATCGTTATCGTAATCAAAGCTCCGTAAATGAATATTTTACCGAAGGAGGATAACGGTACGCGATACGGGTAAAGTAGAAATAATACGGGAAATAGAATGAATGAAGCTTTCATTCCGATGTCACTCCATCCAAATGCCATGTTGTCGGAATAGAGAAGCCCCGATAGATGTAAAATCCAAAAAAGTACCAGGTAAAAATACGGCTTCCCGGGGTCAATTAAATCACGGAAAGAAAATCGCTGTTTATACTTGATTGCACAAAAAATCTGTTCAACAGCAAAGAAAAGAATTGCCATCCCATACCATTTTGGGTTAAAGGGGATCAGAAATGCGAAAAGATAAATTCCGATGGGGAATTGAACTGCCGAACCGGGTTCTCGTCCTATGATTTTTTGAAATATCATTCGATTAATTCATCTATATGTTGTTCTAAAAATTGGAGTACCCGTTCACAATTATTTGTATCTGTCGGGAGATTCAATATATGCGCTGAACGTTCTTCTGCGACAGGAAAGTCAGCCACCTGTAGCTCCCAAAGCCTGAAGTTTTCCGGAACGGGATGTATAGGTGAGAGAAACCAGTCTCCTAATCGTATTTTATTCTTTTCGGCAAGGAGAAGGAACTTTTCCCTGTCTTTAACAAAGATCGGAAATTTAAGAAATGAATGATTAGAAAGTACATGATCCGGATAGTTCCACTTACCTTTGGTACGCAGATAGTCGTTATACGCAAAGCCGTTTCTCTTTCGTAATGCCAGATCACTTTCAAGATGAGGTAGAGCTTTTACTCCTGCTTTAATTTGTTCTTCCGAAGCACTCATGAAGTACTTCTCCGGTTGTTGGATGGTTGTTAACTCATCATCCGAAGAAGAGCCTACTACAAGTCCGGTTTTACTCAAATAACGGTATAACTTTAACAACGTCCAGTAAGTAGAATCATGAATCAGGTATTTGCGAAACTGTATCAGTGCACTCAGTACCTTTCGTTGTTTCAGAGAAGGAGAAATAAGCTCCGCATTAATCGCTTCCACTTTTGTTTGTAGTTCACTGTTTTTTACCAGAGAAAAACCTCCGATTCCTGTCGAGAAAGGTTTGTTCCATTGGGTTGAGTAAAATGCAGCATCACAGTAGGAGCCATTGGGTTGTCCATTGTATAAACCGCCAAATCCATGCGTACAGTCTTCGATCGTTTGAATATTGGATGACCGGGCGAAAGTTATAATTTCTTCTACCTCGCAGGAAAGTCCAAATGTATTTTGAATGATGATACATTTGGTAGCCGGAGTTATCGCCTGCTTTATATGATCTAGAGTCGTATTAAGTGTTTGCGGATGAATATCTACGTAAACCGGTTTTGCACCCAGATACAGAATCGCATTCGGGACGACTACACATGTAAACGCGGGTACAATCACTTCATCTCCGGATTGAATCCCCATGGCTTTTAACAGAGCATAAAGAGCAACACGACCTTTCCAGTAAAGATTAATCTGATCCGGACTTGCCTGAAGACGAGCAGCTATTTGTCTTTTGTATTTCTCTGGAGCTGTCATTTTTGTAAATCTTTGAAGTAAAATAAACCTATTAAAGAACCCAGACCATAAGAAAGGTGGAGGACTAAAAATGTCCAAAGCACATAAAAGAAATTAGTTCCTTGCTTTTGTGTGCGTAATGTAATAAAACTGTAGAGCAAAAGATACATTCCCACTGAGACGCCGGATAATAAAAGAAGGGGAGTATACAGCAATGAGGCTAGGGAGGGAAGTATAATGGATAATAGGAACAGTAACGGAATAAAATGGCGCAGACTTAGTGATGCAAAATCGTTTGTAATATAAACGGTTCTTAAGTTCCATTTTCCGTTTTCATAATTATTTTTGGCTATAGACGTCCATTTTTCACGAGCATAATACGTGCATGAAGTGTAGGGAATAAGTATGATTTTACCTCCATTTTTGATGATCCGGTTATTTAATTCGATGTCCTGATTGCGAATAAGTTTTTCATTGTATCCACCAATCTTCAGGACAAATTCTCTGTCAAAACATCCGAAAGGAACCGTATCAACCTCTACAGGTTCTGAGACGCCGGTTCTGAATAAACCATTTCCTACACCAAATTTGCTGGATAAAACAGTAATGATGGCAGTGCTTTTAGCTGTTTTATGTATGACTTTAGTTTTGATGGGACAACCTATATTGGTGGCGTTCAGTTTCTGTTTCCATTCAACAAGAGTTGAAATATAGTTTTGTGGATACTCAGCGTGAGCATCTAGCCTTACAATAATACTCCCCAAAGCATTCTTTATCCCCAGATTCATTGCGACCGGAACAATTTTTTTGGAGTTAGATATTAGTCTCACATTAGTGTATTTTTCAGCAAAAGCTTTAACTATGTCAGGTGTACGATCATTTGAAGCGCCATCAACCACAAGGATCTCAACATTGTCCATCGGGTAGTCGGAATTCACTATCGATAATAGACATTTTGAAATGTATTTCTCTTCATTCAGACAGGGAATTATTATGGATACAGTGATCATCTTTAAGACATATTTTTTTGATCTGCAATTACTTTTTGATAGAGCGAGACCATAAGATCTACATTTGCTTTCCAATCATACCTCTCTCGAACGGAAGATAAGGCATTTTTAACATATTGATTGGTAATATCCTTATTTGCTAGTAGTTTTTCAATGGCATTACAGGCTTCCAGAGGCTCTTCTGATTGAACGACTATTCCGGAATAGTTGTGCGTAACAATTTCTGGAAGACCTCCTACATTGGTAACAATAACAGGAGTTTCACAAGCCATAGCTTCTACAACAGCAACACCAAAACTTTCCTGTCTTGATAAAGCGAGATATATATCAAAAGAAGAAAGGACTTTGGGAACTTCTTTCTGAGGAATGAAGCCTCTGAATACTACTTTATTATTTAATTTTCGCTTCGAAACAAGTTGTTTTAATTCAGCTTCACCCGAGCCTGCACCTCCAATTTGGAGTATTATGTCTTTTTCCGGATGCTTTGTCGTGTATAAATAAAAAGCTTCAATTAATACATCAATTCCATAAACAGGGTAGAGAGATTTAATCGTTCCTATCGTTATTTGTGGAGACGTTTTGGGTTCTTCTTGTTTTTTGAAGAGGTCGAGGTCGACCCCAAAAGGTGTTATTTCAATTTTTTTCTTTGTATAAAGTTGAGTTTCTTCAGCCATTCTTTTTGATGTGGAAAAGATATAATCAGCTTTTTTTAAATTGAATTCTAATACTTTTTTTAATAAAAAATTCCTCTTTGGAAAATCGAAAACATCACTTCCCCAAACAGAAATTATGTAGGGTTTAAATCCCGATAATGCACCGATTAATCCATAGCTAGAGGCATAGTGGGCATGAAGAATATCCGGTTGATGAAATCGGATCAGTTTCCTAACTTGAGGGACGGCATTCAAATATTTAAGTTTACTGATCGCCCCTGACCCTCTTTTTAATTTGGTTTGGTTAGTAAAAAGACATTCAATTGTTAAGTATGAAGAGTCTGGGTATAACTCCCGGTTATAATCATTAAGGGAATAGATAATAATTTGAACTCCTTTTTCTAAAAGAGCATTAACCCACTTAATGGTATGAACTGAATTAGCATCTGCCAGTAACAAAATTTTCATGAAAGATCATTTATAACTTGCTTTGCTCTAGCTTCCCAAGTATGATTAGAAGATATTTTGGTAATGTTTCTTTTTTTCTCCTGATAGGATTCTGGATTATCAATAATCTCCTTGGTTAATTGGATAATTGCGTCAGAAGAATAAGGAATTGTCCAGCCTATATTGTTACTTTTTATAAAGTCAGCAATAAAAAGCTCATCAGAACAGATAATAGGCAATTGGTAACCGATATATTCAAACAGCTTTACCGGAATAGCAAATTTCCAGTATTCACCAGGTTTAACAAATAACATGGCGATATCCGCTGTTTGATATTCTTGCTCAAGTTCGGTGCCACTTTTGTGAATAACACGAATTGATTTGGTTTCTTTATAATGAGACTTGTTTTTTTCCCATTCTTCCTTTCTGGTACATAGCGTGAAAGAAATTCTTTCATTTTGATTTATTAGGGGCACTATCTCTTGCATCTGATAAATTTCTCCCAGACCTCCGACATAAAGCAAGTTTAACTTTTTCTCAGGAAAATGAGATGTTTCATCTTTGTGACTTTTTTCTGATAGGGAATGAGCTGGAGGAAGTTCTTTAGTAATTACTCCTGAAAAATCTGGGATATAACTGCTCATAGGTGTGGAGGGGAGGTATAAGACAGATAAATATTTACGATATTGTTTAATATCGTACTTGTAGAAAAATTTTGCAATTGTACTTTTCCAGAGAGAAACTCTCTTATCATAAAAAGGAAAAACCCAATGAATGTCTCGATAAAACAGACCTATTTTTATATCATTTTTTTTACAAAAGTTAAAGAAATTGAAATCAAGAAAAGGATATAACGGAAGGTGATTCTTTTCTGTTAAAAGCGTTGGTTGTGTGGATGATTCTGAGTAGACAAAATCAAATTTAACCCCATTTTTTACCTGTCTTTTTACTTTCTTTATGGCTGCTTTTCGTTCTTTACCATATCCTGTAATAGGAATAACATTAAGACCACATTTTTGAAAAGCTTCAAGCATTTTTACAGGACGGATTCCACTGGCTGACTTTGCCTGATAATTCAGAGGTAAGGGATGGTGAAATATAATGTTTTTCAAACCTGTCTTTTGTTTTGAGAAGTGTTATTTATACTTTAATTTCCGATACTCAGCAAAATAAAATGCAGCCCCTAAAGCTATATAAAAAGTTGTGTAGTTCCAATGTTTCGAAAACATAATTCCTATGAGAGAATAGGTAATAATTAACATTGATACTAGCAGAAAATTACTGTTGTTTTTTTCTTTTTTGCTTAAACGTAATAATTGAATACCTGTATAAATCATAAAGATAGATGTAGATACGGCAAAAATAATTCCAGAGATACCAAACTCAAACCAGAAAGAGAATACATTATGTGTATAGCAACCGCTACATAAGTCTTTATGATAAGCAAACTCTCCTAGAATAGGTTTATTCTCTATTATTTGGAACCCATATTCGGTTAATTCCTCCCTTTTGTTTAAAGATGTATCATTTTGGGTATTAAAAATAAGTCGATAGTACCGGGACTGTAGTAGGGTGTCCGGGCTGATTAGTAATATGGAGATGATCAATATAGAGATGCTGGAGAGCATGTAAAACAATAATCTTTTTGATAAGAAAAAGAAATATATTCCGGTAAGAATACAGAAAGAAAAGAGGGAGAATCGGGATTCTGCAAGAAATAGAAGAATAATTATAAAGAAAGTTGTGAAAAAACGTTCTGTAGTACTTTGGGTATAGGCCAGCAAAAGAAGTCCTGTAAACATTGTTGCTTCTGCAATGCGCAGGTAGTTAGATTGAGGAAATAATCCCCTGAAACTATAATGGACAGCAATAAGTAATGCAAGGATTAGAAGCACAAAAGAGAGTGTTTTGTGAATAGAGGTTGTCTGTTGTGAATTTTTCAGGAAAAAGAAGGTGAAGTATCCTATGGTTGGAGCAATGAAAAAGGTATTAAAGAATGTCCATAAGTCATCTATCTCAAAATGGTTTGATTGTATCATAGCAAATGCCATTGCTAAACATATCAAAAGATACATTAAGACCATCATTGTATGTCGGAAAGGTCTCTTAAAAGCAAAAAAAACTGGAATTAGAAGACTTGCGGCTATAAAACCGATCATTCCAAATGGTGGCATCGGAAGAAAAAACGATGTAACATATTTTATTCCGTCAATAGGATAAATTAATAAGAGGGAAATAAATGCAAGAAGACCAAAATGAATCTTAATTTTATCTGTCATGTCCTTTTCAATCCTGTGTTATCATCTTTCTGGTATACTTAGCCCAAACAAAACCAACTGAAAATACAATTCCAAAAAGTAATCCAAGAAAAACAATCATTAGGTTTTTTGTGAGATCCTTTTTTTGTTCGGAGAATCCTCTTACGAGTTGAATCTTATCATTAAAAAGATCAAAGGGTACAATATTAGTTTGTTTATTTAGCAATTTATTGAGATCAAACTCTTCAGACATCTGAGAGAGCTCTTTTACTTCTTTCAGGAGCAAAAGTTTCTTTTGATAGTTGGTTTGCATTTCTATTTTATCGGAAAGTATAAGGGATTCAAGGCTGATTCCCTCTAGGTCAACTTCTTTTGATTGCAAATAAGTACCTGAAATTTTTGTCCCCGAAGGAACAACGGAGTAAGCACTGTCTAAGGCATTTAGTCTGGCTTCAAGAATTTGATTTTCTTTATCAATATTTTTGATTTCAATTTGTTTTTTGTTAATAAGACTTTCCAGCATGTTTTCGGTGAAGATGCAATTAAGAAAATAGATGAAACTTTTGAATTGGAAATTAAGTATTTTATCTATTTCGGAATCTTCAACTGTACTTTTTGTGTAAAGTTGAATTGTAGACTTATCTGATCCTTGTTTTTTGTATTTAATGCCTTTCAGAGCCTGTTTGGTAGCATTGTCAAACTTTAATTCGCTTTGCACAGCATCAACTAACATTTGATTATTCAGTTCTGAAAAATAATCCAGATAATTTTTTGAAGGTAGTTTAATAAGACCATATTCGGTTTCTACTTCATCGTCAGAACTTATTAGAACTTGGGCTTCAGAAAAATAACTGACTTTGACAATATAGAATGAATAAAGGGAACTTATAAGGAGACTGGTTGTTAGAATAAGTAGTACTACTTTCCACTTTTTTACAGTTGTTTTAAGTAGATCAACAAAAAACATCTCTTCTTTATTTTGGGACATGTTGCTAGATTTTATCTGCAAATTTAATATTTTGATCACATAGTTTTTTATTTTCGAGTTTGGATACGTTATATTCATGCTTACGTAGTGTTTTGGGTTTTGCTTCCTGGGTTAAGAGACGTAAGAGAGTTGCAAAGGGTTGAAATATTGTAAACAACTTTATTTTTGTCGGAAAATAGTTTGTTTTTATTATCGGTTACCTTTGTTATTGATCAATTCACTTAATTATGTTGGGATATTTGAAACGCTTGTTTAAGGAAGAGTTCGCAAAAAATGTTTTGTACTTAGTATCCGGAACGGCGATAGGTCAGTTGATAAGTATTTTAGCATACCCTTTAATAACAAGGTTATATGATCCCGAAGCTTTTGGCTTGTATGTGATATTTAACTCGTTAATTGGCTTTTTCTCTGTTGTTGGCGCTTTAAAATATGAGTATGCTATTCCAATTGCAGAAAACACTTCTAAAGCTCTTAACCTACTAGTTGTATCATTATTTATTTTAGTCGGACTTAACCTGATACTTTTAATAGCGCTTCATTTTTTTGGTGATACAATCTTAGGTTGGTTTGATGCTACTGAGTTAGGTGGTCATAAGTATTTTATTGTTTTAGGCGTGTTATTTACGAGCTTATATTCAATTCTTAATCAGTGGGTTTTTAGAACAAAATCATTTAAGAAATTATCGGTCACGAGAGTATATAGAGGACTAAGTTTGAATATTAGTCAGATCGTTTTTGGTTATTTGAACTTACAAAGTTTGGGATTGATACTAGGTAAGTTGATAGGAGAGTTTTCAGGGAATTCCCTTTTAACCAAAGAGCTTTTTAGTAAAGGAAGAAAGAGTATATCGGAGGGGGTTAAGTATTCTGAAATGAAAAAATTAATGCGGAGATATAGAAAATTTCCTATTTTTTCTGTTCCGACTCAAGTGTTAAATAAACTAGGCTTAGAATTACCTGTTTTTTTTATAGCCTCAATGTTTGGAAGTGATGTAGTTGGGTTATACGGATTGGCTCATACAATTGTAAGTCTTCCTATGTTTTTAATCGGAAGCGCGGTAGGAGATGTCTATTACGCTGACGCTGCGAGCTTGGGAAAAACAAATCCGGAAGAGTTGAAAAGAAAGTCTGCAAAGATTTTGAAGCGTATGATTCTAATAGGACTAATTCCTTTGGTTATTTTAGTTTTATTCGGACCTGTATTGTTCCAGTGGGTGTTTGGAAAAGAATGGTTTGAGTCAGGTTCGTATGCTCGGATTTTGGCCGTTTTAGTTTTTTTTAGATTTGTTTTTAGTCCTCTGGTTCGTGTTTTTGATGTTCTAGAAAAGCAACATATCGCTTTGTGGTTAGATATTATGAGAGTTATTCTTGTGGTATCTACGTTTTTGTTGGTAGATTTTCTGAATTTATCTTCATATACGGCGATTACTATTTATGTGGTAAATATGTCATTTGTATATTTGGTGACATTCATTGCTGCAAACAAAGTAGTTTCGAATCAATTCAGACATTAATTAAGTAGTAAGGGGGGCTTTAAAGATTCGTGCATAATGGAGAATAAAAAAAATGGTGATAATAAGAATAATGCCTTGACTAATTGATGCGAACCATAGTATCGTTTCGAAATTCTGAGGAGAATTGCCTAGTGTCATAGGTAAGATTCCAAAGCTTACAAGTTGTAGTGAAGTAGTAATTAATCCCAAAATAAAAAATTCCTTTTGTCTGTTTAATATTATAGGTATTGAGGAAACAGTCGATGCAATAAAATTTGTCATTAACCAGAAAGACATGATTTCAGAATAGTAACCGGAAGTAAGCCAGTTGTCTCCGAAAACGAATCCGAAAAGAGGTTCGCCGAAGAAGTAAATGACGGAGAAGGCTGGTATAGATACGGCAAGCAAAAGCAAAGTTGTTCTTCGTAGCAATTGGTAGATAGATTCTCCACGGTTGACCATTTCGGAACAACGGTTGAAAAAGACCTGACCAATGGACGTGCCGATTACCATTATGGGTAGTCGAAGGATCGTGTAAGAGTGACTGTATGAACCGAAGATGTCTTTACTGAAAAAATAAATGATTAGTGTAGCAACGAGCAGATCCCTTCCCAGATCAATTAATACGTGAGGCAGGCTCACCATAGGAAATTGGCGATATTCGCTTACAAGCGCAAACGTCTTTTTTCTAGAGCGTGATATACGATGTGTTTTATCAATACTAAAATATTCTTTCATGAAGGTCAGACTGGAAGCGATGTAACCGATCAGTGTACCCAGTAAAAGTCCCCATGAACCCCAACTGAAAAGCCCGAAAACCCATCTAAGTCCATTGGATGTGAGTGAGTTAATGACACGTGAGTTGGAGATTTTTCTGAATTGTTTTTTGCGAATTGCCCAGTTGGTACCGAGATTAATAAAAACAAGAAAGAAGGAACTGATTAATGTGATAGAAATAAACAGTACTTCATTCAGATCAAATGACTTTGTAATAAGGTAAATAAGACTAACTAATACAGAGCCTGCGAGTGTATAGAGGGCAATTCGTAGTGAAAGCCGGTACAAAAGATAAGAATGAGAGTCACTTTTGGGGAGAGGTAGCGACAGCTCATACCTCGCGGAAGCTAACGCTGAAAGAAAACTGATAGCGCGCATATAGACGCCTAAATCACCCATTTGTTCAGGAGTATAAATCCGTGTGAGTATAGGGGATATAAGGTAGCCTATGGCCTGAGCCATAACCGTACCAGTCATGAGAATCATGACAGATTTCAGGAAATCATTTTTTGCAAGCTTCACGAATGAAAGATTGATTTCAGATACTTTGCCATTCCATCATGGAATAGAATCGGATCACTGTAACCAATTAATTCGGTGGTAGTACTAATAGCAGCTAAAGAATCTCTGATGTCTCCCGGACGTGGCGGACCATTGGTTATCTTTGTTTCGGGGTGGTATTTCCCCATTTCCTGAAGAGCTTCTTTGATAGATGCAATGACTTTATTCAGTGAGAAATAATCTCCACAGGCGACATTGACCACCTTCCCGAATGCTTCAGTATTAGTTGTAGAAAGCCCCAGAAGATTGGCACGAACAGCGTTGTCAACATAGGTGAAATCCCGTGTCTGCTCTCCGTCGCCATGAATTGTTATTTCTCCTCCGCTGAGCATGGCGTCAATAAACTTGGGTATCGCAGCTGCATATACCCCTTTCGGGTCTTGTTTAGGACCAAAGACATTGAAATAACGCAGTCCTATTGTTTCTGTTTGATGCAATCTGTTATAAACACCTGCATATTCTTCATTAAGATGTTTTGTAACAGCGTAAGGGCTTAATAACTTGCCTTCGGATCCGATCGTCTTGGGTGAAATTTTGCTGTCTCCATATACGGAAGAAGAACTGGCGTATACAAAACGTTTTATGTTCTTTTCTCTTACAGCTTCAAGCAAAGTAAGAAAACCTGTAGCATTCACATCATGAGTTGTCAGGGGTAGAGCAATAGAACGGGGAACAGAACCTAGCGCAGCCTGATGAGAAACAAGGTCGATCCTATCCAATGCAGCCAGACAATCATCATATTTGCGGATGTCTCCACGAAAGAAGTCAAATCGGGGATGATTCTCAAATTCTGCGATGTTCTGCATCCGACCTGTTTCCAAATTGTCAAAAACCCGGACGGATGCCCCTAGTTCAAGGAGTTTTCCGGTAAGGTTTGACCCGATAAAGCCGGCTCCTCCGGTTACAAGTACATGTTTATCTTTGAAAAAATCTGCTAATTGATCCATCCCTGTTTTTTTGCGATGGAAAGTTACAAGTTGTTGAGAACAAATACAAGGTTGTGACGTGGAATTGATGGTGAACAGATGAAATGGAGTAAAAATAAAAAGAGGCACAATATATGCGCCTCTTTCGTCAATATGGATATCCGATTACTTATTTTGCATACGTAACGGAACGTTTTTCCCGTATCAGGGTTACTTTTACCTGTCCGGGATAAGTCATTTCTTCCTGGATTTGTTGTGAGATGGCAAAAGATAACTCATCAGCACGTTGATCGGATACTTTCTCACTTTCAACAAGTACACGAAGTTCCCGTCCTGCCTGAATAGCATAAGCTTTGGATACTCCTTCGTATGAAAGTGCCAGGTTTTCCAGATCTTTAATTCGTTTGATGTACGATTCAACCATTTCTCGTCTGGCTCCCGGACGTGCTCCTGAAATAGCGTCACAAACCTGTACAATAGGAGCGATAAGTGTTGTCATTTCAATTTCGTCGTGGTGTGCTCCGATGGCGTTACATACATCGGCTTTTTCGCCGTATTTTTCTGCCCACTTCATACCCAGGATCGCGTGTGGTAATTCTGGCTCTTCATCCGGCACTTTTCCAATATCGTGTAGCAGTCCGGCACGTTTTGCAAGTTTTACGTTCAATCCTAACTCAGAGGCCATGATTGCACAAAGGTTTGCTACCTCACGGGAGTGTTGAAGCAGGTTTTGCCCGTATGAAGATCTGTACTTCATACGTCCTACAGCTCTTGTTAGCTCAGGATGAAGACCGTGAATACCCAGGTCTATACAAGTTCTTCTTCCCGTTTCTGTAATCTCTTCTTCCAGCGATTTTCTGGTTTTTGCAACCACTTCTTCAATTCTTGCCGGGTGAATACGTCCGTCAGAAACAAGTTGGTGAAGTGCAAGCCGGGCAATTTCTCTTCTTACCGGATCAAAACAAGAAAGGATAATCGCTTCCGGGGTGTCGTCTACAATAATTTCTACACCTGTAGCCGCTTCAAGAGCACGAATGTTTCTTCCTTCCCGACCGATAATTCTTCCTTTCACTTCGTCACTGTCAATGTTGAAGACAGAAACTGAATTTTCGATTGCCTGTTCGGTAGCAACGCGTTGGATTGATTGGATAACAATTTTCTTTGCTTCTCTTGTAGCATTGAGTTTTGCTTCATCCGTTATGTCCTTGATGTATTGCATTGCATTTGTACGAGCTTCATCTTTTAATGCTTCCATCAAAAGATTCTTCGCTTCTTCAGGAGTCATGTTCGACACTTTGGAAAGTTCCGAAACACGTTTACTCTGAATTTTTTCCAGCTCAGACTTTTTTACATTAATCACCTCAAGTTGCTCTTCCAGATCTGATTTAAGGTTCTGTACTTCTTTTTCTTTGCGGGTTGCATTCTCAATTTTTTGAGACAGAGACTGCTCTTTAGCACGTGCTTTGTCTTCTAAAGACTGGAACTTACGTTCTCTTTCTTTCATTGATTTCTCATGCTCTTCTTTCAATTGCAGAAACTTTTCTTTGGCTTGAAGTATCTTGTCTTTCTTCAAAGTTTCCCCTTGTTTTTCTGCTTCTTCAAGGATTTGTTTTCTCTTCTTTTTAAGGAGTGTGTTGAGCAGAAGTACGGTTACCGCACCACCGACTACTATACCGATTATTATTCCTATTGGATCCATTTGTTTGTACTATATGTTAAAAAAACACCAATGCCTGCACTTCAAAAGTACACGAACATTGGTGGGTAAAAATTTTGCCTATTTATTCAATTCTTCCAAAAGCTCCCGTAATGCATTTGTCTGTGCAGAAAGGTCTATTTTGGGGTTGGATGTATTTCCTGTTGCCGGTTTGGCAGCAATTTGTAATGCAGCCATAGCCAATAGGTCCTGAACATCTTTTACAGCATAATTGTCCTGAAGGTGCTTTATCCGACGGTTTATATCTTCGGCAGCAGATTCAACGTTTTCCTTTTCGGTTTCATCAACCATCAAGGGGTAGGTTCTGCCAGCTACAATCACTTTTATGGACAATTTTGCCATCTTTATTGTTTAAGATGATGAATACATTCATCAATTTCCCTCACCAGTTCGTCAATGCGATTATTGAAAATAGTATCAGTAGATTCACTAATCACATTATCTGATAACTGAGTTAGTTGTTGTTTCAGTTCGTTTACCTGTTCTTCCAACTCAGCTTTCTCAGAAAGAAGCAAATTAACTTTAGTCTGAAGAGTTTCTATTTGAATCGCTTTTTCCTCCACTTCGGATTTTAAGCTTTTCGACTTTTCAGCTACTTGTTGAATTAAACCGTTTAATTCGTTCATTTTGTTAATTGCCTTTGCACAAAAGTAACACAGCGGAGACGAATTTCAAATTTTTTTAATCGGAATTTTCAGTACAAAATTGTGCAGGTAGAAGAGAGAGGGAGAATGCTCCTGAATTTCTTTTTCGTTCCTATCTTTGTAAAATGAGATATTTGTTCACTTTTGTGTTGTTGAGTTTGTGTTCCGGTAATCTTTTAAGTCAGTATCCTTATCAAGAACCTTTACATTCTCCAGTTGGGATTCCAATAGTGCTGGCGGCCAATTTCGGAGAATTGCGTTCGAATCATTTTCATACAGGAATTGATATCAAAACAAAAGGTAGTGAAGGATATAGACTCTATGCTATTGCAGACGGGTATGTTTCCCGAATAAAAGTTTCCCCTTACGGATATGGAAAAGCTATTTATATCGATCATCCTGAATTAGGGATAACGAGTGTATATGCACATTGTCAACACTTTTCCGGAGCAATTGAAGAATACGTTCTTACAGAACAAGTGAAACAAGAATTTTTTGAGATCGAACTATTTCCCGGGACAGATAAATTAGTAGTAAAAAAAGGGGATGTAATAGCTATTTCCGGTAATACGGGAGGTTCGTCAGCCCCTCACTTGCATTTTGAAATTCGGGATACGAAAACAGAGCACCCGCTAAACCCGTTGTTGTTTGATTTTCTGGATGTGGCTGATACCAGAGCTCCAGAAATACGGGCAGTGAAGTTATATGCATTGAGTAAAATGGGATACCGGATTCCCGGGAAAGAGAAAGTGTTCCCAGCGGTTTTATCCGGTAAAGAATATACCGTTTCCGGGAAAAAAGTGACGCTTCCATCACATTTTTGTTCTGAAAACGGTGGTGTAGGATTAGCTGTTCGGGTAATTGACCGTTATGATGCGGCCCAAAATGTCTGTGGGATTTATGAAGGGAGACTCATGCTGAATGCAGATACGGTTTATACGCAACAGATGAAAGAGCTGGATTTTGCCGTCAATAGGCAGATTAATACGCACATGGATTATGAAGAGTTTAAGTTTAAGAAGCTAGGTTTTGAAAAGTATTTCCGCACTCCACACAATAAGTTACCGATATATCCGAATACGGATTCCGGTATATTGGGACTGTATCCGGGGAATTCCTATCAAATGCATTATAACGCGCTGGATATTGCGGGGAATAGCCTGGATATGAAGTTTACATTGGATATTGCAGCAGGAGAATTGCGTAAGGAAGATACTCCATGGGATGCATATGATCCGGGGTATATGTATCCGGACAGTATCTATACGTTTGAGTCTTCTTCCTGCCAGATTCTTTTCAGGGATTACCTGTTGTATGAACCGGTGCTTAAAAAGTTTCAAAGTGAGGAAGGTAAGGTGGTATTCGGTGATGCAAAGATACCGATAGACGGAACCTATCGGTTAGCAATGAAACTACCCAAAGCAATTGGAAACAGAAGTAGAGCGATTATTATACATACAGATTACAGAGGACGTCAAAAAGCACTCCAATCGGAAATTAAAGAAGGGTGGATAAGCGCAACACCAAAAGAGATGGGAACTTTTGAAATACAGGAGGATACTATTGCTCCCGAAGTGAGAAGTACGAATTTTGTGAATGGAGGGGCGGTGACAGGAAAAACATTGTTAACCTGGACGGTATCAGATGACCTTTCCGGAGTTGCAGAATATGCTGTGTATGTCAATGGAAAGTATCAGGTACTGGAGTTTGAACCTAAGAGAGATCAGTTGTTTACTTCAATCACTGAACTGGGGGTAGGGATACATCAGGTAAAACTGGTTGTAAAAGATGGGGTAGGTAATGAAACAGTCGAACAATACGAAATAAAGAAATAGAAGATGAAAAGAACTGAATTGTTGTTATCAGGAGTAAGTGCTTCTTTTTTCCTGCTTTACCTTTTGGGCGGAGTCGGGATGAGTTTATTCATGATGCTTTCATTAAGTCTGCTGGGTGCATTGTACGCGTATTTGGGATTTGCTCATTTAAATGGTGTTCGAATGGCGCAAGTGTTCAAAAAAGAAGCATATTCTTCTATACGCTTTACGGATATTCTGATTGGAATATTTGGGGGAATAGGGATGGCAGCAATTATTAATTCGGTTTTGTTTGCGATTATGTTGTGGCCGGGAAGGGGATTCCTTTTTGTTTCAGGAAGCATATTCTTAGGCATTGCTATTGTGATGGCTTTTGTACTCTCAGGGACGTATCCATTGTTGAAAGAACGTCTTGTAAAACGTGTTGCTATATACATGGTATTTGGGGGGCTTTTCTATGTAATTCCTGCGGGGTTTTGGTTTTCTATCCGTTACAGAAACAATCCCGAATATGTTGAAGCGATGATTGAGCATTATAATAATCCTTCTAAAGAAAATGCAGAGAAGTTAGATCAGGTAACAGAAGAAATGCTCCGGAATTCTGAAAAATAATTCTACTTGTACAGATGTAAAGAATAGTATTTTTATAGGAATTTATATTTTCATAAACTAAGCTTTGTATTCTGTTGAAAATCAATAAACAATTATTTTGTACATTTAAGCATTGAATTGCTTAATGTACTTACTATGAAATGTAAACTTATCTACTACACACTGGCATTTTTTATGTCAGCCATCGGGTATGCACAAAATTTTCCAAATCCGGTTACGCTATCTACCGGACAGGGAGCAATTGGTGCTCTGGACCCAATCTGGACCTGTTCTGAATGGTTTGTTACACAACCCGGATCACCAGCGGGAGCGACTTTTCAACCGGCGTTAATCAATAATAATTGTGCGCCGGGGAGTTGGGTAGATCCGGCAGCGTTAACACCGCCAATGAACAATGCCAATTGGATTACCGGAAATGAGGCAAATTGTGCGACAAATTCTTCTGCAGGATATCGTTTCTTCAGATTAACCCTGGATCTGCCTCCTGATTGTAATGGGTTTTCGGTTACACAACAAGGAAATTATACGCTGAATTTTTTGGGATATGTGGACAATACAATTACAGACGTATTTCTTAATAATACTTCATTGGGAATATCAGGAGGAGGATTCTCCACAGGCTCTCAGCTTTCGATTACAATTAATGGTCCCTGGCAGGTAGGGACGAATTATATTGATGTACTTGTTTATAATGTCCCTAATGCTGATCCGACAGGGAATAACCCCTACGGATTATTATTAGTAGCTGATGCAACTTCTGCAAACGGAAATGACACGGATGGAGATGGAATTTCAGATGCATTTGATGATTGCATGTGTGACCCTGGAAATAATCCGAATGGTTGTGTTGATCCAACTTTCACATGTGATATTGATCAAATTCGTACAGAGTTTGCAAATGCCGGGTGCCTTGAATTGGAAGGGTGTTGGAATGATTGCAGTATGTATTTTTTAAATACGCAGTCCATGACCGGTAGTCAGGCACAGAGTTTTGCGCAAACATTGGGAGCCAATCTGGTATCTATCCAGTCTCTTGCCGAGAATCAATGTCTACTGGATGATCTCGTGCGACTCAACCAAACTGGTGTAATCTGGATCGGATTTAATGATGAAGCAACCGAGGGAAGTTTTGTCTGGTACGACCAGTCACCGGTAACGTATACAAATTGGGCTCCAGGAGAGCCGAATCAGTCGGGGGATGAGGACTGTGTTCAGATTTATCCGACAGGAGCGAATCCCGGACAGTGGAATGATTTGTCTTGTACAAGTGCAAACTCCCAGTCAATTATTGAAGTGAATTTATGCCCGTTTATTGATGCGGGAATTGATGTGACAATTTGTGAAAGTGATACCGTTACTTTGTCCGCCAGTACTACTTTGTTTGGCTCGTCACCTTATACGTATGAATGGGAGTCTGTGGCTACTACACAAAGCGTGGATGTCTGGCCAACGCAGACAACCTCTTATGTAGCTTTGACAGAAGATCGGTATGGTTGCTCTGCCTCAGATACAGTTGTTGTAACTGTAAATATGCTACCGGACGTTATAGCTCCGGCTGATGAGACATTATGTCCCGGAGATTCTATCCAATTGCTTGCAACTGGAGCGGATACCTACGTTTGGAATAACGGAGCTGTAAATGGAAACTATATTCTTCCGGCTAGTTCAACTAATACCTATATCGTTACAGGAACGGACAGTAATGGGTGTATGGATGCAGATACCGTAGAAGTAAACGTTATGCTTGAAGGTTGCCCGGATTTTCCGAATGATTATGAATGTGATATTGATTCTATCCGATCTGCTTTTACTGCTGCTGGCTGTACAGAGCTAGTGAACTGTGTTTCTCCTTGTTCTATGTATTTTTTAAATCCGCAATCCATGACAGGAAGTCAGGCGCAGAGTTTTGCTCAGACTCTCGGTGCGAACCTGGTATCTGTTCAGTCTCAGGAGGAAAATGATTGTATTCTGAACTCCCTGATCTCACTCGGGTTTACATCTAATCAGGATGTGATTTGGATAGGACTTAGTGATGAGGTAACAGAAGGAGACTTTGTGTGGTATGATCAATCTCCAGTTACCTATACAAATTGGGCTGCAGGAGAGCCTAATCAGTCGGGGGATGAGGATTGTGTTCAGATTTATACAAATGGAACCTGGAATGATCTTTCCTGTTCCAGTAATAATGCAAAATCAATTATTGAAGTTAATCTCTGCCCTGTAACAAGCGTAACACCGCCAATAGGAATTTGTGAAGGAGAGACGGCTAATATAGGAGTTATTTCAACTATACTTGGATCTTCTCCATATAGCTATCAATGGTCGAACGGTTCACAACAGCAGCAACAAACGGTGCAGCCTGCTACAACTACGGAGTATATCGTTTCGGTACTCGATAGATATAGTTGTCACATCTCAGATACAACAACAGTTACTGTAAATCCAAATCCGGAAGCCGACTTTACATTTGATGCGGGATGTTTAAATGATCCTGTTTCCTTTCAAAATACCAGTACTATTGAAGATAATTCTTCACTTACCAGTGATTGGGATTTTGGCAGTGGACTGACAAGTAATCAAACTGACCCGCAGGTTGTATTCCCTGTTGCAGGAGAACATACTGTTACATTAGTCGTTTATTCGGAAGAAAATTGTTCGGATAGCATCGAAAAGACAGTTGTCGTATACGACTATCCGGATATTCCTTCCGTGTTCTCTAATTCACCGGTAGCTTGTCCTGAAGAGGAATTTGTTTTTAGTGCCGAATATGTTGAAGGAGCTACTTATTATTGGGAAGGTCCTAACGGATTCACTAGTAATAGTGCAGAGAATACATTAATTGCGACAGAAGAAAAAGAAGGGGACTATACACTGTATATTGAAGTGGATGGCTGTCCGAGTCAATGGACTGCGGTTTCTTTAACCATTTTGGGACAGTTTACTCCGCTGATAGAGGAATTCCCAAATGTTATCACTCCTAATAATGACGGGAAAAACGATTACCTGGATATGAATGATTATTTTACTTCCTGTCTTCCTTTCGAAATTGAGATTGTAAACCGATGGGGTAATCTTGTCTGGAAACAGGATCAGGCGGGAGAAGCGTTTTCTGGGAATGATATGTTTTCCGGAGCTGAATTGGCAGAAGGAGTGTATTTTTACCGGTTAAGGTATGGTAGTGAAACCAAGTCCGGTTTTATAACCATTATTCGAAAATAAAAAGTAATACAAAAGCCTGTCTACGTGCTATAGACAGGCTTTTTCTATTTTATGCGTCCAGAACGACAATCTTATTGGCTCTGATTTCTGTTTTATATCGTTTTTCTCCTTCGGGAGTTTCATACGGTCGGTTTACCAGCATGCCTTCAATCGCCAGTTTGGCTCCTCTGGAGGCGGTCAGTTCAATTACAGCGGCTTCCTTTCCCCAGGCAAATACGGAATGCCAACTTGTTACTGTATGTGGGGTGCCGTTTGATGAGGCATATTTTTCCTGAGTAGCAAACTGAAAACGGGCAATTTTCTTCCCATTACCAAAATGAATGATGTGTGGTTGCGTACTGATGCTACCTGTCATGGTTACTTTGTTTACGAAGTTATTCATACGAGTTTGTTTTAGTGATAAACCAATGAGTGAATTTGATGAGGCAAAGATTCACTGGTCTCACGCTACAAACCGTCTTTTAACCATTTGTATTCGTAAAATATTCGTTTGTAAACTTTTTACTTACTGTTTTTCAGTGTATTGGTATCTATGGTTTGATGATCGCCCGCTTAGTATGTGTTTTGCTTGAGGTAACTATCTTCAATAGATACATTCCGGGTTGTTGGATGCTCAGGTCGATCTCTGATATATCATCATATAGATTTGTTTGGAGAACAAGTTTTCCTGTAGCATCAAAGATCGCTAACTCAGCTGAAGCTCCAAACCCACGAATAGTAAATTTACCATTGTTTGGGTTAGGATATATTTCCGGCTCATTTTCGGGATCGTTTTCGCATTGGCTTAACACCGGGTCAAATTGCACTTTTGTACCATCGTAATCAGTTTGTGAGAGTCGATAATATTGATTGTCTCTTTCTGCGTATGAGAAGATTTTATAGGCGTTATACGTACTGCTATTTCCTGCGCCAAAAATGGTATCTAACGGTATCCAGCTATTTCCGTCTATACTGGTTTCAATACTAAAGTAATCATTATCTTTTTCAGACAAAGTAGCCCATGAAATAGTAACTTCATTGTTCCAACAATGTACATTAAAGTAATCAAGAGTAATGGGAAGTAGCATTTCATCACTAAAACAAAATGCATCTCCACGTCCGTTTCCTCCTGAGAATATAGAAAGCGGATCATTTATTTCATAACAGATAGCGTCACCACGTCCGGTACTTCCTTCAAATAAGGGGATAATTGGATTGTAATTAGAACAAATTGCGTCACCTCGTCCTTTTCCTCCTGAATAATAGGGGGCAGAGGGACTGTAAAAGGAACACACGTTTTCTCCACGTCCACGTCCTCCGAAATACATAGGTGAGTAAGGAGATTCGTAATAACATACAGACTCCCCTCGTCCTGTACCTCCTGAAAACTGGGCTGTAACAGGTTGAACACTTGCCAAAAGAAGGCAAATAGTAATTACGGTGTTCAATCGTTTTAGTAATCTGACCATGAGTAGTACTGCACCCAAAATGGGTACTAATTAATTAGCAGGAGTTGAAGGAACTGTACGAACAGCTCTGAATCCATGGGAGCCGGATCTACCTGTATAAGTATATCTTGCCTGTGAACGATCAGAAACACGTAATAATGTTGCTGTAGTATTCCAGGCTCCGCCACGGTTACCACTTCCTACAGCATTATCTCCGGGCCAGTTTGTTACATCAGCAGATCCTAATGCTGTTATTTCACCGTTTCCGTGAAGTCCTGTGAAAGCTCTTCCTTCCGGGCGCCCCATTGTAACACATCTTTCCCAAAGATTACCGCTTAATTCCATCATTCCATAGTAAGAAGCTCCTGCGTCTACACGAGAAGTTCCTGTCCCGGCATGACTTCCTACGCGAATAGGTCCTGGAACGGAAGCGTGGGGACCGTATGTCGTATTAGCAGCCGTATTGGAGGCCGTTTCATCATCGGCTCCCGGGTTGGTGATTCCCTGACTTTGCACAATAGTAGTGTTTCCCCAGGCGTATTCATCAGGGAAGGGATTTGATGCTCCACGGGATGCTTTTTCAAATTCAAATTCTGTCATTGGTCGTAATCCCGTCCAGTCTGCAAAACAGATTCCGTCAGCCCAACTCATATGATTATTGGCTACGAAAGGAGCCGAAGTAATATAGGTACCACCTGATAGTGATATACCGCTTCTATTTGCTCCACCTGTATAAGCGCGTGCAGATTGTTGGGAAGAGTTTAGTGCGTTCAAATAGTCAACATACTGTTGCTGACTGGTTTCATACTTCATACAATAAAACCCTTTATGTCCTTTGGGGAATGCTGCAGATAGAGTTCCTGTTCCTCCTGTACTGTACCAATATCCTGAAGAATTGGAAGTCGTGTTTGTATTTGCGTAGGTTCCGTTTACCCCCCATAGCGATCCGGTTGAATTTGATATACTGATGGCTCCTTCCGATGTAACCTGAAAAGGACTACTGGCTGTTCCTCCTTCAGAAAGCATTCCTATTCCTCCTCCTTCATCACCAAGGTAAAAATCTCCTTCAGTTACATAAACCATTTCTACAGCATATACCTGAATGTCTATTACATCATCATCATTGATTCCTTGCAGTACATAGTCCCACTTGAGCTGAATATTGGTTGCACCAAAAGATCCGCTTCCGCTATTGGCTCTGTATACAAATGCTCCTACCGCAGGGTTTGAGACGCTGTTATGTGGTGCCCCCTCGTTTACAAGACCTACCTGTACCGAAGCGGCAGTACCCGAACCACTGACATGACCACTCGTACTCAGGTACGCATGCTGCCAGACTTCGCTGGGTTGAACTCTGTATTTAACAAACACCCAGGCAGCGTCCCAATTAGCTGGAGCAGAAGAAACGCGCCACGAATTTTCCCAGGAAAGATCGAACCGAATAAAAGTATGATTTGCAGGATTATTCGCTCCTGCAGAGGTGTTTTGATTGATCAATCCACAATTAGCAACCTGAATATTATTGGCATTTACGTTTAAAGCAATTCCAAGAAGAGTTATCCCTGCAAGGAATAAGTGCGTAATAGTTTTCATTAGAAGTAGTATTTTAAGCTAAAATGAAATTTTTTTAACAAAAAACAACAAATAATAAACGTTTTTTTAAAGTTAAATTCGACAAAGAATACCTGAGGTGGGTTAAGAGGTGTTTTTTATTCGTTTAGTATTTGCTTTGTTTCAAATCATGAAGAATGAGGAGCATTTGAAGGCTTGTATGGCTGATAAGTCCATTGACCAGAATTAGCCAAGAGACATGTTTGTTTTCTATGTCATTGTTATTGAGTAAATGCGCAACTTTGGTGATAAGAGCCTCATTTTGAGATTCAATTTCATTCCTTAGGTTACTCAGGGACAACTCCTGGTAAGCGTCGTCATCAAGTAGCTTTTGAATCCTTCCAAGTAGTTGGTTGTGTTCCTCACAAAGTTCTCTGAAGACTTTAATCGCTCCCGGAGTTGAGCTGTTTGTTAACTCCGTAATTTCTTCGTGAATAGACCAAAGTGTTTTGGAAACCTGACTAAGTTGAAGCGATATTGAAATCGTCTGATGGATTTTGCTTTTTTCCGGTGCATCCAGTTCCCCATGTCTGATATTGGAACCGAATACAGAAATAGCTGATTGAAGATTCTTCAGGTCCTCAAAGCGTTGTTCAGGTGCCTTTTGATTTTGTCGCTTTTCATTGAGTAATGACTCAGCAAAGCTTACAGTTTCCTGATACAAATGTTCTGTTTCGAGGTGGAGAGCTTTCATGCCGGCTTCCGGTAAATCTACAGACACGTTGTTGATGTATCGGGTTACTTTTGTTTCTTTATTAGGAAACCATTTGATTAATTTTTTGGCTAACAGACCTATAAATGGGAAGAACAGTACAACTCCGACTAAATTGAACAGGGTATGGAATAAAGCAATGTCAATGACATTTGAGTGATCCGTTGTTCCATCTATTATGTGTATCAGACGGGTAAAAACGGGGAGAAAAAGAATAGCAATAATTCCGGTTCCTATGTTAAAAATAACATGACTGGCGGCAACCTGCTTTTTTATAGCGACGCCACCAATAGCTCCTAGCAGAACGGTTATGGTTGTCCCAATATTTGCTCCGATCACCATTGAAGCACCTTCATCAAAGTGAATGATCCCTGAATTAAGGGCTGTAAGAATGATGGCGAGTGTTGCTGAACTTGATTGCATAATGGCAGTGAGGAGGAATCCGAGTAGGATGTAAAACCAGAGTCCATAATGGGGTAAAGTGGATAAGTCAATTGTTGACGTGTAATTCTCCAGTGCAATTTTCATGTAATCCAACCCCATGAACAGAAAGCCTAGTCCAACGAAGAGCTTACTAAATCCTGAATAGCGTACGGATTTACTCAGAAATATTAATCCCAGACCTCCGATTCCGATCAGGGGTAGGGCTATTCCTTCAATATCTATTTTAAATCCGAGTGTGGCAACAATCCATCCTGTAAATGTCGTCCCCAGATTTGTTCCCATAATGACACCAATCGCATTTTGCATACTCATGATACCGGCACCCACAAATGCTAAAGTCATCAAAGAAACGGCAGAACTACTTTGTAAAATTGCCGTAGAAGTCATCCCCGTAAAAATGGATCTGATCTTTCCGGTTGTACTGGTTTTAATAAAGCGCTTGAAAGTTTTCCCCGAAAGAAGTTTAATAGATTCTTCCAGTAAGAACATACCGAACATGAAGATTCCCAGCCCGGCCAAAAACTTCCATATATCGAAATTTTCAAACACCATTAGCCAATATACCTAAAATATGTTTTCGATGAAACTAGCCTTCCAGTTCAGATAGCTCTTCAAGAGCCTCTTCCCATTGTTGCATGGTTTCGTCGAGTTCCTTTTTACGGGAATCAAAGAAGGAGAGACTTTTTTCGGTTTCTTCAGCATTTGAATAATCAAGTTCAGCCATCTTTTGATTGAGAGCAGCGATTTCCTTTTCCAGTTCGGATATACGTTCTTCGGACTTCTTTACTAGATTTTGTAATCTGTTCTTTCTTCGTTTAAGTTCTTTTTGTTCTTCAAATGAGAGAGGTACAGATTCTTCCTTTTCAACAGGAGGAGCAACTGCAGTTGGTTGCGGCTGTTCAACCGTTTCTTCGGTTCCTTTGTTCAATTTGTATTGAAGATATTCCTTTACAAGGAAATGGTGAATTTTAAGTGTTTTGTTCTGGATGTCCCAAATCCGGTTAGTAAGACCTTCCAGGAATTCACGGTCGTGAGATACGACAATAAAAGTCCCTTCATAGCTTTTTAAGGCATCTTTCAGTACTTCCTTACTCTGTATGTCAAGATGGTTTGTAGGCTCATCAAGAATTAATAAATTGGACGGGCTCAGGAGTAGTGTACAAAGTGCCAGGCGAGTACGCTCTCCTCCAGAAAGTACACCAACTTGTTTATCAATATCTTCTCCGCTAAATAAAAACGCGCCCAGAATGCTTCGCAGGTCCTTTCTGATTTCACCTGTAGCAATTTCGTCTACGGTTTCAAAAACAGTTTTGTTTTTGTCAAGACTCTCTGCCTGATTTTGGGCAAAGTAAGTAATCGTTACATTGTGACCGTATTTTACTTCTCCATCTCCTTCAATGGTTTTCATAATACGTTTTAGCAACGTAGATTTTCCGACACCATTTGGTCCCAATAACGCAATTTTTTCACCTCGTCCGACAGTAATAGAAATATCCTTTAAAATGGTCTTGTTGTCGTATGTTTTACCTACCTGATCCAGTTCGAGAACCCATTTTCCTGGTTGGACGCTCAAAGGAAAACGAATTTTCATTTTTGCTACCGCATCCGATTCAACTTCTATACGTTCTGTCTTTTCCAGTTTCTTAATCAAACTTTGGGCAAAAGCAGCTTTATTAGCTTTCGCCCTGTATTTATCAATTAACTCTTCGGTTCTTTTAATCTCTTTATCCTGATTCTTCTGAGCTTCTTTTAACCGTGTAATTTCCTCTGCCCGGGCTTCTTTATATTTAGAGTAAGCATAAGGGAAATCAAGAATTTTGCCCCCTGAAATCTCAAGGGTACGTTTGGTAACATTATCAAGGAACAGTCTGTCGTGCGAAATAACAATAATAGCTCCAGGGAACGTTTTCAGATATTCTTCCAGCCAGGCAATAGAAACAATGTCCAGGTGGTTTGTAGGTTCATCAAGAAGAAGTACACCGGGGTTATTGACAAGAATTCTTGCCAGTTCAGCTCTCATTTTCCATCCGCCGGAGAATGTATTCAGTTCACGCGAAAAATCCTCGTCCGTGAAGCCTAAACCTTTTAATGCCGCAGTAATTTTTTCTTCCCATTTCCATCCGTCAATGTGCTTGAAACGATCATTTAGTAAGTTCAAATCATCCAGAAGTTGCAAATAACTATCACTTTCATAATCCGTACGGGTAACCAGTTGATGATTAATTTCATCCAATCTGGACTGAATAGTGTTTAACTCTTCATTAGAGAACTTAAGGAAATCATAAACAGATTGGTTTGAATCAATTTCAATATCCTGAGTCAGGAAACCGACAGTGAGATCTTTGGGTTTGTGAACCGCTCCTTCGGAAGGACGGTTCCACCCGGCAATAAGCTTCATCAAAGTTGATTTTCCAGCTCCGTTTTTTCCTACTAATCCAATTCTGTCATTCGGATTAATTTGCAGGCTTACATCTTTAAAAAGATACCCCTGAGGAAGAAAAACACTGAGTTGTTGCAAATTTACCATGATCGTGCTGTCTGTTTTTTGTGCAAAGAAACGAAAAAACCCCGATACTATCTGCACCGGGGTAATGAGGTGAAGTTGTTATTTGATGGTGAGTACTGATGATACTCGTGCGATATGATTGTGTGAATCTTTGTAATAACAAGTAATTTTAATGCTAGAGCCTTGACGAAGTTGACTAAGGTATCGTTGAGCTTCGCGTGTAATGCTAGCTCCCTCAACTTTGAGTGAACGTGGTGCGACCGGATTGTTGAGTTCATAGCGTACTGGTGTAAAATCTGAGGTTAACGGAATGGATTCGTCATATTTTACAAATAATCGGTTTTGCGCCAGAAGTTCATTTTTTGTTATTTCCTGATCTCTTTTTATACCTCCTACAAATAGATCGGGAGTTGGTTTTCTTCGTACCTGGTATTCATATACTGCCAGTTGACTACTTTTTCCATTTTCATCTATTCCTACAATAGCGATTTCAGCTGTTCTTCCGGGACCTGGGAGGGCAATATATGTCCCATCGGATGATTTACTCAGTGTTACATTGGATCGGGAGACCAGTTTATAATTAGCATAGCCTGATGTGGCTCCCGTTAATAAATTGTCATAACTGCGGTATAGTATTTGCATTTGAGGTTGTGAGATAGCACCTCCCGGTGAACCAACATAGTAGGGGAGGTGCCAGCTTTGTGTTGCCCATTGTCCATTTTTATTTTGAATACTTATAGTTCCACTCAGGGTATCTGCTCCACTTTTTTGTGGTGTGAGATTGAAAAGACCTTTTCCGTCTTTATACGCATGATCTTGAAGATTTACTATTTCTCTTGTCATGGGATCTGTATATGAGACGCGCGGAATTTTATAGGAATCATAGGCAGCCATGAGCACTTGTACGTTGAGTGTATCTCCCGGATTGATATAGCTTTTTCCGTATGCGAGCGGCATAATTTTATTAAATGAGTACTGACCATTACCGATTTTGTTTCTGATATGTGCCAGTGCTTCTGCCTCTGCATTTAAGAACTCGGTTTGTAAACTGGATAATTGTGCTATGGCAGCGACGATAGGTGCGTGGTCAAATGTAGCTCCTACCCAGTGCACATTGTCTATATCATGTACTTTTCGATATTCCTTTTTGGAGAGTTGATTGAACAATTGACGGATTAGTAAGGTATCATCCGGATTTGACTTTGAAAAATCACCCGGAGCTGAAGATGAAAAGCTGAATGACAGATTTGATTGGGGAAGTGTATAGGTACCTAATAATTCAGTTATTGTGTTTCTGAATTGGATGAGTCGTTTCCAAACTTCCATCCCTTCACCGGTGGGATGTTTTATATCTGTATTTTCACCGATAAGAATTCGCATCGGGTCATCATATTTATCTTTTGCTTTTATGAGAGATAAGTCAAGTAAGTATGGGACAGTTTGATCATTTTTGACAACTTCATTTTTGTCTTCACCACATTCTTCAAGAAGTCGTATTTTAAGTTGATCAATGTACAGGATGTTTTCCTCGGTAGCTGAACGAATCTCTTTTGCTATAGTAAACCATAATTCAGCTGATTTAGCACGGAGAGGATCAGAAGTATCGGAGGTGACTTCCTTTAAACTGTCAAAAGAGTAGTTTCCTTTTTTTCTTACGGCTTGATTAGCTTCCTGTACATTATTGTCAATTGATACGAAGGCTTCAATTATTTCTTTTGATACGTTAAGTGCAAGAAGTGCGGTAAGCACCAGGTACATCATACCGATCATTTTCTGTCTTGGGGTTTCTTTTGCTCCTGCCATGATATTTTGATTTTGGTTCATCATGGGAATGCAGGATTGGGGGAATAGTAACAAAAAAAAAACTCCGCTCATACCTGAACGGAGTTTTTTTAATTCATATTGAGTAGGACTAGAAGTCCCAAACATCATGTTCGATTATGCGCATGTTTTCAGTAATTCGCTGAGATTCATACAAAGCATCTATACCGGCTTTATACGTTTCTACTTTTCTGTCATAGACATTACTCTCTTTGTAGATGGTCGAATTGAACTGTCGTTTCCAAAACAGGTCATCAAAGGAGAACCATTGAGCATCATTATGTGTATTGAAAACAAAGTAATTGTTGAACACAAATCTACATTGAGGAAAGTATAACCAGAAAAGCTCTTTCATTCCGGAAATAGAACCTGTATTAGGATCCGTATCATAAGTTACAGGACACAATCCAAGAATTCGAACATCCATTACAGATCTTTCTTTATCAAAGAACCAGTCTTCTTTTACTCGGTATTGAACAACATCCTTAGAAAGAACCCAGTTCGTATCACGTGGAGGATATACATAGTTCCCATTTATATCCAATGAGTCGTCCCCATATATATCAACCAACGGAAGATCTGATTCAGGCCCAAGTGTCCCTAAATAATAGAACAATTGGTCTCTAAACAAACTATCTGTATAATAGTTCTTTCCGGGAGGAGGAACAATCGGATACTTGAATGAATCACCATCCTTTATGAAAAAAGCCAATGGATTGTACGGTGAATAGACCGTAAGATCTCCATTAAGAACGTGAGTTTTAATTACCGTCCAAAGTGACCATCTTGTTGCGTGACGGACCCAGTTATTATCTGCATCATACTCATCAAATGGAAAGTACATGGAATGGTTAATCTTCTCACGCATGTCAATTGCTCTCCACACACGATTTGACCAAATCACATCCGCTTCTCTTACATGCTCGTAAGGAATCATTCTTTTCGTTGGAATGTGTTGTTGGATATAAACCCCGTCGATTACGTTTGGCGAAGGATTATTGATAGGTCCTCCGTTGATGTCTACTTGCGCAAACATCAAACTTCCCGCCATAACCGATACCACACTTGCAATTAAACTTTTCATACGCATTCGTTTTTTATTATCTTACCTTGAAGGTACCTCCAGACTTACGGGCTCTACCATCGGGACCAACCACAGTACACATAATTGACACTGTGTTTCCAGGACGAGCCTGCTTGATCAGATTAAGAGCTCTTGGTGTAAGTGCTGCTCCGGCACCATTTTCAGGTCTTGGAGCTCCTGTTACGTTAACCTCCCAGGATTTTACTGTAAAGTTTGCTTCCAAAGGAATTTCCGGTCCGTATTTTGCAAACAATCTAGATTGAGATTTGATCGTTGCTGAAGGAGCATCAGACCCATCCTCAAGACTTCCAAGATAGATACTTGGTTTTGGCATGTTGTTTACACGGAATTTAAAATCCCCTAATTTTGCTGTGGTTCCATCTTCCGATACTCCCTGAATAATGATCGTAGCCTCACGTCCAGATCCCGGGCTGGCAATATACATACCGTTTGATCCTTTGGTGATGGTAACATTACCACCTGATGACAGTTTATAATCAGGATAACCGGAAGCTGCTCCCATTACTTTATTTGGGTAGCCACGATATAGAACATTCATTTCAGGAAGAGATACTGTACCTGTAGGTTCTCCAACTGAATAATTAAATTTCCATGGAACCCATTCCTCTCTACCTTTAATTTCAATCGCTGTTTTACCAAAAATAGTATGATTACCTGAAATATCTCCTTTCAAAACAAGTTCTTCACCAGTATCTCCATTAAATGTTAGCATGTTGTCACTCTTGTAAGTAGAATCATTTTTCCAATACTGTAGCTTCATGTCTTTTGTCGAATCATAAGCTGCAATCATAACTTTTAACTTGATAGAGTCTCCGCGATTTATATAACTGGTTTTAGAGAACGCTAAAGGCTCAATTTTGTTGAAATTAAAAGATGGAGCATCTATTTTCGATAAAAAATAATCAGCGGCTTGACTTTCTGCTGTTAAGACATCTACTTTTAAGGCAGTAAGCATAGCTCCCGCTGCTACTATAGGTGCATGGTCAAAAATTACGGAAGCCCAAGGCATTGATTTTACCTGACCACCATCTTTTACGTCCATTTTTTCAGGGATGGATAGTGCTCTATAGACTCTTCTAATGGCTTCATAATCTTCAGGATTAGCACTTTTCAGAGCTTCATTTAATTTACTTGTATCTGAAGGAGATTTAAAAGAATACTTTTTATCCCCCATTGGATATGTCGCCATTTCCTGTGTTATAAAATCTCGGAAGGCGATTATTGAATCCCTCAGTCTACGCCCCTCCTCTTTAGGATCCATTGGGTTACTACCTATGAATCTATTTGTAGGAATATCGTAATTATCCATAGCACTGATGTCAAATAATGGTTTTAACTCAACAATGAGACCGTCATCATCTTTTTCAGCAATCCAATCTTGTTTCTCAGCTTCTTCTATCATTGCATTTGATTCACTTAATATAAAATGAACCAATTGTCTTGATCTTTTATTTACTGCTTTTGCCTTATTGTTCCAGAATTCAAACGCTTTAAGGTCACCACCTTGTTGTTGAATTCCCAACCTTTTAGCATCAAACTCTCCATAAGTAGTTTTTGTACCTTGTTGAACAACATTACCACTTAAGTCAAGTTTATCATTTATAGTAACAAAAGCAGAAATAATCTCTTTTGATACGTTAAGTGCCAGAAGTGCGGTAAGTACAAGGTACATCATACCGATCATCTTCTGTCTTGGGGTTTCTTTTCCTCCTGCCATGTTTAATTAACTTTTTGGTTATTTAAATTAGTTAATGAAATATTACCTACGCTAATTAAGGATATATCCTTATTATTAGTCGCGAGTAATAGTCATGGCTTTCAACATATTACCATATACCTGGTTAAGGCTTGTCAAGTTTTTGCTCAACAATTCCATATTCTCTTTGTACAACTTAGTATCTTCAACCGAAGCAGAAAGGTTAGCCATCATGTCTGCTACCTGACCCTGGAATTTCTCAGTTGCTTCAAGGTGTTGTGTTGAACCTTTCAATTGTAGCTCATAAACATTGTTAAGAGCAGCTAGATTCTTAGATACTTTCTGCATTTGTTCACCAAATGATTGTCCCTCTTCTGTTCCTGATGTTAGACCCATCAATGATTCCGAAGCACGTTCATACGAGTGAGATAGTTTTTTCACTTGCTCTGAAGCTGATGATAAGCTGTCTACGTATGAATCTGTAGCAGCAGCAGCACTTGTTACACCTTTAAGTTGTGCAGCATTTTCTCCAAGTGTGCGCATTCCATCACCTAATCTTTCCAATAAGGCACTGTCAATTTTTGCATCTTCGAGTAATTTGTCTAGTTCTTCAGTAATACCTGTGCCACCACCTCTTGAGTGACCTCCTCGTGCGGGTAATGCATCGTGATCGTGATCTTCATCATGACCTAATGCTAATTCCGGGTAAACAAGTGTCCAGTCCGGATCTTCATGAATCGGCTCAAATGCCGAGAAAATAAAGATAAGTGCTTCTGTTGACAGACCTGCAACAAGCATAACTCCTGCTCCCGGCCAGTGCATAATTTTAAACATCGCTCCGATAATAACTACCGCTGCACCAAATCCGTACAATTTCGCCATAAAGGCTTTCCACGCTTTACTTCCTGGTTTCATAGTTTCCTTGCTTTTTTTTGGTTTTTAACTTAATTAACTAACTATTTGGTTTTTGATTTGTTTACGTAATTATTGTAACTGAATATCACTTTTCAGTTCTTCTCCACCTTCTTTTGTGAAGTCACGTCCTCCACGACCAAGGTGTGTCATAACGTTTCTGAATCCTACATACGATTTTGCTGTATCCTGGTATTCATAAGTACGTGTACCAGTCTGCATGTAGTATCCGATATCTTTCCATGATCCTCCACGAATAACTTTTCTTTTCATGGCTGGTGGATCCCAGTCCATAGCATCATAACGGTATTCAGTGTTTAGATCGTGAGAGAATTCATACATTGATTCATCGTATGCTGTTTCACACCATTCGGCAACGTTTCCGGCCATACAGTATAGTCCCCAACCATTCGGGTTGTAAGAGTATGCTTTAACAGTGTGGAAACCTCCGTCGTCAAAGTATCTTCCTCGCATTGGTTTGAAGTTTCCAAGGAAACATCCTGATGCGTTTCTAATATAAGGACCACCCCATGGATATTGTGATTGATCAAGATCTCCTCTCGCACCTCTTTCCCATTCAGCTTCTGTAGGAAGTCGGAAATCGTTGACGAAAATATCACCCATAGAGATCAACCAGTTATTTAAAAGTTGTGTTCTCCATACACTGAATGCTCTTGCCTGAACCCAGGTAATACCGACAACAGGGTAGTTGTCATAAGCTGGATGCCAGAAGTACATATTTGTCATTGGGTCATGGAAAGAGTATGTAAAGTCACGCACCCAACAAAGTGTATCCGGGTAGACATTTATCACTTCGTTAATGATGAATCGTTGACGGTTAGCATGACCTCTAATCGCATTGTTTTGACCAATTTTGTTGAACCAACCGAAATCTGAGTCTTCTCCCTGAGGTTCCTCTGTAAACGGGTGAGGAGGAGTATTTAACTCGCGGTGTTCATCTGCAAGTTTGTTTCCATCTTTATCATAACCATTCGGAGTAATTTCAACACGACCTCTTCGGGCAGCTTCTCTAAGATTAATCCAGTAGTATCTGAATTTTAGCTTACGCGTATCAATTTCTCTTCTTTTGTAGAATCTTTCGTTAGTCGGATAATACATATCTGCTAAAAGAGGAACTAACTCCGGATCTGAATAATCCAGTCGTCTATCCCAGTTCAGATTAAAGAATTCTCTGTTTATAGCGCGATCAGACGCATCGTATTCAACATACTCAAGAGCTCCTTCGTCAAAATACTCATCCGAATAGTTGATCCAATCGCTTGCCATGTCATCATCTTCGATTGTCTCGTAGATTTTTTCACGGGCGATAGAGTCTCTTACCCAATAAACAAACTGACGGTACTCATTGTTCGTAATTTCAGTCTGGTCCATATAGAACGCCTGAACTGAAACTGTTTTTGTACGTGTCTGGTGAAGAAAAGGAACATCCTGATCGTTTTGTCCCATCTGGAACGAACCTGCAGGAACGTAAATCATACCAAGAGGAATCTCCGGATGGTAAGGACCTCTCCCCTGCACACCAATCAAGTGTCCTGTTCGTGTAGAGCACGAGTACAAAAACACTGCGACTAAACCTAATAACACTAGTTTTCTCATTCTACCTCAATTTAAATTCCGGTCAACTTTAACTTTCTACAGGATCAATTTCTTTAGTTATAACGGAATTTCCTTTTATTTGGTTACAATTTTCCTTTAACTTTTTTTTACAACCATCTTGGGTGAGCACTCTTTGTGATCGGTGGTGGTGGTATAATGTAGCAGTATTTCAGCATGATTTCATGCGTACCCCATGATGGTTTGATATACTTATTAGCAGTAATATCATACGAGTAACCAAAAGAAGCTTTTCCAGGGCCTAAATCCATTGAAGCTCCTAATAAAATAAGGATAGATTCTCCGGTACGGTATCCAACTCCTCCATATAACAATTTATTCCAGAAAAGACGTGCTGTGATATCAGCAGAGAACTTTCTGAAGTCAGTACGCATCAACGTGTTTAAATCCAAATCAAATTCCTGATTTGTCCCGAATAACTGATCGAATCGATATCCTCCCATCAGGTAGTAGTGACGAGAAGTATTGAAATTAACAGTACTTAAAGTCGGATCCTGAAGGATAGACTGCGTCATGTGTGTAGACGAAATCCCAACATAGTAATTCTGCGAACCTTTCCAGTACAAACCAAAGTTCATGTCGAAATTTGTTCCGGAAAATGCATTGGGAAGGTAATTGTCCACATCTGTCTGAGGTGTTACCCAGGTCGGAGACATTGCGAAATTTACGATCCCCAAACCAAGTCCCATACCAAGAGTACCTACGTTAAGGTCAAGGTGATAGGAGTAGTTAATCAGAAGATTGTTTTGACGGTTAAATCCAATCGCATCATGGTAAAACGAAATACCCAGACCGCTGTTGATCCATCTGTCGAGGTTAGCCTCAACATTGAAAACAACAGAGTTAGGAGCACCGTTGAATTTATCCCATTGATTACGATACAAAAGAGTACCACAAATTCCTTCTTCAATTCCAGTAGAGCCGGGGTTGACTGATAACTTGTCATACATGGAATGTGTCATCGCTCTGTCCTGCTGAGCAAAAAGCCCGGAAAGCATAGCCAGTGAAAACACTGATAATACAAGTATTTTTTTCTTCATAGACAACATATTGTAGTGTGCTAAATCACATTAATTAGCATGTATTTTACACCTAATATGGCGACTAAAATAAATAAAATTATTTAGAAAAAAGATTTTTTTTGAAAATGATTTAAGTTTTCCACAGTATTTTGTGAATCCGTCAGAAATAATTGAGACTTAAATCAGTTTCTGGTAGGTTTTCCACCAAAGATCAGGGATTTCATTTTTTGATGCTGTCAAATAATCTTCGTAGTTACAGGGAACCATAAAGTGGCGTTGAAAGCGCGATCCGGATTGTGGAGGATAAGGGACTTCCATCCACCAACGATCAGATCTGTCACTTTTATAGAAGGTAATCTCATCTTTAAAATCCTGAATGGATACAAGGTATTTCGAGTAGCCGGATTTGCTGCCAACCGGGAAGTCATGTTTACGATTATTGATGCCGTCGATCAAATGCCAGATGATTTGTGCTGCCAGATGGTCGTCAGCAAGGTTGGGATTGGATTCGGGAAATAAATTATATAAACCAAAGGAAGTCAGTTTATCACTGAATCCTGCGTAGCGGGCTATTTGACAGGCTTGTTCGCCATAGAATCCATTGGGTGAATCATTGTACTCTGAACGGAAGTCACTGGCGCGAATAGACATAAGGTCAAAGCTTAAGATATCACAGTTGCGAATGAGAGGTTCGGCAACCTTAAAATCCTGATTAAAAGCACCCAGTCTGCAGGTGTCAAAATACATGTTTTCAAAGAGGTCTAATTCCGAAGGCTGAACAAAATAGGTTTGATAACCAATGTTGCTGAAATTAAAGAGGAAATTAGGCTGATGAAGCAAAATAGAGGACAGATAGCCATTATATGAAATTGCTTTTTCAGGATTTCCCAGATCAAATTTGTTGTCGATGACAACCATATTTACAGCCTGTTCAAGTTGTTCATAGCCCTTAAATTGAGCATAAGTAAGGTCTTGTCCACCTCCGATAATAATGGGAATGATGTCTTTTTTGACGAGTTCGCTAATCACGTTGGTTAATGCGAAATACGTGTCTTCTATTTTTTTTCCCGGTCGGATATTTCCCAGGTCAACTAATTTCTTTTTCCAATTTGTTGTTGGCGTGAGATTCGCAAGGTATTTACGAAAATTATCGCGGATTGCGGTGCTGGTTTCCTGAGTATTCATGCCTCTGAACTCCGGTACATATAACAGTGCAATGTCGCCTTTGTTTAATTCAGGGAAAGAGGTTGTATATACTTCTATCTGTGTACCCAGACTTCCGTCAGTAAATTGATTCTTATCAAAATTTAACGGCTCAAAATAAATTGAAATATCATTCATTGTCCCTGACCACTATCCGGTTAATTATTTCTTCTTGCGAGTTGTTTTCCGTGCACCCTTTTTCTTTTCGGGTTGATTCTGACTGATTTCAATACATTGTTCATACGTCAGGTCTTCGGGAACAGCATCTTTCGGAAGTTTAAAGTTGTTTTTTCCGATTTTCAGATAAGCTCCATATCGTCCGTTTAGCAATTGCATTGACTTGTCTTCGTCAAATGTTTTAATGATTTTCGCTTTGTCAGCAGCTCTTTTTGCTTGTATAAGTTCGATTGCACGTTCGGCTGTTATCGTCATCGGGTCATCTTCTTTTCCTAAAGAAGTAAATGCTCCGTCATGCTGAACATAAGGGCCAAAACGACCGTTGTTAACTTTTAGTTCTTTGTTTTCAAATTCACCGATAATACGAGGGAGTTTGAAAAGGTCAAGAGCTTCTTCCAGTGTAATTGTATTGATGCTCTGATTTCCTTTTAGCGAAGCAAATTGAGGTTTTTCTTCATCCTCGCTGTCTCCGATTTGTATCATAGGTCCAAAGCGACCGATACGTGCAATTATGGGTTTGCCGCTTTCAGGGTGTGTTCCCAATGTGCGTTCACCTGTTGCGCGCTCTGAGTGTTCCAGTGTGTTTTCTACATTTTCGTGGAAAGGACCGTAGAATTCTTTTAGCATCTCTGTCCACTGAATCATGCCCTGAGCAATATCGTCAAACTGTTTTTCTACGTTTGCTGTAAAGTTATAGTTCATCACTTTGTCAAAATGCTCTACTAAAAAGTCATTGACAACAATTCCTATATCCGTAGGGGACAGCTTGTTTCTGTCTCGTCCTGTTATTTCTGTTTTTGTTTCTTCCTGTATCGTATCTGATGCAAGATGAAGAACCGTGTATTTTCGTTCTTCCCCTTCACGTTCAACTTTTTCAACGTATCCTCTTTTCTGGATAGTCGAAATGGTCGGTGCGTATGTCGAGGGACGACCTATACCCAACTCCTCAAGTTTCTTTACCAAAGAAGCCTCAACATATCTGGCCGGTGGTCGTGAGAAACGCTGTGTAGCAGTAATTCCATTTTGTTGGAGGGGTTCACCGGGAGTGACTTTTGGTAGAAGCCCCGCTGTTTCTTCTTCCTCTTCATCATCAACATTGGATTCAAGATAAACTTTCAGAAATCCGTCAAACAGAATAACTTCACCTTTTGCCTGAAAAATATCAGATAGCTTTTCGTTTCCTATTTTTATTGTCGTACGTTCAAGTTTTGCATCAGCCATTTGTGAAGCAATAGCCCGTTTCCAGATCAAATCGTACAAACGAACTTCGTCCCGGTCACCATCTACCTCAGACTGGTTAAAGTTTGTAGGGCGGATGGCTTCGTGTGCTTCCTGAGCTCCGGCACTTTTAGTTGTGTATTGTTTGGGTTGGCTGTATGCTTCTCCGTAATTTGAAATAATCGCACTTTGAGCAGCAGAAACGGCATCCTTAGATAGGTTTACGCTATCGGTACGCATATATGTGATGCGTCCGGATTCATACAGGCGTTGGGCAACTTGCATAGTGCGCGTTACTGAAAAACCTAATTTCAGGGATGCTTCCTGTTGAAGTGTACTGGTGGTGAATGGAGCTGCTGAAGATTTCTTTGCGGGTTTAGTCTGTACATCTAAAACCGAAAAATCGACAGTTTTACATTCTTCAAGGAAAGAACGGGCTTCATCGAGTGTTCCCAGATTGTGCATCAGATCAGCTTTAATCAGATCTTTCCCTTTCTTAAATTGTCCTTGTAATTTATAGAATGATTCCGAAGCAAAGCTTTGAATTTCTCTTTCTCTTTCTACTATTAATCGTACGGCAACAGATTGTACACGTCCTGCTGAAAGAGAGGGTTTTACTTTTTTCCACAAAACAGGAGAAAGTTCAAAACCAACCAGACGATCCAGTACCCTCCGGGCTTGTTGAGCATCTACCAGCTTGTCGTTTATTTCACGGGGATTTTCTATCGCACGAAGTATGGCTGTTTTAGTAATCTCGTTAAATGCAATACGCTTGGTTTTGTCCTTTTTTAGACCTAATGTTTCAAAAAGGTGCCATGAAATAGCTTCCCCCTCGCGGTCCTCATCGGTCGCGAGCCATACAGTTTCTGCTTCCTTGGCTAATTTTTTCAATTCGGTTACTAACGCCTTTTTGTCGGGAGATACCTCATATTGAGGTTCAAAATTCTTTTCGATATCTACGGCTAACCCTTTGTTTGCCAGATCACGGACGTGACCATAGCTGGATTTGACAATAAAGTCTTTTCCAAGATAATTTTCAATAGTCTTTGCTTTAGCGGGTGACTCGACGATAACTAAATTCTTGCTCATATTCGGCGTTCAATACATTCTTTCCCGAAATCCGATTGATCTCAGGATTTTTTTTGCAAAATAAATTGAAATTAATTCGAAAAGCAAACTTAGTTTTTTCAGAATAAGAAAAAGGAGAAGAGGATAGGCAGTGAAATGGCTTATGCGAATATGAATATAATTTGTTTATCAGGAGTGTGTTTATCAATGATGCATCTATGAATATTCCCTAAATAGATTTTAAAGAAGTAGACATTTTACATTATTTGTTTTTTTAACAAACTGCCATTTTGTCACCCAAAACATATTGTGTACTTTTGCTTTTTGATTTTATTCAACAGTTTTGAATTATGAGTAATACCGCATTATTTGGCGATAAAACAATTATAGAAGAACGGCAGGGAGAAGCGATGGAGATGGAAGGGCCTGTTGCAAGCAATGGTAAAAAATTGTTTTTGGAAAGTTATGGCTGCCAGATGAACTTTTCCGACAGTGAAATTGTAGCCTCTGTTCTTATTCGTGAGGGGTATACAACAACAAAGAATGAAGACGAAGCAGATGTTGTCTTGTTAAATACTTGTTCGATTCGTGAAAACGCAGAACAACGTGTGCGAAACCGACTGACAGAGTTTAAAAAGAGAAAAGAGAATAAACCATCATTAGTGGTCGGGGTTCTTGGTTGCATGGCAGAACGCCTTAAAACTAATTTGCTGGAGGAAGAGAAATTGGTGGATCTGGTTGCAGGTCCTGATGCTTATCGCGATTTACCTAACCTTATTACAGAAGTAGAGGGAGGACAGAAAGCGGTAAATGTTTTATTATCGAGAGAAGAAACATACGCTGATATCAGCCCGGTACGATTAGATCAAAATGGTGTGACGGCTTTTATCTCAATTATGCGTGGTTGTGATAATATGTGTTCATTCTGCGTTGTTCCATTTACCCGGGGACGTGAACGTAGTCGTGATCCGCACACTATTGTAGAAGAAGCACAGGAACTTTTTGATAAAGGATACCGTGAGGTTACTTTGTTAGGGCAAAATGTAGATTCGTATCGTTGGAATCTTACTAAAAAGGGAGAAATAGAGAATCCGGAAAAACCAACCGTGAACTTTGCTCAGTTATTGGAGATGGTCGCTCTGGTAGACCCTGAGTTGCGTATCAGATTTTCAACTTCTCATCCTAAGGATATGACGGATGAAGTTCTGATGACAATGGCGAAGTACAAAAATATCTGCGAGTATATTCATCTTCCGGTTCAGTCGGGAAGCACGCGTGTTCTGGAGAAAATGAACAGAGGTTACTCCAGAGAATGGTACATTGACCGTATTGATGCTATTCGCAAGTATATGCCGAATTGTGCTATTTCTACAGATATTATTACCGGGTTTTGTACAGAAACAGATGAGGATCACCAGGATACATTATCCCTTATGGATTATGTACAGTACGAGTATGCCTATATGTTCAAATATTCGGAACGTCCTAAAACATTGGCCGAAAGAAAATATGAGGATGATGTTCCTGAAGAGGCTAAACAGAAGCGTTTACTGGAAGTAATTGATAAACAGCAGGCTCACTCCCTGATGCGAAATGAACAAGCTGTAGGTAAAGTATACGAAGTATTGATTGAAGGAACTTCAAAACGTTCTGATGATCAGCTATTCGGTCGTAATTCACAGAATGCGGTAATCATTTTCCCGAAAGGGGATTTGCAGAAAGGGCAATATGTGAATGTGAGAGTTGTGTCGTGTACAGCAGCTACCTTGTTAGGAGAGGTTGTGGTCGATTAATCAAAGAAATTACATGAATTTACAGCAGGTAAAACAACGATTTGGAATTATAGGAAACCACCCTGGTTTAAACAGGGCGTTGGAAGTAGCCATGCAGGTAGCACCTACCGATATCTCGGTTCTGGTAACAGGGGAAAGTGGTACGGGAAAAGAAATTATCCCGCAGGTTATTCACCAGTTAAGTTCACGAAAACACGGTGAATACATCGCTGTTAACTGCGGGGCGATCCCGGAGGGAACAATCGACTCAGAATTGTTTGGTCATGAAAAAGGTTCCTTTACAGGTGCTGCAGGTACCCGAAAAGGGTATTTTGAAGTTGCTGACGGTGGAACTATTTTTCTGGATGAAGTAGCTGAGTTACCTATGCAAACACAGGTTAGGTTGCTACGTGTGCTAGAAACCGGAGAATATATCCGGGTTGGATCTTCAAAGCCACTGAAAACAAATGTCCGTGTTGTTGCGGCTACAAATGAAAATATGATGCAGGCAATCCGCAAGGGGAAATTCCGGGAGGATTTATTGTATCGTTTGAGTACGGTCCCTATTCAGTTGCCCGCACTGCGTGAAAGAAAAGGAGATGTTCATTTGTTATTCCGAAAGTTTGCGAATGATTTTGGAGAGAAATATCGTATGCCTCCTATTCGCCTTACGGATGATGCGGTAGTGGTGCTTGAAAATTATTCATGGCCCGGGAACATTCGTCAGTTGAAGAATATTGTTGAGCAGATTTCTGTTATCGAAGAAAACCGGGATGTGGACGCTCATAAGTTAGTGTCTTACCTTCCGGCAGAGCAGGAAACACTTCCGGGAACGATCAGTACAAATTCAAAAGATGATTTTTCGGAAAGAGAATTGATGTATAAATTTCTCTTTGATATGAAAAATGACCTCAATGAATTGAAAAAGTTGGTGTATGAACTGGCACAGAGTAATGGAGAGGTACATCTTGATCAGGATCAGACGGCAATGCTGAATAAGCTTTATAAAACGATGTCACCGATTGACGAAGGACATATGTTGCAACCCGGAACGTCATATTCTCCTGAAGTTACTTCTTCACGGGATGTGTATTCTGGTAGTGAGGTGGAGGACGTTGAAGAGCATGAAGAGGTAGAAGAGTCTCTTTCGTTGGAAGATCGCGAAAAAGAGCTGATCAAAAAAGCATTGGAGAAACATAGGGGGAAGCGGAAATATGCAGCGAGAGAGTTGGGGATTTCTGAGCGGACTCTGTATCGAAAAATAAAGGAATACGATCTAAATTAACGGATATATGCGTTTTTACCTTAGTCTATTGACTGTTTTTGTTTTGGTAACATCTTGTTATCCTACCAGTATTAGTTTTAAGGATAATTCTATGGATCCGGAATTGAAAACGTTTACGGTGATTAACTTTGAACAATCTGCTCCGAATGCTCCGGTTAACTATCCGATTAGTTTTACGGAATTCCTGAAAGATGGTATACTTGGGAATACGAAATTGAAACTCGATCAATCGGGAACTTCTTCTGCACACCTTATTTTTTCAGGTGTAGTTACTGATTATTCTATTTCTCCGGTTTCTATACAAGGAGATAGTCAGGCTGCACTTACCCGTTTGACTATTTCTATGCGGATTGAAGTGGAGAATACGCTGAAACCGGAGAAAAGCTTTACAGTTAATCCCCGACGATTTGCTGATTTTGATAGTAATCAGGATTTGAATTCAGTAGAGAGCCAATTGTTGGAAGATATAAATCAACAGATTCTTCAGGATATTTTGAATAAATTGCAGTCTGACTGGTAATGAATCTTACAGAGTTAGCACATATTATTAAAGAACCTTTGTTGGTTGGAGGGAGTGTCGTCGCGGATTTAAAAGATTTGTGCGATCGATATCCGTATTGCGGAAGCTTTCATTTGTTGTATCTGAAAAGCCTTGCTGCGGATCAGTCCGTGAAGTTGGAGGAAGAATTACAGCAATATGCTTCTCATGTTTCTGATCGGACTACTCTTTATCAGTTGATTCATTTGTTGGATAATAACAGAAAAGAGGAGGTTATTATTTCTTCTGAGCAGGATGAGAGAACGGAGGGACTCGTTGAAGAAAAACGGGAAGAACCTATTGTCTTTCTTCCTGAGGTGAATTCCATTCAAGAAGAAGAAGAGAGCGGGGCTACTGAGATTGTTCAGGAGAGAGAGTCTGAAGAACAAAATACAGAGAAAGAACCTGAAGTAGAGGAGGGAAGAGAAGTAGAAAACGATCTTCTGGAGGAAGAAGTCCTTAGTACAGCTTTGAATGCTGTATTTGAGCTGAATGTGGATCGGGTTATTCCTGTTCCTGATGAAGAAGCTCCTGTTTCTCCGGATGTTGAAGATCGTAATGAAATATTACCGGTTCCGGAACAGGGGGGAGAAAAGCAAGACACAGGGGAAGCATATACTGATGAGACGGCAGGTGAGCTTACTTTTTCAGGGTGGTTAAAGAAAGGAACTAAGCTATCTTCTTCGTCAGAGCCTGACGAGAATACTGCTTCTGAAGAGGATCGGAAAGACCATGTGAGTAAACTTTTGGATAAGTTTATTGCGGCTGAACCGACGATTTCGAAGCCTCGTAAAGAGTTCTACTCTCCGGTCAGAAATGCCAAAGAAAGTGTCAATGAAGGAAGTGTGCCGGTTAGTGAAACACTGGCACGAATTATCGCATTGCAGGGGAACTATCCGAAAGCAATTGCAATTTATGAGCAATTAATTTTGAAAAATCCGGAAAAAAAGAGTTTCTTTGCAACTCAAATTGCAGAATTAAAGGAAAAGCTTAACAATAAGTAAGATGGAACTATTATTAACACTATTAATTATAATTGCGAGTGTATTGTTAGTCGCAGTAGTCTTGGTACAAAATCCAAAAGGTGGTGGTTTGGCGTCGAATTTTGGTGCTCCCAGCCAGCTTGGAGGTGTGAAAAGAGCAAATGATGTGATTGAGAAGGCTACCTGGACATTAGCAGGAGCAATTGCTGTGTTGACATTGGTTATGGTTATGATGAATAGTGGCGGTAACCCAACAATCCCTTCTAATGATGGTGGAGCAACACAAACAGAAACTCCAGCAGGAGGTCAGCAGCCTCAATAGGAAGAAAAAAATTAGAAAGTAATAAGGAATGCCGATATAGTTAATATATCGGCATTTTTGGTTAGTGATAACAAATATGCTACTACGTAAACATATCCTGCGGATTATAGGTCTTACTCTACTGATTCGGGTCGGGTACGTCGTATTCGCAATTACGGCTCAGAATATTTCGGATGAACTGGCATTTAATCCGACCTTTTCTGAGATCATAGGTCTTTTTAAGCGACACGACTCCTATTGGTACGAGAGAATTCATGACACCGGTTATCCGGAGGTGCATTCTGAAAAAGAATTGGGATGGAATGACGGGGAAAACTTCTATCAGTCTCCGTGGGGATTTATGCCTGGTTATCCGCTGGTTGTTAAAAGTGTTTCATTATTGACCGGATTAGATTTTACTTATTTGGCATTTATTATTTCTATTCTCTTTTCAGCTTTGGCGGCTATTCTTTTGTACTGGTTATCGATGATCTGGTGGCAGGATGCGGAAAAAGCCTATTTGACAACGTTGCTTTTTATTCTGATGCCCTTTCAATATTACTTGTTTATGTTGTATTCGGAATCGGTCTACTTAACCTTTTTATTGGGTGCTTTACTGGCTGTTCATTACCGAAAGTTATGGTTGATGGGGATTTTGCTGTCCGGATTAGTGGTTATGAGAGCCAATGGAATTGTTATGCTGATTCCTGTATTGTTTTACTTGTTGGAAAAGAATGCGCTAAAACTTTCTGATATCGTCTGTTTAAGAAAGGGATCTATTCGATTCCTGATGCCTTTTGTACTACCCCTGCTGACCATGTCTTTCTACCTGTTTTTTCAGTATAAGATGACCGGAGATCCATTTGCTTATTCCACAGCTCAAAAGGCCGGGTGGTACAGAGCGTTTACTTTTCCCTTGTTTTCACTGTTTAACCACGGGAGTTTTACTGTCCAGTTTAATTCTGTATACACGTTGTTATTTTTCTTTATCGCTTTCTTTTACAGGAAACAATTCTCCTTATCGTTTAATCTTATTATCTGGATCAGTTTACTACTTCCTTTGTCAGCAGGGACACCGGTTGCGATGACACGTTATATATCGGTTATTTTCCCTCTGTTTTTCATTTATACGAACTGGATGAAAGACATGCGAAATAAATGGGTCGTGTTCACTCTTGGTTTTGTAGTGCAGTTATGGACATTTTATTACTGGTTAATTTCAGATCCATTCAGTCAGTAAAATGTCAGGATGTCAGAAATGCTGACATTTTTTTACTCCGAATCTGCTTTTTTGGCAAATTTTAGAATTGGCATAAAATTCGTTTAAAGAGTAGCAGTTCAAAATGTAGTTTAAACACAAATAAAAGAGTTATGTCAACAGTATTAAAACCATTAGCCGACAGAGTGTTGGTGGAATCGGCACCGGCTGAAGAAAAAACTGCAAGTGGAATTATTATTCCGGACACAGCAAAGGAGAAACCGTTGAAAGGTACAGTTGTAGCCGCAGGTCCTGGAAAGACAGACGAGCCTATGACGGTCAAAGTTGGAGACTCTGTAATCTACGGACAGTACTCAGGAACGGAAATTAAATTAGATGGAAAGACTTACCTGATTATGCGTGAGTCTGATATTTACGGTATTGTTGAAGGTTAATTAAAAAACGAAAAAAATGGCAAAGGAAATTTTCTTTGATGTAGAAGCACGCGACAAACTGAAAAGAGGTGTTGATGCGTTAGCAGATGCGGTAAAAGTTACGTTGGGACCGAAAGGGAGAAACGTAGTTATTGATAAAAAATTCGGAGCTCCACATATTACCAAAGATGGAGTTTCTGTTGCAAAAGAGGTTGTGTTAAAGGATGTGGTTGAGAACCTGGGAGCGCAAATGGTGAAAGAAGTTGCTTCTAAAACAGCTGATATAGCTGGTGATGGAACAACAACAGCAACGGTTTTAGCTCAGGCGATGATCAATGCCGGGTTAAAAAATGTAGCGTCCGGAGCAAATCCGATGGATCTTAAGCGTGGAATGGACAAAGCAGTTATCGCTGTTGTTGAGAAGCTTAAAGAAATTTCACAAGGTTGTTCGGATAACGATCAGATTAAGCAGGTAGCTTCTATTTCTGCGAATAATGACGAAACTATCGGAGCTTTGATTGCTGAGGCAATGAAGGTGGTTGGTAATGACGGTGTGATCACGGTAGAAGAAGCAAAAGGTACGGAAACAGAAGTTAAAACTGTTGAAGGAATGCAGTTTGACAGAGGATACCTTTCTCCCTACTTTGTGACGAATACCGAGAAGATGATCGCTGAAATGGAGAACCCTTACATTCTGATCACAGATAAAAAGGTTTCTAATATGCGTGAGCTACTTCCTGTTCTTGAGCCTGCGGCTCAGTCCGGACGTCCGATGTTGATTATTGCTGAAGATGTAGATAGCGAAGCATTGGCTACACTTGTCGTAAACAGAATAAGAGGTTCTTTGAAAATTGCTGCTGTTAAAGCTCCCGGATTTGGAGACAGAAGAAAAGCAATGTTGGAAGATATCGCTGTTCTTACCGGTGGACAGGTAATTTCCGAAGAGCGTGGTCTGAAATTAGAAAATGCTACATTGGATATGTTAGGTTCTGCTGAAAAAGTAGAAATTGACAAGGATAATACGATAGTAGTAAACGGTAGCGGTCAGAAAGCTGATATTGATGCTCGGGTAGCACAGATTCGTGCGCAGATTGAAACGACTACTTCAGATTATGATAAGGAAAAACTACAGGAACGTCTGGCTAAATTGGCAGGTGGAGTTGCAGTATTGTATATCGGTGCAGCTACCGAAGTAGAAATGAAGGAGAAAAAAGATCGGGTAGATGATGCACTTGCTGCTACGAGAGCGGCTGTTGAAGAAGGTATCGTACCTGGAGGTGGTGTTGCTCTTATTCGTGCTATCGATATCCTTGAAGGAATGAAGGGCGAGAATGAAGACGAGACAACTGGAATAGCTATCGTAAAACGTGCTATTGAGGAACCGCTTCGCCAAATTATTGCTAATGCAGGTGGGGAAGGTGCAGTTATTGTACAAAAAGTGCGTGAAGGAAAAGATGATTTCGGATACAATGCACGTACGGAAACTTTTGAAAATCTGTTTGCTTCAGGAGTAATCGATCCTACAAAAGTGACGCGTATCGCTATCGAGAATGCATCCTCTATCGCAGGAATGTTGTTAACAACAGAATGTGTGATTGCGGATGAGCCGGAAGAAGCAGGAGCGGGAATGCCGGGTGGTATGCCAGGCGGAATGCCGGGAATGATGTAATCCTAAACAGGCATTTTCAAATCGGTATCCTATTTCCCGACTTGTTTCGGATAATATGGCCGACAATATATAGAGAAGCCGTTCGTCGTAAGATGAACGGCTTTTTCAGTTTTTAATGGGAAGCAAAGATTATCTTTGTACAAAATTTTAACCATGAGCGATAACGTAATCACAGTAACTATAATTGACAGAGAAGGGGCAGCACATCAACTGGAAGGACCTACGGACATGAATATGAATATCATGGAGCTATGCAAAGCTTATGAATTGCCTGTAGAAGGAGCTTGCGGAGGGATGGCAATGTGTGCCACTTGTCAGTGTTATCTTGAATCGGACATAGAACTTCCTGAACAAAGTGATGCTGAATTGGATATGCTGGATCAGGCCTTCTTTGTGAAAGATAATTCGCGTTTGGGATGTCAGATTCAATTAACAGATGAAATCGACGGTATCATTCTTCGATTGGCTCCTGAAGCTTGATTTAGAAAACAAAAACCAATCCCAGACGAAGCGAAAGTATACTGAACATTCCTTCATGTGCCAATGCATCCTGAAAATCTGCGTTCAGTATTCGTTCGGATATCCGTTCCATATCTGAGTTGGTATCAAATAATGTCTCATTAGCCATTCTTTTCCCCCGATTAGGGAAAGCGTAACCAACACGCATGTCGTAACCGAACTCAATCATCATAAAACGAGTGATCGGGTAGTTAATACTTGCTGAATAAAAGAAATCAAGACCCCAGTAGTTATTTTTAAACCCTTCGGGAGCTATAAGCTGATGTGTTTCAAGAGGCCCTGTCGCTCCATATTCTCCTGGAAGTATAGGACTTCCTGCAAAATAATACTCTTTATTCGTATTCATTTGCATTACCGAGAAACCTAGTCCAAATGTATGACTGATTCCCATAGGTAAAAGAGACTTCTTAGGTGATAGTGTAATCACTGGTCGAAGAGAAAATACATTAAACTTAGGTGAGCTAATTCTACTTGGGTTAATCGTATAATTACCATAATTATTCCCATAGTAGTCATAATCACTATAGGAATAATAAGCGGAGCCAAAGACATTACTACTTGCCTGATAAGTTGTGTATTGCCCCATAATACCGATTGCAAGATTCCTTTTAATCAGACGTTTGTAAGAAAAGTTAACATTCCATTTAAACAGATTTTTTTTCTCATCAAAACTATCATCGGATTCATTATACTTATTATAGTTAAGATTGTTAACTTCTCCTACTTCAGGTAAGATAATCGGAAGTACCCGAATTCCTCCTCCTGTGCTGATAGAGAACATATTCTTTTTCCCCAGAAATCCTGAATTTTGTGCATGCGTATTGGCAAGAACAACAAGTAGAAACAGGGATGTTAGCGTGTATTTATTGAAAGTAGTCATTGCTTTTATTGATCTGAGGTTTTATTAATTTGATTAAGGAAGTCATACATAAGTGCTTCCATTTCCATTTTAGAGGTGAATCCTGAAATCTGTTGATTGGTAAAGACGTTGAAAGCATAAGTTTCAAGATCAAAAACAGCCACACCAAAATTTGTGTAGAAAGATTTCATAAAAGTCACCGGTCCGGCGATTAGCCAAACGGGAGGGAAGATACTGTAGAATACAATTTTTCGGGGAGATAAGCGCTGGTGTACTGATTGAATAATAATAAACGCCACTTTTCCGGTACCGAAATCATTTATAATTTCTTTGTTAAGATTGTAATCAACCGGAAAAACACTTACCTCTTCGTATTCGATAAGGTGAGAAAGGCTGTTAACCAAAGCTGCTTTTTGATTGTACATATAGGTTCCGTGTGATTTGTATTCAAGTGATCCAACTTTGTATACACTTACGTTTGAATTTCCATGAAACCTCTCCACTACTTCACGCAGGTCTATTTCCAGTTCTTCTGACTTTTCGATATCGATATCATTCCCTTTTACCTGAATGGCGCGGGGCTCTAACAGGATAATCTCTTCAAGTCCCATCTGGATTTTTTCTTTGTCTTCCTGCTTTTTTAATTGTTTTCTTTCCGAGTAAGCAAGCTGACGTTTTTTCTCTTCCTCTTCTTCTTTCGCTTCCAGATCACTTTTGTGCGAGTCGTAGGATTGTTTGAAATGATCGTCTTTAATGATATCAGATAACGCATATAGATAAAAGTCATCCTCGTCGAATTTATCATCTTTAGAAGTTGCGACTTCTTTTGCCCCGGTACTTCTCTTTATTTTTTCGTATTTAGAGAGTTCTTTTTCCTCTTTTACAACTTCTGTAGTATCAGTGGAAGTAAGACTATCAGCTTTGTTTAACTCATCCAGACTTTTTTGGAAAGCATCGTAAGCTTCCTGAAAGCTAATTTCGTAATAATCACTGATCTTGAAATTCTTTTCACGGGCAAGGTGTTGTACAGCATATTGGTAGATCGCTTCAACTTCACCATCTTCAGGAAATTGTTGCTTTACATCTGCTACTTGTCGGAACGCAACGGTTACAAGTTGCTTCTTGTCCAGTTTTTTCAGGAGTTGATGAAGTTGGTGAGGGTCTCCCTGTACCTTTGACGGAGAAGTCGTTACTGAAGTGTATCGGCCTTCTACTTTAAAAGCAAGTAATCCTGCCCAGGCTTTTGCTTTGCAAACCTGCAGGTACTTATTATTCGGAAACTCCTGCTCAAGTAGGTAAATACTGTAAATAGCATCTCCGTAACGGAATGCGTACAGGTCATTACGAACGGTTTCAAATCTTGCAATGTTTCGTACATGATAAAAATCTTCTTCCGGAAGAAGGAATTGAGCTTCTCCCCAATTGTTAATATTCTCAACAATGTCAAGAATCATTTCACTTCTGGACTGAATGTTGGGGTGAGAACTCTTAGAGTCATCATAATCTTTTTCTACGGAGATGTCCGGAAACTCGGTTTCAAAGTAGCTCTCCGGAATAACCAGTTGATCCGTATTCCAGTAGGTTGAAGGAATAGATTTCAGATCAAAAGGCAAATAGGAGTACAATAATACATCGAATACATCAAAAAGTTCCTCTTTGGAATATCCAGCTGCATTGTATAGCTCAATTCCCACGCCATCCGCTTCGAACTCTTTTTCTTTGGAGTACTGGCTGAGTTGCTTAATCTTACTATCATTATTTACTCTTGATCGTGCAATTTCAACATTTTCCTTATACCCTTCAACAACGTGCTCTTTTTGGTAGTGAGCAATTTCGTGAGCGAGTACAAAAGCAAGTTGTGCTTCGTTGGAAAGCTGTGCTAAAAGTCCCTCTGTTACAAAGATGATTCCCTGTTTGGTTGAAAATGCATTTACTACATTTGAACGAAGAATATAGAAGCGGATATCAGAATTCTTTCCTGTAATTTTCTCTCCGACACGTGTGACATATTCTGTCATCTCATCACCGTAGATAACTCTTCCTGAACGTAGGATTTCATCAATACCATAATGAATTCCCTTGATAAACTCTTTACTTTCTTTCTTCCCCAGACCGTCAATTACGATGTCTTTTTCTTCATTGACTTTTTCGAAGGTCATTAAAGCAAAGTCATCCGGCATATCTCCTCTTGACTGTATCGGAGTGAAATTACTGAAGTCCGTTTTTTGGGCCGTAACAAATAAAGACAGTCCCAGGGTAAACAAAGGGATTAAAGTGAACTTTTTCATTCGAAGGTTATTTGAGTTGTTCCGGGATAAAACATACCGGAATTTCAACCATTTTGTGTTTATTAATAGTGTTGAGTTTTTTGTAGATATTCAGAACTTCTTTTTGTCTTTCTGAAAGGTTCATTGTTTGACCATTTTCGTTGAACTCCATAGCCCATTCCAGTTCCGGGTAGGTAGCTCCGATCTGATCTTCGTCTGTTCTGTCATCTTCCCACAGTCCATCCGTAGGCGGTGAATTGAGTATCGCATCGATAACTCCCATGTGCTCTCCCAGGGTATAAACCTGAGTTTTCATAAGGTCAGCAATAGGAGAAAGGTCGACACCTCCGTCACCATATTTGGTATAAAAGCCTACTCCGAAATCTTCTACTTTATTTCCAGTCCCCGCTACAAGAAGTCGGTTGGTTTGACCGATGGCATACAACGTCATCATTCGCAAGCGGGAGCGGGAGTTGGCCATAGATAATTGATCCGAAGCCACATCCTTTGGAAGTGCGTTTTCAAAGTGAGAAAAAACACTGGATAATTCAATCTCAAAGGAACTTACATTCGGAAATTTTTGTTCAAGATCACTGATGTGAGCAGCAGCTAAACGGTAGTGTTCCCGTTTTTGCCGGATAGGCATATTCAAACAAATTACCGGAGCTCCTGTTTTGGCACAAAGAGTAGAGGTGACTGCTGAGTCAATACCTCCCGATATTCCAATGATGAAACCTTGTAAACCTGATTGATTCAGATAATCTTTAAGCCAAGCGACTATATGCTCTTCAACTCCCTGGTAATTCAAATCGTACTGGTGTTTTTAGTTAGAATAGAATTCCTAATTTGAATTCTATCAGCATTTGACTGGCTTTAAAGGAACGATACGTCTTGGAAAGATCTGAGTTGATATTGTACAAAGAGCTTCCGTTTCTGTCTGACTTTCCGTTTCCGGAAAACAGAGGAGTGAAAGTATAGTAAAATCCGGCTTCAAGGAATAAACTGGTCGTTCCGATAAAGTTCCATTCTGCTCCGGCAGCCATTCCCCCGGCAGAACGGATGAAAAGCAAATCGTTTTTCGCTTTCATCTTTTCAATGGAGGCTCCTGTTTGTGGTAAAATTCCTTCGAAATTAGTTCCTTCATCATTCACTGTCTGATTGATAACAAAACTTGTTCTGAGTCCAAATTTACCATAGTAACGGAAGTAACCAATAAAGTTTGTTCTGAAGATCAACATCGTAGGAATAGTCAGGACAATAGGCTTTTGTTTCCTTGTAGCAATACGAAAAGTACCTTCTGCATTACTCTCGTCATCTTTGTTCAGATAGATTTCCCGATCGCTGTAATCGTAAAAGAAATTGTTTCCGGCAGTCGGAGAATAGGAGAAACTCTGGAAGTTAAATTCGAGCCCTGTATATAATGCGATATGTGGCTTGAAATTATAATGCAACCCCATTCCGACACCGAAAGAACTTCCCAGTCCATCACTTTCGATTTGATTCGTCTTAAAAGAAGTACTCAACATACCTCCATTAAACACAAAACCTGCCTGAACAACTTTTTCTTCAGCATCCTGAGCATGAAGTGAGGATAGACTTAAGGTCGCTCCCAAAAATAAAGAAACTATTCTTTTCATGTTTTGATGTTTCATTCCGTTAATAGGTTGCAAGAACTTTAGACTGCAATATTAGTGATTTTTTACCTTCGACTCTACCCAAAATACGTAAAATCGAGCGATAAATTGGCGCATTTGATGAAAACTGGCTGATCGAAATTGATTAGTTTTGCTAAAAACTGTGCTATGAGGTGGTATAAACAGGTAGGATTTTTGTGTATTTTACTGACAATAACGGCATGTAAATCCGATCGTCTGGACATTACAGTTCCTGAAAAAGAAGTTGCTATTGAGCTGGTTCGAATGGAGCAGGATTTTGTGAAAATTACTTCTGTAGAAGATGCTCAGATGAAACATAGACAATACGAAGGGTCATTTCCTGAGTTGTATGCGTATTATCTGGGAGCATGTCTTCAGGCGGGAAGGATGGAAGATTCTTTGGTGCATGAAAATTTGTATTTGTTTCTCCGGGATACTTTTATGAGCGGACTGAATTCAGAACTGGTGAATAGATTTTCTGATTTTCCTGAGTATGAATTAATAAAAAACGGATTCATGTATTATTCCTATTATTTCCCGGAGAGTACACTTCCTGAAAAGCTTGTGACCTATAATTCGGTGTTTTCGAATAGTGTTATATCCTCCCCGCATGAAATTGGGATTGGTCTGGAGCGCTATTTGGGAGCTGATGATCCTTTTATAAAAAAACTCCCTGAACAGGTATTCTTTCAGTACATAAAAAAGCAAATGGAGCGAAAGTTCATGGTTCGTGATGCAATGATGAGCTGGATAGGAAGTAATCATTTTCCGGAAGTAGATGATAACCTTGTGATAGCAGAGCAACTGGTACATTGGGGGAAGTTATTGTACCTTGTGGAGGCTACGCTTCCGCGTGAATCAAAAGCTGTTCTTCTTAGATATGACGAAGAGGAGTACAAGTGGGCAGAGGAAAATGAAATTGCTTTCTGGAAGTATTTGGTAGAGGAGAATTTCCTGTTTAAAAGAGAGCAAAAAGTAGCCAGAAATATTTTTTCAGATGGTCCCTTTACGCCCGGACTTCCGATTGAAGAAAAAGCGCCACCACGACTGGGGCAGTTTCTTGGTTGGAAAATTGTAAAACAGTACATGGACGAAAATAAGGAAGTAGAGCTGAAGGAAATGATAAGCGTAGATTATAAAACAATTCTAAAAACGTATAAACCGGAGTAAAGATGAGCAATCCTATAAAGAAAAAATCAGTGATAGAAATAGAGGTGGGAATTAATGAAAATAATGTTCCTCAGGAAATTCACTGGAGTGCGGAAGACGGGAAAGTGAACCGAGAAGAAGCCAGAGCTATGTTATTAGCCCTTTGGGATCCCCGTTCGCAAAACACAATGAAAATTGATTTGTGGACGACTGAGATGTCCGTTGAAGAAATGAAGGTATTTTTTCACCAGACCTTACTGACAATGGCTGATTCATTTCAGAAAGCGACAGGAGAACAGGCAATTGTAGAAGATCTTCGGGATTATTGCTATCATTTTGCTGATAAGATGGATATTATGCCGAAATAGAAACAGGAGCGGGCCGGATATTTATCCGGCCTTTTCTTTTGACCTTGCGATCTCAGGTTACAGTTGTGTAGCCTTCCAGGCGCGGTACAGGTCGAAATAACTCTTCGTTTCCATAACGACCACACCGCCTGTTGTATCTCCATATTTAGCCGGAATTCCGCCGGTGTATACTGAAACTCCTCCGATTGCCACTCCGGGTACTTTAGAAATGTCTCTTGTTTTCACTCCGTCAATAAGATAAACCATTTCTCCTTTTCGGGCTCCTCTGAAATATAATTCTCCATCCTCACTTTTCTGAATGTCAGAAGTCATATTTGAAATCAGGTCAGCCGGATTCTGAATGTTAACATTATGTTTCAGATCCAATGGGGTTAAGGTAATCATGTGTTCATTTCCCGGATCAAGCTTTATTTCGTTGGGATTGTTATAGATGAAAATTACAGTTGTTAGCATTTTAGGGTCAAAAATGACATCTGGTACTTTGCAATACCCATTCGGGCTGACGTAGTTATTCTGTAACCTCATGGTATCTCCCAGAAAAGAGATATTTACCTCATACGTTCCCGGAGGGACAGTAGAAATTCTAAAGCGTCCGTTGTGGTCTGAAACAGATCCTAATATAGCGGTTCCTGTATTTACCCACACGCGGGCTCCAATAATTGGTTCTTCCTCCGATTCAATGATTTTACCGACAATTTCACCGTAGTTCTCCTGTGCGTTGGCCATTACTCCCAATGTTAACGCTAAGCCAAAAATAATTCGTTTCATAACTTAGATTTTGGTATTGGGATGTATGGAGAGCCACTATTCCATAAATAAAACGGGAAAAAATAAGAAAAAAGTAATTATCCGTTTTCAGCGACAACTTCTGTGACCTCCGGAAGATGCTGTTTCAGAAGGTTTTCGATTCCCATTTTAAGCGTGGCAGTTGAGCTGGGACAACCGGAACAAGACCCTTTTAAAATTACAGTCACTACCCCGTTATCATACCCTCTGAAGTCAATTGCTCCTCCGTCACCTTCTACAGCAGGTCGTACATATTCATCTAAAAGCGTACGAATAGCATCATCATATTCGGAAGGTGCTATTTCTTTGCGTGGTTCATCTTCTTTCTCTTCTACTTCCCGTGGTGCAGGCATTTGGATAAGAATTTCTTTTCCGTCACCGATAAAATCACGGATAAATTCCCGCAATTCCATGGTTATATAATCCCACCCGATTGTATCCGTTTTAGTAACCGTGATAAAGTTTGCCGCAATAAAAACACTTTTAACGAAAGGAAAGTTGAATAATTCTTCAGCCAAAGGAGAATATCCTTTCGCTTCTGACTGACTCAGAAACTCTGCTGATTCACCTGATAATAGTATGTGTTTATTGGCAACAAATTTCATTGTTGACGGGTTAGGAGTCATTTCTGCATATATTGTTACGGGAACTTTCATTGTATTCAAATTTTATACAAAGTTAAGGATAATACGCTAAAAGATGGATTGATGATGGTAAAGATATAGCTGAAGTAGATTTCCAATAATCTGAATGCTTTTATTTTGAGGAAATCAAAATATTACTGATATTTGCTTTGTGAGAAGAGTGTATGCCATACTTGCGACTTTAATGGTACTTTTTGTTTTTACAGGAAGTATCGGGGTCAACTTATATCGTTCGTATTGCGATATGAGGGGAGAGGTGGAAACGTTTCTTACATCAGGTAATGATCTGTGCCTCATCATGGAGGAGCAAAGCCTTACGTCATGTTGTTCAGAAGTGTCTTCTGTTTGTAAAGTAGAAGAAGGGAAAAAAGGCGGATGTTGTAGTGAAGAAGAAATAACTATTCGGATAGATCTTCCTTTCAGTCAGCAGTATGCTGCTTTTGGCTTTACTGATATTGTATTCGCTCCCGTATCATTACCTGTAGTTGTTTCTTCGGTTACTTTGGCTGACTGTCCGGAGAAAAGTAGTATTCGCGTCAGACCACCCCCCCGCTATTTCGGAAAAAACTTACTTCCTGTAATTTCTGTTTGGAGAATCTAGAATTGACAGAACCTTATTAAGTTCAGTTGATTTTAGTATTTAAAAAACAGTAAAATGAAAAAATATTTTTTTGTACTTCTGTTAGTCTTGGCTTTCGGACAAACATCTTTCGGACAGGTTACCGGGGTGATTTATGGGGAGTCAGATGGCAGTAAAGAAGCATTAGTAGGAGCACAAGCCTACTTCTTAGGGGCTCAGTCAGGAGCCGTAACAGATGTTGAGGGAAAATTCAGTTTAGCTATTCCCAAACAGATCCCTGACACATTGGTATTTCAATTCACAGGTTTTGAAGCTGACACAATGATTATAACTTCGAAAGAGTCGGTTGAAATAGAAGTCACTTTATATTCAAATATATTTCTCAAAGAGATCGTTGCCGAAGGTAGACAGAAGCCTTCCGGAATTTTACGCATGGAGACCCTCCAGATTGAGCAATTGAATGAGGGAGAATTACGAAAAGCAGCTTGTTGTAATATTTCCGAATCTTTTGAGACAAATGCATCAGTAGATGTGAATTTCACGGATGCTGTATCCGGAGCCCGTCGTATACAAATGATGGGACTTGATGGAGTATATACGCAGGTGCAGCTGGAAAATGTGCCGGTATTCCGCGGACTTTCCAATACATTCGGACTAACAAGTATTCCTGGTACATGGGTCGAGTCTATCCAGATTACCAAAGGGACTGGAAGTGTAATGAACGGATATGAGTCGATGGCAGGATTGATTAATGTGGAGTTAAAGAAATCAGAGACAGCTGAGACTTTTTACTTTAACGCCTATGGAAATCGATTCGGAAGGGCAGAAGTAAACTTTCATGGAGGACATTATGTCGGGAAATCTCATAAGTGGTCAACAGGATGGTTTGTACATGGTTCCGGACTTTTTGCGGAGAATGATAACAACAAAGATGGATTCAGAGATATTCCTTTGAGTCAGACCGCCAGTGTCATGAATAGATGGAGTTATTCCGGAGAAAAAATGGAAATGAAGTTTATGATTACCGGTAGTTATGATCAGAAGTACGGTGGTCAGTTAGGTTACTCTCCGGGAAGCAACGACCTTTCCCGATACGGAGTGGATATTCTGAACCGAAATCTGGAAGCGTATTTGAAAACAGGTTTCTTCCTGAAAAAGCGACGCTTTGGTTCGATCGGACTTATTTACAATGCGAAGTTATTCGAAATGAATACGCGATTCGGAAATGAAAGTTATGACGGATTAGAGAAGCGGTTCTATTTTAATGCGATTTACTCAGACATTATTGGTAATACAAACAACACCATTAATGCCGGTTTGAGTTTTGTATATGTGGATATGGATGAAAAGTTTAACCAGGTTCCGATTACTCGTGAGGAAATTGTTCCGGGAGCTTTTGCTGAATATACTTATACCGGACAGCGTATTACAACTGTTTTGGGAGTACGGGGAGATTACCACAATTTATTTGGCTTTCAGACATCTCCCCGCGTTCATCTAAAATGGCGACTTTCGGAACACACAGATCTTCGTGTTACAGGAGGAAGAGGATGGCGTGTCCCGAACTATGTCGCGGATAATGTGTATATGATGGCTACCAACCGAATCTGGGTAAATAATGCAAACCTTCAGCCGGAAATAAGTTGGAATATGGGAGGTTCAGTTGTACAGGGATTCAAATTGTTCGGAAAAACAGCAGGTATAACGGTTGATTACTACCACACACGTTTTGTAGACCAGTTGATTATGGATCTGGAAGATCCGTACACAGTACAGTTTTACAATATGCAGGGGACATCTTATTCTAATACATTGCAGGCGGAATTCAACTATGAACCCTTTAATGGGTTTGATTTCAAAGTGATCTATAAACTTACTGATGTAAAAGCCAATTTTGGGGGAGAGTTCCAACAGAAAATGATGGTACCCGTACACCGTGGAATGGTAAACTTTGCTTACATAACCCGAAATAAAAAATGGGAATTTGATCTAACGGGAACATTGATGGGAATGATGCGTTTGAATCCGGTACCGGATGCCTATGCTGCTGATTTCCCGGAACGATCTGATGTTTTTGGCACGATTAATGCACAAATTACATACGTGTATAAGAAGTGGGATTTTTATCTGGGAGGTGAAAACCTGACCAATTATATTCAGAAGAATGCTATTGTTGGGGCAGACGATCCTTTCGGGAACTATTTTGATGCTACCCGTGTGTATGCTCCGATAGCTGGTGCTAATGTGTATATAGGTGTGCGCTATAAGATTAAAAGAAAAGATAAACATAAATAAGAATGAGAACATTAATGATTGTATTTGGTTTGTTGCTGACATCGTTAGCATACGGACAGGAAAAGAAACCACAGATAGTTATTCAAACATCTGCGGAATGTGGACAGTGTAAAGACAGAGTCGAAGAAAAACTGAATTATACTTCGGGAATTATTTTTGCGGAATTGGATGTGCCAACCAAACAGTTAACGGTTAAGTACAAAGCCAACAAGATTACGGCCGATGAAATCCGTAAAATTCTCTCTGATCTGGGGTACGATGCAGATGGTGTGAAAGCAGATCCGGAAGCGGTAGCCAAACTGCCTCTATGTTGCCAACCGGGAGGAATGGATGGACATGAACATTAATTATTGTTATTCTCCAGAGATAAGGCTTGCTCAACGATAGAGCAGCTGAGTTGATGGTCAAATTTCTGAACCGCGTTCCGGATAACATCTTTCGGAATGCGGTTTTTGTTTTCTAACCACTGTGAAATTGTAGCCGCCAGACTTTCTGCATTCATAGATTCAAACAAATAACCACTTTTTCCATATTCTAACAGCTCAGGGCTTCCACCTGCATTACTGGCAATAACAGGTTTGCCGGATGCCATTGCTTCTATGGTTACCATTCCGAATGTTTCGGCTTTGGATGCCATAACGAGAGCATCTATAGCATGATAGAAAACCTCAACATCTTGTCTGAACGGACGAATGAAAATACGATTCTCCAGATGGTTTTTCCGGATGAATTCGAGAAGTTCTTCATAGTATGTTTTCCCTTCAGATTCTCCATCACCTTTAGTGGGTTCACCTAGCAAACATACATAGAGATTAGGAGTAGATTGTAGCATATTAAAAGCCTTAAGTAAAAGATCTTGCCCTTTCCCCTGATCAAAACGTCCGATCAGGCCTAAGATAGTTCCTTCTGTTGGCAGATCCAGTTGTTTCCGGCAGTTGATCGGATCTTTTTCGATGTAGTCTGATAAAACAATTCCGTCCGGAATAACCTGTATCCGATCATGTGGCATACGAGTCCACACTTTTACCTGATTGGCGAGTCCCTCAAGTGGACATGACCAAAGATCTAATCCTTTGTATCTGATGGTGTGTAGCAAGTCACGTTTCGAAACACCAAGTTGCATAGCCATGAAGTAGGACAGATGAAAAGGACGAAAAGAGAGTCGTTTGGCAAGTACGGAAAGACTAATGTCTCTTGTATCCCTTAGTAATACATGGGTAATGCCCTCTTGCCTGATAATCCTCTTTAAGCGAATGGCAGCAGGAATGTCATAATATTTTTTGTGCTTTTTTATTGGAAGAACTTCAATACCGGCCTTTTTTGCTGTTGTGTACAAAGGAGATCCTTTTCGGCAAAGGATAACAACCGAATGTTGTCTTTCTTGCATCCAAAGTGCGCATTTGAGGTGGTTCATTTCTAATCCCCCCCAACTCATAGATCCGCATAGGTAGGCCAATTTTTGTTTCATACTACGAAGTTACTTTTTTGAATGGTTCCTTTATCTTTGTTTTATGGAAAAAGGATGGATTATTCCCTGTAACGGGAAAACGCCAAAAGTAGGCGAAAATTGCTGGATTGCTCCGAATGCAACCCTTGTTGGTGATTTTGAATGCGGGAGTGAGTGCTCATTTTGGTTCAACGCAGTGGTTCGGGGAGATGTAAACAGTATCCGGTTCGGAAATCGGGTCAACGTTCAGGATGGCGCAGTAATCCATTGTACGTATGAAAAGACGAAAACGATTATTGGAAATAACGTTTCTATCGGGCACAATGCTCTTGTACATGGATGTACAGTTGAAGACAACGTATTGATTGGAATGGGAGCGATTGTTATGGACAATTGTTATATCGAAGAGGGAAGTATTATTGCTGCCGGGGCTGTCTTAACAGAAGGGACTCACGTAAAAGCAGGAAGTTTATATGCAGGAGTTCCGGCAAAGTTCAGAAAAGAAGTGGATGAGCGATTGAGAGAAGGGGAGATAGAACGAATAGCCAGAAATTATGTGAAATATTCGGGGTGGTTTAAATAATCACTAAAGTTGAATCTTTGTCGCATTAATGGAGCAGTCCATGAAAATTTCGGCTTTTTCATCGAAATCCGCGGGGTTTTCTGTGGTGTAGTATTCGGTTTGTCCGGTTTTTCGCAATTTATTCTCCATCCATTGATGGCGATGCAGGTAATCTTTCAGGCTTAATGCAACAATTTCTCCCTGGGGAACCAGTTGAATATCCGGGGAAATAAACGATTCAATAACGGGTTGTACAATAGGATAATGTGTACAGCCTAAAAGTATTGTATCAATAGAAGGATCCTGACTAAGAAGTGTTTCAACATCCTGTTGTATGATCATTCGCCCCGGAACTGATTCGTGCATATTATTTTCAATCAGGGGAACCCAAAGCGGGCAGGCTAACTGCGTAACGGATAAATCGGGGTAGAATTTCTCCAATTCTATTAGATAGGAGCGGGATTTTATGGTTCCTTTAGTTCCTAATATTCCTACATGTCCTGATGAGGTGAATTTTCCTACAACTTCTGTTGTCGGTCGGATAACTCCGAGAACACGTTTGTCCATACCCAAAGTATGTAAATCATTTCGTTGTATAGAACGCAGCGCCTTTGCAGATGCAGTATTACAAGCCAAAATAACCAGATCACAATCCAACTCAAAGAGTTTCTTTACAGCTTCCAGTGTAAACCGGTACACGACTTCGAAGGAACGGTTTCCATAGGGAGTTCGGGCATTATCTCCCAGATAGATGTAATCGTAATCGGGAAGGATACGTTGCAATTCGGAAAGGACTGTCAGACCTCCGTAACCTGAATCAAAAACACCTATTTTTTTCTTCCTTTCCATCTTTTAAAGGTACAAAAAAGGTCTTCGTAACTACGAAGACCTCTCTAAATTATTTATGGAATAACTTATGGTTTTTTTGTCTCAGACTCTTTTTCAAGCTTTAACAATTCGACCATTACTTCGTTTGTGATATCCTCTCCGTTTGCATATAAAGCAGAAGAAACATCCAATACGTAATTCAATTTTTTACGATCAGAAACAATTTTTACAGCTTCCTGTACACGAGCCAGAATAGGCTCGTTGAAACGCTGCTGTAGGATTTGAAGATCCTGTTCAAGTGTCGCCTGACGTTCCTGGTAAGCCTGCTCTTTAGCCTGGATTTTCTTAGCTTTCATTTCAAGCATTAGCGGTGATTCTCCGTTAGTTTGAGCGGTTTCATATTCTTTGTATAGCTTACGAAGTTGCTCTTCCAGTTCCTGAAGTTCAGTCATTCCGTCTTGTTGGAATTTCTGAATCTCTTTTATAGCTTGTTTACGTGAAGGCATAGTATCCAAAAGTTGCTGCGAATTAACATGAGCAATTTTAGACTGAGCATTTACAGCTGTTCCACTGATCACAAGCATTAGGATAAAAAGTAACTTTTTCATTTTTTCTTTCTTTGGTTTTTATACTACTTATTTTGTTGAAATACCCAGTTCTCGAAGAACCCGGTCACTCAAATCATACTTCGAATCCGCGAATATAAGATTTGATTGGTTAGCTTTGTCAAAAACGAAGCTATAATTTCCTTTTGAGGCTACTTTTTCAAGCGCATCATAGATTTGGTCCTGAATTGGTTTGATAAGTTCCTGACGTTTCTGGAACAGTTCTCCTCCTACACCAAAATACCCGCGTTGAAGTGCCATAATCTCCTCTTCCAATACATCTATTTCCTCCTTTCTTTTTTCCCGAACCTCATCCGGAAGCAGTACTTCTTCGCGGGCAAAGGCATCTTTCTTTTTGTTTAGTACCTCGTACCGGTTGTCGATATCCTGTTGCCATCGTTCTGAAAACTTGTTAAGCTTTTCTTTGTTCTCAGCATACTCAGGCAAGTTGTCCAAAATGTATTTGGAATCGATATACCCGTACTTTTGACTAAGTGAAGCAAAAGTGATGCCAAAAATGAAAGTCAGAAATAAAATTGCTTTTTTCATACGATTATAAAGTTGATTATAACTCTCCTAAATTCATACCAATCGTGAAGTGTAATACTCCGTTAAATCCTTTTTGCTTAATTGTAGTATTATGGTTTGAGTAACCATTAGAATGTGGATCCAGTTTGTCAAATCCGAAACCATAATCAAGTCCTAACATACCAAACATAGGCAGGAATATGCGGACTCCCAAACCGGCACTCTTTTTTACACGGAATGGATTAAACTTATTGAATGAGGTATACGTATTACCGGCTTCAACAAAACCAAGAACATAGAATGTAGCACTTGGATTTAAGGAAATAGGATAACGTAACTCCATGGTATATTTCGCTACAATAGGATCTCCTAATGCAGAGGATACTCCCTGATTGTTTTGTGGGTCATTATAGCCTCTGAGCGCGATGATCTCCCGACCATCAAGCTGATTAATCCCCGTAAGACCGGAACCTCCGACATAATATCTCTCGAACGGAGAAATACCTTTCGCCTGGGAGTATGCCCCCATCATTCCAAAACCAAAACGCGGCATAAGTACGAGCTTTTTATCTTTTGAAAGAGGGAAGTAAAATTCTCCGGTAAACTTGATTTTATAATATTCTGTGTACTTAAAGCGCTCCTGAGACGTAAGCGATGAATAGTCATCAATTCCATCAAAGAATGAATACGGAAGCGTAGCTTTAGCGCTAAACGTTAATTTAGAACCTTCTTTCGGATAAATAGGATTGTCAATGGAGTTTCGGGATAACATAAACTTGTAGGCAATATTATTGGAGTATCCATCATCAAAAGCAAAAATGTTGGAGTAATTTTTCACATCATAATACTGATAGGACAATTCATGGTAAGAAGTGAAGTAATCATCCGGCCATTTCAATCTTCTTCCGAATCCTACACCAAAACCACTTATAGACACTCCCTGATAATCCGGATCTTTTCGTTTAAAGTTATTCCCGAACTGTGAGTGATTTAACCAGACAGATAGTGAATTTGGTTTTTTTCCTCCTAACCAGGGTTCTGTGAAAGAGAGGTTATAGGACTGATAAAAACGACCGTTGGTTTGAGCTCGTATTGCCAGTTGTTGTCCATCCCCGGAGGGAAGCGGTTGCCAGGCTCCTTTTTTGAAGAAGTTTTTCGTTGAGAAGTTATTGAAGGAAAGTCCTAATGTACCAATAATTCTCCCGGCTCCATAACCTCCGGATAGTTCGATCTGATCCGATGATTTTTCTTCAACAGTATATTCAATATCAACGGTACCGTCCTGTGGGTTCGGGATAGGGTTCACTTGGAAAGCTTCCGGGTTAAAATATCCCAACTGTGCCAATTCGCGCTGTGTACGAATGATATCATTTCGGTTGAATAAATCCCCCGGTTTGGTACGGATTTCTCTACGGATTACGTGTTCATTCGTTTTTGTATTTCCACGAATAATAATGTTCTTCACACGCGCTTCTTTACCTTCAACAATGCGCATCTGGTAATTGATATGATTGTTTTCGGTAATACTTATCTCAACAGGAGTCAGGTTGAAGAATAAATATCCCCTGTCCATGTATAATGATGTGATATCACGACCGTCTTCGCTCATGAAAAGGCGTTGCTCAAGTAAAGCTTTATTGTAAGGATCTCCTTTTTTTATACCTAAAATTGTATCCAAATAACCGGATCTGAATTTTGTATTACCAACCCATTCGATTTCTCCGAAATAATATTTACTTCCTTCCTCAACAACAATGTCAATTCCAAGATTTTTGTTATTAATCAGGTAAACAGAGTCTCTTACGATACGGGCATCACGGAAACCAAATTCATTGTACTTGTTCAATACATTGTTTTTGTCACGTTTAAATGCCGTACGATTGTATTTTGAATTCTTGAACAGACGCCAGATCGCTTTCGTCTTAGTGTCTTTCATTGCCCGGCGTAGTTTACCTGCTTTTATGGATTCGTTTCCGTAAAAGTTGATATCACGAATACGGACTTTATTTCCTTTGTTTACATCAATAAAAAAGTACTCCGAATTAGCAATTAATGTATCTTCCTTTCGCACAACATTTACAGTTGCGTTGTAGAATCCTTTCTCAATATAAAAAGCACGCACTTTGAATGCAGTGGTGTTTACCAGGTTTTCTGAAATTGTTTTTCCGGAGAAAAGATCAATCTCAGGTCGTATTTTGTCAGCTTCTTTTTTAGATACATTGTCACTGAACGTGAAGAAGGAAAGTTTAGGGCGGGGTTGCAGAGCTATTTTTAAGTAAACTACATCACCGATTATTTTGTCTGCGTAAATCTGAACATCACTAAAAAGTCCTTCCTCCCATAAGTTGCGGATAGCCTGTGTGATTTTTTCCCCGGGAATCATGATCTTATCACCTTGCCTAAGTCCGGCGATAGCTTTAATAGCCTGGGGGTCAAAATTGTCGGCACCATCAATGAAAATAGGTCCTATTTCGTATTCCTGAGGCTTAAGATAATCCTGGCTGAATGAAGTCAGAGTAATTAGTATACCGGCAACTATCAGGATATATTTGTTCAAATTCATTTAACTATTTTAATTGTTCGGATACCATTCCAAAACGACGTTCTCTGTTTTGGAAATTAAGAATGGCACTGTAGAAGTCTTCTTGTTGAAAATCAGGCCAGAGTTTATCACAAAAATAGAACTCCGAATAGGCAATTTGCCAAAGAAGAAAATTACTGATCCGGTGTTCTCCACTTGTCCTGATTAGTAGTTCCGGATCGGGGATTCCTTTTGTGGATAGATAATTTTCAAGGGTCTCTTCGTTAATCTCTTTCGGGGTGATTTTTCCCTCCGCAACGCAACCTGCAATTTCTCTGACGGCTTGTGTTATCTCCCACTTTGCACTGTAATTCAAAGCGAGAACCAGATTGACTTTTGAGTTGTGTGCAGTAGCTTCTTCAGCTTGTCTCAATTCATTCCGGCAGTCTTCGGGTAGTCCCTGAACATTCCCAATGCTCATCAGTTTAACTTCGTCCTTGTTGAGCGCTTCCACTTCGTTGGAAATTGTGCGAACCAACAAATCCATTAATCCATCAACTTCTTCTTTGGGACGACTCCAGTTTTCTGTGGAAAAAGCGTAGAGAGTTAAGTATTTAACACCCAGTTGAGCCGCAGCTTTAAGTGTCTCTCTGACAGCTTCAACACCTACTGCATGACCAAATAGTCTTTCATGACCTTGTTGTCGGGCCCATCTTCCATTCCCATCCATGATAATAGCGACATGGTTAGGAATATTATTCATATTAATTTGACTCAATACACTCATTTTACCTTAGCGGTCGTTCATTGGGGACAGCGAAATTAACACATCAAACGCACTCTTACAATGAATATTATATAAATGATGTTAAAAAAAAGAGGGATATGGCGAACCAAATCCCTCCCGAAACAAATATACAAATTTTTACTCTGCCAGAACAATAATCTTGTTATTCAGCATTTCAACCACTCCCCCTTTGATGTGAACAAGAAGTTGTTTATCTGATCCCGCTTTTTCAACGCGACCATTCGCCGAGTCAAACTTTGCTACAGGGCTTTTCAGATCAATTTTAATTTGTCCTTCAGCCAAAGCAGAAATGATAGGCGCGTGGTTGTTCAATATCTGAAACAGACCATCCTTTCCGGGAAGCTGAACTGCTTCAATTTCTCCGTTAAAGACTTTTGATTCCGGCGTGATTATCTCTAAAATCATTGCTTTTGTTGTTTTAGTCCGGTTAAAGACCGGTTAAAATTTAAGCCTCAGCAAGCATTTTATCTCCCGCTTCGACTACATCCTGAATACCACCTTTCAGGTTGAATGCTGCTTCAGGATACTTATCCAACTCTCCGTCAAGAATCATGTTGAATCCTTTGATCGTATCGTTGATGTCAACCAATACTCCCGGGATTCCCGTAAACTGCTCTGCTACGTGGAACGGCTGAGACAAGAAACGTTGTACACGACGTGCGCGGTGTACGATAAGCTTATCTTCCTCAGAAAGTTCATCCATACCAAGAATAGCAATGATATCCTGAAGTTCTTTATAACGTTGAAGTGTTTCTTTTACGCGTTGTGCACACTTGTAGTGCTCATTTCCTACGATTTCCGGAGTAAGGATTCGTGAAGTAGAATCCAATGGATCTACTGCTGGATAAATACCTAGCTCGGCAATCTTACGAGACAATACAGTTGTTGCATCCAGGTGAGCAAAGGTTGTCGCAGGAGCAGGGTCAGTAAGGTCATCCGCAGGTACATATACTGCCTGAACCGATGTAATCGAACCTCTTTTTGTTGAAGTAATACGTTCCTGCATGGCTCCCATCTCTGTTGCCAGAGTTGGCTGGTAACCTACCGCAGAAGGCATACGTCCAAGAAGTGCTGATACCTCAGAACCAGCCTGTGTGAATCGGAAGATGTTATCCACGAAGAAAAGAATATCTTTTCCTTGTCCATCACCTTCACCGTCACGATAGTACTCTGCCATTGTCAATCCTGAAAGAGCTACACGAGCACGTGCTCCGGGAGGCTCATTCATCTGACCGAATACGAAAGTAGCTTTTGAGTCTTTCAAAGCTGAAGTGTCAACTTTGGAAAGATCCCATCCACCTTCTTCCATAGAATGCATAAAGTCGTCACCATACTTAATAATACCTGACTCAAGCATCTCTCTCAAAAGGTCATTCCCTTCACGAGTTCGCTCACCAACACCGGCAAACACAGAAAGACCTCCGTGACCTTTTGCAATGTTGTTAATCAACTCCTGAATCAATACCGTTTTACCTACACCGGCACCACCGAACAAACCAATTTTACCTCCTTTTGCGTAAGGCTCGATAAGGTCAATTACTTTGATACCTGTAAAAAGAATTTCTGTCGAAGTAGACAGGTCTTCAAATTTAGGTGCTTCACGGTGAATAGGAAGTCCGTTAGCGTTATCAACAACGGATAGACCGTCAATAGATTCACCTACCACATTGAACAAACGACCTTTAATCTGGTCTCCTGTTGGCATTTTTATGGCATTTCCGGTAGCGATTACCTCCATCCCTCTTGTAAATCCGTCGGTAGAGTCCATCGAGATCGCACGAACCGTGTCTTGTCCAACATGCTGTTGAACCTCAAGAACTACACGTGTACCATCTGCTTTGAAAACCTCTAGCGCATCATAAATGTTTGGAAGCTCAACTCCCTTTTCAAAACTAACATCGATCACAGGTCCGATAACCTGTGCAACTTTACCTTTAATATTAGCCATTATGGTGACTTTTTAATATGAAATTCTAAATTCGCGGCAAAGATATACAATAAAATCTATCTGGGAAAAAATTATGTTTCATTCTTTTTGAACAATTTCCTTTCCCGTTGTTGATTTTTCCGCTCTGTTTCGTCCGCGGCGCAATTTTGTTACTTTTGTGTTTCAAAATGTCCGGCTAGTGAAAGTATTTAACGGTCTTGAAAAAGTATATTCGATTCCCAACCCGGTTCTGACAATAGGAACGTTCGACGGGGTTCATCTTGGGCATCAGAAAATTCTTGAAAAGATAAAACGAAGAGCAGAGGAAATTGGTGGAGAAACGGTACTGTTTACTTTTCATCCTCACCCGAGAACGGTTCTCTTTCCTGAACACCATAATTTAAAACTGATCCAGACACAGGAGGAGAAGCTGGATAAACTGCGACGTATCGGAGTGGATAATATTATTGTCTACCCGTTCAGTAAAGAATTTTCCCGTACACCGGCAACTTCATTTGTCAGGGATTATCTTGTTAATAAGATCAAGGTGCATACTATTGTTATTGGTTATGATCACCAGTTTGGGAAGAACCGCGAAGGAAGTCTGGAACACCTTCAGGAACTGGCACCGATGTTTGGGTTCGAAGTGATTGAAATTTCAGCCAGAGAAGTGGACGATGTCAATGTCAGTTCTACCAAGATCAGAAAAGCATTGGAGAGAGGAGATATTCAAACGGCTAATACCTTTCTGGGAGAGCCTTTTCAGTTGACCGGGAAAGTAGTGAAAGGAAAAGGGATAGGAAGAGGTATCGGTTACCCGACCGCTAATATAGAAGTGGCGGATGAACTGAAAATGATTCCTGCCAATGGTGTATATGCTGTGCGTTGTCAGGTGAAAGGTCGTATTGTAAGCGGGATGATGAATATTGGTGTTCGACCTACTTTGGATGATTCCGAGACGAGAACAATAGAAGTGAATCTGTTTGACTTCAGAGAAGATATTTATGATGAAAAAATTCTCGTTGAGGTGATACAATTTCTTCGTTCGGAAAAACGTTTTGAAAGTATAGATGAGCTAATTCTTCAGATACAGCATGATGAAAAAACTACTCGCAATATTTTGTCTGATATTTCTATGGAACTACATAGTTTATAGTCAGGATAACAGGGTTTTTAATCCTGATCTGAATTGGCTAACAATAGAAGAGGCAAGAAATGTGCCTCCGGATAGTGTTTTTCATTTAACACTAAAAAAAGAAAAACTGTCAGGTGAGGAATTACCGGAAGAGATTTTTCAGTACAGGAATCTAAAATCTCTTTCACTAAGAGGGACCAAAATTACTACGCTGGATGAGAAAATCGTTAATTTTACTCAGCTTACTTTTTTGGATCTCGGAAGAAATCGTTTACCGGTCTTTCCTGTAATTATTTGTCGTTTCCAATTTTTGGAAACATTGGTTCTACACCGGAATAGTTTGAATTATATTCCTGCAGCGGTTGAAAATTTACAACACTTAAAACATCTTGATCTTTGGGAGACGCCGGTAATGAATTTACCTGAAGAAATGGAGAAGTTACCGGAACTGGAATATGTCGATATGCGGGGGATCAATATGAACCCCGAAACACAAGAGCAATTAAAAAAGCGATTCCCACAGGTGAAACTGGAGCTGGATCCTCCTTGTAACTGTTTCCGTTGATTTAGGTTAAGTTATCCTGTGATTAACAAAATTTAAGGAAGCTGATATGTAATTTTCGTGGTAGTTTTTGTTATATTGTAAACGCAAAACTATGACACCCATGGAAAAACAGAACCGCAACTTTATTCGTTTCTGGGACAGGATTCGAAGAATCAATAAGTGGAGATTTATTATTCCCGTTGGCTTTTTTTCAGGACTGGGTATTTTCGGATTGTGGCAATTGATACGGATAGGAGAACAGGATATAGCACTGTTTTTACTTGAGTTGGTAGCAGCCATTTTACTGGGGGTATTCTGTTTAGGAAGGCTGGCGTGGTTGTATAACGAAAAGAAATTTATCCGCAAATTACGCCAATTAAATTCACCTCTTTTTAATTAATTTCCAACCCTTTTTTTAGTATTCCCGTCTGTAAAGGATAAAAGGGATGGTCTCCCAATTAATTTATTGTTAATCGGACAGGAATGGGAGTTTTGACTCCCATTTCTTTTAGCGGTTTACCATGTGTTGTGCAACAGCAGGGAAACAGTTATAAAGAGCTGTTTTCAGATCGTCGGAAATTTCTAATGTCTGAATGGCTTCTTTCATACATTTTAACCATTCTTCTTTTGCTTTTTCATCAATAGGATGGGGGAGGTGTCTCATACGCATCCGGGGGTGACCATATTTTTCATTGTAACGGGGAGGCCCACCCAGAAATTGGGATAGAAAACAAAATTGTTTATCCCGGATTCTGTCGAAATCATCTTTGAATAGAGGAGATAGTATAGGGTTCTTCTGGACAAGATCATAAAAATGTGTAACCAATTTCATGAGGTTATCATCTCCTAGGTGATCATATAAGGTTCGTATTTCAGACATAGAACAAAGTTACCAAAACAAAGGCAAACACTTGGAATGATTCTTGCTGTCTTTTTTGAGAAAAGGGAGTTTTTAACATCTGATTAATAAGGCAAATGTTTATATCTTAGTCGCATGAAACCACTTCAACCACCATATAACTTTGTCAACATACTTATGGCCGTATTTTTCGGGATAGTATCTTCTTTTGCTCAGGAAGAACTGCCGGTTGTAAATATTTCACAGGGAACGGCGAAGTGGAAGCTTACTCCGAAGCGTGGGGATGATTTTCTGAGTAATTATAAAGTGTTTGCATCTAACCCTGAGACAAATTCGGCCTGGTTTCTTTATATAGCTCCATTTGATGGAGAGTTTAACATGTCGGTTGATCCTGGAAATGAGAATAGTATTTCTTTTGCTCTGTTCAATGTTGCAGGAGGGGAGTATTCGAAAGATATATACAACGGAAAAGCAGAAATAATCAGGGTGATGGCTCATCCAAAACCCGGGATAACTGGCCTTTCGAAGGGCGATGAGATTGATTCCGGAAATCGACTATATCCGGTACAATTGAAGCAAGGTCAGGAAGTCTTAATCTATCTGAATACGCAAAACCTATCCCTTAGGAGCGTGATGATAAATATCTGGCAATTATCTGATGCACGGGAAAAGGAAGACATTGTCCTGGATAAAAAAGTGATTGATTTGAGAAGGGACGATTTTATGAATCAATTACACCTGGTCGTGAAAGATGCTGAAACAGGATTACCTCTGATTGCTTCGGTCAATATTTCGGGAATGAAAGGAATCAGTAATTACTACGTTGCTTCTGATTTGTTTTTTGATATCGACCGATCGCGAACAATTTCGGTAAAGTGTGATAAAGAAGGTTACTTCTTCTTTTATAAGGATTTTGAAGTGCTAGATGATGTTGATAATGAGATTGTGGTTTTACTTGAGCCCCTTTCAACCGGAAAGAAATTAGGGTTACCCGAAATTCAGTTTGAGATGGGAACTTCCAACCCAACACCAAATGCCTATCAGATTATGAATCGACTGGCAGAATTTTTACTTTCTAATCCTGAAATACGAATCGAAATCGGAGGTCATGTTAATGAAACGGGAGATAATTCGTTTGCTGCCCGGAAAATTTCCGAAGCAAGAGCAAAACGGGTTTATAATTTTTTGATCGAAAAAGGTGTCGAAAAACAACGACTGGAATACAAAGGATACGGCAATACAGAGATGATATACCCCATGCCGAAAAATCACCACGAAGAACAGGCTAACCGGAGAGTGGAGATTACCATTCTCTGATTAGAAAATGATAAGCATTGTAACGGAGTTGGTATAATTTCCCCATTTTTGTACCATGAAGTATATTGTCCATATAGAAACCAGTACAAAGATGTGTTCGGTAGCCCTGTCGGGAAACGGAAAGATTATTGATTACAGAAACTATATGGAGGACGGTTATGCGCATAGTGAGAAATTAACCGTTTTACTGGAGGAGTTACTTTCAGCCTGTAATGTAAAGTTTAAAGAACTTGCTGCAATTAGTATTTCCGGAGGCCCGGGAAGTTATACCGGCTTACGTATTGGAGTTTCGACAGCCAAGGGACTGTGTTATGCTTTGAAAATTCCTTTGTTGGCAATTGACTCTTTGAAATGCCTCGCATTGTGGAGTCAGATGAACGAAGAAACGCGAAAAGCAGACTATATCTGTTCGCTCATTGATGCCAGACGTATGGAAGTTTTTAGTGCTGTCTATGATAAACAATTATCGGTCTTAAAACCCATATCGGCAGATATTATTGAAGAGGACTCTTATAGTGAGCTGTTTGGAGATAAAACTGTTGTGTTATTAGGAGATGGTGCTGAAAAACTGAAGGAGAAGTGGGAAGGGAGAACTAATTTGATTTTTTCCGGTTGGATTGCTGATGCACGGGGACAGGCAGAAGAAGCTTTCAAAATGTTCGAAGCGGGAACATTTTCTGATTTGGCGTATTATGAGCCTTTTTACCTCAAAGACTTTATTGCCGGAAAGAAAAAAGGGTAGCTATGTGCCACCCTTCTAAGAAATTCAAGTTTAACCATGTTGTTAAACCTTCATAATATCAACTTCTTTAAGTTCAATTAATTCATCAACCTTAGAAACAAAAGAGTTTGTAAGATCCTGAATTTTAGCTTCTCCTACTTTTACAATATCCTCAGAGAGCCCATCATTTTTCAAATCCTTCATCATGTCCATTGCTTCCTTTCTGTTGTTTCGAATGGCAACTTTGGCATTTTCTCCTTCGGCTTTTGATTTCTTCACCAATTCCCGTCTTCTTTCTTCTGTAAGCGCAGGAACATTAATAATCAACATTTCTCCGTTATTCTGAGGGGCAAGCCCCAGGTTGGCGTTGATAATTCCTTTTGCTACTTCATCCAGTATATTTCGTTCCCAGGGCTGTACAGTAAGTGTACGTGCATCCATTGTGTTAATATTAGCTACCTGAGCAATCGGGGTAGGAGCTCCATAATAATCAACGGTTACACTGTCAAGCATTGATGGAGTTGCCTTTCCGGCACGAATCTTTTCAAGTTCACTTACCAGGTGAGCAACTGACTTTTCATTTGCTCCCTTGAACTCATCCATGACTAATTGAACTTCTTCTGTCATAATTCTAATTTGTACGCAAATATAAAAAGTTTAACCTTTTACGAGTGTTCCGACCTGATCTCCTTTTATAATTCGTTTAAGATTTCCTTTTGCATTCATATCAAAAACGATAATCGGAAGATCATTCTCTTTACACAGAGTAAAGGCTGTCATATCCATTACATTCAATCCTTTTTCATAGACTTCGTCAAATGAAATCGTCTCGTATTTTTCGGCAGAAGGATCTTTTTCAGGATCGGCCGTATAAATACCATCAACACGTGTCCCTTTAAGAATAACATCTGCATTGATTTCAATGGCTCGAAGTGATGCAGCTGAGTCGGTAGTGAAATAAGGATTTCCTGTTCCGGCTCCGAAAATAACGACGCGTCCTTTTTCGAGGTGACGTACTGCTCTTCTTCTCACAAAAGGCTCTGCTATTTCTTTCATCTCAATAGCTGATTGAAGACGGGTTTTTACACCTTTGGACTCAAGTGAAGCCTGTAAGGCCATACTATTGATCATAGTTGCGAGCATCCCCATATAGTCACCATGTGTACGATCCATTCCGCCTTGCTCTGCCTGAACTCCACGGAAGATATTTCCACCACCGATTACGATTGCAATCTCAACTCCTTTTTCATGGGCTTCTTTAATCTGTTCGGCATATTCGGATAGTCTTGTGTTATCGATCCCGAACTGTTTTTCTCCCATCAGGGCTTCACCACTTAGCTTTAATAAGATTCTTTTGTACTTCACGATGCAAATATTGGGCAAAAAAAAGAGAGAAACTAGTTTCTCTCTTTTTTATTTTTAATTATTTCTTAGCTCAACGCTACTCGTTTAAAATCTGTAACGGTTAATCCGCTTTCAGATTGATTGAGGAACTGCTCAACCGTAAGTTTGTTATCACGTACGAAAGGCTGGCTTAACAATGTATTCTCCTTGAAGAATTTTGCAAGACGACCCTGAGCAATCTTCTCAGCCATATCAGCTGGTTTACCTTCCTGAATAGCCAATTCTTTACCTACTTCGATCTCACGTTGGATAGTATTTTCATCAACACCATCTTTGTTAAGAGCGATAGGATTCATTGCAGCTACCTGCATAGCTACCTGCTTACCTGCGTCAGCAGCAGTATCTCCGGATTTGTTCAATCCTACTAAAGTAGCCAATTGGTTTCCTGGGTGGTTATAAGCTACTACATTCTCTGTACGAACAACTTCATACTTGGAAAGGTCAAGCTTTTCTCCAATTACACCGATTTGCTCAACGATTTTCTCATCAATTGTAAGTTTCTCGTCGTATTTCAAACCTTTCAATTCTTCGATAGAAGCAGGAAGGTTCTCTACAGCGATTTTTACGATTGACTCTACAAAAGCGCGGAAATCATCATTTTTAGCAACGAAGTCAGTTTCACAGTTTAATGCTAAAAGAACACCTGCTTTTCCGTCAGCAGTTGCCTCAGCAAAAACTAATCCTTCTTTTGCTTCGTTATCTCCACGTTTTGCTGCAATTTTTTGACCTTTCTTACGAAGGATGTCAATTGCTTGCTCCATATCTCCGTCCGCTTCAACAAGAGCTTTTTTGCAGTCCATCATTCCTGCTCCTGTTTTCTTGCGTAACTCGTTTACTTGTGCAGCTGTAATTGCCATTGTATTTTGATTCTTTAAGTGATTAATCGTTGTTTTCTACATTCTCCTCAGTAGCTTCAGCTTTTTTTGCTGTCTCTTTTGGAGCTTGTTCTTTCTCGTCCTTTGCTTTGTCTTTAGAAGCTTTACGCTCTTCAAGACCTTCTGCAACCGCAGCAACAACTACATCCATAATCTTAGCGATGGATTTTGTTGCATCGTCGTTAGCCGGGATCGGGAAATCAACTGCGCGAGGGTCAGAGTTTGTATCAACCATCGCAAAAGTTGGTATATTAAGACGTTTTGCTTCTCTTACTGTAATTGACTCTTTCAATACGTCAACTACAAAGATAGCTGCGGGAAGACGTGTCATATCCGCGATAGAACCGAAGTTCTTATCCAATTTTTCACGTTGACGTGTTTTGAAAAGACGCTCACGCTTGTTCAATGTTTCCCAGGTTCCGTCCGTCTTCATTTTATCAATCCCTGTCATTTTACGGATTGATTTACGAGTTGTAGCGAAGTTGGTAAGCATACCACCTGTCCAACGTTCTACTACGTAAGGCATGTTCACTGCTTTAGCACGTTCTGCAACGATTTCTTTTGCTTGCTTCTTAGTTGCAACAAAAAGAATTTTCTTACCGCTTTTTGCGATTTGTTTCATTGCAGCACCTGCTTGCTCAAGATGAGCGATAGTCTTATTTAAGTCAATGATGTGGATGCCTTTCTTCTCATCGAAGATGTAAGGAGCCATATTAGGGTTCCACTTTCTCTTAAGGTGTCCGAAGTGTACACCTGCGTCGAGCAATTCTTGAAAATCTACTTTTGACATTTTTTTTCTTTTTCTTGTTTACCTTCTTTTTAGTTCAGTACATCAGGAGATGTTTATAATTCCTGATAACTTAGATACTAAACAATCGCCAAAAAAGGAATTAACGTTTACTAAACTGGAATTTCTTACGAGCTTTTGGCTGACCTGGTTTCTTACGCTCTACCATTCTTGGGTCACGTGTCATCAAACCTTCTGCTTTCAGAAGAGGCTTGAACTCAGGATCTAACTCAACCAATGCTCTGGAGATACCCAAACGGATTGCTTCTGCCTGTCCGTTGATACCACCTCCATCAACACTTACTTTAATGTCATATTGACCTACAGTATTTGTTAATTCGAATGGCTGCTGGATTTTGGCGTGAAGCACTTCAATCGGGAAGAACTCCTTATAATCTTTCTTGTTCACAACAACTTGTCCCGTACCTTTAGAAAGGTAAACACGGGCAACCGCTGTTTTTCTTCTTCCTAACGCGTTGATTACGTCCATATCGTTATTTAATTGAATCCAAATTAATTACTTGAGGTTTTTGAGCCTCATGCTTGTGTTCTGTACCTACATAAACCTTAAGGTTTGTGTACAATGTTCTTCCAAGACGGTTTTTAGGAAGCATTCCTTTTACAGCCTTTTCAACAAGGCGCTCAGGGTGCTTTTCCATTACCTCTTTGGCAAGGAGTGTACGCTGTCCTCCAGGATAACCTGTGTGGCGGATGTACTCTTTCGTATCCATTTTAGATCCGGAAAGAGCTACTTTTTCAGCGTTGATGACAATAACATTGTCACCGCAGTCAACATGTGGCGTGAAGTTTGGCTTGTGTTTACCACGAATCAACTTCGCCACTTTAGAAGCCAAACGTCCCAACGTTTGCCCTTCTGCGTCTACAATAACCCATTGCTTATCAGCAGTTTCAGAGTTAGCAGACTGTGTTCTGTAACTTAGTGTATTCACGTCATTAACTTTTTTAAATAAGACTATTTTCCCAATTTGGGGTCGCAAAGATAAGGTGTTTAATTTTTATTAACAACATTCTTGTGAAAAAACCTTGATATTTAGCTTGTAGTGTAGTAGGCATGATCAGATGTATTTGGATGCTTCTCGTGCAGCTAACCCTTCGATCTTAAGATCGTGTAATAGTTGACGGACATAATCAGGGTTTGTCTTCGAGTATTCCCGGAGCGACCAGCCAATTGCTTTTTGAATGAAAAACTGCCGGTCATGCATAAGATTCCGGATACAGTTACTAAGTAGCTTTGTGTCGGTTTCTTGTTTGTATTTTAACTGAAATAACAGGGCTGTACGTTGGAGCCATATATTTTCGGAGGTAATCCACTTTTCGGTACAATTTTCCCACAGCTCTCTGTGCGGTTGTAATAGATTTCCAACAATTTTTGCCGCCAGAGCGTCCACGGTATCCCACCAACTTTTGGACAAAATGAGTTCCTCAATGTCGGTAAGATGTTTGTGCTTCAATTTCTTGTTATGTTTATCTAACAGATCAATAGCCGTGTATTGAAACTCTCTTTCTTCTTCCTCGAATAATGAAGCAGATAACGCAATAACTTCATCACCGGATAGTGTTTGGGGGAGTGTCTTGAACCAGTCTCGTTGGATTACTTTTCTGGGAGTAGATTTAACTCCCAGAAAAGTAAACTGGTTTTTCATATAAGTTTCCATCGGAAGAACATCTTCAGAGACAGCTACCTGTTCGAAATACTTTCGAAGCTCTGCGATATGTCCTTTGGAATTCATTTAGTGTTTTTAGTGTCCTGTTAGCTTAACTACAGGGATGTTTATTGTTGAGAGTTCAATGTTCTTTTGGATAGCATTGAATTGTCTGAATTCCTCAATGGCTTCAAGTACGTCGTAATTAATATCCTGACATTTGCTACCGTCAAGAACAACTTTCGAGTTTTCAGGAAGATTGTCGAGTGTCTGAATAATACTTCCCTTGTTTAGGAAGGTTACTTCTTCAGACAGGGAGATGTGTATTACTTCTTTTTCTCCCTCCTGAATCACTTTTCGGTTGTAATCGTTTTTGTAATTTTTTCTGAGAATAAAGAAAATAGCTACGATCATACCTGCACCAATTCCTTTAAGAAGATCAGTCGCTAATACTACTCCGATGGTAACAATAAACGGAAGGAATTGTTCCCAACCCAGTTTATACATGCTTTTGAATAAACTTACTTTGGCTAGTTTGTATCCGACCATAAGTAGGATTGCTCCCAAAGATGCCAGGGGAATCATATTTAGAACTCCGGGTATAAGTAGCACGGATATAATTAGGATAACACCATGTGTGATAGCTGAGAGTTTTGATTTGGCTCCTGAGTTGATATTGGCAGAACTTCTTACAATTACCTGAGTAATAGGAAGTCCTCCGATAAGCCCGGATACCATGTTTCCGACTCCTTGCGCTTTTAGCTCGCGATTGGTTGGGGTAACATTTTTCATCGGGTCAAGCTTATCTGTCGCTTCAACACTTAACAAACTTTCAAGACTTCCTACGATAGCAAGTGTGAAGGCAATGATGTATACGTTAGGGTTGGACAGAAGGCTGAAATCCGGTGTGTTGAAAATGTGGATTACTTCATCAAATGACTTGGCAATCGGGAGTAGTACAAGGTGTTCTCCTGTAAGCTGTAGCTCCGGAGCGTACCATCCGAAAAGTTGATTAATGACAATTCCTGTAACAACCACGAATAGTGCTCCTGGTAAATACTTGAACAAAGCAATTCGTTTCATAAATGGGCGTTCGAACAGGATTAAGATTCCCAAAGAAAGAATACCTATGATAACAGCACCCATCGTAAAGTGTTCGTATGCGTAGAGAATGTCTGAAAAAGTATTGTGTCCGTCAGCATGGTTGATATCCATATCTCCCATAGGTTCTTTGTCATACCCCAGAATGTGCGGGATTTCTTTCAAGATAAGCGTTAAACCAATAGCTGCTAACATTCCTTTGATAACTGACGAGGGAAAGTAATGACCGATTACTCCAAGTTTAAGGTATCCGGCAATAAGCTGAATAAGACCGGAAAGGAAAACGGCAAGAATAAGACCTTCGAAACTACCAAGTGTAGCGAGAGCTCCTGCCACAATAGTGATAAGTCCGGCAGCAGGTCCGGAAACTCCCAGTCTTGAACCACTTAAGGCTCCGACAACAATACCTCCGACAAACCCTGCGATGATACCGGAGAAGATGTTTGGCATACCGTCAACTCCGTCAACATCGGTAGAGGCAAAAGCGACTCCGAGACACAGGGGTAAGGCAACAAGGTAAACAACTAAACTTGCTGGAAGATCGTTCTTCCATGTAGAAAAAATAGATTTCTTTTTCATATTGATTTTGAACATTAAAACATAATAACCTTAAGTGTAGTCAGGTAGAATTATGCTGTATGTTCTGGTGGAGGGACAATTACGTTCTCCTCAATCTGAAAAAGTGAATAGATGTATCGGAACAAAGTGGCGTTTTTTCGTTTGCTTTCAAGAGGTTGGAAGCAAGAAAGAGAAAAATTCACAAAAAGTTTGTGAGGTTCTTCTTCGAAAATATTTGTCCGCCCGGAATTTGGATTTTCCTCCTCAAAAAACTCAACATCTACATTTCCCTGAAGATTTAGGGAATAGCTGATGGTGGTGTTGAAACAAAGCAGCAACATCATGAGTAAGAAAAAATAAATCTGTATGTTTCTTGGCGGGTTCACTCTGCAAAAATACGGAATGTTCACCACTCACTTCTCATATTTTTGTTAAAATATATTTCGGTTTTGTTAAATCAAAACTCTCGTTATGGTGTCCAGTACACCTGTTTTAGGGTGGATAAGGGTTATTTATTGAAATGATTTAAGTGTTTAACAATGAGAGTGTAAATAGTATTTCGAGAGCTATCTTTCTTGATGTTATCTCATATTGATCTTTTTCAACAGGGGTTTTATCAAATTGTTTAGGATCTTCGTAAGGAGTGGAGATTCGAAGATCAGCTCCGGGTACAACGGGGCAGCTTTCGTTGGCTTCTGAACAGGTCATAATTGCGATAAAGCCTTTTTTTGGGTTCTTCTCATGGTTGATAGTTTTGGAGAAGCATGTAACGGATAAATCGTCGGTGTACTTCACTTTGTAAACGGGGTTGTCTCCTGAAAAATCTCCTGAAATAGAATAACCGACGTTTAGTAGTGTTGTGATAGCGGTGGGGTTAATTAATGTGGCTTCTGTTCCGGCAGAGTATGTTTTTATTGATGAAAGTCCGTAAAATTCAGCTGCTACGGCTGCCCATACCTGCCCGAAAAAACTCCTTCGCGAGTTGTGCGTGCAAATATAGACAAGGTGGATATCCTGTTCCTGATTTATCTTATTTGTGATGTGTGAAGCAAGATGTTTTAGTGTTTGTTTGCGTTCTTCCGGTATTTCTGAAAAGTGTGAAGTGAGTTCCTGACAATAATGATAAAGAGACGTGTAGAGCATTTTACTTAGTATTTCCATTTGTTTGCAAGTGACACCAGGGATAGCATGACGGGTACTTCTATTAGTACACCTACTACTGTAGTGAGTGATGCACCTGAATCCAGTCCGAATAAAACAATGGCTACGGCAACAGCAAGTTCAAAGAAATTACTGGCGCCAATCATTGCGGACGGGGCGCAGATGTTATGTGGTAGTTTGAGATATTTACCGGCAATCCAACTCGTAAAAAAGATGATATAAGTTTGGAGGGTTAGTGGAATTGCGATTAGTAAAATGGTGAAAGGCTTTTCAATGATTTTTGTTCCTTGAAAAGCAAACAAGAGAATAAGTGTCGTTAATAAAGCGATGATGGATAGGGGACGGAGTGCTTTTAGGAAAGTGTTTTTAAACCAGATTTCTCCTTTTCGTTTTAGTAAGAAGGTGTTTGAAACATATCCTGCGGCAAGGGGGAGTACTACAAAGGTGACAACAGACGTGAAAAGTGCTTGAAAAGGAATTCCTATTTCCGATTGGTCTCCGACAGTCTGGATGCCAAACAGACTAAACAGCCCTCCTACTATCGGGATAAACAAAACCAGAAGAATCAAGTCGTTCACGGAGACCTGAACCAGAGTGTAGTTGGGGTCACCTTTAGTAAGGTAAGACCAGACAAATACCATGGCGGTACAAGGGGCTGCTCCCAGCAGAATTGCTCCGGCAAGATATTGTTCTGCTTCTTCAGGAGAAAGCCAGGCTTCGTAGATGTGATAGAAAAACAGCCAGGCAAAAAATGCCATGGTAAAAGGTTTAACCAACCAGTTGATAATAACTGTTAGTGTTAGTCCTTTGCTGTTTTTTGAGATAAAGCGAAGGCTGGAGAAGTCTATTTGTACCATCATCGGATAGATCATAAACCAGACGAGCACAGCCACCGGAATATTGACGGTAGAAATACTCCAATTGCTCAAAACTTGTATGGAGTCGCCCAATACATGTCCTAAACCAATTCCGGCAATGATACAAATGAGTACCCAAATGGTAAGGTACCGTTCAAAAAATCCCATGCTTCAGAAGTTGATTTAACAGCAATTTCCTCCCGGAGTGCAGGATGTTCCTTCACCGGATGTAAAATCACTCATCTTAATCTTTGGTTTTTCCTGTGGGATACCACATTTATCTTCTGCTAAACAGGCTGTCTGAGTGTTCAGTAACCGGAACGATTCGCCATCGAACGAAAGAGCATATTTTCCAATGGTTCCTGCCTGGTATTCAACTTCTACTTCCAGGTCGTCCAAATGAAGTTTTTCCTCAGATAGGGAAATGATTTGTAATAGCTTCTGCGGTGCAAGTCGATGATCGAAGTCATTAGCTTCCCATAATTGGAAATTGATAATCTTTTCGATGCGTTCGGTTCCTCCGCAGTCAATAAAATGTCGGGTGATGGCTCCTATTTCAGTTATATGAAAGTGGATAGGAACTAAATTACCATCAGGTAGTACGAAACGAACCTGATTAAGGTTGTGTAAGGCTGTTTTTATTTCTGATAATCTCATCGTGTTTTATTTTAGAATTAACAACAAGTCGAGTTAGTTGTACGGATTTGGTCGGTTATATCAGTGATCAATTCAGATAGCTTATCAAAAGTGGTGAGATCAAGGCAATAACAAATTGAGTTGCCCTCTATACTCCCTTTGATTATCCCTGCGTTTTTCAATTCTTTCAAATGCTGAGATATTGTTGCTTGAGCCAGAGGTAGTTGATCGACAATATCACCACAAATACAGCTTTTGGCTTGCAAAAGATATTCTATGATAGCAATTCTGGCGGGATGTCCCAGTGCTTTGAAGAGCAGAGCGGTCTCGTTCTGTTCGTTCGAAAAGGACGCTGACTTTGTTATTCCCATTTTTGATTTATTTTAATATTGCAATATTACGATAATGTTTTGGATTATGCAACCTTTGTATGTGAAGAGGTAATTAAGCTTCTATTAACTTCTAGTGAATAGGATAGCTGGAGGATAGATATGTGGCATTTTTGTCTGCAAAGAGGCAGGTATGAAGGTTTTTTTTGTTTTTCTATGTTTTTTCAGTTCGGTCGGCTTGCAGGCGCAACATAAAAAAGTCGAGAAAGAATACCCGGTGGCGGAAGAGAGGGTGCCTGAGAATGCGATCGTTTGTCTAAACTATTTCTCAGGTGTTCAATCGGGGAAATGGTTGATTGAGGAGAATGAGACGGGGCAACACTTTGAATTCAAAGGTAGGATCAATAGTCATTTTACCAGTGTGGAATTTACCGGGGAAGGCGATTTTCTGGATGTTGAAGTGGAAGTGAGGCTGAGTGAAATTCCGGATAGCATCGGGATAGCTATTAAAAAGCTGTTAGATGAAAGATATGATAAAATCAGGATTCGTAAGATTCAGATACAGTATTCGGGAAAATGCTCAGAAGTTGCTTTGAAAATAAGAAGGAAGGGGCTTCCTGTTGATTCGGATACGAAGTTTGAAGTGGTTGCCAGGGTGAAGAAAAAAGGAGTGCCAACTGCAGAGTATGAATTTCTTTTTTCGGCAGAAGGAGCGTTGGAAAGGTGCGCTGTTATTGTGCCGCGTAATACTGATATTCTGGATTACTGATATGAGAAGAGAACTGTGTTGGATATTAGTTTTCTGCTCAATTGGTTTTGCAGGAAAAAGTCAGGTTACGTTGGAGTCAGGAGTTTTGCCTGTACTTAATGTTAATTATAAAGTAAATACGAACTGGCGCTTGAATCTAAAGTCAGAGAACAGATTTGCTATCTGGCAGGTAAAACCAACTGCTTTTTCTCCGGCGTATGAATTATCAGATCTTTCTGTTGTGGTATCCCGGAAAGTCGGAGTTACGTCTTCAGCTGTGGGTGGATATTTGTTACGTTACCGTTCCGGTGAATTGTATCATCGATTTATTGTCCAGTTTTCTATAGTTAGAAAGTATCGGGGGATACGTCTTGGGCATCGGGTGAGTATGGATCATACACTGGCTTCCGTCGAGCGGTCAGTTTTTCGGTTGCGTTATCGGCTGACAGGAGAAATTGCATTAGAAGGATATGAGCTGGATCAGAAAGAGTGGTATCTAAAGCCGGGGATTGAATTTCTTCAGTCTCTACAGGCAGGTGGTTATGACCTGGAGGGGCGATTGACAACAAATCTGGGGTATTACTTTTCGGATTCCAATAAACTGGAATTCGGAGTCGATTATCGTTTAGGGGATTGGTTGACTACCGGAGGGCAGAGTCAAAATCTTTGGATAAAACTGGAATGGTATTATCAGTTTGGAAAGCGAAAATGAGATTAGCTTCCCGCAGGGACTACCATAACCGTAAGACGGCCGATACAAACTTTCTTTCCTGTTTCTTTCTCCGTCAGTACAGCATTCCAAACATGGGTTTTTGATCCTTTGTGAATGATCTCCGCACGGGCTACAACCGTTCCGCTTTTCATCCCTCTCAGATGATTGGCGTTGATTTCAAGACCTACAGGGACTTCCTTTTCCAGATCCAGAAGTAGTGCAGAACCTAGTGAACCAATAGATTCTATTAGGGCTGCGCTTGCCCCGCCATGAAGTAATCCAAGGGGTTGATGAGTTCTGTTGTCAACAGGCATTTCTGCTACAAGGTAATTTTCTCCTATTTCTGTAAAAACGATAGCAAGGTGCTCCATCAGGGTTCCCTTGTTCATCTCGTTAATCTTTTCCAGTGGAACTTGTTTTATCATGGTATTACGAAGCATTTTCTACAAATGTAAGGATAAAATCAGGGAGAATTTATGCGTGCATGAATCTAAAGATAGAGGAGGTGAAAAGTGAATTCTGAAAGAAAGAAAAAGAATAGTATTTCCATTCATCTTTTGACGATTCCATTTATCACATTTTTTAACAGGAAAAGTATCCGATTGTTACATTTGCTTTATCAAAACGTAATTAGATGAAACCAAGACATTTCGTTATCATAGGAAGTATTCTTGTTGTATTAGGCCTGATCTTTTTTCGGGTAAATTCAGGAGAGAAAGCCGAAAGTAAAAAAGCTACTGCTTCGAGTATTGTTTACCTGCCCGTTATGGAGGTAAATAATAAAGTGCGAAGCTTTTCGCTTGAAGCCTACGGACAAATTAATTCAAATCTGCAAATAGATCTGGCTTTTGAAGTTTCGGGACGACTGAAAAAAGGAGAAGTACAACTGAAACCAGGAGTTCGTTTTCGGCGTGGTCAGATACTTGCCGCTGTTGATAATAGTGAAACTGTTTTTACTTTAAGTGCCCGAAAAAGTTCATTTTTAACCTTGTTGGCGAATGTCATGGCAGATGTTAAACTGGATTATCCGGAGGAAGTCGGTAAGTGGACAAAATTCATGAATACAATTTCTATTGACAGTTATCTGCCGCCCCTTCCAAAGTTCAATTCAAAAAAGGAAGAGCTTTTTTTCACTACGCGAAACATTATAGCTGAGTTTAATACAATCCGAAGCCAGGAATTAAGACTGGAAAAGTATTTTTTTGTAGCTCCCTTTGATGGAACTATCACAGAAGTAGCAGCAGAACCAGGAGCTATTGTTAATCCGGGTACACCTGTAGCATCCATTATAAAAACCGGAGATTATGAAGTGAAAATTCCGATAATGCTTAAAGATATCACCTTCTTTGAAGAAAAAGGAACCATTGAGGTGACTGATGCTTCAGGAATACAAATCGGTAAGGGTAGACTTAGTCGTATTTCTAATGTAATCAACCGGAATACTCAATCTGTTGATGCTTACTTCAGTATTGAACCTTTACCGGGTAAAAAGATATTCAATGGAATGTACGTAAACGCGAAGATGAACAAAGAATCGATAGCGGAAGCAATGGCAGTACCGTTTTTGTGTGTTAAGGAAAATACAGTGAACATAATAAAAGATAGTGCTATCGTATCGGTTCCGGTCCAGGTATTGGCTTCTGTTCCGGATACACTTCTTGTAGCAGGATTAAAAAACGGGGACTTTGTCATTACCGATCAGGTAGCAAATGTTCCGGATTCAATGCGTATCGTTGGAATCAAAAAAATGTAAGGAATGAAGAATCTAGTTCAGTTTTTTATTAAGCGTCCGATATGGACCAATGCGTTTATTGTAATAACGACGCTTTTTGGTTTGTATACGCTGAGCATTTACAGCAGTTCTTTTTTTCCTGAGCTGGACCCGAAAACGATTACGGTAAATGTTATGTATCCGGGAGCTTCTCCTCTGGAGATGGAAGAAGGTATTACGATTAAGGTGGAGCAGGCTATCAAAGGGCTGAAAGATATTGAGCATATTAATAGCACTTCTTCGGAAAATGTAGCTTCCATTACTATTTCGGCAGAACAGGATGCTGATATGGATGAGTTGCTCTCTGATGTAGAGAATGCTGTAAACTCGATTAACTCATTTCCGCAGGGAGCTGAAAAACCGGTAATCACCCGTTTGAAAACCGGTGGGATGTCCAGTCGTGTTGCTATTGTTGGTATTAGTGCCAAGTCACCGGATATGCCGTTGATGCAACTCCGGGATAAAGCGATACAGGTCGAAAATGATTTATTGGATACCAAAGTAATCACGCAAATAGAGAAAACAGGTTTTCCAACAGCGGAAATCACCGTAAATGTTCGTGAAAATGATTTGTTGCGTTATGGGTTAACGTTTGAACAGATCTCTCTGGCTATTTCGACAAAAAATATTGACATAACGGCAGGACAAATCAGGGGGACAGATAAAGATCTGATTATTCGGAGTCAGAACCGAACCACGAAACCTGCAGAGATTGGCGAAATTATTGTTCGGACTTCACTAACAGGGGAAACGGTATTCTTGCGGGATGTGGCAGATATTTCGTATCAGTTTTCGGAAGATTCGGAACTGGCTAAATTTAACGGACAACCGGCCATTGTCTTAAATATTGATAAAACAACGGATGAGAGTCTGACTGAAATAGCTGAAGCAGTAAAAACATTTCAGAAAAAATTTAATGAAGCCAATCCGGATTATCATTTTCAGATTTTTTACGAATTCAGTGAAATGTTGTCGGCACGGATTGATCTGCTGAGCGAAAATGGAATTTTCGGATTAATCCTTGTACTGGTGGCTCTCGGTTTGTTTTTGAACCTGAAACTGTCCGCCTGGGTAGCCTTCGGAATTCCTTTCTCCTTTCTGGGGATGTTTATTATTGGGTATTGGTACGGAATGTCTATTAATATGATTTCCCTTTTTGGTATGATTCTCGTTGTCGGAATTCTGGTTGATGATGGAATTGTAATTGCGGAAAATATCTACACCCATTTTGAACGGGGGAAAAGTGCTCCAAGAGCGGCTTTGGATGGAACTATGGAAGTATTACCGTCTGTTTTTACGTCTGTTATTACCACAATGGTTGCCTTCTCAATGCTGTTATTCATCGAGGGGATGGAAATGATGCGGGAAATGGCTGTAGTAGTTATTGCCTGTCTTTTATTTTCGCTATTTGAGGCATTTTTTATTCTTCCTTCCCATCTCTCCAGTAAATCTATTTTGTCCGAAGAGAAAAACTATAAACTGAAGGTCTGGCAAGGGATACTCTTTACTATTGCAGGTATAGGGCTTATTTTTATTGCTACCCGTATGTTTGGGGATTATGTCTCGTCATTTATGGCAGCTTTATTCCCTTTTTCGCTACTGGTTGTGGGCGGAGCGATGATCTTTACAGGTTTTTCTGCTTCTCCGGTAGAGCATCATGTACGTAAAGGAGCTGATAAATTCATCGCGTATATCCGGGATAAAGTATTAGAAGATATACTGCGGTTTGCGAATAAAAAATGGAGCTATCGGATCGTAGTATTTGTTCCGTTAGTATTAATCATCTTTACTCGGGAAAGTCTGATTTCCGGTAAGATCGGAGCAACCTTTTTTCCCAATATTGAACCGGATATGTTTTTCGTTGAAGTAGCGTATAAGCCGGGGGAAAATAAACGTTCTGTGGAAGACTTTATTACCGTTGCCACACAAGTTGTAAAGGAAGAAAATCAGCGATTGATTGATGAAACAGGAGACACATTGTTGTCTTATTATTCCAGTAATGTCGGAGCTGCCGGTCAGCTAGGTCAGGTAGGGATGCACACAGGATCCGTGATGGTTTTTTGTGATGCCGAAGATAAAAAAGCATCTGTGGGGGAATTTATGAACCGGGTGCTGAAACGCATGGAAGAGCGCAAAGAAGCGAAACTGGCAAGTGATTTTGTTGTAATCGGGATGAACCGATGGGGAAAACCGGTTGAATTCGGGCTTTCTTCAGCTAACAATGAGTCGTTGGATCAGGCGCGTCTGTTTTTCAAAAATGAGATTGCACTGCTGGATCAGACAAAAAATGTGGTTGATAATATGCCTCCCGGAAAAAATGAGATTTATCTCAATATGCGCCCTCAGGCAGATATGTATAACATTGGTGAAGCAGAAGTGCTGCGACAGGTCCGGCAAGGTTTTTTCGGAGCAGAAGCACAGCGCGTAATCATTGGTACGGATGAGGTGAAAGTCTGGGTTCGTTACCCGAAGGAAGACCGTAATTCTGTCGCGCATCTTCAGAATATGCGGATCAAAACAGTTTCCGGTGCGGAGGTGCCGTTGCACGAGCTGGCTGATTTCACGATTGGAAACGGATACGAGAGTCTGAAACGACGTGACGGAAAGAGACAGGTAGAGGTTGAGGCCGACGTGATCGACCCGGACAAGACAGCAGAAGTAAACGGGAAGATAAGTAAGGAGATTATTCCTAAATTACAAAGTATGTTTCCCGATGTGGAAGTATTTCATCTGGGGCAGGCAGAACGAAGCTCAAAAACGAGTAATTCGATGCAGTACATGACGTTGATTGTATTGGTGGTAATGATAACAATTATTACACTTCATTTCCAGTCGTTGTACCAGGGATTGATGATTATACTTGTTTTACCGGCCGGATTGGCAGGAGCTATTTTAGGACACGGTATTGTCGGTATCCCGGTTTCTTTATTAAGTGTCTTTGGGATGATTGCCCTGATTGGTGTACTGGTAAATGATGCCGTTGTATTCCTGGATCGTTATAACGACCTGATCCGGGAAGGATACTCTTCTTTTGAAGCAGCGGTTGAAGCTTCCCGTTCCCGTTTCCGTCCGATTTTACTCACGACGGTGACAACGGTGGCAGGTTTACTTCCTTTGATTGCCGAAAAATCCATGCAGGCGCAGTTTCTTATTCCTATGGCGGTCTCCATTGCTTTTGGTGTTCTGTTCGGAACCATTATGATCTTACTGTTTTTCCCATCTGCACTGCTCTTTGGAAATGATGTCAAGCGATTCTTTACATGGCTCTGGACCGGGAAAAAACCTTCTCATGCAGAAGTGGAGACAAGTACAAAAATTCAGAAAAAAATTCATGAAGTTGAAAGCACAAATTAAATTCTATTTAGTCTTTGCTGCTGTTCTGATTGCAGTTGGTGGTAATGCACAAAATGAGATTACCGTTAGAGAAGCTATTGAGCTTGCACTGGAACGCAATTTTCAGATCCGGATAGCTGACAAGAATAATGAAATAGCGGAGAAGAATAACACCTGGTCAGAAGCAGGCGCATTTCCGACCCTGTCGGTGAGTCTTACTTCGGCCAATGGTTTACAAGACAACACCAAGAACCCTTTTACTTTTACTCCGGGGATGATTCTCTCGCAAAGTCTGCAACCGGCATTGAGTCTGGACTGGAATATTTTTTCAGGGATGGGGGTAATCATGTCCAAAAGACGATTGGAGCAACTGGAAGAGCAGTCAAAAGGAAATGCGACAGTTATTATTGAAACCACGGTGTCTGACATTATCAAAGGGTATTATTCGGCAGTAATGCACAAGGAACGACTGGAATTGCTTCGTGAGCTGACCGCTTTTTCCCGGGAACAGGTGAAGTACTATGAGTTAAAAGAAGAATATGCGGGAGCCAGTTCGTTGGAGTTGATGCAGTTTAAGAACCAGTACCTTTCGGATTCAACTAATCTGTTAATGCAGGAAATTTCATACAGAAACGCATTGAGAAATCTGAACCTGTTAATGAATTTACCATTGGATAGCCTGTTGAACCCAACAGATCAGTTGGATTTCATTCTTCCGGAGATTAACGGAATTGAAGCAAAACGCCAACTGGTTGAGAATAATAACAACCTGAAAAACCAGATGATTAATATCCGGTTATCAGAAATTCAGACTAAATACCAGCGATCTTTTTTATTCCCGACGTTGACTTTTCAGGGAGGGATTCAACCCGGTTTCTCGTGGATTCGGGAGGTGAAAAATGATCTGTTTGAAGCAGAAACACAGACGCTTATGTATTCGGCTAATTTGACCCTGCGCTACAATGTTTTCAATAACTGGAAATCAAAAAGGGCTGTAGAAGTTTCAAAAATTCAGGAAGAGATCAGCCAGTTGAATTATGACGAAATGAAAAATTCGCTCATGAACAGTATGGAAGGGTTGTTGGAAATGTTCGAAGCCCGGAATCGTTTGGTTGCTGTATCGTCGCAAAATATTGAATACGCAGGACGTGTATGGGAAATCGGACAGGAACGCCTGCGTTTGGGAACGATCAACTCTATAGAACTCCAAACCCTCAGAAATAGCTACATTAATGCTCGTCTGACGCATCTGGACAATCTGTACAATCGGGTAGAGGTATTCTTCGAGATTTTCCGACTCACGGGTAATATTGGTTTGTATCATTCGCAGGTAGTTGAGTAAAGTAAGCGTACGGGAAGGTTTTGTCTTTATTGTCAAGTGGATATCTCCTTTGGAAAAGGTCGTGACGGATGGTGTAAACACATTAAGGATAATTAAAAGTGAGTGACGCAAAGGCAATAACGAAAGATAGTTTTACTATAACCGGTATAGGAATAATCCTTGAATTGCAACATTCAGAAAACGGACTCTTGAAAGATACAAAACTGATCTCTGAAAAATCAGGACGGACCTGGATGGTTATTGCAAGGATACTTTTTGACCACGCAATAGCTGAACAAACAATATTTGACAATGAATCGGTGGAGTATATGCTAATGAGATTTGAGTCTGACCAAAAACGACAAAAATCTATAAACGAGATTAAGGAAAGAGAATCTAATACTATTTTTCAATATATGCTAAAACCCCTCGGACATTCAGAAAAACCAGAAAAGGAAGAAAGATTAAAAATTGACTACCCGCAACAACGCTTGTAATTCAGTAACTTAGTTGCCCAACCATACAACGAAATAATACATGAATCGTTGTTCGGAATTGTAAATAGACTGTAATTCAGAAAATAAGCATGATACAAAAACCAAATCCAGATACCATTTATCCTGTTCCAAATGTCAAGACAGTTACGTATGTGAAACCAACGATTAAATCAAAAAATATTATCGTTGGAGACTTTACTTATTTCAGTGATGTCGACTTTGAAAAACACGTCACACACCATTATGACTTTTATGGAGATAAACTGATAATAGGAAAATTTTGTCAAATCGCTGCCGGTATTGAAATTATCATGAACGGGGCGAATCACCAGATGAATGCCGCTTCGACATTTCCTTTTTATATTTTTGAAGGATGGGAACAGTCTATTCCTCCCATAGAGAAGATGTCAGTAAAAGGAGATACTGTAATCGGGAACGACGTATGGATCGGACAAAATACAACCATTTTGCCGGGAGTACATATTGGAGATGGAGTTATTATCGGTGCAAATAGTGTTGTCGGAAGTACTATTGCGCCATATTCTATAGTAGCAGGAAATCCGGCACGATTGATTAGAAAAAGGTTTGATGATGAGTTAATCTCTCTACTACTCAAATTGAAATGGTGGGACTTACCTACTGAACAGATAAATCAACTTATTCCTATTTTAAGCTGTGATGACTTGGAAAAGACGAAAATTGATTTGAAAAAATGGGTAAAGTGATTGGGAACAATTTGCAAATGAAAGAGTTACAGGGTGAACTGATTGATGAACTTGAGCATTTGATTACTCATTTAAAAAAATATGATGAGGAAAATTGGGCATCTATATTTTCCCAAACGCAAAAAATGATTGATAACGGAGATATTCGCGGACTTGAAGCACTAAAAAAGATGCGAGGAGGAATGGGAAGTTTTATTGATTTAGTAATCTGCCAGATAAATGGACATCGGATTGAAAAAAGTGAAGAGGACTTTGCCAATACTGAATTAATTAGATTAGGAAATTGTGTGTTCGCTGCAGCGGACAAATTAAATCGGGAAATACATAAAGATAGTGTCTGATAAAGTGTGTAAATTGTTGGGTGTAATCGAATAAAATAATTTTTTGGGTAAAGATGAAAAACTGATATTCTCCCATTTAGCAGACAATGACATTTGAAATGATTAAATCCCCACAACATCAAATAAAAAACGTAGAGGTTATATGAAATGGAGGCGAACTAGAATAACCATGAAGAGTATCACTATTCTCATTTGCGGAATTATATTTACAAACTGTAATTACGCGCAAAAGACTGAAACTTTATCTAATTCAGGTAGCACCCAGGTACGGCAGAATACAGAAAATATTTTGGATGCCTATCAATATGTTGATTCTTACAAAGAAGGTTTAGCGACCGTAACCAAAAATAAAAAAAAGGGATTTATCGACAAAAGAGGAAAGGAGGTCATTGCATGTAAGTACGATGTTGCTTATGATTTCAAAAACGGATTTTCTAAAGTAGTACTCCATGATCAACCAGGATACAATGAAAAATACGGAGTGATCAATCGTTCAGGAAAAGAAATCACAGCAATAAAATATGATTTTATTATGGACTTTCAGAATGGATATGCAATGGTCAAACTAGACCGAAAGTGGGGTTTTATCGATACTACGGGAAAAGAGGTGATTCCCCTGCAATATGAAGCAGCTTCAGACTTTGAAGACGATGTAACCACTGTAAAGGAGAACGAACAGTGGTTTATCATTGATAAAATGAATAACAAAAAAACAGCCCTTACAAATGTAGAATCGGCATCTTCTTTTATTGAGGGATTGGCACCTGTTACAATATCCGGAAAGGTAGGTTATATTGACAAACAAGGAAAAGTTGTCGTCGAACCTTTATATGATATCGGATATTATTTCAGAGAAGGTTTAGCACTTGTTGAAATAAATGATAAGTACGGTTTCATCAATAAGCAAGGAAAAGAAGTTATTCCGTTGCAATACGATGGCTATCCGAATTTCAGATGTGGGTTAGCAGCAGTAAAACGAAACGGAAAATATGGTTTTATTGATACTACAGGCAAAGAAGTCATTTCTTTTAAATATAGCAATGTATATGACTTTTGGGATGGAGTTGCAAGAGTCTGTTTAAATTCAGGGTCAAAATGGGGGTGTATAGATACTTCCGGAAAAGAAATAATTCCGGCTATTTATGATGTGATAGGTACCGGAGAAGGGATTTTGAATGTACTGAAGGACGGAAAATGGCAGTTTTTAGATCTCACAGGAAAGGAAGTATTTCCTGAAAAATTTGAGAATGTTTATCCCTTCAGTGACGGTGTAGCACTAGTCAAGAAAGAGGGTAATTGGTTTTTTATCGATAAAGAAGGGAAAAGACTATTTTGAGGATGAGAAAATAATTTGAACAGTTCCTTTGTTTAAACCTTAAACGATAGATACAGAATATATATTAAAAAGAGTGAAAGTCTCACAAGCCTTTCCCATCGTAGCCTATTTTACGACCAATCACATTTTATCAAAGATTTCAGGGCATTAACTAAAACAAATTCGGGTTTGTTTTTTAAAAATGTAACTATCGAAAAAGAAAACGTCTGGTTATTTATCTAGCTGGTTACATTTTTACAATTTTGAATGCAATACCCTTACTACTTTTGCGTAGTGATTTTAAAGTATTTCAAATGAAAAATATATTGTACCTCGTTCTTCTGTTTGCAGTGAATTCATTATTTGGGCAAGATATCTGTAATTGTGACAAGGCTCTAAATAATTTAATTGCTAAAATAGAAAGCGATTATCCCGGGTTTAAAGAAAAAACAAAAGCACATACTGAGTTATACAACCACCAGAAAACAGCTGCTATCACAATCTCCAAAACCGTCAATAACCAGGACTGTATAACTGTATTGAATGGCTATATTTCCTTTTTTAAAGATGAGCATATTTTTATAGAAGCGGTTACTAAAAATGAAGTAGAAGTCACTAACTCGAATAACAAAGAGACTGAACCAGAGGTTGAAGTACGGGTATTAACTCACGATATTTTCTATCTGAAAATTTCCAGTTTCAGGTATGAAAATATTACTCTAGTAAAAGAATTGGTAGAAAAAAACAAAAAGCAGATAGCGAAATCAAAGGCTTTGATTATCGACGTTAGAGATAATTTTGGAGGCACCGATGATGTGTACCAACCTCTATTGCCTTATATCTTAACTAATCCTTTACGGATTATGAATGTTGAATTTTTATCGACGCCTACATTGATAAATGGTTTGCGGGATTATGCTTTGCAAAATGAGCATAAAGACTCGCTAAATGCCATACGTGACATTGAAGAAGGCTTAAAAGAATATAATGAAAACCTGGGTGAATTTGTGCTGTATAATGGGCAAAAGGTAACGATTGATACGATTCCGTTAAACGCAAAAAGCCCGGAACAAATCATTATTTTAGCCAATGAAAATGTTGCCAGTGCGGGCGAAAACTTTTTGTTTTCATCACGTCAGAGTAAAAAAGTGAAGATCCTGGGGACGCCATCTATGGGTGTTTTAGATTATGGTTCCATACGAGAATTTAAGTTTGGCTGCGACAATTTTATATTGTATCTGCCTACATACCGCTCATCAAGACTTCCGCAATATCCTATTGACAACATAGGTATTCAGCCGGATGTTTATTTAGATGAAACAGTTGAAGATTGGTTGGATTTTGCCATAAGATACATCAACGAATAAGACCGTAAAGTGGTTTAATACCAAATCCAGAAGTAAAAATGAAAAAGAGTTCCATCATCATACTGTTAATCAATTTCATTATTGGTACATCACTATCTGCCCAACAACAATTAGACAAGTATTTTGAACATCTTTTCCAGAACAGAAAAATGATGGGAAGTGTTGCCATCTCTTTTAACGATAGCATCATTTATACAAAGACGGTAGGATTAGCTAATGCTGATACAAAAATAGCAATTGATACTGACACAAAAATTCGTATCGGTTCGGTAACGAAAACCTATACAGCTGTTTTAGTTTTGAAAGCCGTAGAAGAAGGAAAGTTAAGGTTGGATGATACATTACATTCCTTTTACCCTCAAATAAAAAATGCAGAAAAAATAAGCATTGAACAATTGCTAAAACACCGTTCGGGGATTATCAATTTCACAGAAATTCCCGGAGAAAACAGCTGGGAACAAGCCTTTCATACAGAAGAAGAATTTATTGAATTTTTTGTTCATGAAAAGAGCAATTTTGAACCCGGCACCGATTTTGAGTACAGTAACACGAACTATGCATTATTAGGCTTCATTCTGGAGAAAGTTTACGATCAATCCTTTGCTGAAATTTTAAAAGAAAAAATATGCCGTCCGCTCAATTTGAAAAATACATATTTCACTACGGAAACAGATGAAACAAAGAAGGAAGCTTTGTCTTATAACATCCAAAATAGATACATCCAAAATGCAAAAGTGAATTTTTCCAATCATCCGGCAAGTGGAGGAATGGTTTCTACAGCGGTCGAGTTGAATCTATTTCTTTCTGCATTATTCAACAAAAAGCTGATTTCAGAAGAAAGCCTGGAGATAATGCTTCCCAAAAACGGAGGCGAATACGGAATGGGGATTGAAAAACTTCCTTTTAGTAGTCCCGAAGGTTATACACACGGTGGAAGGATTGAAAATTACTTTTCGGAATACTGGTATTTCCCCAAAGAAAAATTGGGAATTGTGACTTTGGCAAACGCTATCAACATTTATTCCGAGGACATTCAAATGGCAATGCTTCAATATGCCTATGGAACTAGTCCTGAATTACCCAACTTTAATAAAATCAATAAATTATCAGAAAAGGAATTTGGAAAAATAGCGGGCACTTATGTCGAGAAGAAAAGAGGATTTACCGTAACTGTTTCATCAGACGGTAAAAACGCAATATTTCAAAATGCAAGCTCAGGGCAAATGTTCTTTCCTATTGATTATAAAGAGAACCATATTTTTCAATACGAAAATGAAATACAATTAGAATTTTTTCCTGCTAAAAAAGAAATGAAATTAACACAGGGAAATATTCAGGAGTATTATACGAAATTGCCAAAGTAAGAGTTTTATAGGATAGTAAAAGAGGGGAGTAGATGAAATGAAAATGCTGATAAAGAGATATTATTATCCGATTGGCAGTAGGATTTCTTTTTCAGCCCTTTCAGTTATTGAAATAAAAATTAGAAATGCTTGTCTGGGTGCGGTAAATCTGAAATTTCAGTGTTTCAAGTCTACCTTATTGCCCCCGCATAGAACGTTGTAAGTAAATTGAAGAGTGGTTTTTTGATTTAAAAATAATGTGTAGTTTAGTAGAAAACCCCGTACTATTATTTATACAAATACAAAATCGTTGGTATTAATTTAAAATGAAGAGTCTAATCTATATTATTCTACTGATTTCAATTTTGGCCTGTAACTCCGAACAGACGAATGAAAAGAGAGTGATTAAACCTGAAGACAAAATCATAACTGTTTCTGAGGTAGAAGAAACCGACTTGATTATTGGTGAAAGAATCGATGGTCCGGCAAATATTCGGAACAAACCGAATGGTGACATTCTATTTGAGTTAAACGATAATGCGCTTGTTGAAGTAACCACAAAACCTGAAAATAATTGGTATAAAATTTTAGTTTATGCAGACATTGGATACAATGAATTTGGTATAGATACAATCTTAAAAGGAAGGTCAATCATTGTAAATGATGACACTATCGGCAGAGTTATTAAATCTCATTTTGTAAGCACAGGACGAGGCGGAGACTTTGCCTATGCTATGCTTTATGGTTATACTCACAGGAATAACATCAAACCCATGACGGTAATCGAGACTGTTTTCAAAAATAATTTAGAACAAAAGGGGAGGGGGATTTCGGGTTGGAAAGAGTTTATTAAGTCTTTTCAATTAGAAGATAATGCTGTTGAATATGGAACATTTGAAACCTATTATAATTACGAAAACTCTATAGAAGACCCATCGCCAGGATTTAGAATTGTTTTGCTTTTTGAAAAGCAGCATTTAATCGGACTGGTCCATTCTAGACAACTTCAACTTGAATATACGGATACTCATAAATTAAATTGGGGTTATTATGTAACCTTTTTTGACGATTATCCTGAAAAAGAACAGTCAAAATTTGTAGACTATATGAATGAATGGATACAGGGAGTGGATTAAAAATAGAAAAACTACAGCTATTAGAATATGTAATCAAGTATGTTTAAAGTGATAGAAAACAAAGGTCAGTATCAAACTGAAAGATTGGTGAGTAGAAAATCACTATTATTTACATACCATTAGCGATAATTAAATGAAAATTCAAAGAATAATCTTACTAATAATTAGTGGTGCACTTTTAGCAAGTTGTAGTGCATTAATATACTCTATAAGGGGACCGAAGTATGAAGGTAAATTCCAGGAAAAATATTATTTACCTTTTTTAGAAGATCAATATTTTTATATTCATTACGATAGATCTGCCGATTTCAATGATTCGGTTAGGGTTATTGATAATGATACGACGGTTATAACACTGAATTACTCAAAGCACTCGTATTTTTTTTTGAAATACGATAAGGATGGTAAAATTCGCGTAAAAGGAATTCAACAGGATAGTCCATTAGAACACCTCCCTTCAAACGGTGAAGTAGATAACCTTCCTGTTTTGAATGAAATATTTTACGTAATAAAAGATAGCCTTATCAGGTATGAAGTATACCATGATTCATTCAATGGCTTTAATTTATATAAAACGAAGGTATATAAAGACTCGCTGGTTGACTGGCAAGTCGGTATTTCAAAAATGTATTTAAAGACATATAAACGACTAAAAGAATGAAAAATCAGTTGATTTTACATGAAAACAGAGCTTTTTTCGGACTTCGAAGCATAAGAAGTATCTTTAGCTGAGCTAAAGAATGCTATATAGCAAAATGTTACAGACCCTTGAAGAACAGAAAATGGGGTACTCATAAATTAATGAACTCAATGAAAGCGGCCAGAAATATACTTCTAATCGAATTAGGTTTTCTTGGATTGGGAGCCATTGCAGGAGGTGGGGCTTTGATCATTTCTCCAACCGGAGAGTTGCTCGGAATGCCTTTGTCAATGCTTGAAAAATCCCCTTTTAGTAATTTTTTTATCCCCGGAATCATTTTATTTCTGGTACTTGGTGTTTTCCCTATGCTACTCGTATTTGCATTGCTGAAAAAACCGAAATCCGGAATCGCAGAGAAAGTCAATTTCTTTAAAGACATGCATTGGACCTGGACTTTCAGCATATACACAGGGTTTGCTCTCATCAGTTGGATTCAACTTCAAATGGTGTTCATCCAGGGGGTACATTGGTTACATACATTTTATATTTTTTTGGCCATCCTCATTCTTTTTATTGCCTTACTACCACAGGTTCGGAACTTGTATAAAAAATAGAGGCGTGTAAGTATGGCTCAACACCTAAAAACGATCTGTACCAACCTATAAAAAGTAGTAAAACAACTTAGTATATTAACGATTTTGTAAAAAAGAATCTATAATGAAAAAGCTATCAGATTTTAAAAAACGGGAGAGATGCATATTTTCTATATCTGATAAAGAAATTGTAGCAACAATCAATCCTGCACCGGAAGATTGCTTGAAAGAAAATGAACTTTATGATAACGAATACTTATATCCTTTTTTCTCCGTAGACGGCGAGGTAATCAAAGAGAGATACAAGGGGTTAAAATTCCACGCGATTTCATGTCCTGTTTTTTTAGATTATGTTGACTATCGACTTACAGAAGACAATTTGTATCAGTTTTTAGGTACAAATAAATTAAAAATTTCTGATTATCAAGATTTTTCATTGGCTTTGGAAAAACTTCTTGACGGGTATCGAGATAATGAGCATTTTGATTGGGGAAAAACACCTGAAAATGTATCTGTATCAAAAGAAGAGCACGGAAGGTTCGTGAACCATACAGATTTTATTGAATTAGAAGTAAATGGTGCAAGTTGGTGTCAGGCTACTTATACTTACTATGAGGAAGAACTGGAAAACCATATCATAGACAATGACCCAAACTATGATCCGGATGAAGATGACTTGTCCGAAATACTTGTCGAAGTAGAAGATGATTATGATATTACAAATTATGAGTTGGAGGTATTCAAAGATGAAAATGGAGATACTTTAGAATTTGTTTTTAGGGCTTCTGACATGTGTGGATTTGATATTTTTGGAGATTATTCTGTATTTTTTTCACCAAAAACCAGACTGGTAAGAATATTTTTCCAGTGCACGTAATGCATTAAATAAAAGACCATAACATAGCTATAAGTAATCGGAGTATATGTGTGATTTTAGTACAGGTATAAAATTATGCACCTGTGAAGGTGACAAAATCAGGTATAGAAAACAGGATCTTTATCGGGAAGTCAAAGGAGAATTGGTGAAAATTCCGAATAAGAAAAATGACAAGATCCCGCTAATGTATATTTGGAGATTATTCAGGTACCTTGGAGAGGAGGAAGAGCTTATGTTGGGGCGATACCTGTTTCCTTCTGACGACATCGGGAATGGTCTGAATACTGAATGGATTGCATTAAACCTGAATGTCGAAAATTGTTTTGACTTTGATTATACGCCTTGTGAAGGAGATAATTTGTTTATTACTCAAAATGTTGAGTTAGCTCCTTACATTTCATTTATTTTCAGGAAAGGGGAATGGACTATTGAACATTACGATCCGTTTACGAATAGAATTGAAGTAATAGATGAAGGCAAAGTTTTGGAAATGAAATCTGAAGATGTTACGAAATAAGAAGGTTGTATGAAGGATAAGGTTTCAATTAGATTGAGTGTGCTTACATCGTCAAATACTGGCAAAATCGTGTAGACAAGTATCCAATGACTGAAAATTTAAAAGAACATATCGATAAATTCATCAGCACAAAAGAGCTTGATTTAATTAGGTTGGATGAATTTTTTGAACGCAAAGTAGTAAACAAAAAGCAACTCCTTTTGAAAGAAGGAGCATTATGCAGAGATCTCTTTTTTGTGAATGCGGGTTGTTTGCAAATTTTTTATCTCAAAGAAAACGGAGTAGAGCAAACCATTGATTTTGCTCTTGAGAATTGGTGGATGACTGATTTTTCTGCCTTTTCGCAACAAACCAGCTCCAAATTTTCCATTCGTACCGTAGAAAAAAGTGAAGTTTTGGTGTTAACACATAGTGCCCGAGAAAAACTACTGAAGGAAATACCTGAATTGGAACGCTATTTTCATCTTGTTTTTCAAAGAGCTTTTGCCGCTTCCCAGTACCGAATGAAATTATTGTATGAATACTCACGTGAAGAACTATACCATCACTTTAAGAATAATTTCCCTGACTTTGTGCAACGCGTCCCTCAATATTTAATCGCTTCTTTTCTGGGGTTCACACCCGAATATTTAAGTGAAATTAAGAAACGGAACGTTTCTTAAACCAGCTTAAGAAAATACAATTTGTTTCGTGTAATCTTTGTACTGTATTTAAAAACAAAATTTAAACAGTATGTCTACAATAACTAATCAGGAACAAAGAGTAAACGTAAAAGCATTGGAACCCAATTGCTGGAAACTGATCATCGACATCGAAACCTATTTGGCCCAAACAAGTTTGGATAAAAAGCTAAGGGAATTGATAAAAATGAGAACCTCCCAAATTAATAAATGTGCATTCTGCATTGATTTGCATACGAAAGACGCAATAAAATTAGGCGAATCGGAACGCCGAATATTTGCGCTTAGTGTCTGGGAAGAAAGTCCGCTATTTACTGATAAAGAACGTGCCGTATTACAATTTACCGAAGAAATTACCGAAATCGCAAAACATGGGGTAAGAGAAGCAACTTATCAAGCTGTTAAAAAATACTTTTCTGATCAAGAAATAGCCCAGATTATCATTTCGGTTAATCACATGAATTTTCTGAACCGGATTGCTGTGTCTACAAAAATGGTGCATCCTTCGTGACAAATTGAGAGCGGTAAGGAGCATTCTAAGGGCTGGATCTGGTTAAAAATTCAGCCCGTTTTACTATCTTGGTCTCTTACAATTACATACAGCCTAAAATGAGCCCGCTTCGTTGGCAGGAAACCATAGTAGAAGCCTGAAATGGATTGTGAACAAAATTTAGATGGTTGTTGGAATAGAACAGGTAAACAAATTGAAAGAAAAGTACATACTGAAATCCAAACGACTTGGTTTCCGAAACTGGACAACAGAAGATGTTACAGAATTTGCTAAAATAAATGCAGATCCGGAAGTAATGGAACATTTTCCCAAACCGTTAACTGAGAAGGAAACTTCGGAACTCATAGAGCGACTTCAAAAGCACTACGAGAAACACGAATACACTTATTTTGCGACTGAACTACTGGAAACCGGAGAATTAATAGGTTTTATTGGTTTAGCCTACCAGGAATACGAAACGGTATTCAATCCCTCGACAGATATTGGGTGGCGTTTGAAAAAATCAGCGTGGGGAAAAGGATATGCTACGGAAGGGGCTAAAAGGTGTCTGGAGTTCGCTTGTACGGATTTACAGTTAAAAAGAATCATTTCCACGTGTACAGTTAGAAACACCCGATCGGAAAATGTCATGAAAAAAATCGGAATGAACAAGAAAGGAGAGTTTAACCACCCAAGATTATCGGACTATCCTGATTTTGAGAAGTGTGTTTGGTATGAGTTTAGAAATGAATAGAGCAGGATGAAAAAAGTAATCAGAAAGAGTTTTTAAAAAGTCAAAGGAATGGCTAAAGAAGATTACAAGAACGAATTAGATTCAATAATTTTCTGACTATATTTAATGAGCTGTTGACTTATGTGGCTGAAAGGAGGTCAATAGATAACCAGGATAAGATATATGTAGATTCTTATATCACTGCTACCAGAAGGAGTAATGACCTGCTAGTACTACAATTGAATAGAATGAGATTACTAATAACATTATTTTTTGCGTTGACTTCCTTTTGGGGGTTTGTTCAGGAAAAGGGGCAGATAACAATTGTAGGACGAGTTGTCGATACTGATAATATTCCTCTGATAGGTGCGACCATTCTTGATACAATCACAAAGAAAGGAACAACGACCAACAAACAGGGGATTTTTTATCTGACACTCCCCAAACAAGCTACAACAATTTATATTTCATATCTAGGGTATTATGCACTGGAAAAGAAAATGACGAGAACAGAAATTGATCAATCAAAAAAGGATACGATTTTACTCGCTATTTCGTTAAAACCAAAGACAGAGGAATTGACAGAGGTCGAGATACGAGCAGCTAATATTGCACGGACTTATGATAAACCCAGTACGTTAATTCTTGACTACGATTTTCATCCTGAAGGATTATTTCTGCTACTTTCAGAAGGCAACCAATATAAGCTTAGATTGATAGATGGTAATAGTAACACGTTGAAAGATATTGCTATTCGAAATAATCCGGAGAAATTATTCAGAGACTGTTTTGGTAATTTACACATTCTGTATGCAGACACTGTCTATCAAATCTATGGAGATCAATCTGATTTGAGTTTACTGAATGGGTTTCCAATTAGGAAATTTGAGGAATATCTTTTGCCCTGTGTGGCAGCCTATGACGATGTTCTGTTCTTTGAGGACTATGGTTTACATAATCAATCGATCATTTACTACCTGATTGAAAAGAATAGTAAGAAAAAGAAACTTGTACAGAAAATTGTTGACAAAGAAAGTTTTACTGCTATTGACGACTATTACAGGGAAACAATGGCAGAAGCAGGAATAGCTCCGAGTACAGTAGGAGATAACAGCCTCGCTCAGCAGGATTTTGCCCGAAAAGTAGAAAAAAAGGTATGGTTTTATCAACTTACTTTGAGTAGGCCAATTTATAATCCCTTATGTAAAGTGAGAGACTCAATATTCATTTTTAACCATATAGTGGATTCAGCATTTGTTCTTAATGAACAAGGTGAGTTACAAAGGACTTTTCCGATCGATTATCAGTATAAAAACGGGTGGAAGAATGAAATAATAATAGACTATTCAGGAGAAGAAATATATGTGAAATGCGTAAGAGGTGGATTGGCTTATTTGTTGCAAATTGATCCTGATAGCGGACAAGTTGTGAATGAATTCAAATTAAAGAGGCATGTTTTCCCGGACAAAATAAAAGTACGTGACGGATTCGCGTATTATTTATACAATGAAAAAATGGAATCTGGCAGAATGAATATATATCGCCAAAAAATAAAATAACCATACGGATAACCAGAGCAATTTTTCCTGATAAGTTTTTTATTTCGATAGTGAAATCAAGAGAAGAAGAAATAGTGGTTCAGATAACGGATTTTTGTTTAAAAAACAGATCGTCTCAATTTGACATTTCTCTGGAAGGAACAACGGGCTCAGTGTTTTTATGTATTGATGAAAATAAGTTTCGTCTTGAGGATCACAGGATCTTTCTTTATGAAATAGAAAGGCTTGAACGGCAAGGTAAAATAGCTCTTATTAAAAAGTATAGCCTGAATGAACTGAGCGACAATGAAACCATGCGATTGACTTACAGTTTGTTTGTTCCTTCAAACAATGAAAATGTAAAACACTATCGAATAGCAAACAGATGGAGTCCATTACCTATTATCTCTCTTTTGGGAGCAATTGTTACTCTTATAATTGGTGTATTTATGAAGTACAACAACGTGCTCGCTATGGGGTATGGTACATTATATGGTGGAGGCTATTGGGAGCCTACATTGAACGCAAATATGGTTTTGTTTTTTAGTGGTATGTTTTTTACGATCGGAATAGCTGGCATCCCCTGGAAAAGAAAGCAATAGTTCTAGCGTATAAGAAATAAAAAGGCTGTACAGGTTAAGAGATTACTTATACGGACAAGAAAGTTAATAAACCAATTGAAGTACTGAAAAAGCAATCGACGGAATAACCGTGTGCGGGAACAATCAGAAAGATAAATGTATCGGTATGGCTTTAACCCTTTGATTATTGGCATAATACTTGTTGGTTTACGTGTGTTTATAATGAACCTAAAAGTAGATATGCGTATGAACCGAACGATACTATTCTCTATACTATTGGTGTTATTTCCGACTTTACTGCATGCGCAGAAAGAAGAACTTATTATTGAATACACGGAACCGAAAGAAATGAACTATGGTACAACCGTACGGTTTGATTTTTTTCTGAAGAAGCTCAAAAACGGCAAAACAAGATCCCTGAGTCAATTTTATATTGACAAGTTTGATATCACATGTGAAAATGGAGGATTCGAATTTGTAGAGGAAGAGAATCGTTTGGTGGGATACCTGACTTTAGCGCCCTACCCCGAAAGTTACCTTGATACCATAACACGATTAAACATAAAAATGGAATATGTACAGGATTTAAAAGGGTATACATACACAAAGGAGGTTGAGTATGAATTCAGGCTCAACCGAAAAGGAAAAATTCAATTGGATTTTAGCGGGAATGCCGGAGCAAAAGGAAAATTCGGGAGGAATAAAAAGTTATTCGGTACTTTGTTTTACTATGGTGCAAATGACGGAGAAGATGGAACCAATGGAGTCAATGCCACAGATCTGGAACTTAGAATTTGCCCGTTTTATACCAGCAATGGTGATAGTCTGATTCTTATTCAGGCGATTGATAAGAAAGATTCTATTGTGGCTGTTTACCAGCTTCCTGAATTATATACGCCCATTCATATTGATGTGCGGGGAGGAGATGGCGGAAATGGTGGTAAAGGACAGCGGGGAAGTAATAAATTTAGCCATAAGAGTGATGGCGGAGATGGCGGTAGAGGTGGCAATGGTGGAAACGGAGGGAGTCTGGTTTGCTATATACACCCCGGAATTGCTTTCCTGAAAGAGAATGTGACCGTAGAATTTGCAGGAGGATTACCCGGTAAAGGGGGAGCCGGAGGACGTGCCGGAAAGAGTAAAGCAAAAGCAGAAACTCAATTTGAAGGTGCTCCCGGTGCAGATGGACAGAATGGTCAGCCTGGAATTCCCGGAAATGCTCCGGAAATTCGAATTGAGAAGATGAACTTCAACTGGAACTAAGCTACCGGAATACGGGATTTGATCTTTTCAAGCAATACTGTACGTCTGGAAACAAATTTACCAAGATCTTTCCCCTGAAGTATTTTTCGGATTTTAAGCTCTCTGAAATTGTTCCACCAGAGATGGAATATCACAAACGTAACTCCGGGAACAACAAAATAGTAACCGATAGCTACCCACCAATTGGGGTAAATCAGATAGTAAACCAGAAAGATGAAAAGAATATTATAAATACCGGCAACTGCGAGTCCTGCTACCATTTTCACACTACTCCAGAATACATCTCTGCGAAATGCTTTTTCAATGAGAGGTTTGATGATAAAATAGGAGGGAGCTCCGTGAATAAGACCCAGTAAAGCAAAAGGGAATCCAAGGAAAAGAAGTAAATAGTTTTTCCAGAGACTGATTTTACCTTTGGTAGCATATTCGTAGATAAATCGTTCTTCCAGCCTTGATTTTTTCAACAGACTGAAATAGCCAGTGACTTCTTCTTTTAACTGATCCAATTCTTCTTCCTTGTCCTCTTCGTGCTCATTCATCCATAGGGCAAGATTTCTGGAATATTCCCAGCGCTTTTTAAGCGGAATGGATTCGTCTTTGTTCTCATTATTCATTCCCTTTCGGGTAAGTGACATAATTCCTTCGTGAAGCGAACACCACTCTTTTTTATCGACATGCGTAATCTGGTCACGCATATCTTTCTCTATTCGTTTGGTGATTTCCGAAATCGTCTTTCCAGAATTTTCCAGATAGACTTCTTTAAAGTCATTCAAACAAATTTTTGGACCATAAGCGACAAGGATTTCACTTCTGAATTTTTTCGGGTTTGTATAATTCAACCCGACTGCCTGCATGGAGATTTCTTTTTTCCAGTTACACTTTTCGAGTGCTTCAAATCCCAAACGGACACTTCCTTTTTTTACCGGTTTAAGACGACGGATAAACTTATCATCTGTAAATCCTTCAGCAAACATGATAATACCTCTACCGCGTCGGAGTTCTTTAGCAGCTGTATCGAAAACTTCCTGATTTTTCCGAACAGCATCTTCTCCGTCATGATTTCTGTAGATGGGTAACATGTGTGCACTCCAGAATACCTGCTTCATAACTCCTTTATAGATATCTCCTCTTGTCATAAAATGAACAATAGGATTCTGCCGCACGGCAATAATCAGCGGATCCATGAAGGAACTGGGGTGATTGGAAGCGTATATCGTTCGGTTTACAAAATTCTTTGGTGCACGCACTCTGGCATGACGTTTATAATAGATTCGTAAACTAAAGTTCAGAACAATTTTAAGAATTAAATACAGAGGTCTCATCTATCTTTATGAAAATAGGGCACAAATATACGTTCTTATTCCTCTTCTTTCTTACTTTTATCGATCTCTTTCTCTAATTTCCTGTTTTTCCCGATCATAAAACCAAGCAAAATTTCATGGCTTCCTCCGGATTGAACATTTCTGTATTTGCCTATACCTGCATCATACGAGTACCCGATACGGAAATTCTTGGCAAAATTAGCTCCGGCACTGATGGTAAGAGAACCTGTATTACGATATCCGACTCCTAACCAGGTCATACGTTTGTATTGTACACGAAGCATTCCCTCAAAATTGAAAGGAGCATTTTTAACGGTTCTCATAAATAAAGCGGGAGAAACGGTCCATGTTTCATTCAGATCAATATTTCCTGCAAGATAAATAAAGTGATGGCGTTCAAAACGAGACCCGGTATTGATGCTTTCCACAGCATATTTATTACCAATAACCTGCGTCATGGAATAACCGATTTCGAAGTACTTACTATAAATCATAGTACCGGCCTGCATATCAAAGAAATTCTGATTACCTCCATTGGTAAGCAAATTCATATAAGAAGCATCATTCTGGTGGTACAGATTAACTTTATCCGGGTTCAGTCCGAAGTTACTCCATCCTCCTGATACACCAAAAGACATGTTTACTGATTTCACTAATGGAAAGTGAAAAGAATAAGAAGCTCCCAGACTCATCTTGTTAAAGGGTCCCATTTGATCTGAATATATTCGTCCTCCGACTACATGCTTCAATACGCCTGTTGAAACTTGTGGCGAAGAGAAAAAAGCACCATCCGGTCTGAACTCCTGAAGAGCATTGCCATCTTTCTTGTTAAACTTAATGCGGGAGTGTACCGTACCGAAAATGGTTCTCGGTGCACCGCTGAAGCCTGCCCATTGTTGTCTGAATCCCAGATTAACATCAATTAGTGAAGTCATTCCTGATGCTGCAGGGTTAAAAATATAAGGATTCAGGTAAAATTGAGTAAACTGACTTTCCTGTTGTGCTGTAAGTGTACCTGAAAGTCCTAAAGTAACCAGTGATATGATAAATAATTTCTTCATGATTCTCTCGATTAATAGATAATGCTGATTGTACCTTTCAGAACGGTATCCTGTTCATCATTGAATTCAATTGTATAGTAATACGTTCCCATAGGAAGGGGCTCCCCTTTGTGTGTACCGTCCCAATTGTACGAATAGCCCTTCGATTCGAAAACGAGGTTCCCCCATCTGTTAAATACACGTACCAGACATTCGGGGTGCATAGCGTCCAGGTTATTGAGTACCCAAACATCGTTGTCCCCATCACCATTCGGGGTAATCATATTAGGGAAATCACCGTATTCACTACAGGCTTCTACTATAATTGCAATCGTATCACGTGTAGCAGGACATTCGTGTTTTTTCAGTTCATAAACCAATTGATTGGTTCCGAATCGGATTTCATTCAGATCGGTTATCGGCTCAAACGGAGCAGAAATAAACGCTGTTCCTTCAATGAAGTACCAACGCACAGATGTGGATGCTTCCGGCTGATTTCCTTCAATAGTAATGGCATTATTTTCAAGACATAATGTAATATCTTCTGAAGGTGTCAGAATAGTCGCCTTTTCTGTACGGTATACATTTGCGGTGTCACGAGATACGGGACAGGAACCGTTAGAGACAGACCATACAATTTCATTCCATCCTTGCTCCAGATTTGACGCTGAAGTAATTGCGCTACCAGGATTTGAGAAGACAACATTGCCACTGGTAGAAGTCCAAAGTCCTGACCCAGCTGAAGGTTGACTGGCTGTTAATTGAACAAAATCCAGATCACAGGCATAAACCGAATCAACTGTTGAAGCCGGAAGAGGAAGTTCAAACACTTCAATTACCAACGTATCAGATGAATTACCACACTGAGCCGTAGATACCGTCCACACGAGTTTATTGATTCCGTAGCTCAGGTTGTTAACGCCTGTGGTAGGAGCAAACTGATTATTGAAGGATCCCGATCCACTGAATACAGTCCACTCTCCTGTACCCTGAGCGGGAGGAGTAGCAGAAATTACCGTTGAGATGGTATCACACAATTGTAAGTCCGTACCTGCATCTGCCTGACCTGGGAAATTGAAAATTTCAACTGTAAATGAACAAGAGGCGATGTTACCTGAAGAGTCAGCTACTTCATAACTTAGTGTTGTAACTCCTACTGGGAAATCATCTCCTGAACCAAGATCACTTGTATCTGTTTGCGTTGTAATCGCAATACAATTATCTGTTCCTACAGGTTCTGTAAATGTAACTGTTGGATCACACGACTGAATATCCGATGGACAAGTGATTTGAGGAGCTGTATTTTCCTGAATAAATAATTCGAAAGTACAGGTAGACTCATTTCCGGCTATGTCCTGAGCAGTTAATGTTATCGGATGATGTCCTGTTATCAGGTTTGTTCCCGGAGCAGGAAGCTGAGAAACGGTAAATCCTGAACAGTTGTCACTGACAACAGCAAGCGATGTATAGTCATTTAGAGAAGTAGTACACGCTGTACCGATATCCTCTGTTTGATCTCCCGGACATGTAATGACCGGTGGAGTGGTATCGTCTGCAATCACCTGAACGATACAGGTACCACTGTTTCCGCTTTCATCAGTTAAAGATACCGTCACATTGGTTGTTCCACTGGATAAACTTCCTGCAGCAGGAACTTGCGAGAAGACAAGATTGGCTGTAGCTGTACAGTTGTCTGTCCCCGATGTTACGGACGCTAAGTCCGGAACCGGGTAATCACAATTACTTACAATAGTTGTTGTGTAAGTTGCATCACAGGTTACGTCGGGTAATGTTGCGTCAACTAGCCCTACATTAAAGGAACAAACAGAACTGTTTCCGGATACATCCATAACCGTTAATGTTACATTTTGATTGGCTGTAATAACCGTTCCCTGTACCGGAGATTGTGTGATTGTCAAATCAACAGTTGGTGAGCAGTTATCAGAAACAGAAATTAAGTTTCTGTAATCACCTAATGTTCCGTTACAGAAATCAGGATCTGCTGTTATAGTTGTGTTTGGCGCACACGAAGCAATTACCGGATCAATATTATCTTCTACTTCCAACGTGAAGTCACATTGGGATATGTTATTGTTTTCATCCTCGGCAAAAAGTGTGATAGTATGTGTTCCGATGGCAAGTGATGTTCCAATTGCCGGAGACTGCGTTCTGATGATAGCAGCCTGCGCTGTACAGTTATCGGTTGCTGTTGCATTAACAGCCATATCTGTTACAGTGTAACTGCATGAAGCATCTGTTGAAACCGTAATTGTACTTGATGTACAAAGTATTGACGGGGCAATGTTATCAATCAGATTGATGTTGAATTGACAATCAGATGTGTTCCCTGCTTCATCTTCAGCTTCCATTGTGATACTAATCGTGTTTCCGTGTCCGGATAAAACTGTTCCTGAAGCAGGTGTTTGTGAAATAAGAATATCAGCTACAGCAGAGCAGTTGTCACTTACGGTAACGTCTCCGGAGAAATCAGCCAGTGTCGCCTGACAGTTTGCGTCCAGATTAATTGTCTGGTCTCCCGGACAGGAAATCGTAGGATTTGTATTATCCACCGCAGAGATAGAGAAATTACATTGATCTGAATTCCCTTGCTCGTCTGTCACTGTAATAGTAATCGGATGAATCCCCGCACCGCTAAGGGTTGCACCCGGAGCCGGAGATTGATTAATAACCAGGTCTGCCGGGGCGGTACAGTTTTCAGTAACAATGATAGAACCTGTGTAATCCGGTACGGTAATGTCACAGGAAGCATTTGAATTTACAACCTGATTAACCGGACAGCTTACTGAAGGTGCTGTTGCATCAACAAAAGTTGTATTAAATGTACATTGACTGTTGTTTCCTGCCTCATCTGTTACTGTAATAGTGATAACTTCATCGGCTGTAACAGTGCCGCCGATACCGGGTGATTGAAGTATCGTAAGGTCTCCAAGTGCAGAACAGTTATCTGACACTACAATAGAACCGGTGTAATCTGCGCGAACAGCTTCACAGGAAGCATCTGCTGTTACATTTTGATCGGCTGGACAAGTAACGGAAGGGTTGATCCCGTCTACCAGTGTAATATCAAAATTACAATTGGTTTGATTTCCTGCTTCATCTTCAATGGTCAGTTGTACCGCCTGCATTGTTCCATGTCCGTTCAACGTGGTTAATGGAGCCGGAGTTTGCGTAATTACAAGGTCGCCGGTTGCGGAACAGTTATCCGAAGGAGAAATCAATGTTGAAAAATCCTGAACCTGATATTCGCAGGAAGCGTCAACATTTACGTTCATATCCGATGGACAGCTGACAGTAGGTGCTGTTGCATCAATCAACACAATATTGACAGTACAGGATGTATTATTTCCTGCTTCATCGTATGCTGTTAGATCTACATTAATATTATCAAGATGACCGGATAGCGTATGGGTTAAAGGTGTTTGTGTAAAAACAATATCAACAGAATCGGTACAGTTATCTGAAACAGTAATTAGTCGTTTCCAAACTTCTCCAATATCACCGTTACAGGTGGCTGTTTGCGTAACTACTGTATCACTTAACGGACATGTGATAACCGGATCAATTATGTCTGTTGCTTCAAGTAGCACATTGTCAATAGCAAGTGGTGGAAGATCAATAATTGAATTATCATACGTATACCGGAACCCCAGGTCGAAAGTAGTTCCTTCCAGCGAAGCAGGAAGAGATACAGACGTGGATGACCAACCTCCGGATAGCGTCAGGTTTGAGCCTGATACAACATTCCAGGATGTTCCACCGTCCGTACTATAAACTACTTCGCCATAATCTCCGGGATTTCCACCTATATTATAATCAAAAGTTAAAAGGAGATTGGTTCCGCAAAAAGCATCAACTTCACGGGATAAAATAATTGAACTACTCGCGGAAGTTGAATTTGTATATGTGTATACAGCTCCGCATGGATCTATTAGACCGTCAGTAATATATGCCGAAAAAGTTCCGGCAGATGACGGACCGTTACCGGCACATTCACCCGTTACCCAACTGTTCTCTCCCGGAACCCCATCTCTTGTCCATTCGGGGGATGCTCCCTCGAAGTCACTGGAAAATAGGGTGACGGTTTGCGCCGAGACCGAGAAAATACCTGTTGAAAATAAAATAAATGAACAAAATGCGAATTTGAAAAAAGAATTTATTCGCATTGTTGAAGTAGTTAATACGTTCATAATCATATAGATTCTCAATGATATTAATGTAGCAGTTACATCAAATTTTCTGCTAATATACAATAGTATGGCAATATTTTAAAATATCTGGTGATAATAGAGGAGGTTGAAAGAGAGGGAAAAAAGAAAAGCCTTCCGAAGAAGGCTTTTTGTTAAAAATTCGGACTCAATTCATGTGTCTTATAGAATTCATCGATGTATTGAACAGCATCTTCAGCAGTATCAACGATACTGAACAGATCAAGGTCTTTCGGTGAAATGTTGTTTTCTGATTCCAACATTTCTGTTCGGATCCAATCAATTAATGGCGTCCAGAACTTTTTACCAACCAATACCACAGGTCTGTGATTGATCTTTTTGGTCTGTATTAGCGTAAGAGCTTCGAATACTTCATCCAGTGTACCAAAACCTCCAGGAAGGATAACAAATCCCTGTGCGTATTTTACAAATATCACTTTGCGGACAAAGAAGTAATCAAAGTCCAGAACACTGTCATAGTCAATATATGGGTTGTGATTCTGTTCAAACGGGAGTGCGATATTTAATCCAACGGATTTTCCTCCACCTTTTTGAGCACCTTTATTTCCCGCTTCCATGATACCAGGACCACCTCCGGTGATTATTCCATATCCTTTTCTCGCCAGTTGTTCAGCAATATCTACTCCTATCTGGTAATACGGGTTATCTGGTTTTGTACGGGCAGATCCGAAGATGGAGATACAAGGACCTATACGGGCCATTCTTTCATACCCCTCTACAAATTCAGCCATAATTTTGAATATGGCCCAGGAATCATTGGTTTTAATTTCGTTCCAATCTTTTTTTGTCATTCTTTTTTAGTTTAATTCTGCTGCGAGGTAACGCGCCGTATGTGAAACCTCACTGTATTTTTTTACAATTTCTTCAGGAGTCCCTTCACAAACAATTGTTCCTCCTCCCCGGCCTCCTTCAGGTCCAAGGTCTGCAATATAATCACTAACTTTTATAATATCCAGATTATGCTCAATAACTACGACGGTATTCCCTTCATCCACCAGTCGTTGAAGGACTTCTATCAGCATACGGATGTCTTCGAAGTGCAATCCTGTGGAAGGCTCATCAAGGATATAAATTGTTTTTCCGGTGCTTTTCTTTGCCAGCTCAGAAGCAAGCTTGATGCGTTGCGCTTCTCCTCCTGATAAGGTTGTGGAGGGCTGGCCTAGTTTGATGTAATTGAGTCCTACAGACGAGAGGGTCTGTAGAATGCGATGTATTTTAGGCACTGCTTCAAAAAAGGAGGTTGCTTCTTCGATATTCATTTCCAAAACATCGTTAATCGACTTTCCTTTGAAGCGAACTTCCAAAGTTTCCTGATTATATCTTTTTCCCTGACAGGTTTCGCATTCGACAAGTACATCCGGAAGAAAATTCATTTCCACCACTTTTACACCTGCTCCCAGACAGGTCTCACATCTTCCGCCTTTCACATTGAACGAGAACCGCCCGGGTTTGTATCCTCTGATCTGGGCTTCGGGCAAGCGAGCAAAAAGACTACGGATTTCGTCGAACACCTTGGTGTAGGTAGCAGGGTTAGAACGAGGGGTTCTCCCGATCGGACTCTGATCAATATCAATTACTTTATCAAGGTGCTCTAAACCGGACACTTTCTTATACGGCATAATTTTCTTAACGCCGTTGTAGTAATGATTGTTTAAAAGCGGGTAGAGCGTTTCATTAATCAGTGTTGATTTTCCACTTCCTGAAACTCCTGTGATACAGGTGAAAGTCCCCAGAGGTAGACTTAAAGTAACATCTTTCAGGTTATTTCCGGAAGCTCCTTTCAGTACCAGCTTTTTACTGTTTCCTTTTCGTCTTTTTTCAGGGATTTCTATCGATTTACTTCCGTTCAGATAGGAAGCGGTTAACGATTTGCCTTTTACAATATCTTTATAAGTACCTGTAGTAACGATTTCTCCTCCGTGAATTCCGGCTCCCGGACCGATGTCAACGATACAGTCAGCGGCTTCAATCATTTCTTTGTCGTGTTCTACTACTATAATTGAATTTCCGGTATCACGCAGTTTTTTTAAGGACTCAATTAAACGGGTGTTGTCCCGTTGATGAAGACCTATACTGGGTTCGTCCAAAATGTAGAGTACATTTACCAACTCTGATCCGATTTGTGTGGCAAGGCGGATACGTTGGGCTTCTCCTCCCGATAGAGATTTTGCAGGGCGATTAAGTGTCAGATAATCAAGTCCAACCTGAAGAATGAAGCCTACTCGGTCTTTGATTTCCTTAATGATTTCCCGACCTATAACTTTTTGGGAATCATTCAACAGGGTATCCAGCGAAAGAACCCATTGATTCAAATCGGACATATCAAGTTCTACGATTTCTCCAATATGTTTGTCGCCTATGCGGAAATAATACGATTCCTGACGTAAGCGATGTCCGTTACAAGACGGGCATGTAATTTTATTCATAAAACCATCCGCCCATCTTTTGATCGGAGCAGAAGGGTTCTCTTCGTAATGACGGCTGATAAATCCTGCAATTCCTTCAAACCCTCTGTTGTCATCCTGATTTCCAAAAAGTAGTTCACGGATCAGTTGCTCGTCGAATTCTTTAATTGGGGTTGTTAGTTTATGCCCGTAACGATTAACGATATATTCGATTTTATCCGTGAGGTGTTTGGATTTCAATTCTCCCAACGGAACAATCCCACCTGATTTGATCGACTTCGTATCATCGGGAATAATTTTGGAAATATCAATCTCCGAAACTTCACCCAAACCATTACAATGCTGACAGGCTCCATACGGAGAGTTAAATGAAAACAAGTTGGGTTCAGGTTCCGGATAACTGATGCCTGTCGAAGGACACATAAGCGATCTGCTGAAATAGCGTTCTTCACCTGAATCAGCATCAAGTATAATTAATGAACTATCTCCTTGTTTCATCGCCAACTGGACCGATTCATTTACCCGCTGTCTTTGATTCGAATCTACTTTTATACGATCGACAACGATTTCAATATCGTGAATTTTATACCGATCCAGACGCATTCCTGCCGTAATATCTCTTAGTTCACCATCTACACGTACTTTATTGAAGCCGAGTTTGGTAACTTGTTCAAAGAGTTCGCGATAGTGTCCTTTTCTTCCTTTTACTTTTGGTGCCAGAAGAATCAGACGTTTTCCTTCAAATTGATCAATAATGAGATCTATAATTTGGTCGTCTGAATATTTGATCATCTTTTCTCCGGTCTTGTAGGAATAAGCTTCAGAAACACGGGCGTATAGCAAACGAAGAAAATCGTAAATTTCAGTGATTGTTCCTACGGTAGAACGCGGGCTTTTGGAAACCGTTTTCTGCTCAATGGATATTACGGGACTCAGTCCGTCGATTTTATCCACATCAGGTCGTTCCAGCCCTCCGAGAAATTGCCGGGCATACGATGAAAATGTTTCGATATAACGTCGCTGTCCCTCTGCAAAAATAGTATCAAAAGCAAGTGAGCTTTTTCCACTTCCGGAAAGCCCTGTAAATACCACAAGCTTATTTCTGGGGATTTTCAGGTCAACATTTTTCAGGTTATGTTCTCTCGCTCCGTAAACCTCTATTTGGTTTTTCGCTTCCAGTGCCATACTATTTTTAAAATCGTAAAAGTTACAAAATTAACCAAATGGATCAGTACACGAACACTGAAAAAAATAAAAATCTTTAGTCTTTCTGTTTGTACTTTTTGGTAGTGTAGAATAAGTACCCGAAAACAAGCGGAAAGTATAGGGCTAACAGAGATGCATACACCAATTGACTGGCTGAAATAAGATAAATCATCGTTGCGGCAATACCGGCGGAAAGAACACTTATTACCAGGAAGAAGATGCCTACCTGTTTATCTTTTAGACCTTTGTAGACCAGGTGATGGGTTGTGTGATCTTTTCCACCAACCATAGGGGATTGGCCTCTTTTCAGGCGATTAATGACAACGGTAAAGGTATCAGCTGCAGCAGGTGTAAAGGCAACTAATGCGACAAGCATTCCCAGCCATCTGTGGTTTTCGTAGTGAACTCCGATATTCCATAATGAATCTACCGCTGTGAAAGCGAGATAAAGTCCCAAAAACATACTTCCGGCATCCCCCATAAACATCTTTGAAGGGTTCCAGTTGTAGTATAAAAAACCAATCAGTGCACCGATGACAGAAAAATTCAGAATCAACCAGATAGACGCTGTTTGATTGTGAATCCAGAAGTAACCAAATGAAGAAGCAAGTAGAATTCCAATAGCAGTAACAGAAGAAATCCCATCCATGTTGTCAAGCATGTTGATCGAGTTCATTACACCCACGACCCAGATAACAGTAAAGATCGTGTCAATCCAAAGAATATTGGAAACGGGTAGGTACGTGCCGGTATAGACAAGAATTAATCCGGTGACGACCTGCGCGCCGAGTTTTAGCAGGGGACGGGTGTTATATGCGTCATCTGCAAGTCCCAGAAGAAAAGCGAGAGATCCGGCTGTTAATAAGCCCAAAAGCTTTGAATTCCGAAAAACATCGTCTTCTCCGAAAATAATCGCATAAAAAATTAAAGAAAAAAGAAAGACGATATAGAAACTGATTCCTCCCAAAGAAGGTTTGGTTTGGGCACTCCATCTGATGATGTAATCCTGATAGTTACGGATCCCAAGATTTTTGGAAAATTTCAGCAATATGCCGCATATCAGAATCGACAAACAGATACTAACAACAAAGAAAGCAAAAATTGTCATGGTGGTTGTTATTTGTTGATTGATTAGTAAGGTGATATAAATTCATTAAAAAGCGGGAGTTTTTCATCTTTTGCCGAGATGGTAATTCCACTGACATCCGGCCAGGGGATATCTAGGTCAGGATCGTTCCAGCGAATACCGGTTTCATGCTCAGGAGCATAATAATTGGTGCATTTATACTGGAAAACAGTGTCATCTTCTAGTGTCATAAACCCATGGGCAAACCCTTCCGGAATGAAGAACTGTAGTTTATTGGTGGCATTGAGTTCAATCATCTGATAGCATCCGTAAGTAGGTGAGTTCTTTCGGACATCAACCGCAATATCTAAAACAGCCCCTCTTGTAACACGAACCAGCTTCCCTTGTCCGTAGGGTGGTTTTTGGAGGTGAAGCCCTCTGAGAATATTTTTGCCGGACATAGATTCGTTGTCCTGAACAAAATCGACCCGTAGTCCTGTTTCGATGTGAAATTGATCTTTTCTGAAACTTTCGAGGAAATATCCCCTGTTATCTCCGAATATTTCAGGCTCAAGAATCCAAAGCCCTTCTATTTCTCCTTTTGTAAATTTCATTTCCCAAATAAGCGTTTCCAGAATTTTTGTTTGGGTTCGTCCTCATAATAATTACCATAACCGTAGCCATAACCATAATGGTTGCGTTTCGGGCTCACGGCATTCAGAACTATACTGAGTCCTTTTATTTTCTGTACTTCTATTAATTCTATTACCCGATTGACAAAGATACGTTTCGAATAATTAGCTTTAAATACATAGATAGGGCAATCGGCTTTAGAAAGTAAACCTATTCCGTCAGAAACCAGCCCGACCGGAGGATTGTCAATAACAATTACATCAAATTGTTTCTTTAACTCCTCCAGTGTTTCATTCATCTTTTCGGAAAGAATTAACTCGGAAGGGTTAGGAGGGATAGGACCTGCAGGAATAAAGTAAAGATCTTCCATTGAACTCTTCTGTAAGCAGTCGGAAATTGTATTCTGCCCACTGAGAATCGTACTCATTCCTTTATTGTTAGATGTTTCGAATCCCATGTGTACTTTCGGTTTCCGGAGATCCATATCAATCAGAACAGTCTTCTTTCCGGTCATCGTAAGAATACCGGCAAGGTTAAGACAGACAAATGTTTTTCCCTCTCCTGATATGGAGGAAGAAACAGCATACACTTTAGCTTCGGGATTAATAAAGTTCAGGTTGGTACGTATCCCCCTGAAAGACTCGGAGATCATGGACTTGGGATTGTCCTGAACAACCAGTTTTGAAAATTCTGATTTCTGTTTGTGTTGGGGTATGGCTCCCAAAAAACTAACATTGCGAAGACGGCTCTTCAGATCATCAATCGTATTAACCTCATTATGCATGAAGTATTTTAATGCGATAATTCCCATACTTAAGAAAAGACCGATGAAAAGCGCAGCGCCATATACCATTTTACGGTTGGGGCTTACTGGGCTTGAAGGTTGTGTCGATTCTTTAAGTACAATATTCTTAGAGGCAAACCCTGCATTGGAGATAGAATATACGGAACGTTTATCCATAAGTAGAAGAAAGTACTTTTCATTCAGTTCCTGGATATTGCGGAGACGTGAAAGTTCCATTTTCTTCTTTGGAATCTCAAAAACCTCATTGTCAAACTCCCGCAAACGGATATTCAGAATGTCAATTTTTGAATTCAATCTCTCTTTTAATGCCTTGATGGATAGTTTGATACTTTCAATGCGTTGCTCTATTCTCAGGTTTGCTTTCTGATATTCCGGACTGTCCTTAGTCATAGAGAAAGCGAGGTCTTCCCGATGTTCCAAAAGACGGTGTAAATCTTCCACCTGCGTATACAATGTAGATTCGAAACTGGTACCGATCAATTCAGGGATCAGTTTGTAGATCTCAAGCCGGTTCGGAGTTGACGTGATTCTCTCTTCCAGATTACGCAGTGTCAGTAACTCAAGTTCGATAGCAAAAATCTCATTTGAAACCGTATTGATTCGTTCCGTTAAACTAATTTCAACTTGTTCCGGATTTGATAAATTACTTTCTCGTTGAAATTGCTCAATGCTATCTTTTGAACTGTGTAATTCTCTCTCCAAAGAGTCCAGTTGTTCATCAATAAACCGGAGAATATTCTGAGAAGATTGCTTTTCAAGTTCTTCATCATATTCAAAGAAGGTTGTATAGACCGCCTGAGTTACATCACGACTTAATGCCCCGTTATTACTTCGGTAGGAAAGTTGAATGGTTTGAGCTTCGGGGTTAAGAGGAGCTACGGTGAGGTGAGGAAGGAGGCGTTGGGTGAGACTTTCAATCGTGTTGAAGACGAAATACACCTGATTTTCCTTCATCTCATTTTGCAGCGCAGGCTCATTATTAATTTTGACAGTAATTCTGAAATCAGGATGGTCGATTATCTTTCCCGGTGTAAAATTAATTTGGGTGTCTTTTCCTTTTGAATTGTATTGCAGAAAGTACCTGTTTTCCGAGTGTCTTATAAAAATAGGTTTTTGACAAAGAGAAGAATCTCTCAGCTCATACGCTGAAACACTGAAGGAAGATTGCAAATAGCGTTCTTCGGTGAGGAATTTTCCTTTGGAAAAATAGGAAACATTCATGTTGAGTTTTCCGATTGCCCGATTGAACAAAAATTCAGAGCGCATTAACTCTACAGCCTCGGACAGCCCTTTTTTAGTGTTCAGATTCTCTAATCCGATTACATCTTTTCCCTGGTCTTTGCTTCCAATCTGCACTATGGCTTTAGATTCGTAGATTGGTTTGGTATAGCGAAGGTACATAAAAGCACCCATGAGCAACAAGAGAACAATCAACGGGATCCAGAGCCAATTGCGCTTGAAAACAGCCAGAAGTATTTGTGGCTCAAAATCTTTATTTATAATAAATCCCTTTTCTTCCAACGTTTTATTTCAATGTTGTTATTACAGTTATAATCACTGCTGCTGAACTTATAACCGTGATAATAGGAGCGATTTCCTGTACGACTTCACGACTGATCTGCTTAACAGGTTCAACATATATGTAATCATTTGCCTGTACAATCATGTCTGCATAGTAGAGACCATCCAATGTGGAAAGATCTACCAGATATACTTCCCGTTTCTGAGGAGTCTGACGCATAATTTTAATATGCTTGGATCGTCCTCTTTCGGCAATACCCCCTGCTAACGCCAATGCCTCCATAAGTGTTGTGTTCTGATTGACAAGAGGAACAACAGCGGCTTCAGCTCCGTTTCCGGAAAAGACAATTACCCGCTTATTAATTACCCGTACCTGAACAAAAGGATCAACATATTGAGAACTGTACAATGTTTTTAATGTCTCCTGAGCTTCTTGTATTGTTTTTCCGGATAAAAGTACATCACCAATGACAGGTAATTCTGCAAAACCATCTTTTCGAACGAGATAATCCAGTGATATGTTGGAAGATCGGGCGATAGCTGTTTCGTTCGTATTTCCCCCGGAAGAAAAATCGATAAGCTTGGAACCGTTATTCGTGTAGATTTTAAGTTCAACACGGTCATCCGGAGAAATGCGGTACTCGTACGCAGGAGACATCGGAATGGAATCATATCCGGCAAAGTCCTTTGGCGTCTTGAACATCAGGTTCGAATTCACTCCGCATCCTGTCATCAAAACAGTTAATACCAAAATAATCGGTGTAATGACCTTTATAATCGTCATATCTAGGTTTTGCTTCGCCAAAGTTATCTTTTTTCCAATAATTCTCTATAATAATCCTCCATATTCTTTACCAAACGGGTATAATGGAATTGTTCTCTTACGTGATCCCATCCATTTTGTGACATTTTTTCGCGTAATTTTTGATCTGTGATCAGTTTTTTCAGCTTTTCAGCATATAATTCAAGGTCATTTACCGGAACAATAAAACCTGTTTTCTCATTTGCGACAATGTCTTTGACTCCTCCCACATCTGTTGATATAACCGGCAGACCTCCAGCCTGAGCTTCGATAAGGCTGACAGGAGTACCTTCATTTTTTGAGGTAAGAGCAATGATGTCCATTCCGGAGTTGAATTCTCCGATATTCGTTATCCATGAAGTCATCGTTATGAGCTCCGGGAAATTTGTATTTATTGCATTTACACGCTCGCGAATTGCTCCGGCCTCAGATCCATCTCCGACAATGAATACACGAATGGGGAGCTTCTCTTCACGCATTATCCTTTCTATTACATTCAGAAAAAAATCATGGTCTTTAATAGGAGCCAGCCGTCCTACAATGGCGATAGCAACTTCATGGGGCTGAATCGTATATTTTGCCCGTATTGCAATGCGGTTTTCCTCGTTGTTCACCCTGAATTTGTCAAGATCAAACCCCAGAGGGATAATTTTGATCTTATCTGCGGAACAGATGTTGTGAATTTCACTAAGTTCATGTTTCTGTTGCTCACTTATGGCAATGATTCCTGTCGATTTTTTAGCAAGATTCCGTTCAATTTTTTTGAAAAGAGTGGTTTTTGCTTTTCCGAAGTAAGAATGAAATACATGTCCGTGAAAAGTATGTACGATTACAGGGACTTTACACTTGTAAGCTGCTCTCCTACCTAACGCTCCTGCCTTTGCAGCATGCGTGTGAACAATATCCGGTTTGAATTCACGAATGATTTCTTTTATCTTTTTATAAGCCTTTCTGTCTGACTGAAAATTGGGGTTTCTTTGTAATTCATCGATGATAATGGGTTGTACTCCATACTCCTCGAGTATATGAAGAGAGTCCGTTTCTCCTTCATCGGGAACTCCCCCGATTAGTAAAGTTTCAAATTCATCACTGATAAAACGAGTCAGGAAAGTGGCGTTATACGTTGGACCACCGATGTTAAATCTGTTGATAATGCGTAATACTTTCGGCATAAAATCTGTTATCTTCTTTTGAGATACGTTGATCGGACGGATTTAGATACTAAAAAGTTGTCTTTTTTTTGATCCGGGTAATGAAATGCTGGATTTGCCAACTATAAATTTTATTTTTGAAGTATGAATAGATGGGGTGTTTTAGTAGGGGTGCTGTTGCAGGTAGTGGTTGGTTTTTCTCAGCAGCAGAGTACAAATTCAGTAGAGACAGCTCTGAAAACATTTGTTGCTCAGAAAGATTTGTCAGGAGCTGCTATTTCTTTTCATGCAATTGATCTGGCTTCCGGTGCAACGATTGCCACGCATAATAGTGAAATGGCAATTATTCCCGCCAGTACAGTTAAATTGTTTACAACTGCGACAGCATTTCAGCGATTAGGTCCTTATTTCCGACCTGAAACCAAACTGTACTACACCGGAACAATATCAGAAGAAGGTGTTCTTACAGGGAATATTATCATAAAAGGGGGAGGAGATCCCACGCTCGGGAGTAAGTATTTTACCAAAGACGGTGAAGAACGAGATTTTTTCCACGATTGGGTAAAATCAATTCGTGAATTGGGAATCACAAAAGTAGATGGATATGTGCTTGCGGATGCTTCTGCTTTAGGCTATGACGGAGCTCCAGCGGGATGGACCTGGAGTGATATGGGGAATTATTATGGAGCATGGCCTTCGGGGCTGACCCTCTTTGATAATATGATTAAATTATATTTTTCTACTTCTGATACTGCCGGAGATAGCTCAAGTCTGGATTGTATCGAACCTTATATCCCTGGTTTATATCTAGAAAACAGAGTACAGTCGGCAAGTGTGAAAGGAGATAATGCGTATGTCTTTGGAGCACCTTATTCGAAAGATTGGTTTGTTGAAGGTCGCTTGCCGTTAAAGCAGGAAGATTTTATGGTGAAAGCTGCTAACCCAGACCCTGAGGAATTGTTTGCATTAGAGTTTACATCCGCCTTGAAAAATTCAGGAATTGATGTGAAATATCATTATCAGACTATGCGAAAAAATCAATCCTTTCGGGATTTGTATTACGATAGTGCTGAGCTGATAATGGAGTATAAGGGGAAGGATGTTACCAACATTGCATACTGGGTAAACCAAAGGAGTGTAAACCTCTTTGCAGAACATTTGGTTTGTCTGATTGGATTGCAGAGATTTGGTCAGGGCAATACATCCAATGGTGTTCAGGCAATGGTAGATTACTGGGCGAACAAGATTGATGTCTCTACAATCCGTTTGACTGACGGAAGTGGTCTTTCCCGGTCAAATGCCGTGTCAGCTAAACATTTTACTTCATTATTAAAGTATATGAATAAAGAAGGTGCAGCCCAGTTTGAGAAATCACTTCCGATTGCCGGAAAGTCCGGTACTCTTGCCAGCGTGTGCAGGGGACAGTCTGGTCAGGGAAGAATTTTTGCCAAGAGCGGAACCATGTCGAGAGTAAAGTCGTATGCAGGGTATGTAAATACGAAGTCAGGAAAAAAACTGGCGTTTGCAATTATTGTGAATAATCATACCAATTCATCTTATTCGCTTACACGAAAAATGGAAGCTATATTTAATGCCATGGCTAATTTTTAATGGATTATCCGTATATTTAACCATCTGAAAAAAGAATGAAAAAATGAAAAAAGGAACGATCGCAATTTTGGTTATTGCAGCATTAGGATTAATCATGTACTTCTGGGTAGTTGGAATCAACAATAAGGCGGTTCAATTAAACGAAGGTGTTTCTGAAGCCTGGGGGAATGTGCAGACATCTTATCAGCGTAGAAATGACCTGATTGGAAACCTCGTAAAAACAGTGCAGGGAGCCGCTGATTTTGAGCGATCCACCTTACAGGCGGTAGTGGAAGCCCGGGCAAAGGCTACTTCTGTTTCTATTGATCCTTCCAATATTACACCGGAACAATTGAATGAATTTAATCAGGCGCAAAGTGGCGTAAGTAGTGCGCTTTCGAGGTTGTTAGTGACTGTAGAGAAGTATCCGGATATTAAATCGAATCAGAACTTCCTGAAATTGCAGGATGAATTGGCAAGTACAGAAAATACGATTCAGACTGCCCGGGTACGATATAATGAAGCTATAAAACCTTACAATACGCATATCAAGCGTTTCCCGAATTCTATATTTGCCGGATGGTTTGGGTTTTCAGAGCGACCATATTACGATGCTGAACCGGGAGCCGAAAAGCCTGTAGATGTAGAATTTAATTTCTGATAGGCATGCCGGAGACACTGGAATTTCTGACATATAAGGACGAGGAAGAGGTGATCACTGCGATTCAGGAAGCAGAGAGTAATACTTCCGGAGAAATCAGGGTGCATCTTGAAAAGCGTTCGGAAAAAGACCACTTTGCAAGAGCAAAAGAAGTGTTTGACGAATTGGGGATGCACCAAACGGACCTCAGAAATGGCGTGTTGATTTATGTGGCTATTGAAGATCATGTATTCTATATTATTGGAGATAAAGGAATAAATGATTTGGTTGAAGATGATTTTTGGGATTGTACAAGAGACACCATGCTTACTCATTTCAAATCAGGACGCTTCAAGGAGGGGTTAATTGCCGGTATCCTGAAAGCCGGAGAGCGTTTGAAAGAGTTCTTCCCGGATAATGGAAAAAATGAAAACGAATTATGCGATACAGTCTCAAGAAGTTAATGTGTAAGCAGTTCCTTATCGTTTTTCTGTTCTCTTTTTTGGTGACAGGTATAGTAACTGGACAATATACTATTCCTGAAAAACCTAAAGGTGAAAAGCAAACAGCAGTATATGATTATGCAAACGTTTTTTCAGAGAAAGAGAAAAATGATTTGGAAGACTATCTTATTCAGTATGCTGATACTACTTCTACCCAAATTGTCGTAATTACGATTAAATCGGCGAAAGGAGAGAATATTGGTATGTTAGCTCCCCGATGGGGACAGGAGTGGGGTATTGGTCAGGCGGATACAGATAATGGAATTGTGATGCTAATCGATATCGGGGGACGGGATATGTGGATTTCTCCCGGATACGGATTAGAGGATAAGCTTCCTGCCGGAGTTGTTGGGGAAATGGTGCGTAATACTATTATTCCACATTTTAAAAAGAAGGATTATTATAAAGGCGTCAGGGCAGGAATTGATGAAATGATTGCCCGGATTGCCGGAACCTATAAAGCAGACGGAAAGAAAAAGAAAGATAATGGCGGAGCTGTGCTCATTATCATTTTTGCTTTTGTGATCTTGTTTTTCCTGTTTTCGAGAAGAGGTGGCGGAAAAGGTCCCGGGGGACGCGGAGGTCGTGGATTTGACGCAACCGATGCCATTATTTTTGGTAGTATGGGAAGAGGTATGTTTGGTGGCGGTTCTTCGGGCGGAAGCTTTGGCGGAGGCGGCTTTGGTGGTGGCTTTGGAGGCGGAGGCTTTAGCGGTGGTGGAGCCGGAGGAAGCTGGTAGGAGCGTGAACATATTGCTATTTTCGTTGTTGCTAGAATAAAAGCAACGAAAATGGTGAAAATAACGCGTCATTCCGGAATTTATACCTTAGAGTCTGAACAGTTTTTGAAAATTTCCCTTAAAGAGGCCTGGGAATTTTTTTCTTCTCCGACAAACCTGACCCGGATTACACCTGAATATATGGGGTTTGAAATTACCTCTCCGTATGAAGAGAGAGCTTTTCCCGGACAGATTATTACGTATAAAATAGGAGTACTCCCCGGTGTAAAATCCAACTGGGTGACAGAAATAACACAGGTGGTTGAAAATCAGATGTTCGTGGATGAGCAGCGATTCGGACCTTATGCTATGTGGCATCACGAACATTGGTTTACGGAAACAGATGATGGAGTAATGATGTTCGACAGAGTTTCCTACAAATTACCTTTTGGAAGGTTGGGTAGATGGTTTCACTTCCTGATCGAAAAACGTTTGATAGCTATTTTTACTTTTCGTTATAAGATATTGGCATCACTTTTTTCCTGAAAAAGTAAGGGTTTTCCCTGTTTTTGTGTTTAAAATCAAGTGTTTACTTTGTTTTGGTATGGGGTTTGAGACTATTTAAGCCAAATTAAAAATCAAAACACATGAAAACAGTAGTTACAATTTTAATGGTATGGTTGGCGGGGATTACAATGGCTCAGGAAGCGGGAGTTTTCTATTTGTACGTCAGAGCAGATGAAACACTTATTGAAGAACACAAAGTTGAAACGACAAGTGATCGTCCCGTTTTGACGGGCTATAGTATCGGAATTAGTATTCCCGACGAATTGCTGGAGACTGTAAAGCAAGTGACAGCAGAACTGGTTTCAGAAAAACTGGGAGTTCAGTCCGGAATGTTGTATGTCAGCAATAAAAAAGGAAAAGAAAAAGTAACGGCAGGTACTGAGTTATTTCCGGGAATGCCTTTTGTGAATAAGGGGACAGCGATAAAGACAGAGGAGAAAAAGTATTATGTGCATATTTATGCTGACATCAGAGCACAGGGAAGTGTGTCAACGAATTTATCCAAAACTAAAAAACGTAAACCGATGATTGAACTGCGACTTACCGTGTGTGATGCATCCGGGGAAACGTATTTCAAAAATAAAGCTGTGTTACGTGATTTTGGAGTGTTACAGTCATCTTCCCGAATAAAAGGTAAAGTGAAGGTGATCAATGCAGAAGTGCTTACACCCGAGTCTATTGTAGGTATGTACATTGCTGCTCTGGAGGCGAGTCTTTTCAATGAGTGAAAATAAAAAAAGGTAGGGACTATCCCTACCTTTTCTATTCTACATTTACAAAGATTTATTCTTTAATCCATTTAATAGTTCTGTCTTCTGTATCCGTACTGATCTTTGCGAAATACATTCCTTCGGAAAGGTGGCTTACAGAAAGATAAGTTGCCGGACTGGTAAGCTTTCCTTCGTACACTTTTTGTCCCAACGCATTGAGTAGGATAAACTCTCCATTAGATGGTGTGTGTATGGTAAGTTTGTCTGAAGCTGGATTCGGAAAAAGCGCAATTTCCTTTTTAGAAATGGGTTTTCCGTTTGACAGAACTTCATCACACGAAGAGGAAATCTGTGAATACGCGTCTTTTAATTCGTAGATATTTGTAATGAGGCTTTCTACCGGAGAAAAAAGATGTTCATACATACTGCTTTTGCCGTAAGAGATAACAAAACTGGACGAGTGACTCTCTCCGGATGGAAGATCTACAGGAGTGTAGCTTGCAAATCCTCTTCGGTCTCCGGGAACTCCTCCTGTCGTTATCTCCGTACGTCCGGTTTCGTAATATCCGTCAAATACATAGTCGTGTTCAAGAGGTGTTCCATCCGGGTTTCTTCCATTGAAGAGATTATACAGTTCCATAACTGTCCAGTTACTTTGAAACGGATAATTAGTATAGCTAAGGTCTTCATTCAGGGCAGTAAGTCCCAAAGCAGGAGGATTTGCTCCGTATCCGGTCACCCCCATAAATCCCTGGTCAATCGTTCGTCCATTGTAAAAATAGAGAGTGGAACTTTCTGCATCCGTCCCGATGAAATCATCGTCAAAACCACCTATGTCTCCATCCATCAAAATACCAAGAACAAAATCGGTGTAATCAGTTTCGGATCGGTTGAACGTCTTCACTTCCATAAAAGTAGCATTATTAACTGCTTCACTCGCTGAATTGAGTTGATACACCATGATGTGCGTTTCCAGTCCTACACTGGGTAGCCCTTCGGTTTGTAAGTCCGGTTTTTGATCATTCATAATGATATAACAAGCCCGGTCTCCCTTAATACAAGGAAAATCTCCGTTCTGAGGTGCATAGATACCATCTCCGTCAATATCTTCGAAAGGTGCAAGTAACCACGTTTCTCCATTTTCCTGATCTCCATGTGCAGGCCATTCCAAAAGACTTCCGGGGATTGTATAGGAAGGAGACGTGTAAGAATGAATGTGGTTCGAGATTTCCGTTCGTGATACACATGAAATACTAGGTGTTACTGATACATTGTAATTATCTCTTACAGGACCTCCTGACCATACACTTATCCCGTATAAGCTTTTGCTAAAGTGAACTGTTTCATTAGGATCTTTTGCTGTATAGTTAATATTAAGACCAAACATTGCACCGGTACCTTCCTGCCTGGGAACAATATAACCGGATTGATCGTTAAGGACATCATTAAATAAAAAGCCATTGTCTGCGATATGGGCTCTGACATTATTTTGTTCGAGAGTTGCTGTTGCTACACCTTGTGCCTGACTTACGCTAATAGAAGAAAACAGGGCAATTGTAAAGTAAAAATGCTTCATGTGTAAAAGTTTAATTGAGCAGTAAATTTAACCTTTTCAGTATCGGAAAAGAAGTAAATAGGATCAGAATTACTGATGTTTCTACCAGTCAAAGTAGTTGACTGGTTTTTCTTTAAATCGTATATTGCTTAAAAACAACGGATATGAAAAAGTTTTTCTTGCGTTTATTGCTGGTGATCGTGTTTTTGATTGCCGCTTTATTGATTACTGCCCTTTTTGTGAAAAAGGAGTATTCGATCGTTCGAAGTGTTCAAATGGAAACACCTAAAAAGGTAGTTTATGAGTATATGGCAGACTTTTCAAACTTCTCAAAATGGAGTCCCTGGGCGGAAATGGACCCTGACATGAAGGTTGAAATTACAGGAGAAAAGGGAGCAGTTGGAAGTCTATATGCCTGGGAAGGGAATGATGACGTAGGAAAAGGGAAAATGGAGATCATCCGTTTAACGGAAGATTCAATTGTTATCCGCCTCAACTTTATAGAACCGTTCGAAAATGAAGACATTACCTATTATGTGATTTCAGATGAAGGAGAAGGTACAAAAGTAGAGTGGGGAATGCAGGGGAGTTCTCCATATCCATTTAATCTGATGATGTTCGTAATGGGAATGGAAAAACAAGTAGGAGCTGATTTCGAAAACGGACTGGGTAAATTGAAAAAAGAACTGGCCGGGCTAAAAGCTATAAAAGGTGATTTTGAAATAGAAGAAATTGATTTTGAACCCCGTTATTTTATCGGAAAAAGAGATACATTGATGTTCTCCGAAATGGGAGCGTTCTACTCGAATAATCTGGGGGATATTTATGCCGGGATTTTAGAACGGGGGTATGAGTTTAAGGGGGCACCTTCCGGGTTATTCTTTTCATGGGATGAGGAAAACGATCGTACGGATATGGCGGCGGCAGTTCCGATTACTCAGGAGAGGAGTATAGGAAACTTTGAAACGTGGAAGCTGGGAGGAAAAGCATTACGAATCGTTTATTTTGGTGATTACGAAGGTTCGGTTAAAGCACACATGGCTATGGACAAATATATTGAAGAACATAAATTACAGGTGAAAATGCCTGTGATTGAGGAATATGTTACAGATCCGATGACGGAGCCTGATACTTCGAAATGGCAGACCAATATTTTCTACCTTGTGGAATAACATGATAAACGGAATCCGCTTCTTCTTACAGAGGCGGATTCTTTTATTCAAAAACGGCTTTTAAACTCATGTCAAGTGAGCGAAAGGAATGAGTCAGAGCTCCTACTGAAATAAAATTCACTCCTGTTTCGGCATACGATCGAATTGTTTCTTTTGTGATTCCTCCCGAAGCTTCTGTTTCATAGGCTTTCGGAATCCGGGTCAGTACCTTTTTAATTTGCTCCGGTGTAAAATTATCGAGCATAATACGATCTACCTTTCCTACCTGCAAAACCTGATCCAGTTCGTTTTCATCACGAACTTCTATTTCGATTTTAAGATTCTTCCCATTTGCATCGAGATAGTCATGAACACGCTCAATTGCTTGAGGAATGCCTCCTGCATAATCAATATGATTATCTTTAATCATAATCATATCATACAATGCAAAACGATGATTATGCCCTCCTCCGATACGAACAGCCCATTTTTCCATGTAGCGAATCCCCGGAGTTGTTTTTCGGGTGTCGAGTAGTTGACAGGTTGTTCCCTGAATAAGATCAACCAGTTCCCGTGTTTGTGTGGCAATTCCACTCATTCGTTGCATGAAGTTCAGTACCAGTCTCTCGGTTGAAAGAATAGATCGTGAAGAGCCCTTCAACTCAAAAACAATATCTCCTGGTTTAACCCATTCTCCATCCTGAATGAATACGGTAACTTCCAGAGACGGATCAAACCGTTTAAAGATGCGATCAGCTAATTCTACACCGGCTATAATTCCTTCGTCTTTTACAAGTAGTCGTGCTGTTCCTTTTCCTTCAACGGGTACACAGGCCAAAGAAGAATGATCTCCTTCTCCGATATCTTCACGCAATGCGTTGTCAATAATCTCGTCTATCATACTTTTGATTTGAAAAGAAGACCGATTAGTCTTCCTCTACGGATAACTGTTCAATTTTAAATGAATTGCCGTTTTCTTTCAGCGTAATGGTTACCCTGAATTTTTTACTGCCGGCTTCAAGAATCCCTACAGCGTAAGCAGAGCTGCTTTTTGCATTCCCTTTAAAAATGAGCTTAAAGGAATTCGGGCGGTTTTTGGAGAAAAAATCGCGTAGTATCATTTCAGCCTGAGAGCGACTGTACATACTTTCTTTTTTGTCTATATCAAGTAATAAACGATCAGAAGCATGCGCAACGATTGATTTTTCGTCTCCGTTTTGAAAAGCCCGTTCAAGGTCAGTATATAATCTGTCCTGACTGAACAAAGAGCCGCTCAGAACTAAAAATGTAACTATGACCGTTAAAAATTTCATTACTTTCTTTTCTTTGATAAGGTTGTCAACAAATACTATGCCGATAAATACGCCATCTAAAACCGTAGGAGCAAATGTACAAATATTTGTCAATCCTGCAGCCCGGAGCAGGTCAACACTGTAACAGGAATTGTTTTACGAACCAAAAAATAATTGTAAATTAGTTTCCGGATGATGAAATTAGCTTCTATACTACTGCTGACGATACTTTCGTTTTCGTTATGTGCCCAGGAAATTCCAGATCATGAAGGAAACTTTAAGTTTTTGGAGAATAAGGGACAATGGCCTGATTTTGTATTGTTTCGTGCGGAATCCAAATACGGAAAAATGTACGTGGAGCAGGGAAGGATTCTCTATCAGTTCGTTGATATGAAAGAAATGCGTCACGCACATTTTAATGAAGTAGAAACTGCTCCTGATCTGAAGCAAGAATTAATTATAGCTCGTTTTCAGGGGGCGAATGAAGTGACAGCTATAAAAAAGACAAAACCTTCCCGGGAATATTATAACTTTTTTATTGGAAATGATCCCGACCGATGGGCTTCAGAGGTAAGAGGCTATGCAGACATCGTTTTAAACGAACTATATGAGGGAATAGATCTCCGGCTGAATAATGAAGGAGACGTTTTAAAATATGATTTTATTGTTGCTCCTCATGCCAGTCCAGATCAGATACGGATTGAATATCCGAATGCGGAAAAAGTATTATTGACAAAGGACGGAGGACTTAGAGTGAAAGGGAAACTGGGCCTTATTGAGGAAAAGAAACCGTACGTATATCAGGTAAGAAATGGTAAGATTGTAGAAATCCCTGCTGCTTACAGGCTTGAAGGGAATATCGTGACCTATGAACTGGAAGAATATGATGAAGCCTTAGAATTGATTATTGATCCGGCTATGATTTTTGCCAGTTATAGTGGTTCAGAATCGGATAATTTCGGAATGACAGCTACGTATGATTCTAATGGAAGTCTGTACTCAGGAGGAATTGCTTTCGGGAATAGTTATCCTACAACAGCCGGTGCTTATGATGAGAACGGAACATTTACTCAGGTCAATGCAGCGGCAAATCAGTCTTTGAGGTATGGGATTACAGATATTTTTATTTCGAAGTACAGTGCCGACGGAACGACAATGGTTTATTCGACCTACATAGGTGGTGGAGATGACTTTGGAGGAACAGAGGTGCCGCACAGTATTATTTGTAATGACAATAATGAGTTGTATTTCTTCGGAACAACCTCTTCCGATGATTTTCCCTTGGTTAACCCTGTTCAGGCTGTTTTCAACGGAGGTCTTTACAGAGAGTTTACCTCAAACGGAACCCACTTTTGGGGAAGTGATGGAACAACCAACTCAGGAGGAACTGACCTTGTTGTGGGAAAGTTATCATCTGACGGAAGTACACTTATGGGAGCTACTTATATAGGAGGATCAGCTAACGACGGTTTGAATTATAACGAATCCGGTGCAGTAAATGGAAATTTCTTTGGTGGTTTACTGTATAACTACGGAGATCCTTACAGGGGGGAAATCATGCTGGACGACGCAGGGAACTGCTATGTGGTAAGTTGTACCTATTCAACTGATTTTCCTCTGGTAAATGCAGCCCAACCGACTTATGGAGGAGCTATGGACGGTGTCATTATGAAATTTTCACCTGACCTTGCTACTCTTTTACAGAGTACGTACTGGGGAGGAAATGGCAGAGATGCCTGCTATGCAATTAAATTTGACAGTAATAATTCAATTTATGTGGCCGGCGGGACACGGTCAGGTGATTTTACTACCACACCGGGTGTAATACAACCCAATCACAATGGTGTTACTCAACCGGATGGATTTATAACCAAATTTGATGCTTCCGGAACCTCTGTTTTGAGTTCTACTCTATTAGGAACTCCTGCATACGATCAGGCTTTTTTCCTTCAGATAGACCGCTACGATGATGTATTCGTTCTGGGGCAAACAACAGGGAGTATAACGCCTTCAGCGGGTGTGTATGGAAATCCGAACAGCGGACAGTTTATTATGCAATTAACTACTGATTTGGATAATGTAATTCGTCAGACCGTTTTTGGAAACGGGAACAGTTTGGTGAATATCTCTCCGACCGCTTTTCTGGTTGATGTCTGCGGAAATTTATATGTATCAGGTTGGGGGGCAGGTATTGCAGGAAGTCTTCAACAAGGATCTCCTCTGAGCGGAATGCCTGTAACATCCGATGCTTATCAGCAAAATCACGGTGACGGATATAATTTCTACCTGATCGTCTTGTCGCGTGAAATGGGAGGTTTGTTGTATGGATCGTACCTGGGAGGAGGGCAGGCTCAGGAGCATGTAGACGGTGGAACCTCCAGGTTTGATGAAATGGGGATTGTATACCATTCGGCATGTGGTGGTTGTGGTGGTCATAGTGATTTCCAGACATTTCCTCCTGATGTATGGTCTTTGACAAATGAAAGTGATAATTGTAATAATCTGGTCTTCAAATTTGATCTGGAAATTGTTCCCAAAGCAGAATTTACCGTAGACCATACGGAAGGGTGTGCTCCTTTTACAGTTCAGTTCCAGAACTTCAGTTCCGATTCAACCAATTATGAGTGGGACTTCGGAGACGGAGTAACCTCTACGACAGACTACAATCCGATCTACACTTTCAATACACCGGGTACGTATGAAGTTACATTATACGTTCAGGATACAATCTGTTTATTAACAGACAGTGCAAAAGTCTATGTGACAGTTCATGATTCCTTATTGTTGGATATTACTCCTGATACGATTGTCTGTGGTGCAGCTCAGGTTCAGCTTTGGGCAAACAGTTATGGAACAGGAGATACATTTTTGTGGAGTTCACAACCCGATTTCTCAGACACGCTCAATAGCTACCCAACGGATTCACTTGCAACTGTATTTCCGGATGAAGATGCGACATACTATGTTCAGGTAACGAATGCCTGGTGTACACGTACGGATAGCATGCAGGTGATATTCCTGTCGGAGGTACTTACGTATGACTACCCGGACACGGTGTGTGCGGGAGATAGTTTTAGTATTACCGCCATTAACTCACTTCCATCCGTATCTTTTACATTTGATTGGGCTCCGGACTCGGTGATCGTTAGCGGGGATGGTGGTTCTACTATAACAGTTCTACTGGAAGAATCTCAGGAAATTACAGTAGAAGCAACTACCAGTACGGGATGCAGTCTGTATGACACATTGTATATTACGGTTACAGATCTGGACGAAACGCAACTTTCTGCTTTTGCAGAACCTGATACATTACCGGTTGGTGGGCAAACAACGCTTACCGGGGAGGCTCCTTCCGGAGTGACTACTTCCTGGATACCACCGGGTCAGGTAAGTTCTCCGGGGAGTTTGATTACAACGGCTACGGTATATGAAGATACGGATTTCTACTTCGTTGTCTCAGATGGCTACTGCACTAAAACGGTATTGGTCCCGGTGAAAGCTCTTGAGTTTATCTGTGACGAACCCTACGTATTTGTTCCAAATGCATTTACACCGGATAACGATAAGACAAATGACATACTTTATGTCAGAGGTCCGTATGTATTTGAAATGATCTTCCGGATCTATAACCGTTGGGGAGAAATGGTATTTGAATCTACCGATCAGTCCTCCGGTTGGGATGGAACCTTCAAGGGCAGAGCTTGTGATCCGGATGTCTATGATTATTATCTGGATGTAAAATGTATTGATGGACAACAATCCATTATAAAAGGTAATGTAACACTGATTCGTTAATGAATACCCTCCTGAAATATCTGGTAGCAATGGCTGGTATTTTACTGGGGAGTTATAGTCTTTCCCAGGATATTCACTTTTCACAGTACATGCACAATCCGTTGTATCAGAATCCCGGAAATACCGGGTTTTTCAGAGGAGACTACCGGGTTAACATGGCATACAGAGATCAGTGGCGATCAGTAACCGTACCCTTCCAGACTCTGTCTTTATCAGGAGATAATGCAGGATTTATCAATGGAAAGCTGGCGGTTGGTTTCTATTTTGTACATGATGTAGTAGGAGATGGAAAATTTCGTACCATCGATTTTTTACCTTCTTTGGCCTATCACATCCGGCTGGATAAGAAAAAGGGAGAAAATAATGTACATAGCTTGCGTCCGGGGATTCAGTTTGGAGTAAACTCAAGAGAAGTCCAACCGGGAAATTTTTCATGGGATACACAATACAATGGTTATTATTATGACCCGAGTTTATCAGGACAGGAGATCTTCCAACGTGAAAGTTATACCAACTTTGCTTTGGGGTTCGGAACGGTATATGAATGGTTCACCTCCTCGCGTAAGAACTTTAATGTCGGATTCGCATGGTACAATATGACCCGTCAGAATCAGGGGTTTTTCGGGCAAAAAATCCAACGGGATATGCGTTTTACTTTCCATGGACGGGGACAGTTTAAAATCGGGCTGGACTGGGATATTATTCCTTCCTTTTCTATGAATTTTCAGGGGAAATATCATGAACTTATTTTTGGAAGTCAATTGCGCTACATCCTGAAAGAGAAAAGAGGGGAGTATATGGCAATGTACTTCGGTGCCTTTTCCAGAACGCGAGATGCAGCTTACCTGATGGTAGGAATGGATTATCAGAACTGGTTTGCAGGCTTGAGTTATGATATTAATTTTTCCAAATTAGTTCCGGCATCACGTGTGCGCGGGGGAATTGAAATAACACTGCAATACATTTTAAAAACGTTTAAACCTAAAAAGGTCAATCATCGAATATGTCCCGTTTACATTTAATTTTCATACCTTTTTTTCTGTTGACTTTTTCCCTGTCCGGTCAGACGGAGCTGAAGCAGATTTTGAAATTTGCAGAAGAACAGTACGAAAAAGGAGACTATTATTATGCCAAAGAGTACTACGAAAAAGCTTTGTTGTATGATTCCTCTTCGGTTTCGATTTTGTGGAAATATGCGGAGACGTTGCGGGCTTATCAGGATTATCCTAATGCTGCTCGTTATTATGGAAAAGTCTATGAAAAGGAAGAGGCCCGGTTGTACCCGAATAGTCTCATTTATTACGGGATGATGCTGAAACAAAGCGGGAATTATGAAGCTGCTCTCGAAGTATTTAAAAGAGCTAAGAAGAGGTATGCGAGAGATAAACGGGGATTCGCCTATAAAAAATCCCGCGAAGAGATTTCAGCTTGTGTTTGGGCAAAGTCGACCATTGATGATTCGGCAGATGTTGTTTTTACTAACCTTCCGGAAACGGTCAATACCAAAAATGCTGAATTTGGTCACCTTGTTTTTGAAAATAAGCTGTTGTTTTCATCCCTGAGAGCCGATTCTGTGCACACGAACGAAGAAGTCTACGAAAACGATTATCACACGCATTTGTATTATTCGGACAAGCAGGACGATAAATACACACGTGCGGATGTCGTAAAAGAGTTATTTTACAAAAAGATGAATTCAGGGAACGGTTCTTTCAGTCTGGATGGAAAACGGTTTTATTTTAGCTTGTGTTCCGAAGGTGAAGCTACCTATCGCTGCAAAATAATGGTTGCCCGGTATGAAGACGGTCGATGGGCTGATATTGATTCATTAGGTGAAATTATTAATGAGCCGGGAACGACTACTACTCAACCGGCGATTGGGGAAGTGATGGGGGATGAGTGGCTGTTCTTCGCTTCAAATCGAGAGGATTCAAAAGGAGGAATGGATATTTACTTCAGTGTGATTAAAAACGGGAATCAGTATGGAAAGGTAAAGAATTTTAAATCGATTAATACAATGGGGAATGAAGTAACCCCCTATTTCGACAGAGAAAATAAAGTATTGTATTTTTCGAGCGATTTTCATGAAGGATATGGAGGTTTTGACGTGTTCGAGGCACGATTTGAGAATAATGAGTTTAGCAAACCGAAGAATCTTGGTGTGCCGGTAAACAGCCCGGCGAACGACTTGTATTATTTCACGTATGGAGACACAGCCTATGTCTCCAGTAACCGGATAGGATCTTTATTTTCGAAGAATCCTACTTGTTGTTCCGATATTTTTAAATTATACCCTACACCCGAACCGGAAATAGAGATTCCCGAAGAAACGCTGGAGGAATTAAATGCACGACTTCCTGTTACGTTATATTTTCACAATGATATTCCAAATCCAAGGTCCTGGGATACGACGACTACCGTGAATTATATTGATTCGTACAATGACTATACGCAAATGCTTCCTACGTATCAGAAAGAGTACGCCAAAGGACTTGGGTCGGAAAGAGCGCGTGATGCAGAAGAGGATATCGAAGATTTCTTTATTGAATATGTTGATCAGGGCGTAAGAGATTTACAGCTGTTCCGTGATTTATTACTCAAGGAATTACAGAAAGGAGCAAAGATTAATGTTCAGGTGAAAGGATTTGCTTCGCCTCTGGCAAAAACAGATTACAATGTGAACTTAACCAAGCGTCGGATAGCTTCACTGGTAAATTATCTCCGGGCGTATGAGGGAGGTGTTTTTGCTCCGTTTATGAAAAATACAGCGGAAAACGGAGGACGATTGGTGTTTACAGAAATTCCTTTTGGAGAATATGTAGCGGATCAGTTGATCAGTGATAATCCAAACGATAAGAAAAACTCCGTGTATTCAAGAGCGGCTGCGATGGAGCGAAAGATTGAAATACAAAGCGTAACATTTATCGTCGAAGAGGACAGTCTGATACAGGCATTGACGGCTGAAAAACGTATAATAGATGCAGGGGTAAGAAAACCGGGAGAAAAAATTGAAGTGGAATTCAGTATCCGTAACCAAACGTCTGTTCCGGTTAAAATTACGGCTGTAACAATTCCATGTAACTGTATCGCTGTCCCTGAATTTGATCGTGAATTCTCACCCGGTGAAACCGTCCGGTTTAAAGCCACGCTCGATACATCCGACTTCATGGGGCATACCGTAAAATCCATCGAAATTACGACCGGATATGCGCAAAACCTTGAGCTAATGATTTCCGTAGAAGTGAAAGAATGAACTGGACGAAATAAGAGAAGCCTAATAAAGTTGCAATTTTTTTGTGTTCGACATGATTTTTTTCGGTAGAGTAGTTTATAATTATCTTGTTCTGAGTCCTGTATGTTTTCTTTGTTTTTTTAGATGTATTTAGGGCTTCGAACTAATTTATAATATTCTATTTTTGCAAAAAAAATATACACATGAAAAAAACTTTAACACTATTCTTAACCTTTTTTCTAACAGGCTTTTTGTTTTCTCAGCATGTTTTTTTAAATGGATCGTATAACGGACAACATTCAAGTTCTTTAATAAATGCTTCGAATTGTTTTATAAGCAGTATTCACTTAACTGTTTCTACAGCTTTAACAGATCCAGTACAACCAGCGAATACTACATATGAATGGACATGGTACAGAAATAATGTTCAAATACACAAAACTTCTTCTGGTACTGCTAATGCGTACACAATTCCTCATAGCCATTTAAATCAACCGGGAGAATATAAGGTGAAACTTACCATTAATGATTACTATGTTTCATGGTCAAACTCACTTACTGTTAACCTGACGGGGATTATTAGTCCTTATGGTGCGGATAACATCAGTGGTCGAGTTGTATCAGGAGACTTCAATCGAAATGGAAAGAAAGATAATTTGGCGGCATTCTACAGGTATAGTAAGTTTTCTACTGCTTTGCATGTTTGGAATGGGGAGACCGATGGTTACTTGAGTTATGAAGGAAATGACGGTTGGTGGAAATCAGATGATTATGAGGCAGGGCAGTTACTTCATGTCGTTTCCGGAGATTTTGATCGAGATGGATATGAAGATGATATTGCGGCTATTTATGACTATGGTAACTTTATGACAAGAATTCACGTTTGGACATCAAATGGTAACTCATTTACGTTTCATGGAAGCGCAGGATGGTGGTACGGAGGAAGCTATGATGCTACTAAATTAGTAGCTTTTGTTGCTGGAGATTTTGACCATGATGGATATGTTGATGATCTGATGGGATTCTATGATTATGGTAACTTCACGACCAGAGCGCATGTCTGGCTGTCTACAGGAAGTGCTTTTGTTTCACAGGGGACATCGACAGGATGGTGGTCTTCTAATCAGTATGATGCGACCAAAATTTCTGGTAGAGTAGTTTCAGGAGACTTCAATAAAGATGGTTATAAATCAGATATTATAGCTTTTTATGATTATGGTAATTTTGTTACAACGGCTCATATGTGGTTGTCGAATGGATCATCATTATCGATGCAGGGGGGAACAGGAGGTGTTTGGACATCTAATAATTACAGTGCATTGAAAATAACAAACCGTTTAGTGAGTGGAGATTTTAATTTAGATGGATTTGAATCTGATGTTGTAGCTCTTTATGATTATGGAAGTGCTACAACAAGAGCTCATAGATGGTCGGCAAATGGGAGTAACTTAAATTATTCTGGGCCAAATGGAATTTGGTATTCAAGTCAATATGATGCTACTAAAATTACAGACAGAATAGTTTCAGGTGACTTCAACTCTAATGGTAGCAATTCAGATATTTCGTGTTTTTATGATTATGGTAATTTGTCAGTTCGAAACCATGTTTGGTTGAATAACCAGTTTCAAGGAACTAGTGGATGGTGGGAAGTTTGTAACCCGGTATTATCAAAAAGTACATTAGGAACTTCAATAGAAGATGTTGTTATTGAAGGTGAGACAATCCTTTTCCCAAACCCTGTGGTAGGATCGCTTTCTATAAAAAGTAGCAAAGGAATGTCTTCAGTTTTTATTTTTGATAATCAAGGAAGGCTTGTTGCAGAATTTGAACCGAAATCGGGAGCTGAAAACGATGATGTTCTTCTTGATCTAAGTCATATTAGTTCTGGTCTTTTTATGGCTGTAGTAACTTATGATGACGGAATAACAGAAAGCTTTAAGCTTGTAAAAGAATAATATTATATCCACAATGTAAAAGGAGGGAGTAAAGTAAGCTTCCTCCTTTTTTTGTATTATTATGTCTAGTCCTGAAATATCGATACACAAAAGAATCGTTATGAAAGAAGACCAAGGATCAGATTATGTAAAACGAACGCAGAAGGATTATTCTCTATCCTTTAAATTGGGAGTTGTCCAGGAAGTAGAGTGTGGTATTAGAATATATAACACTTGTAGACCTTATTACTCTTGTTTTATGAAAACTCCAAAACAGATGCATCAGCATCAGGAAATCAGAATAAAAACAAATATCCCAGCAAATATGTGTTTGCTTGCTGGGATATAATTATTGTTTATTTTAGTCTAAAACCTGTATCGGTTATTTAGGACTAGTCATTACTAATTGTTTTTTGTAGTAGTATGAGTCTTTCAGTGTATTCAAACAGGTGTTTAGAAAGTATCACTTCCATTGCGTAAGCTCATAAGCTGCTTCCCAGAAATAGTATTCCATACGTGAAGCAGTGACAAAAGCCTCCGTCATTCTTTTCCGGATTTCAGGAGTCGTATTTTCAGCTGCGATATCACAAATTCGAATCGCATTTTGAACGGACGCAGCAAACTCTTCGCCGCCATAGGTATCAATCCAGCGTTGGTAGGGGTTTCCTGTTTTTTGTTCCTGGCTGAGAATGTGATCGCCTACCTTCTTGTAAATCCAGAAACAGGGAAGAGTTGCGGCCATGGCTACCTCCACGGGTTCAAAGGCTGCGGTACTTTTCAAAAAATGAACATAATGATGACACACAGGCTGTAAGGTGCCCCGGTCTGTTACAGCAAAATCCTCAAAATAGGATTCATGAAGTGCGTTTTCCACAACAATTGCTGACTCTCCGAAGCGGATATAAGTCAGGGCTTCCTCAATAGCAAAAGCTTTTGCTCCAATGAGTGCCAGTGTTCTTCCAAAGTGTTCCAGATAAAGAGAGTCCTGCGCCATATAAAAACGAAATTTCTCTTTAGGAAGACTCCCGTTTGTCAATTCGGTGATAAATGGCATCTTCAGAATAGATGCGTATTTCTCTTCGATTGTTTTCCATGCGTTTTCAGACCAATTCATGTTTAATTAGTTTTTGAGGGTTAAAAAAGTGATTCAGGGGACCATTGCCCTTACCGGTTTGTACATCCCTTCCGTGTTTGATGGCTTCATAGACATAGTTCTGTGCCAGCTCTACAGAGGAGTAAAGATCTTTTTCCTGTGCGATATAAGAAGCAATAGCAGAAGAAAGCGTGCAGCCTGATCCGTGTGTGTTTTGCGTAGCAAACTTTTCCGCATGAAACGCATGGAAGTTATGATCCTGATCCAGAAAAAGAGAAGTGATCGTCTGGGTTTCTTGATGACCACCTTTCAACAGGATGCTGTTACAACCCAGGGTTTTGATTCGTTCTCCTGCGGTTCGCATTTCGTCCAGTGTTTTTACTTCCATTCCGGCTAGAATAGCCGCTTCATCCATATTAGGAGTAATAACAGAAGCGACTGGAAACAACTGCTGAACAATAGTGGAGATGGTTTCTTCTTCAATCAAACGATGACCGCTGGTGGCGACCATAACAGGATCAAAGACAATCGGTACTTTTTTATACTTCCCCAGTGTCTTTACTATCGTTTCGACGAGTTCGGGAGTATGTACCATGCCTATTTTAATTGCATCGGGAAACACATCGTCAAGGATTGCTTCGATCTGATCGGAAACAGCCTCAACAGGGATGGGATAAATTTTTCGTACTCCTGTGGTGTTTTGAACCGGGAGCGCAGTTAGTACAGAAGTTGCATAGCAACCTAACGCCGAAATTGTTTTCATATCGGCTTGTATGCCGGCTCCTCCGCTACCGTCAAATCCGGCAATGGTCAGGACGGAAGGATATCTGTATGTTTTCATTTTACAAGTTCATTTTTTAACGTGTACGCCGCTTTTTGAGGATCGTGAGCACTGCAGATAGCTGATACGACGGCAATACAGTCAGCGCCTGCCTGTATAACCTCCCGGGCATTACCCGCATGTATATTGCCGATAGCGACTAATGGTTTTTCAGTCAATTGTCGTATGGATGCAATGCCTTTGAGTCCCCATTCCGTAACAGTATCCGTTTTAGTAGGCGTACTAAATACGGGACTAATGCCCAGATAATCCGAGGCGGTAACCTGTTCGTTCTGCAATTGATCCAGGTATTCAATGGAGTAACCGACAAGTTTTGTACGATCCTGCCATTGTTCCCGGATTACTGTAGGAGGCGTATCAGTATTTCCTACGTGTATTCCGGCAGCGTCTGCCTGCATAGCAACGGAGGCATTGTCATTGATAAGCAGGGGGACAGCGTATTTTTCTGTCAGCTCCCGGAGTTGGAGTGCTTTTTTAAGGAAGACTTCCTGAGAACAGTTTTTTTCTCGTAACTGGATCAGGTCCACACCTCCCAGAATAGCCTGTTCAGCTACGTGCAGAAAATTTCGCCCATTACAATCTGCTTCCGAGATAACGAGATACAACTGATAGGGAAACTGCCTGAGCGGAATCACTGCTTTTCAATTTTGATCCGGGAATAAAACTCTTCTTCGGTAAGATTATACAACTTATCGATGAGGTGTTGCTGCAAACTTCCCGGTCCTTTGGACTGTTGTTCTGCCAGTTCTCCGGCTATTCCGATAAGCGCCATCGCAGCTGCTGTTGCTTCTGTTTTATCTGCTGTTATTCCGATGAATGCTCCGATTAACGCAGATGCAGTGCACCCCAGCCCGGTCACTTTGGTCATCAGTGGGTGACCGTTACGGATCAAAATCGTTTGTGAACCGTCCGTAATGATATCCGTAGCACCGGAAATACAAACGATGGATGGGGAGTGTTTGACAATCGTCATTGCAGCAGCTACTGCTTCATTGCTTTCAGCTGTGCTGTCGACTCCTTTGGTTCGGGTAGAATTTGCCTTTGCCAACGCAATAATTTCAGAAGCGTTTCCACGGATAACCGTTGGGCGGAATTGCAGGAGTTGTTGTAACACAGTGTCTCTAAAAGGTGTGGCTCCCGCACCAACAGGGTCCAGTATCCAGGGTTTCCCTTGCGTATGTGCCGCTTCTGCGGCCATAAGCATAGCTTCTGACCAGTATTCGTCTAGTGTTCCGATATTGATAACTAACGAATGTGCAAGTGCTGCCATATCCTGTACCTCCGACTTGGCATGCGCCATAACCGGAGAAGCTCCCGCGGCAAGAAGTGCATTTGCCGTAGTATTCATGACTACATAATTCGTGATATTGTGTACAAGAGGAGCGGTTGCTTTTAACGTTTGAATGTGTTTCCAGAGAATTTTTTCCATTGTCATTGTTTTTACATAAAATGCTTTAGGAAATCTGAAAACAAAAGAAAACACATCCGTAAAGATGTCGTTTGCTTTTCCCTACGTCGGTGTGAGCCGCATCAGGTTCAAAGGGACTCTCTCAATTCTTTTCAGAATACCCCCAAAGCGCATACAAATATAGCTAATTCAGAATGGAAACCACAAAAATACCCTGTAGCGTATGAATCAGATGCTTTTATATGTCGGATCGTTACTTTTTGATGTGGAATAGACAACATTCGGGAATAAAAAATGCTCCCTGATTATGGACAAGGAGCAACCCAAATGTTTTCACAACGGAATAATCCTTATTGTGAATTGCTTCAAATTCAGTCCTCCAAATATGAATATTATAATTGTGAAAAGCAAAAATATTTTGTGATTATTCTAGTATTAGTTAATAATAACCAGCCTATTGGTGAACGTAGTTGCAGCGTTTTTTAAATTTATTCTAATAAGGTAAATGCCTGGAGTTATATTTTCTGTTGTGATTCTGTGACTAGAATTACTGAATACGATTTCCTGTTTAAGAACAACCTGACCTAAGTAGTTTATTAGCTCTACCTGCACCAGATCTTCTGTTGATACATTAATGAAGAAGAACTTTTCTGCTGTAGGATTGGGGTAAATACTATATTCTATTTTTTGTTGTTTGACATCACTGATCTGATCTAGAGCTAGTAGAGTTACACAATTGGCTGTAATAAAATTAGAAGAGGAACCCGTTAAAGAAAAGTTCTTAAGTAGTCCTGACTGTCCTCCTGTAACTTCATTGATTAAGGTTGTTTCATTTGAATTGTCTCCTCCTGCAATTCCTTGATTAAATCGATAGTACGCGAGTAGTCCGTTTTGATAAGAGGGAATTTCTGTATGCATAAATTCTGTTAAGTGTGAAGGACTGACTTCTCTGTCCCAAATTCTGCATTCTTCAAGCTTCCCTTTGAAAAAATCAGTAGGAGTATATCCGGGAGGGTCATATTCCTGACCGAGACTAAAACGATCGGTAGCTTCAAAAGCTAAAAGTTTTACCGTACTTCCCTGAAGATTACCATCTATATAGAGTTTGGATAATCCGTTGTTATATGTCCATGCTATGTGGTGACATTTTCCATCAAATACATCTGTTGATCCAACTATTTTATAGTAGGAACCTCCAGAAGGAATATTGAGAGTAACGGAATTACTGGTAAAATCTTCCGGTCCGGAAAGCCGTAAAACGAAACGATGTAGTTGGTTTCCGACATTATTGCTGTTACCGGAAAAAATCATTCCGTAATCCGATGCCTGAGCAACATCAGGTTTTATCCAGATTTCGAAAGAAAATTCATCCCGCCCTTGCATAAAGGAGGCAATGGAGGTCAGATCGACATAATCATCAGTTCCGTCAAAGTGCAGTGCTGTATTCTGAGAATAGCTTGTTGATAGAAAGCAAAATACCGTTGATAATAAAATCAGAAAGAATTTCATAGCAAGTTTGTTTGTTGGATACAGAGTATCAGGAAAATGAATTTAGCGTCAAAGGAAATAAGAAAAATGGAATCAACCAAGAAAATACTGGTGTAAAAAGAGACAAAAAAACGGGGGAAGTATTCCCCCGTTTTTGGCTTCTATTCTTACTTATTGAAAAAAATTAATGATTAACAACCAGTTTTTTTACAAGAAGTTGATTTGAGTTTTTCAGATAAATTCGGACAAAATAAATACCATTGATCAGATTTTCGGTCTCAATTCTTTTACTGTCGTGATCGAAATTAAACTCTTGCTTGAGTAAAATCTGACCGGAGCTATTTAGTACCTGAATTTGAGCCAGCTCTTTTTCAGGTAAACTGATATAGAAAAAGTTGTCTGCCGGATTAGGATATAATGACGCATCTACAGAGTTTAATGTGTTCATTTGTGTTTCTGCTAAAGCACTCTTGGAAACAATTTTACACATAACCTGAACAAAATTTGAGGTGCTACCTATTAAACCGAAATTATGAAGTGTCCCGGATTGACTAGGATTAACCGTGTTATTTAACGATGTTTCGCCACTATTGTTTCCTCCTGAAATTCCCTGGTTGAATTGGAAGTATGCTTCAAGACCGGAGCTGGCAGGAGAAATTTCCATATTCATGAAACTAGTAATTTGTGTAGAGCTGATTTCATGATCCCAAATTCTGCATTCATCCATACTGCCTTTGAAGAAATCGGAAGGAGTGAAGCCAGGAGGATCAAATTCTTGTCCAAGACTGAATCGGTCTGTCAATTCAAAAACAAGAGTCCTGTTCATTGTACCTTGCAGAATACCATCGATATACAAACGTGAAGTACCATTGTTATATGTCCATGCTACATGATGACATTTCCCATCCATTACATTGGTGGTTCCGGTTAATTTGTGGAAAAATCCGCCAGAAGGAATATTAAGAACAACAGAGTTGCTGACAATATCTTCATCTCCGGAAAGTCGTAAAACAAAACGGTGCAATAACTCTGATTCAGAATCACTGTTGGCAGAAAAAATCATTCCATAAGGTGCTGTTTGTGGAAGGTCTGGTTTAATCCATACTTCGAATGAAAACTCTGTTCGTCCTGTCATAAAGTATGAAATAGAAGAAGTAAGATCTACATAGTCATTAACTCCATCAAAGTGTAGAGCATTTTTGGAGCTTGTTATGGATGAAATACAACAATTCGGATCAATAAAGTTGGAAGAACTACCTGCTAGAGTAAAGTTAGTTAATGTCCCCGACTGATGAGCATTTACAGAGTTGATTAAGTGTGTTTCAGTTGAGTTATTACCTCCTGGAATACCTTGATTACATTGGAAGTAGGCAAATAAACCACTATAGGTAGGTGAGATTTCCGTATTCATCAGATTAGAGATCTGCGTAGAACTTATGGCGTTGTCCCAGATTCTGCATTCATCAATACTTCCTTTAAAGAAGTCCGAAGGAGTATATCCTGGAGGATCAAATTCCTGTCCCAGGCTATATTTGTCAGTTGATTGAAAACTTAATGACCGAATCATACTTCCCTGTAGAACTCCGTCGATGTACAAACGAGAGGTGTCATTATTATAAGTCCATGCTATATGGTGACATTCTCCATCCATTACATTGGTTGTTCCCGTCAGCTTATAAGAAGAACCACTCCAAGGGATATTTAATGTAACAGAGTTTGTTACAGCATCACCAGCTCCTGATAAACGTAATACAAAGCGATGTAATTGATTGGTATTACTATTGGCAGAGAAGATCATCCCGTAAGGATTGTTTTGGACAGCGTCCGGTTTTATCCATGTTTCGAAAGAAAATTCAGTTCTTCCTGTCATAAAAGAAGCAAGAGGCGCTGTAATATCAACATAATCATTTACACCATCAAAGTGTAGTGCATTTCTTGGGGCTTCAGTGTAGTTCGAGACGCAGCAAGAACCTTCAATAAAGTTGGAAGAGCTACCGGTTAATGAAAAATTGTGAAGAGTACCTGACGAACTTATGTCAACCGCATTGATAAGTTGTGTTTCACTGGTGTTGTTTCCTCCGGGGGTACCCTGATTGCACTGGAAATAAGCAAAAAGACCAGTGTGTGTAGGAAGAATTTCTGTATGCATAAGGTCGGAGATCTGCGTAGAACTTATAGCGTTGTCCCAGATTCTGCATTCATCAATACTTCCTTTAAAGAAGTCCGAAGGAGTATATCCTGGAGGATCAAATTCCTGTCCCAGGCTATATTTGTCAGTTGATTGAAAACTTAGTGACTGAATCATAGTACCCTGAAGTACACCGTCAATATACAGGCGAGAGGTATCTTTGTTATATGTCCATGCAATATGATGGCATTCTCCGTCCATTACATTGGTTGTTCCCGTAAGTTTATAAGAAGTTCCCCCTACAGGAATGTTAAGCGTTATTGTATTGCTGGTAGCATCACCAGCTCCTGATAAACGTAATACAAAGCGGTGTAATTGATTGGTGTTACTATTGGCAGAGAAGATCATCCCGTATGGAGCATTCTGAACCACATCTGGTTTTATCCAGGTTTCAAAAGAGAAAGCGTTGCGTCCCGTCATAAACGAGGCTAGAGGAGTAGTAATGTCAACATAATCATTAACTCCGTCAAAATGTAATGTGTTGTTTTGGGATTGACCTTTGTTCCAGACAAAAAGGGTTACCACAGCCAAAAAAAGAATCTTTTTTCTCATCGTATAAAAAGTAAGTTAAACAATTAATGGTTTCAGCAAGGTTTCTTCTGAACCAAAGAAAGGAATAAAATAGCAGGCTTCCAAAATTAAATCTTCATCAACAGCGTAATCAGGTTACGTTATAAAATATGTTTATATAGTATAAATGTGTAAAGAATGAATTTGTAGATGGTAGATAGTACTCAATCTAATTCAAAAAAATAGTATATTGAAGCCGTTTTTGAAAAAGAGCTAAACCACTTTCGAAACAAAAAGAAGAACTACGAAAACATACGATAGCATGAAAAAGATATTAGGACTGGATTTGGGGACTACTTCCATTGGCTTTGCTTATATAAAAGAAGCCGAAAACGATAAAGAAACTTCTTCTATTGAAAAAATTGGAGTCCGTGTAAATCCGCTTACAGTAGACGAGCAAACCAATTTTGAAAAAGGTAAAAGTATTACCACAAATGCTGAGCGAACGCTTAAACGTGGAGCAAGAAGAAATCTTGACCGCTACCAAGATAGAAGAAAAAAATTGATTGCAGTATTACTGAAATCCAATTTGATTTCAGATGAATCCGTACTTAGTGAAAATGGTAAAAATACTACACACCAAACGTGGGAACTAAGAGCGAAGTCTGTTGATGAAAAAATACAAAAAGAAGAGTTGGCTCGGGTATTTTTGGCAATTAACAAAAAACGCGGTTACAAAAGTAGTCGCAAAGCCAAAAACGAAGATGAGGGGCAAATTATTGACGGAATGGCAGTTGCCAAGCAACTTTATGAAGAAAAAAGGACTCCCGGACAATTGGTTTTTCAGCGATTGATGGAGGGCAAAAAATCCATTCCCGATTTTTATCGCTCCGATTTACAGGTGGAATTTGACAGGGTCTGGAATGTTCAGAAACAATTTTATCCTGAAATTCTTACCGATGAATTTTACAAAACCCTGCAAGGGAAAGGACAAAGGGCGACTTCGGCTGCGTTTTGGAGTACACACCAATTTAATACTGCGGATATTAAAGACTTGGAAGAAAGCCTGAAAAATGAGCAAACCATCAAACTAAATAAGCGAGAACAGAAAAAATTACAAGCCTACAAATGGCGGAATGATGCTGTTTCCAAACAACTGGAAAAAGAAGAAATGGCTTATGTCATCACGGAAATCAACAATAACTTGAACAATTCGAGTGGTTATCTTGGAGCTATTTCAGACCGAAGTAAAGAGTTGTATTTCAACAAAGAAACTATTGGGCAAAACCTGTTTAAACAGCTAGAAGAAAATCCGCATACACGATTGAAAAATCAGGTGTTTTACCGCCAAGATTATTTGGACGAGTTTAAAGCGATTTGGAAAGAACAATCCAAACATCATTCGGAATTGACAGACGAATTAAAAACCGAAATTAGGGACATAATCATCTTTTACCAAAGAAAACTGAAATCTCAGAAAGGCTTAATCAGTTTTTGTGAACTTGAGTCGCAGGAAAAAATCATTGTTTCGACAGGCTCAACAACCCAAAAGAAAACCATTGGTTTGCGTGTAGCCCCAAAATCTTCGCCTTTGTTTCAGGAGTTTAAGATTTGGCAAAGCCTGAACAATGTTTTGGTCAAGAAAAAAGGGAGTAAGAAAAGAACTGTTAAAAAACAGGACAACCGGACCGAATTGTTAGAAAAAGAAATTTTTGAGCTCGATTTAGAAGCCAAGGAATTACTGTTTGAAGAATTGAACCTTAAAGGTAATTTAAAAGTCAATAGAATCATCGAATTGTTAGGGTATAAACCTACCGATTGGTCAATGAATTATTCTGAATTAGAAGGCAACCGAACCAATCAGGTACTCTACAATGCTTATTTGAAAATTTTGGAAATTGAAGGATATGACGAAGAGCTGCTTAAACTCTCCAACAAAGACGAAATCAATATCGCCGATTTAAAAACGCCAGCCAATGAAATCAAAACAATGGTAAAATCAATTTTTGAAGTGCTGGATATTGATACAAAAATTCTTGATTTTGATGCAGAACTGGAGGGAAAAGATTTTGAAAAACAAGCCTCTTATCAATTATGGCATTTGCTGTATTCGTATGAAGGGGATGATTCGCCTAGCGGAAATGAAAAGCTGTACGAGCTGTTGGAAAAGAAATTTGGTTTCAAGAGAGAACATGGTCAGATTTTGGCTAATATTAGCTTATCTGATGATTACGGAAACCTTTCAACCAAAGCGATGCGAAAAGTTTATCCGTTTCTAAAAGAAAACAATTATAGTACAGCTTGTGAGTTGGCAGGATACCGACATTCCAAACATTCATTAACCAAAGAAGAACTTGAAAATCGCCCATTAGAGAATACCTTGGAGCTTCTGAAAAAAAACAGTTTACGAAACCCTGTGGTGGAAAAAATTCTCAATCAGGTGGTAAATGTGGTTAATACCTTGATTGAAGAAAACAGTCAAAAAGACGAAAACGGAAAAATCACAGACTACTTTAAATTTGATGAAATCCGTATTGAATTGTCTCGTGAATTAAAGAAAAACGCTGAAGAACGGGCGGAAATGACCGCAGGAATAAATAAAGCAAAAATAGCTCACGAAAAGATTTTTAAATTGTTGCAAACCGAATTTGGCATTAAAAATCCAACCCGAAACGATATTATCCGCTATCGACTATACGAAGAATTAAAAAGCAACGGTTACAAGGATTTATACACAAACACCTATATCCCAAGAGAGAAAGTGTTCTCAAAAGAAGTAGATATTGAGCACATCATTCCACAATCAAGATTGTTTGACGATAGTTTTTCCAATAAAACCATCACCTACCGTAAAGATAACTTAGAAAAAGGAAATAAAACAGCTTACGACTATATAGAAAGTAAGTTTGGTGAGCAAGGAATTGAAGCTTACAAAGAGAGAATTGAAAAGATTTATCAAGAAAAAGAGAACGGAATTTCTAAAGCCAAATACCAAAAATTGCTTAAAAAGGAATCTGAAATCGGCGACGGATTTATACAACGGGACTTGAGAGACAGCCAATATATTGCCAAGAAGGCGAAAGAAATGTTGTTCAAAATTAGTCGTTCGGTGGTTTCTACTTCGGGAAGCGTTACGGATAGACTTCGAGAAGATTGGAACTTAATCAACGTGATGAAAGAACTGAATCTTCCGAAATATAGAAGTTTGGGGATGACCAAAATGGAGGAGCGTAAATTCGGACAAAAAGTAGAAGTGATTAAAGATTGGACAAAAAGAAATGACCATCGTCATCACGCTATGGATGCGTTGACGGTAGCTTTTACCAAACACAACCACATTCAGTATTTGAATTATTTGAATGCCCGGAAAAACGAAAACCACAAATTACACGGTAATATCATTGCTATTGAAAATTTGGAAACCGAGATAAAAATGGAAGACAACGGGAACAAAAAACGGGTTTTTAAAGAACCCATTCCTAATTTCCGTCAGGTCGCCAAAGAACATTTGGAAAATGTCTTGATTTCACATAAAGCAAAAAACAAAGTAGTTACCAAAAACAAGAATAAAACTAAAACTAAAAACGGAGAAAAGATAAAAATCGAGTTAACTCCAAGAGGGCAATTGCACAAAGAATCGGTTTATGGGAAATATCATTATTACGAGAGCAAAGAGGAAAAAATCAGTGCCAAGTTTGATGAGAAAACGATAAACAAAGTTGCCAATCCGCTATATAAAAAATTGCTTTTGGAAAGATTATCAGCTAATGGCAACGACCCGAAAAAAGCGTTTTCAGGAAAAAATTCTGTAAGCAAACAACCTATTTATTTAGATGAATCAAAAAGAAATAGACTACCCGAAAAGGTAAAACTGGTTTGGTTGGAAGAAGATTATTCTATCCGAAAAGACATTACACCCGACAATTTCAAAGATGAGAAACTAATTGACAAAATTTTGGACGAAGGTGTAAAAAGAGCATTAAAAAACCGATTAAAACAATTTGATAACGATCCGAAAAAAGCCTTTTCAGATTTAGACAAAAATCCGATTTGGCTGAACAAAGAAAAAGGAATTTCGATTAAGCGGGTTACTATAAGCGGAGTGAAAAATGCCGAGCCTTTGCATTACAAAAAAGACCATTTAGGCAATTTTATTTTAGATAGAAAGGGAGATGAAATTCCTGTCAATTTTGTAAGTACAGGGAATAATCACCACGTAGCAGTTTATAAAGTACCTGTTTTGGACAAAAATAACCAACCGAAATTGGATGAAAATGGCGAACCGAAATATGAATTACAAGAAAATGTAGTTTCGTTTTTTGAGGCAGTTGAGCGAGTAAATCAAGGTTTACCTATAATTGATAAAAACTATAATCAACATTTGGGGTGGCAGTTTTTGTTTACGATGAAACAAAACGAAATGTTTGTTTTCCCGAATGAAAAGTCAGGATTTAATCCGAATAAAATTGATTTGATAGACCCAAAAAATAAAAAGGAGATAAGTCCGAATTTGTTTAGGGTGCAGAAGTTAGCAACGAAGAATTATTTTTTCAGGCATCATTTAGAAACCACAGTTGAGACACCGAAGGAATTGACAGGTGTAACTTACAAACCCCAATTGGGTTTAAATGGAATAGTAGGAATTGTCAAAGTCCGTGTCAATCATCTTGGGGATATTGTAGGTGTTGGGGAATATTAAGAATAACTGATTGGTTTCGGAGATTTGTAACCATTTTTTGTGGTAAACGTATTGTAAATCAAATCAATACTGCTTATACAATGATCAAACGAACCCTGCACTTTGGTAATCCGACGTATTTGAATACGCGGAATGAACAATTGGTTGTCAACTATCCGGAGAAGGACAGTGTATCGAAAACCGTTCCGATTGAAGACCTGGGCGTGATTGTACTGGAACACGCGCAAATTACGATCAGTAACGCCTTGATGAGTAAACTGATGCTGAATAATGTAGTGGTGGTGCATTGTAACCCGCAACACATGCCACAGTCGATGACGCTTTCTTTATACGGTCATTCTGAGTTTAACGAACGGATCCGACAGCAACTGACGGCCAGTGTACCTCTCAAAAAGAACCTCTGGCAACAAACGGTGGAACGTAAGATTACGAACCAGCTCGCTTACCTGAGGAGTACAGGATATGCCACAAAAAAAGAACTGGATAAACTGACGGATTTGTCGCGAACGGTGCTTTCGGGGGATACACAAAACAATGAAGGGCAGGCAGCAGCGATCTATTGGAATACAATATTCGGGATAGAAGGCTTTACCCGCGGAAGAAAAGAAGGAACGCCGAACAATCTGTTAAATTACGGATACGCTATTCTGAGGGCAGTTTGTGCCCGTGCAATTGTAGGAAGCGGCTTGTTGCCGGGGTATGGTATTTTTCATGCAAACAAGTACAATGCGTATTGCCTGGCGGATGATATCATGGAGCCGTATCGCCCGTATGTAGATACCGTTGTGGGGGACCTGGTAAAAGAGGGGGCGGTACAGAGTGATTTAACTCCGGAACTGAAACGGCGCTTACTGATGATCCCGGCTCTGGATGTGGTAATTGAGGGCAAAAAAAGTCCTCTGTTGGTTGCTATGAGCCGGACAACAAGTTCCCTGAGTGATTGTTTTGCGGGGATCAGCAGAAAAATAAACTATCCCGATTATGGCAGCGGATCGGTACAGTCGGCTTAATCAATATCGTGCCATGTGGGTAATGGTCTTGTTTGACCTCCCGACAGAAAGCAAGAAAGAGCGAAAAGTAGCTGCCAGATTTCGCAAGACCTTGCTGGATGACGGGTTTACGATGTTCCAGTTTTCGATTTATCTGAGGTTTTGCGCCAGCCGTGAAAATGCAGAGGTACACATCCGGCGTGTGAAGAACATATTGCCGGAGAAAGGCAAAATAGGGATTCTGCATATTACCGACAAACAGTTCGGAATGATGGAAATCTTTTACGGTATAAAAAAAGAAGAAATTCAGAGTCCTGCTCAGCAGTTGGAATTGTTTTAGAGAACGGAAAACATCATCTGTTCGAAAAAAAGGATTCAACAACAGAATCGAAAAAATACAACAGAACAGAAGAGAGGAAGAGAAACGGATACATTTTTTGAATGCTATTCAATGAAAGAATCCACAGGATATCAGCCCGTTAACCGGGGGTATCCTGTGAATCCTCACTAAATGTACTGACTTTGAAGCAATTCACAACCCAGACAGGGAGTTGTTTGGGAAACAAGCTCCTGTGAATCCTCACTAAATGTACTGACTTTGAAGCAATTCACAACAATCTTATAGCTATCTTCATAAGCTTCTATCCTGTGAATCCTCACTAAATGTACTGACTTTGAAGCAATTCACAACTGATTATAAAATAGGCATTGCATCTTATTCCCTGTGAATCCTCACTAAATGTACTGACTTTGAAGCAATTCACAACGAAACGTGATTTTAAAATTGAAAACCTGTCCCTGTGAATCCTCACTAAATGTACTGACTTTGAAGCAATTCACAACAACACACTTACCCGACATTAGAATCTCATTCCTGTGAATCCTCACTAAATGTACTGACTTTGAAGCAATTCACAACATAATTTGAGCTTTGAATTAGCAGGTCGTGCCTGTGAATCCTCACTAAATGTACTGACTTTGAAGCAATTCACAACTATTAGTACATAGTGTAACATGGTGTAGTGCCTGTGAATCCTCACTAAATGTACTGACTTTGAAGCAATTCACAACTAGGATGATAAACGCCATTAAATGTGAAAACCTGTGAATCCTCACTAAATGTACTGACTTTGAAGCAATTCACAACATAACGATACAAAGGTAACAGTTTATTCTTCCTGTGAATCCTCACTAAATGTACTGACTTTGAAGCAATTCACAACACCAAGCTCGATATGATTTGAAAAGAAAAACCTGTGAATCCTCACTAAATGTACTGACTTTGAAGCAATTCACAACAATCCAGATAACGTCGTAATGATCGTGAGGCCTGTGAATCCTCACTAAATGTACTGACTTTGAAGCAATTCACAACATAGGACGAAAGCGTAACGGTGTAGGTAATCCTGTGAATCCTCACTAAATGTACTGACTTTGAAGCAATTCACAACAATCCAGATAACGTCGTAATGATCGTGAGGCCTGTGAATCCTCACTAAATGTACTGACTTTGAAGCAATTCACAACTCTAAAGAAGTCGGTAGAAATTGTACTGAGCCTGTGAATCCTCACTAAATGTACTGACTTTGAAGCAATTCACAACTATATCCTGACACTTGTTTTTTCTAAGTTCCCTGTGAATCCTCACTAAATGTACTGACTTTGAAGCAATTCACAACATCATATAGTTTGCAAAAAGTTCTTCAGTACCTGTGAATCCTCACTAAATGTACTGACTTTGAAGCAATTCACAACACCCGTCTTATCATACTTCGGAATCCCTTCCCTGTGAATCCTCACTAAATGTACTGACTTTGAAGCAATTCACAACACACTTAGAATTCAACCTGTAACAGCTCTCCCTGTGAATCCTCACTAAATGTACTGACTTTGAAGCAATTCACAACGTTAGATGCCGTGAATAAATTCCTACCGGACCTGTGAATCCTCACTAAATGTACTGACTTTGAAGCAATTCACAACGTCCCCGGTAATATTGTATAACCAGTATACCCTGTGAATCCTCACTAAATGTACTGACTTTGAAGCAATTCACAACTACAACCCGTATCACCGAAGATTATGTTTTCCTGTGAATCCTCACTAAATGTACTGACTTTGAAGCAATTCACAACGGAACCGATGCAAACGAAAAGCTCAGGCGACCTGTGAATCCTCACTAAATGTACTGACTTTGAAGCAATTCACAACGATAGGAGCGGTTGTAATTGTATTGATCGTCCTGTGAATCCTCACTAAATGTACTGACTTTGAAGCAATTCACAACAAACAAAATGGAACTGCGAGATATTGGAGTCCTGTGAATCCTCACTAAATGTACTGACTTTGAAGCAATTCACAACCAATAGAAAGTTCCCTTCTAATCGTAAGAACCTGTGAATCCTCACTAAATGTACTGACTTTGAAGCAATTCACAACCGTTGTAATCGTCAGATGTCTCCAGTTGCCCCTGTGAATCCTCACTAAATGTACTGACTTTGAAGCAATTCACAACAACTGTTCAACTACAATACTTTCAAGTCACCCTGTGAATCCTCACTAAATGTACTGACTTTGAAGCAATTCACAACCCATGAAAAATTTACTATTCGCTATTCTAGCCTGTGAATCCTCACTAAATGTACTGACTTTGAAGCAATTCACAACAGTCCGTCGACGAGTACGTGTAACTCGAGCCCTGTGAATCCTCACTAAATGTACTGACTTTGAAGCAATTCACAACATTTAGCGACTTTTTTGGAGTTCGCTGCGACCTGTGAATCCTCACTAAATGTACTGACTTTGAAGCAATTCACAACACAGTGATGTGTTTTCAATCAGTAGGCGGGCCTGTGAATCCTCACTAAATGTACTGACTTTGAAGCAATTCACAACACACTGCGGCAACTGATCTATTCAGTGTGCCTGTGAATCCTCACTAAATGTACTGACTTTGAAGCAATTCACAACACTATTGTAATCAGGCTGTAATCGGTTGTCCCTGTGAATCCTCACTAAATGTACTGACTTTGAAGCAATTCACAACGCGTAACCGTTTTCTATCATCATTAATCCGCCTGTGAATCCTCACTAAATGTACTGACTTTGAAGCAATTCACAACATCGTAGCAGCATATAATGAAGGTAAACTACCTGTGAATCCTCACTAAATGTACTGACTTTGAAGCAATTCACAACATAGGACGAAAGCGTAACGGTGTAGGTAATCCTGTG
>NZ_BAAAFH010000003.1:1033262-1228206 GCF_039523435.1 Wandonia haliotis
TCCGTCTTTGTTCAAAAGAAGGAGGTTAGCCTGTGAATCCTCACTAAATGTACTGACTTTGAAGCAATTCACAACACGTGTTACCTGCATTACATAGGGAAACAACCTGTGAATCCTCACTAAATGTACTGACTTTGAAGCAATTCACAACTCGTACGGAAAAGACGGAAAAACCGCCTTGCCTGTGAATCCTCACTAAATGTACTGACTTTGAAGCAATTCACAACAGGATTTTGTCTAAGGTCGCCACGGAACCCCCTGTGAATCCTCACTAAATGTACTGACTTTGAAGCAATTCACAACAAATGGCAGAAGTGGTAATATTTCGACCACCTGTGAATCCTCACTAAATGTACTGACTTTGAAGCAATTCACAACAGAATATTTAAAGGGATTTTAACATAAAAACCTGTGAATCCTCACTAAATGTACTGACTTTGAAGCAATTCACAACCGTGGAGCTTTTATTTTAAAATAGTCTATACCTGTGAATCCTCACTAAATGTACTGACTTTGAAGCAATTCACAACTCATATAAGTAAATTTGTTTGCCCAAAAATCCTGTGAATCCTCACTAAATGTACTGAAAAATTGCAGAAATTTCAGTTGTTAAGAGCGAGTTACTTTTCGCATACGCCTGGGACCATACCACAACCAAAAACCAGTAATGGTAAATAAAAGCAGGGCAAGTCCCATTACCGAAGTGTAGATCAGTTTTAGTATTTCTCCCGGTGTATCAAACAGGTAGTCGAGAATGGAACCGTCATGAAGGTTTTCAATGAAATCAGAATTTCTTCTTTCGATATGAAGTAATTTTCCTGTGGCGCCATCTAGTTGTATCCCCCAAAAGTGGTCCGTAAATACAAATTTGACCATGCCTTTGTGCTTCCGGATATCGATACGTTCCAGATTGGTAGAAAGTCCGGAGTCAACAGCGTTATGAAGTACTGAGCAGGCGATGGTATGCAGACTGTCAATAGGGAGCCAGTCGTTCAGATCCGTGGAGCTTCCTTCGTATGTTTTAGGTAGTATTGCTCCATTACTGTGCTTTTTCCACCCCAAAAGCAGTCCGGTAATAGCGATAATAAAAAAGAAGACGAAAAGCGATGCCCCTGTAACGCGATGAATCTTTCGGAAAATCCGAAGCAGACGAGCTTGTTTTTTTCGTTTGAGATTGTAGGACATTTGGCTAAATAGATATGTATATACTGATCACCTTACTCTGGTAAGAGAAAGGGAAAATAAAAAAAGATGCCGGAACTTGTTACAGTATCCGGCACCTGATTGTCATTACTGAACGATCAGTTTGTGTGTACGTTCATAATCTCCCGAAGTCAGTCGGACAAAATAGACACCTTGTGACAAAGGAGCTATTTTACTCAGGTTGACCTCTTCTTTATCCGAAGAGACAGTCAGGCTGGTTTGCCCGATAAATCTGCCTGCGGCGTCTGATAAAGTAATTGTCAGTGGTTTCCCTTCACCGGAAATCTGGATGAATACATCCGCTCCCGATTGGGCAGGGTTAGGAAAAACAACAGATTCCGAAAGAAGATTCTGTTCGTCATCCATTCCCAGTGTACCACCTACCATAATGTTGTCAATTGCAATGTTGTTCGAATAATCCGAAGCCGTATATTCAAACTTAAAACGAACATTGTGGTCGGATGGGGAAGTGCTTACAGAGAAACTTTCTTCCCGCCAGATAGATGAAGATCCCGGAACAAAATCCTCGAAACCGGATCCGTTGGTAATCAAATCCAATCCGCTTATCGTTTTTCGCAACTGCCACGTTCTACCGCAGTTTTTGGAGACATAGATTTTTAGTTCCTCTTTCATATTCGCCTCGTCAAACGCATTGGTCGCCGAACTAAAGGAGAACGAAACCTGCACACTTGAAGTGTTCGAAAGATCAAACGATGGTGTTATGAAAGCATCCACAGTACCTCCCAGACGATTATCGTAGAAAAATTCGTCCGAGAACTCATACGGATCGGTGTAAGGAGATACGTTTCTAAGGAAAATTCCTTTTGACCCGTTAATACCTACATTATTCAACACTTTCCATTCACCCTCGTTTTTCTCCGGGTTGTCAATGATGTACTGAAAGTCCATTTCATCGTCAAAAGTTAAACCTCTTGGTCCGTGAAAATCCACATAGTCCGGTGATACATAAATGTAGCTTTCTTCGGTCTTTGTACTCTCACCATTTGTTCCGGTAACAGTAAGTGACACGGTTTTCCACCCCTCACTATCCCAGGAAACTGAAGGGTCTTCGTCGTTTGAATACTCCGGTGTTCCTCCCGGGAAATGCCAGGTGTACTGCGGATCTTCAACACGCCATGAGTGATTGGTAAACTGGATTGCATCGCCTTTACATACAGTAATGGACGGAGCATGAAAATCCGGTTTCGGAAGACAGGTTAACTGCGGAGATAAAGTCTGCTGCAGATTACTTTCCAACCAAAGTGATTTTCTGGCGGATGTTTCCGAGTGTAGAATAGTACGCATAAAATGTACTTGTCCTTCTGTGAACATATTGGAACAATACGAGTACTCCATATAATTTTGAACATTGTCTAACTCCGAATCACAGGTGGTACCAGCAAGGTCACAAGTCGTCCATCCGATCGTATTAGGGGTGTCCTCAATGCCGTCATCATCTGTACAGTTGACCGGTTGACCGGGATCGTTTGTTGTTCCCCATGTATGAGCAAGTCCCAGAAAATGTCCGATTTCATGTGTCAGTGCACGGGAGTTGTTTGTACTGGAAGTCCCGATATCACTGATGTAATTGTGGCGGATGATAATTCCGTCACGCCAGAACCCGTTCCCTTCTACAGCTGACGGGAAATAAGCATACCCGGCCACACCGTTTTCCATTGATTTTACCACCCATACGTTCAGGTATTTGGCTCTGAACCAGGGGCGCAGTTTCGAATAATCATCTCCGATTAATGTTTCGTGTGAATAGTACCGGTTAATTCCATTGGTACATTCTCCGAAAGGATCTACACGCGCCAGTTCAAACTGTATTCTTGCTTTTCCGGCAATTGCTTTAAACTCCGGAACAATAGCTGTTGTATCAGCGTTTAATTTCATGTAGTCCTCGTTCAGGATTTCAACCTGTCTGTACACCTGTTGATCAGAGATGTTTTCCGGACCGTATTCGTGAATAATATGGAACACAATAGGAATTGTAATAAGAACTGTGTCCTCATCACTTTTAGTAGTGTATTGTCCCATTTCGCGCATACGTTCGTACGCCTGCTTGATCTCAGGGTGTAATTCTCTAAGTTCCATTTCTTTTAAGTGAGAACCGCATTTGAAGTGGCTTTCCTGCGCTAGTCCTGTGATGCCCAAAAGAAAGGAACATAAAATAAATATGTATTTCATGTTTATGAAAGTTAAATGAATAAATAACCTCTCACATCCCGTTTCGGGAATGTGTTTTCGAGTTTTTTAAGCGACTAAACGAGGCGGGGGTACTGGGATTTCAAGCGAAATATCGAAGTAAATTTCCGGAGGTCTGTCAGCAATGACCTCATAGTGTGACTGAAACTTTTGAAGCTCCGTAAGTAAGATGTGTAATGGAATATACTCTTTCTCGCAGACAACTTTGAGCTTCGCTGTTCTGGATTCAGGATCTGTATTTTTTGCAAAGCAGATTGTAGCCAACTGGTTGACGCGTTGATTAAGTGCAGTTTCTTCTCTGTCCCACCAGCAATGGAAAAACAGGGAGTCATTCTTCTCCTTTCGGTAGACAATATCATACATTTCTCCCCTGTACTCAAATTCTTTTGAGTGTTTCCAGTTTACTTCCCGGTCGATCGTATGCTTTGAAAACCGAAGTTCGACCAGCTGGTCTACCGGAACTTCGCTCATGAGCTTACGCTTGACTTCCTTACGGATTTGTTTGCGTTCTAACTCAAAATACGTTCGTAATCCAAGGAAAGGTATGTACAAAACTGCTATAAGCAATATGACTGATATCGTACGCGTCACGGGATAAAATTACGACTTTTTCAGAGTATATGAAGAATAGGAGGTGAGTTAAAATCTCAAGTGACTGATATTTATAGTGTTTTGTAGTTGACAGAGTGTGTATTGTATAAAAACAGACTTGTAGGGTATGACTGGTTGAGCAACAGGAGAATGGAAGTAAGATAGGAAAGGAGTTATTGTATTCAAAAATAGAAGGGATATAGTTTCATTCAAACTTTCTTGTACATTTGTCGTGAAATGGAGAAGGTAAAAAAGACGCGGATTCTATTCCTGGATATGATGCGGTTTCTTGCATTGTTCATGATGATCCAGGGACATACCGTTTATGCGATGATCGATAAAGAGATCCGCGAGGGGGATTCGTTGGGAATTCATACCTGGACCTTTTTCAGGGGATACACTGCACCTTTCTTTATGGTAATAGCAGGTGGTGTGTTTACTTTTCTATTGATTCAGGAGAATAATGTGCATGTACGTCACAATATGCGTATCCGGAAAGGAATTACGCGGGTGGTGACTTTGCTTTTCTGGGGCTATCTTCTTCGTTTCCCTCTGCAATCCCTGTATGCAAGAATTTCACAGGCACAGGCAGATGTTGCTATGGCAGTTGATGTACTGCATATTATCGGTTTGGGCTTATTGACGATAATGACCATTTTTTCATTGTCACGGAAGTACATAACAGGACTTATGGTGATTTATTTTACCCTGTTTGTTTCGGTTGCTTATATCAGTCCGCATATTACTACTGTGAATTACCATAGCCATTCTGAACCTCAACTTTCGGAGCAAAACCTCGGAGTAGTTTTGGTAAACAATACACCTGAGATTGCAGATTCCTTGCATTTGATTGACGGCGACGGATTGGTTGTAAAAGAAGTTGTTAAGGGGAGCAAAGCTGAAGCGTTGGGATTGCGATCCGGTGATTTGATTCTGAGTATCGGTTATCAGGATGTTTGCTCTTTGGAAGAATTACCTGTTATGGAGTCGCGACAAGTGTACGGTAAATATGCTAACCTGAAAGTAATCCGGGGAAATACTCTGCTGGATATCGAATGGAACTGGGATAAAAAGGTCAGCCTTTTTCCTAATTTTTTCACACTATGGATCAATTCGGAGAAAACCTTTGCAGGGAAGAGTTCTCCTTTTCCGACTTTCCCCTGGATTGCCTACTTGCTTTTCGGAGGATTTTTTGGTGCATGGTTAGCACGAATGAATGAAAAAGACAGGCTTCACAAATTGATGGACGTAAAATTATTGATTGTGTCAACGATATTACTGGTCTGGTCCGAGATAGGAGATCGTATTGAGATAGATGTATACGGGCGAAGTAATTTCTGGGGAGACGTTGAGGGAATGGGAGCCAGTCCTAACCTGATTTTGCACCGCATTGGAGTTGTTATTCTGGTTGGATCTGTTTTTGCATTTCTGGCACGTTTTGTAAAAAAACTCCCCCCATTGATGAACCAGATGAGCCGCAATACGTTATGGTTGTATATAGGTCACCTGGTGATTCTTTACTGGATTCGACCCGTATTGTACAGGGGTCGGTTTGATGTAGGAGGAACCCTGATTTGCGTAGCTGTTATGTTTGCTTTAATGATAGCCCAGACAAAAATAATTGAAGCAAAATCGAAAAAAGGTTCCTGGAAATTGTATCTTTTAGGAGTAGTAAATAACTTTAAAAGAGGGTAGGAGTATGAAAAAGATAATTGGAATTGTGCTGGTGATGGTAACTGTTTCGGCATGTGGGGTGAAGTTATTGATGCCTTCAGAACAGGATGTGACAAGGGTTTCAGATAAATTTCCGGGGTACACGCTTTCTGAGCTGAGTCAGGGGAAAACATTGTACGAGGAGAATTGTAAAAAGTGCCATGGATTAAAAGCTCCGGAAAAACTTTCAGAAGAAAAATGGAGAAAAATCGTTCCTCCGATGGCTAAAAAAGCCAAGATTTCTGCCGGAGAAGAAGAACTTATCCTGAAATACCTGATTACAATGTCAGGAGCTCAACGCTAATACCATTGTGGGTATTCGGCTCGAAGAATTCTGTCAAAACATGAACGAATTGTAATACCGGCACAAGCAAGTTGCTGAGGAACAAGACTTGCTTCCGAAAAACCGGGAGTGGTATTTACTTCCACTAAATGAGGAATTCCGTCAACAATAATGTAATCAACCCGTGCCAGAGAGCGCAGACGTAAGGTAGCGTAAATTTTTTCCGTAAAAGCCTGCACCATCGTTAATTCCTGCTCATTGATGCGTGCAGGTGTTATTTCCTGGGATTTTCCTTCGTATTTGGCAGCGAAATCAAAATAATCGCCTTCGGCTACAATTTCTGTCGGAGGCAGTGTGACAATACCATCCGGAGACCGAAAGGCGCCACATGTCACTTCAGTGCCTTTCAAATAACGTTCAACTACCACCGTTTTTCCTTCCCGGAAGGCGTAATCAAGAGCCGGTTCAAAATCACTTTTTTCTTTGACCATAGTGACACCAAAACTGGAGCCGCTGTCACACGGTTTAACAAAACAGGGGAGTCCTGTTTGCGAAAGAACATCATCGGTTTCGTGTTCATCGGGTGTAAGATATAACACAGCATCCGCTACCGGGATACCAAAGTTTTTCAGAAACTGATTACAGAACCATTTGTCAAACGACAATTCCGACGCAAGCGGATTACTGTTTAAGTAAGGGATGCCTTGCATATCAAGATAAGCCTGAACCTTTCCGTCTTCGCCGGGGTATCCGTGAATATACACGACAGCAAGGTCAAATTTCAGTCGGGTACCATCAGGTTGCAGAACCGAAAAGTCATTCAGGTCAACGGGAGTTTGCTTTCCCTGCTCATCCAACCACCAACCTTGTTCATTCAATATAATCCTGTGACAACTATACTCTAAAGGAAAATTAGTAATGATGGTTGTGGCACTTTTCAAAGAGATGGCGTACTCCGAAGAAAGTCCCCCGCAAATAACAGCAACTTTACGCATATTCTGATGTTCTTTGCGGCTAAGTTACGTATAGTAGTGTTTCCTTCGAGAAGGACAGGTCAAAGTTATTAGCACTTCTGTTTTAATAATCCGGATTGATAGAGCAGCCGTAAACCGAAAAGAATGGCAGCGTGTTAAAAAACAATAAAGTCATCAGGCGGCAGTTTCTTATGATGAATATTTTTTTAGTTTTGTTGGATAATATTCAATATCCGTGGGAAGTTTTTTTGTTAAGCTATTCAATTTCATAAAGAGCAGAACATTTCTGATCAATATAGCTCTTATTATCATTGCTGTTTTGTCCATTATTTTCGGAACATTGTCGTATCTGGATACGTTTACCCGTTTCGGGCAAAAGATCGAAGTGCCGGATCTGGTAGGAGACAAAGTAAATCTGGAAGAAATTGATGCTTACCTTTCCGGGAAAGAAATTGGATACGAGGTACTGGATTCTGTATACCGGACAGATTTACCTCCCGGAACTGTCTTTTTTCAGCAACCGGGCCCCACTTCACAAACCGGAGTGTATGTGAAAGAAGGACGAAAAGTAAAGCTGAGAGTAGCTACACGTTTCCGAATGGTAGAGATGCCGGCTTTGGCAGGAAAAACTTCTAAACGTTTTGCGGAACAAATACTGGAGAACAGAGGCTTGATTCCTGTTATCGAATTTCAACCCAGTATAGAAGGGAAAGATCAGGTGTTGGAGCAAAAATACAAAGGGAAAAAAGTAACTCCGGGAGAAAAACTGCCAATCGGATCAAAGATTGTATTAGTAGTGTCCAGAGGTCCTAGTGTTCAGACGGTTTCCGTTCCGAATTTAGAAGGGATGACAATATCCGAAGCAAGAAATCGTTTAGAACAGCAAAACCTTTCTCTGTATGTCTTGTGTCAGACCTGTCCTGATGAGGCGAGTAAAGAGAAAGCAGTTGTTGTCCGCCAGATGCCGGATGCTTCGGGAGAATCAGTTATTTCTGCCGGAGGTACGGTTACAGTTTGGGCAGAATAATTGTAAATTAGAAAGAATATGTTGAAAGCAATCTTCCCTGGATTCTCTGCTATTTTATTTGCTGTAACCTTATCTGCTCAGGTAGAGGTTGTATCACCATTGCTCATGCGGGGTGGTGAAAATACTGTAGCTGTACAAAAAAATGGACAGGGAGAAACCATACACGGGCAGTTTTTTTACCAGTTGGATACAGTAAGTCTGCCTGTTTTTGATGATTTTTCCACCAATAAATTTCAACCTTACGAAGCAGAGGCAACAGATCCGAATGTAACGGAAGAATTGTATTACAAAATGTTGGATCTTTCTGATCTTCCATTGCCAATGAATACTACGTTTACGGATTATCCGACGTATAAGGTAAATGTTAATTCGGGAGCAGGGACGCAGGATACGACCTGGTATACGGCAGAAGATTTTAAATACAACGCATTGGATACCTATCCGGTAGATGTGTATGGTACGTATTCAGGCTATCCGCCATATATTATTTTTGATACAATTGATGTTGCAGGGGATCCTGATACGGTTTGGATTGAGACAAATTTATACGTTCAGGATACTGCCCGGGTGTATATCGTTTCCGTTACTGATCCGGATTATATCTGGACGGACTATCAGGCGTATTGGAATATGTCCAGACCGGTTGATCCCTGGTCGTTGGGAGTGGCAACTTTTGACGGTCTGGATGAAAACGGGTTTCCGTATGCAATAAATACAGCCTATTCGGATTATGCAGATCACCTTACTTCAAAAGTGATTGATTTGAATTATCCTCCTAATGATAGTATTTACTTTAGTTTTCTCTATCAGGCAGGAGGTTTTGGAGATATGCCGGAGGAGGGCGACTCACTGATCTTGCAATTCTTTAACGTGGATGACCAAGTGTGGGAAAACGTCTGGGGAACGCATGGAATTCCGCTTAGTGATTTTAAATTAGTGCATTTCCCGGTCGTACAAAGTAAGTTTTTGCAAAATGGGTTTCGCTTCCGTTTCAGAAATTATGGAGGTTTGTCAGGGGATTTGGACAACTGGCATGTGGATTATGTAAACCTGAGACGACTTTCAGGGTATCAGGATACACTGGTTTCAGATTTTGCAATCGTTTATCCGGTGAATACATTATTGAAAGAGTATACAGCTGTTCCCTGGAAACATTTTAGAAACAACCCTTCGGGGAGGATGTCAGATGACCTGAGGTTGGTTGTGCGTAACGGATCAAATCTTCCTGAGAATAATCCTCCTGGTAATCTTCGTGTGTATTATGAGGAAGTTTTGGAGCATACCTATACATTTCCGGGGCAGACCTTGTCAAATGGTGATTTGAACTACGAACCGAGAACTACGTATTATTCCTACCACGATTTGGGGACAACATACCAGTTCTCGACAGGTATGGTAAATGATACAATGGTAGCATTTGATCATGAGTTTACCGCTACAGCTCCGTTTGCCCAGTTGACCAATGCTAATGATACAACCCGCGGGCAACAAGTATTTGCGAATTATTATGCTTACGATGACGGATCGGCTGAATTAGCTTATGGGATTAATGGGGAACAGGCGCGTCTTGCGGTTCAGTTTACGAGTTGGGAGCCGGACTCCTTAGTTGCTGTCCAGATGCATTTTGTACCTACAGTACTGGATCATTCGGATAAGATCTTTCTTCTGACAGTATGGGGTGATAATAACGGGCGTCCGGGGAATGTCTTGTATCAGGATGATTTCTTTTTTCCAAGCATGCCGGAGTATATGCACGATCGGAATTTATTCTGGAATTACTATTTTAGAGATAATATAAGAATTCCTGTTTCAGGCGTTTTTTACGTGGGATGGAGACAGATTGAACAGGACGCACTAAATGTAGGATTGGATAAGAATACAAACAGTCAGCAGAAGGTATTTTATTCCATAAATGGAGAGATTTCATGGCTTAATTCGTCCTATTCCGGCTCTTTGATGATTCGTCCGGTAGTTTCTTCAAAGATGAATTATCAGTTGAGCACAGACGAACTGATGAAAGAAGAATCTACAGAAGATTTGGTTGTTTACCCGAATCCATTCAATAATGTAATTAACCTCTCGGAGCCGGGAGAAGGAACCGTAGAGTTATTTACTCTGGATGGGAGAAAAGTACTAGAGTCTGAGTGGCAGACTGAAATTCGAACAGATACAGTTCAAACCGGTATGTATATGCTGGTTATCAGAGATAAAAAAGGTGTTGTGGTGAACACGCATAAAATCACCAAATTATGATAGAGGAAGAGCAGGATTTTCAGGAAAATGAATCAGAAGAGTTGTATGAGCATTATAGCTTTACAGCAGACGGTGGTCAGGAAGTAGTACGAATTGATAAGTATCTGCTAGACAGGATGCCAAATACCTCCCGAAACAAAATTCAGGTGGCGGCAAAAAACGGGAACGTACTGGTTAATCAAAAGACCGTAAAACAAAATTATAAAGTAAAACCGGGAGATGTTGTTTCCATCGTTTTGCCTTATCCGGTAAGAGAGCTGGAGTTGATCCCTCAGGATATTCCGTTGGATATCCTTTTTGAGGATGATGCACTTATCGTGGTTAATAAGCCGGCTAATATGGTTGTGCATCCCGGATATGGTAACTATACAGGAACCCTGGTAAACGCATTGGTCTACCATTTTGATAACCTACCCTCCAGAAAAGATGATTTTTACGGACGTCCGGGACTTGTACATCGGTTGGATAAACACACAACAGGTGTTATGGTCGTAGCGAAAACAGAGCAGGCGCTGACGGATCTGGCGAAGCAGTTTTTCGATCGTACAACGGAGCGAAGATACCATGCACTTGTGTGGGGAGATGTGAAAGAAGAGGAAGGAACCATTACCGGGCATATCGGTCGATCATTGAAAAATCGCAAAATGATGGAGGTATTTCCGGAAGGGGATTATGGGAAGCATGCGGTAACACATTACAAAGTACTTCGACGATACGGATATGTAACTTTAGTAGAGTGTAAACTGGAGACAGGTAGAACCCATCAGATCCGAACGCATTTTAAGTATATAGGTCATCCTTTATTTCATGATCTTGAATACGGAGGAGATAAAATCCTGAAAGGAACAACTTTCACAAAATACAAGCAATTTGTTGAAAATTGTTTTGAATTATTGCCCGGGCAGGCTCTGCATGCCAAAACACTGGGCTTTACGCATCCTGTTTCAAAACAGTGGATGGCCTTTGATTCCGAACTTCCGGAAGGATTTAGCAGAGTTTTAGACAAGTGGGAGACCTACAGTTCATTTAAAATGGAGTAGGTGTTGCTAACAAAAAAAATAATATTAAGTTTGTAAAATATCAAAATTATCCGTTTTTTCGTGACAATTTTGTGTTAAAATACAGTCTATGAAACGATATTTATTAACCAGCTTATTATTTGTATTTGCTACTATCTCTTTAGCACAACAGAAATACATTGACGAGGCAAAGTTCTATTTTCAAAGCGAAAATTATTGTGAAGGAGCCGAAAAATGTGAACTAGCTTACGGGAAAATCAATCCGAAATCCGATAAGGCAAAACGTCAGAAAGGTGATATGGCTTTTATGGCAGCAGAGTGTCACCGTCTGACTGAAAACTTTTCGTATGCTACGGATTGGTATGATAAGGCTATCTTGTTGAGATATTACGAAGTAGAACCTAAGGTATACCTCTACAATGCTGAAATGTACCGTGCAATGGGAGATTTTAATCCTGCGGAAGAAAACTACAACGAGTATCTTAAACTGGTTCCCGGAGATAAGATCGCAAAAAGAGGTTTGGAATCTGTTAAATTGGCGAAATCTTACAAAGCAAACAGAACGCGTTATACAGTAAAGAACGAGTCTAAAATCAATAAGCCGGAGTACGATATGGCGCCGATGATTGGTGACCGAAAAGGTACGGAGTTGTATTTCTCGTCTTCGCGTCCGGGATCGACAGGTTCTGATAAAGACCCGAGAACTTGTGAAAGCTATATGGACCTTTGGGTAACTAAAATTGATAAAAAAGGAAACTTTAGTCAACCCCAGTTGATTACCGGAGAAAATGTAAATACAATAGACAACGAAGGATCACTTTGTTTTGACGGACGTTTCAAAACCATGTTCTTTACACGTTGTCCGAATTTGAAGAAACAAAATCTGGGATGCGATATCTGGATGTCCGAGCTTGGAGCAAGAGGTTGGGAAGAGCCAAAGAAATTGCCATTGAAGCCGGAAGGAAAAGAAGGAGATACTATTTCTGTGGGACATCCTTGTGTGTCTCCTGACGGGAAATTCCTGATTTTCGCTTCTGATATGTTTGGTGGTCAGGGAGGTCGTGACCTGTGGTATACAACATACGACCGTCGCTCGGATTCATGGTCTGCACCGGTTAATATGGGACCGGAAATCAACACAGAAGGTAATGAGTTGTTTCCTACATTCGGTGAGGACGGATCACTTTACTTTGCTTCGGATGGTCACCTTGGAATGGGAGGGCTTGATATCTTCAGAGCTGAAAAAGTAGGAGAGGAATACAAGTGGACAAAACCACAGAACCTTGGGTTCCCGATCAATTCTGTTTCCAATGATTTTGGTTTGATTGAAATTGACGCAAGAAACGGGTACTTTACTTCGAACAGAAAATCTACAGATTCTCAGGGAGAGTATACAGATGATATCTGGTCTTATAATTTACCTCCAAACTTGTTTACTTTGAAAGTGATTATTTCGGAGTCTGATTCTAAAGGAAAAGGAAAACGAATTGAGAACGCAACGGTGAAAATTACAGGTTCTGACGGATCAAGTTGGGAAGGAATTACCAATGATCTTGGGGAAGTGTATTTTGAGAAAAAACCGGATGATTCACGTTACATTAATGAAAATACAGAATACCTGATCGAAGCTAGTCTTTTCGGAGAAGGAGATCAGGGGTACTATCCAAACTCAGGAGGGATTTCTACTGTAGGTCTTGAGCAGGATATGGACTTTATTAAAGAGATTGCATTATTGCCGAAACGTCCGATTCGTTTGCCTGAGGTGCGTTACGCACTAGGTAAGTGGGATCTTTTAGTAAACGAAGAAATCAATTCTAAGGATTCCCTGAACTATGTGTATGACCTTCTTCAGGAGTACCCAAGTTTGGTTATTAAACTGACTTCACATACGGATGCACGTGGTTCGGCTTCTTCAAACAGAACACTGGCACAGAAACGTGCTGAGTCTTGTGTGAAGTACCTTGTAGAAGAAAAAGGAGTTGATCCTAAGCGTTTGGTAGCAGAAGGACGAGGAGAGGATGATCCTAGAACTGTTTGGTTATTGAACGGAGAGTACCTGGTTGATGAGCCAAAAGCTGATGCTGGGGCTGAAGAAATCGAACTTGTTGAAACCTACATTAACAAGTTCAAGAGAAATGAAAAAGAAATATTCGAAAAACTGCACCAGTTTAACCGTCGTACAGAAGGAGAAGTGGTAAGTTTTGACTACGTACCTGAACCTGAAAAACCGGAAGGTGAAGAAGGAGAAACAGGTGAAGTAGAGCAAACAGAAGAATAAGAATAGAGATACTTTAGAAAAAGCATCCCGTTGTGGGGTGCTTTTTTTATTTTTGCATTTTACTTGAATTATGGCCGATACAAGATATAATTTGCGCGGAGTTTCCGCCGGAAAAGAAGAAGTACATAACGCAATAAAGAACGTTGACAAGGGATTATACCCTCAGGCATTCTGTAAAATTATTCCGGATATGCTTACGGGATCAGAAGAACACTGTGTCGTTATGCATGCTGATGGAGCCGGGACAAAGTCCTCTTTGGCGTATATGTACTGGAAAGAAACCGGAGATATTTCTGTGTGGAAAGGTATTGCACAGGATGCCTTGATTATGAATATTGATGATCTTTTGTGTGTTGGGGCTACGGATCAGATTTTGCTTTCTTCTACTATAGGACGAAACAAGAACCTGATTAGTGGTGATGTTATCGCTGCCATAATTAACGGAACAGAAGAACTTCTTGCAGAGCTGCGTGAAATGGGAATAGGGATCTATTCTACAGGAGGAGAAACAGCGGATGTGGGAGATCTTGTTCGTACTATTATTGTCGATTCTACGGTAGTTGCTCGTATGAAGCGTGCGGATGTAATATCCAACGATAAAATCCGTCCGGGAGATGTAATCATCGGATTGGAGTCATTTGGACAGGCAACGTACGAAAAAGAATACAACGGGGGGATGGGAAGTAACGGACTTACATCTGCACGTCATGATGTATTTGCGAAAGAACTTGCTGCAAAGTACCCCGAAAGCTTTGATCCTCAGGTGCCGGATGAATTAGTTTATTCAGGTAAGCTGAAACTGACGGATAAAGTAGAAGGGACTCCTATTGATGCGGGGAAACTGGTACTTTCACCTACGCGTACGTATGCTCCGGTAATTAAGAAAATTTTGGATAAACACCGTACTGACATTCACGGGATGGTCCACTGTTCAGGGGGAGCACAAACCAAAGTGTTACACTTTGTAAACAATCTACACGTCATTAAAGACAATTTGTTTGAGGTTCCGCCTCTTTTTAAAACGATACAGGAACAGTCGGGTACTGAATGGAAGGAAATGTACAAAGTCTTCAATATGGGGCACCGTATGGAGCTGTATGTTGATGAATCTTTAGTTGATTCTATAACGGAAATAGCAGCTGGTTTTAATATCCGTGCAAAAGTTGTCGGACGTTGTGAGGCATTTGAAGGAAAGAAGTTAACGATATGCTCCGAATTCGGAGAATTTACTTACGAATAAAGATATGCAGGATTTACTGGATAAATTAGAACTGATTCAGGTACGGTTTCAGGAGGTGGGAACGTTAATTACCGATCCTGATATTATTGCAGACATGCAACGATATGTCAAACTTAACAAGGAATACAAGGACCTTGAAGAGATTGTTGTAGCCTATAAAACGTATAAAAATACGTTAGAAAATATAAAAAGTTCACGTGAAGTACTGGCAACAGAAGAAGATCCTGAGTTTCGGGAAATGGCACGTATGGAACTGGATGAGTTAGAACCAAAGAAGGAAGAGCTGGAAGAGCAGATCAAGTTCTTATTAATCCCGAAAGATCCTGAAGATGACAAGAACGTAATTGTCGAATTGCGGGCAGGAACCGGGGGAGATGAAGCCTGTATCTTTGTGGAAGATGTCTTTAGAATGTATACCATGTACCTCAAGGAGAAAGGTTGGTCATACGAAGTGATTAACTCCAATGAAGGAGGTACAAAAGGATACAAAGAGATTGCTCTGAATATTACAGGAGAAGGCGTGTACGGTACACTGAAATTTGAATCAGGTGTACACCGTGTACAACGGGTTCCTGAAACAGAGTCGCAGGGGCGTGTACATACTTCGGCAATCACAGTTGCCGTTCTTCCCGAGGCAGAAGAAGTGGATGTGGAGTTGAACATGACAGATGTGAAACGGGATACTTTCCGTGCCAGTGGAGCAGGAGGGCAGCACGTTAACAAAACAGAATCTGCAATACGTCTGACTCACCTTCCTACAGGAATAGTAGTAGAGTGTCAGGATGGTAGGTCTCAGCATAAAAACCTTGAGAAAGCGATTTCCGTACTGCGTTCACGATTGTACCAACAAGAGTTGGATAAGAAAAATGAAGAGCGGGCAGCACAACGGAAATCACTCGTTTCTACCGGAGATAGATCCGCGAAGATCAGAACATACAATTATCCTCAGGGACGTATCACGGATCACCGTATCGGAAAAACGATTTACAACTTATCAGCGTTTATGAATGGAGATATTCAGGAGATGATAGACGCATTAAAAATGGCCGAAAATGCGGAACGCATGAAAGGCGAACAGGTATAACATGACCCGAAAAGAGCTTATTGAACAAATCAGAAAGAAACAGTCTTTCCTTTGTGTGGGGCTGGATACGGATATCAATAAAATTCCGGACTTTTTGAAAGAGACGGAAGATCCGGTTTTTGAGTTTAACAAACGCATTATTGACGCGACAAAAGATTACTGTGTTGCGTATAAGCCCAATCTGGCGTTTTACGAATGTCAGGGACCAGCAGGATGGGAATCACTGAGAAAAACACTGGAATATATTCCGGATGATATTTTTACCATTGCTGATGCCAAGCGGGGAGACATTGGAAATACGTCGACCTATTACGCAAAAACATTTTTTGAGTACCTGGGATGTGATTCGGTAACGATAGCACCTTATATGGGAGAAGACTCGGTAACCCCGTTTCTTGAATTCCCAGGTAAATGGGCCATTGTGCTGGCGCTAACGTCCAATGCCGGAGCTCTGGATTTTCAGATGATCAGCGACGAGAAAGGAAAACGACTGTTTGAAAAAGTATTGGAGAAAACAACCCGATGGGGAACTCCGGATAATACTATGTTTGTGGTAGGTGCGACACGTGCAGAAGGAATTGGAGAAGTACGTAAACTGGTTCCCGATCATTTCTTCCTTGTGCCCGGAGTAGGAGCACAGGGAGGTTCTCTGGAAGATGTTACCCGTTACGGGTGGAACGAAGACTGCGGTCTGTTGGTGAACTCTTCAAGAGGGATTATTTACGCGTCAAATGGAGCTGATTTTGCGGAAGCTGCGGGGGAAAAGGCCGCGGAAATTCAGAGAATTATGGAGAAAGAACTGAGAAGCCGCAATTTCTAGGGAAAATTAACCTACTGTCTTATGTAAACACAAAAACCAAAATAAAGATTACCAATGAAAAATCAACTATTTATTTTACTACTGGCTACACCACTATTATTTAATTGTTCCGGAGGAGGAGGAGAGAGTGATGAGGAGGTCTCAAATGAGGTTATCATTAATTTTCTGAATGACGTTTCTTCGTTGGAATATGTAGAGGGAGTTTCTCCTATTATAGAACTTATGGATGAAGCGCACAGATATGCATCAGAAACTCTGAATTTGACGAAAGAGTCTATGCCGGATGTGCTGGAAGAAGCAGCTAATCATAAACATTTTGTTATTATCGTCGAAGATCATACAGCTGTGAAAATAACAAGTCTGGATGATTGTAAGCAATCCGGTGCCTGGGGAGTATGTATGCCTCATGGGAGTGGATATATAAAGAAGGGGGAATTAGTAGAGAAGAAAGATTATATTAATAATATCATTGGAATTCCGGACAATCAGATGAGAACGGCTTTCTTTTTTGATTGATACAGAGTTTAGTATCCTTTTTCCTTTAGTTGTCGGATCACTTCAGATACATAGTTGGCGGAATTTTTAAGCGCTGACATTTCTTTTGAATTACACGCAAAAGGGAAATACGATTTTCCGTTGGTTGTGTAAAACCAACTCAGGGCAATAGACTCCTTTAGTCCCAAAAATGTGTTTAATGTTTTATCCGTTTGACAACAAACTGGATACGAAAAAGGAGTAGATCGATCCTTTTTCAAAAGATAATCCATCAAGAATAAAGCACAGGATGCTACTCCGGTAGAAGTGGCATCCTGTGTTTGTTTAATTCTTTGTGCTGCATAAATCGTTTCCTGTTCAAGGTGTTTCTGCTGGTCAGAATGGAGCGTTATTTCTCTGATCCTGGAAAATAACGGGACCATTGTATTACCATGCTCTCCGACTACAAATGCCCGGATAGGTTTTGTTGTGTATCCCCGTTCTACCAAAAGAGAAGATAGACGAGCGGAATCTAACATGGTGCCTGTTCCGAAAACTTTTCCGGGAGCAGCAGATGTATAGTGCTGAACAAAATAAGTAATGATGTCAACCGGATTGCTCAATACCACTATATAAGGTGAGTACTTAAATTTTGTTCCCAAAAACAATTCACGTGTCAAGCGGACATTGTCTTCAGCAACTTCCATCCGGTCTTTGGTGATCTTTTTTCCAGCTCCTGCGGTGTGAAAGACTACCTGAGCATCTAGGAGTTTTTCACCACTATTTTTGCTAACCGTATGAGATCCATATAAAGCAGCAATATGTTGAAGCTCGAGAATTCTACCATCGTTCCTGTTGTCTGGTTCCATGATGTTCAAATCAACAGGTTGCTTACTTCTGTTTAACAGAAGAAGTGCTAAAGCATTCCCTACATTACCACAACCAATAACCGATATACAGATCCGGTTTTCGGTCATACTAATTCAATTTATCTGCCCGGGCTTTTGCCTCAGCCATTATCTTGTCTGCTTGTTTAGCGGCTTCCGTCTCTAGCTTTCCGGCTTTATCATCTGCCTGCTTTCGAAGCTCTTCAGCTGACTTCTCACGCAATTTTTTCTCGATAGGATTCTTGGCCCCGTCAACGAGTGCTTTTGCCTGTTTGTCAGCTTCTGCACGAATTACATCCGCTTGTTTTTTTGCTTCTGCTTTGATTTTATCCGCCTGCTTTTGAGCATCTGCCATAATTTTGTTTTTCTGCTCAATCAGATCTTCTTTAACATCTTCAACCTTGTCTTTGATTACTTTGGTTACAGTGTCTTTTACTTCTTCAATTTTGTCTTCTACCAAATCTTTTACCTGATCTTTCAGATTACCTGTTGCTTCCATCAAACTCTCTTTGAAGTTGGTTTTTATAACAGGTTTCATAACTGTTCCTCCCACATTGACATTCACAGGAATAATATCGGGTAGTCCTTTTACATTCAGTTGCGGAACAACGTTGTTGACTTTACCGATTGCCTGTTCAACTACTTTTATCATTTCTGCAGGAACCTGATCTTTCGGGACATTCATTTTCATTTTGTAGTCGATGTCTGTGGTAAAGGAGGTCCAGCCTTCAATATCAGAAGTGATTTTTCCAAGTTTAAGATTGAATGGTTTGACAAACATTTTTCCATCCTCAAATTCGAAACTGGCGCGTACATTGTCCAGTGTTTGTGAACTGAGTTTAGGAATTTTCAATTCGTTGGCCAATTTGGTTAAAGGTTCAAATCCTGAAACCGTGATTTTATTTGTAAAGAAATTACCACTACCCGTTAGCGACTCAAGATTAATGTCAAGGTCTTTTGTCATATCTCCTTCCATAGAAAGTGAAGTCGAAATTTTCCCTTGTGCGTATTTTGCGATCGGAGCCAGTTTTTCTACCGTAAGAAAATTATCAGCGAGTTGTTTGATATCAAGGTCTTTCAGGTCATACCCCAAATTGATATGCGGTTTCTCTGGATTTTTTGTGTCAAAACTTCCCTTCATACCAACTGTTCCACCCATTGTATTCATTTGCACATCGTTCAGTGAAGCAACGGATTCCTTCAGTTTTACATTTCCACGGAAATTATCAATCTCCATACCATCGTATTTAATTTTGGCAACAGCTGTATTCAGATTGAAGTCAATGTTGTCGGGGATAGAACCCGCAGCATCTTCTGAAGAACCAGATGCTGCGGGTTCAGTAGCTGTTTCCGTTGATGCTGTAGAAGATTCTTCATCAGAAGAAGATAGCCCCATAATTTCATCCAGATCAAGCATGGAAGATTTAAAATCAAAACTTCCTGTAAGCGTTTCGTCACGAAGTGCGTACCCCAGATAATTATCAATGGTTCCCTTCATGGCAAAATCAGAATTCCCCATTTTAGCCTGCATTTCTTCAAGAGCCAGGTTTTTAGGGTTAAATGAGAAATGCATCGACTCAACCGAAACTTCTTTCCCCAGATCAGGAGAATTGTATAAAACATCTTTTAGAATTAACCATCCTTCTGCATTAAAATCTTCGTACTGCTCATTATCAATTGATGACATTTTTCCGGCCAGCTTAAGATCCGCATCCAGCTTACCGTTATACGATTCTCCTTCGGCAACCGGCATAACTTTCTCTAAAGAAGCCAGATCAACTTTGGCAAGGAGGTTTAACCCGATATTCGGATCAGACATAGGCGTGCGAAGCTTTAAGTTCGCATCTATTGTATTACCGATAAACTCTGTATGAAACTTATCAATATCAACTTTGATATTATCCAGATTAGCTCCCTGTTCACGTTTTGTATTCGCCCGAATGGTGATTTTTTCAAACCCCGAAGGAAGATCCGGATAGCGGAAAGAAGCATTGTCTACATTCAGGTTGAAATCCCAGGCAGGAAGTTCTGTGTCTGTCATTTTTCCTTTTACCATTCCGTTCAATGCGAATGAACCCTTTGTCAGCATGGATTCATATCCTGTTCGGAACACACTTGGGATAAGAGAGATCAGTTCCTTGAATGTGGATCGGCTGGCGTCCAGTTTGAGATCCATATCGTAATAGTCATCGAACATTTCAAAATACCCGTCATAAGAAGTTTTAAATGCGTTTAGTGTAATTTCATTTTCTTTAAGAGTGAATTTCGAACTCTTTTCTCCGAATTCCATCAGAAGATTGACAATGGCATCCGTTTTAACCTGAGCAAGATAAGGAACCCCGTCCATGATAAATGTGATCGCATCAGCTGTTGTTTTGGTTTCAAAATTTACCGTTTCGGCTGTCAGGTCTCCGTTCCCGGAATGATTCAGATTCGCTATGACAGCGGACATATTTCCAGGCTTATCCAGATAACTGATTTCTCCATTTCGAATTTCGTACGATTTTAACGCCAATTTAAAACTGGAAGGTTCTGAAATTTCCTCTTCCGTTTTTAATGAATCAGGTTTGACAATGTCATAATTGGCACGACCATCTTGTAATACTTTTACGTTTACATGTGGTTCGATCAACTTAATGGATTCAATTTCGATCTGATCTCCTCCGATCACAGACCAGAAATCCAATTTTGCTTCTAACGCTTTCAGATTGACAAGCTCAACACCTTCAAAATCATCTTTCCCTGCCAGTTTTACCTCGTTTAATTCCATTGTTAGTTTAGGGAACGTTTTGATGATCGTGAGGTCAAAATCGGATATGCTGAGTTCGGCAGTAAGTTGCTTGTTCGCCTCCTTAATAACTAATTGCAGTATTTTGTCTTTATAAAAAACAGGGATCAGAATTAATGCGGCCAACAGGAGAATAAAAGAGATAGCCCCCCATTTCAGAATACGCTTAAAAATAGATTTTTTCTTTTTACCGTTGGTCGTTCGAGGTGCCATAAAGTCAAATTTTTTTTCGTTACTTTTGATTCTTAAAAATAAGAATATTCTGAACACATTATCCTTTATGAAGAGAATTTTTAGTCTGCTCGTGTTGGTGACATTCCTGAATCCGGTCGTATTTTCTCAGGAAGGGGACGCCGATTCCATGATGGTTTATACGAATAAGAAAGGAAAATTGATCCGTAAGTCGGGGGATGAATTGTACTTTGGTTTTACCCCCGGTTTTGCGAACAGAACACTGAAAGAAAATCCGGGACTTTTCAGTGCTCCTATTGGCGAGAGAGAGAATGAAACCGGTGGATGGTTTTACTCGTTTCATATCGGATACAGAACGAATCTTCACAAACATATAGTTCTTGATTTGGGAGTGGAGTTCAATAGAAATGGGGAGTTTTATGAAACCGGAGGAGATTCGGTATATACCTACAAAAATACCTATCACTACATTGGAATTCCTTTGAACCTTGCATTTCAGTACGGGGATCGTTTTAAATTGCATGTAGGGGCGGGAGTTGTACCTAAAATGTTTCTCAGTCAGGTAACGAATGAGGAACGGGAAAATGAGTTTGGAACTACGGAAGCAATTCGAACAAAGTATAAGGACAATTTTAACTTTTTTAATATTGATGCAGTTGTTTCATTAGGATTCCGTTGGAATTTTAGTAGAAATGTAGGTATTTATGCAATCCCGGAAATGCGATGGCAACTGGCAAATACCTATCAGAAACAATGGCCGTATGTACATAAATCGTATGTGTTTGGAATCAAAGCAGGAGTGAGTGTTTTGTTCTGATAACATTTTGTACCTCTGAAGAATAATTATATTTGCCTCATAATATAGAACAGATGAAAGTAAATACAGCATATAATAACCGCGAAAAACTACTGGAATTATACAACAAGCCTTTGTTAGAACTGGTTTTTGAAGCCGCTACGATTCATCGTCAGTACCACAACCCAAGAGAAGTTCAGATGTCTTCGCTCTTGAGTATCAAAACGGGAGGTTGTCCGGAAGATTGTGGGTATTGTCCGCAGGCAGCGCGTTATCATACAGATGTTGAAGCGCATAAACTGATGACTGTAGATTCTGTTGTTGAGCAGGCTAAGAATGCAAAAGCGAATGGTTCTTCAAGGTTGTGTATGGGAGCAGCCTGGAGAGAGGTACGTGATAACAGAGATTTTGATCAGGTAGTAGAAATGGTTCAGGCGGTTAACGACCTGGATATGGAAGTATGCTGTACACTTGGAATGTTGTCGGAAGAACAGGCGGTTCGTTTGAAAAATGCAGGTCTTTTTGCGTACAATCACAATCTCGACTCTTCCAGAGAGTTTTATAAAGATATTATCTCAACCAGAGAATATGATGATCGTTTGGAAACCATAGATAATGCCCGAAAAGCAGGAATTTCTGTTTGTTCAGGGGGAATTATTGGTATGGGAGAAGCAGTTGAAGATCGTATTGGGATGTTGTTAAGCTATATGGAAATGGAAACTCCACCCGAATCGATTCCAATCAATGCATTGGTTGCTGTTGAAGGAACACCTCTTGAGCAACAAAAACCGGTTGAACAATGGGAAATGATTCGTATGGTAGCAACTACGCGAATTGCTTTTCCTCAATCTGTTGTCAGACTATCAGCAGGAAGAACAAAAATGTCGATGGAAGCTCAGGCACTTTGCTTTATGGCAGGAGCAGGAAGTATTTTTGCAGGAGATAAACTCCTTACAACTCCGAACCCGGAGTTTAATGAGGATAAAGAAATGTTTAACATTCTTGGTTTGATTGCAAAAGAGCCGTTTCAGGAAGGCGAAAAACCGGTAACGATACCGGATCCGATTCTTGAAGAGAAGAAACAAAAGGCTGCTGAAAGAGAAGCAGAACTTAGTGCGGCTCGCGGACAGAAATTTGAACCGAGAAAAGTAACCCGAGTAGATACACTTTAGTACTTCCCGGACATTTAAAAGGTACGGTAAGGAAAACAATCACGTGGACCGAATGATGAAGTCCCCCCGTTTTTTACATAAAATGACCTCCCGGTATTCGGATGGAAGTCTGCGTAAATTGCGGGTAACAGCTCCGTTGACAGATTTTATTTCAAATGATTATTTGGGGTTGTCTTTAGTTCCTTCTAAAAGTGATTCATTTACGCATTCGGGGACGGGATCTCGTTTAATATCCGGTAATTCAGCAAGTGCTGAACAAGCAGAGAACCATATCTCAAAGCTTTTTGGAGCAGAACGGTCACTTATTTTTAATTCCGGTTACGATGCCAATTTGGGATTGTTTTCCAGTGTTCCGCAAAAGGGGGAGGTTGTACTGTATGACGAACTGGTTCATGCGTCTGTTAGGGACGGAGTACGGTTGAGTTTTGCCGAGAGTTTTTCCTTCAAACATAATGATGTTACAGATCTTGCAAGTAAATTACAGAAGTACCGGGATAGAACCGTTTTCGTAGCCATAGAGAGCTATTACTCGATGGACGGAGATCTTGCTCCGGTTGAGGAAATTTTAGGTGTTGTAGCTGATTATGGAGCGTTACTTGTTGTGGACGAGGCACATACCTGTGGTGTTTTTGGCATGCAGGGATTAGGAATGACCTATGCTTTCAGAGATCATCCATCATTATTTGCCCGTGTCATAACTTTTGGAAAAGCGTATGGAGCACACGGAGGAGCAGTTTTAGGAAGTGAAAAGCTGATCGAATTTCTGATTAATTTTTCCAGATCGTTTATTTACACAACTGCCATGCCTCCTGATGCGTACAAAAGAATTGAATACATGACCCGGTTGGCTACGGAAGAGAATAAGCGTAGGGAAAGACTTTTTGCAAACATTGTAGCTTGGAACCAACACTTTGAAGGAAACCCGGGACCAATTCAGGTAGTCCCCTGTACGGATAAACTAAAACTTACGGCTTGTGTAGAGCAGGCTGAACAACTAGGGTGGGCACTGAAAGCAGTGTTTTCTCCAACTGTTCCTTCCGGAAAGGAGCGATTGCGTATTTGTATTCATTCGGATCATTCCGAAAAAGAATTGGAAGAGTTAGCACTTTTTATAAAAGAATGTATCAGATAAGTCGGTTCATCTGAAATTCGGAATTTCGATAAAGTAATTTATTACCTTTGTAGCTTATGTCGCAGAGTGGTGTAAATATCAGAAACAAACGGGCTAATTTCGAATATCAGATTATTGAAAAGTTCGTAGCCGGAATTCAGCTTACTGGTACTGAGATTAAAAGTATTCGAAATAGTAAAGCGAGTATTGTAGAGGCATACTGTGTTTTTGAGAAAGAGGAACTGTTTATCCGGAATATGCATATTGCCGAATATGAAAATGGTTCATACTACAATCATAACCCAAGACGAGATCGTAAGTTACTTTTGAACCGAAGAGAATTGGATAAACTTTTCAAGAAATCCAAGGTAAAAGGATTTTCAATTATTCCTCTCAATCTGTTTATCAATGAAAAAGGACTGGCTAAACTGAATATCGCACTGGGGCAAGGTAAAAAGTTGCACGATAAACGCGAAGACCTGAAAGCCAAAGACTCGAAAAGAGATATGGACAGAGCGATGAAAAGCCATTAAGCTATATAAACGTAAAGAGTTGTAACAGACGCTCACCGGACAGATAGAAAATGAGTAATCCGGGAATCCCCAGATACAAACTGCTGTGAAAGAGAAGTGAATAAAGCATATTTCTTCCTTTGACAAGAAAAGCAATAAGAGGAATCAGAAAAAGCAGTGGGATAAAGGGAAAACTACCGAAAACAGAAAAGTCAGTTACACTTACTTCCTGAAGACTCCCTTCCCGGATAGAGAATTGTTTAATCTCTTTGAAAATACGACTCCTTTCAATCAGGACTTCTTTCCCGAACCGAATGGTATATTGAAATTTTTCGTTAATCCATATAGATTCCCCGGTGTTGAGTCGGGCGGGAATGATATGATGAAAACGCATTCCTCCTTTCACGCTCATCGTATTCATGTGGGTAAATTCTGCCTTTTGCTGTTTTCCGGGCAGAAAACGATCCACAAATAACAAGACCGAGGTGAATAGTGAGAGGAGCATGATAACTCTAAATAATTTGTAGGGTTTTCCTTGTGTGATTTTTCGGATGTACGCTTCTTCTTCTGCCTTTTTTGCCCGTACTTTTTTTTCAAATTGTTCACGGGCTCTTTTACGCCTACGTTCAATCTCCTCCTGAATGATTTCTTCCCTGTTTTTCGCAGGGGGTGGGGGAGAAACTCGTTTGGGGCGGGGAACAGGTTTTTGACCGGACAGAATTTCATACGCTTCTTTAATCGCGATGAATTTTTGAGTGTTATTCTCTCCCGGATTTCTGTCAGGATGATGTTTCAGCGCTTGTTTACGAAAAGCCTGCTTTATTTCTTCCTGCGAAGCATTGCGGGGTACACCTAATATTCTATAGTATTTTTCCGGAATCAAAAAGTAAATAGTTTTAGCGTTGCAGGACGATTAATTTTACCGGAATCAGTCATTCTGAAGTGAGGAGTAAACAAAACGGCTTTTGGCTTTTCGTATTTCGTTAGTTGTACCAGATAAGGAGTAGTATCAATCGGACTTTCACTTTCAATGATCAGAATAGCTTTTTCACCTAACTTCTCATCCGGAATGCCGGATATGAAAAAACGTTTGGTTAGTCCGGCAGTTTCTATTTTCTTTTCAATTTCTTCGGGGAACAGTTTGATACCACCTGAGTTGATAACAAAATCTTTTCTTCCCTTCCAGATAAAATGAGTCGAATTGATTAGTTCAACTACATCATTTGTTTCCAGATAGTCTATTTCCAGTTCAGGCGATGAAATAATTAACTGCTCATCAGTTCCTGCGCTAAAACGAGTTTGCCCGATTGCTTCATAAGAGGTATTCGGGTCACCTAATTTGCGAACAGCAATATGACTGGTAGTTTCTGTCATACCAAATGTGGCATACGCTGTAATTCCGGCTGCTGCAATTTCTTTTTCAAGAGCAGTACTTACCGGTGCTCCCCCGATAATAATTGTCCGTATTTTTTTTAATTTTTCGGGTGAGTTCTTCAGACATTTTTCAACTTGCAAAGGAACCATTGCTGCAAAATCAATTTGAAATTCATCCGGGAAATCGAGTGGTGATTCAGGGGGCGTTAAGAGAGTTTTTGCGTGGTTGGTAAGAGAACGAACCAACATCATTTTTCCGGCTATATAATCAGGATTGAGACAAATCAAAAAAGTAGAATCGGGATGAAGTCCGAAAAAATGAAGTGTCATTCGGGCGGAGCTGATCATTTTTGTTTTGGGTAACTCAATTACTTTTGGAGCACCCGTTGATCCGGATGTTCTTTGACGAATAAACGGAGAATCCGAATGCCATTCAAGAAGAAAGGAATCCAATTCGTCATTCATTTTTTTTGACCAGTTATTATAACAAATTTGTAAATTCACAGTTTTGGAATGACATTTGTATCTGAAGTAACAAAAATAACTCCCTGTTTCGGGAATAATTTTGTAAATTAACTAAAAAAATAAGGAATGAAAAAAGTAGTTGGAATATTGACATTAGTTTTGGTTACTGTTGGAGTATGCAGTTTTACAATGACAGAAACTGATGACGCAACAGGAAGCAAAAAAGAAGCAGTTATAGCTGCGAAGGGAATCAATTTTTCCGACTTAAGCTTTGAGCAGGCAAAAGCTGAGGCAAAGAAGACTGGGAAGCTAATCTTCATTGATGCCTACGCGTCATGGTGCGGACCTTGTAAAATGATGGATAGAAACACATTCTCCAATGAAGAAGTTGGTGAGATTTTTAACGAGCGATTTATCAACCTGAAGATAGATATGGAGAAATCGGAAGACGGACCAATGTTATCCCGAATGTTTCGTGTAACAGCTTACCCTACATTTCTATGGGTAGATGGAGACGGAAAATTGGTTAAAAGAGAATTGGGGTATAAAACTCCGGAGCAATTTATTACTGTTGTTCAGGATTTGAAATAACCTATAGCGAATTTATAGCGTAATTAAAGGTCGGTTTTTAACCGGCCTTTATTTTTTTTGAGCTATTGCATAATTTTTCTTTTTATTGTATTTTCAGGCAGTTAAAACTGTAAAATTATGAAAAGAGTACTACTACTGGCAATTGCTACGGCTTTTGGTGTCGCGGCAATTGCACAGACGATTCATCCGAATAGTCAGGATGGAGTTGTTTGGTTTAAGCTAAAGGACGATGCTGTTCTGGAGAAAAGAATGGTGATAAAGGGAAGTGAAACAACTCCTTTGACTCCCCGTGAAGAATTGAAATGCCTTGCTGCTTTTTTTGAAGGAAATCCTAATGTGAAAGTAACAAAGCCATTTGACCGTTTTAAAGCACCAGCTTTAAGAAGAACCTATCAATTAGAATTTTCCGATATCAATAATGTGGATACTTACATTAAAGAACTGGAGAAGTTCGGACAGGTTGAGTACGCAGAGCGCGTACCTTTTATGCGTAAAACACTTGTTCCGAATGATCCGTTATATGGTCCGGGAAACCAGTGGGGATTATTTAAGATACAGGCAGAAACAGCCTGGAATTATACAACAGGTAATGCTAATATAATCGTCGCAGTGGTAGATGATGCGGTAGATATTACACATCCTGACCTGAGTCCTGTTTTGTGGGTTAATACAGGTGAGATTCCCGGAAATGGCATTGACGATGACGGAAACGGATATGTAGATGATCGAAACGGTGTTAACGTTGCTACTTCTACTCCTTCACAGGAAGGAAGTCCTATGCCGGGAACTCCGGTAACCTCCTTTGATCATGGTACGCACGTAGCGGGGATTGCTTGTGCGGCATCAAACAACGGAACGGGAATAGCATCAATTGGTCATGGAGTTAGCCTAATGGGAATCCGGGCTGCCTCGGATAACTCGTCACTTACAGCAACCCTTCAGGGGGTACTTTATGCGATTGATAATGGAGCGAATGTGATCAATATGTCGTTTGGGTCTGAAAGTTATTCTACAACTTACCAAAATGCTATTACGTATGGATATAATCAGGGAGTAGTAATGATTGCTGCCTGTGGAAACGATAACGTAAATACGGTGTTTTATCCGGCGGGTTATGATCACGTTATAGCTGTTGCAGCAACAAACGGATCGGACAACAAAGCCTCTTTTTCGAATTATGATAATGGATCTGGATGGGTAGATGTAGCTGCTCCGGGAACATCAATTTTGAGTACACTGCCTACAGGTTCTTCTTCCTTGTATGGAAATAAGCAAGGTACGTCAATGGCTTCTCCAATGGTTGCCGGGCTTGCCGGACTAATGCTCTCGATGAATAGTGGTCTTACGCCGGATGATATTGAGAGTTGTCTTGTGTCAACTTGTGATCCGGTAGCAGGTAGTTTTTCTTCTTCATTAGGAGCAGGAAGAGTTAACGCTTCGGCAGCGATGGCGTGTGTGTCAACTTCTCTTGACTGGGCTCCTGAAGCTGATTTTGTTGCCAACCTGACAGTTATTCCTCAGGGAGGGAGTGTGAATTTTACTGATCTATCAATTTATAATCCTACTTCATGGACCTGGACTTTTACCGGGGGAACACCGGCAAGTTCTACAGCGCAGAACCCTCAGAACATTACCTACAATGCTCCGGGAACATATCCTGTGACACTTCAGGTAAGTAATGCAAATGGAACGGATACAGAAACGAAGATCGGGTATATTCAGGTAAATGCAAGTACAGGTTGTGACACGATCTCTCACACCTTGCCGACAGATACGATTTATACCTATTCGTTGTCTACTAATAGTTATCTGGGAGGAACAAACTCAGATGGAGTTACAGCTTACTGTGATGCGTATCAGTCAAGTGAATTCCCGGCAGGAAGTTCTATTCAGGGAATGATCATTTATTTTGTGAGAGGTGCGACTAATAATCCGGCAGCAACTGTGACGGTCAATGTCTGGTCTGATGCTGGAGGAATGCCGGGTGCGGTGGTTCATTCCGAAACTGTTTCTTTACAGGAAATAGAAGATAATCAAACGGTTCCGGGACAACCGGGATCATTCTACCCGACTATGGTTGAATTTGATTCACCTTATCTTATTACAGGCGATTTTTATGTAGGAATAAGTGTTCCGCAACCGGTTCCCTCCGGACAGGAGTACGTAATTGCTTATACACATGACTTTAATGGTGATGTAACAGGGCGTCCGAATTATTCATGGATGTATATAGGAACTCCAAACTCTTTCGGTGCTCCGGCTGGTTGGTATGATTTTGATGCGGCTTTTTCTGCGAGACAGGCAATGCACATGCATTTATTGACAACATTACACCCTGTTCAGGCGACGATGCAATTAAGTTCTACTACGGTTTGTGCTGGAAACAGTATTTCTTTTAGTAATTCCACAAACACAAACTCGGTGTCGAATGAATGGTATGCAAACGGTACTGTTAATGGGTACTCTAATCAAACTACAGCGGATTTTATTTTTAATTCTCCGGGTAGTTATATGACCTATTTGGTAGCGAATAATCAGTGTGGTTTTTATGATATAGATTCTACAGAAGTAACTGTTGTTGCAACTCCATCCGTTTCTGTGACACCACAGAACGAGTACATTTGTCCGGGCGAGTCAATCACGCTTACTGCTTCAGGAGCAGCGGGTTATACATGGAGTCCGGGAGCAACTTTATCTGCTACGACCGGAGCAAGTGTAACCGCAACCCCTTCAACTACAACAACGTATAGTATTGAGGCAACACAAGGATCCTGTACAGCCAGTTCACAGGTTACAGTGTATGTAGAAAGTGCACCACAGGCGGAAATTGTGTTTACACCTTCTACCTCTGTATGTTATAATGAACCTGTTCTTTTTGACGGAATGATTAATTCGTCGGATGTAACATCGTATTCCTGGACATTTGAGAGCGGAACGCCGTCAACATCATCCAATGCTACTGAAACCGTTACTTTCCCGGCGGCTGGTACGTACACGGTAACACTGGTTGGAGCTAATGGATGTGGACAGGATGAAACAGTAACGGCGACTGTTTTGGTTGATAATTGTGATTTCTTAGGTTTAGAAGAACAAGGAACCCGAAACTTGTCAGGGTATTACAATTCCATCAATACTACATTAAACCTTGGATTTGAAAACATGCCGGAAGGTGAGTATGATATTCAGTTGTTTTCTATGCTTGGACAGCGTGTTATGCATCAGTCTGTTCGGGTAATCAGCCCTGATCAGGATGAGATAGTAAACGTGAATGAAATGGCAGAAGGTATTTATCTTGTGAAAATTACAAGCGGAGATGCCTTTGAACATACATTCCGATTTAAAAAATAGAAAAATAATTTACCGGAAAAAAGGGCGGTTCAGATTCTGAACCGCCCTTTTTGTATTGACATTACAGTTTAATAATCCGTCGGGTGAAATTTGATGTTTCTGTTTCTATTTGTAACAGGTATGTCCCTCTTTCAAACGAAGATAAATCAACTGATGTATTTTGTGTCGAAAGCAGCAACTCTCCTGAAACGGAGTAGACATAGATTTGCTGAATAGATTGGGTGGATGTTATTTGTACAAATCCGGTAGTCGGATTTGGATAGATGTTGAATTCGATAGAATACTCATCTACTGCATTGGTTGTATCAGTAACGGTGACTTGTACAGTTTCCGTTGTGTTGTTTCCATTTGCATCTTCAAGAGTAATAGTTACAGTGTAAACTCCCGTAGCAGTAAACTCATCCTGACTAATTGTAACAACCGGATTCGAATCACAGTTATCCTGTACATTTGAAATAAGATCGGTCCAATCAATAGTTACGCTGGAAGCTCCATCTAATGATATGCTGATATCCTGACTGGTTCCGGTAGGTGCCATATAATCTGCAATGACTACCTGAACAGATGTTGTTGTTGTATTTCCTGCCATGTCTTCAACTTCCAGGTTGATCGTTTGTGTTCCCAAATGTGAACAATCGAAAGTAGAAATGTCCATCGTAATTGGTTCAAGAGAACAATTGTCTGTTGCCTGTGCATTTAAGTCGGTCAGTGAAACCGTAGCTTGTCCATTCGCGTCAAGTTCTATTGTAGTATTTTGTGCGGTAAGAGCCGGAGAAATATCATCAACAAGGGTAACAACGGCTGTTGCAGAATGTGTATTACCACTACCGTCTTCTACAGTAAGTGTAACAGTATTGGCTCCTAAATCAGCACACGTAAAATCAGTGATATCAAGTGTGTAACCGGTAATTCCACAATTGTCCGTAGACCCGTTATCAATTTGTGCAGGTGTAATTGAAGCCTGCCCATTTGCATCCAATGAGACTGTAAGGTCTTGCGCTTGTGCTATTGGAGCTTCATTTTCTACCACTGTAACGGTTGTGTAGGCCGTTGCATTGTTTCCTTCCTGATCGAAAACAGTAAACGAAACAGTGTTGATTCCAATATTCGAACAATCGAAAGATGTCGTTCCCAGATTCATTGAGGCAATGCCACAGTTATCTGTAGATCCATTATCGATTTGTGCAGTAGTAATAGTAGCATTTCCACTAGCATCTAGTGTAACAGTAAGGTTATTAATGTTGACAACAGGAGCTTGATTATCAACAATTGTTACTGTAACTGATTCTGTAGTTGTATTCCCATCAGTGTCTGTTACTTCCAGGTTGATTGTTTGTGCTCCTAAATGTGAACAGTCGAAAGTAGAGACGTCCATTGTTATCGGACTAACGGAACAATTGTCGGAAACTTGTGCATTCAGGTCGGTTAGTGAAACCGTAACTTGTCCGTTTGCATCAAGTTCCAGAGTTGCATCCTGAGCTGTTAGGACAGGAGCAAAATTATCAAATACAGTAACAGTTGCTGTAGCCGTATGTGTATTACCACTACCATCTTCTACAGTAAGCGTAACCGTGTTGTTTCCTAAATCAGCACACGTAAAATCAGTGATGTCAAGTGTGTAATCGGTAATACCACAATTATCCGTAGACCCGTTATCAATTTGTGCAGGCGTAATTGAAGCCTGCCCATTTGCATCCAATGAGATCGTAAGGTCTTGCGCTTGTGCTACGGGAGCTTCATTTTCTTCCACTGTAACAGTTGCGTAGGCTGTAGCATTGTTTCCGGTCTGATCAAAGACGGTAAACGAAACGGTATTGGTTCCAATATTCGAACAATCGAAAGACGTTGTTCCCAGCGTCATTGAAGCAATACCACAGTTGTCCGTAGATCCATTATCAATTTGTGCAGTGGTAATAGTAGCATTTCCACTAGCATCTAGTGTAACAGTAAGGTTGTTAACATGGGCAGTTGGTGGCAGGTTATCCACAACAGTTATAGTGGCTGTAGCAGTTGCTGAGTTATTTGATTCGTCAGTGACTGTTAGGGTAACAGTGTTGTTCCCTAGGTTTGAACAGTCAAAAGAAGTTTGATCAAGGCTGAGCGTAAGATCGTTTGATGCGGTTTGGTTATCATTGGAGCCATTATCAACTTGTTGAGGTGTTACTGTTATAGTTCCTGATGCGTTCAGGTAGACAGTGATATTTTGTGTAACAGGAACAGGGGAAGTAAGGTCGGGAATGATTTGATACTCATAGGCTCCGGCATCGATAACCGTGTTGTAAATACGCTCTATTCCTTCTAAATCCTTCGAAATTGAAGCCGGGAAATAGGTGTTCTGACCTCCGTCTACAGCGTTAGAACTTGCGTTTAGTCGGAAATTGTCGGATGCATAATCAACAAATGAGTTTGCATTCAGAACAGTCGCTCCAAAAGCTGTTGTTTTTCCGAAGTTATTGGCAGAAAGAACGGATCCATGCGTCATACTTAATACATCCGAGGCCGCGTTGACATTTTCGTTGTAAAGAATGTTGTTGTAGATACCACAGTTATCTGCATTAATCAGACGGAAAATCTGATTAGATGCTGTGTTTTTTACTATCGTGTTGTTGATGAGTTTTGCTTTCAGTTTACTCACATTACTCGTGTTGAACAGAAATAGTTCTGTCTGAGTGGTATGATTAGCGATAAGTGAATTGAGAATGGAAGACTGTTCTACATAATTCAAATCGGAACGGAAGTATACCAGAGTGTTTGGCGCTCCGTTTTCTATAATTTCACACGAAGTAAAGTCAACCTGCACACTATGTCCACTCCCTGTGCCGGAGCTTGGGAACACATAGTATAATGAGCTTACATCAGCATAGTTGTCTTTGATCACACAATTGGAGACACTTCCTTTGATGGTCTGGTTGTTTAAAGTCATCCAAACCTGAACCGCTCCACCGCGTGAGAATTTTTGATCCGAGGTTTCGTTGGCATGTCCACCACTAATCGTAAACCCGTCAAGAACAAAGTCAGATTGTGAGTTGATGATTAATACAGTTCTGTATAGGTTGTCTCCACGATTGGTTGTGTAGTCACCGGGAATATCATCTCCGTTTACATCACCTGAAATCTGGGTTTCATTTTGTTTTGGGTTTCTGGCTGTGCGGTTACTTTCTGTTCCGTCAAAACCACCATAAAACTTACTATTTCCATGAATTTGTAATGCAGCCAAATTTCGGTTTCCGGACACAGGGTGTCTGTATACGCCTTCTGCTACCCAAAATTCAGAACCTACCGGAGATAAAGTTACTGCATCTTCCAGATTTGTATAGGCATTTGCCCAGCTAGACCCGTCATTTGATCCGGTAGCATCTAAGTCTACAAAAACAGGGTTTATAGTTGTTCCCGTAATCATGGAAGATCCCGTTGTTCCGCCAAATGAGGCGCAGGAATAGTCAACATAAATGTCGTACGTTTCATCAGTAAGTAATCCGGTAAACAGATAATTATTTCCTGTAATCCCTGTGATGGGAGTTCCGTTTCCGACAGGCTGACCTGTAGGTACGATTGTCACGGTATAGTTGTTGTCAATAAAGCTATAATTCTGCCAGGTGACTTCTAGTTCTCCAATTCCATTAGCGGTAACTTCCAACGGACCTAATTCGCAGTTGACAAATTCATACGCTCCGGCATCCAGTTGACCAATAAATCTGGGTTGCCCTGCTAAATCCAAAGTGTATGAAGAAGCAAGAAAAGCTACGTCTGCCACACCGATAGCTGGTGAGCCGCTTACAAGGTGATAATCCTGATTTGCGTAATCATTAAAAAGAGTAGCAGGAAGTTCATTGTTAGCTCCGTATGCGGTTCCTTGTCCTACATTATTTGATCCGTTCAGATCACCCAAACCTGTAGTTAGAAACTGGACACCTGGATTGTCTACAATAATATTGTTTTTAAGTAGAAATGAACCGGAGGAGGCATTATTATAGTTGTCAGAAAGAAGGAATAAGTAGCTGTTTGAGGTATTGCCTATGATCGTATTGTTGATAAATTCAATTCTTGCATCATTTGCCGTGTTATAGTTTACCTGAAGGAAATAACCTGAATTTGCAGTATTATTAGCGAAAAGACAATTGGTGAATTTAGCCTGTTTAGTATTGTAACCTGTAGGTGTAGATAGTGCTGAAATGCTAATAAAATCATAGAAACCCCTGTTTTCATTAAAGTGACAGCGGTTAAAACGAATCTCGTAGATAGCTTGTCTTGCAGGTGCTTCTAACGCAGAAAATAGTGCTTGATTATTGGCATAATTGTATTCAAACTTACAATTTTCTAAATCAAGCTGGGGAGCCATGTGTCCTCCAAATGCATTCGCATCAAATTGAAATACACCTCCTCTGTCATTACCGGAAGTACCATTACCATGTGACTCTTTAAAGGTAAATCCATCAAACAGAACTTCTGCTTCGGTAGTAATCAGAACTAGATTGTATGTGTTGTCCGTAACGTCAGCAGCTGTAGCATGACCGTTACCTAATGCGTCACCGTTTATGCTTGTTTCATGGAGTAAAGGATTTCTTTGATCTTTGGTTGTTTCTGTTCCATTGAATCCGCCGTACCAATTGTGTGATTCATTGATTCGTAGAATGCGCTGTGCTCTGTTGAGAGGATCGCCAATATAGTTTCCTTCAGCGACCCAGATTTCAGCTCCTGAAGGAGCGTTGTCTTCAGCTTGTTGGAGTGTGGTATACGCATTTGTCCAACTGGTTCCGTCATTATTTCCTGTGGCGTCAATATCCACAAAGACGGTTTGTTCGAAACTGACAAAAGTCAGTAGTGAACCTACTAGAGATAGATAAACTTTTTTCATGTTTATTTGATGAGTTTAAGGGTTGTTTCTTCTTGTTTTTCTGAGGTTAATCGAAGGATATAACTTCCTTTTTTGAGGTATGAGGTGTCGAAATTGATTTTGTTTCCTGTGATTTCGTTTATTTCTTTTACAGGTTGACCGATGGCATTGTACACTATTATTTTACTAATATTATCTTCTGCTTCAATAGTAAGTTCATCAGTGAATGGATTGGGGTAGCACAAGAAATTTGTTCCTTTTTCAATCTTGGAAAACCCGTTTGTTGTACCAGCCTGATAGGCTCCTAAACCAATTTGCCCGGCACCTGTTTTGCGCGGATTTCCTGCTAAGTCGATCGTCGGGTAGTCATTGGAGTATACCTGAACAGAACCTGTAGTTTGATAAGCAGAAACGGGAGATAAATTATTGTTAGGGTAATCAATGAATGGCGAAGCCGAAAGAATGTGTGTATTTGAGATACCTTCAATATCACTGAAGTCCTGAACATTTTGATCCGAATCGCTTGTTATTGTTAGTTGAGACGCAGCTCCAATTGATAACGCCATTTTCTGGGTGGTATTTATGTTGTCGTAGAAAATATTGTTGGCTATAGTCAGGTTAGTTGCGGCATAACTTGAACCAAATTCATACGCAAAAGGAGCTGTCAGCGAAGAACCCTGTGGGTTATCAATAACTGTATTGTTTATGAAGTAGATATCCATGGTGCCCGGAACTAAATTGGTGAATCGCCCACAACTCCCTCCGGCAGAAAATTCCATACAATAGTTGTTTCGGAATAAGTTGTTTACAATATGTGCCTGTGAGTTGATGCCGGCAGTACCAACAGTTCGGTATTCAATCGTATAGGCGTAATCCCCTACATTAATATTGTTTTCAACTCTGTTGTTGAAGAATTTGAAAGAAGTATTCGGTGTTTTTGAATAGAACGAAATTCCGGCTCTGTTCTTTGATATATTATCCCGGATGATACAATTACTTACGGTTAAGTCTTTGAGATTATCATCCGAAACATAAATAGCACCTCCGGCAGCTGTTGTGCTATAGGCATGTTCAAGAATTACGCCATCAATCTGAACTTCTCCATCCGAATGTATCGTTATGATATTTTTGGCGTTGTCATGCATATAACTATTGGAAGCAGAAACCTGTCCCTGATCATTCCAGCCAACATCACCACTAATGATAGTCTCATTCGTGTAGAAATCACGTTGGTTGAGATTGGTTTCTGTTCCGTTAAAGCCACCAAAAAGAGACTCGTTGTCATCGATGGTAAAGGTTTGGTAATTAGAGATACGTGTGTAAAATCCTTCTGCAATCCAGATTTGAGCATTAGGAACCGTATTGTTACCTAGAGCTGTGTGTAAATCCGTATAGGCATTTGCCCAGGAAGTACCATCATTGCTTCCGCTGGCATCATCATCAACGTATATAATAGTTTGTGCGGATGATAAGAGAGAAAGAGAAAGGACTGTAAGTGTTGTGTATAGTTTTTTCATTTTTACAGTGTTTTAGTTATTTATATTTTAGAGCATCAGCAGGGTTTACGTAATAAATACGCTGGTCATTATATAGCATATAGGTTTTTCCAAAGTTTCCACCCCCTATATAATCCTGAGCGATGTAGAAACCCTCTCGTTTGTAATCACCTTTTGGCGTTTTCATAATGACAATGCATTTTGCTATTCGCTTCAAAGTAGCCCCGGTAAGAGGATGTTTTTTGATTTCCCAATCTGTAGAAGTTACGTAGGAGTATTCAACGGTTTCTTTCCATTTATATCCCTCTGCCGTACGTTTAATGAGTTGGAGTGATTCTTGCTTGAGAGTAGCGTTTTTCATCCCTTCGGCAGGAAGAGGCTTGGCTTCCGCGATCTCTTGTTGTTGCCAGACACGACGTAGTGCATCAAATTTTTCGAAAACTACTTTTGAGGTGTACTCCGGGTTGGCCTGATATTCGTTGAATTTTGCTGTATCTCGCGCCGCGATCACAAAGCTTTCTGGTTGAATATCGTTCATCCACTGGTGACCGATTTCATCGTTTTTATGATATACATTTGCCCCGATTAGGATAACTCCGGGTTCCAAAACTAAACACATTGCATTGTACCAGGCTTCGGGACCTCCCTGCATACCCATCTGAAACAATACGTTCCCTTTGTCGGCAGAAGCGTGGTGATGTTCGGGAACCATTGCGTAGTTAGCTGTTGCTTTGTCCCAGTGAATTTGCATTGTATGTTCTTCAGGAGAATATTCGATCGAAAATCCTGAAAATGCTTTAGTGGTGTCTTTACTAAAGTGACTGGAAGGTTCGATATACGCAAAGGTGTTTAAATAATAAAAACCAGAGAAGTTAATACGGTCTGTATACTCCTTCTTGTAGGTTCCTTTAAGGATCATTTGACCCTGATCTGTTTTTAACAATCGATCTTCATCTGAATAGAGATTTTCAGCGAATTCTTCAACAGAAATCACTTTCATTTTTCCCGATTTAGAAGTCGGTTTTTCTTCTGAATTCTTATTTACCTGTTCTTTTACTTTTTGTTTGAATCCCGAAAACTGCCCGTTAGAGAAGGTGGCAGAAAAGAGCATCGGAAGAATGAGGATTACTATTTTGTTCATGTTATGATGTTTGATGAGGGGCAAAGTTATTTCCGTTTATTCCTATTATCGGGAAGAAGTTTCTGAAAGCAAATAATTCCTTCTGAATGAATTTTTATATCAGATTAATCTGTATTTCTTTGTACTGACTTATGAAAACTGCAAAAAATAGAAGAGGTATGAAGCGACAGATGTTGTTGTTGCTGAGTCAATTTATATGTCTTCTAAGTAGTTCATTTTTTTCTCAGCAGCTGACCCATTTTACACATAATGAGATGAATTCGGACATTGGTTCCAATGTCTGCTATAATATCAGTCAACTTCCGGATGGGACAGTTTTTGTTTCTAATAACAGTGGATTGCAACGTTTTGACGGAAAGTATTTTGAGAGTTTTGAAAAAAGAGGAAAGGGGATGTCGGTTTCATCTTCTGTTTATGATCAGACGGGACGCTTATGGGCAAATACTTTTCATGGAGATATTTACTACCTAGAGGGTGATTCTTTACTGCGCCATCCGATCAGTGATTCATTGCGTGAACTCACACAGTTTTTCCTGCTAAATGACACTTTTTATCTGACTACTAAACGAAAAATTTTCAGGTACGATCCGGACGGTAATAAGTTCAACTTACTTCAAACACCGGACTTATTAATTGTATGTCTGTTTGAGGTTGGTAAGAATAATTACGCCCTGTTTTTTAATACAACTAAGAGTAACCTGGTTTTATTAAACCTGAGATCAGGAGAGATGGAGCTAATATCATTAGATGTTTTACCTCTTTCAAGAACTATACCTTTTTCGCTGAATGGAGAAACATTTCTTTTTAGTGTGAATGACCGAACAGTATATCGCGGGAGGGATGTTGTACAAAAACGATCTTCGTATCCTGTTTCACTGAGTTACGAGGGAAAAATTACCTATGTTACAGCGCTTGGGGATAGAATTGCCGTATGTGGTGTAAATGGAATACGTCTGTTTGATAGAATGGGAGGAAATGAATTATGTCTGCTCAAGAATGTACAGGTAACGCATGCTATCCAGGATCATGAAGGAAATTATCTGGTTTCATCTTCTTCGCATGGTCTTATTGTGATTCCGGATATTTCGGCATATCATATTGACTATTCTAATTACCTGAAGGAGGAGACTATAATTAGTTCTGTACAAATTAATAATCAATTAGTTCATGGTACAAATGCAGGACTTTTGTTGCGACATGATTTGGTAAAGCATCAAATAGATACATTGCGAATCAGTAACCGGAGCGAAGTCAGTGCGCTTTCGTATAATCAGTGGAATAATAAGCTTTACGTGTATTCCGATGATCTTTTTGTGGTGGATTACGAATCTCTTCATGTTGAAAAGAGAGTTATGTTTACCTCAACTAAGGCTATCGCACATACTAACGAACTGACGTTAATCGGTACGTGGGATGGGGTGTATCAGTTACATGAGCCTGAGTCCGGGTTAATTTCTGACAAAGGATGGAGTTTGTCTTTGACGGGACTTAATGACGGGACTTTTTTGTGGTCCTGTAAAAAGGGACTTTATAAGATCGACAGATCCTTATATGTTAACCCCGTTAGAATAAAATCTGAAGAACCTATTACAAACATCCGGTGTATGAAACAGCATTCGGATGGAATGCTCTATTGTATAGCAAATTTCAATCAATTGGTCCGTTATGATATCCGGGCGAATACATTTGAAAAAATATATGAGGATGAAGAAAAGTTATTGAATGGCTTTTTCCTTACTGAGCGGGATACCGTCATTCTGTATGGAAAAAAGGGAGCTAAATTTTTATCTCTTACCAAACCGCAAACTCCTCCGTTGTTTAGAAACCGGTTACAGGGGATTTTTAAGGATAATATACGTTATATGTATGAAGGTAACGGAAATATGTATTTTGTTCATGACAATGCTGTTTCTGTTTTACCGGGTATTCTTGCTAAAAACAGAGTACAACCACAGTTGAGCTTTTTTGTGAAGAACGGAAGTTTTCAATTGGAGAAAGGAGTGTATACCTCTGAATTTGAAAAGAACGCAATTAGGATTGAGGTTGAAGTCGCTAATACTATCCGGTCGCAGGGGGAAACACGTCTGTTTTATCGGGTTCCGAAATTGTCAGGAGACTGGAAGCCGGTCAGCGGAGCGAATCATGAGATTTTTCTGGAACGTTTACCACCGGGGAAATACACAATTGAGTTTTTTGCCACTAATGAAGATGGAGTTGAGAGTCGCGTATATTCTTTTCCGGTGCGTATTACGCCTCCTTTTTACCTTACTTTTTGGTTTATTCTTGGTGTGCTGCTTGTTCTTTTTGTAACGATTGTTCTGCTGGTGCGTTTTTTTGTTCGTAGAGCAAACCGGAAAGCTTTAGAACGACTACAAAAACAAAAATTAGAAACACGTGTGTTAAATGCCGAATTGACGGCGATTCGTTCCCAGATGAATCCTCATTTTATTTTTAATGTATTGACGGCCATTCAATCTAAAGTAATTGAAGGAAAAGCGGATGAAGCATATAAAAACATTGGTGATTTTGCCACCCTAATCAGGAATGTACTGGATAAATCAGGAAAGGAATTTATCTCCCTGAATGATGAAATTACTTTAATCAAAAACTATGTTTCGCTTGAAAACTCAAGGTTGAATGATCCGATTCAGTTAGTGATTGATATTGACGATCAGGATTATTTTGATGAAATCAATATTCCGACATTAATTACTCAGCCTTTTGTCGAGAATTCAATAAAACATGGGTTTCCGGCACAAAAAAAAGGAAAACGGATTGAAATGCAAATCAAACGGGAAACCGATGGGTTTGTCATTGCTATAAAGGATAATGGTGTCGGTATTGGTAGTACGGTTAAAACGAAGAGTAATGCACATCAATCATTTGCACTGGAAGCGATGAAGAAAAGAATACAGGCATTGAAAAAAACTTCGCGCTATCAGGTTGAACTTACAATTACTTCCGGAAAAGAAGAAGGTACAACGGTAACACTTTATTTTACATGGAACAACTAAACGCATTTATAATTGACGACGAAGAAGCTCCTCGCAAACTACTGAAATACTTATTTCAAAGAGAAGACAGTAGTGTTAATGTAATAGGAGAGGCAGACCGGCTTATAGCCGGACTTACGATGATTAAGGAGTTGGAGATTGATATCCTCTTTCTGGATATTGAAATGCCGGATCACAAAGGGCTGGAAATACTGAATCTTATGGATGAGGTTATTGATTTTGAAATCATATTTGTTACGGCATACAGTGATTACGCAATAGACGCTATTAAACTTTCTGCTTTTGATTATTTGCTCAAACCAATTCAGCCGGAAGAACTCTTTGCTACGATTAGTCGTTTGCAAGAGAAGCGAACAAAAAAGCGGCGTGTTCCCAAATTGCAATTGGATGTTCTCCAAAGTAATTTACAACCTTCTTCAGACAAGACATATTTTCTTCGGACGCACAAAGAAGATTACATCATCCCTACCAATGCAATATTATACCTGGAAGCAGATGGAATGTACACGCACATCGTCATGGAAAAAGAGCGAATTACCGCTTCGAAACCGCTGAAAGAAATTTTGGAGGAGTTACCTAAATATATTTACCGAACCCATCGGAGCTTTGCGATCAATTTGCAGAATATCTCTTCTCCGATACGTATGGTTAATAATTGTATTGAGTTGACCAATAAAGATCTGGTACCTTTGTCTGTCAGTCGTAAAGACGGGTTGATGGACTTTTATTCTTCCATGAATTCCTAAATTATTCCAACAAAAAACAGGAGGGTAAATCCTCCTGTTCTCAGTATTTTTTCAATAAATAACAAGGGTTATTTTACCAGTTGAACTCCCGTGTAATTCTGTGGTGTGATTTGTTTCAATTCTGATTTAATTTCATCCGACACATTCAATGTATCAATAAACTGATGAACAGATTCCTGAGTGGTTTTTTCGTTTTTACGCGTCAATCCTTTCAGGGCTTCGTAAGGTTTAGGGAATCCTTCTCTACGTAAAACTGTCTGAATTGCTTCTGCTACAACTGCCCAATTGTCTTCGAGATCTTTCTCAAAAGCCGATTGATTCAGCAGTAATTTGTCCAATCCGGTAAGTGTAGCCTGAATAGCCAGTACACTGTGGGCAATCGGAACACCTATATTTCTTAATACAGTCGAATCCGTAAGGTCCCGTTGAAGTCTGGAAACCGGTAATTTTGCAGATAAGTGTTCGTATAACGCATTTGCCAGTCCCAGATTTCCTTCCGAATTCTCGAAATCGATTGGGTTCACTTTATGCGGCATAGCAGAAGAGCCGATTTCACCTTCTTTTAATTTCTGTTTGAAATATTCCATAGATATGTAGGTCCACATATCACGGTCCAGATCAAGAATTATAGTATTGATTCGTTTTAGAACATCAAACAGGGCTGCCAGATTATCGTAATGCTCAATTTGTGTTGTCGTTTGACTTCTTTGAAGTTCAAGAACATCATTTACAAAGTGATTCGCAAATGCTACCCAGTCGTGATCAGGAAACGCAACATGGTGTGCATTCAGGTTTCCGGTCGCACCACCGAATTTTGCACTAAACGGAACTGCTTCCAATTGCTTTTTTTGAATCTGTAAGCGTTCTTCAAAGACTTGTATTTCTTTACCCAAACGAGTAGGAGAAGCAGGTTGTCCGTGCGTTTTAGCAAGCATACTGACATCTTTCCACTCTGTTTTAAGCGTACTTAATTTGTTGAGCAGCTTATCCAATAATGGAAGATAGACATCTGTCAGGGCATCTTTTAGTGATTTAGGAACAGATGTGTTATTAATATCCTGAGAAGTCAATCCGAAGTGAACAAACTCAAGATACTGAGACAATCCCATTTTTTCGAGTCTGTCTTTAACAAAATACTCAACAGCTTTTACATCATGATTGGTTGTTCTTTCCGTTGTCTTGATTTCAAGAGCATCTTCTTCCGTGAAATTTTTATAAACAGCACGTAAGTCCTCAAATTTATCTTTTGGGAAAGCAGCCATCGGGCTTATTCCGGATGTGGAAAGTGTAATCAGATATTCAATTTCGATTAATACGCGATAACGAATTAATCCGAATTCTGAGAAATAGGGAGCAAGCTCCGCTACTTTTCTTCTGTATCTTCCATCAATAGGAGAGATAGCCGTTAATGTATTTAGTTCCATAGCAAACTTCGAAAACGCAAAGATACAAAGTTGTTTAAACTTTGAGGATTTCTTTTCCAGATTCCGTAAAAAGAAAAAATCTATGGTTATTTTTGAAAGCAGAATTTACTATGAAACGATTTTTCCGACATTTATTTCTGGGCTATAAAAGCTACGGTTCGGCTATTCAGATGGTGATAGATCATCGTTTGTATATCTATTTTCTGATTCCTTGTATTTTGATGATCGGTATTCACTATTTGGGGGTATGGGTAGTGAATCAGCAACAATCGCCTGCAATTGATACAGTAAGAACAATGAACGATATGGTTTGGTATGCGATTAGTCAGCATTCACTGGATATCGTAGGGACAGTCGTAAGTAAATCTTCCAAGTACCTTGTGGTTATTCTTCTGTCACCCTTGTTTGCATTTGTGTCAGAACGAATAGAGGAAATTCTTACTGCAAACCGTTATCCGTTTAATTTTAAACAGACTGTAAAAGATGTAAAAAGAGGAGTTCGCATTGCGCTTAGAAATGTGATGTGGGAATACTTCTTTTTGATCGTCGTTATCGGATTGACTTCTTTTTTGGACGGAGGAATCAAAACGGCACTTTTCTTTTCGCTTCCTCTCCTGATCGGGTTTTATTACTATGGATTTAGTTTCCTGGACTATATCAATGAACGACGCAGGCTAAATATTGAACAGAGTATCTACTTTATTCGAAAACACAGGGGAGTTGCTATGGCGATCGGGAGTATCTATTCGCTTTTGTTTTTGCTTCCGATTGATTTTCGGGAAATGATGGACTTTAAGGATTTTGATAACTATCCGTGGCAAACAATTATTGATTTTGTCATTAATTTTATATTTTGGATATTAATATCTGCTGCTCCCGTACTAGCTATTATTGCTGCGACAATTGCTATGCATGAAACCGTTGATCTCAGTAATAACGAATATGCTATAAAAAGTACCGATGAAAATAACGACCCTGAAAATGGCGCGGTATTTGAAGATAAATTATAACTTAGGTGGTTGAAATATACGTTTTATGAATAGAAAAATAAGCTTTATCTTTTTGTTGGTGAGTTTTATTCCGTTTGGATCAAAGTTGCTTGCACAGGGAGATACTACGACTACATTGCTAAATAAAACTGCTGCTGCTTTTCTGATTGAAGAGGCCAGAAGGTTTTATAACGAAGGAAATGTCCGCGCGGCTTTGGTAAAGTACCGTGAGGCGTATAATAAAGATCCTCAATCGCCTAAGGCGGCTTATGGAATAGGGATTTGTCAGTATGAGATCAAAAATTATGGTATTTCGTTAAAATATGCACGTGATGCCATCCGGTTGAGAGATAATGTTGATCCGGAGGCGAGTTACCTTGTTGCAAGATGTTATCACAGATCTGTCGAGTTGGATTCTGCTTTGATGTATTACCGGGAAGCTGATTCGCTGATGTCAAAGACACGATCGAGTGATTTGAATGTAAAACGCAATATTTCAGAAGTGCAGTTGGCAGAAAAACTAATGAAAGACACGGCTCTTCATGAACGCATACTGTACACGGGAGAGGTAAATAGTGGTTTCCAGGATTATTCACCTGTGATTACTGATAATGGGAACACTTTATATTTTGTTTCACGAAGACCGAATACAACCGGAGGAATGGTGAACCCGGATGACCAGTTGTTCTTTGAGGATATTTTTAAAGCAAAGTGGGACGAAGAGCGCTGGCTTTGGGTTGATGTTACGAACGAACTGAAGCGAGTTAATTCAGATGGTTTTGATGCCATATCTCATATTTCTCAGGATGGGAAGACGATGTACCTTACAATCAACAACACCATGGTTCCTGATGTAAAACGTAAGAATAAAACACAATCCTCGGATATTTTTGTTTCTACGTTAAGTGATAAAGGAGACTGGAGTACACCTAAAAAGTTGGATTCACCGATCAATACTTCATTTTATGACGGAGCCGCTACTTTGACAGCAGATGGAAGAACGATGTTCTTTGTTTCCGAACGAATGGGTGGAGAAGGACGAACAGATATTTATATGTCGGAGTTGCAGGGTAATGAATGGAGTAAACCTGTGAATTTGGGGAAACATATCAATACATCAGGTAGAGAAACAACTCCTTTTGTTACACCTGATGGACAGTACTTATTCTTTTCTTCTGACGGGTTAAACGGCATGGGAGGATATGATGTGTATGTAGTTAAACGAGAAGGGAGCAAATTCTCTAAACCCTATCACCTGGGATACGGAATCAACTCGGTAAATGATGATACACACTTCCGCTATTATCCTGAAATGCGAAAAGGAGTAATGGCTTCTATCATCCTGATTGATACCAAATCAAGTTACAACCTTTTCAGTATCGAAATGGGATTCTTTAATTATCCCAAGTTTGAGTTTCCTGAAGAAGAAGGGAAGTAAAAGAGTGTGAAAAATATAGCGAAAGAATTGAAAAGCAGTCTCTAAGAGATTGCTTTTTGTTTTTCCTGTTCATTCAATTGGATCTCCAAAGCAATCAGTATAGCAACAACACCCCAGACAGGAACGGCTGACTTGTCCGTATCCAGATAGTTATTCAGGATTCCGTGAGTAAAATAGGTAACCAAAGCCAGAATCATTGCCAGAATCATCGTTTTAGTTTCTCCTTCCGGGTATCGGATATAGAGACTGACACCATGATAGAAGATTAGAGCGACAAGTACCAATACACTTACTGCTCCTATCCATCCGGTTTCAGCCAAAGGACCAAGGTATTCACTATGTGCATTTCCCATATTTCCGAAATTTGTGGAAATAATAGTCAGGTTTTCAGGGTCCTGATACGGCGCATATTCCATGGCATAAGTTCCCGGTCCGAAACCAAACCAGGGACGGTCTTTGAACATTTCAACCGCAGAAGTCCAGCGGTTAATTCGTTCAAGGTTGGAGGCGTCAGAAGTAACATTCGTAGCGGATTGTAATCGCTCTCCAAATTCTTCGGTTGTATGTTCCGATTTATTCCGGGCCATTTCCATATTGATCTTATCCCACCGGACAAATACAACACCAAGTGCGATCACGCCAATAGCTGCGAGATACTTAAAATGAATTTTGAACTTTATAACCAGTAATACGAGAATTGCACCAATGATACTTACCCATGCAGCACGTGTGTACGAAAAGTAAAGACCTATGAGGGAAAGAGTGATTAGGATTCCTAGGGTAACCTGCATCAGGGGAGTCTGCTTTTTACTGAAAAAGAAACCAAACAGCAGAGGGATGATGAACGCTACCATGGCTCCATATCCTGTATGATCTTTGAAGAAGGGCCACATAACCCAGTGACCTTCTTTTTCTCCGAAACCGTATTGTGCGTGGTTTAGAAGCGTGTAAAAGATCACAATACTCATTCCTATGATGTATAACCAAAGAAAACGGTTTCTGTTTTTCTGATCTTTAAAAAGAAAGACACCAAAAAACAGAATAGGAATGAAAAACCATAAACGTACCAGTAAAAACTTAAAAGAAGCTACAGGATGGGTACTTGTAATAGAGGTGACAAATAGCCAGAAAAGATAGAAGGCAATCGCCCAGAAAATGGGATGACTGAAAAGAGCACGGGGAAGAAAAGGTTTGTACAATTCTTTAGCCATTACCAGTACCAAAAGCATCGCCAATATAGGCTCTGTGGGTAAGAAAAGACCTAATCTACCATCTGTAAGGTACTCAAGATTAAAAGACAATGGAGCAGAGAATGCGACGAAAAGAAGCGCCCAATCCATTCTGAAAATGGTGAAAAAACCAATGATTAACGCAAAAGGTATAAAGTTGAATAGCCATTGACTGTCAAGCGTGAAATAAAAATTCAACGCAATGAAAATCAGAGCGGATAAAATAATCCATCTATTAGCTACCGGAGATTTCACGTAATCAGGCGATTTTTCGCAGTTCGTCAATTTTCTCTTTGATCAATAGTAACAAGACTCCGGCCGCAAAGGCAGCTAAAGTAGATACTACCACAATGATCCAGCGAATTGGCTTTGCTTTTTTGTCTGCTTTAACAGCCCACTCGACAACAAATTTGTGTGTAAAATCAACATTGGCATCCGACTCAGCCTGTTCGTAGGTCGATTCAAGCGTCGTGAGTTTATCAGTTTTGAATTCCCGCAACTCAACCAAACCATCATACAACGCTCCGTATTGCATATTTACATCAATTTTGGAGCGGATATAATCATGATCTTTCTGCGATTTTACAGTAGTAAGAGATGTGAACAGGTTGGCACGTGCTTCGGAAGGAACTACTCCTAACAGAGAAAGACGGTTGATTGTATCTTCCAGTGCCTGTTTTTCACTTTCAAGATATTGGTATTTTCTTTTTACAATTTCATAAGCGGGAACTGTACGTTCCTTTACCATTTCATTTTTTACCGTGTCAATGAGTAAAACAATATCGTTAGCAATAGCTGCAGCCTGCTCCGGCTTTTTGTCCAGTACATCTATCAGAATAGAGCCATAACGGGTACGTTCGAACCGGATATGACCATCGTACATTTTTGCCAGTTTGTAGTTTTTGTTTTGATCGTCTTCACCGATTTCATAATAGTTCAGAAGGTCATACTTTTCTATAATGCGATTTCTGACACGAGAAGACTGAAGAATCTGAAGTAATTGTTCCGCCTGCTCTTCCTCTCCAAAATCCATAGAGCTGGCTTTGGCATTTCGTTGTTCTGAGAAAGATACGGTACTTGTTGCAGCCGGAAAGACAATAGCTGTAGAGCGAAACAGCTCTGTCATGAGTAAAGACGCTATGGAAGACGCCACTGCCGCGATAAAGGAAATAATGATAAGAATCCATTTCTTTTTCCACAAAAACACCAGTAAATCCTGAGCTCCCTGGTCAAATCGATTTTTCTCTTGCATTTGTAAAAATTTGCGTAAATGTACTATAATTCTACCGAATTCGGAAGTTATTGAATTAACTTGGTAAAAGGGACTTTATTGTATTTGACAGTTCTTATTCAATGATTAATTCATCTATAAAAATGAAGGCTTCTCCGCCGTATCCGGGGTGCCAGTCAGGAATGGTTCCGAAGTATTCAGCTTCAAAGCGGATATACCGTGCTTTTGTTCGTTTTATCTCTGCTTTTAGTTCTTGTGTGGTGATTTCATAGGAGTCAGAGGGCACCTTGTTTTCAATAGAAGCGACTGCTTTCCATTTTTTAGCATCTTTTGAAACCCAGACTTTGAGTTTTTTTGGCATCCAGATCCAGGATCGGATATCCTGAATAAAGTTTCCTCCAATGACATTAACAGCTGTAAGTTCTTTCAAATCGACAATCGCTTCAAAATTTTTTCCCTGATATCCTTGCCAGGCTCCTGTTCTGAAATCATTTCCGCCACGTTGAAAATCGATAATTCCTCTGTCACCGCCTGCTGTGTACTGCGGAGAGTATGAGGATGAGATATGAATGTCCCACTTCGCAGGAATCTTGTGAAATTCAGACCGGATAACTTTGCTACAGATAGAATCCCTGCAGGCGATAGCCTGAATCGTAGCTGATTGCTGGAGCTGAATGGGATCTGTGTAAAGACTGCTGTTTAGCGTTGGAATACTTTCGTCAGTAGTATAGTAAATAGTTTGTTCAGGATTCGTATTTCCAATTTCGACCTGCAGACTATCAGAAAACGTATGTTTTTTGGTTTTGAAAAAGGGAACAATTGAAATAGAGTTTTTTACTTCTGAATGAGGAGGGTGAAGACTTCCCCAATCCGTCGGAGTTTTCCCCATGGTAAAACGCATTTCTCCCCCGGCAATAATCTCTGAATGTTCAATATAACCGTTATGATAAGGTGCTCCATTGAGTGTTACAGACTGGATGTAAGGCATGTTTTCTCCGGTGCCGTTAGCTACAATTGTAAATGTATTGCCATTCTCAAGTCGGATAATAGCTTTTTCCACATAAGGAGCGGTTAGTGTATATTGTGTTGATCCGGGGGTGACAGGATAGATGCCTATTGCTGCTAAATTTAGCCAGGAGGACATTTGCCCACAATCCTCATTGCCCGATAACCCATCCGGATGGGATGAATACATTTCCCGAATGATTTGTCGGGTTTTTTCCTGCGTTTTATATGGTTTACCGATGAAGTTATAAAGAAAGGCCATGTGATGACTAGGTTCATTACCGTGTGCATATTGCCCGATCAACCCGGTAATATCAACCTGATGTCTGCCGGAGGTTTGTGACGAAGTGGTGAATAATTCATCCAGTTTGTTTTCAAGATTTGTATTTCCTCCGTGCAATTTAATAAGCCCCTGAATGTCATGAGGTACAAAAAAGCTGTATTGCCATGAATTAGCTTCCGTAAAATTGAAATTTACTTCCGTCGGATCAAATGGTTCCTGCCAACTGTTATGAATTTTAGCCTGCATGAAGCCATTAGAAGGATTGAAGCTATTCTTATAATATTGACTTCGTTTATAGAACTCTTTTGCAATTTGTTGTTTTCCCATTGTATCCGCCATGACAGCAATACACCAATCATCATATGCATACTCAAGCGTTTTTGAAACGGACTCGTGTTCTTCCTCTACGGGTACAAAGCCAAATTTGCAATAAGCCGGAACTCCAAGGTCTTTTTGATGAGCTCTTTCAAGCATTGCTTTCAAAGCAAGTTCCGTATCAAAATTGCGCAATCCTTTTTGGTACGCGTCCACTAGTACAGGGACTGAGTGATAACCAATCATACACCCTGTATAGTTAGCAGAAAGTTCCCACATGGGAAGCTTTCCACCTTCCTGATATTGTCGGAGAAAAGTACGAATGAACTCTTCGGTTCGTTGCTGTTGTACCAGAGTAAAGAGTGGGTGTGTAGCCCGGAACGTATCCCAAAGTGAGAATACAGTATAATGCTTGTCTTCGGTCTGATGCACTTTTAAATCTGTTCCACGGTAGCGTCCGTCGGTATCATTGAAAAGGTTAGGGTTGAGGAAGCTGTGATAAAGCGCCGTGTAAAAAATGGTTTTAAAATCTGTATCCGGAGTTTCGATGGTGATTTTATTCAGTTCGTTTTGCCAGTCCTGTTGGGTTGCGGTTTTAACCTGATCAAAAGTTTTGTCTATTGATTCTGACTCAAGGTTCAGTTTTGCACCTTGTTCATCAACTGCTGAAATACCAACATGAATAGTTAATTCTTCGGCTTCAGGAAAACGAAGGAATAAACGTTTCCCCTCCATAGATGTTGAATCAATTGTAAAAGGAAGAGAAAAAGACAGGTAAAAATAGAAGTGTTGTTCTTGTGCCCAGGCTCTCGAAATTCGTTTTCCATGGAGAATAGTATTTCCTTCAGGTGTGATGGCATAGTCCAGAACCAGGTCTCTGTGGTGTAGGTCAATAGCTAGTCCGGCCGCCATTTTCTTGTATGTATACCGGTGAATTCCTGATCGGGGCGCGGCTGTTAATTCTACCGAAATGGAATAATCGGAAAGGTTCACCTGGTAGTATCCCGGTTCAGCGTTCTCTTCTACGTGTGAGAAAGAAGAAATAATGCGTCCTTCCTTGTCATGAATCACCTTTTCCGGATCGTAAGGCATGAGTAACAAGTCTGCATAATCACTTACTCCGGTTCCGCTGAGATGCGTATGGCTGAAACCATAAAGAATGCTATCCGAATAATGATAGGCAGAGCATCCGTCCCATCCGGTTAACCGGGAATCCGGGCTGAGTTGCATAAACCCGAAAGGAGCTGCTGCACCGGGATAGGTGTGCCCGTGTCCTCCGGTTCCTATAAACGGATCGACATAGCGTGTAAGATTCTGCTGTGAATAGGAAAGAGTATGAAGAATTACTAATAAACCGGTTACTAATCTGTTCATAGCGGATGCATTTTTCTGGTTTTGAAAGTACAAAGAACCTTTTAAATAATAGAAAATTAACATAGTTGAGTTGTAATATGCAGAATATCAACAGGTGTGTTTAGAGAAGTTTTTTGCGTCAAATAAGGTGTTGTTGAAGTTTAAGGAATTGTGAAAAAGTAATAGCATTAAGCTTACATGAAGCAATTTTTAAACTACTTACTTCGCATGATAAACAGGTGGTGAAGTGAGAAACGGAGCGTTTGAAAATCTCTCTATTCGGATTAAGATATTACTGAGTTTGTCCGTAGTAGCAGTATTTTCATTTTTATTTAGTCGTATAAACGTGTTAGGAATACGACAGAGTGCAGATTATACAAATACATTAACCCTTTTAAGATCATTTGAAGGGGCAATCCAACACAGGGATGAGTTCCAGACCAAGTATTCTTTGATAGATTGTCGGAACACAGAATATTTTAAAACCTTATCCTCCGAAAATGTAGCGCAGTATTTTTTTTGGACGGATAGTGCTGTACGTATATTGCAACATACAGTTGTTGCGCTTGAAGAGTCTGGGAAACTGAATGAAAATCGGGAGTTTAAAGTCAACGAAATAAAAAAAGGAGTACTGGCTTCATTTCATTTGTTTAATGAACTTCGTGACTTGATTCGAAAAAGAGGGTACGTTCAGTATGGGTTGGAAGGAGAGTTAAGGGACGAGGCACACCGACTGGAAGAAATCCTTTCCAATGGAACAGATTTGTTACTGCAAATGAGAAGGCATGAAAAAGACTTTATGTTGCGGGGAGAACAACAATATATTGATAAATTTAATACCCGTTTTTCAGAATTGCTGGCTCTCCGACAGGGAGTGGAGGTTAAAGAACGGTTAATTGCTTATCATTCCTTGTTTAATGAATTTGCAAAGGTTCATAATGCGATTGGCCATACAGCGGCGCAGGGGAAACTGAGGGATGTCCTCGGGGTTACTGAACGTACAGAAAAGCTGATACGAACCATGGTGCTTGAGTTTGAAGAAGAAAGTGGTTTCGTACTGTCCCGGATTCAACTGACAATGCAAATTTTTCAGTTTGCTTTACTATTGGTGATTATCGGAATGATTTGGTTTCTGGGGAAACAATTGTCCAAGCCGGTTTTTGATTTAAGAAATGCATTGGATTCTTTTGTTGAGCATAATTTTGAACTGGCGGCACAATTCCCGTTTTCCAACCGTAAGGATGAGTTCGGAAGATTGAGCTTGTCTCTGCAAAAGATGGCGGATGAAATTACTATTACTTTTAAGCAGTATCGCAAGCGTTCCGAAGAAAGACAAAAAGTTCTGAAAGAACAAAAAGATAAATTGGAAATTCAGAAGCTCCTGTTGCAAGAGAACAGAAATCTTCTGCAAGAGCGACATGATGATATTCGCCAGAGCATTGATTATGCAAGAAGACTTCAAAATGCGATTTTTCCGAGAAAGGAAAAAATTGATCGCTGGTTTGGGACAAAACACTTTGAGTTATACCTGCCCAAAGATGTTGTGAGCGGAGACTTTTATTACATTGATGAAGTGGAGGGGACAAAGTATGTCGCTGTCGGAGATTGTACAGGTCATGGGGTTCCAGGAGCATTTCTTTCTTTTCTGGGGTTTAACTTTTTAAATTATGCTATTAAAGACAAAAATCTTGAAAATCCGGCAGCTATTCTGACTTATTTGAATGCAAAAATCACCGAAGTTTTCAATCAGAATGGTTTTAACAGCGAAATCAAGGATGGGATGGATATTGCTTTGTTGGCGATTGAGGAAAAAAAGGGTGAAAAACGTGCGTTTTACTGCGGGGCCAATATCCCGCTTTATTTAATAAGACAACAAAGTATGGTTACCATTCGTCCCAATCGTTTTCCAATCGGTGATGTTATCGACGGGCAGCGAAAATTTACAGCGCACGAATTGGATCTGCGTCCGGGGGATCGACTCTACCTTAGTAGTGATGGATATCAGGATCAGATTGGAGGTCCGGCAAACAAAAAGTACAAGACGGTTTATTTCAGAGACTTGTTGTTGCAAACTTCTCATTTGGATTATGAGGAGCAACAGAAAATGCTATTGAGAGAATTCAGAGAGTGGAAAGGTGCAAATACGCAAATAGATGATGTTTGTATTGTAGGAATAGGTATATAGAATAAAGTAGTCCGATATACCCTGAAAAGAGTACATCGGACCTGATTTGTTTATTTTTCGTGCTGTTCCCAGATTTGAACCAGTTCCACAAGTGTTGAAACTGCTTTTTCCATATCCTGAACACTCACGTATTCATGTTTAGAGTGAATTGCCATTTCTCCGGTAAAGATATTCGGGCAGGGAAGCCCCATAAATGATAGACGTGAACCGTCAGTACCTCCTCGGATGATGGATTCTTTTGGTGTAATTCCTGCATTTTTCATCGCCTGAACAGCATAGTCGGTTACAAATGGCAGGTCTTTGAGAACCTCTTTCATGTTACGGTATTGTTCTGTAACCTCAAATTCGTAACGTGTTCCGGGGTGTTGTTCAATAACGCGTTGAATCAATCCTTCCAGAGTTGCTTCGTATTCCTGTAGTTTTTTTGTGTCATGATCCCTGATAATAAAGCTGACAGTAGCTTTTTCCAGAGAGCCTTCTATGGATGTCGGGTGAACAAATCCTTCACGGTTCTCTGTGGTTTCCGGAGACCATTTGTCTTTCGGTAACTCATGAACAAATTCAGATGCTATTTTAATAGCGTTGATCATTTTTCCTTTTGCATATCCCGGGTGTGCACTGATTCCATGAATTGTAACTTTAACGGCATCTGCGGAGAAGGTTTCGTCTTCAATTTCACCCAAAGGCCCACCATCCAGAGTATAGCCGTAATCTGCATTCAGCTTATTCATATCCAATTTATCAACACCTCTTCCGATTTCTTCATCAGGAGTGAAAAGGATACGAATATCTCCATGTTTAATAGAAGGGTTGTCTGTTAACTGTTTTGCCAGATCCATAATGATCGCGACTCCGGCTTTGTCATCAGCACCCAATAAAGTCAGTCCGCTTGCAGTTATGATGTCGTCACCGATTTTTGATCGGAGATAGGGGTGTTGTTCTACTGTGATAACCTGACTGCTGTCATCAGGAAGGACAATCGGACTACCGTCCCAATTGCGGTGAACAATTGGTTTTATATGGGTCCCGCTACAGTCCGGAGCAGTATCCATGTGTGAGCAGAAACAGATGGTAGGAACCTCTTTTTCTGTATTGGATGGAATGGTTCCGAAAACATATCCCCACTCATCCATATAGGCATCCTTAATACCTATGGCTTTTAATTCTTCAACCAGTACTTTTCCCAAATCCTTCTGGATCATTGAAGAAGGAAAAGTAGTTGAGTTAGGGTCGGCAGTGGTGTCAATTTGAACGTATCTTAAAAAACGTTCTTCAACGGTGTGTTTACTATTCATATTTTTCAATTTGTTAGACCAAAGCTGCTGCGCCGAGTATAGCTGCATCATCTTCAGGTAATTCTGAGAATACTACTTTTGCTTTATTTTGATAAATGTTGAGCATATTGGCTTCCATGTGACGGTGAACCGGTTCTCGGAGAATTTCTCCTACTTTTGTGATACCCCCGAAAAGAAAAAATGCTTCCGGACTGGTATACGCCATTGAATTGGCTAGTGTAAGTCCTAAGAATTCACCGGTTTTTTCAAAAATATGCAAAGCCAGTGAATCTCCCTTTTCAGCGTATTGACCAATTACTTTTACGTTGATCTCTTTTTCCTCTATTTGCGCAAGTTCAGAGTCAGGAAACTGATATTTTTCTTCAGCCAGTGTGCGGAGAATACCTTTGGCATTTACATAGGCTTCGATACATCCTCTTCTTCCGCAGCCACATAAACGCCCTCCCGGGTATGTAATTACATGTCCTATTTCTCCTGCGAAACCATCGTGTCCGTATGCGAGTTCTCCGTTAATATAGATGCCACTTCCAACTCCGGTTCCAAGAGTAATAACAACAAAGTCATTCATTTCCTTGGCTCCCCCAAAGATTTTTTCTCCCATTGCTGCGGCATTCGCATCATTCGTAAGTGCTACGGGGCAATCAAATGCTTCCTGTACTTTAGCGCGGATGGGGAGCTTGTATCTCCAGGGCATATTGGGGGCTGATTCAATCATTCCGGAATGTACATTTCCGTTGGGAGCTCCAATACCTATTCCGATTAGCTCATCTTCACTTTTTAGCATTTTTCGCGCCTGTTCAACTACTTCTTTGATAAAGGAGTCAAAAGAGTCGAAAGATGAGGTCTGAATACGGTGGCGTTTTAGTATGGTTCCGTCCGGACCAATCAACCCGAATTTCGTATTCGTTCCTCCAATATCTATTCCTATACGTACTTTCATAATAGTTGAGAAGCTGTCAGAAAACGGGAGGTTGTAGTTTCCCTCCCGTACTCTTTTATTGTAAGAAAAGAGATCAATTACAAGTTTTCAAAGAAATCATTCCCTTTATCATCCGTGATAATAAAAGCAGGAAAGTTCTTAATTGTGATTTTACGTACGGCTTCCATACCGAGTTCTTCAAAGTCAACAACTTCCACCGAAGTAATGTTTTCCTTTGCCAGAATTGCCGCAGGTCCTCCAATAGAACCAAGGTAAAATCCTCCGTGCTTTTTACAAGAGTCTGTTACATCCTTTGACCGGTTTCCTTTTGCCAACATAATCATGCTTCCACCGTGGCTTTGGAAAAGGTTTACGTAGGAATCCATTCGACCTGCAGTGGTTGGGCCAAAACTTCCTGATGGCATTCCCTCGGGAGTTTTAGCAGGACCGGCATAATAGATCGGGTGATTTTTGAAATAATCCGGCATCGGTTTTCCGGCATCGATCAACTCTTTTATTTTCGCGTGGGCAATGTCCCGTGCAACGATAAGCGTTCCGTTTAATTTCAAACGTGTTTTGATCGGATAATTGGATAATTCGGCCAGTACTTCATGCATTGGTCGATCCAGATTTATTTCTACCGGAGCTTCCAGATGAGGTGGTACTTCAGGGAGTAAACGACGTGGATTTTTTTCCAGTTGTTCTACAAACAGACCTTCGGCAGTAATTTTTGCTTTAATGTTTCTGTCTGCTGAGCAGGAAACACCAAGTCCTACCGGACAGGAAGCCGCGTGACGGGGAAGTCGAATCACGCGAACATCATGCGTGAAGTACTTTCCACCAAATTGTGCTCCGATTTGACTTTTTTGACAAATCAGTTGAACTCGTTTTTCCCATTCCAGATCACGGAATGCCTGACCACCCATGTTCCCTTCTGTTGGTAATTCATCATAGTACCCGGCTGAAGCTTTTTTTACTGCAGCAAGGTTTGCCTCAGCAGAGGTCCCACCAATTACCAGAGCAAGGTGATAAGGAGGACAGGCTGCTGTTCCAAGATCTTTAATTTTTTCCTGAATAAATTGAGTTAATGATTCCTCATTTAACAGTGATTTTGTTTTTTGGTAAAGGAATGTTTTGTTTGCAGACCCCCCCCCTTTAGCAAGAAAAAGAAACTCATACGACATTCCTTTTTTTGCATAAATATCTATTTGAGCAGGGAGATTCGATCCTGAATTTTTTTCGTCAAACATTGTGAGAGGAACAACCTGAGAATAACGTAAATTACGCTCCTGATAAGTGTTGAATATTCCTTTGGAAAGGAATTCAGCGTCTTCAGCTCCTGTGTACACATCTTCTCCTTTTTTTGCCATTACAATGGCTGTTCCCGTATCCTGGCAGGATGGGAGTTGTCCTTCAGCTGCAATAGTTGCATTTTGTAACAGGTTATACGCTACAAATCGATCATTGTCGGTTGCTTCGGGATCGTCAAGAATAGCTCTTAACTTTTCAAGGTGAGTAGCCCTTAAGTAAAAGGAAACATCACTCATTGCTTCCTGAGCAAGTTGCTCCAGCCCTTTAGGGTCAACATGAAGTATCTCCCGGTTGCCATATTTTTCAACTTTTACAAAGTCGGATGAAATTTTTCTGTATTCTGTTTTATCCTTTCGTACCGGATAAGGGTCCTGGTAAAAAAACTCTGCCATTTTTTGATATTTGGGCATAAATATAATGAATGTTCAGCACTTATATGTTTCTGTATTCATACAGTTTTAGGGGGCAGGTAATAGAGAAAGTGAATTCGTAAAAATGTTGAATAGCTTTTCGTATAAACCAAAAACTATTGTAATTCTAAAATCACCATTTGTGAAATTTTTACCAAAAGTTTAATTACAGGTTATTTTTTCAGTCAAAAAGATATTCTGGTTGCTTTTTTGGGCAACCTTGTTTATATTTCGACCGTTGAGTGAAATAGAGGGGCTGGTTGCGGAAATCACAAAAACAATTATCTATGAAAACAATTTGGATGACAGGTGCTATACTCCTAGTTACTGGTGGTGTGTTAAGTTTTGGTAAAAAATCAGATATAATTATTGGAATCTCAAAAATACAGAGCCAGGAAAAGCGTACTGCGGAAATCAGAATGTCCGGAAGTGAAGCTTTTTTTCAGACAGAATTAGCATTTAATGAGTTAACTGCCCGAAGAATAAAAGATATTGCTATTGCAGAAGGACATACTTGTGTGAGCGCTATTTCTTTTGAAGGAAATAAATGCACGGTTTTTTTTATAGAAGGAACAGCTAAAGATACAAAAGGAAAAGCGTTAAAACTGATTGTAACCCACCTTAACTTTGACGACTTTACATACGTTAATGACTAATACATTGCCTATGGTAAAAATTACTACACACAGAAGACACCTTTCTTACCTTTTTTTGATTTTGTTCCTGTTTATCTTTTCAACCGAAAAGATAACAGCACAATGTACAGTTGATGCAACAATTTGTACGCCCGGTGTTTCTCCTGCATTTGGTTTTACAGCTACCGGTGGAGCTTATGCGGGGGGAAGTTTTGTTAATGCAGGGTGTAATACGGGGATGGCAGGAAACCATTCATACGGTTTTATTACACTACACATAACAGAATCAGGACCGCTAAACTTGTTGGTAAACGGTAATTCCAACAACGGTTATATTGATGTGGCAATTTTTAATGTGCCTGAAGGTGTAGCTCCTTGTAATGCAATTCAAAATGCAGGAAACGTTATCGGTTGTAATTATGCCGATTTCTCGGGAGGGTGTGTGCAATTCGGAAATGCATTTGGTTGTAATTCGGACGTACCTGCTCCTAACGTTGTGGCAGGTCAGGAGATTATGATTATTGTTCAAAACTACTCCAACCCCGGAAGTACTTCCTTTACCCTTGAATTAGGACCACCTCCCGGTGCTCAAACCGGGCCGGCGGACGCTACAATTGCCCCGGTTGGTCCCGTTTGTATTAGCTCGTCATCTTTTCAGTTGAACGCGGCAAGTATGGGAGGGAACTGGTCTGGTCCCGGTGTTTCTGCTACAGGAATATTTAACCCTGCTGCAGCCGGTCCCGGAACACACACTATCAATTATAGTATTGGTTCTTTTCCTTGTAATTCCTCGGATCAGACAACGATAACGGTTGAACCTCTTCCTACTACGAATGCAGGATCAGATGTTACAATTTGTGCAGGAGAATCGGTTACATTGACTGCAACAGGAGCTTCAACATTCAACTGGAATAACGGACTTGGTGGAGGTGCTTCGCACAGTGTATCTCCGGGAGTAACCACAACTTATACAGTTACCGGAGGATCTGCTGCGGGATGTGTTTCAACTGATCAGGTTACTGTGAATGTGAATCCATTACCAACAGTCGGAGCAGGAGCAAATGTTTCTATTTGTCAGGGAGCAAGTACTACTTTGACAGCTACGGGAGCAAATTCTTATACCTGGGATAATGGTTTGGGAGCAGGAGCGTCACATACAGTGAGTCCGGGGGCAACAACAACCTATACGGTGACAGGAACAACGAACGGATGTCAGAATACTTCTTCTGTGACTGTTAGTGTCACACCACTAAATGTTACTTCTTCTGCCGATGTTACTATTTGCCAGGGGCAGTCAACAACGATTTCTGCTGCCGGGGCAACTAACTATAGCTGGGATAATGGTGTCGGAGCCGGAGCTTCACATACGGTTTCGCCGGCTACAACCACCACTTATACGGTGACAGGGAGTTCAGGAGGATGTTCAAATACTTCATCAACAACAGTAAATGTAACCCCACTTCCTGTAGTATCTGCAGGATCGGATCAGGCTATTTGTGTCGGAGACGCAGCGACAATAACTGCTACCGGAGCAACGAACTACAATTGGGATAATGGCTTGGGGGCAGGAGCTTCTCATTCCGTGTCACCAGGTAGTACGACTACTTATACCGTTACAGGTTCAAGTAGTGGTTGTACAAATACAGATCAGATACAAGTAGTAGTAAATCCTAATCCAATAGTGAATGCTGGGACTGATCAGGTAATATGTGCCGGAGAATCAGTTACTCTTTCAGCTACAGGAAGTGCAGACAATTTTTCATGGAACAATGGGGTTGTAGATGGTGTCGCGTTTACACCAACAACGACAACAACCTATACGCTTACTGGTACAAATGCTACAGGATGTGCAGAGACAGATCAGGTGACGGTTACCGTTAATCCTTTACCTGTTGTTGATGGAGGAATAGATCAGGCAGTTTGTGAAGGCAGTACCGTGACACTTACTGCGACGGGAAATGCAACAGGTTACACATGGGATAACAGTGTGACAAATGGAGTCGCTTTTACTCCGGGAGTGGGGACAGTAACCTATACGGTTACCGGTACTTCAGCAGCAGGTTGTACAAATACAGACCAGGTTGATGTAACGGTATATGCAAATCCGGTTGTTGATGCAGGATCGGATTTTTCTGTTTGTATAGGGACTCCTGTTACTTTAACGGGAAGCGGAGCAAATACCTACTCATGGACTAATGGTGTAACGGATGGTGTGACATTTACTCCGGGTGGAACAGCCACGTATACGGTGACAGGAACAGATAATAATGGTTGTCAGGATACGGATGCAATTACAGTTATTGTTTTACCGGATGCACCTATAGATGCAGGAGCCGATCAGGTAATTTGTGAGGGTGAATCGACCACAATTACAGCAACTGGCGGAGTAACCTATACCTGGGATAATGGCTTGGGGGTAGGAGCTTCTCATACAATAAGTCCTGCAACAACGACCACATATACAGTAAACGGAGAAGATGCTAATGGATGTACAGGTTCCGATCAGGTAACAGTAACTGTTAATCCGTTACCAACAGCAACAATTAATGGAACAACTGATGTCTGTCAGAATGATGTGTTTCCATCTGTTACATTCACGGGGGCCAATGGAACCGCTCCCTATACCTTTACGTACACTATTAATGGAGGTGCTACTCAAACAGTTGTTTCGACAGGTAATTCAGCAACGGTGAGTGCCCCAACAGGTAGTTCCGGTACTTTTACCTATGAATTGGTAAGTGTCCAGGATGCTTCTTCGACAACTTGTGCCCAGAACCAAACAGGAACAGCAATAATACTTGTAAACCCACTTCCAACAGCAACAATAGCAGGAACAACGGTTGTTTGTCAGAATGATGCGTCTCCGTCTGTTACATTCACGGGGGCAAATGGAACCGCTCCTTATACTTTTACGTACACTATTAATGGAGGTGCTACACAAACAGTTGTTTCAACAGGTAATTCGGCAACGGTGAGTGCCCCAACAGGTAGTGCCGGAACTTTTACCTATGAATTGGTAAGTGTTCAGGATGCTTCTTCGACAACTTGTATCCAGAATCAAACAGGAACAGCTACCATTCAGATAGATCCGCTTCCAACAGCAACAATAGCAGGAACAACGGTTGTTTGTCAGAATGATGCGTCTCCGTCTGTTACATTCACGGGGGCAAATGGAACCGCTCCTTATACTTTTACGTACACTATTAATGGAGGAGCAGCACAAACAGTAATCTCTACAGGTAATACGGCAATGGTTTCTATTCCCACCGGAACTGTAGGTACTTACACGATAGAACTTGTCAATGTGGAAGACGCCAGCGCCTCTGTCTGTCAACAGACACAGACAGGAACAGTGACTGTTGTTGTAAATCCATTGCCCACTGCAATACTATCAGGAGATACGGAAATTTGTCAGAATTCAGCCTCCCCTTCTGTTACTTTTACCGGGGCTAATGGAACTGCACCTTATACCTTTACCTATACGATTAACGGTGGTGCGAATCAAACGGTTACCTCAGTCGGAAATACAGTTACCGTATCGGTGCCAACAGGTAGTGCAGGAACATTTGTATATGATTTGATAAGTGTTCAGGATGCAAGTTCGACAACCTGTTCACAAGCACAGACAGGTACAGCGACTATTGTTGTAAATCCGTTACCAACAGCGACAATTACTGGTACAACAGATGTTTGTCAGGACGGAACTTCTCCATCAGTTACCTTTACGGGAGCTAACGGAACCGCTCCTTACACATTCACTTATAATATAAATGGAGGAGCCAGTCAAACTGTTGTTTCAACAGGTAATACAGCAACTGTTTCCGTTCCTACAGGAGCAGCAGGAACGTTCAATTATAACTTACTAAGTGTTCAGGATGCTTCTTCTACAGCATGTGTGCAAAGTCAAGCCGGAACGGTAACAGTGATCGTGAATCCACTTCCTACCGCAATCATCTCCGGAGCAACAGAAGTTTGTGAGAATGATGCGCCTCCATCGGTTACCTTTACGGGAGCTAACGGAACCGCACCTTATACCTTTACCTATTCAATAAGTGGAGGAGCTGCACAAACAGTAACCTCTACAGGAAATAGTGCAATAGTATCTGTGCCAACAGGTAGTGCAGGGAGTTTTACTTATGAACTAATAAGTGTTGAGGATGCAAGTTCAACTTTATGTAGCCAGCCTCAGACAGGAGGAGTGACAATTACTGTAAATCCATTACCAACAGCTACGATAATGGGGACAACCGAAGTGTGTCAGAATGGAACTTCTCCGGTTATAACTTTTACGGGAGCTAACGGAACAGCTCCTTATACTTTTTCATATACAATTAACAATGGAGCTGTTCAGACAGTAACTTCAACGGGAAATAGTGCAACGGTATCTGTTCCAACAGGAGTTGCCGGTACATTTGTATATGAGTTAGTAAATGTTGAAGATGCAAGTTCAACTTCTTGTTCGCAGAGCCAATCAGATCTCGTTACAGTACTTGTGAACCCATTACCAACAGCAACAATTACTGGTACAACCGAAGTGTGTCAGAATGATGCATCTCCATCAGTTACCTTTACCGGAGCTAATGGAACTGCACCTTATACCTTTACATATACCATTAACGGAGGTGCTGCACAAACAGTCGTTTCGGTTGGAAACACAGCACAGGTTATTGTGCCAACGGGAACTGTAGGGAACTTTATTTTTGATCTTGTTGCTGTGCAGGACGCATCTTTGACAACTTGTTCTCAGGCTCAGTCAGGTTCGGCAACGATAAGTGTAAACCCATTGCCAACAGCAACTATTTCCGGAACAACAGAGATTTGTCAGAATGCAACTTCTCCATCGGTTACCTTCACAGGAGCAGACGGAACGGCTCCTTATACTTTTACGTATACCATTAATGGAGGTGCTTCACAAACGGTAACATCAGTTGGGAATAATGCAACTGTAACAGTTTCTACTTTGGTTCCGGGAACCTATACTTATGACCTTATAAGTGTCGAGGATGCAAGTTCGACGACCTGTTCTCAACTACAGACCGGTAGTGTAAATATTATTGTAAATCCATTACCAACAGCAACTATTTTCGGAACAACTTCGATTTGTGTTGGAGATCCTGATGCAGATATAACAATTTCAGGATCAAATGGAACTGCCCCTTATACTTTTACCTATACTATTAATGGCGGATCAAATCAGACAATAACTTCGACAGGAGATGATGCTATTGTTACCATTCCGTCTTCGGTAGCAGGAACCTTTAATGTTAACCTTGTTAGTGTCGAGGATGCAAGTTCAACAACTTGTTTTCAAAGCGAGACAGGAACTGCTACAGTTACTGTGAATTCCAATCCTGTTCCGGTAATAACAGGTGCAGATGAGTATTGTGAAGGGTACAGTGCCGGATTAAATGCAGGAAGTGGATATATAGCGTATAACTGGTCAACAGGAGCTAGTAGTCAAACTATTACTGCAACAGAGGCAGATAACCCGATTACAGTTACAGTTACAAGTCCGGAGGGATGTATCGGGACATCGGCTCCTTTTACTGTAACGGAAAACCTGGATATTGTAACCAATTACTCGTTCCAGATTTGTCAGGGAGAGTCAATGGTCATTCATGGTTTGCCACAGACAACTTCAGGAACTTATTCGCAGACCTTTGTTTCTGCTACCGGATGTGACTCAATAGCTAATGTCACTCTTGTCGTTAACCCTCTTCCGGCTGTATTTGCCGGAACAGACTATTCAATTTGTACCGGAGCCTCTACTACATTGAATGGTAGTGGGGCAGTAACTTATGTTTGGGACAATAGTGTAACAAATGGAGTAAGTTTTACTCCCGGGACAACCCAAACGTATACAGTTACCGGAACAGATGCAAACGGATGTGTTAATACGGATAATGTAGTGGTAACTCTTGATCCGTTACCAACCGCTACAGTGTCAGGGACGACCATTGTTTGTCAGAATGATGCATCACCGGATATTACATTTACAGGAGCCGGAGCTACAGCTCCTTATACGTTTACCTATACTGTGAACGGAGGAACTGTTCAAACGGTTACTTCCACAGGTGATATCGCTACAGTTAGTGTTCCGACCGGAACTGTAGGTACGTTTACTTATAATTTAATACGTGTTGAAGAATCGGGTAGTAATACCTGTTCTCAAGGGCAAACTGGTACAGAGACGGTGACGGTAAATCCATTACCGACAGCAACTATTTCCGGGAATGCTGAGGTTTGTCAGGACGGGGTAGCTCCTGTGATAACGTTAACGGGAGCTAATGGTGTTGCTCCCTATACATTCACGTACACGATAAACGGAGGGACTCCACAAACAGTTGTCTCTTCCGGAAACCAAGCTACTTTATCGGTTCCGACATCAACTGCAGGAACGTATGTGTATGATCTTGTCAGTGTTCAGGATTCGAGTCCTACAAATTGTTCGCAAACCCAGTCAGGAACCGTTTCGATTCAGGTGAATCCTCTGCCTTTGGCAACCATTGACGGCGACGCAATCGTTTGTCGGAATGGAGCTGCACCTACAGTAACATTTACCGGATCGAATGGTACGGCACCATATACATTTTCTTACACAATAAACGGAGGAGCGATTCAAACAGTCGTATCAACAGGAAGTACGGCGAATATATCAGCTCCCACAGGTGTTGTAGGTACATTTGTTTATGATTTGATCAGTGTTCAGGATGCAAGTTCTACCACATGTTCTCAATCCCAGTCAGGGAGTGTTACCATACAGGTGAATCCATTACCAACAGCAACAGTTACAGGTACGACAGAAGTTTGTCAAAATTCGACTTCTCCAAATGTGACGTTTACAGGGGCTAATGGAACGGCTCCCTATACCTTTACCTATACCATTAATGGGGGAGCAAATCAGTCGGTTACTTCTACCGGAAATTCGGTTACAGTATCTGTTCCCACCGGAACTGTGGGGACATTTAACTACAATCTGATCAGTGTTCAGGATGCAAGTTCTACAGCGTGTATTCAAAACCAGTCAGGTGTTGCCAGTGTACTCGTTAATCCACTGCCGACAGCTACAATATCAGGGGATGCAGAAGTGTGTCAGTCAGGGACCTCACCAACGGTAACATTTGTTGGTTCCAATAGTACGGCTCCTTATACATTTACATACAGGATAAATGGTGGCGCATCTCAAACAGTTACTTCTGTAGGTAATACCGCAACGGTATCTGTGCCCACCGGAATAGTTGGGACGTATACCTACGAGCTGATCAGTGTTCAGGATGCATCTTCTACAACTTGTTCTCAAAATCAGTCGGGAAGTGTAACTATAATTGTAAATCCATTGCCAACTGCGACAATAAGCGGTACAACGATTGTCTGTCAGAATGAGGCGAGTCCTGATATTACTTTTACCGGAGCCAATGGAACCGCTCCTTACACATTTACGTATACGATAAACGGAGGTACTGTTCAAACTGTTACCTCAACCGGTAATACGGCAATAGTATCTGTCCCTACCGGAACTGTAGGAACATTTAACTACAGTCTGATCAGTGTTCAGGATGCATCTTCTACTGCTTGTATACAAAACCAGTCAGGAAATGCATCAGTAACTGTAAATCCACTGCCTACTGCGATAGTTTCTGGGACTACAGAAGTTTGTCAAAATGCCACCCAGCCTGTGGTAACGTTTACCGGAGCTAATGGAACTGCTCCTTATACTTTCAGGTATACGATAAACGGAGGAGCAGTAGTAAATGTTACATCAACAGGGAATTCGGCGACAGTTAGCGCTCCGACAGGAACGGTTGGAACATTTGTTTATGAATTGGTTGGTGTTCAGGACGCAAGCGCGACAGCCTGTTACCAAAATCAGTCAGGCAGTACTACCATCACCGTGAATCCATTGCCTACAGCAACAATCGCAGGTACAACTGTAGTCTGTCAGAATGATACTGAACCACAAGTAACGTTTATCGGAGCTAATGGAACTGCTCCTTATACGTTTACCTATACAATTAACGGAGGAGCTGCGCAAACAGTAGTCTCAACGGGTAATATAGCAACAGTGGATGTTCCTACAGGGACAGTTGGTACTTTAACGTATAGCCTCGTTAGTGTTCAGGATGCATCTTCTACAGCCTGTATTCAAAATCAGTCAGGAACCGTTTCTATAACTGTTAATCCATTGCCAACGGCAACTATTTCAGGGACAACTGACGTTTGTCAGAATGGTACGTCTCCGATGATTACTTTCTCAGGGAATAACGGCACTGCTCCTTATACATTTACCTATTCGATTAACGGAGGAACTAATCAGATTGTTGTGTCAACAGGTAACAGTGCTACAGTTAGCGTTCCGACAGGTGTGGTTGGTAGTTTTTCGTATGAATTGATCAGTGTTCAGGATGGTTCTTCGACTACTTGTTCACAAAGCCAGTCGGGAACGTCTGTAGTAACGGTACATCCGCTTCCAACAGCCACAATCAATGGAGATACAGAAGTGTGTCAGAATGCTGCTGAACCAATCATTACATTTACCGGGGCAGGAGGAACCGCTCCTTATACGTTTACATATAGTATTAACGGAGGACCCGGTCAAACTGTTGTGTCGAGTGGTACTACAGCAACGGTTTCAGTGCCTACAACCGTATATGGAACCTTTACATACTCTCTGTTAAGTGTCTCAGATGCAGGCGTGGTATCTTGCGAACAAACACAAAATGGTTCTGCTACAGTTATTGTAAACCGACTACCGGAGGCAACTATTTCAGGAAATGCAGATTTATGTATTAATGGGGCAGCTTCTCAGGTTACTTTCACCGGGGTGAATGGAACTGCTCCTTATACGTTTACTTACACCATAAACGGAGGTGCTAACCAGACGATTGTATCAACAGGGAATACCGTTTCTATAACAGTTCCTACAAATGCTATAGGCGCTTACCAGTATGAGTTGGTGGGAGTTCAGGATGCTAGTACAACAGCTTGCGTAAATACAGAAACAGGGAGCGTTTTGGTGACAGTTCATGATTTACCGACAGTATTTGCAGGAAATGATATTGTTTCTTGTGCCGGAGAAACGGTTCTGCTGACAGCTTCCGGAGCAGTGACGTATGTGTGGGATAATGGTGTTTATGATGGAGTGCCGTTTATTCCATTAGACACCACAGTTTATACGGTAACAGGGACAGATCAGTACGGATGTCAAAATACAGATGACCTTACAGTATATGTGGTGCCGAACCCGGTAGTTACATTTGTTGCAGACACGCTGGAAGGATGCTCTCCTTTAACAGTTACGTTTACAAATCAATCGACAGGTAATCTGGATAACTGTCAATGGACATTTAGTGATGGTACAGTTGCAACAGGATGTTCATCGGTAACTCATAATTTCACCCAGCCAGGATGTTATTCTGTCGCTTTGACAGCAACTACAATAGAAGGCTGTAGAACCAGTTATGCCGAACAGGATATGATTTGTGTCTACCCTGATCCGGTTGCTAATTTCTACACAGAACCATCAGGACAAATGACTACCGTATCTCCAACGTTACATATATTCAATACTTCGGTAGATGCAGATAGCTACTATTGGAATTTTGGAAATGAATCGTTTTCGACAGAAACCTCTCCGACGGTTACCTATGCAGAACAACCGGGTGTATATGATATCACGTTATATGCAATGAATAATGCAGGTTGTGTAGATAGTATAACGCGTCAGGTTCAGGTTGTTCAGGAGGTGATTTATTATGTGCCGAATGCTTTTACTCCGGATAATGATGAGTTTAATGAAACATTTACTCCTGTGTTTTCTCAAGGGTTTGATCCTTATGACTATAATTTGTTGATCTTTAACCGTTGGGGAGAAGTTCTGTTTGAATCAAACGATGCGGAATTTGGTTGGGACGGAACGTACGGAGGCCAGTTGGTTGAAGATGGAGTATATGTCTGGCGAATTTCATTTAAAAATGAGACGACAGATAGGAGAGAAGTGATCACAGGACACGTTACTTTAATCCGCTAACTTCAGAGTTTAAAGAATCAAGATAGAGTAGGTGGTGCATAGTGCCACCTATTTTTTTTATTAGGTTTAGTATGTTGTTATTCAATAGAGTCAGTAGTATGTAACTTTTAATTAATTAAGTGTTATTTGAGAAAATACAAACTATGAATTTAAAACTATTTACCTGTTCATTTTTTAGTCTGATTTTCCTTTCATCGGCAATAAAGTTGCCGAAGACATTGCGAGAGGAGTATAAATTGATTCCGGGTGGTTTGGCAAAAGTTGATTCAGATACGCTGTCTCTACAGACATACTATATCAAGACGTATGAAGTTTCTAACCGCGAATATAATCAGTTTTTGAGGGAACTAGAGGAAAATGGAACTGAAGAAGAACGGAGACAAGCGAGGATCAGAAATGAGAATTGGAATTCAGAATTCGAAAATATGAACCTGAAAACATTTTCGGAGTTGTATCACACACATTCTGCTTTTGCTGATTATCCGGTGGTGAATATTACGTTTGAAGGAGCAAAACTCTATTGTAAATGGGTTGAAAAAAAGATCAACGAGGAGCTTAAGAAAGCGGGTGTACGGGTAAAGGTAAGGTTGCCCGAACGGGCAGAGCTGATTCGTGCCGGAGCAGGTGATGATTTATGGAGTTCGTATGCATGGAAGGGGGCGTATATGCGTAACGCAAAAGGAAATTTTCTTTGTAATTTCACCTGTATTCCTCAGTCATTTGTTACACGAGATGAAGAAGGAAGTCTTACAGTTGTAGAAGGGAACAAGTTTTCTGAAGAAAAAGAAACGTACTTGATAGCACATAAAAAGAGTTACTGGCCTTCTGAGTTTGGTGTCTATAACCTGAATGGAAATGTTTCGGAAATGACAGCACGAGAAGGAGAGGCTGTAGGTGGTTCCTGGAGTGATTTGGGGTATGATGTTCGTTTACAAAGTTTATCTTCATATCAGGAAACTTCTTGTAAAGTTGGTTTTAGAGTAGTTTTTTCAATATAGTCATAGATAACACATTGATTTGTAAAATGACTAAAACTAGTCGTAATCGTTTGCGAAGGTACAGTGAGCATTATCTTTTCTACACGGTAGCAGGGGGGATACTATGGTCTGTTCTAAACTACTTATTGCTTTTTGAGCAATTGAATAAACATATGTGGTTTATCGTAACTGCGTTGGTACTTTTTATTGTGATATGTACAATACTTTTGGTTCATTTGGTGATTTATTATCCGTTCAAGAATGTACACGTCCGGTTTTTAATGCCATGTATACTTTTTATGATTCCTGTTTGTATTAGTATCATTTACGAAGAGTTTTTACTGCTTAGGTTTTTTGCTTTCTTTCCAGGGTTATATTTAATTTTGGGCGTTTATCACAGTAAGGATTACAGACGACTGCAATATGCAGAACAAAAAAGACATTTTGAAAAATAGTCAAATAGGAAAGAAAGCTATATTTCAAAATTGATTCCGGGGGATATTTCTATTCGAAGTGTGACAGGTACTCATATTCTGATGAATAATCCGTATCTTGCGCCGCATTTATAATACAACGTATCATGGAAAAAGAACTGGCAGCGCGTAGTGGAAATGTGTGTGAACTTTGTGGAGCAACAGAAGGACTGAAAGTATTTGTTGTTGAGCCGAAACCGGGAAGTAGTCCGGATGAATGTATACATGTTTGTACAACTTGTTTTAGCCAGTTATCAGATGAAGAAGAGATTGAGGCCAATCATTGGCGTTGTTTAAATGACAGTATGTGGAACGAAACTCCGGTAGTGAAAGTTGTTGCCTGGAGGATGTTGAACAAACTTAAGTCAGAAGGATGGCCGAATGATCTTCTTGATATGTTCTACATGGATGAAGAAACCGAAAAGTGGGCTAAATCAGGAGTCGATGCTGAAAATACGCCTAAACATGTGGATAGTAACGGCGCTGAGTTATTTGCCGGAGATTCGGTTGTTCTGATTAAAGACCTGAAAGTCAAAGGAGCTAATTTCACGGCAAAAAGAGGAACCGCGGTTCGTAATATTACACTTGTTCATGATAACCCTGAACAAATTGAAGGAAAAGTAGAAGGACAACGTATTGTAATCCTTACGCAGTACGTGAAGAAATAAGCATCAGTTATTTCCCGAAAAAGAATTGTGTGAGCATTACACCAAGGGCGTAAAATACGACAATGCTCATATATAGAAGCCCGTATGATCGATAGCCTTGCTTGCGAAAGTATATGTAATTTCCTAACCCGAAGAGGATGGCAAACGGAATGGGATAGACAAGTATCTCAAACATATTTTACGCTACTTCTTCTTCGCTAATTGGAATTCCAAACTGCGTCAGGTGATGGGTGATGTGTTTGGATTGAAGACGCTGCCACTGATCAAAAGTTAACTCTCCGAAATAGGGGTGTAAGTGCTTTGCAGTAGGATTCTCTTCATAATAATCCAGATAGTCGACCCACTCCATGGTAAATTCATCGATTGCCAACTCCAGTTCTTCATGTCGGAGCGTAATCTCTTTGGGTACAAATGCAGCTTTAAACTCTTTCGGAAAAGGATGTTCACTATCCAGAAACCCCTGGGCTTTTTCAATCTGATCTTCTTTGATTTCCAGAGGGATTATCAGTTTCCCGTAAGACATTTTGACGCCATCCGTTAGGTGTTCTACCATTTCCTGAGCAGACATTGTTCCCCACAAAGGCTGAGCATCTGATTTAAGCTGATCAAGATGATGTAAGATTGTTACAAGATCTGGTGTTATATAGTTCATATTAAGCATAATTTTCTCCGACAACAATTTGTAAAGCTTTAGGTTGTACACGGATTTTTATAGGATTAGAAAGTGATACGGGTTCTCCATCTGCATGGAACCGGCTTGATTTGGTCGAAATCTTTGCTTCTTCAAACCGGAATGTCTGAACCAACCTCGATGTATGCGCTTTTCCTTTAAAAAAATCACGAAGAATAAACGGAACCTGAAAAAGGTTAGGTTTACGTAGTAAAATTAATTCAAACTTCCCGTCCTGAGCATCTGCAAAGGGAGAAATACGGAAACTATTTCCAAATTCGGAGATATTTGCAATACTGGCCATAAAAGCCTTTTGCCGGATAACTCTTCCATTGCCAAATTCAATTTCAAATTCCTGTTGTCCATACCTGAAATATTCCTTCAGTACTAGCAGAATATATCCGCGAATCCCTCGCTTTTTTCGTTTGACAAACTTTCCCGAAATATGTCCGTCAAATCCAAATCCGGCAACTCCGAGAAAATACTTGTGGTTCAACATTCCAACGTCAACCTGACGAATTTTCATTTGATTAAGTGTAAGGATTGCCTGTTTTATTCGTACGGGAATATCAAAATGTCTGGCGTATCCGTTTCCGGAACCGGTGGGTATGACAGCCAGGATGGTATCGGCATTTATCAATGCCATTCCTATATTGTGTACAGATCCGTCACCACCAACAGCACAGACAACATCGTATCCATCGTGCACAGCTTCTTTTGCCAGTTTATAACCGTGTCCACTGTATTTTGTAAACTTGATCTCAGCATCAAATTTTACGTCATCCAGGTAGGATGATATAAGCTCAGGAATATTATGTTTCCTGCTTACCCCCGATTTGGGGTTGATAATGAAGAGAACACGCTTTTTCATTCGTTTACTCGGAAATGTGTGTCTTGTTTAGTCTTAAATCATTATTGAAGTGCTGAATGATAGCTTTCAGGAAGTTTTCATACTTCTTATACGGTGTTTCTTTCAGCAAATCTTTTTCAAGCGACAAATCTAGTTGAAAATTGAATAACTGTTTCGTTTTTTCATTGGTGTATGTAAAAAGATAGTTATCCATGAACAATTGATACGTTCCTTCCAGATACGTTATAGCATAAGGAGGATACTCTCTGGATAGAAAAGATTGTCCGTATGTATAAATCGTTTCTTTAAACCCTAACAGGTCAGCAAGACTGGGGTAGATATCAATTTGCTGAAAAATTTCGTTCTGTTCTTTAGCTGGAATTTTACCGGAAGGAGAGTAGAATAAAATTGGAATTCGATACATTCCGATTCGCTGCCCGTAATAGTCAGACCAACTGGCAGGTGTGTGATCAGCAACAAATACAAAAACAGTATTTTCATACCAGTCCTGCTTTTTCGCTTCTTCAAAAAACAGGCGTAGGGAAAGATCAGTGTAATTGATAGAACGGCAAATCGGATGAGGGCCTTTACGAAGTTGGCTCTTGAACTCATCAGGTACTTTATAGGGGTGATGTGAGCTCAATGTGAATAAAGTCGATAGAAAGGGTTGTTTTTCTTTGCTGAGTTGCCGGGCTGTCCATGGAAGAAACTTGTGGTCGTAAATTCCCCAGGTTCCATCATTATCTGCTTCATTATTGTATTCTGTCCTTCCAAAATAACTGTCATATCCCACAAGGGCTGAGAAACCGGCAAAATTCATAGAGCCGTTGGTAGCACCATGGAAGAAAGAGGTTGAATATCCCTGCTTCTTGAAAAGATTCCCGATTCCGGTTAATTTGTTGGATGAATAGCGGGAAGAAATATAAGGATTGTCTAAAAAACCGGGTACAGAAGCAAGGATTGCCGGTACAGCTTCAATCGATTTTTTCCCATTAGCAAAACTGTTCCTGAAGAAAAGTCCTTGTGAACATAATGAATCGAAAAAAGGTGTAAAACTTTTATTATTCTCGTCTTTCCCCACCCATTCATTCCCAAAACTTTCAAGAATGATTATCATCACGTTTGTTGAATCGGGAAGTTGGATCTCTGTTTGATCTCCGGTTTTTCGAATCGGAGAAAAAAGTTGTTCAGCCCTTTCTTGTTTAAAGAAACGAACCGGTTCGAGTCCGTTCTCATTAAACGACTTAATCATAGTGAAAGCAGTGTTTATGACAAACGCCGTGTTTTCAGGTCGCGTATATTGTGCTGCATTAATCACACTTACCGGTTTCAGACCGAAACCTCCCCGTCCTGTCACAATAAAAACCGGGATCAGAATAATAAGACTGATGATTTGAGGGCGAAATCGTTTGTCTGAAAAATTTCCAAATATTCGAAAGATGATCCGGAAAGCTTTATCAGATAGAAAAAGAAGAACAATATAAATGAGTATTACCCACCAGAAATCAATAATAAATGTTTCCCAGAGCCGGTTCATGTCCTGTTCATACCCTACCATCGAAAACAAATCAAACGTGGAGCGTTTAGAAGTGTATTGAAAATAAATAACATCCATCAGGTTGATACCGATAGCTAATCCGTTGGTGATGAAAAACAAAAACCGGAATACATATTGGTAATATTTGTTCCCTCTAAAACGAACGGGAATCAACCAAAGAAGGATGAACGGGTAGAAAACAAGAGAAATGGTTATAACATCGAACCAAAGGGCAGCTACTAAGTCAAGAAAACCAACCTCGGGAAATGCATGCTGATTAACCGCATAAAAAAGAATCTTGGTAAAGGATAATCCTACCAGGGTTACTCCCATTAATAGGAACAGAATCCGAACATGTGCTGGAATGGATTTCATTGCTACAAAACTAGCAAGAATATTAACAGAAAAACAGGAATCAAATTGCTTGCTTTCGGAAAAATAGTTAACTTTCAGAAAAAGAAGGATTGTGAAAGATAATAATATTACGTTCAGGCAGGTAATCAATATCTTATTGATTGTACTCCTACTTATTTTTGTAGCTCAAAACCTTGAACAGATTAAAGTAAGTTTTCTGTTCTTCGGATTTTCAATGCCGTTAGTAATTCTGATCGCAGTAGTGTTCCTGATTGGATATCTTTCAGGAGTTTGGACAAGAAAGCCGCCCAAAAAAAACTAAGAATTACGCCGGAATTCGGAAAGTAAAATTCCCGTTGCTGTCGATACATTCAAGGACTCACCTCCTCCGAAACGAGGAATGAGAACAGGTTTTGTTATGTAGGGAAGTACTGCCGGAGATATGCCGTTTCCTTCATTTCCCATAACAAGTATCCCATGGAAGTCAAGTGGTTGCTGATAAACAGATTCTCCTTCCAGTAAAGCACCGTATACCGGAAGAGATGTTTTTGTCAGTAAATCCTCTAGGGGATGATAAACTACCGGAACACGGAATACGGCGCCCATCGAAGATTGTACAACTTTCGGATTAAAAAGTTCTACACAGTCATTACTACAGACTACCTGTTTAACACCAAACCAGTCAGCAAGACGAATAATAGTTCCCATGTTTCCGGGATCCTGTATGCCGTCCAGAAAAAGCATAAAAGATTGTTCAGAATAGTGTAATTCAGGTTGTTTGAATACAGCCAGAATACCTTGGGGGGTTACGGATTTTGTTAGTTTGGAGAATGTAATTTCGTCTGTGATTTCAAAGGGAACACTTTTTGATACATTGTTTTGATCGAGATACGTTGTAGTGACAACAAGTAAATCAAGATAGTCGGAATGCGATTCTAAAAGTTCGGTAACACTTCGTCTTCCCTCAACGACAAATCGTTTGTGGAGATCCCGCTGTTTCTTTTGCTGAAGAGAGCGGATAAACTTTATTTGGTTTTTGGATAGCAACGGAAACTATTGTTTTTCTATTTTTGTTAAACGATTCGCGATGTGAAATTAGTAAAACAACCACATATTATCCTCTTTTTACTCCCTTTTTTGATAGGATGTAAAATCACGCGTCATGTTCCCGAAGGTCGTTATCTGCTGAAAAAAAATGAAATACATGTTTCCGGTGATAAAGTGGATGAAGATGAAATGTCTGAGGTACTTCGAATTCATCCGAACAATAAATACCTGGGGTTGAAAATACGTCTGACCTTATACAATTCGGTAGATAGTACCAAAGTCAGCGAAAAGCGAATCAAAAAAAATAAAAAATTAAGAGAGAAGAATGCGAAAATCCGCGCGAAAGAAAAACGGATCAATGAAAAGCGAATCCAGAACGCGGTAGAGAAAGGAAAGGAAACCTATAGACGCAAGACGCTTGATCTTAAAGATACACTCGAACCAAGACGTTTTTTCAGAGAATGGTTGAAGTATGGAATAGGTGAGCCACCAGTTATCCTCGATACGTCTCTTGTTAACCGATCTACCGGACAGTTAAGTCTGTGGCTCAGGAACAGGGGGTATTATTATGCATCAGTACGTGATACGGTTATCTATAAGCCGAAAAAGAAAAAGGCGATTGTTCATTACTATATAGAAACAGGCAAGCCGTTTCTGATTGATAGTATTTATTATCTGTCAGCGAACTCACGGGTAAATAAAACAATTGAAAACTACCTGAGTTCAAATGATGTATTTACTAAGAAAACAAAGTTTGATAGTGATCAGTTGGATGGACTGCGGAGTAAGTTGGCAAGAGAAATGAGAGATAATTCATTCTATGAGTTTTCACCTAATCACATCTATTATACAGCTGATACTAATGCGACTGATCTTACCGTTGCTTTGGGTATAGGAGTAAAAGAAAAATCAGTAAGAATCAGAAAGGACAGTGATTCAACGATTCAACGCCCGCATGTTCAATACAAAGTCGGAGATGTGTACTTTCATCTTGCTGATACAATACACTATGACGGGAATTTTAAACAAAGAGTCGATGAATTGGACCTTCCGTTGACAAAAGACTATTTCTTACAAACGCTGGATACTTTTTTCTACGAGCCGGACAATGTCAAGAATGCTGAAGTAAGAAAAGCGTACTTCCTTTATAATGGTAAGTTGACCATCAAGCCTCAGATTCTTGAAATGAGAAACTACCTGGAGCATACCCATTGGTATAGAGGGTATTACCTGGAGCGTAGTTACTCTCAGTTACTTGATATGGACGTCTTTCAGGCAATAAAACCGGTACTGGTGGAACGGCAAAATGAAAATAAGGTTGATGTTCATTATTATCTCATTCCGGCAAAAGTACAGACATTTACATTTGAACCGAGAGCAACGAATTCCAATGGTTATCTGGGGGTTTCCGCATCGATCAATTATTCGCATAAGAACCTGTTCAGAGGGGCAGAAAAGCTTACAATTTCATTTGCCGGAGGTTTTGAGTCTCAACCTCCTATTTTTGATGAAGACATCTCCGGTCAGAAAATAAAGACGGCATCCCGAAGTTTTAACACATTTGAGTTTGGACCAACCATCAAACTTGAAGTGCCTGGCTTGAGACCTGTACCTCCGGTTGTCTTTTCAAAGAGACAGGCGACAAAAACAGAGGTTTCATTGGCTTATAACTTTCAGAGAAGAGCTGATTTTGAAAGGAATTTGTTTCAGTTGAACTATTTGTGGAAATGGTTGTCAGGTAAAACGCAGGCGTTCCAGATGGGGTTACCCTTTCTGACAGGGGTGAAATATGTGGGGATTAAAAAGTCAGCCTTCTTCGAAGAACAGTTGAACATATTGAACGACTTGTTCTTACAAAATGCCTATTCGAATCAGTTTATTTATCATGATTTCCGCTTGAATTACAACTGGTCCAATGTGAAGCTGGATAATACAAAGCATATTATTAGTTATAACGCTTCGTTTGATCTTGCCGGAAATCTTCTGGATTGGTTAAATACAAATAAAGAACCGAATGATTTGGGAGTTAGAGAGGTCTTCGGAGTGCCGTTTAGTCAGTTTGTAAGACTGGATAATGAATTAAAATTCTATCAGTATATCAGCAAGAAAAAATCACTGAACTACAGATTGCAACTTGGGGCAGGTTTGCCTTATGGTAACTCAAAAACATCACTTCCTTTTGATTACGCCTTTTTCGCGGGAGGAACCAATGATAACAGAGGGTGGAGAGCGAGGGAGTTAGGTCCCGGGGGGTATAAATACTATCTGGATTCGAACCGGACAGCAACGCAAATAGGTGATATCCGCATCGGAGCTTCTGCTGAATACCGTTTTAATATTGGTTCGGGTACACTATTTAAAGGGGCCGCTTTTTTAGACGCGGGGAACGTTTGGTCATTGCGTGAAGATGTTAACCGTCCGGGAGGTCAGTTTACTTCTGAGTGGTATAATCAATTAGCTGTAGCGGGAGGGGTAGGGCTTCGTCTGGATTTGAGCTTCCTTATTATCCGTGTGGATGTGGGGATCCCTTTGAGAAATCCTGCATTACCGAAAAACGCAAGATGGATCTTTAATTCAAGAGAGCCGTTTTACCAGGAGTTAGAAGAATTCTACGGTCCGAACTACAAAACCGAAAGTGGGGTAGCAATGCCATTCACACCGCGATTCCACGTGGCAATTGGTTACCCATTCTAAAGGAGCAAAATGTCCGGTAGTCTTTTTTAGCCTCTTAACAAAAGTAAATGGTATATTTTATTACTTTTGTCGACTTGAAAAAGTAAGAAATTAGCATGGGACATTCAATAAAGCCGGGTGTAGCAACCGGAGAAGAGGTTAAAGAAATATTCAGATACGCAAAAGAAAAAGGGTTTGCTTTACCTGCTGTAAACGTAACCAGTTCTAGTACGGTGAATGCTGTTATGGAAACGGCTGCGAAATTGAATTCACCTGTTATTATTCAGTTTTCAAACGGAGGAGCACATTTCTTTGCAGGAAAAGGTCTGTCCAATGAGAGTGAACGTGCGACGATAGCAGGGGCAGTAGCCGGTGCAAAGCATATTCATGAATTGGCAGAGTTATACGGAGCAACCGTTATTCTACATACCGACCACTGTGCGAAAAAATTACTTCCATGGATTGATGGTTTACTGGACGCAAGTGAAAAGCACTTTGAGCAGACCGGAAAGCCATTGTACAGTTCTCATATGATAGATTTGTCTGAAGAACCAATCGAAGAAAACATTGAAATTTGTAAGCAATACCTTACAAGAATGTCTAAGATGGGGATGACATTGGAAATCGAGTTGGGGATTACCGGAGGAGAAGAAGACGGAGTTGACAATACCGGAGTTGATAGTTCCAAGTTGTATACACAACCGGATGAGGTAGCATTTGCGTATGAAGAGTTAATGAAAATCAGTGATAAATTTACGATTGCAGCAGCTTTTGGGAATGTTCACGGAGTATACAAACCCGGAAACGTCAAACTGGAGCCGGTGATTTTGAAAAACTCACAAGAATATATAAAAGAGAAGTTTAATACAGGTGATAATCCGGTTGATTTTGTATTCCATGGCGGATCAGGGTCAACGTTGGAAGAAATCAGAGAAGCAATTGGATACGGTGTCATCAAAATGAATATTGACACCGATTTACAATTTGCATTTACAGAAGGAGTACGCGATTATGTGGCGGGGAAAATTGATTACCTGAAAACGCAGATCGGTAACCCGGAAGGAGATGATGTTCCGAATAAAAAGTATTACGACCCTAGAAAATGGATGAGAGAAGGAGAGTTGACTTTTGTAAAACGATTGGAACAGGCTTTCGCTGATTTGAACAATGTAAATACACTTTAATCACCGAAGAAAAAAAGATTATATGGGTTGGTTCAAAAGAAACAGAGAAGGGATAACGACATCTACCAAAGAAAAGAAAGAGACTCCGGAAGGTCTTTGGCACAAGTGTCCCAGATGTAAGACAGTAATTACATCTGAAGATCACAAGAGTAATATTTACGTTTGTGATCGTTGTTCATACCATGACAGAATTGGTGCGGAAGAGTATTTTCAGTTTTTATTTGATGAAGGTAAATACACGGAGTTTGATAAAACGCTGAAATCAGGTGACCCGCTTAAATTTGAAGATACTAAGAAGTATACGGAAAGAATTAAGCAGACGGTAAAGAAGACAGGATTGAACGATGCAATCCGAACAGCTCACGGAACGATTGATGGACACGATATTGTTATTGCAGCAATGGATTTTGCTTTTATCGGTGGGTCTATGGGATCGGTTGTCGGTGAAAAAATTGCGCGTGCAATTGATCAGGCAATCCAGAAAAAATGTGCCTTTATGATTATTTCAAAATCAGGAGGAGCACGTATGATGGAAGCAGGTATTTCATTAATGCAGTTAGCAAAAACAAGTGGTAAATTAACACAATTGGCGGATAATAAGTTGCCTTATATCAGTTACCTTACTGATCCTACTACAGGTGGAGTAACGGCTTCTTTTGCTATGTTGGGAGATATAAATATTGCAGAGCCGGAAGCATTGATCGGTTTTGCCGGGCCACGGGTTGTTAAAGAAACCATTGGTCGTGATCTTCCGGATGGATTCCAGACAGCGGAATTTGTATTGGAACATGGCTTCCTGGATTATATTGCAGACAGACGTGAGGTGAGAGAACAAATCGCCTTGTCATTGAAATTGTTTGCAAATTAATAACGGATATAAAAAAATAGTGTATCTTTGCCGCGTCTTTCCGGGTGTGGAAGGCTACATAAAAATTATTTAAAGAATATTGGAATGTATTTAGATTCAGAAAAGAAAAAAGAAATTTTCGCAAAGCACGGAGGAGCAGAAACAAATACAGGTTCTGCAGAAGGTCAAATCGCATTGTTCTCATACAGAATCAGTCATTTGACAGAGCACTTGAAAAAGAACCGTAAAGATTACGGAACACAAAGAGCACTTCAACTTCTTGTTGGTAAAAGAAGAAGCTTGTTGGATTATTTGAAGAAAAAAGATATCGAAAGATATAGAAATATCGTTAAGGAGTTAGGACTACGTCGTTAATAACCTGGCGAAACTTATTGGAAGAGGGGGCAATCGATTCAGTTCGACTGTCCCCTTTGTTTTTAAAAAGTAAATAAAGAATATGAATATAGGAATGAGAAAATCAATTGTCACCGGAGGTAAAGAGATATCCGTGGAGACAGGAAAACTGGCAAAACAGGCAGATGGGTCTGTTGTTGTCAGAATGGGAGATACGATGCTGCTGGCTACAGTAGTCTCTGCTCCTGATGCAAAAGAAGGAATAGACTTCCTTCCACTTACAGTAGATTATAGAGAAAAATATTCTGCAGCAGGAAGATTTCCTGGTGGTTTTTTCCGTCGTGAGGCACGTCCTTCTGAAGCAGAAATCCTGGTTATGCGATTAGTGGATCGCGCATTGCGTCCGCTTTTCCCGGATGATTACCATGCAGAAGTACAGGTGATGATTCAGTTGTTGTCTTTTGACGAGGAGAATAACCCGGATGCACTATGTGGTCTTGCTGCTTCAGCAGCAATTGCTATATCTGATATCCCTTTTAACGGACCTATGTCTGAGGTGCGTATCGGACGTATCAACGGAGAATGGATTATCAATCCGACTATTTCTCAGATGAAGGAGTCGGATGTTGATATGATGATTGCAGGTACGATGAAAGACGTGAATATGATCGAGGGAGAGTTCCACGAAATTTCAGAAATTGAGATGGTGGAAGCGATCAAAATAGGGCACGCTGCAATTAAAGAACAGTGTCAGTTCCAGTTGGATCTTGCTGCTGAAGTAGAAGGAGCAAATCCAAAAAGAGAATACTCTCACGAAACACATGACGAAGAAGTACGCACAAAAGTATACGACTTCGCTATGGATAAGTGTAAAGAAGTAGCTCGTCAGGGATTGGCTGATAAAGCGAAAAGATCCGAACTGTTCTCTGCTATTAAAGAAGAACTGGAAGGACAGTTTACAGAAGAAGAACTGGAAGAAGTAGGAGGATTGGTTTCAACATATTTCTCTGAAGTAAAGAAGAAAGCAGTTCGTTCGGTAATGGTTCACGAAGGAAAGCGCCTGGATGGACGTAAATTTGACGAGATTCGCCCAATCTGGAGTGAAGTAGATTACTTGCCAAGAGTACATGGTTCAGCAGTGTTCACACGTGGAGAAACTCAATCGTTAACAACTCTTACCCTGGGAGGTAAAATGGATGAGCAAATGATTGATGGTGTAATCTTCAAGGGAACGGAGAACTTCATGTTACACTATAATTTTCCACCATTCTCTACAGGAGAAGCCAGACCATTGAGAGGGACTTCACGTCGTGAGATCGGTCACGGAAACCTTGCATTGCGAGCTTTGAAATTAGTGTTGCCACAAGAATTCCCTTATACCATTCGATTGGTGTCTGATATCCTTGAGTCAAATGGTTCTTCATCTATGGCTACTGTTTGTGCCGGAACACTTGCGTTAATGGACGGTGGGGTTCCGATTACAGCACCTGTTTCAGGTATTGCCATGGGATTGGTTGCTGATGAAGGAAAGTTTGTTGTTCTTTCAGATATTCTTGGAGATGAGGATCATCTTGGAGATATGGACTTCAAAGTGACTGGTACAGCTAAAGGTATTACTGCTTGTCAGATGGATATCAAAGTAGATGGTCTTCCATACGAAATCCTTATTCAGGCATTGGAGCAAGCGAAAGCAGGACGACTTCATATTCTTAATAAGATTACGGAAACAATTGCGGAGCCAAATACAGATCTTAAGCCATATACACCAAGAATAGAGGCCTTCAAAGTTCCGAATGATATGATTGGAGCAATAATAGGTCCTGGAGGTAAAATCATACAGGCACTTCAGAAAGAAACAAATACGACGATTACTATCGAAGAGTTGGAGAGCGGAGAAGGTAACGTTCAGATTCTTTCGAATAATGCTGATGATATGGCAGAAGCAGTTAAGCGAATCCGATTGATCGCTTTCCCTCCTACAGTGGAAGAAGGAGAAACGTATAAAGGAAAAGTGAAATCTGTTCAGGCATACGGAGTATTTGTGGAAATTCTTCCCGGAACAGATGGACTAATTCACATTTCTGAATTCAATCACGACAAGATTGAAAAAATGGAAGACTTTGCAAAAGAAGGAGACCTTCTTGAATTCAAAGTTGTTGGAAGAGATCCTAAAACAAAAAAATGGAAACTTTCCAGAAAAGTGCTTCTTCCAAAGCCCGAAAAGAAAGCGTAATAAGCTGAAAAATAAACAGAAAAGATCCCTGCAGTTAAATTGCGGGGATTTTTTTTGCGTCGTAGGGTTGAAATCGATAAGTTTGGTAAACCAATTTAAAACGTATGAACAGGAAATCACTACTTACATTTTTAGTTTGTTTTTCATTTTTACCATTTCTCAATGCCCAGACAGAATACAGCGCCTACACGGCAGTGGGAAAAGGGGTGGCAACAACTTTTCTTACGGATTATCAATCGTTGGGGATTAATGTTTCTGCATTAGGATACGGAACAGGATACTCGGGTAAGAGAAGTACAATTGGAACAACCGAATTTTCTCTGGGTATGTATTCTCCTCAACTTACAAAAGAGGGATTGAAAAACACGTTTCAGGATATTTGGGACGCTGCTTTTAAGAATGACAAATCAGGGTTCAATTGGGACGAGAAAAGAGAAGCTGCGGCACGTTTTGTAGAATCCGATTTTCATTTGAATTTTGATTATAACTGGTTGGGATATTCTTTCCAGAGTGAAAAATTTGGTGGAATAGCCATTTCAGTGCGAGAGAGATACCAATTTCAGTCCAAATTTAACGAGACTACAACAGATATCCTCTTCAGAGGTTCACTATCCAACTATTTTGATTCTTTGACGATTGTTTTTGGTTCAGATACTTCCCGGATTGCAAACGGAAACTATTCACAGGATACATTGAATGCGGTGATTGAAGGAACGGCATCTAATCCTCTGAGAGTTTCGGAACTGACAGACGGCTCCAGAGTTAAGTTCGTGTGGAACCGGGAGTATAACATCGGTTATGGGAGAAAACTTTTCGGAAGTGACTCCTCTTTTGCTTTATATGCCGGAGTCGGAGCGCGTTTCATACAATCAATGGCAATGACAGATTTTGAATCGGATGGAAACACCGTTCGATTCCATTCATCTACCTCCCCTTCATACGGAATTGATTTCGGGGCAGCAGCGGCTTCCAACCCATCAGCCTATACTAGTTCAGGGAATATGCCATCAATGGTTGGTGCCGGATATGGTCTGGATTTTGCGCTGAGCGCCAAGTTTCTGAAGGTGTTTACAGTGGCAGCAGCTGTAAATAATATCGGTGCTGTGACATACAACAGAAATGTGTACACAATAAAAGATACACTTGTTTCTTCTGTTCGGCTTAATGGCTTGGAAGATTTTAATGTTACACAAAGTGTAAATCAGTTGCTATCTGACGGAGGGTTGGTACAAGCGGAAGGACAGAGAAAATACGTTGTTAATAATCCGGCTACCATACGTTTGGGGGCAAGTTATAAATTTAAAGAATTGCTTCATGTAGGAATTGATGTAGTAGCTCCTTTTAACAGGGATTCTCCGGGAAGTATTAAAAATCCTGTCTGGGCACTGGGGGGAGATATTCGTCCTTTAAAGTGGTTACAATTAAGCTTAGGTTTTTATGGTGGAGGAAACTACAAAGCACATATACCGGTTGGGATTAATTTTATTTTGAAAGGCGGAGCGTATGAATTTGGATTTGCATCACGCGATGCACTGGTTTTCTTCCTCAAAGATGCCAATTCAATTTCTGCGGCATTTGGTTTTGCTCGAATTCGATTCTAATAACCGGTGGAGGTTTCGATACACATCTTAAGTTCGTTTACAATAAGGCAGGTCGCTCCCCAGACGATTTTTCCTGAAATAGAAAAAGCGGGGACATTTTTTATCCGAATACCTGCCTGAGCTTCGACAGTGGTGGATATGAGATTGTCGGGAACAATGATTTCTTCCAGATTAAAAGGAATGATTTCATGAACTTCCCGGGCATCCGGCGTGAAAACAGGGTACTGCTTTTCTGTAATGAATACATGTGGATATACAAGAAACTTACTTACCGGTATATAAACGGGACTGAGCTGACCGATGAAATGAATAGCAGCATCATGGAATCCGATTTCCTCCTGCATTTCACGTAGGGCCGTCGTAATAAGATTTTTATCTGTCAAATCCCGTTTCCCTCCCGGAAATGCAATTTGTCCGGAGTGGACGCCCTCATAAGTCGGACGTTCAATAAGAACTGACTTCCACAGACTGTCTTCCTTGTAAAGAAGAATGGCTACACTACTCTCTCTGTAATCAGAAGCTTTGGGTAATAATTCGGAAGTGAGCGGACGAAAAGGGATCATATCTTTGTGAGCTGTTTCTCCCGGCAGATTCCCCGACCGGATTAGTCGGCATAACTCCTGAATACTTCTGTCGTTCATGAAATCAAATATACATTAAAAACAGGTGGCAGAGACGTCCGATACAAATTAAGTCCTACTTTTGGAATATGGATGTGGAACGTGCCAAAATTTTATTTAACTGTCCGGAAGATACCGATCCGCAGGAGATGTATGAGGAAATTCTGTTCGAGGTAAAAAAGCAACTGACAACACGACCTGCAGTTCCGAAACTATTCTTGAAAAAAGCCATTGATTTGCAGGGAAAGCATGAGGCAGCTCTCTTGCTTTTCGGGGAATTAGAAATTTTTCGGGTGCCGGAAAACAAATTAAATGAAACGGAGTTTACGGGGGAGTGGGGAAAGGACTATTCGAAGTTGATGCAAATCAGGAATAATTATAAGTTGTTGATTATGTCCTCAGGTTCCGGTGAACAGATTGTTCATCTTGTAAAAGAATGGATGAATTGGGAAAAGAAATTTTGTAAGCAGTTTGCTACTATTTTCACAAAAGAAGAAGCAGAGGGAATTTTTGTGTCTAAAGAAAATGATCCGATGCTTTTGCTTGAGGGGTTACAGCAGGTAAAGGGTAGGGATAGAGTAGAAGAATTAAGTAGAAGTAAGAATCAACTGCCGGATATACTTCAAAACGAATTGAAACGATTAACTTTGTTGCTGAATTATTTAGAATGAGCGAGAATAGTAATAATAACGTGTTTCAGGGCTTGTTGGAAAAGCTCAGAAATGAGGAATGGCCAATGGTGTATTTATTCAAATTTATTATGCCAAACGAACCGGAAATCATCAGTAGAGTTTCAGCTTTATTTAGTGGAGAAAATGAGATGGTTATGCATCCTTCCGCTAATGGAAATTATACTTCTGTTACGGTAAGAGAGACGATGACTTCACCGGAAGAAGTAATAACGATCTACGAAAAATCATCAGAAATTAAAGGAGTAATTACATTATGATATTAGCTGTTGACTGGATGCAGTATTCCATTTACTTTTTATATGCCACGTTGGGTATATTGTTATTCTATATCGGGTATCGGTACCTGGTTAGGAAGTGGAGTCGCAATTATATTCCTAAGGAGAATTATGTAACGCTTCTTTCGTATGAAAAGTATGCGGCTTCAGGAGAGATCACTTTATATTTCGAAGTTTTTAAAAATAAAGAGATTGAGTTCTTTATCAGTAATCCCTCAGGGGAAAAGCTTGTATCGATCTACAAGGGGATATGCAAGCCGGGAGGTCATCAATTCAAAGTTGACACCGCCCAGTTAACAGACGGGGATTATTATTATACTGTGATAACAGATAATCAACGTATCGAAAAGCTATTGCGCGTTCGGAATAATCAGAATAAATAAGTAAAAGTGAGTTTGATGTCCGGATGAATACTTTTAGCCACCGGACAGGCTTCAGCCGCTTTTTGAACTTTCTTCTGGGTTTTTTCATCCCATTTGTTTTCACTGAAATCAAGATTTACATGTAATTCGCCTACTCGTCTTGGATCTGAGTACATTACTTTTTCCACAGTACCTTCGCAATGAGAAAAAGGAATGGAGTGATTTTGGCAAAATATACCAACGATAGTTTGCATGCAGGTGATAAGAGAGGTTGCTAACAAGTCTGTCGGAGAGAAAGCTTCTCCCTTACCATTATTATCTGTCGGGGCATCCGTCTGAATAACAGAACCCGATTGCATATGTGTACATTGCGTGCGTAAATTTCCTTCGTATACTACTTTTGCCGTTGCCTTCATGACGATAAACTATTATTGGTTAACTTTGTTAAATTAAACGATGAAATGTTCGCTAAAAATAGTGTTTTTTATTCTCATTTTATCACCTGTTTTATCTTTCGGTCAGTTGCCGTTAGATGAGAAAGGGGAGGGGCTGATGAGAAGAGAAGTGTATGGAGGTGTAACATTTGCCACACACGGTTGGGGGATTGGAGTACAGTATCATAAACAAAAGAATTACAGATACAAACATTCTTTTGGTGTCCGAATAACAAACATCAGGCACCCGAAAGAGACCAAATCTTTCTCGTCTTCATTTGAAAAGTCGAAAGGCTATTATTATGGTAAAATGAATTCTGTTGTTGCAGTCCGACCATTCTATGGAGGGAAAAGGGTTCTTTTTGAAAAGACAAGACATCAGGGAGTGGAAATTAACCTGATTTGGGGAGTAGGTATTTCACTGACGTTAATGAAGCCGGTGTATTTGAAAATTAAAAAATTTGATTCGGAAACAAACGAATTCATAACTATAGAAGAACGGTATGATCCTGAAAACCATCATCCGGAAAATATTTTTGGGAGAAGTAACTGGTTTAAAGGATTAGGTGATAGTAAAATTACAGCAGGACTGTTTTCTAAGTTTGGATTTTATTTTGACCTGAGTGCTAAAAGAGAGTTTATTTGGGGAGTTGAATTAGGAGGGTTGCTGGATGTGTATGTTCAGAAAATCCCGATAATGTACAATTCATCTAATACGTTTATTTATCCGGCACTGTACGCAAATATTGTGCTGGGAAAACGACTAATGTAGAGAGGTAATGGAAGTAAAGGAAACAAAAAGAACAAAGATTGCGAAACCGAAATGGTTAAGGGTAAAACTTCCTACCGGAGAGAGTTACCGAAATGTTCGCAATATTGTAGATGAACATAAATTACATACAATATGTGAGTCGGGAAGTTGCCCGAACATGGGAGAATGCTGGGGAGAAGGAACAGCTACATTTATGATCCTTGGAAACATCTGTACCCGGTCATGTGGGTTTTGTGCTGTGGTAACAGGAAAGCCACTTGAAGCGGATCCTTTTGAGCCGGGAAGAGTAGCCAATTCGGTGAAGTTGATGGGGGTTAAACATGCAGTTCTTACCTCCGTAGACAGGGATGATTTAAAAGATGGTGGTTCGGAAATCTGGGCACAGACTGTGCGTGCGATCAGACACCAGTCTCCCGGGACTACCTTAGAGACATTAATTCCCGATTTTGCGGGTAAATGGGAAAACCTTCAGAATATAATTGATGTTGCTCCGGAGATTGTTTCTCATAATCTTGAAACAGTACGAAGACTGACAAAACAAGTGCGTATTCAGGCAAAATACGATCGGAGTCTTGAGGTATTATTTCGTTTGAAAAAAGGAGGGATGCGGACAAAATCAGGTGTTATGTTGGGGCTGGGAGAAACGCACGAAGAAGTCCTGGAAGCGATGGAGGATCTCAGAAGTGTTGGGGTTGATATTCTGACATTGGGGCAGTATTTACAACCAACACCAAAACATTTACCTGTTGCTGAATTTATCACTCCTGAACGGTTTGCGGAATATAAAGAGGTAGGACTGAAAATGGGATTCCGGTACGTAGAGAGTGGTCCTCTTGTGCGATCTTCTTATCATGCTGAAAAGCATATTTTTGATTTAGACTAGTATAAGATAACCGTATTTTTACAGAGCTTAGTTTTAAGCTGGAAGTGTTTTTTTGTAATTTTACTTAATTAAGAAGTAAAAAACACGGTCGTGTTTAGTAATTCGTGTAAAAAATAATTACTAAATTGGCACCTGCTTTAAGAATTATAAAAAGGAAATAACGAAGTTATGAAGCGAAACAAGTTGATTTTGGGTACCGTTTCTCTTGCTGCGGTGGCTGTTGCCGGAGTTATGGTCTCAGGTTTAAAAACTGAGGATTCCGGCTATGAATCGGTCTCCCTTACTGCTGCATCAGAGAGTAAGAAAATTGATGGGTTTAATCAGTGGTGGAAGGAACATCACATAAACTCCGAAACGGGTGAAATGATGACGACTGAGCAGTTTCAGCAAGGTCTTAGAGAGGCAAGAATGATAGCCTCATTTCAGCCAAAAGTTTCAGGATTCGACTGGAACGAACAGGGACCTGAAAATGTAGGGGGACGAACTCGTGCGATCCTTGTTGATCAGCAGGACGAGAATCACTTGTACGCAGCATCAGTGTCCGGAGGACTTTTTGAAACATTCAATAAAGGAAGCCGTTGGCACCGGGTTACTGACTGGGATGCATTTATGTTTATTACCTCAATGTGTCAGACAGCAAACGGAACTGTATTTGTAGGGACGGGAGACTCTCGTGATTTCTCAGAATCGTCATTCGTAGGAGGACGAGGAGTATGGTACAAAACAACAGGTTCTTCAGGATGGACACAGGTTCCCGGAACTTCAAGTGCGAATATCGGAGAATTGGTTTCTTCAGGAAATAATAATACAATCTTCTTTTGTGGACCTGGTCAGGGGCTACAAAAGTGGACAATCGGTGATGCTAGTGTTACCAGCTTAGGTGCAGCTCAGGGCTTGCCAAATGGTAGCTGTTCAGAAGTTGAAATGTCAAAAGACGGACAAGTTATCATTGCGTTTTATAGTACCGGAGCAAGAGTAATGGTGTCTACAGATGGTGGGCAGAACTTTACACAGGTTTCTGGAAGTGCTTCAGGAGCAACTATTCCTTCCGGATCAGGTTCTCGTTTTGAATTCACGATTTCTCCTCAGCGAGTAAACGGAGAATATATTTGTTATGCTGCAGGAACAAACGCATATACAGGAGGAGTTTTCCGTTCATCGGATAGTGGTAGAAACTGGTCTCAAATTGCACCGGGAACGAACGATGAGTCTTCTCAGGTGAACTTCTACGGAACAGGTCAGGGGATTTATAACAGTGTTGTTAAAACAGATCCGACGGATTATGATCGTTTGATTCTTGGAGGTGTAGACCTGTATGAGTGGCAACTTGCTACAAGTGCACCTGTGACAGGAGGTTGGCAACAACTTTCATTATGGTTTGCAGCAGAATGGTCCCCAAGTTATGTTCACGCGGATAACCATGATATCGTTTTCGATTCTCAAAACAGAATGTACATAGGAAATGATGGTGGTATCGGTATTTCTGATGATTTAGGAGCTACATTCTATCCTTCAAACAGAGGATATAATACAGTTCAGTTCTATTCTTTGGCGCACGATGGTAGTGGTCGTCTTTTAGGAGGAACGCAGGATAACGGTACGATCTATAATAGTAAAAATAATGCTTACCCAATGGAGTTCCGTGAAGCTTTGGGAGGTGATGGATTTGACGCTGCAATTTCTTTCTACAATCCAAAAGTAATGTTTGGATCTGTTTATTACGGACAAGTAAGAAGATCAGGGGATATGGGACAGTCATTTACACAGTTTATCCCTGATTATGTAGGATATGGTACTCCTGGAATCGGAAACTCTAATTTCCCGTTCAGAACAATGCTATCATTAGGTGAGTTCCTTGATCCTAACTCGAAAGATTCAGTTCTTTTCTTCCCAAGAGCTGACTATACTGCAGGAACAGAGATCAAAGTTCCTAGTTTGGCAACAGGAGATACTATTCGATATACGCTTCCAAATGATGTTTATTTTGATGATACGGTGCATTTTGAGCCGAGTCTTACAATGACCGATTATAAAATTACAGATGCAATAAGCGGAGCTATCTATCCACTTTATGATTTGGATTATACTCCTTTCCCAACAGCTTCAGGTAATGTTCCTCCTGCAATCGGAGATTCACTTCTTGTTGATTTTGGAGCTGCTTCAAATGATACAATAGTTGTGGAGAGTGTGCAGCCATACGATCGTTATTTTGGTCAGCACCCTGTAACAGGTAAGATCATCGACCTGGAAGAAGCTCAGTTTGAGTTGGCTGTTTCTTGGGATACATTGCATATACAGGATCCTTTCCAGTCAATTTTTGTAACGTATACTTCTAGAAACGGTGGAGAGTTGTACGCAACCCGAGATGCATTGCGTTTGGCTTCGTCAAATCCAAAATGGTCTCAGATTGTTACTGGTATAGGTTCAATGGGGAACGTTGGAGAAATTGAGTTCTCTGCAAACCTTGAGCACATGTATGTGGCTACATCATCAGGTGTATTCCGTATAGATGGTTTAAGAGATGTGTATTCGACAGAAGAAGATTTCCTTGACAGAACAGACCTTCGAAAAGGTGGTGGAGCTCCGGCAATTACAGCTACAAGAATTTTCAACGGTTCTGTTTCCGGATTATCAGTAGATCCAAGAGATCCTGGGCACGTTATTATTGCACGTTCAGGAACTGGAGGCGGACGAGTGTTCGAATCTACAACTGCTGATATTGATGGAACTGCAACAGGTACAGGTTCTTTTGTAAATATTTCAGGAAACTTATCTAGTAACGTTGTATGTTATGATGTGTTAGTAGATCGTGCAGACGAAAACCTTATTTTGGTTGGAACAGACTTCGGTCTTTGGTTTACAGATAACGGAGGTTCTTCATGGACCTATTCTTCTGAAGGTTTCGGAGAAGTTCCTGTAACACGAATCAAGCAAAACTGGAGAGAAGGTCAGGAAGGATGTTTCCGTCCGGGTGAGATCTATATTTCTACATTTGGTCGTGGAATGTTCGCTTCGGAAACAGTTTTGAGTTTACCGGATGACGCAGATTACTTCAAAGGACCAGAGGCTCATAAATCGACAATTAATGTGTACCCGAATCCAATGAATATGAACGGTACAATTTCTTTCGAATTGAATAGTAAACAAGATGTGTACATTGATGTATATTCAATTTCGGGTCGCCTAATGAAGAGAATTACCAAATCAGATATGATTGCAGGTAAGCATAATGTTCAGTTTGGCGTAAATGAGCTTGCTAACGGAACTTATATCATTCGTATGAGAGCGGGTGACAGAGTGGAGTCGGCGAAGTTCATCAAACAATAGATACTTCTTATTCCTTTTGAAGGGCAGCCAATCGGCTGCCCTTTTTTATTTGTGATCAAAGCTTTTTTGTATATTTAACTCTAAAAGAGTATAATTATGAATAAAGGAATCAGAAATATCCTTTCTATTGTTTTGGGATTACTTATCGGTGGAGTGGTAAATATGACAATCATTACATTTAGTCATCTGATTGTTGCTCCCCCGGAAGGTGCTGATGTCACTACAATGGAAGGGTTAAAAACGGCTATGCTTGAGTTCGAGTTTAAACATTTTCTGATGCCGTTTTTAGCACATGCTTTGGGAACTTTTGTTGGTGCTCTTTTGGCTGCAATGATTGCTGCTACACGAAAGCTTTCGTTAGCGATGGTTGTTGGGTTTGCCTTTTTGGCTGCAGGAATAGCTGCCGTAATTATGTTGCCATCACCACTTTGGTTTAGTATTACGGATCTTGTATTAGCGTATATTCCTATGGCATACCTGGGGTATAAATTAGGGTCGAAAAGAAGCCTTGCAGCCTAAGCCCGTTGATGGGGGCTTTTCCATTTGAAGGAAAAGTGGTGAGGTGAAAGTAAAGTATTTTTTTATAACTTTATAATTCACCTAACCAACCTGAAATGATAAAAGAAGACTTGTTACACTTCCTTTGGAAGTCTCATTTAATACCCAAGAACGGAGAAAAAACAACAGACGGAAAGAATTTGGATATTCTTTCGGTGGGAGTCTTGAATAAGGATAATGGTCCTGATTTTTTACTGGCAAAGATCAGAATCGATAATGTACTGTGGATCGGAAGTGTAGAGATACATCTAAAATCCTCGGATTGGTTCCGGCATAATCATCAACATGATAAAAGGTATAATAATGTGATTCTACATGTTGTACTTGAGGAAGATAGACCGGTACATAATACAGTAGAAGAAATCCCTTGTTTGGAAGTACATAAATATCTGCACCCGGCTATCATCAAAAGATATAAAGAGCTGCAGGAAGCATCAGTTAAGATCCCCTGTTCAATATATGACTCGTCAGGATTTGATGAAGAATTTCAATTTATGCGCGACCGCTTGGTAAATGAACGTCTGTTTAGAAAAACAAGTCATTCTGATTTTAGAAACAAATCGAATAAAGAAATCCTTCAGCGATTGATTTTTATAGCTTTTGGTAGCAAGAAGAATAAAGATGCCTTTGCAACTTTAGCAGAAGTAGTAAATTGGAATTTATTAGATCGTTGGAGTAATAAACCGGAGTATATTGAATTCTATCTGAAAAAGATATCTGGTCTTTTTGAAGCTGAAGAAGTAGATGAGATAGTGGTCAAGAAAATTGCATCCTACGCAACGAATACATTAGTGCCGGAGCATTGGAATACAAAAGCAGTCCGCCCTCTGAATCAGCCCAGAAATAGAATAATGCAATTGATTGAATTAATGAAGGACAGACGATCACTGTTACTTCTGATTACTGCCACAACACCGCATTCATACAGTGAAAGGATATATCTATTTCTACAGGAATTGAAAGACAAGCAGGGATATTCAGATTTCCTTATTAGTACTATTGCAATAAATGCATTGATTCCTTATGCTTATCTGAAGGGGTTAAATTCAGGAGAGGATAGTTGGATGGATTTTGTTTTCACGTATCTGGAAGATTGGAAACCAGAGAAAAATAGAATCATTGATTTGTATAAAGGAATGGGGGTACAGCCTAAAACAGCAGCTGATACACAAGCAATTTTGGAGTTAAATTCGTATTATTGCAGTAGTAAAAAGTGTACCCTCTGTAGTAGAGGAAAGAAATTGATGAGTGCATGAGATTAATTCAAAAGATATTGTTCTTTTTTGAGATGAGATCCTTTGGGGTTAGTACTTGGTGGGCAAGGAAGTTTGGTATCAAAACACATAAGGTACGATTGTTTTTTATCTATAGCACATTTGCAACTTTAGGATCAACCCTATTAATCTATCTGCCCATGGCTTTTATTTTGGAGAATAAGCATCTGTTGGGATTTAAGAAGAAAAAACCTACCATTTGGGAACTTTGACATGTTGAGAGTAAGAACATTCCGAAAAGTTTACCTGGCATTCCTGACAATTATAGCACTGCTGGTTACAGGTGTGCTTGGATTTATGGTTTTAGAAGAACTTACTTTGATAGATGCTCTTTACATGACTGTCATTACGGTCTCGACAGTAGGATTTGGAGAAGTGACTCCACTTTCAGTTGAAGGAAGAATCTTCACTATATTTCTTATTATTTCAAGTATAACAGCATTTGCTTATGCGGTTGCTCTGGTGACATCTCATATTGCAGAAGGAAACTTTGTAAGAGAAGTCAGGGCAAAGAATTTACGAAAACAGCTAACGAAGATGAATAATCATGTTATTATATGCGGTTACGGAAGAGTCGGCAAAGGAGCTGCACTTGATCTGGAAATGAATCATATTCCTCATGTCATAATTGATAGAAATCAAGAGTTGGAGGTCGGATTTAAGGACAAGGAAGCATTGTTTATTACAGGCGATGCTTCACGCGAGGAAATTTTAAATATGGCAGGGATTGATAAAGCGCGAGCATTGATTACCTGCTTACCGAGTGATTCTGATAACCTGTATGTTGTATTGAGCGCAAGAGAACTTAATAAAGACCTTTGTGTGATAGCCAGAGCTTCGAGACATGATGCGGTATCAAAACTGAAGTTTGCAGGAGCGACAAATGTAATTATGCCAGATACGGTTGGAGGAAATCAAATGGCAGCATTGGTAACCAATCCGGATTTAATGGAATTTCTGGACGTCATCAGATATGAGGGGAACCAGGGAATTAATGTGAAGTCTATTCTTGCCGCTGAACTCTCACAGGTATTTGTAGGAAAAAAAGTAAAGGAGGTAAACAGAGAGAGTATTTCTAATTGCCAGTTGATAGGAATTAAGACGGCAGGAGGAAATTATATCGTAAACCCGGAAGGTGATACATTATTGGAAGCAGACACGCGCTTGTTTTTATTGGGAGGTCAGGCACAGATTGAGGGACTTGAAAGAAGATTACAAAAAACATGAAACAAAAAATAGTCATTACAGGTGCTAACGGGTTGCTTGGACAAAAACTGGTTAAACTTTTCCTGCAAAATGGTGTTGACTTTATAGCGACCAGTAAAGGCGCAAATAGAAATGAAAACTGCCCGTCAGAAAGGTTTGTTCCATTGGATGTTACTAATGAACAGGAAGTGAATGAGGTATTGATGGAGGTTCGCCCGACAGCAATCATTCATACAGCGGCAATGACCAATGTGGATCAGTGTGAAAGTGATCGCGACGGATGTGATCGCCTGAATGTGGATGCAGTGGAATTTCTGTGGAACACAGCTAAGAAAATGAATTGTCACTTTCAATTGCTATCCACCGATTTTATTTTTGACGGGGAGAAAGGAAATTATTCAGAAGAAGACCCGGCTAATCCGGTAAGTTATTACGGAGTCTCAAAATTAAAGGCAGAACAAATTCTGATAGATGATTCTTCTTCCGATAACTGGTCAATTGTAAGAACCATTTTGGTATATGGAACAGGAAGCAATTTATCCAGATCTAATCTTGTATTATGGGCGATGGCTACTTTGCCACAGGGAGGAGAAATGAACATTGTGAATGACCAGTTTCGTGCGCTTACCTGGGCAGATGATCTGGCACAAGGATGTTGGTTGATTGTCCTGAAGGGGCAAAAGGGAATTTTTCATATTTCAGGAAAAGACACGATGTCTGTATTTGACTGGGTAAAAAGAATCGCCCGCCATTTTGATTGGGCAGATACAAACGTTCACCCGATTTCTTCTTTAGGGCTTAATCAGCCGGCAAAACGTCCTCCGAAAACAGGGTTTTCAATCCAAAAAGCACAGAACTTACTGGGATATACTCCCGAATCTTTTGAAAAAACACTCGACCTCTTAAAGGAAGAACTATCATAAAAGGAATAAACATCATTACTCCTTTTAATCAAGTAATTAAGTTTTTTTATATTTACGAACTTGTTATTGCTGATAGAATCCTTAAAAATAGTTCATGAAGTTAGTTTTACTAGTCTTTTCGATTTTTGTTTTTTCATTATTTTCTAACGCCCAATTAAAGGGGGAGCTTACTGTAACAGACTCTTCAGGGGCGATAACCAACGCACATATTAAAGTAAATATACATTCCGGTGAAGGCCCATACCGGTATTACTGGAATAGTGAAAGTGCCTCCATTTATCAGGATGAATTGAATGATGTGATGGAAGGAAGTGATGTTCGTGTCACTGTTGTTGATCAAAACAATGATTCTCTGCATCTCGAAACGAGGATTCCTATTACAAGCACGATGGAAAGAATGGAGTCAATAATGAAGCCTATTGTTGATTTTGTTGCTGAGGAATTATTTTTTAAGCCGATATATAGCCAGAAAGTGATGGTTGATTCGATGATCCTGCAAACTCCATTTTTTGATCAGGAAATTAATTTTTCGCTTAAAAAATGGCTGGTTGAAGATGGTGCTCGTGTAAAACACGAGCAACCCATAGCAGAGATTATACGTGATACGAACTTGATGTACTTATATGCAGTAGGTGATGGAGTTCTGCATCAAATGGTACAGCCCGGAGATGATTTGTTTGTTCTGGGTAGAATGAATAATAAGTTGCCGAGGAAACTGGCGTATGTTCGCTACGATGAAGAGCGATTATTTATGAACCCTAATCACACAACGAAAACAACGGGAGTTCCGCTGATTGTTGTTTGGCTAGTTCTGGGAGCGCTATTTTTTACCATAAAAATGAAGTTAATTAACTTCAGAGGAATCCCGCATGCTTTGCAGTTGGTGAAGGGGGCATATGATAATCCGGATGATAAAGGGGAAGTATCCCATTTTCAGGCTTTAGTAACTGCCTTAAGTGGTACGGTAGGATTAGGGAATATTGCGGGGGTGGCAGTTGCAATCTCTTTAGGAGGTGCAGGAGCTACCTTTTGGATGATCGTAGCCGGATTATTAGGAATGGCTTCCAAGTTCATAGAATGTACATTAGGTGTAAAATACAGAACATTGGACGAAAACGGTGTTGTATCAGGTGGACCGATGTACTACTTATCCCGTGGATTGGAAAAGCGAAATATGAAAGGTCTTGGTAAAGTCCTTGCTTTTGTTTTTGCTATTCTTTGTATCGGCGCTTCCTTTGGAGGAGGTAATATGTTTCAGGCTAATCAGGCTTTTGCTCAGGCGAGTGGAGTTCCCGGGTTGGAATGGATGAAAGAATACGGAATTTATTTCGGAATCCTGATGGCATTCTTTGTAGGTATTGTTATTATCGGGGGAATCAAATCAATTGCACGGGTAACAGATAAAGTTGTTCCGGTAATGGTTGGTGTATATGTGTTGAGTGCATTGATCATTATTTTTATGAATATTACAGAAGTAGGGGATGCTTTTGGACAAATTGTTGATGGAGCCTTTAATGCTGCTTCGATACGTGGAGGAGTGATAGGAGTGTTGATTGTCGGCTTCCAACGTGCAGCATTTTCGAACGAAGCGGGAGTTGGGTCTGCATCAATTGCGCACTCAGCCGCTAAGACGGAAGAACACGTTAGTGAAGGAATTGTAGCTTTACTGGAGCCGTTTATTGATACGGTAGTTGTGTGTACGATGACTGCACTGGTTTTAATTTTTACCGGATTTGCACGAGACCCTCAAGGGTTTGAAGGTGCTGAGCTGACAACAAATGCTTTTGCTACGGGACTGGGACCATGGGCGATTTATGTGTTGGCATTTGCGGCAGTATTATTTGCTTTTTCAACCATGATTTCATGGTCATATTATGGATTGAAGGCCTGGACGTATCTGTTCGGTAATACCCGGAAAATGGAAAATTTATATAAAGTTATTTTCCTTGGATTTGTAATTCTGGGAAGTTCTATCGGATTGGGAAGTGTTCTTGATTTTTCAGACATGATGATCCTGGGCATGGCTTTTCCTAATATCCTTGGTCTGGTTCTTCTGTCAGGAGAAGTCCGAAGGGATCTTTCCGATTACATGAACAGAGTGAAAACAGGAGTGATTCAAAAATTCAAATGATGTGAATAATGATAAACATACCAGGTTGAAATTTACCACAAAAGAGAAAAGAGGTGTTCTGGTTATCTTTGTGGTGATGATTCTGGTGGTTATCATTCCCCGTTGGCTTTATCAAAATAAGTCACCACTTATGTTTGTCATATCTGGATATCAGGATTCGCTACAGGAAGAAATTCAGAGCACTATCATACAGTCTGAGAAAGAAAAGAAATCCGGAGGTTCGATTACTAAAAAGAGTAAGACAAAACCGGAACATCAACTTCACCCTTTTGATCCGGATACATTATCAAAAGAAAATTGGCAGCAATTGGGTCTGTCTGAAAAACAAAGTGAGGTACTGCTAAACTATAAAGAAAGATTAGGTGGTTTTACTGAAATCGAAAACTTGTATAAGGCATTTGTTCTCGACTCCCAGAAAGTCAAAGAATGGGAGCCTTTTCTTCAATTCAATCGAAAGAAAGCTGATTTACCGATTTATGATTTGAATACGGTAACAGCTGACGAGTTACAATCCCTAAAAGGAATCGGACCGACACTATCCTTACGTATTATAAAGTATAGAGATGCATTAGGTGGATTTTATTCAATTTCCCAATTACAAGAAGTATATGGGCTACCTGATGAAACATATTTGAATAGTATTTCTCGTCTCGAAGTTCGTTCAAAAGAACTCCGAGTTATTCCAATTAATAACATTTTGGCTGACTCATTGCGTAAACACCCCTATATCGATTATAAAAGTGCTCAACTCATAATTAAGTACCGCGAACAGCATGGAGCTTATGAATCCAAAGCCGATTTAGAGAAAATAAAAGCTTTTGAAGATGATTTTATACAAAAAATAGAACCGTATTTTAACTTTGCGCCATGATACTTGAAGAAAAATTGAAGAGTGAAATCAGGGATGTTCCCGATTTTCCGGTTCCGGGAATAATCTTTAAAGATATTACCCCGATAATGATGAACCCAGTACTATCAAAAGAAGTACTGGAAGAACTAAAACAAAGTGTTTTGGATTTGGGAATAACCAAGATTGCGGGAATAGAGAGTCGTGGCTTTTTATTTGGTTATCCTCTGGCTATGGAACTCGGACTCCCTTTTGTACTGATAAGAAAGAAAGGAAAATTGCCATATCACAAGGTGAGTCATGCGTACGCACTTGAATATGGGCAGGCTGAAATTGAGATGCATATTGACGCGGTTAATGAGACAGATACGGTTTTAATCCATGATGATTTACTAGCTACAGGAGGTTCTGCTTCGGCGGCAGGTCAGTTGGTGAATAACTGCGGAGCGAAAGTGGCAGGCTTTTCGTTTCTTGTTGAGCTCGAATTTTTGGGGGGAAGAGAAAAACTACTGCCGTTTACAGAAAATATTCTTACTTTAGTGCGCTATTAATTGTTAAATATAATCTTTAAACTGCAGTAAATTATGGATTTTCTTTCAAATGAAAATCAGCGTATGATCGCTGATATGGTAAGGAATTTCGCTGAAAAAGAAATACGCCCGCACTTTATGGAATGGGACGAAACTCAGGAGTTCCCGGTAGAAGTGTTTAAAAAACTGGGAGAACTGGGGCTGATGGGAGTTTTTATCCCTGAGGAATACGGAGGATCTGGATTTGGGTACCACGAGTATATTACAGTAATTTCTGAAATTGCAAAAGTATGTGGATCAATAGGATTATCTGTAGCAGCTCATAATTCGTTATGTACAGGTCACATTTATTACCATGCTTCTGAAGAGCAAAAGAAAAAGTACCTTCCTAAATTGGCTTCAGGAGAATGGATCGGAGCATGGGGATTGACAGAAACAGGTACTGGATCGGATGCAGGAGGAATGAATACAACAGCTGTACGCGAAGGTGACGAATGGGTATTGAACGGTTCTAAAAACTTCATTACACATGGTAAATCAGGTAATGTAGCCGTTGTTATTGCAAGAACAGGTGAAAAAGGAGATTCGCGCGGTATGTCAGCTTTTATTGTTGAGAGAGGTACCCCTGGTTTTTCAGCCGGAAAGAAAGAAAATAAACTAGGGATGAGAGCTTCGGAAACAACGGAGTTGATTTTTGAAAATTGTCGCATTCCGGCCGGAAATCTTATCGGAAAAGAAGGAGAAGGTTTCATTCAGGCTATGCAGATTCTTGACGGAGGGCGAATTTCAATTGGAGCACTTGCTTTAGGGATTGCTAAAGGAGCTTACGAAGCAGCGTTACAATATTCAAAAGAGAGAGAACAGTTTGGGAAATCAATTTCGAAATTTCAGGCGATAGGTTTCAAACTGGCGGATATGATTACTGAAATTGATGCCTCGGAGTTGCTGTTACATAAAGCGGCTGAGTTGAAAAACAAGAAGCAACCAATGACGAAAGAGTCTGCAATTGCCAAGTATTATGCTTCCGAGGTAGCATGTCGCGTAGCGAATGAAGCAGTTCAGATATTCGGAGGATATGGGTATACAAAAGAATTCCCGGCAGAGAAGTTCTATCGTGATGCTAAGCTTTGTACAATTGGTGAGGGGACTTCCGAAATCCAAAAACTGGTAATTTCCAGAGAAATTTTGAAATAAGTATTGTTGATAAAAAATAATGTTTATATTTGCACACCATTTTTGAAATTAATTGAATTTTTAGATATGTTAATTATTCCTGTAAAAGAAGGAGAGAACATCGAGAGAGCTCTCAAAAGATATAAGAAAAAGTTTGAAAAAACGAATGTGATGCGTCAATTGAGAGATCGTCAGCAGTTCACAAAACCATCCGTTGAAAATCGTCAGGAAAAGATTCGTGCTGCATATAAGCAACGTTTACGTTCGGAAGAGATCTAGTAACGGAAACTTTTTTAGAAAATATACGTTAGGGGACTATAGATAGTCCCCTTTTTTTATGTTGAAACATTTTGAAGATTATTTAAGGAAAGAGAAACGGTATGCGGAGCATACAGTGACGGCTTATATGAAAGACATAGGTGATTTCTATGAGTTTGCAGAGCTTTCTGAAATAGATACGAGACAATTATCAGAAGTTCACTATCAATTGATCAGGGGATGGATGGTGTCACTACTTGATCAGGGGATTTCAAATAGAAGTGTTAACAGGAAATTATCATCATTACGAACTTTTTTTCGCTGGGCTTCTGCTGAAGGAATTGTGACCGTTAATCCCATGTTGAAAGTGAAGGGTCCCAGGTCAGAAAAAAGACTTCCGGAATTTGTCCGTACGAGCGAATTGGATTTGGAGCGAACTGAGCCTTTGTTTTCAAAAGACTTTTTTGGGGAAAGAGATCGACTGCTCCTGGAGATATTTTACCAGACAGGAATTCGTCTTTCGGAATGTGTTGAGCTCAAAGAAAAAGATGTTAACCGAGGGAGTATAAAAGTGCTTGGGAAGCGTAATAAAGAGAGAATAATCAGTATTTCTCCGGAGCTTTTTAATGACCTGGAAAAACTCATGCAAATGAAGCGGAAAGAAGAGTTTTTTTCAGACTATCTTTTTGTGACGGATAAGGGTGTTAAAATGTATCCGAAATTTGTTTATAGAAAAATTAATAAGTACCTTTCTAAGGTAACCAGTTTGCAGAAACAGAGTCCGCATGTACTGCGACACACATTTGCAACGCACCTGCTAAACGAAGGGGTGGATATTGAAGTGTTAAGAGAGATTTTAGGGCATGCTAATCTGGCTGCAACACAGGTATACACGCACAACTCGTTTGCGAGAATTAACGAGATTTACAAATCAGCCCATCCGCGTGGGCACAAAAAAGAATGATTATGGATACAAAAGTTCATTCCGTACATTTTACAGCAGATGTAAAACTGGTAGATTTTGTAAATTCAAAGGTCAATAAGTTGCGGTTATTTTTCGGCAACATAGTTTCCAGTGAGGTATTTTTGCGATTAGATAAGTCCACGGAGAGGGCAAATAAGATTGCTGAGGTTCGTGTTTTACTCCCCGGGAAAGAACTTTTTGCAAAGAAACAGGCAAAAAGTTTTGAGGAAGCAGCCGACCAGGCCATAGAAGCGTTGCGAAGACAGGTAAAAAAATATAAAGGGAAGAAAGAATTGAAATAGATTGTTAGTCAGTATATTAATGAATAGGGAAGGCGTTAACGCCTTCCCTATTTTAATTTTTTTTCATATTTTTTTTCTGAAACTGTTTGCGGATTACTTTTTTTTCCTACATTTGCAAACCCAAACGGGACAACGTTCTTTAAAAGACAAGCCGATATAGCTCAGTTGGCCAGAGCAGCTGATTTGTAATCAGCAGGTCGTGGGTTCGAATCCCTCTATCGGCTCATTTATTTTATTGTGTTGGGGGGATACTCAAGCGGCCAACGAGGACAGACTGTAAATCTGTTGGTGTACACCTTCGCAGGTTCGAATCCTGCTCCCCCCACAACCCAGTATTGCAAGTTAGGCGGGAGTAGCTCAGTTGGTAGAGCGTCAGCCTTCCAAGCTGAGGGTCGCGAGTTCGAATCTCGTCTCCCGCTCTTAATTTTCAATACCTGAATTTGCCGATGTAGCTCAGGGGTAGAGTGCTTCCTTGGTAAGGAAGAGGTCACGGGTTCAAATCCCGTCATTGGCTCTGCAGACAAGGGGACTCACTCGAAAGGGTGAATTTTGGTGTTTGTTGAGGTTAGATTTGTATTTTTTTAATAAGTAATAAATAAAAAACCTAGGTAACAATGGCTAAGGAAACATTTGATCGTTCCAAACCACACGTAAACATTGGAACAATCGGTCACGTTGACCACGGAAAGACTACATTGACAGCTGCGATTTCATCAGTATTGGCTAATAAAGGTCTTGCACAGATGAGAGATTTCTCATCAATTGACAACGCGCCAGAGGAAAAAGAGCGTGGTATTACAATTAACACTTCTCACGTTGAGTACGAAACAGCTAATCGTCACTATGCACACGTTGACTGTCCTGGTCACGCCGATTACGTGAAAAACATGGTTACTGGTGCGGCTCAGATGGACGGAGCTATCCTTGTAGTTGCTGCTACAGATGGTCCGATGCCTCAAACTCGTGAGCACATCCTTCTAGGTCGTCAGGTTGGAGTTCCTCGTATCGTAACTTTCTTGAACAAAGTTGATATGGTGGACGATCCAGAGCTTTTAGAGCTTGTTGATATGGAGGTTCGTGAATTGTTGTCTTTCTACGGATATGACGGTGATAACGCTCCTGTTATTCAAGGTTCTGCTCTTGGAGCATTGAACGGTGAAGACAAGTGGGTGAAAACAGTTGAAGAATTGATGGATGCTGTTGATAGCTACATCGAGCTTCCTCCACGTGATGTTGATAAGCCATTCTTGATGCCGGTTGAGGACGTATTCTCTATCACAGGTCGTGGTACAGTTGCTACAGGACGTATCGAAACAGGAGTTATTAACTCTGGTGACGAGGTTGAAATCCTTGGTATGGGTGACGAGAAAATGAAATCAGTTGTAACTGGAGTTGAGATGTTCCGTAAAATTCTTGACCGTGGTGAAGCTGGAGATAACGTAGGTCTTCTTTTGAGAGGTATTGACAAAGCTGATATCCGTCGTGGTATGGTTATCGCTAAGCCAGGATCAATCACTCCTCACACAGATTTCAAAGCTGAGATCTATGTATTGAAGAAAGAAGAAGGTGGTCGTCACACTCCATTCCACAACAGATACCGTCCACAGTTCTACTTCCGTACAACTGACGTGACAGGAGAAATCATCCTTGAAGAAGGACGTGAAATGGTAATGCCTGGTGACAACGTTACAATTACAGTTAAATTGATTGTACCTGTAGCGATGGATAAAGGACTTCGTTTTGCAATCCGTGAGGGTGGTAGAACTGTAGGTGCTGGTCAGGTAACTGAGATTATTGCATAATATATAGCGATATCATAAAAAGGGAGGCTTTTTGTCTCCCTTTGTTTACGGGCGTAGCTCAGCTGGTAGAGTAGTGGTCTCCAAAACCATTGGTCGTGGGTTCGAATCCTACCGCCCGTGCAAAACTTAAAAAAGTGGCAAATTTTAAAGAATATATTGCAGAAACGGTGAACGAAATGGTTCACAAAGTAACATGGCCAACCTGGAAAGAACTACAGAGTAGTACAATCCTTGTAGTTGTTGCTTCCGTTCTGTTCGCTTTAGCTATCGCTCTAATGGATTATGTTTTTGGTGCACATGATGTAGCTGATCCGAATACGTTCTGGAAAGGCTTGTTAGGTAGTTTTTACAATATGTTTAAATAGGCATCAATAGAATGGGAGAAATAAAGAAAAGATGGTATGTGGTCAGAGCCGTTAGTGGAAAAGAAAAAAAGGTTAAGGAATATCTTGACCTTGAAATTTCGCGTTTGGGGCTAAATGATTACGTTTCTCAGGTATTGATTCCTACTGAAAAAGTATTTCAAATCCGTAATGGGAAAAAGATAAGTAAGGAGAAAGCGTATCTTCCGGGATATGTTCTGATAGAAGCAGCTCTTGTTGGAGAGGTGCCTCACGTAGTTAAGAACATTCCGAATGTAATTGGTTTTCTGGGAGCCGAAAAAGGTGGAGATCCAATGCCAATGCGCCAATCCGAGGTTTTCCGAATTTTAGGTAAGGTTGATGAACTGGCTGAAACGGAAGAAGAAATGAATATTCCTTTCGTTGTCGGAGAATCTGTTAAGGTTATTGACGGACCGTTTAATAACTTTAATGGTATTATAGAAGAAATCAACGAAGAGAAAAAGAAATTGAAAGTAATGGTCAAAATATTTGGCCGAAAAACACCTTTGGAACTCAACTATATGCAAGTTGAGAAAGAAGGTTAAACTTGTATTAACCGTAGCAGTGATTGTGCAACATCCTTGAATGCTTCCTGTTGTACACACGTTATGACTACATAAAATAAAAACAAATGGCTAAAGAAGTAGCAGCATTGATCAAATTGCAGGTCAAAGGTGGTGCAGCCAATCCTTCTCCTCCTGTAGGACCCGCTTTGGGTGCGAAAGGTGTAAACATCATGGAGTTCTGTAAGCAGTTTAATGCTAGAACTCAGGATAAACCAGGGAAGGTATTGCCTGTTGTTATTACTGTTTACAGTGATAAATCCTTTGATTTCATCATTAAAACCCCTCCGGCAGCAGTTCAGTTATTGGAAGTGGCGAAAATTAAGAAAGGTTCATCAGAGCCAAACCGTTCTAAGGTAGCATCGCTTACCTGGGATCAGATTCGTCCTATTGCTGAAGATAAAATGGCAGATTTGAATTGTTTTACAATCGAATCGGCAATGCGTATGGTTGCGGGTACTGCAAGAAGTATGGGAATTACTGTTAAAGGTGACTTTCCTGGTCAAAACTAAATTACTGTTGAATTATGGGACGTATAGCTAAGAAAAGAAAAGAAATCCTTGCCAAATATGACTTGGATAAAGCGTACTCACTTGACGAGGCATGTAATTTAGTGAAGGAAATCACTACGACTAAATTCGATGCTTCGGTTGATATCAGTGTGCGCCTTGGAGTTGATCCACGTAAAGCCAACCAAATGATTCGCGGAACAGTTGCTCTTCCTCACGGAACAGGAAAAGATGTACAGGTACTTGTACTTTGTACTCCTGATAAAGAAGAAGAAGCAAAAGCAGCTGGTGCTGATTATGTTGGTTTGGATGAGTATATCGACAAAATCAAACAAGGTTGGACTGATGTTGATGTGATTATCACAATGCCTTCTGTTATGGGGAAAGTTGGAGCACTTGGACGTGTTTTAGGTCCACGTGGTCTTATGCCAAACCCAAAAACAGGAACGGTAACTATGGAGATTGGTAAAGCGGTTCAGGAAGTGAAAGCCGGGAAAATTGATTTTAAAGTAGACAAATATGGTAATATCCATTCAGGTATTGCTAAAGTAAGCTTTGAAGGAGATAAAATCCGTGACAATGCAAAAGAAATTTTGCAGACGCTTATTAAGATGAAACCTGCTGCGGCGAAAGGTACTTATATTAAGAGCATTCACTTAAGCTCTACTATGAGTCCAAGTATCCAGATAGATCCAAAATCAGTTGTAGCTTAAAAAATTGTAAAGATGACAAGAGAAGAAAAAGCACAGTATATTGAGGAGCTAACAGCAGACTTATCACAGGCAGGCGTTTTTTACCTTGCGGATACTTCAGGTTTAACTGTTGAAAGTGTTAACGCTTTGCGAAGAAAGTGTTTCCAGGCAAATATCGAGATGCGTGTTGTGAAAAACACGTTACTTGAAAAAGCGATGGAACAAGTTGAAGGTGTCGATTACTCTGATTTAAAAGGAGTGTTGGCAGGACCTACAGCTATCTTCTTTGCTGAAGTGGGTAATGCACCTGCAAAACTTATCAAAGATTTCCGTAAAAAGAATGAAATTCCTCGTTTGAAGGGAGCTTTTGTTGAAGAAGCTATTTTTATCGGTGATAACAACCTTGAGTTCTTGACAAATATCAAGAGTAAGGAAGAGCTTATCGGTGAAATTATCGGACTTCTTCAGTCTCCTGCTAAAAACGTTATTTCAGGACTTAAAGGAAGCGGTGGTAAAATTGCTGGTCTCCTTAAAACGCTCTCGGAAAGAGAAGCATAATTTTTTGTTAATTAATTATTTAGAACCTTTTTAAAATTTAATAAAATGGCGGATTTAAAAGAAATCGCAGAAACGTTGGTTAACCTTACAGTAAAAGATGTTAACGAGTTAGCTGATATCCTTAAAGAAGAGTATGGAATTGAGCCTGCTGCTGCAGCTGTTGCTGTTGCTGCTGGTCCTGCTGCTGCTGGAGAAGCTGCTGAAGAAAAGACTGAGTTCGACGTAGTGTTGAAAGCAGCTGGTGGTAACAAACTTGCAGTAGTTAAGCTTGTGAAAGAATTAACTGGTCTTGGTTTGAAAGAAGCTAAAGAAGCAGTTGATGCAGCACCTGCTAACTTGAAAGAAGGAGTTTCTAAAGACGAAGCAGAAGCACTTAAAAAATCTCTTGAAGAAGCTGGAGCTGAAGTTGAGATTAAGTAATCATATCATTGATTTTACGGTATAGGCACAGCCAAAATGGCTTGTGCCTATACCTGTTTATTTGCACATTTGTGCCATTTGGTCGATTGTACTAATTAAATTTAAAAGCCTTGGCGACAACAAGCAATACTTCACAAAGAATATCTTTTGCATCGAGCAAAAGTCAATTTGATTATCCGGATTTTTTGGATATTCAAATTAAGTCGTTCCAGGAATTTTTCCAGTTGGAAACGACTCCTGAAAACCGCGAACATGAAGGTCTGTATAAGGTGTTCTCTGAGAACTTCCCGATTACGGATACAAGAAACCAGTTCGTATTAGAATTTTTGGACTACTTTATTGATCCGCCTCGTTACACAATAGAAGAGTGTATTGAGAGAGGGTTAACATACAGTGTCCCACTTAAAGCGAAATTAAAATTGTACTGTACAGACCCTGAACACGAGGACTTCGAGACTATCGTGCAGGATGTGTATTTGGGTACAATACCTTATATGACGCCAAAAGGATCTTTCGTTGTAAATGGTGCTGAGCGTATTATCGTTTCTCAGTTGCACCGTTCTCCGGGAGTATTCTTCGGCCAAAGTCGTCATGCTAACGGAACGAAGTTATATTCGGCACGTGTAATCCCGTTCAAAGGTTCCTGGATGGAATTTGCTACGGATATCAATAGTGTGATGTATGCATATATCGATCGTAAGAAGAAGTTACCTGTAACAACACTTCTTCGTGCTATCGGATATGAAAGCGATAAGGATATTCTGGAGATTTTTGATCTTGCGGACGAGATTAAAGTTAATAAGACAAATCTTAAAAAGTGCGTTGGTCGTAAATTGGCTGCCAGAGTATTGAAAACATGGATAGAAGATTTCGTTGATGAAGATACAGGAGAAGTTGTGTCAATTGAACGTAATGAAATTCTTCTTGACCGTGAAACTGTTATTGAAGAAGAACACATAGATTTAGTTATCGATAGTGGAGCTAAGTCTATTATTCTACATAAAGAGGATGTAAACACAGCGGATTATACAATTATCTATAACACGCTTCAAAAGGATACATCTAACTCAGAGAAAGAAGCTGTAGAGCACATTTATCGTCAATTACGTAATGCTGAACCACCAGACGAGGAAACAGCACGTAGCGTATTCGATAAGTTATTCTTCTCTGATTCGCGTTACGATTTAGGTGAAGTGGGTCGTTACCGAATCAATAAGAAGCTCTATCAGGAAAACGTTGAGGACTCAAGAGTTCTTACCAAGGCTGATATTATTTCTATCATTAAATATTTGATTGAGTTGGTGAACTCAAAAGCAGATGTTGATGATATCGACCACTTAAGTAACCGTCGTGTTCGTACGGTAGGAGAGCAATTGTATGCTCAGTTTGGTGTTGGACTTGCACGTATGGCAAGAACAATTCGTGAGCGAATGAACGTTCGTGATAACGAAGTATTTACACCAATTGACCTTATTAATGCAAAAACGCTTTCATCTGTGATCAACTCGTTCTTCGGAACTAACCAGTTGTCACAGTTTATGGACCAGACGAACCCTCTTTCTGAGGTAACACACAAACGTCGTATGTCTGCACTCGGGCCTGGTGGACTTTCCCGTGAGCGAGCAGGATTTGAGGTGCGTGACGTTCACTATACACACTACGGTCGTCTTTGTACAATTGAGACACCTGAAGGACCAAACATTGGTTTGATTTCTTCACTATGTGTGTTTGCGAAAGTGAATAAACTTGGATTTATTGAAACTCCTTACCGTAAGGTAGAAGACGGAAAAGTGAAACTGGAAGAATCTCCTATTTACCTTTCTGCTGAGGAAGAAGATAATAAAACAATTGCACAGGCGAATGCTATTATTGATGATAAAGGTAAATTTATCAATGATAAAGTAAAAGCACGAATGGAAGGTGACTTCCCGGTTGTTGAGCCGGAGAGTATAGACCTGATGGACGTTGGGACAAACCAGATTGCATCTATAGCAGCATCATCGATTCCTTTCCTTGAGCATGATGATGCGAACCGTGCATTGATGGGATCTAACATGCAGCGTCAGGCAGTTCCGTTATTAAAGCCGGCATCTCCTATAGTAGGGACTGGAATTGAGCGTTTGGTTGCGCGTGATTCACGAGTACTTATCAATTCTGAAGGAGATGGAACCGTTGAGTACGTTGATGCAAATGAAATCGTGATTCGTTACGATCAGACGGATGAAGATCGCTTGGTATCTTTTGACGGAGACCTGAAAACATATACTTTGACGAAGTTCCAGAAGACAAATCAGGGAACTACAATGAACCTTAAACCGATTGTTAAAAGAGGAGATAAGGTTGAAAAAGGTCAGGTACTGTGTGAAGGATACGCTACGGAAAAAGGTGAATTAGCACTTGGACAAAACCTGAAAGTGGCTTTCATGCCATGGAAAGGGTACAACTTCGAGGATGCGATCGTAATCTCAGAGCGCGTTGTGCGTGAGGATGTCTTTACTTCTATTCACATTGATGAACATTCATTGGAAGTTCGTGATACAAAACGTGGAATGGAAGAACTTACAGCGGATATACCTAATGTAAGTGAAGAAGCAACCAAAGATCTTGATGAAAACGGATTGATCCGTATCGGAGCAGATATTAAAGAAGGAGATATCCTGATTGGTAAAATTACTCCAAAAGGAGAAACAGATCCATCGCCGGAAGAGAAACTATTGAGAGCGATCTTCGGGGATAAAGCTGGTGATGTGAAAGATGCTTCATTGAAAGCAGGTCCTTCACTTCGCGGAGTGGTTATCGACAAGAAGTTATTCTCCAGAGCTATCAAAGATCGTAAGACAAAAGCACAGGATAAACCAATCCTGGAGCAATTGGATTCCGAATACGATAAGGATTATGCATCACTAAAAGAAAAACTGGTTGAAAAATTACTGGTAGTTCTTGAAGGGCATAAATCAAATGGAGTGTTCAATAATTTCCGTGAGGAGATTATCAAAAAAGGTTCGAAATTCTCACAAAAGGCATTGTTCGCAATCGATTACACGATTGTAAATCCTTCGGAATGGACAACTGATGAACATACCAACAAATTAATTCAACGTTTGTTACACAACTTCAACATCAAGTCTAATGACTTGTTAGGAGCATACAAACGTAAGAAGTTCCATATTTCAGTTGGAGATGAACTTCCTGCAGGGATTATCAAAATGGCTAAAGTTTACGTGGCTAAAAAACGTAAGCTGATGGTTGGGGATAAGATGGCAGGACGTCACGGAAACAAAGGTATTGTAGCGAACATCGTTCGTGTAGAAGACATGCCTTTCCTTGAAGATGGAACACCGGTAGATATCGTATTGAACCCATTGGGGGTACCTTCCCGAATGAACCTTGGACAGATTTATGAAACAGTTCTTGGTTGGGCAGGTGAAAAATTAGGGTTGAAATTTGCAACTCCGATTTTTGACGGTGCTACTTTGGATGAGATAAATGAGTATTCTGATAAAGCTGGAATTCCACGTTCAGGTAAAACGTACCTGTATGATGGAGGTTCAGGAGAGCGTTTCCACCAAACGGCAACAGTAGGTGTTATTTACATGCTGAAACTGGCGCACATGGTAGATGATAAAATGCACGCTCGTTCTATCGGACCTTACTCACTTATTACGCAACAGCCGCTTGGAGGTAAAGCGCAGTTCGGAGGTCAGCGATTTGGTGAGATGGAGGTTTGGGCACTTGAAGCATTCGGTGCATCCAATATCCTGCAGGAAATTCTTACTGTAAAATCAGATGACGTTATCGGGCGTGCTAAGGCTTACGAAGCAATTGTAAAAGGTGACAATCTTCCTGAACCCGGAATTCCGGAATCGTTCAACGTATTGTTACACGAGTTGCGTGGTCTTGGTCTGAATATTACAATGGATTAAGATTCTCTATTAACGAAAACGATTTTTAGAAATGGCTTATAGAAAAGAAACACCAAAAAAACAAAGCAAGTTCTCCAAAATAACGATCTCTCTTGCATCGCCTGAGCAGATTTTGGAACAATCCAGTGGAGAAGTGCTTAAGCCGGAAACAATCAACTACAGAACATACAAGCCTGAGCGTGATGGTTTGTTCTGTGAGCGAATTTTCGGACCAGTGAAAGATTATGAATGTCACTGTGGAAAATACAAGCGTATCCGTTATAAAGGAATTGTTTGTGACCGTTGTGGTGTTGAGGTTACTGAAAAGAAAGTACGTCGTGAGCGAATGGGACACATCTCATTGGTGGTTCCGGTAGCACACATCTGGTATTTCCGTTCATTGCCAAATAAGATTGGTTATCTTCTTGGACTTCCAACGAAGAAACTGGATCAGATTATTTACTTTGAACGATATGTTGTAATTCAATCAGGTATTGCAACGAACCCTAACGGAGAGTCGTTAGAATATTTAGATTTCCTTACAGAAGAAGAGTATCTGGATATTTTGGATACACTTCCGAAGGAAAATCAATACCTGGAGGACAATGATCCGAATAAATTCATCGCTAAGATGGGAGCAGAGGCACTTCATGATTTGTTGAGCCGTCTGAATCTGGATGAAATGTCGTATGATCTTCGTCATAAGGCAAATAACGAGACATCTGTACAGCGTAAGAATGAAGCGTTGAAACGTTTACAGGTTGTTGAGGCAATGCGTGAATCACAGACGAGAATTGAAAACCGTCCGGAATGGATGATTATCAAAGTTGTTCCTGTTATTCCGCCGGAATTGCGTCCGCTTGTTCCATTGGATGGAGGACGTTTTGCAACTTCTGACTTGAATGATTTGTATCGTCGTGTTATTATCCGAAATAACCGTTTGAAGCGATTGATCGAAATTAAAGCTCCGGAAGTAATCTTGCGTAATGAGAAGCGTATGCTTCAGGAAGCAGTGGATTCATTGTTTGACAACTCACGTAAGGCAAGTGCTGTTAAGACCGAGTCGAATCGTCCGTTGAAATCCCTTTCAGATTCATTGAAAGGTAAGCAGGGACGTTTCCGTCAGAACTTATTGGGTAAACGTGTAGATTATTCGGCACGTTCGGTAATTGTTGTTGGTCCTGACTTGAAACTACATGAGTGTGGTCTCCCAAAGAATATGGCGGCAGAACTTTACAAGCCATTCATCATCCGTAAGATGATTGAGCGTGGTATTGTGAAGACGGTTAAATCGGCAAAGAAGATCGTTGATAAGAAAGAACCAATTGTTTGGGATATTCTTGAGAATGTATTAAAAGGACATCCTGTTCTTCTTAACCGGGCCCCAACTCTTCACAGATTGGGTATCCAGGCATTCCAGCCCAAATTGATAGAAGGGAAAGCAATCCGACTTCACCCATTGGTATGTACGGCATTCAACGCCGACTTCGATGGTGACCAGATGGCGGTTCACCTTCCATTAGGAAATGCTGCAATTCTAGAAGCGCAGTTACTGATGCTGTCTTCACACAACATCCTTAACCCTGCGAATGGTGCACCTATTGCGGTACCTTCTCAGGATATGGTGCTTGGTCTTTACTATATTACGAAAGGACGTAAGACAGATGAAGATCGTGTAATGAAAGGAGAAGGTAAAGTATTCTATTCTCCCGAGGAAGTTCAGATTGCATTGAATGAGCGTGCGTTGGATTTGCATACGCATATTAAAGTTCGTACAAAAGATCTTGATGAGAATGGTAATATCGTTACTTGTCTTATTGAGACAACAGCAGGTCGTGTTATCTTTAATGAATTCGTTCCGTTAGAAGTAGGATTCATTAATGAAGTATTGACCAAAAAAGCACTACGGGATATTATTGGTCACGTATTGAAAGTATGTGGTACCGCTCGTACAGCTCAATTCCTTGACGATATTAAGTCACTAGGGTACAGAATGGCATTCGAAGGTGGATTGTCGTTTAACCTGGATGATATTATTATCCCGAAAGAAAAAGAGATTCTGGTAAATAAAGCTGCTACTGAGGTAGAAGAGGTAATGATGAACTATAACATGGGATTGATTACCAATAATGAGCGTTACAACCAGATCATTGACGTTTGGACGCACACCAACTCGCGTTTGACACATACGTTGATGGAGCAGTTGAAGAATGACAAACAAGGATTCAACTCTATCTATATGATGTTTGACTCAGGAGCACGTGGATCGAAAGAGCAGATTCGTCAGCTTTCCGGAATGCGTGGTCTGATGGCGAAACCACAGAAGTCAGGTGCATCTACACAAGAGATTATTGAGAACCCGATTCTTTCTAACTTTAAGGAAGGTCTTTCGATTCTTGAGTACTTTATCTCTACCCACGGTGCGCGTAAAGGTCTTGCGGATACCGCTCTTAAAACGGCGGATGCGGGTTACCTTACTCGTCGTTTGGTGGACGTGGCACAGGATGTTATTATTAATGCGGAAGACTGTGGTACACTAAGAGGACTGGTAGCTACAGCACTTAAAAAGAATGATGAGATCGTAGAGTCACTTTACGAACGTATTCTTGGGCGTACTTCGGTACATGATGTATACGATGATAACGGAGTGTTGTTAGTAGCTGCAGGTGGAGAAATCAATGAAAGTATTGCTGCTGCAATTGAAAAAGCAGAAGTAGAAGAAGTTGAAATTCGCTCTGTATTGACATGTGAAATGAGAAGAGGGGTATGTTCGAAATGTTACGGACGTAACCTTGCTCACCACGGTCAGGCTCAGATTGGAGATGCAGTTGGAGTTGTCGCGGCACAGTCGATTGGGGAACCAGGAACACAGCTTACACTTCGTACGTTCCACGTTGGGGGTACCGCTTCGAACATTGCTGATGAAAACAGCCTTAAAGCGAAATACGAAGGTAATCTTGAAATAGAAGAACTACGTACGATTCGTAAAACAGATAACGAAGGAAATCCGATTGATGTTGTTTTAGGTCGATCAGCAGAGATGCGAATTGTTGATCCTAAAACAGGAGTAACATTGATGAATGCTAACATCCCTTACGGAGCTATCATGGTTTCGGAGAATAACACAAAAGTTAAAAAAGGTGATGTTATCTGTAAATGGGACCCTTATAACGCGGTAATTCTTTCTGAATTCGGTGGTAAAGTTGTCTTTGAAAATGTAATCGATGGTATTACTTACCGTGAGGAAGTCGATGAGCAGACAGGATTTACGGAAAAAGTAATTATCGAATCAAGAGATAAGAAGAAAAACCCTGAAATTCAGGTTGTCGATCCAAAAACAAAAGAAGTGTTACGTTCATACAGTATTCCTGTAAACGCACACATCTCTGTTCAGGATGGAGCGAAGATCGCAGCAGGGGATATCCTTGTTAAGATTCCTAGAGTTTCCGGTAAATCCGGGGATATCACCGGAGGTCTTCCACGAATTACAGAGCTTTTTGAAGCACGTAATCCATCAAACCCGGCAGTAGTTTCCGAGATAGATGGTATCTGTAGCTTTGGTAAAGTGAAGCGTGGTAACCGTGAGATTATCGTAGAGTCTAAAACTGGAGAAGTAAGAAAATATCTTGTTCCACTTTCGAAACATATCCTTGTACAGGAGAATGACTTCATCAAAGCAGGGAAACCTCTTTCTGACGGAGCTATTACACCAAACGATATCCTGAATATCGAAGGACCTACATCGGTACAGGAGTATCTTGTAAATGAGGTACAGGAAGTTTACCGACTACAAGGGGTGAAAATTAACGATAAGCACTTTGAGGTAATTGTACGTCAGATGATGCTTAAAGTTGAAATCGAAGATCCGGGAGACACAAAATTCCTTGAAGGACAATCTGTTCATAAAGCAGATTTCATGGAAGAAAATGACGGTATTTACGGAATGAAAGTTGTCGAAGATGCCGGAGATTCTACAAACCTTAGAGCAGGACAGATTATTACAGCTCGTAAATTACGTGATGAAAATTCACAATTACGTCGCCAGGATAAGAAGTTGGTAGTAGCACGTGAAGCAGTTCCGGCTACATCGAAACCATTGCTTCAGGGTATTACCAGAGCGTCTCTTCAGACTCAGAGCTTTATTTCGGCTGCTTCCTTCCAGGAAACAACCAAAGTTCTTAATGAAGCTGCAATCGGAGGTAAGGAAGATCACCTGTTAGGATTGAAGGAAAATGTGATCGTAGGTCACTTGATTCCTGCCGGTACGGGAATGAGAGAATTCCAAAACTTACTTGTAGGTTCTCAGGAAGAATACGAAGCGATTAAAAAATAAATAACCAAAAAAGGCAGGATGATCGTCCTGCCTTTTTTATTAGAAATAATTACCATGGAAAACAAAAACGATAACCAGATCAATATTGAGCTTCCGGAAGAGGTAGCGGAAGGAACTTATTCCAACCTTGCTATCATTACACATTCACAATCGGAGTTTATAGTAGACTTTATTCAGGTAATGCCGGGAATGCCGAAAGGGAAAGTAAAGTCACGTGTGGTTATGACACCACAGAATGCGAAACGACTTATGTTGGCCCTAAATGATAATATTAAAAAATTTGAGCAGGCACATGGAGAGGTTTCTTTGGGAGATGGAAACCCAATGATTCCGCCTATAAATTTTGGCGGAACCAATAACCAGGCATAAGAAAATAGAAGCTCCTAAAAGGAGCTTTATTTTTTTGGCAGAATTTTTGAATGATAGTAACTATATTCAGCTATTGAGTTATTAAAATGATGAGAGAATTACTGTTAATAGTAGTAAGTGTTGTGATGGGACTGGGAGTTGTCGGACAGACTGTTCCGGATAAGACCTCTTATGACTTTGGAGAACTGTATGCACATTCTGACAGATTTGTAGACATCTATTTTAAGAATACCGGAGAGAAAAATGCTTTCTTTCTGCGTTTGGATAAACTTCCCGAAGTGACGTATCGTATATCCGGTTCGACATTTGCCCCTGATAGTTCTATTGCAATTCGTTTTCAGGTAAATCCAAAGAAAAAAGGGCGGTTTACTTACGCAATACCTGTTTACTTTTCAAATCTGAATGAGCCGATAACCGTAAAACTAAAGGGAGAAGTTGTCGACTTACCTCCGACTACGGATATGGCTGCTTTCCAAAACTGTCCGGATTTTACCCAAAATCCTGGTGACGGAAACCCTCTTGATTTTACCCTGACAGTTGTTACCGTTGAAAAAGGTTCAGGTAAGGTACTGTCAAAATCTGATGTTGCACTGCTGCAAAATGGGCAGGTAATTGGTCAGTGGAAGACAGATAGAAATGGAAAAATAGTGAAAAGGGTTCCGTTAGGCTACTCCTATTTTTATGGCGCACATGATGGATATGTGCCGGCAGAACTCGGTGCTTATATCAATTTCCGGAGGAATTATATTGTGCTGGAACTAGAAAAAAGAGAAGAAGACCTACTGGTTGTAGAACAAGATGTTCCGGAAGAAGAACCACAGGAAGAAATTGTAATCGAAATAGAAGAAGAACCGGAAAATGAGGAAATAGTGATTATTGAAGAACCGGATATTCCTCAGGAAGAAATTACATTTGAGCCCGAAGAAGAGATAGTGACAGAGGTTCCCGGTTTGAGAGATATACCCTTAGATAATTTTGATCCGACATATTTTAAACCAAACAACCTGGTGTTTGTACTGGATGTTTCTACTTCTATGAGAGCGGGAGATCGATTTGAACTACTCAAGTATGCTTTGTATCAGTTAATGGATTATATCCGGCCTGAAGACAAGATTGCATTGGTGACGTATGGTTCTGATGCCAGGGTCGTATTACCAACTACCAAAGGAAGTAATAAAGATCGGATGAAGAAGGAAGTTGAAGATCTGAAAGCTTCGGGGTTTACGGCAGGTGGTAAAGGAATTAAGCTGGGGTATAGCCTTGTGAAAAAAGGATTTATCCAAAATGGAAACAACCAGGTGTTTGTAATAACGGATGGAGCATTTAACAGGGATTCTGAAGATTATGAGCGATACGTAAAAAGATATACGAAAGAGGGCTATAAGTTATCAGTTGTCGGAATCAAGAATGCTCCGAAAGATGAATCAAAAATGCGTGAAGTTGCCGAACTTGGAAATGGTAGATACGTTCCTGTCTTTAAACTTTCAGATGCACAATGGAATCTGATACATGAAATCAGAGAAGCATCTTTTAAAGGGCAATGATAATTCAGTAGATTGAACTATTTTACGAACTTTTGCGTTAACTTTACTACCATGAAGAAGTTCCTGATCATCGTATTTTTAGCTCTTTTCGCTCAACAAACGTATGCGTCGCAAATTCTGATTCCGATGGATAACCGGCAGACGAATCATCTGAAAGCGTATGGAGTCGCGTTCTGGGTACTGGAGCATGATGTAGTGATTGAGTGGTTATTGAATTATCGGGGAGGAGCATTTTTAATGCCATATCTGAATTCGATTGAAGAACAATTGATCATCAAAGGAGTCTCATACGAGGTGGTTGCTGATTCCCGTGTAAATGCTATTAAAACAGAAATAGCGAATCCGGAGGTGAATATGGAGGTGGTCCAATTGGAAGTAGCACCGAAAATTGCTGTATACACTCCTCAGGGCAAACAACCCTGGGATGATGCAGTGACACTTGTCCTGACGTATGCAGAAATACCTTATACGGAAATCTACGATACAGAGGTGATAAAAGGACAGCTACCCGAGTTTGACTGGCTGCATCTACACCACGAAGATTTCACAGGACAATACGGGAAATTTTACAATGCATACAAAAGTTACCCCTGGTATAAACAGCAGGTTGCTGAACTGGAGGCGCTGGCTTCAGAACTGGGGTATAATAAAGTATCGGAAATGAAACTGGGCGTGGCACAGAACATACGTAACTTTGTAGTGGCAGGAGGTTTTCTTTTTACCATGTGTTCGGGTACGGATAGCTTTGATATAGCCCTTGCTGCTCATGGGACAGATATTTGTGAAGTGATGTACGACGGAGATCCTATGGATCCGAAATGTCAGGAGAAACTGGATTACCAGATGACATTTGCTTTTGAAGATTTTACATTGGTCAAGAATCCACTGGAATATGAGTATTCAAATATTGACGCAACCAATGATCATAATAAGCTTACGGAGAATACAGACAAGTTCATGTTGTTTGAATTTTCAGCAAAATGGGATGTGGTCCCTACCATGTTGACCCAAAACCATACGAATGTTATCAACGGATTTATGGGGCAAACTACCGATTTCAGAACACAGTTTATAAAGCCGAATGTTCTGGTGATGGGGGAAAATAAAACGTTGGGGACAGCTCGCTATATCCATGGAGAACTAGGAAACGGAACCTGGACATTTTACGGTGGTCACGATCCCGAAGATTACCGTCACCTGGTAGGAGACCCTCCGACAGATCTGAACTTGTATCCTAATAGTCCGGGGTATCGACTTATTCTGAATAATATTCTGTTCCCCGCGGCTAAAAAGAAGAAGCAGAAGACCTGATCTTGACTGGAAAGAAAACAAGATCTGAAGTAAAATCAAGAAAATCAGAGAACATTGGATTTTAAAATTGAATCGGAGTTCAAACCGACGGGAGATCAGCCCGAAGCGATTAAACAACTGGTACACGGAATAAAAGAAGGGCAGTTTGCCCAGACGTTATTGGGAGTAACAGGAAGTGGAAAAACATTTACGGTAGCCAATGTTATTCAGGAAATCAATCGTCCTACCTTGATTTTGTCGCATAACAAAACGCTGGCAGCTCAGTTATACGGAGAGTTTAAGCAGTTTTTTCCGAATAATGCAGTAGAGTATTTTGTTTCTTACTACGACTACTATCAGCCGGAGGCTTATTTGCCTGTGACGGATACGTATATAGAAAAAGATCTTGCTATCAATCAGGAAATTGAGAAGCTCAGACTTTCTGCTACATCAGCTTTGCTGTCAGGAAGAAAAGATGTCATTGTAGTTTCATCCGTGTCCTGTATTTATGGTATCGGAAATCCGGATGCTTTTTCTGAGTCCATTATTGAAATAAAAAAGGGAGATCGGATTTCCCGGAATAAGTTTTTGTTACGTCTCGTGGAAAATTTGTATTCCCGGTCGAATGAAACCTTTGAAAGAGGAATGTTTAGGGTAAAGGGCGATATTGTAGATATCTTCCTCGCCTATGCCGATTATGCAATTCGTATTGAATTTTGGGGAGACGATGTAGATCGGATAGCTATGTTGGATCCGGAGGACAATACCGTATTTGAAACACTGGATGAAATTAAAATATATCCGGCGAATATCTTCGTAACAAGTCCGGCGACGATCAATGTTGCATTGAAAGAGATTCAGGACGACATGACAGTTCAGGTGGAGTCGTTTAAACGGGAAAAGAAAGTACTGGAAGCAAAACGCTTGCAGGAACGGGTGGAGTACGACATGGAAATGATCCGGGAATTAGGATATTGCTCAGGTATTGAGAATTATTCCCGTTATTTTGACCGTAGGGAACCGGGAACACGACCGTTCTGCTTGCTGGATTATTTTCCGGATGATTTTCTGATGGTAATTGATGAAAGTCACGTAACGGTTCCCCAGATTCGAGCGATGTACGGAGGAGATCGGGCTCGAAAGATTAACCTGGTAGACTATGGATTTCGTTTGCAAAGTGCAATGGATAATCGACCGTTGAAGTTTGAGGAATTTGAAACCCTTCTGCATCAGGTGGTGTACGTATCGGCTACCCCCGCCAATTATGAATTGGAACAGTCGGAAGGAGTTGTAGTTGAACAAATTATTCGTCCGACAGGACTTTTGGACCCTAGAATTGAAGTGCGCCCAAGTAAAAATCAGATTGACGATTTGATTGAAGAAATTCACTTGCGTATTGAGCGGGAGGAAAGAGTACTGGTAACGACATTGACCAAGCGAATGGCTGAGGAATTGCAGCGTTATCTGGATAAGATAGGGATTAAGTGTCGCTATATCCATTCGGAAGTGGATACATTGGAACGGGTTGAAATTCTTCGTCAGCTGCGTTTGGGTATTTTTGATGTACTGATCGGAGTAAACCTATTACGAGAAGGGTTGGACTTGCCTGAAGTTTCATTAGTGGCGATTATTGACGCAGACAAAGAAGGATTCTTACGTTCCGAAAGATCTTTGGTGCAGACGGTTGGACGTGCTGCAAGAAATGTAAACGGAATGGTGATTATGTATGCCGATACGATAACCGAATCCATGCAAAAAACAATTGATGAGACCAATCGAAGAAGAAGTATCCAGGAAGCCTATAACAAAGAGCATGGTTTGGTACCAACGCCATTGAAAAAGTCAAAAGATGCAATCATGAAGTCAACAGCTGTTGCTGACAGAGAGGAAGCGACCGAGAAGAAGTATGAAATTTCGGGAGAAATTGCTCTGGCTGCTGATCCTGTATTGAATTATATGAGTGAAAAAGACATTCGTACAGCAATAGAAGGGTTGAAGAAGCAAATGGAAAAAGCGGCGAAGGATCTTGATTTTATGGAAGCTGCCCGACTGCGTGATGAAATGTATGCCTATCAGGCAAGGTTGGATACTAGTGGAAAATAGGAGCCGGAGTTGTGTATACAAAACTGTCTTTTATCTCGCTGCAATGATTCGAAATCAATATATTTGTAAGGAATTTGAATAACGAAGAAAAAACATGAGTTTATTGACTGTGGGCAGTGTTGCCTTTGACGCGATTGAAACCCCTTTTGGGAAAACAGATAAAATTGTTGGTGGAGCAGGAACGTATATTGCGATTGCCGCTTCTTATTTTCAGGAAAATCAGAAAATTGTTTCAGTAGTTGGGGAAGATTTCCCGGAAACTACTCTTGATGATCTGCGGGAACGTGGTGTGGACCTGAAAGGTCTTCAGGTAAAAGCAGGAGAAAAAACATTTTTCTGGGCAGGAAGATACCACAATGACATGAACTCCAGAGATACATTGATTACAGAACTTAATGTACTGGAAAATTTTGACCCGGTTATTCCAGAGTCTTATCAGGGAGTAGAATACCTGATGTTGGGGAACTTAAGCCCTCAGGTACAGCGTTCGGTAATTGAACGATTGAATACCCGTCCGAAACTAATTGCAATGGACACGATGAATTTCTGGATGGATATTGCCATGGAAGAATTGGAGAAAACGTTGAAAATGGTGGATGTACTTATCATTAATGATGAAGAAGCACGTCAGCTTTCAAAAGAATATTCATTGGTGAAGGCAGCGAAAATTATTCGCGGTATGGGACCGAAAATTCTGATTATTAAAAAAGGAGAACACGGAGCATTATTGTTCTTTGAAGATAAAGTATTTTTTGCACCGGCATTACCATTAGAAGATGTTTTTGATCCTACCGGAGCGGGAGATACTTTTGCAGGAGGGTTTATGGGATATTTATCCAGTTCGGACGAAATTACATTCGATAACCTGAAAAGAGCAATCATTGTTGGTTCAGCAATGGCTTCTTTCTGCGTTGAAAAATTCGGAACAGAACGTCTGGAAACACTTACGGAACGCGAAATTGAAGACCGTGTTCAGAAGTTCGTTGATTTGGTTAATTTTGATATGGTACAAACAGTAAGCTGATAGATAGCTTAAACTCTGCAATATGGAAAAGAAAGAATTTATTGAAAAATTACGGGAGCTAACTTCCGGTGAGGATGCATTGGCGGTAAGTCAGGAAGTAAACGAGCTAAAAACCAAGTTTAACGACCTGATTCTTGAAGAAGAACGCCAGCACCAGGTAAAGCACCTGGAAGAAAACGGAGCTGATGTTCCAATGGAACCGTATTTCGATAAGTTGAACGACGAATTCTTTGAAATATATGCGGCATACCGGGAGAAGCGAAAAAAGCAACTGGATGCTATTCGTGAAGAAGAAACGGAAAACCTGCGCCAGAAACGGACGTTAATTGATCGTTTGCGCTCACTGATTAGTGAAGAGGAAAACATTGGGGCCGCTTTTGCTGTACAGAAAGAAATCCAGGAGAAATGGAAAGCAATAGGGGATATTGCCCGTGAAAAACGTCAGGATATTCAGAATGAATACAGTCGTTTGATGGAAGAGTTCTTTTATAATATGAAAATTTATAAAGAACTCAAAGAGCATGACCTGAGACGAAACCAACAGTTGAAGCAGGAAATTATTGATAAATTGAAAAGCCTGTCTGAGAACGAAGTGATCAAGGAAGTTGAAACGGAATTGAAAGCGCTTCAACATGATTGGGAAGAAATCGGACCTACATTTCAATCAGAATGGGAAGCTATAAAAGAAGAGTACTGGGCAATTGTCAAGTCTCTTTACGAACGAATAAAAGAGTTCTATGATGAGAAACGCCAGGAAATGGCTAAAAACATAGAGCAGAAACAAGAGTTAGTCGAAAAGACAAAAGCTGTATTTGCAAAAACTGCCGAAGCTGATTCGCACAAAGTATGGGAAGATTTGACTGGAGAGCTACTTGCGATCCAGGAAGAATGGAAGACAATTGGTTTTGGACCAAGAAAAGAGAACGAGGAAATCTGGAAAGAATTCCGTGGAATTTGTGACCAGTTTTTTGCAAATAAAAAGGAGTTTTACAAAGGTCGTCAGTCCGGATTTGATGGAATTAAAGAGAAGAAAGAAGCACTGATAGAAAAAGTGAATGCCCTTAAAACCAGTACGGACTGGAAGGAAACGACACGTAAGATAGTAGCCATTCAGAAGGAGTGGAAACAAATCGGAGGAGCCGGTCCTCGTTACGAACAACGCCTTTGGAAAACATTTCGTGCTGCTTGTGACGAATTCTTCAATGCAAAACAGGCCTATTTTGATGAGTTAGATAAAGCAAATGAGGCAAACCTTTCTAAGAAAGAAGAGCTGATTAGACGAATTGAAGCGTATCAGCCGGGAGATGATAAAGAGGTTGTATTGAATGATTTGAAAGCGTTTGCTCAGGAGTTTAATGAAATAGGAAACGTTCCTTTCAAAGAGAAGGATCGGATTTACAAAGAATTCAAGACCGCTTTGGATAAGCATTATGCGGATATGAATCTGAAGGGAGCTGAGAAAGAAAAAGTACTGTTTAGTGCGAAGCTGGACACAATAGTTTCCAGCCCGGATGCAGAAAGACTTCTGAATGATGAGCGAAGAGCGATCATGCAACAAATTCAGAAAGCAGAACAGGAAATCCGACAATTGGAGAATAACCTTGGATTCTTTGCGAACTCAAAAGGAGCTGACGCGTTGAAGAAAGAGGTTGAAAAGAAAATAGCATCTGCAGAACAGAAAATAGAAGAATTACAGACGAAACTGGAGATGATTCCTAATGAATAAAGGCGTAAACATTCTGGTGATTTTTCTTATTATTCCTCTCTTTATTCTAGGGATAATTGCAGGTTTTGATCTGAATGCGATAGGAATCTTTGAAGGAGTAGAAACACCTTACCTGAAAGAAATTTATCTTGTTGCTGCGGGAATCATAGGAATTCTACTTGCAATCAGAGGTGTACAACGTTGGTTTGGTCTGCGCATTTTTAATCATCAGGAAAAATTTGTTTGGTCCGGATCGGTATCACGAGAGCGATTAGGAAGAATACGTTTGTACCTTGTTCTTGAAAACAGCTATTTGTTGTTTGTGGGATTGTATTTCCTCTGGATCAGTGAATTTTCAGAAGTGTTAGGTTGGGTTTGCCTGGCAGGGTTTACTGAATCGATTGTGTTTTTGATCCTCAGAACCAATCGTAGATATATAAGAACCGGAGTAACTAAGCAGGCTCTGATAGTAGGGGGGAGAGAAGTTCGCTTTTATTATTTTTCGGGATTGCGAAAAGTGACCGTTTTACAGCAGAGTGTCTATTTGGAATATAAAGACGAACTGACGCTTTCCTTTCCCATTAATGCGATAGATACAGCTGATCTGAATCAGTTTAAGAAACACTTTCTGGAAGAAATTGATGGAGACAGAGTGTTTGTCTCTGAAAAGTTCAAAGATTTGTAATGAACGCTACGCGCTGGTATGTTTCATTAGTGTTACTGCTGGTCACCTTCCTGTTTATCCAGAGAGATTTTGATGATGCATATAATCGTCCCATAATAGGAGACGCTAAAGCGTATTATGCTTACTTACCTGCGTTGTTTATTTATCAGGATTTTACGTATTCATTTGTTGATGAGATAGAGGATACATACTATCTAAAGGATGGTTCTTTATCTAAAGACTTTAAAGTGCGACAGCCTAATGGTACGTATGTTAACAAAACTTTTCCGGGAGCAGCACTCTTTTATCTTCCGTTTTTTCTTGTAGCTATGGTATTGTCCTGGCTAACAGGCTTACCGGTAGACGGGTACTCAGTACTATTTCAATGGAGTATTGTTGCCGCACATTTGTTTTATTTTCTTGCTGCATTAGTCATACTGGATAAGTTTATGGCATTGCGGGGAATTGCCGCGAAAAACCGGATTGCATCACTACTAATGGTTACCTTGACGACAAATGTGTTTTTTTACATGGTATACGACCATTCCGTTGTACATATTTTTGGTTTTTTCGGTTGTTCTTTATTACTTTTTCTTACTCAGAAAGGCAAAGAGCAAAATAGTTGGAAGTATGTAGGATATGTTGGTATAGTCATGGCTGTTATGCTATTGACCAGACCTACTAATGCCATGATGCTTTTTTTTGTTCCTCTTGTTTATCCCTTAAGAGAATTAGTGCCGGACTTAAAACGGGAATTCGGATGGAGAGAATTTCCGTTTCATTTATTCGCAGTAGCTGCAATTGTATTGTTCCTGGCTCCGTTACTTTGGAAAATTCAGACGGGAAACTGGATCGTTTATTCATATGGTGATGAAAAATTGAATTTGTTACAACCGAATCTGATGAACTTCTTGTTTTCCTATAAAAAAGGTTGGTTGCTTTGGTCTCCGGCACTCATTCTGATGCTCGTGGGAAGTCTTCTTTGGTTTATGAGGCGGTCCCGGGTTTCTGGGTTTCTGTTTACGGGTGTACTGTTTAGTATAACCTATGTCTTTTCATCCTGGTGGATCTGGACATATGGTATGGGGATGGGGCAGCGTACCATGATTGATTATTACCCTGTGCTTGTTTGGGGGATGGCAGGATTTTTGGCGCTGTTATCAAAAAAGGCTAAAATTGGTGTGTTTGCCATGATGGCTTTTTTAGCGGTTATAAATATGGTGCAGGCCTTTCAGATTCATCGCTTTATTCTGGTTGGAGGAGAGACAACAAAAGAAACATATTGGGAGCATTTTTTGCAACTAAAAACGGATCCTCCAAAAACGATAATACCTCCTGACTGGTCTTTCGTAGAAGAGTTTTGGGAGAAAGAAAGAGTACTGCTAAATGATGAAAACCATTTTTCCAAAAGTATTGAGCTTAATTCTTTACCGGAAAATCCGGCTTTTGAAGTACAGGTAAACCTTGGCGGACAGAATCGAAAAAGTAGTGCGATGATTGTTATGTCAGATCAAAACGGAGGATGGTATCACGCTGAATATCCGGCGAACTTTATTTATAAAACGCCAAGAGCTGTTTCTTACCTGTTTATACCGGATAAAAAGCTAAAGTTACCTGTGAAGTGCTATATTTGGAATGGAGATACTTCAGATGAAGTACTGGTTGAAGAACTAAAAGTAAGCGTTTACTCGATGAGTGCCAAATGAAAAAACTTAGCATAATTATACCCGTTTTTAATGAAGAGAACACAATTTTTGAAGTGTTAAAAATAGTTCAGGAGTTAACGCTTATCAATGAAGTTGAAAAGGAGATTGTAGTCGTAAATGATTGTTCTACAGATGGCAGTAAGTCAGAAATTGAACGTTTTCAGAGAGAGTATTCCAATCTTGTTTTTGTTGACCAGTTGCTAAATGAAGGTAAAGGGGGAGCGATCCATAATGGTGTCAGGTATGCGACGGGAGATTATGTCATTATTCAGGATGCTGATCTGGAGTTAAATCCGGAAGAGATAAACAGACTGATAGAGCCTGTTATTAAAGGAAATGCAGATGTTGTTTACGGTTCCCGGTTTTTGAAGAGTAGTAAAATAGAGGGACAGGGATATTTGAGTAAATTGGCAAATTCATTCCTTACAACATTATCCAATCTCGTTTTCAGGATTGAGATAACAGATATGGAAACTTGCTATAAGTTGATTCCGACTTCTGTTTTTAAAACATTGATTTTGCAAGAGAAAAGATTTGGGTTTGAACCGGAAGTAACAGCAAAGTTGGCAAAGATTAGAGGATTAAAGTGGAAGGAAGTTCCGATTTCCTATTTTCCGAGAAATACAGTTCAGGGAAAGAAAATTGGTTGGAAAGACGGTGTAAGGGCAGCGCACTGTATTATAAAGTATGGATGGCTAACGCCTAAAAAGAGGAGTGTCAAACAAGGGTAAATCACTTTGAGTGGTATAGAGGATTGATAGTTGATAATCAGATAGGTTTTGTATATTTATAGTTAAAACCTGTTCACCTGCAAAAATAGAACACATGATGTTGGAGAAAATTAACCTTGAAAAAGTTTTATTTCTGGATATAGAAACCGTTCCGGAAGTATACCGGTTTGAAGACCTGGATCCAGTAACTGCAGAATTATATAATCAAAAGACAAGGTTCCTTCAAAAGGATGAGCAGACGGCTGCTGATGTATACGAGAGAGCAGGAATCTATGCTGAGTTTGGTAAAATAGTTTGTATTTCCTGTGGTTTTGTCCATGAGACAAGAACAGGGAAATCAATCCGGATGAAGTCGTTTTATGGTGATGATGAAGAAAAATTATTAGTGGATTTTAAACGACTTTTGGATGATAATTTTAACTCTCCTTATCATGTACTCTGTGGACACAATGCAAAAGAGTTTGATTTTCCTTTTATAGCCAGAAGAATGCTTATTAATGGCATTAGTTTGCCAAACGCTCTCGATATTGCCGGGAAAAAGCCCTGGGAGATAGCACATTTGGATACAATGGATTTATGGAAGTTTGGAGATTACAAGCACTATACTTCATTGAGTTTGTTATGCCATATATTCAAAATTCCGACTCCCAAGGATGACATTTCAGGAGCTGATGTTGCCCGTGTGTATTTCGAAGAGAATGATGTAGAGCGGATCAAAGTCTATTGTGAAAAAGATGTTGTCGCATTAATTCAGTTATTTTTGCGTTTTCGCGGAAATGATTTGATAGATGAAGCAGATATTGTTTTTACTTCTAATAGTTAATGTTGCCTGTTCGGAACAGCTTGTAGAAGATAGAGGTCGTAAAGAAAAAGAAATTCCCTCTCTGGAAGAAACACTGACCCTATGGATTCATGGTCAGTTGAATGAAACTGAACTGGTCCTTCAACTGCCGGAAACTATTTTACTACAAACAAAATCAAATCAACCTGTTTTCAGCGTAAGTAAAGTTGATTTTGACCGTATTTATTTCTGGGCAAACGATTATTTTGAATGTAAAAAAGTTAATAATTACTCGGTTTGCAGACAAACGAATGATACATCGGAGTATACTGAATTCAGTAGGGTGGAGTTTATCCTGCACCCCTGGGATGAAAGAGAAATCATTTTTGTTCGGTAAGCAGTTCTCTATAGGGTTCATTATTGACAAGGGGAAACTTTGCAGGAGGGGGAAGGAGTTACAATGAATTTGTATTATATTTGTCCGTTAGTCTAAAAACAGAAAGAGAATGGCGACGAAGACAAGTTCGAAAACTGCGGCAAATAAGCGGAAATCAGCAGCTTCAAAAACAACAAAGTTTCCTAAAGAAACATATGTTAAGTGGTACAAGGATATGTTGTTGATGCGTAAGTTTGAAGAAAAAGCAGGACAACTTTATATACAGCAGAAATTTGGAGGCTTCTGTCACCTTTATATAGGTCAGGAAGCAGTTGTGGCAGGTACTGTTAGTGCTTCACGTCCGGATGATAAACACATGACAGCTTACCGTGATCATGCTCACCCGATCGGTTTGGGTACAGATCCCCGTGTTCTTATGGCAGAATTGTACGGAAAAAGTACAGGTTGTTCCAAAGGAAAGGGAGGATCCATGCACTTCTTTGATAAAAGTAAAAATTTTATGGGAGGACATGGTATTGTTGGTGCTCAGATTGCAATGGGAGCGGGTGTTGCTTTTGCAGAAAAATACAATAATACAGATAACGTTGCATTTGTTTCAATGGGTGACGGAGCTGTTCGGCAGGGAGCTTTGCATGAGACGTTCAATATGGCAATGAACTGGAAATTACCGGTTATTTTTATCATTGAGAACAATAACTATGCAATGGGAACTTCCGTTGAAAGAACAACTAACGTAACCGATTTATCGAAAATAGGACTTTCATACGAAATGCCTTCGTTTGCGGTAAATGGAATGTCACCGGAAGCAGTTCATGAAGCAATTGCTGAAGCAACAGATCGTGCACGTCGTGGAGACGGACCAACGTTATTGGATATTCGTACCTATCGTTATAAAGGACACTCGATGTCGGATCCTCAGAAATACAGAACAAAAGAAGAAGTTGCCGAATGGCAGGAGCAGGATCCAATCGAGCATTGTTTGAATGTGATCAAGGAGAACAACTTCCTTTCCGAGAGTGAAATCAAAGAGATTCAGGATTGGGTGAAAAATGAAGTAGAAGAATCTGTGAAGTTTGCTGAGGAATCACCTTTCCCCGAAGCAGAAGAATTGTATAAGGATGTCTATCAGCAGGAAGACTATCCGTTTATTCGTGAGTATTAATAGCATTTCATAAGAATAAAAATATGGCTGAAATAGTACGTATGCCCAAGTTGAGCGACACAATGACAGAAGGAGTTGTCGCTGAATGGCATAAAAAAGTTGGAGATAAAGTTTCATCAGGAGATTTGTTGGCAGATATCGAGACGGATAAGGCAACAATGGAATTCGAATCATTTTATGATGGTGTGCTTTTGCATATCGGAGTAGAGAAAGGTAGTGGAGCCCCTGTAAATTCTATTTTAGCCATTATTGGTGAAGAAGGGGAAGATATACAGCCTTTACTTGATGCTGATCAATCAGCCCCGGCTGCTGAAGAGACTAAAGAGGAGCCGAAAAGTACTGCTCCGGTTCCTTCTCCGGAACCTGTAGCTGAGAAAAAAGTTGCGGAACCGGTTCGTCAGGCAGCTCCTGCTCCTGAGACTGTTTCAGGAGATGGAAGATTATTTGTTTCTCCGTTGGCAAGAAAAATGGCAGAAGAGAAAGGGTTTAACCTTGCTCAGATTCCGGGATCCGGAGAAAACGGCCGGATTGTGAAGCGTGATGTAGAGAATTTTGTTCCTTCAGCTACTGCTTCTTATGTGGCAGCACCTGTTGGACAAGAGTCGTATACAGATGAGAATGTTTCTCAAATGCGTAAGACTATTGCGCGTCGTTTGTCCGAAAGTAAATTTACAGCTCCGCATTTTTACCTTACGCTGGATATCGATATGGATAATGCGATTGCAGCCCGTAAGCAAATTAACGCTTCCGGTGAAGTGAAAGTATCGTTCAACGATATGGTCATTAAAGCGGTGTCTATGGCATTGCGTAAGCATCCTGCGATAAACAGTGCCTGGATGGGTGATTTTATTCGTCGTAATGATCACGTACACATTGGTGTGGCAGTTGCTGTGGATGAGGGACTATTGGTTCCTGTGGTACGATTTGCAGACACAAAAGGATTGGCTCAGATCGGTGCGGAAGTGAAAGAATATGCTAAAAAAGCAAAAGATAAGAAGTTACAACCATCCGACTGGGAAGGAAATACCTTTACAATTTCTAATCTGGGAATGTTCGGAATAGAACAATTTACAGCGATTGTTAATCCTCCTGACAGTTGTATTATGGCTGTTGGTGGTATTAAAGAAGTGCCTGTTGTGAAAAACGGACAAGTTGTTCCCGGTAATGTAATGAAAATAACGCTTTCGTGTGATCACCGTGTAGTAGACGGAGCAACGGGAGCTGCATTCCTGCAAACCTTTAAAGATTATATGGAGAATCCGGTGAAGATGCTGGTATAACTCTGAAAAGTATAGTACAATAGAAAAGCTGTCTCTTGAGACAGCTTTTTTTATTGCAATGTTATAAAAAAAGCAGGGTGGTATCCCTGCTTCAATAATTGTTTTTGATTGGAATTAATTGTTTACAAAAAGCTTCTTGCTAAATACTTTATTTCCTATGAAAATCTGTACAATCAGGATTTCATCATTGTTTGATCGTAGTGAGAATGATCTCTGATTTTCTCCGGGATAAGTAGATCCTAATTTTTCAGCATACATCTCCTGACCGTTTACTGAGTGAACTGAAGCGTATACCTCTTCTTGTTCTTCTGCGGTAAATTGAATTTCTATTTGTGCTTTTGCAGCATTATAGTTAATGGCTAAAGAAGATGCGATTTTTTCATATTCAGGAATGAATGCACTTGATCCGGGGCTGTTGAATGTAAATTGTGATAAATAGATAGCATCTCCGCTGTTTTGCCCATTTGCATTGGTCTTGTTGGTGGCCACATAAAACGTAACAGGGCCTTCATCTGTAGCTGGAGCTGTCCACTCAAAAGACCACTCATTAACACCAGTTCCGGCAGACTTGTGCGAAAGATATTGACGCCCTGAAAAACTACTCAGGGTTTTGGTCTTCGTATCATCTGTAACAATAATGTCTCCGGCTTTTGTATTATCAGAATTTTTAAGAGCCGTAAGTTGGAAACCATTCTTTGAACTTCCTTCGTTAAAAGTTAATGTTACTGAATAGGTATTTCCTGGGGTATAAACAGCATCGGTTCCCCAGTCCAGATTATTTGCCGTTCCACCATCCATAATCGGATTAGAAACTCCTGCGTGACAAGCTGCGCAATTACTCTCTCCCGGAGCTCCGGTATTGCCAGCACTTGCTCCTGCAGCATTTAGTTTGTGATAGCCAGTACTGTTAAAATTGGAGACTTGTTCGAGCGACCATTCATTTGCGACAATCATGACAGATCCACCCAGAAACAGGCTGAATAAAATCAAGGGTATTCTTCTTTTCATATACATTGGTTTGTGGTTATTGTTTTTAATTATTCGGGCTTCCCTGTGCTATCCAGCATCGAAATAGATCGATTTGCTGAGTGCTTAACATAGGAGCGCCTTGTGGCATTGGAGTTACTCCATCTGCATGGCTGATAGTCTTGAGAATAATATCTTTATTTCCCTCGATACTTGCGTATCCGTTGAAGATGTATCCTCCTGCTCCGCTGTTATTATGACATCCGGTAGCTGTACAGTTTTGCATAATCAGAGGTTCTATATCTGTACTATAGAACACTGTATCTGTGCAATCCGAAGGAGGTAAAATAGGTTCGGGAGTTTTATCTTTTGAACAGGAGGAGGTGGCTACAAGTAACACCGTCAAAAGGATTCCGGTTATTTTATATGTCTTTTTCATTTGTTGTTTGTGTTTTCGTTTATAAATCGGTTAGAATTGAAACGAACGTGTGATAGCAAAACCTAATCTGAATTCACCTTTTAACCAATCTGCAGTTGTGTAAGGGATGAATTGTTGTTCGGTAAAACCTCTCGCATTAGCCAGGTAAATACTGAATACGTGACCAAAAGTGTTCCATTCAAAAGCAACAGCAAGACTATTCTTATAAATATCACGTAAGTTTTTTTGATGAAAATTATGGTAGTATTCAACCACTATACCGAATTTCTTGGCAAACTTAATATTAGCAGCTCCTCCCAGTGAGAAAATTCCGTTTTGATCATCAAAAGCAACATAATTACGATGGGTATAAGTTGGCATTAAAGCAATCGAAAGCCAGTTGCCGAACTTTCGGGAGGCAATTAGCTGAGCTGCATACGCCATTCTATGTGCAAAATTAGGGTAGTGTGTTATAGATGTTACGTCTGGAGAGGCTTTTCCGTAGGTGATCGTTGCGCTTCCCACGGCAGCAAGAGACAACGGAATCTTATTATCAGTTGTTTGTCCGAGTATACGTCCTTTAACAAAGCCATCAACTAATCCCCGGTAAGGACCCGAGCCTTTATCTCTACCCAAACCCACCATTAAATAATCAGTGATTCCGTACTCAAAAGCAATTCGTATATCAGCTGAGTTGTCAAGTCCGAAAAACTGATGGACGCCTCCATTGGCTCCAAACATATCACCGAACTTGTGCTCTACACGAAATTCCATCTCATTTTTTTCGAGAGTTTCCGTCGAATGACCGTTGATGATCCGAGTGGAATAAAATGTTTCTTTAACCCGTTCCGATTGTACCGGGGTGTCCTCATTAGCCGTTTCTTCGGTGTCCTGTCCGAAAAGAGAAAAAGAGAAAAAACACAGAGCAGTCAGTGGAACATAAATATGTTTCATAGTGTAATGATTTGTTTTGTTTATAAACGTAAATTCTATAGAATTGGTTTTCTTTTCGATGAAAAAAAGAACAGTTTACAGTGTTTCTTTCAGCCAGTTAAAAAACTCTCGCTGCCAGATTAAAGCGTTCTGAGGTTGTAATACCCAATGGTTTTCATCCGGAAGATAAAGGAATTTACTTTTTATTCCCTGTAACTGAGCTGCCTGAAAAGCTTCCTGACCTTGCCCGATTGGTACACGGTAGTCTTTACCTCCCTGAATGATCAGAATAGGAGTATTCCACTTCCCTACCAAATTCTTTGGGTTGAATTTCTGATACGTTTTTTGAGCAATAGGATTATCTTTTTCCCAGTAAGCACCTCCCATATCCCAGTTAGTGAAGAAAACCTCTTCGGTTGTCCCGTACATACTTTCCAGATTGAAAACACCACAGTGTGAAATGAATGTCTTGAAACGATTTTCATGGATTCCGGCAAGATAAAAAACGGAATATCCTCCATAGCTTGCCCCGATAGCTCCCAGACGATCTTTGTCTACAAACGATTTTTTGGACATTTCATCAATAGCAGTCAGATAATCATCCATAACCTGTCCTCCCCAGTCCTGGCTGATCTGCTCGTTCCATTTTACTCCGTGTCCGGGCATTCCCCGACGGTTAGGGGCTACTATAATGTACCCCTGAGCTGCCATTACCTGAAAATTCCAACGGAATGAATAGAATTGAGAAAGAGCAGACTGAGGACCTCCCTGACAATACAGAAGAGTCGGATATTTTTTTGAAGGGTCAAAGTTGGGAGGATAAATTACCCAGGTCAACATCTTTTGTCCATCAGTTGTTGTAAAGTACTCTCTTTTAACAGTGCTTAATGTAATTTCATTGTACTTTTTGTCGTTTACTGTAGTGAGTTGTAACCACTTGTTCTTTTTTGAGTTGAAACTGAAAATCTCGGAAGCGTGATTCATGTCTGTACGGGTAACATAAAACTGATCTCCGTCAATAGCAATAATACTTGTGACATCGAAATCACCATCTGATAATTGTTTTACTTCAGCTGCCCGGTTTGAGTTGTATGGGATAGTTACTTCAAAAAGTTGACGGGTTCCATTGACGGCAGCGATGAAATAAATAGTGTTACCATCCTCGCTCCACGTAAATGTATCTACAGTTCCGTCCCAAAAGGCCGTTACATTCATAATCAGTTTACCTCTTTTGACAATGATATCATTCTTGTCTGCTTCATATCCGTCCCGTTGCATCTGTAACCAGGCAAGTGCGCCGTTTGTTGCAAAAGCGGGATGTGTATCATATCCCGTGTTGTTTTCTGTAAGATTTTCTGTTTTTCCTGATTCCAGGTGATACATAAAAAGATCGGTATTGGTGCTGGTAGCATATGCTGTTCCACTGCTTTTTTTAGCTACGTACACAATCGCACTTCCTCCGGGAGCCCAGCAATAGTCCTCAGATCCCCCAAAGGGCTGTTGAGGCGAATGAAAAGGTTCACCTTTCATAATATCCATTCCAATTTCATCACTATTTCGCTTTTTGTAGAACACATGATTGTAAGTGCCATCATTCCATGTATCCCAGTGTCGGTAATCAAGAGCATCATATATTAAAGCCGAGCTTTTAGGAAGATCAGGATACACTTCAGATGCCTTCGTTTTTTGTACAGGTACTGCTTTGTGATACAGTTCGAATTTACCATCCGGAGATACAAAAGGATCATCAAGTAGTTCTGAGTAGTCTTTTATTTCCGTAGCTTTTCCTCCTGTAACAGGCACAATATGGTAGGAGCCGGAAAATGAATTTTGTTCGACAGAAGGCACTGAAACCCTGTAAACAATATTCTTTTTGTCTGTAGTAAGTCCCACCGGGCTCACTCTGCCAAGTTGCCACAGCAATTCGGGGGTCATGACCTGTTGTCCTGACAATTGTAGTGTAGTTAGAAGAAGAACAAGTGTGTAGACTACTTTTTTCATGATGTGCTTTTCTCGTTTTTAATTAAAAGACTAAAGTATAAAAAACGTAGCAGATTACTATACAGAGGGTTTTAAATAGCATCATTGAAGGTAATAACTGATATATGACAGGAAGTTGAGAAAATGTTTCTGATATTTCTCATGTATGTAACTGATATTCTTCAGAGCTCACTTGTCGGAAAGGAAGCATCTTTGTCTCAGGAAAAGAAAAGAACATGAAAAAGAGAGAGCCTGTTTCCAATATAATGACCGAAGCTGTCATAACAGTTGATAAAACGACGCATGACCTAAGAGATATACGTGAGATCTTTCGTCAGAAGAAAATACGGCATATCCCGGTAACAGAAGGAGATGAGTTGGCAGGGATAATTAGTTCCACCGATTTGAACCGTCTCTCTTTTGGAACGATTTTTGAGAATCAGGAAAATGCAGATGAAGCAGTTTTGGATATGTTGAGTATTGATCAGGTGATGACAAGTAAATTAAAAGTAGTTTCACCTGATACACTAATCAAAGAAGTAGCAGAGATTTTTGCCAATGAACCTTTTCATTCGCTGCCTGTTGTTGAAGCAGGAACTATAAAAGGAATTGTAACCAGTACTGATGTAATAAAGTATTTACTGGATCAATATTAACCACCATTCACTAATAAACAACACACACACCCACACCCAAATCAAAAAATCCATGTCGCGACATGGATTTTTTTGTTTTATATTAACTCATTAAGTTATGAGCGCATAATTTTGATTCCTGTGGACAATTCTTGAAAACTTTCTGATTATTTTTAGCACAAATTGTTACTTTTGTGGTTGTAGTATAAAGACAATTACATTTATTTTATAAACCCCGATAAGAATGAAAATACTAGTTTGTATTAGTAAATCTCCGGACACTACATCGAAAATTTCCTTTACAGATGGGAATACAAAGTTTGATGAAAACGGAGTTCAGTACATTGTAAACCCGTATGACGAATGGTATGCTTTAGTTCGTGCTCTTGAGTTGAAAGAAGCGGGAAAAGCAGAAAAAGTTACTATTGTTACAGTTGGAACAGCTACTGATGAGCCGGTTATGAGAAAAGCCTTGGCTATTGGTGCAGATGATGCAGTTCGTATTAATGCAGAAGCCAAAGACGCATTTTATGTAGCTTCTCAGATTGCTGATTACGCAAAAGCCAATGGGTACGAATTGGTACTGACAGGAAAAGAGACCATTGATTTTAACGGAAGTCAGGTTGGAGGAATGATCGCTGAGTTGATGGATATGCCTTTTGTTTCGTTGGCAACCAAGTTGGAGTTGGATGGAACTACTGCAGCAGTAGAAAAAGAAATTGTTGGAGGAGTAGAAGAAGTGGAAGTAAACCTTCCGTTTGTAGCAAGTTGTGCGAAAGGGATGGCAGAACAACGTATCCCGAATATGCGTGGAATTATGGCTGCAAGAACTAAGCCATTGCAGGTTGTGGAGCCATCTGCTGCTGAAGAGTTAACCTCGTTTGTGGCATTTGAATTGCCGCCAGCCAAGTCGGCATGCAAGATGATTGATCCAGAGAACATGGATGAGTTGGTAGATTTGTTGCACAACGAAGCTAAAGTTATTTAATTTAAAATATTGATTATGTCAGTTATAGTATATGTAGACTCATTCAGCGGTTCCATTGCAAAAAACGGATTTGAAGCGGTTAATTATGCTTCGAAACTGGGAGATGTAATTGCTGTGACAGCAGGAAATGCATCGGATGATGTGTTGGCAGCATTGGGTAAATATGGAGCAAAGAAAGTCCTTAAAGATACCTCAGTTACTTCTAATGACCCTCAGCAATTGACCCGTCTTATTGCAAAAGCTGTTGAGGCAAACGGAGCAACAACAGTTGTGGTTTCTCACGATTTGAACGGAAAAGCAATTGCACCTCGTCTTTCGGCTCGTTTAAAAGCCGGGTTGGTAGCAGGAGCTATTTCTCTTCCTGATGGAGACAAAGTAAAAGTAAACGTATTTAGTGGTAAAGCTTTCGGTTTCGTAACTGTTAAGTCGGATAAGAAAATTATTTCTCTTCTTCCGAACTCAATGAAACCAGTAGCAGAAGGTTCTGATTGCGCTGTTGAAGCATTTGATGGAGAAGCCGGAAATACTGGATACATAATTAAAGCAACGAAGAAGCCGGAAGGTGCAATTCCTCTTCCTGAAGCTGAGTTAGTAGTTTCGGGTGGTCGTGGATTAAAAGGACCTGAGAACTGGGGGATTATTGAAGATCTTGCCAATGTATTAGGTGCTGCGACTGCTTGTTCAAGACCGGTTGCTGATATCGGGTGGAGACCTCATCATGAGCACGTTGGACAAACAGGGGTGGCAATTCGCCCGAATCTGTATATTGCAGCAGGTATTTCAGGAGCAATTCAGCACCTTGCAGGAGTGAACGGAAGTAAAGTGATTGTAGTTATAAACACAGATCCTGAAGCACCGTTCTTTAAAGCTGCGGATTATGGAATCGTTGGTGATGCATTTGAAGTTTTGCCACGTTTGACAGAAGCTGTAAAAAAGTTTAAAGCCTCGAACTAGGGTTTTACTCAAATATATTCTTATTTTTATCGCAGAAATGACATTGGGAAGCTTTTTGGGCTTCCCAAGTCGTTCTGTAGAATGAAGATTGTAGTTCGCAAAAAAGCATGGAAAAAGTAAAATTGGAAATTGTCGGCTTGTCGTACAGCCAAACTCAATCCGGAGCTTATGCACTTGTGCTTTCTGAAGTCGGAGGAAAAAGACGCTTACCGATTATAATAGGAGGGTTTGAAGCACAGGCAATAGCTATCGAACTGGAAAAAATGACCCCGACACGACCGCTTACACACGATTTATTCAAAAATTTTGCTTCTGATTTTGGTATTGTAGTCAAAGAAGTAATAATTTACAACCTTGTCGAAGGTATTTTCTACTCAAAACTTATTTGCGAACAAAACGGAGAGATAAAAGAAATAGATGCCCGTACATCGGATGCGATCGCAATTGGTGTACGTTTTAATTGCCCTGTTTATACTTTTGAGTCAATTCTATCGTCAGCGGGAATTTTGCTGGATGAATCAGATGACTTCTCTGAACCTACGGTTACAAATCCATCTGAAGAACAAAGTGAGCAAGGTTCATCCATGTCTACTATGAGTATTGCTGAACTGGAAGCTATGCTGGAAGATGCACTGGAGAAGGAAGAGTATGAATTGGCTTCAAAAATCCGAGATGAAATTAACAAACGCCAGGCTTCCTGAGTTTCTGCTAGTACTGTTCTGTTTTCTGACGTTTTTTTCGGTTTCATCTGAATTAACGGCACAGAATCAACGTGATTTTTCCGGTGAGTGGTTTCGACGACGTGCCGAAGTGACATTCGATTACAAATTCTGACACTTTGTTTTCAAAAATCCGAAAAGGAAAATGGGAACTGCATAACTCAACACACCTTATTTTGTCAGGAGCTTCTGAATCTGATACTTTTTTAATTAAAAAGAATGAAGAAAAGAAGTTGTCTTTTGTTTCTTCTTCAGGACGTAATTTTACGTTTCAAACGGAAGATATGCTTAACAATACAGGGTTTTCTTTTGAGTCTGTATTAAGAGGTTTATTAGGTTTATTGTCCCTGTTAGCAATTGGTTATCTTTTCAGTTCCGATAGAAGAAATATTAACTGGGGACAGGTTGCCAAAGGAATAGGATTACAAATTGTATTGGCTGTACTTATTCTCAAAGTTCCTTTTGTGGAGAGTGGTTTCGAGTTTCTTTCGAGAGGTTTTACGAAAGTTGTCAATATGGCGCATGAAGGAGCCGAATTTGTTTTCGGAAGTGTAGTTACGGGAGATCTGAATCCTATTGTGAAGAACTTCGTAACCTGGATCCTTCCTTCTGTGATCTTTTTCTCAGCACTTTCAGCATTATTGTACTACTGGGGAATTCTTCAGAAGTTTGTTTATCTTATGGCAGTTGTCATGAAACGACTGATGGGCTTGTCAGGAGCTGAAAGCGTAGCCGCTGCTGGAAATATATTCTTGGGACAAACAGAAGCACCCTTACTGGTGAAACCCTATTTGGGGAGAATGACCAAATCTGAACTCATGTCACTCATGGTCGGGGGGATGGCAACAATTGCCGGTGGAGTTTTGGCGGCTTATATTGCGTTTCTGGGGGAAGGGGATAAGGTAAAAGAGTTATTTTTTGCCAAACACCTTTTAGCAGCTTCGATTATGTCTGCACCGGCAGCCATTGTGTTTGCCAAAATTATACTTCCGGAAAAGGAGAAGTTTGACAAAAATTTGGAAGTATCGAAAGAAAAGTTAGGATCGAATGCTCTTGAAGCAATTGCTAATGGGACTTCCGACGGAATACGACTTGCGGCAAATGTCGCAGCGATGCTTATCGTTTTTATTAGTTTGATAGCCTTGTGTAATTATATCCTTGGGCTTACGGGACATTATACAGGACTAAATGCTGTTATAGCAAACGGGGGACAATATGATTCCCTGAGTTTTGAGTTTATTACCGGTTACCTGTTTTCCCCTCTCGCCTGGTTGATGGGCGTCCCATGGCAGGATGCAATGATCATAGGTCAGTTGATGGGAGAAAAGACCATTCTAAACGAGTTTGTAGCATATCCTCATTTGGGTAAATTGCAAGATGAACTAACAGGGAAATCCGTTATAATGGCAACTTATGTGTTGTGCGGATTTGCAAACTTTGCTTCCATTGGTATTCAGGTTGGAGGAATCGGCGCACTGGCTCCGGAACGAAAATCAGAACTGGCACGATTTGGTATTAAATCTTTAATCGCCGGTACACTGGCTTGTATGATGACGGCTGTGCTGGTAGGAATGATTTACTAAACAGCCGCTTTATTGCACGAGGATGGTGTTTTCAAAGCCATCACAAACCCATTCGAGTTTCTTCCCTTTTTTAGCAATTCGTATGGAAGCTTTTCCCAGGGGATCTTCTAGTTCTAAGGTGTATGTACTATACTCTTTCGTAACTGCTTTGAGAACCGGAATAGTAGAGAATGTTTTGCCATCCAGGTCAACTGAAACATTGTTTTTGTCAATGGTTACCCGAAGAACAGCTCCCGCAATCTGTATGGCTTGTTCCTTTTCGGAAATTGTGTAGGGAGTTACTGTTCCCTGATAAACGCCTCTGTATTTCCGGGGTACTTTGTCGGACGTAGTACTTAAGAATAAGAAAGAAAGTAATATGATCAGGAAAATGCGCATACGCCAATTTAAAAAGAATTACTTGTTATGCAAAACAGAACTCTGTCTTTCAATGGATTCGGAGTGAATCGTGTTGAATATTTTTCGGATAAATTCTCTGTTTAAGCCTTTGGATGCGCCATAACCTAAATGTTCTTCCAGTAGTTGATTCCATCTGTTCTCCTGAAAAATGGACATGTTATGCTCCTTTTTAAACCGGGCAATATCATTGACAATATTCATCCGTTGACTGAGAAGTCCTATGAGTTGATTATCAATATCGTTAATTGTATTTCGAAGATCTTCGAATCCTGATAATTCAATTCCATGTGGGAATTCATCCCGAACGATAAGTTCTTTCAGTAGTTCTTTCAGGGTCTCAGGTGTAATTTGCTGTCTGGCGTCACTCCACGCTTCTTCGGGAGTGATATGGGTTTCAATCATCAAACCATCAAACATCAGGTCAAGTGCAATTTGAGAGACTAACGGAACCAACTCCCTTTTTCCCGTTATATGGCTCGGATCGCAAATCAGAAGTAAGTCGGGACGTTGTTTTTTTAATTCAATTGCCATTTCCCATTCCGGTCTGTTTCGGTAAACGGATTTGTTGAACTGAGAAACACCTCTGTGAACTGCTCCTATTCTTGTTATTCCGGCATTTTCAAGACGTTCGATCGCTCCGATCCAGAGATCAACATCAGGATTGACAGGGTTTTTAACAAGAACAGGAATATCAGTGCCCTTTATTGTTTCTGCTATTTCCTGTACAGCAAAAGGGTTCACAGTAGTTCGCGCACCAATCCAAAGTATATCAATACCAGCTTCCAAAGCATCCAGTACGTGCTGACGATTAGCAACTTCAACAGTAGATTTTAAACCAAAATCGCGAGTAGCTTTTTTGATCCAGGGAAGAGCTTCTTTTCCGACTCCCTCAAAACTTCCTGGTCGTGTTCTCGGCTTCCATACTCCTGCCCGGAAAATTTTAACACCTGTTTCAGCAATCTTTCTGGCAATTTCGTATACCTGATCTTCTGTCTCAGCACTACAGGGACCGGCAATGGTGAGCAGTTTCTTTTCATTAAAGAATGGCCAGGTCGTATATTTATTTTTTATTACAGACATGTTCTTTTTTCCTTTCAACAAAATAATTCTCAAAAGGGTTCTACAAAGATAGTGACTAAATTATCGTTTATTTCGGGGATGGTATAACAAAATTGCATCGCGTTGAGCTGTTTGACTGATGTGGGTATAAATTTCGGTTGTAATAATTGATTCATGCCCTAACATGTCTTGTATTGCTCTGAGGTTTGCACCTCCTTCAATAAGGTGAGTGGCAAAAGAGTGCCGGAAGGTGTGCGGACTGATGTTTTTCCGTAAACCAATACTTTCAGCAAGATTTTTAATAATGGTAAAGATCATAACCCGTGTGAGTTGTTTTCCTCTTCGATTCAGAAAGACAAAATCTTCATATCCCAGGGCAATCGAAATATGGTTTCGCATACTGTCGTAGTATAGGTTTATCTCTTTTTCCACACTAGGACTTACAGGAACGAGCCGCTCTTTATTTCCTTTCCCGATTACCCGGACAAAACCTTCTTCAAAATAGAGATTTGAGAGCTTGAGGTCACAAAGTTCACTTACACGTAATCCGCAACTGTATAAGGTTTCCAGTATAGCTTTGTTTCGATGCCCTTCCTGTTTGGAGAGGTCGATTGCAGCCTGAAGTTGGTCAATTTCTTCGATTGTTAAAACTTCGGGGAGTTTTCTCCCGATACGTGGAGCTTCCAGAAGTTCTGCAGGACTGGTTTCAATTGTATTTTCCAGTACAAGAAAATCAAAGAATTGTTTGATCCCGCTGATTATACGGGCTTGTGACCGTGCCGCCAGTCCAAGGTCAAATAACTCTCCGGCAAAAAGCTTAAGGTCACTTAATTGGAGTTGTTCAGGAGATTTTTCCAAAGGTTCAGCGTACTCCCATAGCTTTTTAACGTCCTCTCTGTAAGCGGAAATTGAATTTTCACTTAATCCTTTTTCAATTTTTAAGTAACTTTCGAAATTCTTTAAATATGTATTCCAGTTAGACAATGAAAAAAATTTTAATTATTAACGGACCAAATCTTAATTTACTGGGAACCCGTGAACCACAAATATACGGTGAAAAAGGATTTGAAGCGATTTTGGAAGACCTGAGACGGGAGTTTTCTGATTGTACGCTGGAGTACACCCAATCGAATCACGAAGGGGAAATAATAGATGCGCTTCAACAAAGTGAGCACGATGGGATCGTTTTAAACGCCGGAGGATATACGCATACATCAGTAGCTATTCGTGATGCTGTTTCATCGGTTACTGTTCCCGTAATTGAGGTACATATCTCAAACATTAGTGCGCGGGAAAGCTTCCGACACGACTCTCTGATATCACCTGTAGTTGAGGGATGTGTTTTCGGTTTCGGTACAGATGGGTACGCATTGGGTATTATAGCTGTTCTTCGGATAAAGAAATAGAGTGTTTGAATAAAAAAAGGGTGTTCAATTAGCTGTTTTTCAGTGTTTTTTAATTTTTTTCGTGTTTTTTGAAATCCATAACCGGATGGCTTGCGTAAGTAGGGTAAATCAAAAAACAAGAAATTATGAATTACAAGAGAATTAACCAGTTAATGATTATACCAGCCCTGGTATTTTCGATTGCTTCCGGATTTTCATCCTGTAAAAAAGAGGAGGAAGAACCTATGCCGACCCCTGTTCAGATGAAATCCAGTACGTATGATTATGAGTTTAACAATGGTCAGGTAGTAGAGTCTGCAGCGTATGCCGGTATGCACAATGATAATTTGACAGCTGCATTAACTGTTGAAGAAGTGTCAGGTGGTCAGTCAAAAATCACAGTGGAATTGACAAATACGGTAGATGGAGCAATGTATATGATTCATGCTCATGATGCTGCCGACCCGGGATCTACGCCCAATGGAACTCCGTATAATGAAACCCCGAACAGTGAGGTTTTTTCTAAAATGGTAACCGGTAATGGTGGGACGGTTTCTGTTTCTCAAACAGTAAATAGTTCGTATATTGAGATTACCACAAATTACAATGGTTTTTTTGTAGTCCATGATCCATTACAAAATGTTAGTACTTCAGATGTTAGTACCTTCCTTGTAGTAGGAACGTTTGCCCGGGAACAACAAGCTTCTAATCTGGCATCAATGACCTATGATTATGCATTCAACACGGGACAGTTGGTTGCTGAGTATGCATACTCCGGCTCGCATAGTTCAACTATTTCGGCACGTCTTCGTCTTCAGGAGCTGACTAATGGAATGACACGTGTCTCAGTGATGTTGATGAACTCTGTAAGTGGCGAAATGTATATGGTTCATGCACATGATACCGCTGATCCGGCAACAACTCCTAATGGTACGCCTTACAATGAAACACCAAATGGAGATGTATTAACGCTGATGATCAACGGAAATGGTTCTACAGCAATGAACAGTCAGTTTTCACCTATGAGTATTACCGAGTTATCAGGAACTTATTCAGGATTTTTTGTAGTTCACGATCCACTTCAACCAATAAGCACCACGGATCCAACAACGTATGTTGTGTTAGGAGTGTTTGCTAACTAATCAGTTTAGTAAACCTTTAGAGAAGAATCCCTTAGCAATAAGGGATTTTTTTATTTTTTCCAACCTTCCAGATCAGAGAAGTGAGCGACTCCTTTTATGAACTTTTGCCAGAGAATACTCTTCGGATATACACAGGTTAACGCTTTAGGAGTAGCTATCGAAGAACGAATTTCTTTTCGCTTTTTCAAGAGCTTTCCAAGGGCCTTGTAGTAATGCATGTGTGCCATAAACAACGAGCCGATATGAGTAAGGTTTCCAGATAACAAAAAACGTATGCCTGCTAATCCATCAAGACAAAGCCGTCTGAATATTTTAGGGAAGAGCCAACCTTCATAGTTTTTTGTAATCATATACAAACTATTCCGGAAGTTCAGATACGTTTTTTTGGGATTCATATAATCCAGTGTTCCTCCGCCAACATGATACACTTCACTGTTTCCTACAGCGTAAAATGAATAGCCAAGTCGTTTTAACCTCCAACAGAGATCAATCTCTTCCATGTGAGCGAAAAAATCGTTGTCTAACCCTCCGGATGAATGATATAAATCAGCACGTATCATAAGACAAGCTCCCGTTGCCCAGAAGATTTCAATCGTATCATTGTATTGTCCCTTATCTTCTTCAATTGCTTCAAAAATCCGACCGCGGCAAAAAGGAAAGTAATCTTTGTCCAGAAATCCGCCGGCTGCACCCGCATGCTCAAAATATCCCTTTCGGTGAAAAGATCTGATTTTTGGTTGGCATCCGGCAATAGAGTTGTCGGATTGCATTACTTCCAATAATGGAGTGATCCAGTTTTCCGTGACTTCCACATCACTATTGAGAAGTATATAGTATTCGGCTTCTACTTTTGAGAGAGCGTCATTGTAGCCTTTCGCAAAACCACCGTTTTCAGTATTTACAATAATTTGTACGTCAGGAAAGTTGGTTCGGACATAAGTAACAGACTCATCGGTAGAATTATTGTCAGCAAGAACAACCTGATGAGGTGAAGAATAGCGAACGACTTTGTCCAGAAATTGTTCGAGATATTTTTTACCGTTCCAATTCAGAATAACAACGGCGACAAGCGGTTTTTCCTCTTTCATAAGCATCGAAAAATACGAATTATTGCTGAGTTACCAGCGTTGCCCGCCTTCCATTATATCTTCATCGTTTGTTCGTGAGCGGGTGTTTACGGTATTCCCTCTCGTGCGCAATTCCTGTTGCCAACGGCTGTTGTATAATTCTCCCGGCATATCAGAGTGCAGGAGAACATATTCATTCCCGACGCGCGTCGGGTTGTAGAATACAAAACGCTTGTTTGAGAATTGTTGCAGCTTATAGTACTGCCAGATCTCATAAGGATACTCATTCGATTCATTGGGTCTGCTGACCACTGCATTTGGAGGACCGTATTTCAGGAATACTCTTCCTCTGTCTGTTCTGAATCCGGGCATTAGTGAGGTACCGTACTCTTTTTCAACAGTGTTGATCAGTGATTTATATTTTAACCACTCTTCAGTTGGTTTTAACTGGGCTGTTTTTTTCCAATACGACTGGAAATATTTTTGTGCAACCGTTGTGTCCTGTTTTTTGAGAACTTCAATTATATTTTGTTCTTCAATACGTGTTGAAATAGGAATAAGACTTTCCAAGTAATAAAATAAAGAGTCTCCGGGAACTTCTTTCATAAATATCGGATCCAGAATAGTTTCGTTTACATCACCATATATGTCCGTGATAATCGGATTAAAGCGATCGAAGAATAATTGCTTCTGACGGATAACAATTCCTTCGTCATCAAGTAATTCCAATCCAAGGTAGTACTCTCCACTTTCCAGTTTATCAATGTTAAAAGAATAGAGAAGAGGGATAACTGATGCGGGGGATAAACGCTTTATTCCCATGTACTGATCCACTACTTTTCGTGTGTTTTTATCTGCAATGAAATAGCGAAGAACAAACCGGGCAGAATCTCCCAATAAGTTGGTGTTGTATAACTCACAATAGAAAATTAATTTTTCCGATTCCACCGGAAAGTAGGTCGATAACCGGGGGATAATTTCCATCCCGTTTTTAGTAAACTCTGTATTTCCATTTGATTTAGAGAGCGTTTCTATAAGTCCTATGTCGGAGAATCCCAGGTTTTCGGATTGATCCTCCACAACAATGTCTTGCATAAATGTTAGGGTGTCATCCGTATTATTTTTATCGACGACAGACAATTCCAGTTGATATGCTCCGGGAAGCACACTAAACCTTCTGATGGAATAAAAGTCTTCAAATAAGGTATCTCCCAAAGGAGTGGTTTTCAAACTGTATTTATCAAAATCAAAGATTTTATCTTCTTGAGATAGTATTAGGCTTATAGCAACTTCGCCCTGCTTTTTACCTTCCACATCAGCATAATGAACCGAAGAGGCCAGAAATTGCATGTATACTTCCAGGTAATGCCCGTTTTCCGGACTGTAAAAAGAATTGTGATCCAGAATCAGGCGGAGGTTTCTTCCGGAAACCTGAAATGATAACAGGGCTATAGTCAGAAATAGTATTATTCGCATAAACAGAATTTTCGCCCATAAAGATACAAAAAGGCGATGAGTATATTCTTAAAGCTTGTTAAAGTTGCCGTTATAGCTTTTGGACAGAAAGGTCTGTTCTGTCATCTTTCTGAAAAGGAAATGAGATGACAAGAATCCTAATGTCATTATCAGGTTGATTTGCTATTTTATGTGTTATACACAGTGGGATAAGCAGGTGTCTTTAACATGTTGTAAGGGATAACTCTTGTTCTTTTATGAGAAATGGCGCTTTACTTTCGACACATTTATATCGAATGTGTTTTTACAGGTCGTCTGTGAAATGCCTTTTCTCTTTTTCTTGTGAAAACTTTCGGGAGTTGTATTCACTTGATTGATTTCTGGGGATTGAAAGTGTTTGCCAGTCTTCGTTTTTTAAGACCTTGGCGATAAAGACAATTTGTCCTATATGATAGGGGTAATGAGCGAGTTGACGGTTGAGAGCTTCTGTTACAGTATGTCCATCATTTCGGATATAAACAGTCTTTTCTAAATCAGATTCGGTTAACTCTTCTAAAGTGTTGAAGAGACAGTTCCAGCCTTTATCCCAGTGTTCTAGTAATTCCTTCTTGCTCTGGAATGGGTTGGTGAATTCCGCGTCCCGGTTTCGCCAGGACTTTTCTCCGTCTGTGGTTAGAAAGTCCGTAAATCGGGATAACATATTTCCTGCTAGATGATGGACGAGTATTGCAATACTGTTACTTTCAGGGTTGAATTGCAGGTAAAGCTGTTCTTCCTCTAGTTGATTAATTGCTTTTTCACCAAGTGATTTATAATACAAAAATTGTTTTTGCAGACTGGTAAGATAACTATTCATGATTTTTCGGATTGTATTTGATGTAGAACAAATTCTTTTCTTGTTGCGACTGAACCGACAGGTACGTCAATGACGATATAACCGTATTTCAGGTAGGTGTCTTTCATTACCTGATATGTGAAAAGAGCTTCTTCCCAGGATTGTTTACGTTCACTGTCGGTAACATAAATTTCTTTCCAGGGAGGGAGTATAAACACCTTTTTATTGTAGTTACAGGAAAGTATTTCCCTTACAATTAAGGGATCAGGCGAGTAATCAATAATAGAAGCGTAACAAAGCGCATCAATTCCGCTCCGGTCAAAAAAAATGTTGTTGTCAGGGTAATTTTCACGAGCTGTGTAGTATTCCTGGAGTGAACGACTAAGAAGCAAATCGGTATATTTTGTTTTATCTCCCCAGGGAAGAGCATTCCCCTTCATTTCAATTTGTTCTCTGATTACTGTTCGCGCTGTCTCATGAACTACCTGAAAATTTTCTTTTTCTAGAGCTTCCAGAAGTGTTGTTTTGCCTACGCCCGGTCCCCCGGTCAGAATATAGTATTCCAAAGTTTGTTTCATTCTTTAGTTTGTGTTTTGGAGATGAGCTGAAGCCAATCATGGCGGTCAAAAAACACTTCATTCCGTGAAATTTTCCCGTCTTCAAATTCAAGAATGTCCAAACCTGTAGTTTCTATTATTTCTCTACCGACAGGAATCCGGACCACCCATTTGAGGGAACATCCTCCCGGAGTTGGGAAAACTTCAAGTCGTCTCCATTCCCATTCGGGATTATAACGCAACAATTTTCGAAAATATTCTCTCAGGTTAATTTTACCACGGATACCATTTCTGATAGCCGGATCTGCATAAAAACAGTTCTCTGAATAGAAGGATAATAGTGGTTCTACTTGTTCGGGACATCCTTTACTTGTCCAGCTTTTTAACCAGGTATCAAGGAAAGTTGTTAGATCCGGGAAAGATTTGTAGTGGGCACTAACCCGACTTATTTTCCCATGGGAATTCAACTCCATATATTCTGCGGAAAGTGAATGATTTACACTTTTGTAGAAAAGGACAAGAGAATTAACGCCTTTTATCTCATGGTACAGTTCAAAATGAAGATCCGGATAGTTATCTAACGCCTTGGAAAAATAAGCTTTTAAGTCTGTTTTGTTTGTTATTTCTCCTTTCGAATCAACTTCCATCTGTTGTATAATAGGAGATGAAAAACGGATTGTATCACTATAGTGTTCAAGAATAGCATCTAAATTATGCGTATTCCAGGCGTGTAACCAATCTGTTGTAAATTTCGATGTCATTGTTCATTTTTAGTTAGTGGAACTCTTTGAGATTATTTCTTCGGAACTTAATCCAAACATTGGAGGTGTCGAAATGTCAAGGATATTCAGGTAAAGATATACTTGTGCTCTATGATGGATTTCGTGTTCTGTCATCGCCCGAAGCCATTTCCAAGTTGTAATGGGAGTACCTGCCGGAGTGAGGCATTTTTGTTTTAAATCGTGTGGAGTCAGTGTAGAGAAAATCTTAAGCGACTCAGTATGTTTTTCATTGAAATAGCTGATTACCTGGTCATATCCATCTGCTAATTCTTTTCCACATCCGTTGTAGATACAAGGATTTCCTTGAATGGTTTCAGCAAACATATTTCGCTCAATAGCGGCTATGTGCCGGATTTGATCTGCAATAGTAAATTTACCGGGTTTATATGACCAGTCCATATATTGGGGAGGAATAACAGCTATCAGACGATTAGTGCGTTGCCGTATTTTTTTGTAGTATTCCAGGAAAGAGGGGATGTCATTGAATTCCATATTTGTGTTTATAAAGTTGTCTTGTCTCTCAAATTTCGTGAATGAAAGTGGATTATAACAGGTTCAGTTTTTGTGATTTTAACGAGTACAGTTAGGGGATTTACATGCAAGTGCTCCTTAATTAAGGAAGGTGTTAAGTTCTGCTAGTTGATCAGGATGATAATTGTCCAGAAAAAAATCTGCGAGTGGATGTTTCGGGTTTTGTAGATCATTTGTATGCTGAATTACCTTCATGCCTGCTCTCTTGGCAGCAGTAATACCGGAATCAGAGTCTTCAATGACAATACATTTTTCTGGTGCTACCTCTAATCTCTTTGCTGTGTTGAGATAAATGTCAGGATGAGGTTTCCCTTTAGGTTCGAATTCTGCAGAGGAAATGGTATCAAAAAGAGTACTGAGTCCTGATTTTTGCAAAACTACCGGAATAATAGATGCAGGAGAATTTGTTGCCAGTCCGGTGAGTATATTTTTATTTTTCAGGGATTGCACAAAGTGTTGTATACCGGGAAAGACACAATTCTGTTGTTCAATTAACTCTACAACACGCGTGATGACCATCTGTTCTACTTCTTCGTGTGTTTTTCCTTTCCAGGGAAATTGTTCGAACCAGAAACGGGTAACTTCCTGCGTAGTCATTTTCTGAGTAAACTGAGTAAGTTCTTCATTGACTTCTACTCCTAACGCAGTAAATGTATCCTTCTCTGCCAATTTCCAGAAAGGTTCAGAATCGACAATAACCCCATCCATATCAAAAATAACAGCTTCCAGCATTTTGAAATAAAATAGAGAGCAAGTTACTAAATATTCCCGGGGAGCAAAGGGATAACAAGAAGAAAAGCCCCGGGGAATAAGAACCGGGGCTTGATTACATTATTTCAAATCTTCGATAGCGGCACCGAAATTGATATGCAAAACGTTACCATTTGGCATTACTAACGCAGGAACCGATTGTACACCCTGATCTTCGGCATACTGTACTTTTGTTGTGTCAATTCCTAAATGAACTACTTCAACGCGATCTTTGGGAATAATGTTCAGAATGTCCTGTTCGGCACTCACACATACCGGACATCCGGCGTGGTAAAAAACTGCTTTTTTCATGTTTATTTGTTTTTAATAGATTCAAGAATTGTTTTCAGTTGGCTGACCTCACTTTCGGAAAGAGGAAGAAGTGGTTTTCGCAATTGTCCTCCGTCTGTTCCTAATAGAGAAAGCCCTGCTTTGATGGCTCTGGGGAGTCCTTTAGCTACTATAAATTGTAATAATTCTACTTGTTCATAGAATAATTTACGTGCCAGATTGAGATCATTGTTTTGAATAGCCTCATACAGATTGATATTATGCGCTGGAATCAGATTTGTCGCAGCAGTGCACCACCCAGTTGCTCCTGCTGAAAAGGCTGCCAGAGCTAATGGGTTAGAGCCGTTGTAAAATGCGACTTCTTCTCCCAGTTCTTTTTTTAGTGTATGCATACGCTGAATATCTCCTGAACTTTCTTTAATCATGGTCACATTAGGGATTTCAAGAAGACGTTTCAGTAACGCCGGAGACATATCCACACCACTTGTTGCCGGATTATTGTATGCCATAATCGGAATGGATATTTTTGACGCTACTGTATCATAGTGTTTGACAATTTCCTCATCCGAAAGACGCCAGTAACTCATCGGGATAATCATGACAGCAGTTGCTCCTGCTTTTTCGGCAAACTGTGCATGGTATACTGTTTTTTCGGTGGTAAGATTGGAGACACCTACAAGAGTCGGGACTCTGTTGTTTACCTGCTGTATTGTGGCTTCCGTAACCGCTTCTTTTTCTTCGTCCGAGAGGTAGGGAAGTACACCAGTACTTCCCAGTGGAGCAATTCCATGTGAACCGGATTGAACCAAATGTTCTACGTGTTGTTGAAACAAAGGAATATCAACTTTGTCATGGTGATCAAAAGGCGTAATTGGGTAAGCGATAACTCCTTTAAACGGGATGTTTTTCATGATGTATTAGATTTGACGTGAATAATTTTCTTAAAGATCTCGACCTTCTTCTTCCCGGAGAGCAACTCCCAGGTTTTGAAGTTGAGGAGCATTTTCGCAAGCGATGTATTTTGCCGGAGTGTCGTTGCTTGTGTTCTGATGTCGGTGCCATGCCCAGGAAGGAATATAAACAGCATCTCCTGCTTTCCATTCAACGCGTTCTCCTTCAACTTCTGTCCATCCGTTTCCCTCAATCACATACAAAACAGTTTCATACGTGTGTCTGTGGCGGTTTGTTAGTTGTCCTGGGAGTAATCCACCAATCGTCATGCTGATGTTCTTACTGGGGAGGTCAACAAAGAAGACAGGGTGTTTTCGCTCCGTTGAAAACTGATTGTGCTCTCCCTCATTTTCAACATTTCTATGAATAATATGAGAGGGTCTTACGTACTGTGGACGTGCATAGGTTTCATGAAAGTCTTTTGAACTGAATTGTTTTTGTTCAACATGAATGCTTTTTTTAATTTCTGTTTTAGACATACTAAATTGTTTTTGTTTTTTGCAGTATTGCAAATCAAAAGTATTGTACATTTGGACTATTGAAATGATACAGTTTTTATAATTTTAAATAGTCCAGATGTTGCGGCCTTGGAAAATAGAAATTCAGTGGGATAAAAAATCAGGTAAGGCAGTTTACCTGCAAATTGCGGACGCTATTGTTTCCGACATTCAGTCGGGAAGACTTAAACCCGGGGATGCTCTTCCGGGGAGTAGAAGTCTGGCGGAAATTATTGGTGTAAACAGAAATACGATTGTTGAAGCATTACAAGTTTTGTTGATAGAGGGCTGGCTGATTTCAAAAGAACGAAAAGGGACTTTTGTGTCAGATACACTTCCTTTAACTTCCCAACGTAACAAACAACGATCAAAAGGCACAGATCAACCCATTATCGATAAAAGAGTACTGATAGCTATTGATGATGGTCATCCTGACAGCAGCTTTGCGCCCGTCGCAGAGTTAGCCAGAGCCTATCGTCAATTGTTCGGGCGAAAAGCCAAATGGCAAATGATGGGCTATAACGATGAGCGGGGAGACCCTGAGTTTCGTCAGGCTATTGTCCGGATGCTCAATCATAACAGGGGAATGCATGTTGATGAAGGTGGTGTTTGTATTACGCGGGGTAGCCAGATGGCTATGTACCTTATTGCGCAATGTCTTTTTGAAAAAGGGGATTTGGTAATAATCGAAAATCCGGGATATAAACCTGCATGGGAAGTGTTTGAACGGGCAGGAGCTGAGTTGTTACCTGCTACTGTAGATGATGATGGAATAGTTGTTGAGGAAGTTGAGCGTTATCTTAAAACAAAAAAAAGGATAAAGGCTATTTATTTGACCCCGCATCGACAATACCCGACAACGGCAACACTTAGTTTACAGCGCAGATTGGAGCTGATTCGTTTATCAAATCAGTACGGTTTTACAATTATTGAAGATGATTATGACAATGAGTTTCATTTTGGCTATCGACCGGTGTTACCCATGTCTAGTTTTTTCGAATTGGAAAATTATGTGTATATCGGTACCATGAGTAAAGTTGTTGCTCCGGCGTTGCGTATTGGTTTTTTAGCCAGTGGTAATCATGTGTTGGTTTCCCAAACAGCTGCTCTGCGGAAATTGATAGATGTGCAGGGAGATACGATCATGGAGCAGGCTGTATTGGAATTAATTCGGGACGGAGCGATTAAACGGCATATCCGAAAAGCGTCGGCATATTATGAAGCAAAGAGAGATTGTGCAGCTATATTGGTAGAGAAACATCTGAAGGGAAAAGTGAAATATCAGCTTCCTGACGGGGGGCTTGCTTTTTGGCTTACTCCGCTTCAGGAAACTGATTGGACTGAACTTTCGGGTCAACTAGAAGCGAAAGGGATTCATCTTATACATCCTGAAAAATATAGTTACGGCAAACCGGTTAATGGTTTGCGTCTTGGGTACGGTTCTCTTTCGGAGGTACAAATGGAAGAAGTGATACGAGCACTATCAATACTCTTGTAGTGTTATTCTAAATGAAATGATTCCATTTGTGCGTATCAGGAATATTTCCTTTTCTGATTTTTTCTAATTGTTGTTTCAGTTGGAACATAATCGCATCTTTTTCTATATAAGGAAAATAGTCTTCTGCTTCAATGCTGATACGAGATATGGGGGAAATAACAGCGGCTGTTCCGACACCAAATAATTCGACTTTATTTCCGTTTTTCATTTCACTTCTAAGCTCTTCGTAGGGAATACGTCTTATTTCAGTTTCTATTTTGAGATCCTTCGCGATTTGCAGGATAGAGTCTCTGGTGACACCATCCAGAATAGTATTGCTTAGAGGTGGTGTGACTAGTTTATTGTTTATGACAGCCATTATATTCATTGTCCCTGCTTCTTCAAGGTATTTTTTGGTTGTGGCATCTGTCCATATAATCTGATCGAAACCTTCGTCTTTTGCTTTTTGCGTCGGGTAAAATGAGGCACCGTAGTTCCCTCCACATTTTGTATAACCTACGCCTCCTTCAGCGGCTCGTATAAATCGGGTCTCAATTTTTACTTGTACAGGCTTTGGATAATAGAGTCCCATAGGAGAACAGGTTATACAAAAGAGGTACTCATCGGCTATTTTTACACCAAGTCTAGGTTCTGTCGCTATAACAAACGGGCGTATGTAAAGACTGATGTCCTTATTGCGAGGAATCCATTGTTGGTCCAAGCGAACCAGTTCCTCTATTGCAGCCATAAATAAGTCTTTGGGGATTTGAGGCATGGACATTCTGTCCAAAGACTTATTCAGTCGGGAATGATGTCTGTCGGGTCTGAATATATGGATCGCTCCATTTTCCTGTCGGAATGCTTTCATTCCTTCAAAGACGGTCTGTCCATAATGTAAACAAAGAGTGTTGGGACTTAAGGAAAGATTGCGAAAAGGTTCGATTCTGTGATTTTGCCATTTCTTGTTTTTGAATGCAGAAAGAAATAGGTGATCGGTAGGTTGTACGCCAAAAACAAAATCATCGTAGTTGAAATCTTTCAGGCTGCTTTTCGTGGTCTCTAGGATAGAAATGTTTCTTCTTATCATGTTCTAAAGTGTTAGTTCCATTTTTTTAGTAAAAACAAAGGAAATTGAAACTTTACGATGATAACAGATACAATTTTGTTAATTTCACTGAGTACAGTTTGAACATGAAAGAATTACTTTATCAACGTATAGCCCGGGTTATTACCGGGCAGATAAAAAACGGAGTGTATGTAACAGGGGATAAATTACCATCTCTGAGAACTGTGTGTGATGAGTTCGGAGTTAGTATGAATACCTCTGTTCAGGCTTACCTTGAATTAGAAAAAAACGGATTGATTATTTCGCGTCCTCAATCTGGGTTTTACGTTACGTTTAAGCCGGGGCGCCTGAAATCCCCGAAGGTAAGTCGTCCTGTAATTAGCCCGGGAAGTGAGAGTGTAGGAGGTTTGATAGCAAAAGTGTATCAGTCTCTTAATGACAAAGAAGTTACCCGGTTCTCTTTAGGTGTACCTGAAAATGAATTGCTTCCTATTGCAAAGCTAAATAAATCTCTTGTTGAGGCTATGCGGTCATTGTCCGGAGGAGGAACTGCTTATGACGAGATCCAGGGAAATTATAAACTCAGAAGAGATGTTGCAAAGTATGCTTATAACTGGGGAGGTACTTTGACTGCTGATGACATTGTTACAACTTTTGGAGCGATGAATTCCATAGCGCTTGCCTTGATGTCATTAACAGAACGTGGAGATGTCATTGCTGTTGAAAGTCCTGTTTATTTTGGTATTTTACAATTAGCGGAGAGTTTGGGATTACAAGTATTGGAATTGCCCACTCATCCTCGTACAGGAGTTGATCCTGATGCTCTAAAAGCAGTTGTTCAAAAGATAAAAGTGTGTTTGTTGGTAAGTAATTTTAATAATCCTTTGGGGAGTTGTATGCCGGATGAACATAAACGGGAGGTGGTACTGTTGTTATCCGAGAACGGAGTTCCGTTGATTGAAGACGACCTGTATGGTGATGTTTACTTTGGAAATACCCGTCCCAAACCTTGTAAAGCATTTGATGAAGCGGGAACTGTGCTTTGGTGTGGATCTGTTTCTAAAACACTGGCACCGGGGTATCGCGTAGGGTGGATAGCTCCCGGAAAGTTTAAAGAAAAAATAGTTCATCAGAAATTAATACATACCGTGTCGACTACTTCTCTGACACAAGAGGCAATCGCTAATTTTTTAGAGGTAGGGAAGTATGAGCAGCATTTGCGTTATCTACGCAATCATCTTCATGGAAACAGTTTGCAGTTTATCCGGGCTATTGGTGACTATTTTCCGGAAGAAATTCGAGTAACCGATCCACAAGGAGGTTTTATGTTGTGGTTGGAACTGAATAAGAAGATCAATACCAATGAACTCTATGAAAGAGCTATGCGTCAAAACATTAGTATCGCTCCCGGACGTATGTTTTCCTTACAGGAACAGTTTACCAATTGTTTACGGTTGAGCTATGGACAAATCTGGAATGAAAGAATTGAGGATAAACTTAGCGTGTTAGGTAAAATAATCAAAGGAATGATGTAAGATGATTTTTGTAGTAAAAAGGTAAGTAAAAAAAGGTGCGGAGAGTGAGGGATTCGAACCCCCGGTACCTCTCGGTACAACAGTTTTCAAGACTGCCGCAATCGACCACTCTGCCAACTCTCCGCGGCAAAAGTAGTAATACTTTAGATACCTGCAAGCGTTTTTTTTTATTTTTTTTTCTAAGTAGGAATTAACCTTCTGAAAATTAGTTGAATCAATGCGTATAATTTGTGTCAGTAGGTACGTGAAATCAATGCTGTCATGTCTTTTTACTATTCTTTACAGGTTGAGAATTCAGAGAGAATACCTATTTTTGAGACAAATCAGGATCAGGATTTATGGTATTAACAATTGAGAATATTTTACTGATTGGCTCTTTATTACTCCTGGTCAGTATAATTGCAGGAAAAACATCTTATCGTTTTGGTGTACCTACGCTGTTACTCTTTTTAACGGTTGGTATGCTTGCAGGCTCGGAGGGCATCGGAGGAATTAGCTTTAATGACCCCAAACTGGCACAGTTTATCGGAATAGTATCTCTTAACTTCATTTTGTTTTCCGGAGGTCTTGATACGAGCTGGAAAGCCATCAAGCCAATTTTGTGGCAAGGAGTTGCTTTGTCTACATTAGGGGTGTTCCTTACAGCTGTTTCCCTGGGGGTGTTTGTTCACCTTGTAACTGATTTTACTTTGTATGAAGGACTTTTATTAGGAGCAATTGTTTCGTCTACAGATGCAGCAGCCGTATTTTCTATTCTTCGGGCAAAGAGTTTGGGGTTGAAAAAGAATCTAAGACCCACACTGGAACTAGAAAGTGGAAGTAATGATCCAATGGCTTATGTATTGACTATTGCCTTTCTGGGGCTTGTGTTAAATCCGGAAAAGAGTGTTTTATCTGTCATTCCACTGTTTTTGCAGCAAATGATATTGGGGGCATTGTTTGGATATTTATTTGGAAGGCTGAGCAAATACATTATCAATCGTATCCGGCTCGATTTTGAAGGATTGTACCCTGTACTGGTTATTGCTTTAATGTTTATCACCTTTTCAACAACTGATTTTCTGGGAGGAAACGGGTTTTTAGCTAACTACATTTGTGCTGTATTTTTAGGTAATCACAAGATCATTCATAAACGAACCATTATGAAAGTCTTTGACGGATTAGCCTGGTTAATGCAGATTGTTTTATTCCTGACATTAGGGTTGTTGGTGTTCCCCTCTCAAATTGTACCCTATATCGGAATAGGTTTGGTTATTTCTTTGTTTCTTATCCTTATTGCCAGACCATTGGGAGTATTTTTAAGTCTTATTCCGTTTCGGATGAAACTCAGAAGAAGATTTTATATCTCATGGGTAGGATTAAGAGGAGCCGTACCCATTGTTTTTGCTACTTATCCTTTACTTGCAGGAATCGATAAAGCTGATATAATATTCAATATTGTATTCTTTATTTCCGTAACATCTGTAATGATTCAGGGAACAACATTGTCCTATTTTGCGAAACTGCTGCATGTAGCTGTTCCTGAAAAAGTAAAACATCGTAACCCGGTTGATATCTTTCTTTCAGATAAGGAAAAGACAGTTATGTTGGAAGTTGATATTCTTGATCACAGCCCGGTAATAGGAAAAGAAATAGTTGATTTGGATATTCCGGACTCTTGTGTTATTGTTATGATTCAACGTGAAGGAAAATACCTGACACCTTCGGGAAGCACACTATTAGAAGGCGGAGATAAACTCATTATTCTTACAGACAACACAGACGGTGTTGAGAAAGTGCAAAAATGTCTGGCTTAAAATGATGAGATGGGTAAAAACCCGGAAGGAAATCGTATATTTGTGATAACCTAACTTTACATTTTTACGAGATGAAAAACCAACCTATCAAGCACTGGTCAGTAGATGACCGTCCCAGAGAGAAAATGGCATTAAAAGGCCGACGTAGTCTTTCAAATGCCGAATTATTAGCTATATTACTAAGAACTGGTACATCCAGAAAGTCGGCCGTAGAGCTAGCTCAGGATATTTTGCATTCCTGTTCAGGTAACTTACATTTACTCGGAAGAAAGGATTTACATGAATTTATTCAAACAAAGGGTATTGGAGAAGCAAAAGCAATTACGATAATGGCTGCTATGGAACTAGCCAGAAGACGAGGTGAAGAAAATGAAATTTCTACCTCCAAAGTTAATTCTTCAGGAGATGTTTACCGCTATATGAAGCCAGTCTTAAGTGACCTGCATCATGAAGAGTTTCATATTCTTTTACTGACGCGATCCAATTCCATTATCGGTAAAGAATTTATTTCTCAGGGCGGCTTCAGTGGCACTGTAGTAGATGGGAAGCTGATCTTTAAAAAAGCATTGGATCGCAAAGCATCAGGAGTCATTCTGATCCATAATCATCCTTCCGGAACCCTGGAGCCAAGTATAGAAGACCTGAGGATAACACGAAAACTTGTTGATTTTGGGAAGTTGATCGACTTACCTGTTCTGGATCATGTAATTTTCACTGATAATGGTTACTTTAGCTTTTCAGATAACGGCAAGATGTAAGCATGCCGTTATCGTTTGTTTATAGAAGATGAAGAAAATAATTACCATAGTCGGTGCCCGGCCTCAGATTATAAAAGCAGCTGCTATAAGCAGGGCTATCCGAAATTCTTTTTCAAGTGACTTGGAAGAAGTCATTTTGCATACCGGACAGCATTATGACGAAAAAATGTCGGGCGATTTTTTTAGTGAATTAGAAATACCAAAGCCTTTGTATAATCTTCAGGTGCGTTCTTCTTTACAAGGGGGGCAGACCGGAAAAATGCTTGAAGGAATAGAAGAAATTTTACTGAAAGAAAAACCTGATGCATTACTTGTATATGGGGATACGAATTCTACTATAGCGGGGGCACTTGCTGCTGTAAAATTGCATGTCCCCGTTATTCATATTGAAGCAGGGCTTAGAAGTTATAAGAAATTCATGCCGGAAGAAATCAATCGTATTGTTACCGATCATTCTTCTACGCTTTTGTTTTCACCTACTCAGGCCGGAATTGATAATTTATCAAATGAAGGTTTCGATGTTAATTACCGGGGGGAATTTTCTGCAGACAAACCGGGTGTTTTTCATTGTGGTGATATTATGCTGGATAATAGCCTCTATTTTTCAAGTAAAACTGATGGAGTAGCATTAGAGAAATTTGATCTTGAGAAGAATAAATACTTTCTAGTTACGATTCATCGCCCTCAAAATACGGATAATACAGAGCGCCTGGCATCTATCCTGAATACTTTGATGTCGATTGCTGATGAAGAGGACTGTATGATGGTTTTACCATTGCACCCCAGAACAAATAAGGTGCTGACAGAACATTATCCTGAACTGTGGAGCGATTTATTGGAAAGTCCTTCTGTACGAGTAATCCCTCCTGCTTCCTATCTGGAAATGATGGATATGGAGCGTAATGCGTGGTTTATTGCTACGGACTCAGGCGGGGTGCAGAAAGAGGCTTATTTTTTTAATAAACCTTCTCTGATTCTTCGATCGGAGACAGAGTGGGTAGAAATCTGTAATGATAATAATGCGTTACTCGTGGATGCTGATCCGGATAAGATATACAATGGGGTGAACTGGATGAAAAATGAAATGAATACAACTTTTGCACCTTATTTCGGAGATGGGAAAGCGGGTGAATTTATTGTCGGAAAGATTATTGAATTTCTGAAAGGAGTATAATGGTTTGGATCTTTTCTGATAGTATTACTCAGCGATTAAGCTATACGCTTGATTTTATCTTTGCAGCAAGAGGAGTAGCCTATACGTTGACAAATGATCCGGAATTGTTTATTCGTGAGCTGGAAAGAGGAGTAGGCTTTGTCTATAGTGATTACCCTTTTGCAATGGAGTACCCGACAATATCTCCGGCAGAACTTTTGTTTGAAGAAGAAATATTTGACCAGAAAATTTCTACGGGATCATGGCAGGGTTGCGAATGTTTACTTTTTACAAGAAAAACAGATCCGGTTGCTTCTGTTTTTTACGTTCTTTCAAGATATGAAGAATACCTTGAATTTACACCTGACGAACATGGAAGGTTTAAAGCAAAAGATTCAGTACAGGCAAAAAATGGGTGGTTGCAATCACCGATCTGTGATTACTGGAGTGAAGCAATTCTAAAGTGGTTGGAGGAGTTGTATCACTGTAAGTTGAATCCGGTTAATTCATCAGAGTTACTGGTTACTTTCGATATTGATAATACTTATGCTTTCAGGTATAAGAACCCTGTTCAATTACTGGGAGGGCGAATAAAAGATTTTTTGACGGGAAATCATCAACGGATGGATTTACGACGAAATGTTCTTAACGATGAAGAAAAGGATCCGTTTGATACTTTTGATACAATTATTCGATTGTCGGAAAGTACTATTCCGGTACGGGTATTCTGGTTACTCGGAGATTTACACAAATATGATAGGAATGTCCCATGGACACAGCCTTTTCATCAGCGATTGATTCGGAATGTGAATCAGGTGGTTCCGGTTGGGATTCACCCAAGTTATTATTCCAATACGCAGATAAGAAAGATCTCGGAGGAAAGAGGTCGTCTTGAATTTATATTGAATCAGCCTGTGTATGATTCACGACAACACTTTTTGAAGATAGAGTTTCCGGGGACTTTTCGGAGATTAGCTTCGTTAGGTATGAAAAGGGATTATTCAATAGGGTTTGCCGATGACACAGGATTCCGTTTGGGTACTGCCCGTCCGGTTGCTTTTTACGACCTTGAAAAAGATGAGGTTACGGATCTCACACTGATTCCTTTTGTGTATATGGATGGAACCTTGAATCAGTATTTGGGGAAAACACCTGATGAGGCAAAACGCTCGATAGAGAATTTAGTAGGGGAGGTAAAGAGATACGGTGGTATTTTTTGTTGTATCTGGCATAACGAGACGATTGGTGAAACCGGAATTTGGAAAGGGTGGAAGGAAGTGCTAGACTATACCATTTCGGTATTTAACAGCTAAGAGAAGAATGAAGTTTAGAACAGAAGTATTGGTTGATGATTTTGCGACTAAGCTATCACACGGGGATAGGATACTGAGTCTGGGAAGTTGCTTTTCTGAGAATGTAGGAAACAAGCTTCAGTATTTTGGTTTTAAAGTGTTAAATAACCCTTTTGGGACACTTTTTCACCCACTGGCCATGGCTGAAATTCTTAACCGGGTTGTTACTAATCCGAAAGGTGAATTTAGGATGTGCCAAAGAGATGGGCGTGTATTTAGTTACGATGTACATGGTAAACTATCAGGTGCTTCTGAAAATGAATTGACTGAAATACTGGAAACCCGGTTTGCTGAATCACGGGAGTTTTTAAAAAGAGCAAAAATGTTGATTCTAACGTTTGGTACTGCCTGGGGCTATTATCTGGATGAACGGATTGTAGCGAATTGTCATAAGCAACCAGCCTCCCTTTTTTCTAAGCGACTGACAGAAGTAGAGGAAATGCAAAGTGTCTGGAGGAACCTGATTAAACAAATCAAAATACTGAATCCTGAAATTACGATCATAACGACGGTTAGTCCGGTCCGGCATATCCGGGATGGAATTATTGAGAACAATAGAAGTAAATCCCGTTTGATAGAGCTTGTGCACGCATTGGGAGAGAACTATTTTCCTTCTTACGAATTATTTGTGGACGATTTGCGGGACTATCGATTTTGCAAAGATGACCTTGTTCACCCTTCAGAATTTGCTATACAGTACATTTTTGATAAATTTTCGACAGCATCGGTAGCTTCGGAAACATTGCAGTTATTTGGTAGGATCGACAAGCTTCGGAAAGCAGAGATGCATCGGGTAATGAGTGATGGTAATTCGGCGGAGCACTTTTATCAGGAGCAAACAAAAAAAAGAGAGGGCTTTCTTAAAGAAAACCCTCTGATCGTTTGGTAACGCGTTATTTTACTATAACAATATTTCCTGAATATTTCTCTGGGAGTCCTTCTTCATTAATGAGGGTTACTACCCAAACAAAGTTATTTCCAAGCTTAGCCCGTTCTCCATTAAGTGTTGTGCCGTCCCATGAACTATATTTATCTGTTGTTTGATATAGAAGTCCTCCGGATCGGTCAAAAATACTCATTTTGAATTCCACTTCCCTTGTTAACAGAGCCTTAGGGATAAATCGGTCGTTAAGTCCATCTCCATTAGGAGAGAATCCGCTAGGAGCGAGTAAATTATAGTCTTCTCGTACCTCAATTTCACCTTCGTGTTTCACGGGGCAGTTATTCATATCACGACCTTCAATCGTGTAAATATACCTACCTTTCTCAGTTATGTATAGCTCTAAAATATTTCCGGATGCATGTGAATACTCCATGGTCCAACTTATATCTTTTATCTCATGATTTTGATTTTCAAGTATGAAATACGGTTTGGTGTTTTTGATCTCTTCTGTTATACGAACAACAGGTTTTTTTGACTCTTTCACGATAACTTGTGTACTCTGGAGTACTTTTTTATCGGTATTGTCTTTATTTGTTAATAGCACTTCAATCAGGACGGACTCTTCGGGAGTCAATGTTATCTTAGAAGTATTTGTGGCAAGTAGTTGACCGGCTTTCCACTCGATTAGCGTATTCTCCGGTACATTTTTCACAATGGCTATTATTTCAGATCCTTTACAGATCGTTTTTTCACTGAGTTGAATGTATGCATTCTCAGCGAGAGGAGTCCAGGTATCCACTGAATTTAAAGAAGTACCAGTTGTATGATCGGAACCGGTTCCTGAATTAACAGGGTCGTTTTGCGTTTCCTGATCGATTGATTTTCCTCTGATAGGACTTAGCTGGGTTCTTCTGCTTTCTGTTTGCTCGGATAGTGGAGAGTCTGTTTCACTTGAGGAGTCAACCTGCACAACAGTAACAGCTTCTTCTGTTGGTTTTAAATTCGGTTTTTGGGTATTCTCTGTTACTTTTTCAATTGTTTCAGCTGGGGTTGCCTGAGAAGGTTGTTGCACAGTTTGTTTATCGGAATGTTGATCCGGTAAAGCAAAAAATGTAATCAGCGATACAATAGCAATAATACCGGCAGCAATTCCTGTTTTGGTTAAAGCGGATAGCTTACTTCCTGGTAGTTGATTTTTTACATTTTCCCAGGCTCCGGCATCATAAGGCATCTCATGATTCTCAAGAGATGCTTTGAATATTTTTTCCAGATTCTGTTTCATTTTTTTCTAGTTTCACCAAATTTTGATGGATTCAGTGGTGTATTTTGTCAAATTCTTTTTCCAATATTTTTTTTAGGTTGGCTTTTGCTTTGGCAAGATTCGATTTTGAGGTTCCTTCTGAAATACCAAGTATTTCAGCAATCTCTTTGTGCGTTTGGTTTTCAAAGACGTACAGGTTGAAAACGGCCTGGTAAGCAGGTGAAAGGCTTTGAATTGCCTTCATTGCCATTTCAGCTTTCATACCCGTTAGTTCAATCTCTTCTTCATGGATCATAGGCTCAGGACTGTTGTCCTGAAAAGTCCGGGCTTCGTCTTCCGCCAAAAACGGATCTTTTTTAGATTTACGAATAGCATCTATAGCTGTATTCGCCATGATTCGTCGTAACCACCCTTCGAATGAACCGTTAAAATCGTAACTCCCCAATTTATCAAAGACCTTAATGAAACCCACTTGAACTATCTCCTGCGCTGAGTCCTGATCGGGCATATAACGCATACAAACAGATAGCATTTTTCCGTAATACATCTTAAAGAGACGCTCCTGATACTTTCGTTTTCCCCGAACGCATCCTTCTATGATCTCTTTGAGTTGTTTGTTACGGTCTTCTTTTTCCACAAGTTTGTTTCGGATTATTAACGTCATTTTTTACGGACGGTTGCCTGAAAGTATAAAATATTCCAGAAACAGTAGCCTTTCCAGGTGTAAATAAATGTTGTGTTTTTTGGGAAAAGTTGAATGATCTATCCTACTTTTGTATCGGCAAGCTACTTCATCGCTGTTTCGGTTGATAAAACCGGAAGAGAGGAAAGTCCGGGCAGCATAGAGCAGTGTACTTCCTAACGGGAAGGCTTCGTTTGCTGAAGCAGACGGGGACAGAAAGTGCCGCAGAAAATAAACTACCTTGCAGAGTTTGCTTTGTAGGGAAAAGGTGAAAAGGTGGGGTAAGAGCCTACCGCTTTGGTGGTGACATCAAAGGCAGGGTAAACCTTACGCGCTGAAAGACCATGTAAACCGGGGATTGAGGGTTGCTCGCCCGATCCCGGAGGGTAGGTCGATTGATCCCGGTTGTGAAACCGGGGCTAGATAAATGATGAAGATGTGTTGTTAACACATTACAGAACCCGGCTTATTGGCTTGCCGTTTTTTAATCTTCCAGAAGCCAAAGTGCTTCTCTGATTTCGTTAATGGCCTTCGGGTCATTTTCTTTTTCAGCAATTCGAAGGGCTTTTGTCAACCAGTTTACTGCTTCTTCAATATTGTCGTTTTCAGAGTACCACTGTCCGAGTTTAAAGTGAACAGGACAATAGGAGGGATGTTCTGAAGCAAGCATTTTCATGTGTTGAATGGCAGAAGCAAAATCTTCTGTTTTATATAATTCCAGACCGATTGCGTATCGGACAAAAATGTCGTTCGGTGTTTCTTCCAGCATTTGACGAAGTTGTTCCAGTCTTTCGTTTTTCATTTTGCAATCGTTTGCTACAAAAATACGGAAGTTCATTAACTTTGCACTAAAATTATAAAGATGGCTGATAATACGAAGAGTAAAAAAGAACTGAAGATTGATACTTTGCTGGCGGATGTCCGATCTGGAAATAGTACAAAAGCAAAGGGAGCTATTCAAAGTTTGAAAGTGCACGGAGACAGTACTGTTATAGAGCCTCTTTTACGTGTGTACACAGATCCGAAATTCGAAGATCTGAAAGGTGAGATTCATGCCTTTCTTTCGGATATCCACGACGAAACAGCGCGTCCTGAATTTGTACGTGTAGCAGAAGAAATTACTGAGTTGAGAAATGATGTGCTAAATATCGTATGGAATTCTAAGATGGATTTTAGCGGATATGTTGACTCTATAGTTGCTCTTGCTGTTGAAGGTGATTTTATGACAACAGTAGAATGTCTGACTATTATTGAGAATATGCAGGGGCCTTTCGAGGAAATGGATCTGATAGAATGTCAAATGGCATTGGCAAAATACCCTGAACACCCGAGTAAAAGCGAACAGAAAGATCAATTAATCAGTGAAATTGCTTTGTTAATTCAAGATATTGAAAGAAATATAGAAGGGTAATCAGAATAACCCGTTGATTTCCGCATCGATTGAATTAATGATCCTTCCTAAATCCTCAGCATCTTCATTAAAGTTGTTATTATCGACATCTACGATTAGAAGTTTTCCTTTATCGTAGGTCGAAATCCATGCCTCATAACGCTCATTAAGGCGTTTCAGGTAATCAAGACGTATACTTTCCTCGTATTCTCTCCCTCTTTTTTGAATTTGGTTGACAAGTGTCGGGACGCTTGCTCTCAGGTAAATCAAAAGATCAGGAGCAGAGATAAAACTTTCCATTAGGTTGAAGAGCGAGAAATAATTCTCAAAATCACGTGTGGTCATTAGACCCATCGAATGCAGGTTAGGGGCAAAGATATAGGCATCTTCATAAATTGTTCTGTCCTGAATTACATTCTTCTGACTTTCTTTTATCTCCTGAATTTGGGTGAAACGACCGTTCAGATAGTATATCTGAAGATTAAATGACCAGCGCTGCATATCCTCGTAGAAGTCATTAAGATAAGGGTTTTGTTCAACATCTTCAAAGTGAGTATCCCAATTATAATGCTTTGCCAATAAGCTGGTAAGCGTTGTTTTTCCTGATCCTATATTCCCTGCGACTGCGATATGCATAAGTATAATTTTAGCGAACTAAATTACAAAATCTAACGGATATGTGTCTATTTTTTTGATTTGATTATTTCACAAATTCGTATTGTTTTATCCTGAATAAGATAAAACCGGTTTTTACTGTATTGAAAGTAAGGTGATGTTACAGGAACTTCATCTGTTGAAAAAAACTGGGCTGTTTTACGATTAAATGACCAAAGTTTTTTGTCCTTTACAAAATACAGATTGTTTTCACCTGCCTGAATCCATTGTACTTCAGGTAGGTCAATAAAGTCGACAAAGGTTCCGTACATATCAAAAATGAAGATTCCATGAAATTCATCAACCAGATAGAGAAGATTGTTTTTCTCCAAAAGCTGGACGGGAGATTGAATATCCAGTAATCCCATCAGGTTTTCTGTTTCCAGATGCTTGCGACCGTCATTTTTAAAGAGTAATAACCGGGAATTATCCTGATCATATACCCAAAAACGATCCGGTTGATTGGAATAGCAAATTTCAGTTCCATAAGATACACCAAGTGAGGATAATTGCTGTGAAGCCTGATACGGAGTAAGCGTATTGTCCAGAAATAAGACGGATTGCTGTGCTTCAAAAAAGACAAGCGGTTTCATCGGGTTACTTACGTCTATATTTTCTATCCGACCGGTAGACTTTAGGCTTTGCCGAAACAAGAGCACATTACTGGTGTCGTATTTTTCAATCATATCCTGATCAAAAAAAGTAAAGTAGCCGAGTTCATCCACTCTGAAAGCATCCTTTACAAGAGGAATTTCCTGAATGGTACGGAGAGAAAACTGGCTCCATCCGACCACAGGGAGTAAACATGCGATTATGATTATACTTCTAATTGACAAAATAGTTTAATTTCTTCGATTATTTTCCGATCGTTTGAAAGGCGGGGAACTTTATGTTGACCACCTAGTTTACCTTTCTGTTTGAGCCAATGGTCAAAATCTCCGGGATTCAAAATATGTACTTTGGGGCGCTTTAGAGCAATATCAGCTGTCCGTTTAGCTTCGTAGTCACTATTCAATTGTTGCAGCGTTTGATCCAATGTATCGATAAAACGATCTAAATTTTCCGGTTTATGAATAAATTCAATCAACCATTCGTGGGCTCCACCATCCGAATTTTCCATAAAGAAGGGAGCAGCGGTATAATCTCTGATTTGAGCACCATGATTTTCGCAGGCTATGCCGATGGCTTTATCCGTATTTTCGACAATTAGTTCTTCTCCGAAGGCATTAATAAATTGAGTTGTTCTGCCGGTAATTTTAAACCGATAAGGAGAAGTACTCGTAAAACGAATTGTATCCCCAAGTATATAACGCCAAAGTCCTCCGTTTGTAGAGATGACCAGGGCATAATTTTTGCCGGGTTCTACGTCTTTCAGACTAATCACTTCTGTTGAATGCACACCATCGAATTTATCCATAGGAATAAACTCAAAAAATATGCCATAATCCAGCATAAGGAGTAGTTCGTCCGAATCTTTCTGATCCTGAATTCCAAAAAAACCTTCAGAGGCATTGTAGCTCTCAACATACTTCATGTTTCCGGAGATAATCTTTTTGTATTCATTTCTGTAGGGGTCAAATTTTACCCCTCCATGCATGAATAACTCCAGATTAGGCCATACTTCTTTAATGTCCTTTTTTCCGGTTATTTCCAGAATTCTGTTCAACAAGACAAGTGTCCAGCTAGGAACTCCGGCAAGAATGACAACATCTTCCTGGATTGTACTTCGAGCCATTTTTTCGATCTTCTCTTCCCAGTTACTCATCAGAGCAATTTCACGGGAGGGAGTACGCTTGATTTCTGCCCACCAGGGTAAGTTTTTAACAATAATAGCCGAAAGGTCACCAAAGTATCCATCCTGACCAATTTGATAAGGTTGAGAACTTCCTCCGACCACCAGATGTTTTCCTTTATATAGTTTTGTGTCCGGGTAGTTATTGTAATGAATACTCAAAAGATCTTTACCGCCTTTATAATGGCAATCCTCCAGTGATTCTTTTGTTACAGGGATGAATTTACTTTTGTCGGAAGTGGTTCCAGATGATTTTGCGAACCATTTTACATCCGTGGGCCATAACAACCCCTGCTCTCCATCAAACATCCGGTTTACCCAAGGTTTGAGGTCGTTGTAATCCTGTAAAGGAACTGCTTTTCTGAACGTTTCATAAGAATCAATAGCTGTGTATCCGTGTTTCTCTCCCCATTCAGTGGTTTCTGCCGTAGTAATGAGTTTGGTCAGAAGTTCGTCCTGAACTTCAATTGGGTATTTTTTAAACAAATCAATTTGATGTATTCGTTTCTTTATTATCCACCCAAATATTGAATTTAACGGCATTTGTACATATTTTGTGAGCCTAATTTAATAAAAAAAGAGCGTCTGAACACTTTGAATAAAAACAAAAGAGAGGTTGTACAACAACCTCTCTTCTGTATACCACAAAAATTAATTAGTACAATGACATTACTTTAACTTACAGGAAACATTGCTATGATCTGCTTCAGCTTCCAATAGAGTTTTATGACTGTCACATACTTTTTCAGCATCTTTCTTTTTAGCATCCGCGATGGAGTAGTTAGCGCTTTCATCGTGTGTATGATCTTCATGTGCTGCTTCAAAAGTACAGGCGCATGAATAATCTTTTTTACATGAAGCAAATGCTGCTGTCATTCCAAGTAGACTGAAAATAATAAATGTCTTTTTCATATTTTCCTTATTTAAGAATTAGAATTATCTCTGCAATAGTAGTATATAAAATTCATTTATGCAACATTGTTGCATAAATAGTTTGTGAATTCTTAGGATAAAAAAAAATCAGCCCGGACAATTGCCAGACTGATTTCAAAAACAAAAAGCACACTTATCCTAGTAGGTAAGTACATCGTATTTGTCAATTACCCTGCTGAATTTTAGTGTGTTGCTACTGTCAGTTAACTCAATCAGATAAGTATGTTTTCCTTTTTTTAATTCTTTGATCTTCCTGTTGTCAGCTATTGAAAAGAAGGGAACGTGCTGATTAGGTGTGATTTCAACAATAGAGTCATGAATAACGTGATTTTTTTTCGTATCCTGTTTTACGATTCGCAGTGTCAATTTTTGTGTTTTGTTCAGGTCATTAACACCTACAAATTGCAACTCTCCGTTTTCAACCTTTGGAATTACAGCTACGGGAGCATAAATCCATTGTAATTGTTTGTGGGATTCTTTCCATCTGCCAAAAACATCACGCGTCGACCAACTGGGACCAGGCCAGCAATCATTTAGCTGCCAGTAGAGTGTTCCTCCGTTGTATTCGGCAAGACGGTGAGCATCAATAGCAACGCGCATTGCCAACGCCTGTGTATGTTGACTAAACCGGACAAATTCTTCAAAATCTTTCGGTTTATCAAAATACTGAAGTCCTTGTTTTTCAATTAATCCGTTACCGGGAGGACTTTTCTGATGCCATTTCATTACTTCACTATCCAGTGCCCAGTCTTTTTCGGAACTAAATGTTTTTATCGTTTCCATATCAGGAAATGACTGAAAGCCCCATTCGGCCATAAAACGTCCTAGGTATTGTCTGTATTTTTCAAATGGGTGGCCGGCATGCCAGACTCCCCAGTAGTGAACCGTTCCTGATTTTATTTTCTTTAGTTTGGTATAACTCCTTTCAGGAGAGGTAGGAGTATAACTTCTTTGCGGATCATATTGAGAAATGACAGAGGGGATGAGTGTGTCGAACAATTTGAGGTAATTGTGGTAGAGGAAAGTAGAATCGGATTTTGAATAATTAAATTTGCGTTGCCATCCCCATTGGTGCCAGGCTACTTCTATTTCATTGTTTCCATTCCAGTGCGCAATGCTTGGATGATTTCGTAATCTCAAAACGTTCTCTTTGACTTCTTCTTTAACATTGGAAAGGAAAGCAGAATCACCGGGATACATGGTTCCGGCAAACATAAAATCCTGCCAGACAAGTATTCCGTTTTCGTCACAGAGTTCATAGAAGTAGTCGTTCTCATAGATTCCGCCACCCCAAATCCGGATCATGTTAATATTCACCGCTTTTGCATCAGCAATCAGTGAATCATACTGTGTGGATCTGACGGAAGGTAGAAAGTTACTCTGAGGAATATAGTTTGCTCCGCGGACAAAAAATTTCTGACCATTTACCTTGAAGTAAAAACTTCTCCCCAAATCATCTTCCTCCTGAACAAGCTCTATCGTGCGTAAGCCTATTTTTCTTGTTTTTTCATCCAGCAGAAAATGATCTTGTTTTAGTCGTACAGGCACCGAATACATATATTGATCTCCCCATTCATGTGGCCACCATAATTTGGGATTTTCAATAGAGATGGTATACCGTATGGTTGTATCGCCAATAAAGTTGGGCAGTAGAATACTTTTGGCTCCGGTAACGACCGAATACTCTTTTTTCTCAAAAGAGCGGACTGAAACAGCAATCTCCAGTTCGGCCAGTGAATCCGATAATGTTTTCTGGTGAACCTGAACATCATTTAACACCGCCGTATTATAAAACTTCAGATAGACCGGACGCCAAATCCCCATAGTAACATATCTTGGTCCCCAATCCCAGCCAAAGTGATACGGAGCTTTACGTACATAAGGACTAACCCTGATATCAACCATTTCTGATGAAGCAGGAAGTTCTATAGGAGCATTTTTTACATATTCCTGCCATTTGGTTACCGGAGATTCAAAGAGAACGGTAAGTTTATTCTCTCCTACTTTTACTAGTTTTCTTACGGCAAATTCCCAGGATCTGAACATATTGTTTGAGATACCGATGGTATCGCCATTAAGAATGACAGTTGCATAAGTGTCCAAACCTTCAAATATCAGCGATACATTGGAATTTTGTAATTCCTCTTCACTAATTTCGAAATCCAGTTGATATTGCCAGTTTTTTTCTTCTACCCACTGTATTTCTTTCTCATTTAGTCCGTACCAGGGATCAGGAATCTTATTGTGATTAAGTAAATCTGTATGCACAACACCCGGAACTGTAGCTTTTAACCAATTCGTTTTTTGCGCTTCCGAAAATACCCATCCCTCGTGTAATTTTCGGATTACGGGTTGTTGATCAACTTGTCCGTGCGACGAACAACCGGTTAGGAGGATCAGGAATACAAGACTTAAAAAGAAGAACCGCATGTATACAGATTTACGTTTACCACAAAGGTAGAATTAATCCTACGATCCGTTTTATATTTTATTGTGTTGATCTGAGAGTAAAAATATAGAAAGATAAAAAAACCGGAAAATGAATTCATTCTCCGGTTTTTGTACGTACAGATTAGATTGAGCTTATTGTTTTATAAAACGTTTTCTGATAACAGTATTGTCTTCACTTTCAATAAAAAGGGTGTACGATCCGGAAGCAAAATCAGTTGTATTTACCTGTTTGATCCAGGAACCTTTTTGGCAAATGAAGGATTCATTCCATACGATTCGTCCTGTAGCATCAATGACTTTCATGCCTATTTTTCCAGTTGTCATATTGGAAAACTGAATATTCAGCAAAGTAGAAACAGGATTCGGGTATAACCCCATTACGATAACATCCTGATCATTCTCCAATGCATTTGTAGGTTCTTCTTCCGGCTCCTCTTCCGGTTCTTCGACTACAATTCTCGGACAGTATTGAGGGACATCACCGAAAATATCTTCTCGGGCAAAAGAAACTGTATTCGTTTCATGTAGTTGATTGGCATTCGTGTTTTTGTAATATGATTTTGCCCATGAATATGATGTATTGGGCTCATCAATGGTTGACATGAAATACCAGTCAGACTGAATCCGGTTTTGATTGACATCGACGATTATATACCCTTTTTTGTCAAGATTTGTCCACTTAATATGGCTATTGGCAGCGAGAATAGCTCCCGCTCCGATATCTGCTGCGAATTCTACTCCCGGAGACGTAACACTTGGGGTAACAAACTCAACTCCCACATTTGTAGAATTAACCCGTATTTCCGAAGCCCAGGAAGTATGTATATCTCCTGTCAGTACAACAAAATTTTGAATACCCTGATATAAGATGTGGTTGAGAAGCATGGACCTTTCCAACGGATATCCATCCCATTGGTCCATGTTTAAAGCAATACCAAAAGCGGTTAGTGGTGCAATCATAACCTGTTGAGCAACGATTTTGTAGGTTGCACTACTATTCGATAATTCATTGAGTAACCAATCTCTTTGGGGAATTCCCATCAAAGTTCTTGTTGGGCTGTTAAGTTGAGAACTACCAAAACTGACTTGTTCACTTCTCCCTTCAAGCCGGGTGTCAAGAAATAAAAAGTCGACCAACGTTCCGTAAGATATGGAGCGATAAATCTGATATTGTCCCTGTTCATTATTATCGCGAATTGGCATCCATTCAAAATAGGCTTTTTTAGATGCATTTTTTCGTTCGATCCAGTCTCCCTCATCCGAAGTGTGATTCTCAGCTCCGTTTAACCAGGAATCATTTGCCGATTCGTGATCATCCCAAATACAAAACCAGGGAAATAGCTGATGCAATCTGCGTAAATCAGGATCTAGTTTATAAATGGAATGCCGCATACGGTAATCACTTAGTGTGACAATCTCGTGCATAGGGTCAACAACCCTTCCCGCTTGAGGGTTAGGTGAGTATCCGCCTGTCTCGTATTCATAATAATAATCACCGAGACAAAGTACGGCATCAAAATCCTTGCGTTCTGCTAAAGAGGCATAGACATTGAAAAATCCAGCTTCAAAATTAGCACAGGATACAACTGCATAACGCAAACTATCCTTAAACGTCATTTCGGAAGGTGTTGTTCGGGTTCTTCCTTGAATACTGCGTTGTCCGAAAGCGTAAAATTCATAATAATACCAGGTGTCCGGAGCAAGATTTGTGACATCAATCTTAACGGTGTAATCCCGTTCATGAGTTGTGATAAGACTACCGGATTGTACAACATTGGTCATTGCAGTATCCGTAGCCACTTTCCAGCTTACAATAACGGGTTCCTGATCCGTTGAGATAGGAGTGACACGGGTCCAGATTATTACCTTGTCCTGTAAAGGATCTCCGGAAGCTACACCATGATAAAAAGGTTCCATACAGGGTTCCGGAGTTATGCTTTTCGGAGTAAGAAGATCCGACTGAGCAAATAAGAAATTCCCTGCGGATAAGATTAAAATGAATAGTAGAAGACGATTCATAATTACTTAGTTTTTGAGAATCTTGGTCGTAACGTAAGCATTCTGTCTTTTAATCGTAACAAAATATAAACCGGAGCTCAGTCCTGCCATACTTATTGTAACAGAAGAAGGAATATTTTCCTGTGATACGACAGTTACTCCTTTTGTATCAGTAATTGTTACCGATGATGAACCAGCTTCTCCATTCAGAAGATCTACAGTTAAAATATCGTTTACAGGGTTCGGATAGATTGAAAAACGAATAGTTTCTTCATGATCCAATCCGGCATAAGCTTCACAGACATACGCATACGTTCCTTCTGAGGCAGTTACCCCTCCTGCTATATTTATTTCCGGGGTAATCTGGTTTGTACTACAGTATCCCGTGAAAATCTTAATTCGACCTCCACCGCCTGATCCTCCGTCTCCACCATTTTGACCATTTCCAGTGGTAATAGATTCCGAGTCACAGAACAAGTTTCCACCGTAGCTGCAGGAGCCTCCGATACCACCGTTTCCGCCATTTCCACCATTTCCACCGGCTGCGGATAGAGTTCCCGAAACAGAGGCTGTTTCAGATTGAATAAGAATTCCTCCACCCGATCCGGCGCCTGCACCAGAACCGGCACCTGCACCAGAAGAAACTGTTGCTTCACCGCAATCATCACAAGCGTCAGAACAGCATCTTGGAGTTTCTCCTCCATTTCCCGCATGTCCTCCGTTCAGACCGTCTTCTCCGTTTACATGAATGTAGCCGGTTATTTCAACTGATTCAGTTGCGGAGAGAATGACAAGTCCTCCGCCAGTTCCTCCTCGGTTACCGGGGCTTCCGGATGTGAAAGAACGTCCTCCGCCTCCACTTCCGGCACCACCTGATCCCATATCTATATCTTCTTCTGATTCAGTTCCGTAGATTTCTCCGTATTGCCCTCCTGTTCCACCAACTCCGGCAGATATAGGGTAGGCAGAAGACGCAGAAGGTCCGTTAGATCCATGTGTAGAAGAACCGTTACCGCCAGAAGAACCATTGGTTCCATGTCCTCCATAACTGGCACCGCCACCTCCGCCGGCACCACCACCACCGGGAATCATTCCGTATACGTCACCATTGTTTTCACAACGTTGCTTGGGACCTGAACCATTAGATCCTGAATTCCCTGGTAAACCAGCTCCTGAGCCATTTCCTGTTGCTCCGGCATCTCCTCCGGAAACTGAAACAACACCGTGATCGTCTTTACTACTGCATCCGGTAAGTGCATTAGCATGTCCTGTCTGACTGTTCACTGCCATTCCTCCGGCTCCGGCAGTACCACCGGGATATCCGGCATAATCACCGTTAATTTCTCCTTCGATAGTAATGTTTTCAGCGTGTATTTCCAGTTTCCCACATCCTCCTGAAGTAAAGGGTTTTACATAGATAGCAACATCTGAAGCAATTGTAAAGTCCCCGTCAACGTAATAAACTCCTGACATAAAATCACTCATTGTGATATCCATGTCACCTGTTACATACGTGGTGTCGCATTGCGCCTGGGCTGAATGCCCTAGCAAAAGTGCAGTGATCGTTGATAGGATTAAGGCTCCTGTAGATCTACTCTTTTTCATAATGAGGATTACTTAATAATTAGTTTTTTCGAAGAACGTCCTGATTCTGAAATGATCTCAACGAAGTAAACACCTGATCGAATACCGGAAAGGTCAACATTTGTTTTTCCGGAAACCGGAGCTATATCAGCTTTAACTTCTTTCCCGGATAAATCTTTAATAGAGATGGAAGAAGGAGTTAACGTATTGTATTCGATTGTGATCATATTTTCGGCAGGATTTGGAAATACATTCCAGGAATTGTTCATTTCCTCTTCATATAATCCGACACTTCCTACAGCTACGCAATCAGAACTTACTGTACAACCATTTTCTGTAACCTGAACAGAGTATAATGAGTTGTGAGTAGCTGTGAAAGATTCGTAGATCGCGCCTGATACGGGAGAATTCCCTGAAACACAGTCTATCCATTGGAACGAAGCATTTCCAATCGCTCCTGAATATTGTGCGGTAAGAGTAACTCCTTGTTGATTAATCGATACCGTATTGTTTGATACCTGAAGTTGCTCCAAAGATTGAGCACTACCATTTGCCCCATAAACGATAATCGATCCTGAAGTAGCATTATCTAGTTCGGAAAGAGTAATTTCCGTGTCATTAACAACTGAAAAAGGTACAGTAATACCATTAACAGAAACTGAATCAATATCAACGAAATTGGTTCCTGTTATTACGACGGGTGAGGTACTGTTTGAGCAAACAAAATCGGGAGTAAAAGAAGAAATGGTTAACCAGGAAACTACGACAATTCCCTGAGCTCCGGAAGCTCCATAACGATTAGATTCAACTCCGCTCCAGCTTTTTCTGGCGCCACCGCCACCGCCACCGTAGTTGTATCCTTCGACACCGTCATCGTCGCCACCGCTAACACCGCCGTTACCGCCGCTACCACCGTAGTTAGAAGTTCCTATCCCCGGAGTTCCTTCTCCACCATTCTGCCCCGGACCGTTACTTCCTGCGGCTCCTCCACCGCCACCACCGTAGTCGTTATCATTGGTTGAACCTCCGTTACCTCCATTGTAACGAGCGAGGTTTCCTACTGAGTTAGCTGCTTTACCTCCTTGTGCCCCTGATGATTGACTTCCGTCAGATAGAATAAGTGTTTTTCCTCCTTCGGCACGAACCGTTGTCAAAGCATCTGTAGAAGAAGCGCTACCAAAGTAAGAACTTCCTCCATGGATAGCAGTACTTGAGTTTTGGACTCCTGCATTTCCTACATGGACAATATAAGTTTCTCCCGCAGTTACATTAACAATACCACTTGCATAAGCAGCACCGCCACCACCGCCGGATTCGCGAGCGGAAGACCCTTTTACACGTCCTCCACCGCCACCGCCACCGATAGCCTGAACTTTTACGGATAGTACACCTTCAGGAGCAACAAAATTATTGTTCCCTACATTTGTGAACTGTTGTGTCTGTGCCAGACCTCCTAGTGAGGTCAGCATCATAATTAGTACTAGTTTACTTGATTTCATAGTGCTGGATGTTATTATTTGATGATGTTTTATTACTGTTTTAAGAATGATTGCTGAACCTCTGCCTGATCCGATTTTAAGCTGATTGTATATGACCCTTTGGCGAGATTACTAATTTGAACGGTTGAAAATGATTCAGATACGTTACCTTGAAGAACGATTCTACCACTTGCATCCGAAATTGTGTAGTCAGCGTTTTTCAAAAGGTCAGGAATGATCAACGTGATTTTTTCAGATGCAGGGTTTGGGAAAAGAAGGAAGTTTTCATTCTCAGATGACGTCAGACCTAATGTTGTAGGGTAATTGTATTCTTCTGAAATGGTTGTACATCCGTTTTCAGTGTTTGTGATGACAACATGATACACACCGTTAAACATTGGTTGATAATATTGACTGGTTGCTCCCGAAATAAGATTGTCATTAAGGTACCATTGGTAAGTGTAATTACTTCCTGATGCTGCAGCAAGTATGCCCTGTATAGGTTCTGTTATTTCTGTTCCGGCAGCCGGAAGTACATTAATGGTAAATGACTCACTAATCTGCTGTCCTGTTAAGTTGTCTGTAACAGTCAGTGTATATTCTGTCGTTTCTGTCGGGGAATAATTTACGATTGAATCTGTCTGTTCTGTTTCCGACCATGCATAGTTGATATCATACGATCCGCCTGTGTACAAAGCTGCAATATCTATTGACTCTCCAAGACAAATTGTATGGTCAGGAAGATTACTCAGATCAAGGTCCTTTTTCAGAATAGTAAACTGATCTGCAATAGTTCCTTCTTTTGTCAGATATTTTCCATCCAGCCGATTTCTGTCAACATCGATAATAAAGGATCCCATAGCATCCTGATCACCATGTCCAAAATACATTGCTGGGTGGTCTAGTGTAGGGCCACTCTCCGAACTACCGGAGTTTCCGCATACTACATAAATAGTACCTTCCGGAGTACTGTATGAGTCATCTTTGATATAAGGTGTTCCCTCATCAAAGTTTCCGTTAACACCATTCTGCATTAACATGGTCCCCGGGTCAAAACTGTCAGAGTATCCGTAATGTCCTTTAATCAGGTAACTTCTTTCGAAGACATGACTATGTCCGCAGACCACCATGTCGATATCATATTGCTCAAGCAACGGAATAACTTTTTCACGCATCGCTTTCATCACTAGCTCATAAAGGTCGTCAGAGTCATGAGAGCCTTTACTGTAGGGAGGTTGGTGGAAATACGCAATGGTGAATTTGCGTGTATTCTGCTGCAAGTCAGCCTCAATCCATTGTTTCATTCTGTTGATACCATCATAGGAGAAGGTATAGTCAAATACTTCTGAATTAAGAGAAAGGAAGTGCACATCTCCATAGTCATACGAATAAAAAACCTCAAGTTGAGAAGGAAAACCTCCTGCTTCAGCATGTTCAGGAACATCTACCATGTCGAAATACGGTCCATCATGATTCTCAAGCGGAATGTTAGTGTAAGGAATTCCCAATGTTGTGCTTTCTGCCCACACGGTATTATAATCATGGTTTCCGGGTGAAGGGTAGAAAGGAAGATGGGAGAAGATGTCACTAAATCCGTTTACAGCAAAAACTTTACTTTGATACTGTGCATCCGTTCCGTCATTATAGGCATTATCTCCTAACCAAATCCAAACATCAGCTTCGCGATCACCGGAATAGTTTTCGAAAGCTTGTTTCATTGCTACCTGTCCCTGATTTCCACGTCCAAAATCACCAATGGCCCATACTCGGGTCGGAACAGGAGTTCCCGGTATAGGATGCGTTTTGAAATACTGACTGGCAGCGTCTGGTGCAAGTTCATTGTTTGCGTCTCCTACTTTATAATAATAACGAGTAGCAGGCAGCAAACCTGTTATCAGAACCGTGTGGTCAATAACATTATCGTAAATTATTTCAAAATCAGTCAGATTGTTAGGGTCGGTACCAAACCAAACTTTCGAACTGGTACTGATGTTTGTGCGCCACATGACTGTGATGCTTTCGTGTGTGGGACTTTGTAAATAAGGTCCACGAACAATTGTTTGGGAGTAAACCGCAAATACATTTAGCAAAATGATAGCAGAGAGTATAGTATTTTTCATAGTATCGGAAAATTTTCTGCTAAAGTACTTTGTACTCATTGCTTGTTGATTAAGAGCTTTTTATGAGTGAATTAATTTTTCTTTAGAAACGCTTGATCTTATTTATCAATTAGATAACATCTACTTAATCGTGTTACGCCTTCTGTCAGATTAGCTTTGTTACATGAAAAGTTGGAGGGTAAAATACATTCCGGTGATACTGGTTTCAGTGTTATTCATTTTGTCTATTAGTTCGGTTAAGGACAGGGCAGATGTTATCGAAATGAATTCTGCTGAGAAGATAGGAATCTTATATGCTGATAACCTCAATCATTTTCTCCGGAAGATAGAAGCGCTTGATAGTATGGTACGTCAGGGTGTGAGAGAACCTGAATTAATCCCCGCGTTTTTAGAAATGCGGGAGGTATTTAAGACGTGTGAGTTCTTACTGTGTTATATAGAAAGTGATGAGGTGAGACGTATTAATGGTGCAAATCTGATCACGAATGCGTATCATCATAAAACGCCTATGGAGGAGAAGCATCCACACGGTCTTCAGGTGATTGAGGATTTGTTGTTTAATCCGGAAGAGGGAACTTACGAGGAATTGAAGAAGGAGATTGTTTTGCTGAGAGAAATAATTGCTACATCCGTTCAAAGAAGAGAAAGCGATTCAATTGTACGTGCAAAAGAATACAATATAGTTGTCTGGGATGCATTTCGTTTAGAATTGTTTCGGATAGAAACTTTAGGAATTACCGGGTTTGATGTTCCGGAAAGTCTCAATAGTCTTCCTGAGACAATGGCAGCAATGAACTCATTAGAAGAAGTTGTACAGGTTTATGAACCGGTATTTAAATATAAAAAAGCAAAAAAACAGTTCAAAGAAGGGGTTGCGCTGTTTCGTAAGTCCCGCGAACTTCTTCAACAGGCTGTCGACTTTGATTCATTTGACAGGTTGGAGTTTATAACGGAAGTCCTTCATCCGCTTGAAAAATGGACGAAACAAGTTATCGATGATTTTGCATACACTTACCCGGTAAATTTTCGCCCAATTGATAATCGCGCGACATTTTTGTATGATACAACCTTTTTAAATACTGATTTTTTCGCTCCCGGAATAAAACCCGAAAGTGTGAGATTAGGTAAGAAATTATTCAATGATCCGTTGTTTTCAGCAGATGGATCGAGGAGTTGTGCAAGCTGTCATATTAGTGAGAAAGGTATGGCCGACGGAATGGTGAGAAATACGGCGTTGGATGGAAGCGGATTGCTGAAGCGAAATACACCTACTTTATTGAACGCCGGCTTTCAGACACGTTTTTTTTATGACAGTCGGGCAAAACGATTGGAGATACAAGTTGTAGATGTTATTCATAACCCTCTTGAAATGGGAGGCAATGTAACGGAAATAACAGCCCGGTTACAGCAGGATTCATCGTACGCACAATTGTTTAAGGAAGCCTATAATGGTATCATTACGAAAACAACTATTTCAAATGCGCTTGCAGATTATGTCCGGTCGTTGGTAAGCTTTAATTCCCGTTTTGATAAATATGTCAGAGGAGATAAGTCAGCCCTGAATGAATCGGAAAAAAACGGATTTAATATTTTTTCAGGAAAAGCCAAGTGTGCAACATGTCATTTTGCTCCTTTGTTTAATGGATTGTTACCCCCTCATTATAAGGATAACGAATCAGAGATACTGGGAGTTCCGGTTGCAGCAGATCAGCCTGATGTATTAGATGATGATTTAGGAAAGTTTGATAATACAAAACTGGAATTACATAAATATGCTTTTAAAACAACTACGATCAGAAATGTGGGAATAACAGCTCCTTATATGCACAATGGAATCTATAGTACGCTGGAGGAAGTTGTCGATTTCTATGATAAAGGTGGAGGACTTGGGCAGGGAATAGATCTTCCGTCACAAACTTTACCTGACGCTCAATTACAGTTAACAGAGACGGAGAAAAAAGACCTTGTCAATTTTATGAAAACTCTTACGGATAATCCGCAGGAATAGATGTAAGGAATGGTTAGATGGATAAATGCAAAAGTCCCGGATATCCGGGACTTTTTGTTTGTGATATTGAATTGATAGCCGTGTATATTGTTGAGGATATTTATCCTCTGCGGATGATCTTTTTTAGTTCTTTCTGTGTAACTTTGACAATCGAAATATTTGGGCATGGAAGTAAAAGAAGAACGTCATATAGACTATGACAGGAGTGAGTTTTCAGATGATGAATTGCTATCTGTCTATAAAGCAATTAAGAAACCACGTGTTATAGAAGAGAAAATGCTGGTGTTACTTCGACAGGGGAAAATCTCAAAATGGTTTTCCGGTTGGGGGCAGGAAGCAATTTCTGTTGGTACAACATTAGCGATGGAAGAGGAAGAATATATACTTCCAATGCATAGAAATCTGGGCGTTTTTACAACAAGAGGGATTCCGTTGAACCGCCTTTTCTCGCAGTTTCAGGGGAAAATGTCAGGGTTTACTAAAGGAAGGGATCGTTCATTTCATTTCGGTGCCAGTGAGTACAATATTGTAGGAATGATTTCTCATTTGGGTCCTCAGCTTGGCATTGCTGACGGTATTGCTCTTGCTTGTAAATTGAATAAAGAAAGTAAAGCAACTCTTGTTTTTTCAGGTGATGGAGGAGCAAGTGAAGGTGATTTTCACGAGGCGTTGAATGTCGCTTCGGTGTGGCAGTTACCGGTAATTTTTGCCGTTGAGAATAACCAGTGGGGGCTTTCAACTCCAAGTAATGAGCAATTCCGTTGCCGTCAATTCATCGATAAGGGAATTGGTTACGGAATGGATGCTTTCCAGGTGGATGGAAATAATATACTTGAAGTACTTTCTTCGGTTAGGAAGATAGCACAGTCTTTACGTGAAAATCCGCGCCCGTTTTTGCTGGAATTGATGACTTTCCGGATGAGAGGTCATGAGGAGGCTTCAGGGACAAAATACTATCCGGAAGGAATTCAGGATCAGTGGGAGAAAAAGGATCCGGTCAGAAACTTTGAATTGTTTTTGCTGGAGCAGGGAATTCTTACTGAAGCAATGATCGATCAGGTAACAGAAAGTGTAAAGAACGAAATTCAGGAAGGATTGGATCTTGCTTTTGCAGAAGAAAAAATTGTTCCTGATACGACTGTAGAACTGACCGATGTGTATGCTCCAACAGGAGACTATACCGTTCTTCCAGCTACAGAAAATAAATCGGAAAAGCGTTTTGTTGATGCGATTTCAGATGGTTTGCGTCAGGCAATGGAGCGTCATGATAACCTTGTTATTATGGGACAGGATGTAGCCGAATATGGAGGAGTTTTTAAAATTACGGAAGGATTTGTAGATCAGTTCGGGAAAGACAGAGTCCGTAACACGCCTTTGTGTGAGTCTGCTATTGTAGGAACAGGACTTGGACTTTCAATAAAAAAAATGAAAGCAGTTGTGGAAATGCAGTTTGCTGATTTTGTAACGTGTGGCTTTAACCAAATCGTAAACAATTTAGCTAAAATGCACTGGAGATGGGGACAGAATGCAGATGTTGTTGTCCGTATGCCTACAGGAGCTGGTGTTGCTGCAGGACCATTCCATTCGCAAAGTAATGAAGCATGGTTTGCTCACACTCCGGGATTGAAAATCGTATATCCGGCTTTCCCCGAAGAGGCAAAAGGATTATTAGCATCAGCCATTGAAGATCCGAACCCGGTTATGTTCTTTGAGCACAAATTCCTGTACCGAAGTTTAAAAGAGGAGGTACATGATGATTATTTTACGGTGGAAATCGGAAAAGCGAAAGTAAGAAAGACAGGAAATCAGATTTCTGTCATTACTTATGGTATGGGAGTGCATTGGGCATTGGAAATGGCTGAAAAGCACCCGGATATTGATATGGAAATTGTTGATCTTCGTACATTACTTCCTTTGGATACAGAAACCGTTTATGCTTCCGTTCGAAAAACAGGTCGTGTTATTGTCGTGCATGAAGACTGTTTGACAGGTGGTCTGGGAGGTGAAATTTCAGCCCTGATCAATGAGAACTGCTTTGATGCGTTGGACGCTCCTGTTGTCCGCGTAGCTTCATTAGATACACCGGTTCCTTTTGCTGCTGATCTGGAGCAGAATTTTTTGCCAAAGAATCGATTCGAAGAGAAGTTATTGAAATTGGTAGAATATTAAGAACTTGTTAGTAGGAACTGGCGTAAAAGTATATTTTTACTAACTTTCGCCCCGAAATAGACACATTATGGCAACATATTTAGACTTTGAAGAGCCACTTAGGGTACTTCAGGAAGAGATAGAAAAAGTAAAGGAAGTTAGCGGAAACACAGAGGTTGATATGTCCGATAAGGTGGAAGAACTGGAGAAAAAACTTGCCGATAAAACGAAAGAGTTATTTTCCTCATTGACTCCCTGGCAGCGCGTTCAGTTGTCCAGACATCCGGAGAGACCCTATACGTTGGCTTATATAAATGCAATCACAGAGGGTACTTTTCAGGAGTATCACGGAGACAGAAATGTTCGTGATGACAAAGCGATGGTAGGAGGGTTCGGTATGCTGGATGGGCAAACTGTGATGTTTATCGGACAACAAAAGGGAATGAATACGAAAATGCGTCAGTATCGCAACTTTGGTATGGCTAACCCTGAAGGATACCGAAAGGCACTTCGCCTAATGAAACTGGCAGAGAAGTTCAATAAACCGATCGTTACTTTTATTGATACTCCGGGAGCATTTCCTGGATTGGAAGCAGAAGAGAGGGGGCAAGGAGAAGCTATTGCCCGGAATATTTATGAAATGATGAAACTGAAAGTACCTGTAATCTGCGTGATTATTGGAGAGGGTGCTTCAGGAGGTGCATTAGGAATCGGAGTGGGAGACAGAGTGTTGATGCTTGAAAATTCATGGTATTCTGTAATTTCACCTGAAAACTGTTCTACTATTCTTTGGCGAAGTTGGGACTATAAGGAAAAAGCTGCAGATGCATTGAAGCTGACTTCTTCAGATATGAAAAAGTTAGGATTGGTAGACGATGTCATTAAAGAACCATTGGGAGGTGCACATCGCCATCAGGAAGAAATGTTCGAGATTGTTAGAAAAGAATTGAAAAAGCAGGTTAAAGCACTTGCTAAGATTGATACAGATAAACTTATCGAAGAACGTATTGAGAAATTCTGTAAAATGGGAGTAGTAAACGAGAAGTAAGCAAACTATGAAAAAACTTTTTTTCGTTGTACTAACGTCTGTTCTGTTAGCAGGATGTTCAGAAGATAATTCTGTTGAGGTAAAAAATGAAAACCAAAAGGAGTCATTCAACCCGAATGCTCCTTTTGAGTTTAATGAACAGATGTTTCTGAAAGTTGCTCTGTCAAAAATCGGAGCTGTAGAAAGTGAAGTAAGTTGGGAAGTTGGTAGAGCTCATCTTAATGAGGATGGTATTCAGGATGCATACTTGTCAGTGAATTTGTCCAAAAGAGCGCAGAAAGATGTGGAAAATGCTAAGAACCCATCTTTTTTGGTAGATCTGGGATATCTTGGTAATTATAATTACCTGGTTATTTGGGATGGAGAAACCAAACAGGTAAGTAACCCCTATCTTATATCCAGTAATGGACTGGAAGCATTAAAAGTAAAAGAGCAAAATCTTCTTGATCCGGGATACAAGACACTGAGTGCGGTGTATCGGGTCAAAAATAGCGCCTTCGAAGTCTTTTTTCGCTACCTAAACGGAAGTATTGTGCCGGTATTCTCCTATAAGATTATCGACGGGATAGGGACTGATTATCCTGAAGCTTTTGTGCACGAAATTGTCGATAATCCACAGCAGCTCCAGCAGGATATTATTATCTATGAAGCAGAGATACCGGGGTATAAAGCAATAAGTGAACATGATCCCAATTATTACCCTATGAATAACTTGATTGCAAAACCAACGGTAGTTGCCCGGTTTTTCTTTGAGAAATCAATGGGGAAATACGCTACTAATGTTGAGTAACAAGAAGGGGATTAGTTATTATTGAAAAAATCCAAATCTCCTTTTTTCATTTTGTGATAAGCTTGCGCCAGTTTAACCAGCATATTGCGCATGGCATCAAAAGCTTCCTCCGTCTCTTTTAGGATTTCTTTTCCCTTTAATTTAAGAAGGAGTTTCATATAAAGTGCCTGTACAGCCAGATCAACATCATTCAGTTTCGAATCTGATTTTTCCCGAAATTCAGTAATAAACGGAAGAGCCTTATTGAAAGCTTCGGCATAATTCTTGTCTTTTACTAGGTTTACGAGTGTTGTGTGCAGGTAAAAAAGTTCCATTTGTACTTCATGGAGTTCAAATATATGTCCTTCTTTTTCCTTGCGTTGTTCTTTCATGGCCCGAATGAGTCCAGTATACCAGTTTCTGTATTCTTCGGCAAGCTTTTCATCCTGAACCTGAGGTTCTATAATTTGTTCATAAAGTAAATCCGCGTCCAGTTGATGGGCGCGGATCAAATCTTCTATCTGAAACATGTAGAGTAAATATTCAATGATATTTTCCTCTTTTTTCTGACGTGCTATTAACATAGTTTACTCTTCGCTTTCAAGCGTTTCGTTAAGTTCTGTATATTCGGTATTCAGACCATTTACGATATCTTCGGTAACATCCATTCCGGGAGATATATAGATTACCTGTCCTCCTTTGGCGTATTGAAGAATCATATCAAACCCGTTCTTTTCCGCATAATTCTTTACAAAATTCTCCACGCGGTTGAATGCCTTGATAAGATTATCATTTTGTAGTTGCTGAATTTTACCCTGAAGTTGCTGTTCCTCCTGAGCCAATGCCATCTGACGTTGCTGGAATTGCTCCTGGAACTTTTGGATTTCGGAAGAAATCAGCATATTGTTTTTGATCTTTTCGTCATAAGAACGTGCCCAGTTTTCAAAGCTCTTTACCTTCGCCTCGAAATTACTACTCATCGTGTTTACCTGTGCTTCGAGATCCTTTTCAATGGCCTTGATTAACTTGTAATTGGCATTAAGTGAATCACTGTTATAATAACCGATTTTGATTCCTTCTGCATAAACAGGTGTTTCTTTAGGGGTAGTAGTTCCCTCTTCTGTAACAGTTTTTTTATCTCCGCCACAAGCGGTGAAAGTCATAGCAGCTCCGAAGAACAAGGCGATAAGTTGTACCTTTTTCATTTTTCTAGTTTACGTTTTTATTTGAAAAGCTTTTTAACCAGTCTTCCCGCATCGTTAGAAAACGACCCATACAATTTTCGAGAAATTCATCTGTGAGCATACCCTTTACTTCTTCAAGTCCGATAACATCAGCTTCACTTATTTTGTAAATTTGTTCAAACTGTCCCAGTTCTATCTTAACGATGTACTTGGAGTTGTACGAAAAGACAGAAATGCGGAATGTGTGATGAGGAATTTCAGCAATTGTACGCACGAAAATGTTTTTTTGCAAATGTAATATAAAATGAACCATCGGAATAGAGTTTTAACGAATATTCACGTACGTAACTTGTATTGGTTGCTTTTTTCTCCCGTTTTGGAGGTGAATACTACGTATGCAAAGTCAGAACTTCTTTTTCCACAGGGATTACAGGAGAAATGGTTGGATTTACATAGAGATTGGTTTTCTAAAGAAGATGATGCACCGGGAAAAATTAATAAACGGATTACAAATTGTCATGCAGGGTATAAGATTGGAGTATATGCAGAGCAGTTATTGCTGTACTTTTTTTCTGAATCTCCATTTATTAAACTTCTTGAAGCAAACAGGCAACTAGTGCGAGATTCTGTTACGGTAAGCGAAATTGATTTTTTGGTGGAGTTTGAAGGAAAACTACTTCATCTTGAGGTGGCTGTTAAGTATTATCTTCTTACGGATACTAAAGAGTGGGTAGGACCTAATAAAAGAGATACTTTTCAAAGGAAATGGGAAAAAGTTGTTCAAAAGCAGGTTCCGGAGGCTCAGCGTTTTTTCGTAGAGCAAGGGTATGGTAATGTCGAAAGCTTTTTTTTCGTGAAAGGTTATCTTTTTACCCAAAATTCGGAAAGAAATAACTGGGTGACGTTGAGTAAGAATTGTTTGTATGAAGATAAAGCGGCAAAAGGATTTGTTTTGCCGAAGAAGCCAAACTGGATGGCAGATTTTGAACATTTCAGAGGAAAAACGATGAACTCCTTCGAATTAAACCGTAAACTAAAAGAGCATACTACGGTTTTAGAAACAGCTGTTCCTGTAATTACACTGTCGGGAAGTGGTCAGAAAGTTACCTTTATTGTTCCGGAAGACTGGTCGGATAAGATTATACAACCATAGCTAAAGCTCCCTGATCCTGTTTTTTGAACTCAAAAGGAACTTTAACCATAAACGCATAATCCTGACCTACTTCATACATATCAATATCCTCTGTGTTGTAGTACCACTCAACAACGGCTTCAAAACCTTGTGTTTTCATCTCGTTCAACTTATACAGAAGTAATAAGAGACTTTTTGAGGAGGAAATATTGAAGTATTCCAGGTCAATACGAATCGTTGTTCGTTGAGCAGGCGTACGCATGTAAAGTGCAAACCAGTTTAATACCGGATTCCAGAAAGTCTCAGCATCTTTTGGAATAGAACGACCTTTAATGGTCATAATACCAGATGCTTCGTCAAAAGATATAAAAGGTGTTTTGGTGGTAGCTTCAACAAACAATTTCTCCATTGATTCTATGAATTTCTGACCCCAATATCGGAATTATTTTCTTTGAAAAATCAGAAATTCTACAAAAAAACAATGGCTGTCGACCAACGGGGCGTAATGTCAAATGAAAAAAAAGGACTCTTTCTGGTTTATTATGAAATAGTTAGCTTTGAGTCAGGAGAGAGTGAATTGGTGAAGGAGTAAAAAACAGGGTAGATGAGTGAAAAAACTCTTGTAGTTCGTCCTGTAAAAAAGTACCGATTGATCCGCTTACACCAATTCGGGAGTAAGCTCTATCAGAGGGAATTTCTGCCATAAAATCAATAAGAGCCCGGGTAATTAGTTTTTTTAGTAGTGGATTTTGTTTGTTACGGATAACAGGTTTTGCAAGTTGACCAACTTCTCCGGGGATAAGCTGCTTTTTAGAAGTAAGTTGTTGTACCAGTTCATATTCATCTTTGGTGAGAAAGGAAATGATCTCCTTGTGATCACATTGTAGTAGCCGAAGTCCTAAGTCAGCTCCGCCGGCAAAATCCCCACCGGGAAATCCTTTCCCTCCGAATACCCGAACAGGATTTCTTCCATCCCATTCAAAAGCCACTGAGCCGGTTCCAAGTATAATTCCTAAACCCGTGTGATTTTTTAATGTACTGATTCCTGCTGCATGAAGATCGGAATATACTGCACTATTTCGAATAGAGGGAAATACTTGATGTAATAAGGAACGAACACGTTGATTTGGTTCGTCTGTCAAACAACCGGAGCAAAAGAGATGAATTTCATTAATAGAAGAAGCAGTTTCAAATTGTTCTTTTACCTCCTGAAGAATTTTATAGATGTCTTCCGATGTACTTTGAGTTCCTCTGAATCCTCGTGTTGTAAACAGAGTTTCCGGTTTTCCGGCTATTCCCCAGGACGATTTTGTAGCACCGCTTTCACCAATTAGCATCATGAAGCGAAAATAAACAAATTTAGTTCATCTCGATCTTACTCCACGTTTTGATCAGACGGTGATACTCTTTGTAGAAGTTACTGAGGTAGAGCATCGTTTCCGAGTCATTCTCCTTTGTTCGGTTTTTTAACGAATGAAAAGATTTCATAATAAGAAGAATGATATCCGAATTCAATAGTGCTCTGGATGTTTCCGGGTCAACATCATAATTTTCGTAGACATGGAATACAAAAGCTTTGTCCTGTTTCTCTTTTTTGTTCAGCCTTTTCTTTCGGGTTATCTTTTCCAGATACGGCAAGAGATGAGCACTCAGTTCAACAAAATGTTTCATAACCAGTAGTGCTTCATTCAATTGCCTGATTTGCGACAGTCCTGTTTGCATAACATCCTGTTTATGGTTGGTAACTATATTCTAAGACGAAGGATAGACGTAGAACGTTGGTTTCGTCTCTTGTTGATTGTAAATCAAGCTGTTTTTTTCATGTTATGATTGTGTGATTTTTTTTCACTTTTACCGTAAATCGTAAAATAAAAGGATAATTTTTTACTTTTGCTGTTATGATATTCTCCCGGTCAGGTTGAGATCAAACTTATACTTATGAAAAAAATTTACACAGGAATTATTGTTTGTGCTTTCCCGTTTTTGGGATTTACTCAACAACAGTTTGAGAATGGAGGGTTTGAGTCATGGGAAAACACGGGTTCGCCTACAGAAGAACCTACAGAGTGGTCTTCTCTGAAAACATCCGGTGGCGGACAGGCTGGAGTAGCTCCTAAGGTAATATCAAAAGCTCCGGGAAGAACAGGAGGGAGTTCCATTCGTATGGAGAACGAAAGTGCCCTGGGAATAACGGCTAACGGTATTCTGACAAATGGTCGGGTTTTTGCTCCTGATTTTAACCCTGAGAATGGATACGTAGCTACAATTTCCTCGGAAGGAAAATGGAATACACCGTTTACATCTCGTCCTGATAGTCTTGTGGGGTGGTATAAGTATTCACCGGCAGGAGGAGATAAAGGAAAGGTAGAGGTTGCTCTGCACAGAGGATCTACCTGTGAACTACCTGAAGGAAATACGCCAAATGATCTTGTAGCTGTTGCGCGATTCCATATGGTAGGGACAACTTCTAACTGGAAACGATTTTCGGTGCCTTTTAATTATCTGAACGGTAATACACCGGACTATTTATTATCGGTATTAACATCAGGAGATAGTACACTTGCTGTGGTTGGCTCTGTAGCTTATTTTGACGACCTGCAATTGATTTATAATTTACCCGTAGTAACTCAAAATCTGGTTTCAAACACGTATGCGATTACAAATACAACCGGAGCTGCAATAAGTGTTCCTTACACGGTTCAGGGAGGCTTATTTTCAGGAACTAATGAATTTATTGCAGAGTTATCTGACGCTAACGGTGACTTCTCTGATCCGATAGAGCTTGGGCGTATCACTTCTTCTTCAAGTGGAACCGTTTCAGGAACCATTCCGGCACAAATTCAACCGGGTACGGCTTACAGAGTTCGCGTTCGACCTTCGGAAACCGTTTCGGGATATACAATTTTGTTGAACGATAATGATGAAGATATTACGATTACATTGACAGGAAGCTATATTGGGTTTACAGGAAACTCTACTTCTATTGTTGGAGAAGATCCAATTGACATGATGGTGTATGAAAGTCCGGCTGCTACAGATCGAGAGTGGAAATACTCATTGACTTCCGGGGGGCCTTACGAATCTTTTGATCCTGTAAAAGTGCAGGTGACAGAATCTTTTTCTTTTGCTAATGGTGGATTCTATTATGTGATTTGTGAATCGGTTATTGAAGGAATTACTTCCGTTTCAAATGAGCAGGCATTTTACTTTGGTGTATTGGCACTTCCTGAAGCGAAAAATGAAGAGAATGAGTTTATAGCTTATCAAAGTGGTGAAAGGATCATGATGAAAGTAACAAAGTCGGCTGACTTTGCTGTGTATGATGCTTTAGGACGTAAACTAAAGTCAGGTACTTTCTCAGGAACACAAACGGTTACTCCAAAAGAGTCTGGGCTTTATTTTATACAGTTTTTTGATGGTCAGAAACAGGTGACCAGAAAAGTTATTTTTTCAGCGAATTAATTGAAAATTATGAAAAAGACAGGAATAACACTTTGCTTGTTGGCGATGTCAGTGGGGCTTACTTCAGTAGTTTCAGCTCAGACACAATTGCCAAATAGTGATTTTGAAGATATCCAAAGTATTTCAGGAGTTGCAGATAATGGGGGACAACCTTATAACTATGAGTATGATTCGTTAGGGCAGGGATGGATTTCCGGAAACCCTGTTAATAGATACCTTGAGATTGATCATATCTTTATGAAGGATACAAGTTTTACGCACTCGGGATCTCATGCTATTGTTATGCGGACAGATTCTATTGGTCCGGTAGTAGCCGTTGGAAATGCCGGTTTGGGAGAATTTGTTTTTAATGAAAGTAACCCGTTTGCAAGTATTGTGTTTGGCGCTCCTTTTGCGGACAGACCGCATGCATTTGCAGGTTGGTATACGTACAAGTCGGTTGGAGGGGTAGCGCCATCAGATGGTGATGACAGGTTGATTAACGGAGATTCTCTTTTGATTCTTTGCTACCTGACCAAATGGAATTCAACACTTGAAAAGAGAGATACAGTTGCATTAGCTTCCTGGACATCCAGTGAAACGGTTACAGATTATACAGAATTTATGATACCGTTTAATTACTTTTCTTCAGATGTGCCGGATAGTGCGAATGTGATGTTCCTTTCCTCTTCTCTTGGATATGTAGCTGATTTCTCAGAGCGTCCATTTGGAGTTAAGGGAAGTACCCTTGTTATTGACGATATTCGGATGCATTATTCCGGAGCCGGATTTGACGAGTATGCGGAATTGAATGGAACAGCATATACGGTAGGGAAAAAAGTGGTTGTCCGTTTGGAAGAATTACCTTCTGATGCATCTGTAAGAATCGTCGACATGGCGGGAAGAAATTTGGTTTCACGTCAATTGTCAGATAAAGAATCAACATTTGAGTTAGCTTATTCCGGTATTGCTTTTGTTATTGTCAGAAGTGAGAAAGGAACACTGACCCGAAAACTATACATACATTAACTTAGTTGCTCCTTCACCGGGGAAGCAAGAAGGTACTACAAATGAATAAGTTTATCATTATTTTAGTGTCCCTGTTCATGGGCGGACAGTTTTTTGCTCAAAATGGAACACTTACAGGTATTGTATCCGATGCGGAAACTGCAGAACCATTAATCAGTTCCACTGTTATCTTACGTGCAGATCCGACAATAGGATCAGTGGCTAATTTTGATGGGGTATACAAATTAAGCCTTGTTCCTGGAGAGCATACAGTAATCTGTCGCTTTACAGGGATGGTTCCTGATACCTTTAGTTTTTCCCTTAAACCGGGAGAGGTTTTGAACCATAATTTCGCTTTGAAAGCATTCCCTAATATGTTGGGAGACGTAGAGGTTCGTGTAGGAAAATTTGATAAACCAATTGAAGACCTTACCGTTTCGATGGAGGTGATTAAGCCGGAAATTATAGAAAATAAAAATACAAGAAGTATTGAGACAATTCTGGATCAGACACCGGGGTTAAATATTCTTGATGGAGAGCCGCAAATCAGAGGAGGTTCCGGTTTTACATTTGGAGTAGGTTCAAAAGTTGCTGTTATTGTAGATGATATGCCTATGTTGTCCGGTGATGCAGGGCGTCCTGAGTGGAGTTTTATTCCGGTAGAAAACATTGAACAGATAGAAGTAATAAAAGGAGCAAGTTCTGTTTTATCCGGATCTTCAGCGCTTTCAGGTGCAATCCATATCCGTACTGCGTACCCCCGGGACAAACCAATCACCAAGGTGAATGTGTATTCGGGAATGTATTCTAAACCTAAGGATCGTTCACAGGTATGGTATGATGATTATCCCGGAATTCACGGGATGAATTTTTTACATTCACAGAAGATTGGGAATTTTGATTTGGTAATCGGAGGGAATTTCAATCATGATCATGGATACATAGGACCCGCAGTTAAAGATTCGGCGTATATCTATTGGAGTTCAGAGGAACCTCCTGCGTATGATACAATTTCCAACTTTGGAAATAAAGAAATGGCAACCACCAGAGGTCGTCTGAACTTTAACCTGCGTCACAGATCGAAACGAATAAAAGGTCTGAGTTATGGGTTGAATGGAAACGCAATGTATAGCGATGGAGTTATGGCATTTGCCTGGTTAAATGATACATCTGGATTTTACCAGAGTTATCCGGGAGCCGTTTTTACACATAACCAGTTTATAACGAATCTGGATCCTTACATTCAGTTTTTTCAGGAAACAGGATCAAAACATAGCCTCAGAGGACGTTTTTTACATTCCGATAACAAAATTTCGGGGGGACAGGATAACAGAGCTACTGTTTTTTACGCAGATTATCAGTTTCAGAAAAGCTACAAAATATTACACGGGTTTGATTTTATAGGTGGGATAACGGGAATGCATACTGATTCGTATGCTGAACTTTATATCGGATCAGGAAGTCCGCGGAATAAATTATTGAATATTTCCGGGTATGCGGAAATCGATAAAAAATTCTTCAATGTATTGAACCTTTCAGTTGGAGGTAGATTAGAATACTTCCGATTAAATGATTCAATTCAGAAACTACAACCGATATTCAGAGCAGGAGCGAGTCTGAAATTATTTCAGGAGACCTATTTGAGGGCCTCTTACGGACAGGGGTATAGATTTCCTACCATAACGGAACGCTTTATCCGAACAGGAATTGGAGATTTGGGGATGTTCCCGAATCCGTCTTTGAAACCTGAAAAAAGCTGGAATGCCGAAGTTGGAGTTAAGCAAGGGTTTAAATTCTGGGAATTTTTTGGATACCTGGACGTAGCAGGATTTATGCAACGTTATGAAAATACGATTGAGTATTTATTTGGATATTGGGAAAGTTTAGTTGGGGCAACAACAATTCCGGCCGGCTTCCGATTTGTAAATACGGGAGATTCACGTGTCGTTGGAATAGATGTTTCATTTACCGGGTTGGCGAAAATAGGAAAACATGCTTCTCTTGCGGTTATGGCGGGTTATAATTATATCGTACCAGTAAGTATGAACCCTGACTATATTTATGCGATTGATTCGGTCGGGAATGAACTAAGTTATCAGGAAACCAGTATTGATCCTTCAAGTCGTATTCTAAAGTACCGATCACTACATAACCTGAAAGCAGATGTTGAATTTTCGTACAAAGGTTTTGCCATAGGGGTTAGTTTTAAATACTTTTCGAAGTTGGTTAATTTGGATGGTGCTGTTCAGGATTTTGAAGATTATACATTGAGTACGGGAACAATGCAGCCGATTCAATACATGAATTATTACAATACCAGAAATACAGGGCATCCGATATTTGATGCGCGAATCAGTTATGCTATAAATGATATGCATAAAATTTCACTTGTATCAGCTAATCTCCTTAACCGTGCTTATTCGTTGCGACCGCTAAAAGCTGAAGCTCCGAGAACCGTAATGTTGCAATATACCTTTAAGTTAGATCAGAACAAGAAGAAAAAAGGCTAGAATTATTGTAACAAAATGGTACAATTCCGTTTCTATACGAGTATGCGTTATTGTATCTTACTTATACATCTGATTTTTTCTCCATTTCCGTTTTTTGCTCAGGAAGGACATTACTCATCAAAACCTCTTGAGTGGGACGGTGAGTTTAGCGATAGGTATTCGTTATGTGTTATGAATCGGGATAACGAAATTTCTGCATTAGGTAATCTGAAGAATGGAGTTCCTGACGGAGCATGGTTATTTCTTAAAGAAGAGAGAGTCATTATAGAGAAGGGAAACTACAAGAAAGGACAAAAACACGGGCGCTGGATAAGTTACGATATGCATGGAAATATCGAGTCGTCAGGAATGTATAAAAAAGGGAAAATGCATGGTCCCTGGTATTTCTATGATAAACTAGCCTATTATAAACGAGGAATAAAAACAAAGTGAAGCTACAATTTATAATTACTACTCTACTATTTACCGCTTTTTTTGCAAAAGCACAGGAAGATACATCATCAGTTTACAAACGGGCTAACGAGAAATTGCAGACCGTCAACTATAATTTACTCAAATATGGTGACTTCAAGCCCCGGAATTTGGATGAGGCCTTTTTGGTTTTTCTCACAGGCGACTCTGTTTTGCTGGATAAATTTAAAGGTCTGGAGCAAACAGAAGCGATTAATTTTGCACTGCAGAGAGAAAACCATATTTTCAGATACGATTGGGGGCAGGAAGTTTTCCTGCATTTTTCACTACAATTAATAAGGGAGCATAAATTATTTGCCCCGGAGTTACAGAATAAATATGCTCTGCTGTGTTTTTACGGGTGGATGAATGAGGTCAATTTTGATCAAAACAAAACTGCCCGACAGGTAAAAAAAGGAAACGGAAAAATCAACCGATACTGGAAAAAACGATTCCGGTACACCCAAAAACAGATTAGCCGTAAATACGAGAAAATCTGGAAGGAAGAAAAGAAAGTAAGTAAGCAATCAAAAAAAACAAGTCACCCTTATTTACAGGATTAGAGGTTATTTTTGCATTTCTGCTTGTTTGGCGTAAAACCCGTTTTCTTCTATGATCTGTATCCTTAGTTGTTCCGCTTTAATTGTATTCCCCAGTTTTTTATTCGATAAGTAACTATACCAAAGGCTTTCTTCGTAGAAGTTCTGACGAAAGGATTCCCCGGAAGCAACAAAACGTGGGAGAGCTTCTGTATAATTATGAGTTTGGAAATAGCAAAAACCGAGATAGAAAAGTCCGTTTTCATCTGTAGGGTACTGTTCCAGTATTTTTTCCAGACGGGGAATAGCGAGATTCCATTTTCCTTCCTTAATATATATAGCCGTTTTTGAAAGATAATCGTGATAATTTATCTCGATTGTTTCCCAGGGTAAGGCAGAACTTTCTGAATCTCTGTTTTCATATCCAGCCTCTGTTCCTGATAAGAAGACTCCTCGTGTTGTAATGGGAGTTGTTCGTATGCTTCTGAAATCAATAAATTTCAGTTCTGATAAGTAAATTTCTTTTTCATAGTTAAGTAAAATATCAAATTGAGCCGGCTTTAGAGAGAGGGGGTGTGTCTGTCTGGGAGGGAGTTGAGGAATGTAACTTTCATATTGTTCCGTACTTTCCGACTCTTTGGGTTGAGAGTTGCTTTCTTGCAAATTTGTATTAGTAATAGTTGTTTCGGGAAGTATTTCAGGTGCCGGTTCTTGAGATAAAATTTCTTCCTCCTCTATAAATGCTGTTTCTGGAGCTTGCGAAACCGGGGTGGGATCAGTTGTAATTGTTGAAACAAGTTCCTTTGTTCCTGTTGGAGTAATAAAAAAATAGAGAGCTGTAACCAAAAAGAAGGATAGAGTAGTGGCAATCCAAATAAAATTTGATGGTGAAAGGAAGTGTTTATCCATACGTTTTTGGAGAATCTCCGTTGTTAAGCCGGAATTCCGAAAGCCTTCCATTGCTTCGTTATCAAAATCGGAAGATTCTAACTTCTCTTCAATAAGATGTTGTTCTTCTTGAGATAGTCTACCTGAAAGATAATCATCGATTTCTTTCCGGGTCAGCGGATCTTTTTTTCCTAATATTTTATGATGTAGATTTAACAACATGATGCTCTTCCATATATAGTTTTATATTTCTTTTACCGTTTTGAATTCGGCTTTTTACTTTTTTGAGATCCCAGTCTAACCTCTCTCCGATTTGCTTATAGGATAATTCTTCCAGATAAAACAGTTGAACGGCTTTTCTCTGTTCTTCCTGAAGTTGAGCGATTGCTTTTTCAAGTAAGATGAGCTGTTCTTCTTTTGAATGTATACTTTCTAATTCATCTTCCTGAGGTAAAAGGTCACTATTTAGTGTCTTCTCCTCGTATTTTGTGGACTTTTGCTTTCTTAGAAATAAGTAACACTCGTTTCTGGTTACTACATACAACCAGGATTTAAAATGACTAATAGTATGTTTACGTATCTTTTCATACAGAGATTCGAATACTTGCATGGTAAGATCTTCGGCTATATTCTTATTTTCCGTTATTTTTAAGCAAAGACCAAATACGAGATGTCCGTAGCGACGATACAGTTCTCCGATGATTAAACGATCCTCAGAAGATTTGTAACTATTTAACAATTCTTCATCACTTTTTGACTTATATTTATTTCTTCGAAAAATCAAATGTTGTTATACTTTATATATAAGGATACAGTTTTTGGTTTTTTCCATAAAAGTATTGAATTAAATTTATGAATACGGTTCTATTATATATAATAGAGACTATTTGACAAAGAGGTTGATTTTTATGAAACGTATTGGAGTTTTCACGTCAGGAGGAGATGCCCCGGGAATGAATGCGGCAATCAGGGCTGTCGTGCGTACGGGAATATTTCATGAAGCTGAGGTGTATGGTATCTATAATGGATTTTCCGGAATGATAGAAAACGAGATTCGGCAGTTACAGTTTTCTGATGTAGGAAATATACTTCAACGAGGTGGTACTATATTAGGTAGTGCCCGGTCTAATGAATTCCGGACACCTGAAGGACGTAAAAAAGCATATTCAAATCTTGCTTCACACGGGATTGAAGGTTTGGTAGTGATTGGAGGTGATGGGTCTTTTACTGGAGCCAAGATTTTAAATGATGAATTTGGAGTACCGTTTGTTGGTTTACCGGGTACGATAGATAATGACCTATATGGAACCGATGCAACAATCGGATATGATACGGCTTTGAATACAGTTGTAGAAGCAGTGGATAAAATAAGAGATACTGCTTCATCTCACCATCGTATATTCTTTGTTGAAGTAATGGGAAGGAATTCCGGCTTTATCGGATTGGATGCCGGAGTGGCGGTAGGAGCTGAAATGACTTTGATTCCGGAAGAGGTCACGAACCTTGACGATCTGGTTTACTATTTGAAGCGAATCAGGGGAAAGAAAAAATCAAGTATCATTCTGGTTTCTGAAGGAGATGATGAGGGAGGGGCGATAGATATAATGAATAAAGTCAAACCGCAACTAGAAGGTTTTGATATTCGGGCATCAGTATTGGGACACATGCAACGAGGAGGGAATCCTTCGGCAGCTGATCGTATCCTGGCAAGCAGGTTGGGAGTTGCTGCAACCGAAACATTAATTAAAGGAGGAACAAATCTTGCCTTTGGTATTATAGGTAATAATGTAAATATAGTGGGTATTGAGGAGGCAATTAGTAATAAAGAGGTAATTGACAGGGAGAAATTGCGTGTTATTGAAATATTATCCCGTTGTTAACATCCTCTAATGTAGCTACTTGGTAAAAATAGTACAAAAAAGGTCAAAAAAGTTGTTTGAATAGTTAAAAAAGTGTGTATCTTTGCCCCCGCTTTCGGG